>JAJPIC010000028.1 GCA_021324915.1 Beijerinckiaceae bacterium | reverse complement strand
GTGCCGTCGTCCTCGATATTGATCTTGGCGCCGGTCTTCTCGACGATCTCGCGGATCACCTTGCCGCCGGTGCCGATCACTTCGCGGATCTTGTCGGTCGGGATCTTCATGGTTTCGATCCGCGGCGCGAATTCGCCGAGCTCGGCCCGCGCCCCGCTGATGGCCTTCGCCATTTCGCCCAGAATATGCAGGCGGCCGGCTTTGGCCTGGTCGAGCGCGACGCGCATGATCTCTTCGGTAATGCCGGTGATCTTGATGTCCATCTGCAGCGAGGTGACGCCGGTCGCGGTGCCCGCCACCTTGAAGTCCATGTCGCCGAGGTGATCCTCGTCGCCGAGAATGTCGGAAAGGACCGCGAAGCGCTCGCCTTCGAGAATGAGGCCCATGGCGATGCCTGCGGTCGGTGCGCGGATCGGCACGCCGGCATCCATCAACGCCAAAGACGAGCCGCAGACGGTTGCCATGGAGGACGAGCCGTTCGACTCGGTGATCTCCGAGACGACGCGGATCGTATAAGGAAATTCCGCCGCCGTCGGCAGCATCGGATGAATGGCGCGCCAGGCGAGCTTGCCGTGGCCGATCTCGCGCCGCCCGGGCGAACCGATGCGTCCCGTTTCGCCCACCGAATAGGGCGGGAAATTGTAATGGAGCAGGAAGCGCTCCTTATAGGTGCCCTCGAGCCGGTCGACGAATTGCTCGTCTTCGCCGGTGCCGAGAGTGGCGACGACGAGCGCCTGCGTCTCGCCGCGGGTGAAGAGCGCCGAACCATGCGTGCGCGGCAGAACGCCGACTTCGGCGCGGATCGGCCGTACGGTTTTCACGTCGCGCCCATCGATCCTCATTCCGGTATCGAGGATGTTCCAGCGCACGACCTTGGCCTGAAGATCGTGAAAGACTTCGGCAACGAGATCGGGCGGAAATTTCGCTTCGTCCTCGCTCGGCGCCAGGGCCTCTAAAACCTTCGCTCTCACCGCATCGACCGCGTTATAGCGATCCTGTTTCGAGGTGATCTTATAGGCTTCGCGCAGATCGGCTTCCGCGATGGCCAGCACCGCCTTCTCGACCTCGGTCTTGTCCACGACGACGAGCTCGCGCGGATCTTTGGCGGCGCGTTCGGCGAGCCGGATGATCGCATCGATCACCGGCTGGAACCCGCGATGGCCCGTCATGACGGCCGAGAGCATCAATTCCTCGGAGAGCTCATTGGCTTCCGATTCGACCATGAGGACGGCCTCGCCCGTGCCTGCGACGACGAGGTCGAGCGCCGAGTCCTTGAGTTCCTCGAGCGTCGGATTGAGCTTCAATTCGCCGTTGATATAGCCGACGCGCGCCGCTCCGACCGGCCCCATGAAGGGAATGCCGGAAAGGGTCAGCGCGGCGGAGGTCGCGACCATCGCGACGACGTCGGGATCGTTCTCGAGATCATGCGAAAGAACGGTCGCGATAATCTGGGTGTCGTTGCGATAGCCCTCCGGAAAGAGCGGCCGGATGGGCCGGTCGATCAAGCGGGAGACCAATGTCTCCTTCTCGGACGGACGGCCTTCGCGCTTGAAATAGCCGCCCGGAATGCGGCCGGCCGCAAAAGCCTTTTCCTGGTAATTGACGGTGAGCGGGAAGAAGTCCACGCCCGGTTTCGGCGCCTTGGCCGAAACCACGGTGGCGAGAACCGTCGTCTCGCCATAGGTGGCAAGGACGGCGCCGTCGGATTGGCGCGCGAGCCTGCCGGTCTCGAGCACGAGCTTGCGCCCGGCCCAATTGATTTCCTCACGGTGAATGTCGAACATCAACCCTGTCTTTCTTTTTAGGGCAAAGACTTGGGCCATGTGCAAGACGGCGAGAGGCTGCCGAAGGGCAGCGCCCGGCGATCCTGCCATGGCGGCGGTCTTCGAGGTTTGGCCGGCGGCCCATGCCGCCGCCCCTATGCTGCGCAAGGCGCATCAGCGCCTTCAATACTAGAACATTTCGGCGCCGAGCGGGACTCCGCGATGAGAGCAAGAACGCGCCGCCCGGCGCACCGACCTTCAAGCTTAGGTGGTTGTTCCCGCCAGATTTTCCAGCGGGAGCCGCGGTCAAGCTAGCGGCGGATGCCGAGCCGCTCGATCAGCGTCCTATAGCGCTGCTCGTCCTTGCCTTTCATATAGTCGAGCAACTGACGGCGCTGGGAGACGAGCTTCAAAAGCCCCCGGCGGGAATGATTATCCTTGACGTGAGTCTTGAAATGTTCGGTCAGATTGGCGATCCGCTCGGTCAAAATCGCGATCTGGACCTCGGGAGAACCGGTGTCGCCCGGCTTCAGCGCATAATCCTTAATGAGCGCCTGTTTGCGCTCGGCCTCGATCGACATCGTCTATCCTTTCGATTTCGAGAAAATCTCCGCCCTCGGCCAAGCCGGGATGTCGTCCAGCAGGGTTTTGGGAGGACCGCGCCGAAGTGGCGCTGGCTCGCCTTATACAGGAAATGGAGCAAAGGGAAAGAGCGGGGCAGCGCGGGCTCTTTCCGCTCTGCCGGCGCGCTCAAACGGCCGCACGCTTAAAGCGGAACGCGGTTGGGCGCCATGGCGCGCAGCACCGCCGTGCCATAGGACGTAGGCTTGGCGAAGCCGACGCCGTGATTATAGGCGGAGACCGCCACGTCGAGGCCGTAGCGGCCCTGCTTTTCCAGCGCGATCTTCAGATATTTGAGCCCGGCGTCGATCCAATCCGAGCAGTCGCGCGGATGAAGACCCATTGCCGCCGCCGTTTCCGGACGCACCTGCATCGGGCCGCGTTCGCCGACGCCGCCGACCTTTCTGCAATCTCCGCCGGATTCATATTTGGTGACCGCAACGGCAAGCTCAGCCGGCACACCGATCGCCTGCGCATGCGCCTCGACGGTCGCAAACACCTGTTCGCGCGGAAGATCGGCGACCGGCAGCACCGATAGGCGGGCGGGCGATCTGGAACGACCCGCAAAGCGCGGCGCCGCCGATGGCGAATCCGGAATCCACATGGCGACGCGATGCACATGGTGGAGATGCGCCGTCACGCGCTGCATGGAATGGAAATAAATCCGCTTTCTCAGGCGCGCATGGGCAGGAGAAGCGCAGGCGATAAGCGTAACGAGAAGGCACGAAGTGCGAAAGACACGCGAGATGCCGCCGAGACGAAAAGATTCGATCATCATTCACCCTTGATTCAACGGCTCGACCCAGGGCGAACCGGAATGCGGAGCGAAGATCGCGCACGCGGGAACGGCCTGAAGTCGGCGCCCGCATAAAGGCGACAGACGTGATCGCGGCACGGCGGAAGCTTGGCAGAAAATGGGGAATTTATAGCTAGAACAATGACATAAGAGACGAATTGACGCAGCCCGTGTGGGACCGCCCGACCCGATGCTGCGCTGGTCCCTTCAGCTCAGAGCGCGCGCGACTCTGAAGCCGATCACATTCGTTCGGCTCGATTGCGTCGCACGCATGCGCGCCGCGGAACGCAGCATCGCTGCACCGTCGCACCAGGCCCCGCCACGCACCACGCGCATCGATCCATGGCCCTCCGTTGCCGGGCTGCCGTCAAGCGGGGTGCCGTCATAGGATTCATGCCAGAGATCGGCGGTCCATTCGCGCACGTTTCCGTGCATGTCATAAAGGCCGAAGGCGTTTGCCGGATAGGAACCCGCCGCAACCGGGCCGCTCGCAGCGCCAAAGAGCGCCATCGTGGCATCTATATTGTCGCCGAAAGAATAGCGCGTGCGCGAGCCGGCGCGGCAGGCATATTCCCATTCGGCTTCCGAGGGCAGCCGGTAGGTCTCGCCGGTCGCCTCGCTGATCCGCGCTATGAAAGCCTGTGCATCGTCGAACGAGACACAAGTCGCGGGCGCTTGCGGATCGAGCGCGACGCTCGCCTGATCTGGCGCCGCGGTCTGGCGGAAAAATCGATCGACCAGGCCGTGCGGCGCAGCAGGCGGGCTCGAGAGCGCCGCCGGCAATTGGCCCATAAGGGCGCGATATTCCGAGACGAGGACGGGGAAGACGCCGATTGCAAAGGGGGTGGGAATTTCAATCCGCTTCTGCGGACCTTCGACCGAGCTCCAATCGGGATCGGACGGCAGCGAGCCGATCAGGAATGCTCCCTTCGGCAGGATCCGCATCACGGGCAGGTTTTCTCCGTCGCGAAAGGCGGTCGCCGCCGGCGTCGAAGCATTGACGAGCGCTCCGTCGACAATCGGCTCACCTGAGGCGAGGTGGCCGAGCGCTTCGCGAAATGGATTGGGCTGCGCTGCGCCGAGCGCCTGCGGAATATTGGCGTTGCCCGGTTTGGAGCCGGCAAGATCGGCGATCCAGGTCAGCAACTTGCGCCATTGCCGATCGTTGCGGTCGCTCTGCCAGCCGGAAAGATTGATCGTCTGCTTCAACATGAAGGCCAGCGGAATCGTGCAGGCTTCCACCATGACCGGAACGAGCTTGCCGCGATCGTCGGCGTAGTGGGCCTCGGTGCGCACCCAATCCGAGCCGATCGAGCGCGGAGTCCAGAGCACGACGACCGCAGCAGCCGCGGCAATTTCCTTCTCGAGCATCGCGTCCCAGGCCGTGCGCGGCGTGAGACCGTCATCCCACCAGACCGAAAACCCTTCGGTGCGCAGCGCCGCAACGATATGGTCTGCAATCGGCAGGTCTTCTTTTTTATAGCTCAAAAAAACGTCCGCCATGCGCCGATCCCGCCACCGCCGTAACCTATTTATCACCCAATTTTAATTTGAAGAGAACCGGCACGAATGGTTTAGTGCCCAAGGCTCGCTGGCCTTTGGCAAGCAAGATGCGCTTCGTTTGCCGGGCGAGACCGCCGTTTGGATTTGCCGTCGCGGATTGCGCCGGAAATGATTTCCCGCACGGGCGAACGTGTGACGCTTTTGGATTTCGAGTTCATGCACATTACGCGAATTCACTGTACACGAATTCACTGTCAGGGAGGCAGGAATGTCGGTCAATCAGGGACCGATGAGCGATCGCCTTTTTTATGCCTTTGCTCATCCGCTGCATAATCGCCGCTTCTATCTGGCGCTGGTCTTTTCCATCATTCTCTTCCCCGTCATTGCGATCGGATTGATCGCCGGTACGATTTTTCTTGTCGTACCCGCCTTCGCCCTGGTCCTGTGGATCGGCGCGCAGATCTTCTTCGCCCGGCTGATCGGCAATTCGATCTTGGTTTCGGAGCTGAACTATCCGCGCATCAACGCAATCGCCGAGGAGCTCAAAGCAAGGCTTGGCTACAACAAGCGCTTGTTCATCTTCGTTTACGAGCAAGGCAATTTCAACGCCTATATGCGCTATATCTTTTTCCGGCGCGCTGTCTTTCTGAATTCGGAACTGCTCGAAAGCGGCGTGAGCGACGACGAGGTCCGCTGGATCGTCGGGCGGTTCATCGGCTATATGCGTGCGCGCAAACAGGCGGGCGTCCTCGGCTGGGTCATCCGCGCCGCCCAGCATCTGCTCGTCTTCAACATCTTCTTGCTGCCTTATGAGCGGGCCATGGTCTATACGGGCGACAGGCTCGCGGTCGCTGCAATCGACGGCAACGTGACGAGCGCAGTCTCCGCCATGCAGAAATTGCTCGTCGGAAGGCAGCTTGGCTATTCCGTCAATCCGGAAGGCATCATCGAGCAGCAACGCCGGATCAAGGGCACGTTCTTCGCGTTTCTCGCGCGGCTCGCGAGCGCCTTTCCGCCGACGACGGCGCGTTATGTCGATCTGATCGTCTTCGGGAAGGCTTTCTTTCCGGCACAATTTGCCAAGTTCGAAGCCGCAAATCCCGGCCTGCCGTCCGATCTTGCCCTGCTTGCCGCCTCGCCCCAATCGGGCACGGCGCAAACGCCCGAGAACCTCGAAGCTGCAGGCCGCAAGCCGCGCGGCTGGGTCTGCGCCGGCGCAACCGCCGCGGTCATTTTGGCGGTCGGCATTTTCGGGTGGTACCGGGCTTCGTCGAGCGAATCTTACGCGATGGATTCGAGCTTCACACCCGCGAGCTCAGCGCCATCGAGCGATTCTTCGAGCGCGGCATCGCCCTCGTCCGTCAGCCTGCCGAGCGCCGAGCCGGCCGCCGAGTCTTCCGCCCCGGCGCTGCAAAGCTCAGAGCCGTCATCACCCGGCGATTCCTCGTCACCGGCCGCCCAGAGCGCTGCACCGACGCTGCCGCCGCATGTCCACATGACAGACCAAGGCAAAATCGCGCCCGATCCCGGATGCACCTGGGCGAGCAGCGATCCGCACGATCTGCACGTGGTCTGCCAATAAAATCAGAAGGGCAGATTGAAGACGCGGCCGGGCACGAGCTCGCCGTGCTCGACGGCGCCAACGGCGACGACGACGCCACCGCAGGAGGCATAGGCCGGGCCCGTTTCCGGCGCATCGCGGCCGCGCAGCAGGATCGACTGCCCGCGCCGCAATCGGGCCGCCGCATTGCGATCGACCAGGACTTGCGGCATTTCCATGAGGCCTGCCTCGACGCGCAAGAGTGCCTGCGCCGGCGCATCCGCCAGCTCATCGAGGGTCACGCTTCCCTCTTCGTCGAAAGGTCCGACCCGCGTCCGCCGCAAGGCTGCGATATGGCCATAGCAGCCGAGCTGCCGGCCGAGATCGCGCGCCAGCGCGCGCACGTAAAACCCTTTGCCGCAACGCGCTTCGAAAGTCGCGCTCTCGCGCGCGAAGGAGATCAGCTCCAGGGAATGAATTTCGACCGGCCGCGGCGCGAGCACCGGCATTTCGCCGTCGCGCGCGAGATCATAGGCGCGCTCGCCCGCCACTTTGATGGCGGAGAAGACCGGCGGGCGCTGCAGGATCCGTCCGGTAAAGGCCGGCAGCGCGGCTGAAATTTGCTCGAGCTCCGGAAAATGATCGGACGTCGCGACGATCGTGCCGTCGGCGTCGTCCGAATCCGTCTCGGCCCCCCAGGCGATGGTGAAGCGATAGGTCTTTTCGCCATCCTGAACGAAGGACACGGTCTTCGTCGCCTCGCCGAAAGCGACCGGCAGGATACCCGAGGCGAGCGGATCGAGCGTGCCGGCGTGACCCGCCTTTTTAGCATTGAACATGCGCTTCAGCCTGGCGACCGCATGGGTCGAGGTCATGCCGACCGGCTTGTCGAGCGCGACCCAGCCATTGACCTCCACGCGGGTCGAACGCGGCGCGTTCATTGTTCTTGCTTGTCCTTCACGAGATCGCGTCTCACCTGCGGCGAATCGAGGAGCGCATCGATCCTGGCCCCTTCCTCGAAGCTCTCATCCGGCTTGAAGCGGACGTCAGGCGCATATCTAAGATTGATCCTGCCGGCGATCTCGCTGCGCAGGAACTTTTTGTGGCGATCGAGCGCCTCGATCACCGCGTCCATATCCTTCCCGCCGAGCGGCATCACATAGGCCGTGGCGAGCTTGAGATCCGGGCTCATCCGCACGTCCGGCACGGTGACGACGTGGCCTTCGAGCACCGGATCTTTCACGACGCCGCGGGCGAGAAGATCGGAAAGCGTGTGGCGGATCAATTCGCCGACGCGCAACATACGTTGCGAAGGCGCGCCGCCACAATGATGAACTCGTGACATTTCGTTTCGTCCTGACCCTCGAGGAGGGCGGCCGGCGGCATGCGCCGGCACAGTTTCATTTCGGGTTGGTTTGGATTGGGTTATGCGTGCGCTTATGCCTCTGGTCCGGGCTCGTCGGGGAGCCGGCGGAGCAAGGCGGGGGCTTTATTCCAATGTTGCGGCGACCGCAACTGTTATTCGGTCGCGGTCCCCGCAGCTTCCTGAGGAACAGGCCGGCTCACAGCGAACGCTTGATCTCCTGGACGTTGTAGCATTCGATGACGTCGCCGACCCGCATGTCCTGATAATTCTCGAAAGCCATGCCGCATTCCTGGCCAGCGAGAACTTCCTTCACCTCGTCCTTGAAACGCTTCAGGGTCGAGAGCTTGCCTTCGTGCACGACGACATTGTCGCGGATCAGCCGGACGTTGGCGCCACGCTGCACCGTGCCGTCGGTCACACGGCATCCCGCCACTTTGCCGACCTTGGAGATCGTGAAGATCTCGAGGATCTGCGCGTTGCCGAGCATTTCCTCGCGCAAAGTCGGTGGCAGAAGGCCGGACATCGCCGCCTTCACGTCATCTACGAGATTGTAGATGACGTTGTAATAGCGGATCTCGATCCCGGCCTGTTCGGCGAGCGCGCGAGCTTCCTTGTGAGCACGCACATTGAAGCCGATGATCACGGCATTCGAGGCCTCGGCCAGGGTGACGTCGGATTCCGTGATGCCGCCGACGCCCGCGTGAATGACGCGTGCGGCGACTTCCTCCGTGTTGAGCTTTTCGAGCGTGGCGATGATCGCCTCGACCGAGCCCTGCACATCGCCCTTGATGACGAGCGGAAATTCCTTGCGTCCGGCCGCCTTCAATTGGCTCATCATGTCGGCAAGCGAGCCGCGCGCAACACCGCCGCGCACCGCTGCCTTCTCGCGCTTCTGGCGCTCGCGATATTCGGTGATCTCGCGCGCCCGCGCTTCCGTTTCCACGACGGCGACGCGATCGCCGGCTTCGGGAGAACCGGAGAAACCGAGGACTTCGACCGGCATCGAGGGCCCGGCTTCCTGGCGCGCCTCGCCCTTGTCGTCGATCAGCGCACGCACGCGCCCCCATTGCGAACCGCCGACGAGAATGTCGCCGACATGCAGGGTCCCGCGTTGGACCAGCACCGTGGCGACGGGACCGCGCCCGCGATCGAGTCGCGCCTCGATGACAGTGCCTTCCGCCGCGCGGCTCGGATTGGCCTTGAGGTCGAGCACTTCCGCCTGCAGCGTGATCGCATCGAGCAGCTTGTCGAGATTGACGGCTTTCGTCGCCGAAACCTCGACTTCCAACGTGTCGCCGCCGAGCGATTCGACTTGAACCTCATATTGCAGGAGTTCAGTGCGCACCCGCTCGGGCTTGGCATCGGGCTTATCGATCTTGTTCACCGCGACGATGATCGGCACGCCCGCCGCGCGGGCATGGGAAATCGCCTCGACCGTCTGCGGCATGACGCCATCGTCGGCGGCGACGACCAGCACCACGATATCCGTCACTCTCGCGCCGCGGGCGCGCATGGCGGTGAAAGCCGCGTGACCCGGCGTATCGATGAAAGTGATGCGCGTGCCGTTCGGCGCGACCACCTGATAGGCACCGATATGCTGCGTGATGCCGCCGGCCTCGCTCGAGACCACGTCGGCATGCCGGATCGCGTCGAGAAGCGAGGTCTTGCCGTGATCGACGTGGCCCATGATCGTGACGACCGGCGGGCGCGGCAGCAGATTGGCGTCGGTATCGGGCTGATCGAACAGGCCTTCCTCGACGTCGGATTCGGCGATGCGTTTGACCGTATGACCCAGTTCTTCAGCGATGAGCTGGGCGGTATCGGCGTCGATCACGTCGGTGATCTTCGCCATCTGGCCCTGTCTCATCAAAAGCTTGATCACGTCGACGCTGCGCTCCGACATGCGGCTCGCGAGCTCCTGAATGGTGATCGTCTCGGGCAAGATGACTTCGCGCGACAACTTTTCCTTCTGCTCGGCCGTGTGGCCCTTGAGCCTTTGCACGCGGCGGCGGAAGGCCGCGACCGAGCGCGTGCGCTCTTCCTCGTCTCCGGTGGCGCTCGCAACCGTCAGGCGGCCGCGGTTCTTCTGTTCGCCGCCGCGTGTCGGACGCGGCAGCACGACTTTCGGCGCCATGCCGGGTCGCCGAATGATCCGCTTCGTCTCTTCTTCTTCGACAGGCAATGGGCGGGCGGTCGCGGGGACGGCGGAAGTGCTGAGCCCCTTCTTTGCCGCAGGCGCAGCCGCCGGTGCGGCTGCGGCGGGTGCGGCCGGGGCGCCGCCCTCGAGCCGGCGCTTCGCCTCCTGCTCGGAGCGGCGCTTGGCTTCCGCCTCATGCGCGCGGCGCGTCTCTTCCTCGCGCTTGCGTTCCGCGGCCGCGGCGCGTTCCTCGCGTTCGCGCCTCTCGCGTTCCTCGCGCGCCTGCGCCTCGACCAGCGCTCTGCGGCGCTCCTCTTCTTCGCGCTCCCGCGCGCCCGAGAGGGCGCGGTTGCGCGCTTCGCGCTCTTCCTCCGTCAGTGACCGCAGAACGACGCCGGCCGCGGGACGGGCGGGAGCAGCAGGACGCTGCGGTGCCGGTGCGCGTTCTTGGCCCGCCTGAGCCGGGGGAGCGGAGGGCGCCTGTTCGCGCGGCGGATGCGTCTCGCCGGGGCCCAGCGCGCGACGCTTGACCTTTTCGACCACGACCGTCTTCGAGCGGCCGTGCGAGAAACTTTGCCGCACGGTTCCCGCCTCGACCGGCCGCTTCAGCGACAAGGTCTTGTTCGGCGTAACGGTTAAAGTACTGTCGTTATTCTTCGATTCAGCCATTCGTACCAAGTCCCAGGGCGAAGCCCTTCCTCATTCCGGGCCAAGCCCAATTGCCGTCAGCATTGTCCGAGCGATCGCGTTTCCGCGTCGGCGCTCATTTCGCCGGATGCTTCCGCCGCCGCCCTCTCCGGTGCCGCGGAAGCGTCGCAGCGATAACGCGCCAATCTGCGGCAATGCGAAAGAAATGCCGCGCTCGCCGCCCCTTCGGTGAGCGCTGCATGTACCACATTTGTCGATCCGAGTGCCAAACTCAATTGCTCCGAGGTAAAGCTTTTAATTTCTGGCCGCGGCTCGGAACTTGCCCTCATTAAAGCGTGCGACAATTTCCGGCCGCCGTCGGGGCTTGCATCGCGCGCGTGGACGAGGCCGATCACCCTGCCGGTCGCAATCGCGGCCTCGACCTTGAAGAAGCCTGCGACGACCTGCCCGGCCTTTTTAGCGAGCGACAAGGCCTGGAGACAGATTTGCGCCAGCAGAACGTCGATCTCCTCGGCGAGGCGCGGCGGAACCTTGACCTCGGCTCTGAAGGCGCGGCCAAAAGCCTGGCGCTTCACCGCCGTTTCGATGACGTCCGCCCGGGCACTGACCCAGACGCCCCGGCCCGGCAATTTATGCCGCAGGTCCGGGACCACTTCGCCTTCCGGGGAAAGGACGAAGCGGATCAAGGCCTCGGGATCGGCCTTCGCCTTCGTGACAATGCAGGTCCGCTCGGGCTCGGCGCTCACGCATGCCTCCGGCCTATTCGGCTGCCGGTTGGGTGGCCGGCGCCTCGGCGTCCTCTTCTACCCAGCCTGCCTTGACCCGTGCCCGCATGATCAAGGCCTCCGCTTCCTCGCGCGAGATTTCCATTCCCTCGAAGAAGCCCGCATGTTTCACCGTCTCTCCTTCCTTGCGTTCGCTCCAGCCGACGAGATCGTCGGTAGCGCAGCCGGCAAGATCCTCGACGGTCTTGACGTCATTCTCGCCGAGCTTGACGAGCATGGCCTTGGTGAGGCCCTCGATCTCGGCGAGTTCGTCGGTCACGCCGAGCTCCTTGCGGCGCGCATCGAGCTCGGCTTCGAGCTTGGCGAGATAGGCGTGCGCCCGGCTCTGGATCTCGGCGGCCGTGTCGGCGTCGAATCCTTCGATCGCCGCAAGCTCGGCAGGCTCGACGAAGGCCAGTTCCTCGACCGAACGGAAACCCTCCGAGGCAAGCAATTGGCCGACGACCTCGTCGACGTCGAGCGCGTTCATGAACGTATTGGTGCGCTCGACGAATTCCTTCTGCCGGCGCTCGGATTCCTCCGCCTCCGTCAGGATATCGATGTCCCAGCCGGTGAGCTGCGAGGCGAGCCGCACATTCTGTCCGCGCCGCCCGATCGCCAGCGACAGCTGGTCGTCCGGCACCACGACCTCGATGCGCTCTGAATCTTCATCGAGCACCACTTTGACGACTTCGGCAGGCTGTAGCGCATTGACGATGAAGGTCGCCGCATCCGGCGACCAGGGAATAATATCGATCTTCTCGCCCTGCAGCTCGTTGACGACCGCCTGCACCCGCGAGCCGCGCATGCCGACGCAGGCGCCGACCGGGTCGATGGAAGAATCGCGCGAGATCACCGCGATCTTGGCGCGCGAGCCGGGATCGCGGGCAACCGCTTTCACTTCGATCACGCCGTCGTAGATCTCGGGCACTTCCTGGCGGAAGAGCTTGGCCATGAATTGCGGATGGGTGCGCGATAGGAAGATCTGCGGGCCACGCTGCTCGCGCCGAACATCGTAGACATAGGCGCGCACGCGGTCGCCGGGGCGGAAGACCTCGCGCGGAATCATTTCGTCGCGCCGGATCGTCGCCTCGCCGCGGCCGAGGTCGATGATGACATTGCCATATTCGACGCGCTTCACCACGCCGTTGACGATCTCGCCGATGCGATCCTTGAATTCCTGATATTGCCGGTCGCGCTCGGCCTCCCGCACTTTCTGCACAATGACCTGTTTTGCCGATTGCGCCGCGATCCGGCCGAAATCGAAAGGCGGGAGCGTTTCGGCGATCCAATCGCCGATCTGGGCGGCCGGATTTTTCTTGCGTGCCTCGGCGAGCGAAATCTGGATCGCATCGTTCTCGACCTGATCGACAACGAGCAGCAGGCGCGAAAAGCGCACTTCCCCGGTCTTCGGATTGATCTCGGCGCGGACTTCCGTTTCCTGCCCATAGCGCGAGCGAGCGGCCTTCTGCATGGCATCTTCCATCGAAGCCAGCACGATCTGCCGGTCGATGGATTTCTCGCGCGCCACCGCGTCGGCAATCTGCAGCAGCTCGAGCCTGTTGGCGCTGACGGCCATTTGACGTTCTCCTCTTGCCGCCCCTCCATTCGCGGGGCTGTTCAATTCACTTCGATTTATGCGAAATCTTCCGCGCGCCCGCGCCGGACTTGTCTTCCGGAATCTTGCGCTTGCCGGGGCCGGCGAAGCGGCCGGGGCCGCGCCGCGGCGCCGTCTCTGAAGAACCGGGTTCGAAGCCGCTTTTCTTGGCCTTGGCTTCGCGCAAAGCCGCGCGGATCAAAGCCTCGGTCAAGACCAGCTTGGCGCTCCCGATATCGGCGAGTGTAAGCCAGATTTCGGCCGGCTCTTCCGGCTTGGCATCGGTGCGGCGAAGCTTGACGCGCGCCTCGCGTCCCTCGCCCTCGAGCGCCTCGATGAGCCCGCGAAATCTTTTCCGGCCCCCGATCGGCGAAGCCATTTCGATTCGCGCCTCGTGACCCAGGGCGCGTTCAAAATCGGAGCGGCGCACAAGCGGGCGGTCGAGCCCCGGCGAAGATATTTCGAGCCGGTAGGCGCCTTCGATCGGGTCTTCGACGTCCAATACCGGAGATAGGGCCTGGCTCGCGATTTCGCAATCGTCGATCGACATGCTGCCATCCGGCCGCTCCGCCATGATCTGCACCGTCGCGCCCGCTTCGCCCGAAAGCTTCACCCGAACGAGGCGCAGGCCGAGATCGCCCAGCACGGGCGTGACGATTGCGGCAATCCGGCCAGCAACGCCCGTCTCGGTCAAAAGACGCGGTTCTGTGAGCGAGCTTTGCAACTCCACCTTCCCCGATGTGCCGCCGCACGCGGCAAGGCTGCGGCAATAAAAAAGAGCGGGTCCGGCCGGGCCCACTCTCAAAAATCGATCGCTAAAGACGACCGCTATGAGAAGATCTGTTGGAGATATACGCTTTTCAGCGAGATTCGCAAGGCCGCGCCGGATTTTCCGAAGAAATCCGGGGCGGGCCGATTAGAGCCCGCGCCTTTACGGCACGGCGCTCCTTCGGCCGGTCGCGGCGGAGCACCCCGCGCGGCTGCGAGATTCATTGCTGAAGCGGCTTGCCCTGCGCATCGTAGTGCGACTTGATCCAGGCAATGATCTTCCAGATATCGTCGGGCTTCGGGATGATCGACCCGAACGAGGGCATGGGGGCGACCACATTCTCGATCGCCATGCGACTATACCCCTGTTTCTGGAGATCGACCGATCCAAGGGCGATCAAGCGGAACAAAGTGTCGTTGCTGTCGCCGTAAATCCAGACGCCGTTGGTTAACGGCGGGCATATGCCGCCCCCGCCTCCACCGCCGTGACAGCCGGGGCAGCCGGCGCCGCTGAAGAGCATGCCGCCCTGCGCGATTGCCTGGCTGTTGCCGATATAAGGGTCTTTGAGGCTTCCCTTCGGCGCGGAGGTCGCAAGCTGCATGGAGGTTTGCTGCGCCTCGCCGCTCGCGGCATCGGCGCTGCCGGCCGCATGCAATGCGTTCGCGAAGAAGAGGCCGGCGAGCCCAAGGCCTAAAGTCAATTGAAGCACGAATCTGCGCATTGCTCTCCCCATTCTCGCGCGATCTTCGGCCAGTCTCAATGGCGCCTGACATCTATCGCTCGGCTCGACCCTATGATCTCAGTCGTTGGTTCGCACGCCGCGCGCAAATGTTACAGGCGCAAACACGTGCGCTTGCGCGCTCAATTCGCACGGGATCGGACCCGCGTTCGTGGCGGGTCCGCCGTTATACCATCATTTGTATGACGGCTATTTCGTCGTATCGGTATCCGTCCCGCCCTTGCTCATCGAATCATGGCCCATCGTATCCTTATGCATCGTATCCTTCCCCATAGTATCCTTGCCCATAGTGTCTTTGCCCATGCTATCTTTGCCCATCGTGTCCGTACCCATGCTGTCCTTGGACATCGAATCGTGGGCTTTGCCCATTGTGTCGCCGCCCGTGTCTTGCGCATAGGCTGAGGGCGAAAATGCGAGACAGAGTGAAAGGGCGCCAGCTGTCAAGGCCGAGGCGAGAAGCTTACCGATTGTCATGGGATCGACTCCTTGAGGTTGCCGGTGACTTCAGTCACCGCTCCAACTTCGGTCCCAGGCCATCCGGCGTTACTCGGTCACGAAAACTTGCGCGCATACGGGAATAAAGCGCGAGCTTGGCGAGTCTCCTCGTCAGACCATAAAGGAGACGCGCTATGCAGGAAAAGAATGAGACCGAGCCCTCTCGTCGTCATGTGCTCGAATGCATGATCTGGGCCGGCACCGGCGTGCTTTGGACCGTCTCAGGCGGCATTCCCAAGTCGCTCGGACTTCTCGGCGAGGCGGATGCGGCGCAAGCGCAGAGTGCATTCACCTTCCTGCAGATCTCGGACAGCCATATCGGTTTCAACAAGGCCGCCAATCCGCACGCGCTCGATACGCTCAAAGAGGCGATCGGCAAGATCGAGGCGCTGCCGGCGAAACCCGCCTTGATGATTCACACCGGCGACATTACGCATCTGTCGCGCGCGGACCAGTTCGACGATGCGGCACAGATCATCGGCGGAACCGGCCTCGACGTCCATTATGTTCCAGGCGAGCACGATCTCGTCGATGAGGGCAATGGCAAGGCCTACCTCGACCGCTATGGGAAGGGAACGAAAGGCGCAGGCTGGTACGCCTTCGACCAGAACGGCGTCCATTTCATCGCGCTCGTCAATGTCGTCAATCTGAAGGCCGGCGGGCTCGGAAATCTCGGAGCTGAACAGCTCGCCTGGCTTGCCGACGACCTGCGAGACAAGCCCGCTTCGACGCCTATCGTGGTCTTCGCCCATATTCCGCTTTGGACCGTCTATGCCGATTGGGGCTGGGGTACGGACGACGGCGCCGAGGTTCTGAAACTCTTGCGCCGGTTCGGCTCGGTGACCGTGCTCAACGGCCATATCCACCAGATCATCCAGAAGATCGAAGGCAACATGACCTTCCATACGGCGCGCTCGACCGCGTTTCCGCAGCCGGTCCCGGGCACGGCTCCGGCACCAGGTCCGATGACCGTGCCGGCCGACCGCCTGCCCCACATGCTGGGCCTCACGCGCGTCGACGTCAGCATCGGTTCGAAGCCGCTTGCGATCACCGATACGACGCTCGCCGATTGAGGTGCCGCCATGAAAGCAAGTCTCTTCGCGCTTGCCTTGGGCCTCGGTCTCCTTGCGGCCCCGGCGCTTGGCGCCGACACGAAGATCCTCATCCAGAATTTCACCTTCACCCCGACGCATCTCGAGGTGAAGTCGGGCACGACAGTCATCTTTAAGAATGAGGACGATATTCCCCATTCCGTCGTCGCGGTCGACGGCAGTTTCCACTCGCGCGCCCTCGATACGGACGACCAAGTCTCCTTGACCCTAACCAAACCGGGGGATTTCGCTTATTATTGCGGTCTGCATCCGCATATGCAGGGCAAGATCACGGTCCTGCCCTGATCGAGCAGTTTGGAGCGGCGCGTTCCGCGCCGGAACATCATTTTGACGGACGCGCGCGCCGCCGAGCGCTTTCGTGAGATCGTCTTGCCGCATCTCGCGGACGCGCTGGCGCTCGCCAAATGGCTGACCGGAAGCGCGCATGATGCGGAAGACGTTGTGCAGGAGGCCTGTATCAGGGCGCTCAAGGCCATCGATTCCTACCAAGGCCGCGGCGCGCGCGCCTGGCTCCTCAGCATCGTGCGCAATACCTGTTTTACCTGGCTCGCCAAGAACCGGCCGGATAGTGCCAACGACCAGGCGGAGTTCGAGGATGCGGAAGCTGATCAGCCCTCACCGGAGGCGGCGCTGATCGAGAAGGCCGAACGCGCCGCGATCGAAGCGGCAATACAGTCCTTGCCGCGCCCATTCATCGAAGTTCTCGTGCTCCGCGATATCAACGAAATGAGCTACAAAGAGATCGCCAGCATGTTGTCGATCCCGATCGGCACCGTCATGTCGCGACTTGCGCGCGCCCGCGCGCTTTTGGCAGACGATCTGCGGCGGAGCCTGCGATGACGCGCAACGACAAATTGCTTCTGCACGCGCTCGCGGACCGGGAATTGGATGCCGCTGCCGCGCTCTCCCTCGAAGAGCGGATTGCGGCCGAACCCGATCTTGCCGCCGAATATGCGCGGATCCTGGCTCTCAAGGGAGCGGTGAAACGGACCGACAAGCCCGTTCCCTCTCAGCAATTCACCGCACGCATTGCAGCGCTCGCCACGCCCGAAGCGCCGCCACGGCCCCGCATTATGAATTGGCAGGCGCTCGCCGCCTCGCTCCTCGTGACCGCCTTTCTTTCGAGCACCGCGACCTATTATCTTGCGTCCGGCGGCGGGAATGCGATCGAACAAACGATTGCCGACAGCCATCGGCGCAGCCTTCTTGCTGCAAGCCCGACCGATATCGCCTCTTCCGACCGTCACACGGTGCGGCCCTGGTTCGAAGCAAAGCTCGGCCTCTCGCCGCCAACGATCGACCTTGCCGAAGCCGGCTTTCCGCTTGTCGGCGGACGCGTCGAAGTCATTGGCGGCAAGCCTGAGCCCGTGCTGGTCTACCGGCGCCGGCAGCATTTGATCACACTCGCCGCTATCCCGCTCGCCCCGGGCGAGGCTAATACGCCTGCACACACGAAAGTGGTCGAGGGCTACAACATGGTGCAATGGGACCAGAGCGGGTTCGGCTATTGGGCGGTATCGGATCTCGACGCACCCGAGCTCAAAACCTTCGTCGATGACCTGAGATCGAAATAACGCCGCGGATGAGGCGACAGGCGCCCAGCCTTGCGCGCGCAAGCTTGCCCATTATAGTGCGCGGCGATTAAGCATCGGACCCAAAAATTGGGTACCGGTTTTGGGAAAATCCGATGCTCAAGCCATATCCAGCGAGAACCGATGCCAGAGAATCAAGCGCCCAAACGCGTCGTGCTCGCCTATTCCGGCGGGCTCGATACGTCGATCATTTTGAAATGGCTACAGACCACCTATGGCTGCGAAGTGGTCACCTTCACCGCCGACCTCGGCCAGGGCGAGGAGCTCGAGCCGGCGCGCGCGAAGGCGCTGATGCTCGGCATCAAGCCCGAGCATATTTTCATCGAGGACCTGCGCGAAGAATTCGTCCGCGATTACGTCTTCCCGATGTTTCGCGCCAATGCCCAATACGAGGGCCTCTATCTGCTCGGCACGTCGATCGCACGGCCGCTGATCGCCAAGAAGCAGATCGAGATCGCACGCAAGGTCGGCGCCGATGCCGTCGCACATGGCGCGACCGGCAAGGGCAATGATCAAGTACGTTTCGAGCTCTCTTATTATGCGCTCGAACCGGACATCAAAGTGATCGCGCCTTGGCGCGAATGGGATTTGACCTCGCGCAGCGCGCTCCTCGCATTCGCCGAACGCAATCAGATTCCGATCGCGAAGGATAAGCGTGGCGAGGCGCCTTTTTCGATCGACGCCAATCTCCTGCACACGTCTTCCGAAGGAAAGGTGCTCGAAGATCCGGCGCAAGAGGTTCCCGATTACGTCTATTCGCGCACGATCGATCCGCAGGACGCGCCGGATCGACCGACTTTCATCGAGATCGATTTCAAATCCGGCGATCCGGTCGCAGTGGACGGCAGGACCATGCCGCCGGCAACGCTCTTGGCGCATTTGAACGAGCTTGGCCGCGCCAATGGCATAGGCCGGCTCGATCTCGTCGAGAACCGGTTCGTCGGCATGAAGTCGCGCGGCCTGTACGAGACGCCCGGCGGCACGATCCTCTATTTCGCGCATCGCGGCATCGAGCAGATCACGCTCGATCGCGCCGCAGCTCATCTCAAGGACGAGTTGATGCCGAAATTTGCGGAGCTGATCTACAACGGATTTTGGTTCTCGCCGGAACGCGACATGCTGCAGGCCTTGATCGACCGCAGCCAGGAATTCGTCACCGGCCGGGTGAGGCTCAAGCTCTACAAGGGCTCGGCCTCTGTCGTCGGCCGCTCCAGCCCCTATTCGCTTTACGATCAGGATCTCGTAACCTTCGAGGAAGGCGCGGTCGCCTATGACCATCGCGACGCCGCCGGCTTCATCAAACTTAATGCCCTGAGGCTGCGGACGCTGGCTCGGCGGAACAAAAGGCGCTGAATCGGCTGAGAGGGCGCTCTGGGCGCCAGATCTATGCAGAATTCGGATAAATGAGGCATCCAATTGAGCTTCTTCCCGGCTTTAATGCCGGCCACGCCCGCGGCCGCGCCGCTTCGCCAGGAGAATTGCCTTGGTATAATTCGCCTCTGAGGCGCAAACCCTCTTGCGGCATTTCGGAGATCGGTGATTTTGGGCTAGGTAGGCCGTAGGGACGGTTCGCGAGATTCGATCGGAGAAAAGCGATGACGACTGCACCGAAGAAAGCCCCCGCCAAAAAGAAGGCCGCTGCAGCGTCCAGCGCCTTCAACAAGCCGCTGCATCCGTCGAAGGAACTCGCCGCTGTCGTCGGCGACGAACCGCTGCCGCGTACCGAAGTCGTAAGCAGGATGTGGGAATATATCAAAAAGCACAAACTGCAGAACCCGGAGAACAAGCGCGAAATCGTAGCCGACGAAAAGCTCAAGGCCGTCTTCGGCAAGGGCAAGGTCACGATGTTCGAAATGAACAAGCTGCTCGCCAAACATTTGAAATGAACCTGGCGAGGCTCAGCTCCGAAAGCGTAGAGCGCTCGGGCGATGCTGGATGATGCGGCGCTCGATCGCCGCATTCGTTTTCTCCGAAAGATCTTTTGTCGCCACTTGCGCGCATATGGTCTTGCGCCTGCGGGCTCTGCGGCCGCTCAAAAGTTCAACCTGCGCCGATGCGCAATGAGCCCCGCGGTCGAGGAATCGAGCTTTTCCAAAGCGGCGGCAGGGTCGGCGACAAGCGGTGCAAGCCGCAAGGCGAGTTCCTTGCCGAGCTCGACGCCCCATTGGTCGAAGGGATCGATGTTCCAGACCACCGACTGAACGAAAACCTTGTGCTCGTAAAGCGCGATCAATTGGCCGAGCGTGCGCGGCGTAAGTTGCCGAAATAGAAAAGTGCTCGACGGCCGATTGCCGGGAAATGTCTTGTGCGGGGCGAGCGCCTCGATCTCCTCTTCCCTCACCCCTTGTGCGCGCATGCGCGCCTCGACTTCCTCTTGCGAGCGCCCGCGCATCAAAGCCTCGCTTTGCGCCAGGCAATTGGCGACGAGCAGATCATGCTGATGCGCATCGGCAGCAGTCGGCCGGGCGGCCACGAGAAAATCGACGGGCACGATCTCGGTGCCCTGATGAAAGAGCTGAAAGAAGGCGTGCTGCGCATTGGTGCCCGGCTCGCCGAAGAGAAGCGCACCTGTGGCGGATGCAACGCGCTCCCCCGCAAGGTCGACCGACTTGCCGTTCGATTCCATCTCCAGCTGCTGCAGATAGGCGGGAAAGCGGGCCAGGCGCTGATCGTAGGGGATCACGGCGTGACCGGCATAATTCCAGAAGTTGCGATACCAGATTCCGATGAGCGCCATCAGCACGGGCACGTTGGCCTCGAGCGAAGCCTCGCGAAAATGCCGGTCGATCGCCGCACCGCCGCGCAGAAATTCCTCGAAATTGGCAGCGCCGATGCCGATTGCGAGCGACAGCCCGATCGAGGACCAGATCGAATAACGCCCGCCGACCCAATCCCAGAAAAGAAAGCGCCGGTCTTCGCCAATGCCGAAACCGGCCACTTCCTTCGGCGCCGTCGAGACCGCGCAGAAATGCGTGGCAATTGCCGCTTCGCCCAGCTTTTGCGCGACAGCGGTGCGCGCCGCGCTGGCATTGGTCATGGTCTCGAGCGTCGTAAAAGTCTTCGAACAGATGATGAAGAGCGTGCGCTCGAGCGCGAGATTGCGCAGACGATCGGCGAGGTCGGCGCCGTCGACATTGGCGACAAAATGCAGTTTCAGATGCGGCGCGAGAAAAGGCGAGAGCGCCTGCGCAGCCATGGCAGGCCCGAGATCGGAACCGCCGATGCCGATATTGACGACATCGGTGAAGGCCTCGCCGGTCGCGCTTTTGAGCGTGCCGCCGCGCACGGATTCGGCGAAGGCGAGCATTTTGCGCCGCTCGGCGAGGACCGCCGGCATCACATCGGCACCCCCCGTATGGATGGGCGTGCCATCCATATTGCGCAAGGCCACATGCAGTGCCGCGCGCCCTTCGGTCGGGTTGACATTCGCGCCGGAAAAGAGTGCCGCGCGGCGCTCTTCGAGCCCGGCGGCGCGGGCGAGATCGATAAGCCGCGCGAGAATCGTCCGATCGAGGCGATGTTTGGAGAAATCGAAGAGGAGATCGTCGAGTTCGACGTGGAAACTTGCAAATCTTCGCGAATCGCTTGCGAAAAAATCGGCGATCCCTCTATCGTTCATTTCGGCACGGAGGGCCGCGAGCGCGGCGATCGGCTCGGAGAGGTTGCGAGTCATCGGCAATCCGTCAAAGTGCTCGGGTGATCGAGCCTATCATATCGCCGAACTTTGACCGCCTTGCGCGGCGGGCGGCGCCTGCGGTGTTTTCACCCGCTCCATCCGAAAGCCCAAGCCCACCAAACGCGCCGGAATGCGCCGCAGCCAAGGCAAGTAATTGAAAATCCGGATCGCGAACGGCGGCTTGATCGTGCCGGTCGCCTTCAGGACATTGGTAATGCCGCGGTTCTGAATGAAGACCTGCAAAGCTGCAAAGCTTGCGTAAGCTTGACAATAGGCTCACGCCGCGCCTGCACGGCGGCGAGCAGGCTTTCCGGCACCGCCCCCTGCCGTAAAGCGGCGTACAGAATATTGGCGGCGGCAATGGCATCCTGGACCGCCATATTGACGCCAACGCCGCCGATCGGCGACATGGCGTGCGCCGCATCGCCGATCAAGAGCAAGCCGGGCTTATGCCATCGCGGCAAACGGTCGACGGTGACGGTGAGGAGCTTGACATCGTCCCAGCTTTTGAGTTCCGCAACCCGGTCTTCGAGGAAGGGCACGAGCTCCTTCACGCGCTGGCTCAATATATCGATGTCGAGGCGTTTCAATTCTTCGAATCCGCCCTTGGGAATGAGATAGCCGCATTGCCAATGCGCACCGCGGTTGATGAGGACGAGCATCTGGCCGCGATCGGCGCGGCCGAACGGTTCGACCGTGTCTTGGGGACGGCGAGACAATCGGAACCACAGTACGTCCATCGGCGCGCCGATATCTTTTGGTGTGAAATTCGCTTTCGCGCGCAAGATCGAATGGCGACCGTCGGCGGCCACAGTCAAATCGGCGCGAATGCTGAGCGGGCCTTCCGGGGTTTTTGCCGTGACACCGCGCACGACACCCCCTTCTTCCAGCAAGCCCTCGGCTTCGGCCTGCATGATCAGCCGGAAATTCGGATAGGCTCCCGCTTTGCTGGCGAGAAAGTTGAGAAAGTCCCATTGCGGCATGATGGCGATGAATTTCGCCCGGGTCGGCAGATGCGACAGGTCCACCGCCGTGACACGCTCGTTTCCGACCAAGGCCGAGAGCTCGGCCGCCTCCTGGTGCGGCAGTTTCAGGAATTCGTCATAAAGACCAAGATCATCCATCGCCTGCAAAGTCGAAGGATGAATTGTATCGCCGCGAAAATCGCGCAGAAAATCGGCATGCTTTTCGAGCACGACCGTGGCGACACCGGCGCGCGCCAAAAGAAAGCCGAGCATCATGCCGGCCGGACCGCCACCGACAATGCAGCAACCCGTGGAGAGAGCTTGCGCCATCCCCTCATTCTAGAGCGGCATGCGAAAAAGTGGAGCCCGGTTTTCGCATGCCGCTCCAGGGGCGATCACGTTCATGCTTTCGGATCGATTCGACCCGAAACTACGAGCCGCGCGCCCACGGCGAATAGACCCTTTTAAGGAATCGCGAGAACCGGCGTGCCGACGCTCACCCTGTGGAAGAGATCGACGATGTCCTCGTTATACATTCTTATGCAGCCATAGGATGCGGCCGAGCCGATGCTCCGGCGCATGGAACGGGTCGTGCCGTGGATCGCGACCTGGTAACGGGTCAATGTGATTGCTGCCACGCCCATCGGATTATGTGGCGAGCCGCCGGGGATGAAGCTCGGAAGGTTGGGATGGTCGTGCGCCACGACATCCGGCGGCGACCAGGACGGCGCCCAATATTTGCCTTCCACGGCGCTTTCGCCGAGCCAGGCCTTGCCCGGCATGCCGACCGCGATCGGATATTCGATCGCAACGCCATTGCCCTCGGTGAAATAGAGCCTGCGCTTGTGATCGCTGATGATGATTTCGCCGGCCGGATATTCGCCGCTGATTGCGACGATCTGCCGGGCAGACGCCGGATTGGCGCTAAAAAGTTCGGCAACACCTAAGATAAGTACACAAAGGACAAGTGCACAAACGATCGGAGCCAGGCTCCGCTTCCCCCGCGCGACCATGACGCCCCCGCACGCAATACAGAACCCGCCGCGACAATAAAGAATTGCCGCGCGCACAAGAACATCATTCGCGCGATCGCGTTAAAATCGAGTTGACGTGTGGCGCGGTTGCCGCAGTCAGGCCTTTACGTCGACCCTTTCCTCAATGCCGGCGTGCTTCTTGCGGTCCCGGATCAGGTCCTCGACGACGCTCGGATCGGCGAGCGTCGAAATATCTCCGAGCGCATGGAATTCGAGCTCTGCGATCTTGCGCAGGATGCGGCGCATGATCTTGCCGGAGCGCGTCTTCGGCAGGCCGGGCGTGAAATGGACGACGTCCGGCGTGGCGATGGGACCGATTTCCCGCCGCACCCAGGCGACGAGTTCCTTGCGCAAGTCTTCCGAAGGTTCGGAATCCGCCATCAAGGTAACATAGGCGTAAATGCCCTGGCCTTTGATGTCGTGCGGATAGCCGACGACCGCCGCCTCGGAGACGCGCGCATGAGCGACGAGCGCGCTTTCGACCTCCGCCGTGCCCAGGCGATGGCCGGAGACATTGATCACATCATCGACCCGGCCAGTGATCCAATAATCGCCGTCGGCGTCGCGCCGGCAGCCGTCGCCGGTGAAATATTTGCCCGGATAGGCCGAGAAATAGGTGTTCACGAAACGCTCGTGGTCGCCGAACACGGTGCGCATTTGGCCGGGCCACGATTCTGCAATCACCAGATTGCCGGTGCAGGGACCTTCGAGCACTTCGCCGGCGCCATCGACGACTTGCGGCCGGATGCCGAAGAAGGGCTTGGTCGCCGAGCCGGGCTTTAGGATTGTCGCGCCGGGAAGCGGCGTAATCAGGATACCGCCGGTCTCGGTTTGCCACCACGTATCGACGATCGGGCAGCGACTGTCGCCGACGACCTTATAGAACCAGAGCCAGGCCTCCGGATTGATCGGCTCGCCGACGGAGCCCAAAAGCCGCAACGAGGCGCGGCTCGTCGCTTTCACCGGTTCGTCACCGGCGCGCATAAGCGCCCGGATCGCGGTTGGCGCGGTATAGAAAATATTGACCCGATGCTTGTCGATGACCTCCCAGAAACGGGAGACGGTCGGATAATTCGGCAGGCCTTCGAACATCAGCGTCGTCGCGCCATTGGCGAGCGGACCGTAGAGGATATAGCTGTGACCGGTGACCCAGCCGACGTCGGCGGTGCACCAATAGATATCGCCGTCGTGATAGTCGAAAATATATTGATGCGTCATCGACGCATAGATGAGATAGCCGGCGGTCGTGTGAACGACGCCTTTCGGCGCCCCCGTCGAGCCTGACGTATAGAGGATGAAGAGCGGATCCTCTGCATTCATAGGCTCGGGCGAGCATTCCGGCGAAGCCTCGGCCGCCGCTGCCGCGTACCACATGTCGCGCCCCTCGTGCCAGGGAATGGCGCCGCCGGTGCGTTTCACCACAATGACCCTATCGACGATGCCGGCCTTTTCGATCGCCGCATCGACATTCGTCTTGAGCGGCACTTTGCGCCCGCCGCGCAGGCCTTCGTCTGCAGTGATCAGAACCTTCGAGCGGCAATCCTTGATCCGGCCGGCGAGCGAATCCGGCGAGAAGCCGCCGAAGACGACCGAATGGATCGCACCGATGCGCGCGCAGGCGAGCATCGCATAGGCCGCCTCCGGGATCATCGGAAGATAGATCGTGACCGTATCGCCTTTCTTGACGCCCTGCCCCTTCAGCACATTGGCGAAGCGGCAGACCTCATCGTGCAATTCGCGATAAGTGATGTGGCGCGATTGCGCCGGATCGTCGCCTTCCCAGATGATCGCAACCTGATCGCCGCGCCGCGCAAGATGACGATCGGTGCAATTCATCGCGACATTGGTGATGCCGTCCTCATACCATTTGATCGAAACTCGGCCGGGGCCGAAGTTTGCGTTTTTCACTCGCGTGAAAGGCTTGATCCAGGCAATGCGCCGGCGCCCTTCGTCGCCCCAGAAACCTTCAGGATCGGCGAGCGAATGCGCATACATTTTCTCGTATGTGGCGGCGTCGATATGGGCGCGGCGCGCCCATTCCGGATGGACCGGATAGACCTCTTCCAACATCGCTTCCTCCCACGGACCGCGCCGCGACCGACGTGACGCGCCGGTTGTTCCGGCAATTTTCCACATCAATTGCACGCCATTATGCGCCAGTGTTTGATGTGGAACAAGCCGAACGAGGGGAATTGAAGAAGTCTCAAAAATTGACGTCGATCTGCCCGATGCCGACGTCGGCGCCTTTGCCGCCGGCAAGCGTAATCGCGGGACCTGCCAATTCATGCAGATATTCGGCAAAGACCGTGACGTTCGGCTGAACCCGCCATTGAGCGGTCGCAACTAGATTGGTGCCGATATAGCGTGCCCTGTCCGTCGCCGACATCGTTTGGGTGAGGGGTGTCGTGCGCGAAATATAGACCGCATCATAGACGGAGGCGCGCCAAAGCACCTCCGGCCCGAAGCGCAGCGCGAGATCGGAGGTCGGATTTACGACGAGTGCCGGATAGGCCTCGATCAGATTTTCGAGTGTTTCGAGCCCGGCATAGTTGAGCATGGTCGGGCGACCGAACGGCGGATTGAATGTGCCGATTGTTGCGGCGCCATGGCCTGTGCCGCTGAAATAGCTCGTCTGGAATTGGAGCCCCGGCTGCCAGGCCGCGGCCTCCAAGGAATACATCACGCGTGTCGAAGTGCCGAAAGCCGAGATGGGGCGCGCATCGAATGTGCCGAACTGATAGGCGAAATCGCTATCATATTTGAATGGGCCGATTGCGCCCCAGAGCCGACCGCCGATCGTGTCGCGATCCTCGTTGCCGGTGAGCCCGGCATATTGCGCGCCGATATTGTGCCGGAAATAATAATATTCATCGATGTGAAGAACGTTCGGGACCACGACCTCGCTGACATAGCCGGCGCCGAACGTGCCCGCATGGGAATTGAAATCGGTAAAGGCGCCGGGTGTCGGCGTCACCGGCCGGCTGTAGAAGAGATCGAAGGTGGCGTTGCCGGAAAAATCGCCGTGCAGGCGCAGGCCGTCATGCGTCGTGCGGATATTGGAACTGTCGTTCACCCAGACATAGCGTCCCGAGCCCAAAGTAATCTCCTGCCGCCCCAGGCGCGCCGTCAGCTTTACCGGGCCGACGGATTGTTTCAGCTCGACGAAGCCCTGTTGTAAACGGCCCTCGCTTGCGTCCGCCGCATTGAGCGGCAGATCCTTGCCGATAGCGTCGAACCGGCCGAGCTGGGCGAAGATCGCAACGTGCCGATTGAGATGGAGGTAAAAATCGCCGATCAGCCGCGAGAGGTCGTAACTATTGTTGAGCGGCGGCTTCAGCCCGTGGCCTTCGTTGCTCCAGCCCCAATATTGCTGGCGCACTTCGCCGCCGAGCGAAAGATAAGCATCGTTGCCGAGCGCAATGTAATGGATCTCGTCGAGCGGCGTGATCCGATTGGCCGGATTGGCGAGATTGCTGAAATCTATGTCGTAGAATTCAAGCGGATAGCTGCCTTTGCCGAGGGCAAAATATTGCGCTTGCGCAATCGCAGGCTTGAGCGAGGCCGCGAGCGCAAGAAGGAGGATCAGGCCAGGGGTTCGACGCGTTTGCGTTGGGCACTCCCGATTTCAGCCGCAAACTAGCAGTCGGCCGCATCGGGCGCGATGGACGCGCGGCGAAATCCAAGGATTTCCGAGCCCGCCTGTCGCCTGCTCCGCAGAGCGTGCCGGGGAGCGGACGAAAAAGTCCCGGCACAAAGTGCCGGGACAGGGGGCACGCTTGGATCACGCGAAGTTCAGAAAACGATCTGCGTTCTTCCGCCGACCCAATCGATCGTGGCGCCGCGCCACGAATTGGGTCCGCCGAAGAAGAGCGGGTTATCGACGACCACATGCTCGTAATCGAGCATGAATTTCATGTTGAGGTTCGGATAATAATTGAGGCCGGCGCCATAGGAAGTCTGCCGGCTGCCGCCATAGGTCGAGCCGCTGCCGCTGATCACGCCGGGGACGGAATAGGCCGGCCCGAGCACGGTCGTCGACAGGTTTCTGTCGTTGAGGTCGACAATGCTGAAGCGCCCGGCGACTTCCAGCGCGCCCCATCCGGGGCCGCCGAAATAAAGCGGATGCTCGGGAATGACGCCCGTATAGGCGCCGGTCGCCGGATTATAGAGGCGCTTGCCGCCGAACGTATAGCTTGCCGCCACATAGCCGCCGTTGAAATTCAGCGCCGGCCCCGGCGTTCCGCCGGTCCAGCCGCTGATGGCCGAGGTGGCCGATGTATAAGGCGTCGCGCCCTTCAGCGTGTCGACGATATAATGATAATATTCGCCTTGCAGATAGAAGTTCTGCCAGGCGGCTGCGGCCTCGGCGCCGAACACCTGTCCCCCATGCGCCGGAATATTGCCGGTGTTCAGGAAGTAAGTCGGATCGACACGCAATTCCGGCCGATCATAGAGCTGGACGCCTTGAACGTTGGCGCCGATGCGCGGATCGAAGAGGTTGGCGTAGTTGAAGCCGAGATGGACCGACGCATCCGGCGTCTGCACGATCTGGTAAGAGGCCCGGAACAACGTGGAGAGCTGCGGTCCGAGGCCGGAAGGCGTCGTGGTGCAAGGCGTGCCTGCGGTGCTGCCTATGCAGGATGCGCCGTCCGTGTGCAGCGCGCCCGAATTGGGCCCGGTCAGATAGGCGCCGACCCAATAGCGATCATTGTTCGAATGCGCGCCGGTCGCGGTGCGGAAATCGCCGCCGCCGAATTCGGTCGCGACGACCTGCGCGGACGAGCGCTCCATGAACATGATGTCGTTGGAACTCGTCGCCTCTTCCATCGTCCATGGCACGTCCTGCACGCCCGGCAGATCGATGGCGACCGGGAAAGGCCCGCCGTGCTTGTAAAAGCCGTTGTAGGTGATGAAGGCGTTCTCGACGCCAGCAAGATAATTGTTGCTGGTGGTTGGACTGGTGCTCGAATTGGCGTTGGCAAAGGCGTTCGCCGGATTGGTGCCGTCCGCCGTATTGCCGAAATCGTAGATGAGCGCGTAATGCCAATCGCCCATGAAATTGCCGACGACGCCGATGCGGGCGCGCCGCAGATTGATGCCGCTGGCGAGCCCCTTCTGATCGAGTGTCTTCGGTCCGGGCGAATAATTGATATAGCCACCGGTATCGACATGCAGGCGGCCGAATAATTCGATCGTGTTCCACCCGCTCGCGTCGGAAAAGCCGAAGTGATAGCCGCGGTCATAGGTCATCAGAACTTTCGGCGGCAGAGAGGGCGCCGGTTCACCCGGAGGACGCGGACCAAGTCTTTCGTTGGCTGCGGCAACGCCAGCCTCCGGCGAGACCGGCGGTGCGCGCCGCAAATGCCTTATCTCGGCACGCAAGGCGCTGATCTCGGCCTGATGGCGGGCCTCGATCTCATGGATTTCTCTTTCGAGCTTCTGGATCTGCGCATCATCGGCCATCGCGGGGCGCAGGCAGGCGCCTTGGCTAACGCTGGCTGACGCAAGGAGAATCAGTGAAATGCGCCGATGCGCGCCGCGCTTTCGCTGCGTCACGGCAGATTTAGCCTTTGCCATGGGACCCCCGAAATATCCAGTATTTCACTGGACTATGCAGAAGTCCCCTCAGTCAATCGGATTTATAGGATTTATAGGCTGAAACTTTGCAATCAGACACGTCTGTGTGATTCCCGCAACACGGGGTCTATCGTCTCTGAACCTGTTCGATTACGAGCGGCGCCCGCGCCCGAACATCGGCAAGGGGTTCTCAGTCGCTCCCGACCATATCGGCGTTGTCTATCGTCAAGTTGAGATTGCCGGCGCAACTCTCGAAGACCGAAGTACCCGGAACGAGCCCGACCTCGGCGCAGGCGCGGCGCACCGAAGCGGCCTGATCCCGGCGCGGATAAAACGCCCCGAGCGAACCGTTTGCTCCCATTGCAGCATGATGGTGCGCCGGCACTCTTCCAGGCGCGCCCGGCGCTGCGCCGGCGCTTTCCTGCAGGCTCATTTCACAGAAGAGAAACGTGGCTTCGCTCGGATTGAGACCCATGTGCGCGCAGGCTTGCGCAACGCGGGGGCTGAAATCGCCGAGGTCTTGCGCCTGAACTGCGGACGCGGCAGCGGCGAGCGCCAACGCCGCGACCGAGGACAAAACCAAGCGAAACATATTCGTCACTCGCGGCCAGTTTTCACTTCCTTTTATCTAGAGCGACGAGCAGCAATCGACAGTAAAACAAAGTTTAGATCGGGCTTACGCCAGTGTGTTCGGGCTAAAATATTCTTTATTAAGTATCTTTTACTTGAGGGAACGGCGCAGCGAAAACAGCACGCGGCGCCGAAGCGCCGCGTCGTTCGATGTTCTCGTTGGAAAAATTGCCGCCCGCTACCGGCATTCCTTGTTTGCGCGCTCGAGCGCCTGCGAAAGGCCGGCAAGGGAATAGCTGTCGGTGGTCGTGTGACCTTTGACCGAGGTCGCCTTGACGACCAGCTTGGCGTTCTTCTTCAACGCGGAGATGAATTGCGCTTCCTGCGCCGGATTCTTGATCCAGGCGTTCGGACCTTTCGAGACGAGGTCATAGGTCGTGCCGGCGACATCGGCTTCGGCATCGCCGCCGTCTTTCATCTCGAAGCCCATGGTGACCGAGACTTCATTGTGAATGTTCTCGTCGGGCCGGCTCGAAATGAAAATATAGGCGGGATCGCGTTTGAGCTTGTCCGGAACGCGCTCCTTCGGCTCGGCAAGAACGTAGCAGGTCTTTTCCTTGCCCTCGGCCAGGAAGGCACCCCAATCGCCGAACGTCGCAATCTGAACCGGCTTGCCGGCATCTTCCTCGTCGCTCGCTTCGGCCTTGTCCGCATGGCCCCGTTTGGCGCTCTCCTTTTTGGCGCTCTCCTTCTTGGAACCGTCTTTCTTGGAGCTCTTGGGCGCTTTGGGCTTCGCGGACTTGTGCGTTCTGTGTGTCGATGTCGAAGAATCGGCGTCGCTTTGCGCCCACGCGGCCGAGCTCAATCCGGCCAAGCAAAGCGCCAAAGCAAGTCCGAGACCTGATGCGCGAATCATATTGAAAAGATATCCTATTCAGCCCTTTGGCTGGAGCCAAAGCGTTGCAATCAGTATGAAAACTGGGGATCGGGGCAAAATTCGGACTTGCCGATACGGCAAGTCGCTGCACTAGAGCCCGACGCTTTTGGCTGCCGCGAGAATTGTGCCCGGGCTTTCCGGCGAGCCTTGCTGCACGAGGACGACATAGCCCTCGTTGTCACCTTTCAATTCGGTGAGCTTGAGGCTTTCCGGCTTACCGCTCCATTCGCCCACCTTGTGTATGGCGCGCACGACATTGGTATAGGTGACCTTGCGGCCGGAGTTCTCGCCGCGCGTAATCGTTACCGTGCTCGACTTGGCGACGCGCAGGACATAGATTTCGGCGGGCTGTTCGATATTGCCCGCTCCGACATCGATCTGCAATTGGCCGTTCGACTCCTTGAGACGCACCGGCACGCTCAGCGCCGCTTTCGTCTCTTTGGCTTCGCGTATCGCGCGTTCGATCGCCGCCTTGTCGCTGCCGACGACGTCGTAAGCGCCATCGACGACGGCCTCCGGCGTATAGACGCGCGGTTGCCCGAGCACTGAAGCATAGGCTCTTTGCCGAGCCGTGAATTCCGGCGCCGCGAGCGTGTCCTTCCAGCCGATAAAGTCCCAATAGTCGATCGAGAAGCTCAGCGCGACGATGGCAGGATTGGTTGCCATCTGCGTGAGCAGGCGATCGGCAGGCGGACAAGACGAACAGCCTTGCGACGTGAAGAGTTCGACGACGCCGCTGACCGCGTTCGGCGCGTTAGCCGCGAAACCTGCAACCGGAGAGCCCAGCATCATCAAAAGAGCGGCGCTGCAGGTGCGAACTGCCGAGTGGCGAGCGGAAGGCAAAGGCGTGCGCATCATCGGGTCGAGAAATTAAGCCAATCGACTCGCGACGCGAGTCAATTCGCGGTGAGCAATGTTCCTGCGCGCGATGGAAAATTTCGTGCGTTGAATCCAATTCGTTTTGCAAAGCAGTTTGTTTGGGCTCGCGCAATCAAAAATACGAGATCGCGGCGAGACCGATGAGTACGCCTATTGGCGCCCGCGCAGCGCCGTCAGAACCGAAAGACTCGCGCGTCCGTCCGGCTTGAGACCGACCTTGGCTTGAAAATCGGCGATTGCCGCTTGCGTCTTTTTGCCGAGCACGCCGTCGATCTTGCCGTCGAGATCATAGCCGCGCCGGATCAGCAGCGTCTGCACTTCACGCCGGCCGGCACGCGAGAGTCCTGGATCGTTCGTCGGCCACGGCGTGACGATCGGGCCGCGGCCGCGCAGCCGGTCGGAGAGAAGCGCAATCGCGAGCGCATAGGACTCGGCTGCATTGTAGGAATAGATCGCATCGAAGTTGCGCGTCACGAGAAAGGCTGGTCCGCGGGGGCCGGCCGGCAGAAGCAAGCCGACTTTGGTGCTTCCAGACAGAGGCGAGCCGTCGATATGCGCGATGCCTTGCGCCGCCCAAAAAGATTCGGGCCGCTTGTCGCGCCGCCCGGAGGGTCCGTCGTAATTTGCCGGGAGCTTCACCTCGAAGCCCCATGGCAGGCCGGCAATCCAGCCGCTCTTATGCAGATAATTGGCGGTCGAGCCGAGCGCATCGGGCACCGAATTAATGACGTCGCGATTACCGTCGCCGTCGAGATCGACCCCAAGGCGCAGAAAAGTCGAAGGCATGAATTGGGTGTGGCCGAAGGCGCCTGCCCAGGAGCCTACGAAGTTCGACGGATTGGCGCCGCCCTCGCCTACGATCTGCATCGCGGCAAGGAATTCGCGCCGGTAATAGGATGGCCGCCGGCTCGCCGAACAGGCAAGACTGGCGAGCGATTGAAGAACGGGGCGCGTGCCGAAGTTCTTGCCGAAATTGGATTCCACCCCCCAGACCGCTGCAATCACCGAAGCGGGTACGCCATATCTGTGCTCGGCCACCGCCAGCCAATGGCCCCAGCGCTGCATGGCTGCTTGTCCATCGGCGATCCGCTCATCGTCGACGAGGCCCGCAATATAGTCCCAGATCGGCGTCACGAATTCCGGCTGCTCTCGCTCGTAAGTGAGGACATCCGGATTGAACGTGAGATCGCGCGTCGCCGCTTCAGCGACGGCGGGCGAGACGCCGTTTGCTTGCGCTGCCGCGCGCAATTCGCCGAGACAGGATTGGAAATCGGCACGCGCCGGGCTTGCCGTGATCGCCGCCGCAAGAAGGCCGACCAGGCCGAAGGAGAATCGCCTCATGCGCCGATTCTACCGTGGCGATCGCGGCTGTTCCAGGGCAGGCGCTCGGCATGAATTTGTCGCGCCCGAGGGAAGCAAAAGCTCGGAGCCGCGCGGCTCCGCAATGTCGGCGCCGCCGACTTAGAGATGCCCCGCAAGGGCGGAGAGTCCAGCGGCTTTCAGACATTGAGACACTGGATCACCTCCTTTCGGTTGTTGACGATGGCGGGCTTTTTATCGCAGCCCGCCGGCGCTGCCAAGGAGGGATCAGCCGACCACGCCGGGGCCCAAGACTACGACTTTGGTGCCCACGGATGTCTGATTATAAAGATCGATCACGTCCTGATTGATCATCCGGATGCAGCCGGAGGACACGCTGGTGCCGATCGTCCAGGGCTCATTCGTGCCGTGGATGCGATAAAGCGTATCCTTGTTGTTCTCCCAGAGATACATGGCGCGCGCACCGAGCGGATTCTGCGGCCCGCCGGGCATCCCCTGCCCGCTCTGCAGGTCGCTCATATATTTCTTGATATCCGGCTGGCGGGCGAACATTTCGGGCGGCGGATACCAATCGGGCCATTCCTGCTTGTCGTGAATGGTGGCAATGCCCGACCAGGCGAAGCCCTCGCGCCCGACTCCGACCCCATAGCGCATGGCGCGACCGCCCGGCCGCACGTGATAGAGATAATGGTGCTGCGGATCGACGACGATCGTCCCGACCGGCTCGTTCGTCTGATAGGCGACTTCCCTGCGCAGGAACGCCTGATTGAGCTCGGAGAGCTTCACGGCGGGAATCGGAAAGGTGTCGTTCACCGGCCCATACATGCCGGTATAATCCGCTTCCGCGCTGCGGCTCAGTGGCTCGGTGGGCGGGCCGGCGTCCGCCTCGACGACGGGGCTCGGCTGGGTGGTGACGCAGCCCGCGAGGGCCAGTGACAGACCGGCGGCGGAAGCCCCGGTCAACATCGTACGGCGGGTGATCGGACGCATGAGCTCACTCGTGCTGAAATTCGGCGCCAACTTGGGTCCCTCGGGCCGCGAGAATCGCGTTCTCTCCTAGTAGTAAGAGAAAACTTGCGGCCGCGGTATGACCGCCAGGCCACGCCTGCGGCTTTTTTGACCTAACGTCGCAACGGTGCCGTTCAAGGACCGCTGGTCACAAGAATTCGTGAGTCGGCTCTCGAGTTCCTCGGCCTCAGACCAGGGCGGCGCTCATTTCCTCGAGCACGCGGGCAACCGCCTGATGGCGCCGGCTCGTCTCGATATAGCGGGCAACTCTCGGATAGGCGCCGATCAAATCGCGGTCCATGAAAGCGCCGATTGCGCGCGGCACCCTGAAGAGGGCCGGCGCCAATTGGCAATCCGCCAGGGTGAGCTGCGAACCCACGGCGAATTCATCGCCGGAGAGAATGTGTTGCAGCGTGGCGAGGCCGCGGACGATTTTCGTCAGTCGATCCGCGGCGCGCTCGTCGGGCGCGTCTGCGTCCGGCAGGCGCGCCAATTCGACCGTCTGGGTCGTTATGTGCAATTCGCCGATGCGCTGCAGCAGGCGCACCTGCGCGCGCGCCTCAGGGCTCATGGGAAGCAGAGCCGGCTGAGGAAATTTCTCTTCGAGATATTCCATTATGGCCGAAGATTCCGGCAGCCGCGTGCCGTCGTCGAGCATGAGGCAGGGTATAGTGCCGAGCGGATTGATCGTATGATATTGCGCCGATCGCAATCCTCCCGGTGGCGCGACGATCTCGATGTCGAGCGCCTTGGCATAGATCGCAATCCGCACCGGCGCGGAGAAGGGGGAATAATTCTCCGAATAGAGGCGCATGCTCTTTAGATATTTTCATCGTCCGGCGCGATCTCCTTCAATCGCTCCGGCCGCGGCATGGACATGATATTATAGCCGCAATCGACATGGTGGATCTCCCCGCTCACGCAGGCCGAGAGATCCGAGAGAAGATAAAGTGCCGCATGGCCGATCTCGGCGATGGTGAGGGGACGGCGCAGGGGCGCATGCGCGCTCTGGAAATTGAACATTGCGCGCGCATCGGCGATTCCGGCGCCGGCGAGAGTGCGCACGGGTCCGGCGGAAATCGCATTGACGCGGACCGCTTGCGCGCCGAAATCGGCGGCGAGGTAGCGCACGCTCGCCTCGAGAGCGGCCTTGGCTATTCCCATCACATTATAGTTCGGCATCACCCGCGTGGCGCCGGCGAAGGTGAGGGTCAGGAGCGAGCCGCCGTTCGGCATCAAAGCAGCGGCACGTTTGGCCATTTCGGTGAAGGAGAACGCCGAAATCAACAGAGTGCGCTGGAAATTCTCGCGCGTCGTATCGGCGTAGCGGCCGCGCAGCTCGGCGCGGTCCGAATAGGCGATGCAATGGACGGCGAAGTCGAGCGATCCCCAGGCCCGCTCGAGCGCGGCAAACAATGCGTCGAGCTCGGCGAGATTTTCGACGTCGCATGGAAGGACGAGAGAAGAGCCTAATGTCTGGGCGAGCGGCTTGACCCGTTTTCCGAGCGCCGGCGTCTGATAGCTGAAAGCGAGCTCGGCGCCCGCTCGATGCAGCGCATGCGCGATGCCCCAAGCGATCGAATGATCATTCGCGACGCCCATGACGAGCCCGCGCTTGCCCTTCATCAGGGCGCCCTGGCCCTCCTCAGGCATCGAGGTGCTTCAGGACGAGCGAGGCATTGGTGCCGCCGAACCCAAAGGAATTGGACAGAACGGCGCGCAATTGCACGTCGTCGCGGCGCTTGCGGACGATATCCAGATCGGCAAAAGCCGGATCGAGCTCTTCGATATTGGCGCTTTCGCAGATGAAGCCGCTCTGCATCATGAGCAGACAATAGATCACTTCCTGGACGCCGGTTGCGCCGAGCGAATGACCGGTCAGCGATTTCGTCGCCGAAATCGGCGGCGCCCGGTCGCCGAAGACGGCGCGGATCGCCTCGATTTCGCGCAAATCGCCGACTGAAGTCGAGGTCGCGTGCGGATTGATGTAATCGATCGGCGCCTTCGCGTTCTCAAGCGCCATGTTCATGCAGCGCACCGCGCCTTCGCCCGACGGCTGCACCATGTCGTAGCCGTCGGAGGTGACGCCATAGCCCGCCACTTCACCATAGATTTTGGCGCCGCGCGCCTTGGCATGCTGCAATTCTTCGAGGACCACGACGCCGGCGCCGCCCGAAATGACGAAGCCGTCGCGGTTCTTGTCATAGGCGCGCGAAGCGACGGCCGGCCTGTCGTTGTACGAGGAAGAGAGCGCGCCCATCGCATCGAAAAGGACGGAGAGAGTCCAGTCGAGCTCCTCGCAGCCGCCTGCAAACATGACGTCCTGCTTGCCGTATTGAATCATTTCGTAAGCATTGCCGATACAATGATTGGACGTCGCGCAGGCGGAAGAGATCGAATAGTTCACGCCCTTGATCTTGAACCAGGTGGCGAGGGTCGCCGAAGCGGTCGAGGACATGGCTTTCGGGACCGCGAAGGGACCGACTTTCTTCGGGCCTTTGGTGCGTGCGAGGTCGGCGGACTCGACGAGCGTGCGCACGGACGGTCCCCCCGAACCCATGATGAGCCCGGTCCTTTCGTGCGAGACTTCGGCCGGCGAAAGGCCGGCATCCTGGATGGCCTGATCCATCGCGACATGGTTCCAGGCCGTGCCGGCCGCATGGAATCGCATGGCGCGGCGGTCGATCATATTTTCCGGGTCGAGGGTCGGCGCGCCGTGGACATGGCTGCGAAATCCGAGCTCGGCATATTTCTCGGCCTTGACGATGCCGGATTTCGCCTCTCGCAAAGATGCGAGAACCTCTTGCGTATTGTTCCCGATCGCCGAAACGATGCCCATTCCGGTGACGACGACACGTCTCATCCCTATCTCCTGCTTACGGCCAGGGTCATGATATTCTCGGCCGCGATATTCAGGCCGGCACGGCGGCTTTGAACAGGCCGACTTTGAGATCTGTGGCTTCGTAGATCCGGCGCCCGTCGGCTTCGAGCCAGCCGTCGGCAATGCCGAGCACCAATTTGGCGTTGAAGACGCGTTTGAGGTCGACCCCATAGATGATTCTTTTGACCGTCGGGAGAACCTGCTCGGCAAATTTCACCTCGCCGACGCCGAGCGCCCGACCGCGTCCCGGCAGGCCGAGCCAGCCGAGATAAAAGCCCAATAATTGCCAGAGCGCATCAAGGCCCAGACAGCCGGGCATCACCGGATCGCCTTTGAAATGGCAGCCGAAGAACCAATGGTCGGATTTGATCGCGAATTCGGCGCGGATCGTGCCCTTGCCGTTGGCACCCCCTTGTTCCGAAATATCGGCGATCTTGTCGAACATCAGCAAAGGCGGCAGCGGCAATTGCGCATTGCCGGGCCCGAACAGGTCGCCACGCCCGCAAGCAATCAGATCTTCATAATCGTAACAGGAGCGTCGCTCCATCGCGCTTTCTCTTTCTTTGTGCTCGCCCCGAAGGCGGCGCAGCGACGCGGAGCGAAGTTCGCGGCTTCTAACATAGGCCGCAGCAGCGAGGAAGCGGCCCGAAACTCAGTACCGCATCGAATTCCCTGCTCAATCCAACGCCGCTGCTCCCGCCTGCTCCGGACGCCAAGATATGGATCGCGGCGCGCCTCGCAAGGGGAAGCTGCGCGTTAGGCTCGGTTGCGCTGCAGCAACAGCGAACGTCCTCCGGATGAGCTGCGCACCGGCGCTTCTCAGCCCGACTCGGGCCTGTGAGGCCGGCGCCCGCGGTCTGTGGCCATACCGGGCAAAGCCCTTGTCAGGACGTGAACTTGTCGTATCTTTCGAGAGGAGACGGCGGCGGTTAAGGGAGCCAATGAACGAACCGAAGGCAAACCAGGGCGGGTCGATCCAAAGGCCGGCGCCAGGCAGCGCGCCTGTCGGCTGTCCGGTCCACGACTTGCGTGCGAAATTGCGCTCCGCTGGGCTGAGGCCCACGCGACAGCGCGTCGCACTCGGCTGGCTTTTGTTCAGCAAGGGCGACCGGCATGTGAGCGCCGAAAAGTTGCTCGAAGAGGCACAAGCCTCGCGCGTGCCCGTCTCGCTCGCGACAATCTATAATTGCTTGCATCAGTTCACCGAAGCGGGCCTTCTGCGCGAAATCGCGGTCGACGGGTCAAAAGCCTATTTCGATACGAACGTGTCGCAGCACGCGCATTTCCTGATCGAGAGCAGCAATACGCTGATCGACATTCCGCAGGTCGAAATCGACATGAGCCGCCTGCCAGAGCCGCCCAAGGGCACGCGGATCGACCGCGTCGATGTGGTGATCCGGCTGAAGGGTTAGCTGCAAGCCAGGCTATTGGTGTCGATGAGCCTTGAGCCGCCGGCGATGGGCCGCTTGCTTCGCCCGGTTTCCGCAGAGAGCCATGCTGCACCAGCGCCGCACATGGCCGCGCGTATGATCGGCAAAAAGCAGCGTGCACACGGGCCCCTCACAAGCCTTCACATTCGAAAAATCCTCGGTGCAAACGAACTCGGCCAGCGCTTCGCCGATCGGAAGGAGAAGCGCCTCGGGCGAACGCCATCTCCGCTCGAATTGGAGTTCGAACGGCAAACCTTCGTGCTCCCGCGGCACGATCCGGCGGAACGCCTCGTCGCGGCCGAGCAAGCGATTCAACGGCTCGAGTTCTGCCAGGCTTTCCTTCCCCAAGGGGCGGCCCCTGTGCTTTTGCACGAAACCTCTGAACCATTCGCGCAGACGTCTTGCTTGATCTGCGGCCTCGTCGAGTTCACGCGGAAGCGCCTCCACTCGAATCGTTTCGAGCACTGAGACGGGCACAAGCCGCGCTTGTTCCAGCCAGTTCAGCAAGCCCTCTCCGTCGCTGATCCAATCGATAGGGGTATCGACCGGCGTCGCGACTGAATTCAGAAAATCCAAGCCGGGTGCGTCGCCGACAAAGATCGCAGGCGAGCGGGTCATCATGGGTCCTCTTGCGTGCCCGATCGCTTGCGGCAGCTTTGGGCAGGGGGAGATTTGCGCTCCAATGAGCTAACCTCTCTATAGCGCCTTGACAAGTTACTCGGCCCAGAATAACCGTCTAGATCACATTAATAAGGTTATGCCGTCCGAGGGACAGGATGAGCGAGACGGTCGCCGTAAGCCGGCAGCAGCTCGTGAGTCCAAACAGATCCCAAGGCCCCACCGGAGAAGGAAATCCACCATGACCGCCATCAAATACCGGACTGCCGACGTAGACGGTTTCAAGATCTTCTATCGCGAGGCCGGCCCGACACATGGCCCGAAACTCCTGCTGCTCCACGGCTTCCCGAGCGCCGGCCATATGTTCCGCGACCTCATCCCGCGCCTCGCCGACCGCTTTCATATCGTCGCCCCCGACCTGCCCGGTTTCGGCAATTCCGATATGCCGGGCCGCGGCCATAGCTTCGAGAAGATCGCGGACGCGATCGATCGCTTCACCGATGTGATCGGATTCGATCGCTTCGCCGTTTACGTCTTCGATTATGGCGCGCCGACCGGCTTCCGGCTCGCGGTGAAGCATCCGGAGCGGATCGCGGCCATCATTTCGCAGAACGGCAATGCCTATGAGGAGGGATTGAGCGAAGGCTGGAATCCGATCCGCGCTTATTGGCAGGATGGATCGCAGGCCAATCGCGAAGCATTGCGCGCTTTCCTCGAGCCCGAGGCGACGATCTGGCAATATACGCACGGGGTGCCCGACCCGACGCTCGTTTCGCCCGACGGCTATTCACTGGATAATTTCTATCTGAACCGCAGCGGCGCGGCCGACGTGCAGCTCGATTTGTTCGGCGACTATAAGAGCAACGTCGCGCTCTATCCTACGTTCCAGAGCTATTTCCGCACCCACAAGCCGCCGTTCCTCGCCGTCTGGGGCAAGAACGATCCGTTCTTCCTTCCCCCGGGGGCCGAGGCATTCAAGCGAGATATTCCGGACGCAATTGTCCGCTTCTTCGACACAGGACATTTTGCGCTGGAGACACATGCCGCGGAGATTGCTGCGGCGATCCGCGACTTTCTCCTCCGCTGAAGCGGCAAATCCTGGGCCGCCGCTCCCCGAGCGGACGGCTCATTCGATCTTCTCGTTGGGATAGACGCCCCACAGCAGGGTCTGCTGGATGTAACCGTCGAATCCCTCTCCCGAGATCTCGCACCATTTGCCGTCGCATGAGTGGATACTGCCGATTACGCCGGTTTCCAGGCGCGCGACGGGATCGGAATCCGCGGCGGGCTGGGCATAGAGCGGAAAGGCCTCGCCCTTTTTCCACGGCGCGATAATGGCCGTGCGGCGTCCGGAGAGGACAGTGTGCAACACCCAACCTTCCGTTCCGTCCGAATCGCGCACCTTGCGCCAAATTCCGAACTCGGCGGTAACTTCGATCGGCAGCCCGGCGCGTTCGTAAATCCAGGTCGTGCGATGATCCTTCGAAGGGCCCTCGCGGAGATTGACCCGGTCGAACTTGAGGCTGACGAAACGCGGCAGCGGCAGGCCGCTCACGCGCCCGACCTGTTGGCCCTCTTCTTGTGCGGCGGTCTCGGCATGTGCCGGCACGGCAAGGCCGCCGAGAATGAAGGCGAAGCCGCACATCCACAAGAATTTGAGGCTGCGCCGCACGCTTATGCTTTCAATTCGACGTGCCGCCATCCGATGAATCCGAGAACCGTCCGAACACGCTGCACCTAGCACAGTGCCGGCCATCCGGGAGATGCGATTCGGCGCCGCGTGCAATATGGCCATCGATTTTGCGCCAATCGTGACCTGTGGTCTCCTGTTTACGCGCCGCCGCGGCGGCTTCGCAGGCTGGACCGGTCGCATGAGCCGTTCGCCTTGCCATTCTTGTGTTTGGATGCCCATCTGCTAGAGAGGCCGGCGGATCGGGGCCAAATGCCAAGGCCCGATCTCGTCCTTGGCCGACCCGGCGCCGAGGGTTCGTGCGAGAAGATCGGCGCCGCGGCCCCCGCAAGCGGCCCAACACGGGATGAAGAATGGGCAAAAGGAAGCCTCTCGTTATCGTCACGCGCAAATTGCCGGACATCGTCGAGACGCGCATGTGCGAGCTTTTCGACGCGCGACTCAACCTCGAGGACAAGCCGCTGTCCGAGGCCGAGCTCGCCGAGGCCGTGAATGTCGCCGATGTCCTCGTTCCGACGGTCACCGATCGGATCGATGCGGCGTTGATCGAGAAGGCCGGCAGCCAGCTCAAATTGATCGCGAATTTCGGCAATGGCGTCGACAATATCGACGTCGGCACAGCGGTGAAGCGCGGCATCACGGTCACGAATACGCCAGGCGTGCTGACGCAGGACACGGCCGACATGACGATGGCGCTGATCCTTTCCGTCGCGCGCCGCCTCGTCGAAGGCGCCAACATCATTCCGGCGGGCAATTGGGGCGGCTGGTCGCCGACCTGGATGCTCGGCGCGAGAATCACCGGCAAGAGACTCGGCATCGTCGGGATGGGCCGCATCGGCCAGGCGGTCGCACGACGCGCGATGGCGTTCGGCTTGCAGATCCATTATCACAACCGCCGCCGCGTCGCGCCGGCGATCGAAGAGGCGCTCGAAGCGACCTATTGGGAATCGCTCGATCAGATGCTGGCGCGCATGGACATTGTCTCGGTCAATTGTCCGCATACGCCCGCCACCTATCATCTGCTTTCGGCGCGTCGGCTCAAATATCTTCGCCCGCATGCGATCATCGTCAACACGGCGCGCGGCGAGATCATCGACGAGGACGCGCTGATCGAAATGCTGGAAACGGGCGAGCTTGCCGGTGCAGGCCTCGATGTGTTCGAACATGAGCCGGCGATCTCGCCCAAGCTCGTCAAGCTCGCCAATGCGGGCAAGGTGACGCTTCTTCCGCACATGGGTTCGGCGACGCGCGAGGGCCGCATCGACATGGGCGAGAAGGTCATCGTCAACGTCAAGACCTTCATGGACGGACATCGGCCGCCGGACCGCGTGCTGCCGAGCGCTATGTAGCTGCACCGAAAGCGCCAGTGGATCTATCGGCGCCGCGCCGGTAGGTTTTTGTTTCAGCATCGGATTTCCAAAGCCGGCTTCCACCTTTGGGCAGCTACTCAGGCGCGCCGACCTCGACGCGCCGGCCTTGAACGCGCCGGCCCGCCCTCCATATTTTCGAGACGGAGGCGCCTTGCGGGCCTCCACCACGAAGGCCTGAAGGCTTCGCTCATGTCACGCACGTTGCAATCGCCTTTTCTGCTCGGCTTCGACGAGTTCGAACGGGCGATCGATCGGGTGGCAAAGGCCGCCGACGGTTATCCGCCCTATAATATCGAGCGGATCGCCGAAAGCGGCGGGCAAGCCGAACGGATCAGAATCACCTTGGCCGTGGCAGGCTTTGTCCGCGACCAATTGGAGATCGAGGTCGAGGAGAGACAGCTCGTCGTCCGCGGCCGGCAGAAGGAGGAAAGGGAGCGCCAGTTCCTGCATCGCGGCATTGCAGCGCGCCAATTTCAACGCGTGTTCCTGCTCGCCGACGGAATGCAGGTTGCCGGAGCCGATCTTACCAATGGACTGCTCACGATCGATCTGATTCGGCCTGAACCGGCACGAATGGTTAAGAAGATCGAGATCATGATGCGAGACTGATGGTTCGCATCCGTGCGGGTCTCCGAGAGACCGCAGAAGGAGTGACAATGTTGGACCGGACCAAATCCCCACCTTTCAGCGAAGAGCAATTCGCCCATTTGGGCGGCGGCTCGCTCGCCTATGTCCGCGAAATGCGCTCGGAGGACGTCTCCAAGCTCTTTCCGCAGGCTCCGCCAATCCAGCCCGGTCTGCAGCTCTTTGCCCTCCTTGGCGCGGACGGCGTGCCGATCGTGCTCACCGATTCGCGCGACGCAGCGCTCGCCAATGCAATGCAGCACGAGCTCGAGACGGTCAGCGTGCACTGACGCACCCTCTGAAAAGAAAAGGCTACGCCCGCACGCATTATGAGTGCACGCGGATCCGCGTCATCGGGAGGTTGACCGAGCCTAGAACAATCCGAAGAACGGCTTGTTCTGATCCGCCGCCTGGCCGTTCGGAATGGAAGCGGGCGGAACAAGCCCATTATCTTCGCGCCGCGCCGTCCGCGGCGCGACGTGCATCGGAGCTTGGCCGAGCGCGATCGGCGGTCCCGCTCTCTCATGCGCCGGGTTCGCATGATCCTGCCCGGTCAGAAAATTGAAGATATCGCTCGCGATCGGAATCGATTGTGTCTGCGGCGCGCTCCAAGTGCCGCCGGGAAGCGGCTGAGGTGACAAATCCTCATGCGCCACACGCATGAACTTCGACCAGATCTCGACCGGCAGGCTGCCGCCTGATGCTTTTTTTGTCGGCGCGTTGTCGTCATTGCCGAGCCAGACGCCGGCAACGAGCCGGCTCGTGTAGCCGACGAACCAGGCGTCGCGAAAATCCTGGCTCGTGCCGGTCTTGCCGGCCGCATCCCAGCCGGGCAATTCCGCCCTCCGCGCGGTGCCGCTTACCAACGTCTCGCGCAACATCGAGTTCATCATCGCGACATATTCGGGCTCGATGACGCGCGGATAATCTTCCTCTTCGTGCTTGAAGAGGAGCTTGCCGCGCGCCGTGCGGATCTTGGTGATCACATAGGGTTCGACGCCGACCCCGCCGTTGGCGAAGGGGACATAGGCGGTCACGAGTTCCAGCGGCGTGACTTCCGACGTGCCGAGCGCGATCGAGGCATTGGCCTGCAGATCCGAGGTGATGCCGAGCCGATGCGCGGTTTTGATGACGGCGCCCGGCCCGACCTCGAGACCGACCCGCACCGCAACCGTATTGAGCGACAGCGCCAGGGCCCTCGTGAGCGTCACCGGCCCCAGATATTGGCGCTCATAATCTTCCGGCCGCCAGCCTCTGATATTGATCGGCGCGTCGTTACGCACCGTGTCGGGGGTCAGTCCGCGTTCGAGCGCGGTCAAATAGACGAAGGGCTTGAAAGTCGAACCCGGCTGCCGCTTGGCAGCGACCGCCCGGTCGAACTGGCTCTCCGCATAGCTGCGCCCGCCGACGAGCGCGCGCAAAGCCCCGTCTGGGTCGAGCGCCACCAGCGCCCCTTGACTGACGCCATAATGTCCGCCCTTCGCGTCGAGCTCTTCCGTGAGTGCGTGTTCCGCCGCAGATTGCAATTTGGCGCTGATCGTGGTCGAGACGACGATGTCCTGGTCGATCGCCCCGATCGTATCGTCGAGTTGATCCATCACGTAATCGGCGACGTAATTGACCGAACCCGAGCCCTTTCCGCTGACCGGCTGTGCGGGGCGCGCCAGCGCCAGGCTCGCCTGCGCCTCGGTGATATAGCCCTCCTGCGCCATGGCGGTGATGACGTCGGTGGCGCGGTCGATGGCGGCGGAGAGATTATGGTTCGGCGCATAGCGCGTCGGCGCCTTCATGAGGCCGGCAAGCATGGCGGCTTCCGGCAAAGTCACAGTGCGCGCGCTATGGCCGAAATATTTCTGTGCGGCGGCTTCGACGCCGAACGCGCCCGAGCCGAAATAGACGCGGTTCAAATAGAGCTCGAGGATCTGATCCTTCGAATATTTATGTTCGAGCCAGACGGCGAGGATCGCTTCCTGGATTTTGCGCGAGAGCGTGCGCTCTTGGGTCAGGAACAGGTTCTTGGCGAGCTGCTGGGTCAGCGTCGAGCCGCCTTCCATTGAGCCCCGGCCGATGGCATCGCGGAAGAGCGCGCGCAGAATGCCGAGCGGATCGACGCCCCAATGTTGGTAGAAGCGGCGGTCCTCGATCGCGATAAAGGCTTTGGGCAGATAGTCCGGCAGTTCCGAAAGGTGGATAGCGGCGCCCCCCGTATCGCCGCGATTGGCCAGCAGCGAACCGTCGTCGGCAAGGATCGCGATATTGGGCGGGCGCTTCGGAACGGCGAGTTGGTCGATCGGCGGCAATTGCGCCGCGTAGTAGAGAACGAGGCAGGTTGCGCCGACGGCACCCCAGATGACGAGCATCAGCGACCAATAGACCAGGGCGCCGAGGAGCGAGCGCCTTCGCTTTCGGCGCCGCGGCCGCTCGTCTTCTTCCTCGTCCTCGAAGGTCGGTTCGCGCCGCGCGCCGCTGCCCTTGGCCATGCCCGTGCGCCTGATGGAGACATCCCGCCGAACGCGAGGTCCGCGACGGGCAGATCAAGGCTAGAGCGGGCGGATTAAGGTGGGGTAAAATAAGCGCCGGCGCGAGGAATGTTGGGCATTTGGCCGGCCCTTCGCTTGCGATTTCGCCATAGCCGCGCCACAGTTGCGCCCCCGGCGGGGTGGCCGGCACGGGTTGAGCAGATTGGGTTTGTCACATGCAAGTAACTCTCGAAAGAGCTGCCCTCGTAAAGGCGCTGAGCCATATGCATCGCGTCGTTGAGCGACGCACGACGATCCCCATTCTCTCCAACGTGCTGTTTGCGGCGGAAGGCCGCTCGGTGCTGTTGAAGGCCACCGATCTCGACCTCGAAGTCACCGAGCGCATTCCCGCCGACGTCGGTCAGGCGGGTGCGACGACGCTGCCGGCGCATATCCTCTACGAGGTCGTCCGCAAATTGCCGGAGGGCGCGCAGATCTCCCTCGAAGGCGGCGAGGATAGCGCCCAATTTCTTCTGCGCTCCGGCCGCTCGCGTTTTCAGCTGCAGGCGCTGCCCGAAAGCGACTTTCCCGATCTCACGGCTTCCGACTTCACGCATAAATTCAAATTGTCCGCCGCCGATCTCAAGAAGCTGATCGACAAGACGCAGTTCGCCATTTCGAACGAAGAGACGCGCTATTACCTCAATGGCATCTATCTGCACGCGATCGAGTCCGAGGGGCACCCGATGCTGCGGGCGGTTGCGACCGACGGCCACAGATTGGCACGCGTCGAAATCGCGGCGCCCCCCGGCGCAGTCGGCCTGCCGGGCGTCATCATTCCGCGCAAGGCGGTGAGCGAGGTGCAAAAGCTGATCGAGGATTTGGCGCAGGAGGTCACGGTCGAAATCTCACCGACCAAGGCGCGTTTCAGCTTCGACGACGTCGTACTGACGACCAAGCTCATCGACGGCACATTTCCGGATTATGCGCGCGTCATTCCGACCGCCAACGACAAATATCTGACCGTCGATCGCGTTCCGTTCCAGCAGGCCGTCGATCGCGTCTCGACCATCTCGTCCGAACGCGGCCGCGCGGTGAAGCTCGGAATAGCCGACGGCAAGCTCACGCTCTCCGTGAACAACCCGGATTCCGGCTCGGCGGTCGAGGAGCTCGAAGTCGATTACGACGCGGCGCCCATCGATATCGGATTCAACGCCCGCTACCTGCTCGACATCACCGGCCAGCTCGACGGCGATACCGCCCTTTTCAAGCTGGCCGATGCCGGCTCGCCGACGCTCGTCCTCGATCGCGAAGGGGCCGCCGCGCTCTATGTGCTGATGCCGATGCGGGTTTGACCTATTTCGCCGCCGATGTCTCGAGATAGGCTTTGAGCAGCGCCGCGCGGGCGCGATTGGCGGCGCCGGTCGGGTGGCCGTCGCCCGGAATCTTGAGCGCGATGCCCGGGAAATCCTGCGGGGCGAGGCTGGCGTCGATGAGCTCGAGCCCGGAGCGGCGCAATCTCTCCTTGATCATTGTGTCGGTTATGCCGGAATTCTTCAGGTAATCGCCGTCGTCGGGCAGATAGAGCACAACGAGCCGCGCGCCATATTTTTCCTTGGCGAGCTCGGCGCTGCGGCGCAGTTCCGCGATATAAAGGTCGATATCGGCCGGTGTCGCAGTGTCGACGAGCGGCTCGACCAAACGATGATAGGTCGCGCTGCCGACCACAACGTCGCGAAAGACGCGCCGGAGGCCTTCAGCGCATCGGCCGGCGTAGACCGGCTCGTCGCCGTGCAATTCGTAGCGCGGCGCGCGCGTGACATAGGAGGCATGACAGGCGGCGCGATCCGCATGCCGGGCCGCCGTCTCGAACACGAAGGTCTTTGCACCGGCGAGCAGCGGATCGAAAAGCCCAGTTTCGAGCGCGCGCAACATCTGCTGCGGCCCGTAACCCGGAAAGCCGAAGTTGAGCACCTTTGTCTTGCGACCCGCGAGATCGGCATAGATCTGCGGCAGAGTTTCGGAATCGGGCAGACCCTGGCCGAACATGAAGGAGCAGCCGAAGAAGGCGATGGCGGGCCCGTTCGGTCCCGACAAAGTGCGGCGCAAGAGATGATCATCGATGCTGTAATTGACGTCATAGGTGCGTCCGCCTTTCGGCCCGGCCTCCCAGCTGCGATAGACGCCGGGCGCCGAAGGCCCCCAGCCGAGAATGGGACGAGAGACCGAAAAGCCGCGCGGATAGACCGGCTGAGGAGACGCCAAAGCGGCGCAAGCGAGCTCGATCGCCGCAAGGCCCAAGAGAAGGCTCGCGAGCATCGTTGTCGCGTTGCGCCATCCCCCGCGCAGCGCAATGGCGAGATCCGCGGCGAGCAAGAAGCCGAGCGAGAGATAGATGCCGCGCGTGTATTTGGAATATGCGACAACGGTTACAACGACGGCAGTAAGGACGAGCGTGAGCGGTATGGCGACATAGACGATCCCCCGGCGTACCGAAATCGCATGCCCCGCGACACGCGCGACTTCCGCGGCATCCTTGTTCTCGAAGCGCAAGACATCCATGGAAGTAAAGGATCGAGCCCTCAATCCGGATCGAAGGCGTGCTTATAATCGCGCGCAAGATCTTTGTTCTGCCGTTCTTTATGCAAGATGCAATTGCCGATAGCGAGAAATTCGATCTCGGTTCCCATGAAACAAGCGAAGGCATCTTCCGGCGTACAGACGATCGGTTCCCCGCGCACGTTGAAGCTCGTATTCACGAGCACCGGACAGCCGGTCAGTTCTTCGAACCGGCTCAGGAGCGCGTGATAGCGAGGATTTGTTTCCTTATGCACCGTCTGGATGCGCGCCGAAAAATCGACATGCGTGACGGCCGGAATTTCGGAGCGCAGCACATTGAGCTTGTCGATACCGAAGAGCGCCTCCTCGGCCGCGCTCATCTTGCGGCAGCGCGAAGCCTTCACGTCGGCGACGAGCAGCATGTAGGGCGAATCGGAATCGAGTTCGAACCAATCTGCGACGCGCTCGCGCAGGACCGAGGGCGCAAAGGGGCGGAAGCTCTCGCGATATTTGACCTTGAGGTTGAGCGCCTTCTGCATGGTCGGCGAGCGCGGATCGCCGAGGATCGAGCGTGCGCCCAATGCGCGCGGGCCGAATTCCATCCGGCCCTGGTGCCAGCCGACGGCCTTGCCGGCGGCGAGCGCTTCCGCGGTCTGCGCAATGAGCGCGTCCTCGCTCACGACTTCGTATTTTGCGCCGAGCTTATCGAGCCGCTGTTCGATATCGGCTTGCGCATAAGCTGGTCCGAGATAGGCGCCTTGCATCGAATCCGGGCGCTTGAGAAGGCTTTTGCGCGCAGCCGCGCGCCGATCGTCGTAATAGGCGGCAAAAGCTGCCCCTAGCGCCCCGCCGGCATCTCCTGCCGCGGGCTGAATGAAGATTTCGTCGAAGTGTCCGTCACGCAGCACCTTGCCATTGGCGACGCAGTTCAAAGCCACCCCGCCGGCAAGGCAGAGATTCTTCAGCCCCGTTTCGGCTTGAGCCGCGCGGCAGAGCCGCAAGACGACTTCCTCGGTCACGGCCTGGATCGACGCGGCGAGATCCATGTGGCGCTGTTCGAGCCATTGATCGGGCCGGCGCGGCGGGCCGCCGAACAAGGCGTCGAATCGCGCATCCGTCATCGTAAGACCGGTGCAGAAGGAGAAATAGTCGAGGTTGAGCCGGAACGAGCCGTCTTCCTTCACGTCGATTAAATGATCGAAGATCGCCTGCGCATATTTCGGCTCGCCATAGGGCGCGAGCCCCATCACCTTGTATTCGCCTGAATTGACCTTGAACCCCGTGTAATAAGTGAAGGCCGAGTAGAGCAGCCCGAGCGAATGGGGAAACCGGATCTCCTTGACGATGTTCAGATCGTCGCCCTGCCCGATCGCCATAGTGGTCGTCGCCCATTCGCCGACCCCGTCCATCGTGAGGACGAGGGCCGAAGCAAAGGGCGAGGGATAATAGGCCGAGGCCGCGTGCGAATAATGATGTTCGCAGAATCTGAGCTTCGCCTTGTCGCCGAGCGCCGGATCGAGCGCCTTGAGCTCGCGCAAGAGAAGATCGCGCTGAAAGAGCTTCTCGCCGATCCAGAGCGGCATGGCCTTGCGAAAGGAAGTGAAGCCTTTCGGCGCGAAGGCGACATAGGTCTCGAGCAGGCGCTCGAATTTGACGAAGGGCTTTTCGTAAAAGACGATGCGGTCGATCGCGCGGCCGTCCGCCTTGCCCTCGGCAAGACAATAAGCGATGGCATTGGCCGGGAAGTCAGGATCGTGCTTCTTGCGCGTGAACCGCTCTTCTTGCGCTGCCGCGACGATCTGGCCGTCGCACAGGAGCGCGGCGGCGCTGTCGTGATAGAAGGCGGAGACGCCGAGGACGAGCATTCGTGGCGGTTCAGAACAGAGTGTAAATGAAGGGCGCGACCACGGAGCCTTGGCTCAAAACGAAGAGGCCGCCGAAGAGGAGAAAGAGAGCGAGCAGAGGGATCAGCCAGAATTTCTTCCGCGTGCCTAGAAATTCGAGAAGCTCGGCGAGGACAGACATCGATCCCTCCCTCAATATTGTTTCATGAGCGTTCCGGGGCGAGGCCCGGGCGGTTCGCGCCGCGTCCAATAGGTTGCGGCATCCGGATCGCGCTTCAACTTCAGGGGATCTTCTCCGCGCAGCCGAAGAACCCAGCCGACGGGAACGACGGCGCCGAAAAAGAGAAGGCCCATGACGACCGGCCCGACAAGTCTGTTGAGAAAAAGGCCGAGACGGAACCAAGCGCGATTGAAAGGGCCGAGGGCGGCAGGGAAAAAGAGACCGCCGGCGAAAAGGATGATGCCGATGGCCAGAAGCCAGATTCGCGGAGAATGATGACGAAGGAGCGGCCACAGCGCCAGAGCGGCCAGGACGATCCCGAGCGTGAGGCCGAATTTTCGATCCGAACCCGCCGCGACCTTCCTGAAGCTGACGATCGTCTCGTGCGTCTGCATCGGCACCTCTAGATCGCGATGCTTTGGATCGGATCGATCCAGGCCCGCCTGGCATAGGCTAATCAAATGGGCAAAATTGCGACTGGACGGCGCACAAGAGCATGATCCGGAAAAGTGGGTACCGGTTTTCCGGCAAGATCATGCTCAGACAAAGAGCATAATCCGGAAAAAGCCGATCAGTTGAACAGATACTGCTCGCAGATCGTCGTGCCGAGACGGGTATTGTCTTCGACGAAAGCCGTGACGAATTCGTGCAGGCCCGACTGGAAGATCTCCTTCGTCGTCGAGGACATGAGCCTCGTCAGCACGCTATGCGCGTGGATTTGCGCGGGCCCCTTGCGGCCATAGGCCTTGCCGATCGAATCCAGGAAGCGGACGATGTTTTCATAACAGGCGGTGAGCGAACGCGGCATTTCCGGCCGCAGGATCAGAAGGTCCGCGATCAGCCAGGGTTTCAGGCTTTCGCGATAGACCCAATGATAGGCGGTGAGCGCCGAGACGGCGCGCAGGATCGCCGCCCACTGGAAATAATCGAGCGAACCTCCGATCGCCTCCGTCTCGGGCAGAAGGATATTGTATTTGACGTCGAGAATGCGCGCCGTATTGTCGGCGCGCTCGATATAAAGACCGAGGCGCGAGAACCAATAGGCGTCGTTGCGCAGCATGGTGCGGTGCGCTGCGCCATCATAGTCGAGCGATGCCTTCTTCACGAATTCGAGGAAGCGGCCCGACTGTTCGCGGTCATAGCCGTGCGTCGTGCTCAACACGTAGCGCTTGAGCTCGATCCATGCGCCGTTGATCGCGTCCCACATTTCGACCGTGAGCGCCGTGCGCACCGCGCGTCCGTTGGTGCGCGCCTTTTCGATGCAATTGCGGATCGACGACGGATTATCCGCCGAGAACATCAGATAATCGACGACGCTTGATTCATCGGCGACGCTATGTGCCTGACGGAATCCCTCCGCCGCGCCGGAAGCCTCGAGCGTCGAATCCCATTCGGTCGAGGGTCCCGTTTCCGAACCCGGCACCGTTGCGAGCCGTCGCGTCGCATCGATGATACGCGCCAGAAAATCGGCCCGTTCCATATAGCGCGCGAGCCAATAGAGATTGTCGGCGGTGCGAGAAAGCATGTGCCACTCATTGGTTCAGTTCGGCCTGTGCCTGGATCTGTGCCTGGCTGAAAGTACCGCTGGGAAGATTTTCGAAACGGGCGTCGTCGACGACCCAAGTATCTTTCGTTCCCCCGCCTTGGCTCGAATTGACGACAAGCGATCCTTCTTTAAGCGCCACCCGCGTGAGCCCGCCGGGAACGACGCGCACACCGTCCGAGCCCGAGAGCACGAAGGGCCGCAGGTCCACATGGCGCGGCGCGACCCCGCCATCGAAGGATGTCGGGCAGGTCGACAGGCCAAGCGTCGGCTGGGCGATAAAGTTCTCCGGCTTGGCCGTGAGCTTCTCGCGGAAGAGCGTAATTTCATCCCGCGTGGCATGCGGGCCGATCAGCATGCCATAGCCGCCGGAACCGTTGACTTCCTTGACGACGAGTTCGGCCAGATGGTCGACGACATAGGCGCGCGCATCCGCTTCGCGGCAGCGCCAGGTCGGCACGTTCTTCAGGATCGGCTTTTCCCCGAGATAGAAGTCGATCATATCCGGAACGTAGCTATAGATGGCCTTGTCGTCCCCTATTCCCGTGCCGACTGCATTGGCGAGGGTCACATTGCCGGAAATATAGGCATTGAAGAGTCCGGGCACGCCGAGCAGCGAGTCCGGCCGGAAGGCCAGCGGATCGAGGAAATCGTCGTCGATGCGCCGGTAGATGACGTCGACGCGCTTCGGCCCCTCAGTCGTGCGCATGTAGACGACATTGTCGCGCACCAAGAGATCGCGACCCTCGACGAGCTCGACGCCGAGCTTGTCGGCCAGGAATGAATGTTCGTAATAGGCCGAATTATACTGGCCGGGCGTCAGCAGAACGATTGTCGGCTCCCGGCGCGCAGCGCTGGGCGAGACCGAACGCAAAGTGGCAAGCAGCGCATCGGGATAATTCTCGACCGGCGCTACGCGATATTCAGCGAAGAGATCGGGGGCGAGCCGCATCATGACTTCGCGGTTCTCGAGCATATAGGAGACGCCCGAGGGCGTACGCAGATTATCTTCGAGAACGTAGAAGTCGCCTTCGTCAATGCGCACGACGTCGATGCCGGCGATATGAACGTAGATGTCGTGCGGAATGTGCCTGCCGCACATTTCGCGCTGGAAATGGGCATTGGTGAGGATCATGTCGGCCGGAATCACGCCGGCCTTGACGATCTCTTGGCCTCCATAAATATCGGCGAGGAAACGGTTGAGCGCGGTGACGCGCTGGACGAGCCCCGTCTCGAGACGAGCCCATTCGGAGCGGCCGATCACGCGCGGGACGATATCGAACGGGATCAGGCGTTCGGAGGCGTCTTTGTCGCCATAGACGGCAAAAGTGATCCCGATCCGGCGAAAGAGCAGTTCGGCTTGCGCACGCCGGGAGGCGAGCAATTCGCTCGATGTCTCGGCGAGCCAGCGCGCGACCTTGCCGTAGACGGCGCGGGTTGCGCCATCCGGCAGAGTCATTTCGTCGAAACATTGCGGCATTTCGGCCAATCCGGCTCGTGGAGGTCCGCAGACGTTTCAAGCAAGATCAATGCAAGCTTACCGAAAAGCCTCCCCTCTCCGCGGGCCGTTGCGCATGGTGAAGGATCGGTAACCAATTGTGGTTAATTTGCCTGAAATCCAAAGATTTTCCAGGCAGGCCCCCATGAATCTTTCGCCTCGATCGGGTGTGCTCGAGCGGACGAACCGCCATCCGAGCGCAGTCTCGCCGGGTCAGATCGCCCGCGCCATGCTCATTGGCGGTCTTTTCGCGCTCGTTTTCGCCTGGTCGGCCACGCCGCACGCGCCGGCACCCAGCAGCGCACACCAGATCTCAGGCTAATCTCAGTTCTGGCCGGAACTCGCCAGGAACACCAAGCGGTCCTTGTCGGTGTCGAGCGAGGCCACCGAGGGGCCTTCGAAATGATCGGCCGCGAGATCGGTCGCCGCATCGCCGAACCGCGCCACATAATCCGATTCCAATTTGTTCGAGAGGGCGGCCGTCTCCACCCGCGCCGCGCGGCGGATTCCGGCAAGCGTCGGCCCGAATATAGTCTGGCTTTCCATTTCGGCGGTTTCGGTCGTTCGCGTGAGGCTTAGGAAATCGGATCGATCGAGCCGCGCAGGAACCACGGGATTGGACTGAGCTCTATGCTTGCTATGCGCCGCCGACCGCAAACCTTCCATTTGCCCAAGCGGCGCATAGGCAAGCGCCTCGGATTGCGAAGGTTCGGGCGAACGCATCAGGCTTTGCGTCGTCCGCTCGTCATTGGGACCTTGGGTGATGATTCCCGGAAGGTCCGAGATCGGAGCCCGGAGGTCCTGCGGCCGGGAAGTTTCGGCCTGCTGAGGCTCGGCCGCGGCCAATTGCATGACTGGACGCACGGGCGGCATCGGGACGTCGAGCGAAGCAAGATCCGTCGGCCGCCGCGGCGGCACCGGCGGCGGACTATCGGCCACCGTTTCGGCAGCGGATTTGCCGGCGGACGTATCGGCTTGATCCTGATCGGCGCCCGGCCGGGCGGCTGCGGTGTCGGCATTGGCGGCCGCGGTGCTTTCCCCGGCCGGCGCAGCGGCGGCCGCGCTCTGCGTATCGGCGATCTGCCCATTCTGGGCATCGGCCACATAGGCCGAGCCCGCTGGCTGCGGGCTCGCGGCGCTTTGATCCTCGCGTTCGTCGGCGCCGCCGCCGGTCATACCGCCGAAGAGCCACGCGAAGAAATTGCCGCTATGCTCGGGCGGGGGAACGCTCACGTCGCCGCGCGACTCGAGCTCGGCGCGCGCCTCTTCATAGCCCGGCAAGGTGCGGCCATCGGCGGCAATATGCACAGTCTTGCCGTCCGGGAAGAGACGGACGAGCTGATCATAAGTCATGCGCGGCCAGGCACGCACGCCGCCGACGTCGATATGGACGAAATTCGAACTCGGATAATAGCCGACCCCGCCCATCTGCAGGCGCATCGCGACCTCGCGGACCTGCTCCATCGACATGCCCGGCATGGTCGTATCCATGGCCTTGCCGAGAATATGCTGGGAATGCTCGGCCACGCCGCGCGAACGACGCCGCAACATCGCATTCGTCTCGGGTGAACGATAGCCGCACAGCACAACGATCGGCTGCGTTGCGCCGGCTTCGCGATAAGTCTCCCAAACCGCATCGAAGAGCCGCGGATCCATTTCGGTCTCTTCATTGCGGCGCCAGTCGCGCAGAAACCAATCGAGCTTCTTGACCACGTCCATATCGTAATGGCCGTCGACGAGATAAGTCGCCGAAATCGATTCGCCCGTATGCGCGTGATAAAGCTCGATCGTTCGCGTATCGCCGTTGGCGACCGCCGATTCGGTCGATGACGGGATAAGGATGCAGAGGGAAAGACCGACGAGGCTTGCGCCGGCCAGCAGACGCGCGGCTTGCGATTGCGCGGGCCGGGACGCGATGGAGGAGAAGCGCGGAAGGCGCGATGCGAATAAATGAGAAAGGGCGAGGCGGCACCGACGCAAGCAGACTTCGAGATCCGTGCTGAGGCGCGGTTTCGGCAAAACAAACCCCCGGTTCTCGGACCCATCGGCGTGTGGCCGATCGTCTCTGTTCGGCGATTACGCCGAGACGCAATTAGTTACCGAGAACCGTTAACGTCGCGTAGCCACGTGGCCGGCAACGTCCCCCCGTTCGCGGCCATCTCCACTTCGAAAGAACAGGTCGAAGACCCAAGTCGATCGAAGCAAGATGACTTAGACGTAATCCAGTAAATATGGCGAACCTGTGTCGTCGCAACTTCGATTTCTTCAAATAATGGGCGCGCGGGCCGTCGCCGGCAGACGGTGCCGGACGTCATAACATATTGATATTGCTTATCTTATTCGAAGCTTTCGGCACCGGCGTGACAATGCTTTCTTGCCTCAAATCTCTACTTCGGCTCGCGTGTCGCTGCCACAATTGGCGGGCCGAATCATGGATGACCGGCAATCAAAGGCTGGTCTTGGCTCGGATCGCTCCAATATTGCCGATTCGCCTGCGATCGATGCGGCCGGCCCGCCGGAAGCCGGTCTTGCTCGCCCGGCGACGTGCGATCTGCGTCGACCTCCTGCGAAGTCCGCACCTCGTCGGCAGGCTCCGGTTTTTCAAGGCCGAGTGCCGCTTCGACTTTGCGGACGTAGCCATATACGTCGTCGCGGACCTGTAATTCGCCGCCGTCATCGACATAGGCCGTGAAATATTCGATGTGAATCGGCAGGGGCTTCGGTAGATAGACGTAATGCTCTTCGCTGCCCAGCAGGCGCTTCAATCTTTTCTGCGGCCATTCGGGGCCGAGCACGGTTTCGGCGAATTCGAACGGCTGATCGACGCGCACGCAGCCATGGCTGAAGGCGCGGCGTGCCGCCGAAAAGAGGTGGCGCGACGGCGTGTCGTGCAGATAGACCGAATATTGATTCGGGAACATGAACTTGATGTGGCCGAGCGCATTGTCGTCGCCGGGCGGTTGGCGGACGAAGAGCTGGCCGTGCCGGCTGAAGACTTGGAAGCCCATCTCTGAGAGATAATAGGGGTCGCCGGCAACCTTCGGCAGCATTTCCTTGCGCACGATCGACGGCGGCACGTTCCAATAGGGATTGACGATCAGAAATTTCATCGTGTTGGAAAAGACGGGCGTCGGCGAATCGGGTTTTCCGACGATCACTCTATTGTGCAGGACGACTTGACCGTCCTGCACAACCGTGACCGAAAAATCGGGAATATTGACCTCGATGCGGCTTGCGCCGAGGTCGCGCGGCATCCAGCGCCAAAGCTCCATATTGGCGAGGATCTCGTGTTCGAGACGGGCCGGACGCGAGAGACTCTCGACGGTGCGGCCGGTCAAGACGCCGGAGGCGGGCAAGCCGTTCGCCCGCTGATAATCCGCGACCGCCGCTGCAACCCCCGAATCGTAGAGATCCGCGTCGTCCGCTCCCGCGTCGAGGCCGAACCGCGCGCGGATCAAGGGCACGCGCGGATCGCTCATGCCGACACGCAGCGATTTCCCGTTCGGAATGGTAAGGCTCGCAGAATCCGCCTTGCTGGCGCGAAGCTCGGCGAGCTTGGCGCGGAGATCCTGATATTGCTTTTGCGGCGGGTTGAACGACTCCAGCAGATCGGCGCCTTCGCTTCCTGCTGCAACCACGGCCGCGAGAATGAGCGCCGGATCGGGAAGGTCAGGTTTGGCGCCGATCAGATTAGAGATCGACCCCGGATCGACGCGGCTGCCGGAAGCTTGCCGCCCGTAAATCACGACCTGCGCCGAGAGGGCGACATCGGCCGCGGCGAGCTTGTCGAGGCCCCCGGAAAAGACAGGCGCCACCAGCCCGGCGAGATCAAGCCCGTCATCGGCCGCATGCGCGAGCCGGTCCATGACCGCGGATACCGCGGGCACGGGCTTACCGTCCTCGATCCACAAGGGTTCGTAATCGCGCGCCGCATAATAGGCCGCAATTGCCGCACGCTCTTTGTGCAGCTCCGCGGCCTCGCTGCCTTCGGCGCGTGTCGCAACGAGCGCATCGACCGCCTGCTTGACGAAATTCGCCGCAGCCGAAAGCACCGGTTTCGCGGGTGGTTGCAAAGCGCCCGCAGCCGGCGGCGGCGTGCTCGGCTGAGCCGCTGGCGCGGCATTCTGCGGCACCGCAGGAGCGGGCGCGTTCGCAGCCGGTGCCGGAGCGGTGGGCGCCGGCCGCGCCGCGGCATCGGGCGGCGTCGGCGCCGGCGCCTGCGAACCCAAGGGATCTTGAGGCGGAAGACTGTCGGGCGCACGATCGCTCGGCGGGGTCGCTGGGATATCTCCCGTCGGCATCGCGGCGTCCGGTGCCTGTGGCGGCTCCAAATGATCGGCAGCTGCCGTCTCGACTGCGGCGGCCGGCGTTGCGAGAGCCGGCGCTGCCGCAGGAGCCGGCGGAGAGAGTTCGGCGCTTTCGGCCGCAACCGCGAAAACCTGCGCAGCCCGCTCTTCGCCAGATGGCGAGGCCTCAATCGTTGCCGAAGGACGCGCCGCCTCGATCGGAGCGGGCGGGAGCGAGAGCGTCGGCACCTCCTTCGCCAGCGAGACTTCGGCCGGCGGCGGAGCAAGCGCCGACATTTTCGGGGCGAGCAAGGCGCCGGAATCAAGAGCCGGAGAAAGGGGAGCGAGGTCCGGTTCGGATCCTGGTGCGAGCGCAGCAGCAGAAGCTGCAGAGGAGAGCACGGGCGCTTGGGCAGCGATGCCGGCGAAAACCTGCGGAGCGCCCTCTTCGCGCGACGGCGAGGCCTCAATCGTTGCCGAAGGAAGCGGCGCCTCGGTCGGCGCGGGCGGGAGCGAGAGCGCCGACATCTCCTTCGCCCGCGAGACTTCGGCCGGCGGCGGAGCGAGCGCCGACATCTTTGTCACGAGCGGCGTGTCGGGAGACTGCGGGACGAGATCCTCGGATCTCGATGCAAGCACGGCGACGGGCCCGCGTCGTTGGTCCGTATGGCTCAATTTCGCGAACCGGAGCGCGCTTGCCGCCGGCTTGGTCGCGTAGATTTCCGTAACCGCTTCAGCCGCCGGCTCGTTGCCGCTGCCCGACCAAATCACCTCGCGCACCGACTGTGCACGGACGGCGCCGAACGAACACGAAAGCACAGCAGCGGGCAAGACCCAGCGAAACGACCGAGACATCTTGCGACGCGACATTCTCGCCCCTCGCGGCAGCCCGCCTTGACTCGCGGTGCACTCTCAAAATCGATTGCTGCGCGCAGCGCTGCGGTGAGGCCGTGCGCCATTGCGCGCGATGCGGCTGAGCCGCCCTATGGATTTAAGCCGCCGCATCGCTGTCGTCATCAACATTCTCAGTCACACTCTCGTCATAAGCTTGCTGGAACCCATATTCCTTCATCTTACGGTAGAGAGTCGAGCGACCGATTCCGAGTTTGCGCGCCACCGCGGACATTTGGCCGCGATAATAGGCGAACGCGAAACGGATCGTCTCGGCCTCGAGCGCATCGAGCTGGCGCAGATTGCCTGTCTCGTCGAGAAGTCGCAGCACGTTCGGATCGCGCACCTCGACGCGCACGATCTCGCGCTCGGGTCGTTGCTGCTTGACGAGCGCGGTCGGTGCGGCAGGGATACGGACCTCGAAGCCTTTCACCTGCGCGGCGATTTGCGGGAATTCGGCAACGGTCAATTCGTCGCCGTCGGCGAGAACTACGGCGCGGAACACCGCATTCTCCAGTTGGCGCACATTGCCCGGCCAGTCGTAGCTTTCGAGCAAGGCGAGAGCCTCGGCGCCGATGCCGCGCAGGCTCTTGCCCTCTTCCGCGGCGAACCGCGCGGCAAATCGGCGAGCGAGATCGGCGATGTCGTCGCGACGCGCGCGCAGCGCCGGAATGGTGATCGGGAAAACGTTGAGCCGATAATAAAGGTCCTCGCGGAATGCGCCCGATTTCACGAGCTCGATAAGATCCTGATTGGTCGCCGAGATCACTCTGATATCGACCTTGACCGGACGTTTGGCTCCGACGGGATCGATCTCTCCGTCTTGCAAGGCGCGCAGCAGCTTGACCTGCGCCTCCGGCGGAAGTTCGCCCACTTCGTCGAGAAACAACGTCCCGCCGTTGGCCTCGACGAACCTGCCGAGATGTTTTTCATTGGCGCCCGTGAAGGCGCCCTTCTCGTGGCCGAAAAGGATCGATTCGACGAGATTCTCCGGCAAGGCGCCACAATTGACGGTGACGAAAGCCCGGCCCCGTCTGTCGGAGGCACCTTGAATGGCGCGCGCGATCACTTCCTTGCCGACGCCCGATTCGCCTTCGAGCAGCACCGGAATGGTCGATTTCGCCGCCCGCTCGCCCAATCTGATGACGCGTTCCATCTCGGGGCTTTTGCTGGCGAGATCTTTGAAGGTCAGCGTGCCCGAGGTTTGGCGATTGAGACGGCGCACTTCCTCTTCGAGCGCGTCGACACGCAAAGCGTTCTTGATCGAGACCTGCAATCTTTCGACGCCGACCGGCTTGACGACGAAATCGATCGCACCGGCGCGCATGGCCGATATCACCGTTTCGATCGAGCCGTGCGCGGTCTGAACGATGGTCGGAATGGCGCGCTCGCGCTCGCGCAGCCGCTCGAGGACGGTCATCCCGTCGATGTCGGGCATGACGAGATCGAGGATGATGAGATCGACCGCTCGGCCGGCGCCGGACTCGAGCCGGGCGAGCGCCTGCGCGCCGCTTTCGACAACCTCCGTCTCGTAGCCGAAACGGCGCACGAGGGATTCGAGTAGCCGGCGTTGGACCGGATCGTCGTCGACGATCAGTACGAGACAGGACATGGGCTCTTTCTTCGGCAGGCGGCATGCCGCCTAGATCGGGACGCGGGTTACATTTCAGCCGGAGCTCGGCTCTGGTCAGCCGTCACGCTTCACGCGCAGGCCAGTGGGTGTGCCACCCTGCGAACATGCTGGCCGATCAGAGTAAATGCGATGTTAATGGCGCTTCGGCTTTTCGCCGCGATCGGGCTTTCGGCGCGCGATCCGACACGGAAATCGTTTGAACACGCACAAATTGCGCCGCATGGCTGCGGTCGATTGCGCGCGGATGCCCTGCCCGCGTGCGCGTGCAATCGATCGGCTGCGATTGATTACCGGCCGAGCGACGCCTATTAACCCCGCGATCGAGAACCTCTTCGGTGGCACGATGACCACGCAACTTGCCGGATTTTCTGAACAGACCGCGGCGCTCGGGCCTTTGCCCGAATGGAGCCTCGCCGATCTCTATCCTTCGATGGATTCGCCCGCCTATGCGGACGATCTCGCGCGCGCCGAGAGCGAAAGCAAGGCTTTCGCCGAATCCTATCGCGGGCGCCTGGGAGCGCTCGCAAAGGCTGATCTTGCCGAGGGCACGTCGAAGCGAATCGCGGAAGCCGTCGCCCGCTACGAGGGGCTCGAAGATCTCATCGGCCGGATCGGTTCCTATGCCGGGCTCGTCTATTACAGCGACACGAGCGACCCGAAGCGCGCCAAGTTTTTCGGCGACGCGCAGGAGAGGACCACCTCCGCCTCCACCCATCTCCTCTTCTTTCAGCTCGAGCTCAATCAGCTCGACGATCTCACGATCGAAAAGCTCGCCGCATACGAGCCGCTCGCACGCTATCGGCCCTGGCTCGAGGATATCCGCAAGGAAAAGCCGTACGAGCTCAGCGACGAGCTCGAGCGCTTGTTTCACGAAAAGCAGGTCACCAGCAGCGCAGCGTTCAATCGGCTGTTCGACGAGACGATCGCTTCTTTGCGCTTCAAGGTGCGCGGCGAAGATCTGCCGCTCGAGCCCGTTTTGAACTTGCTGCAGGAGCGCGATCCGGAGATCCGCAAGGAAGCCGCCGAGGCGATCGCTGCGACGCTCAAGGACAATCTACGCACCTTCAGCCTCATCACCAATGTGCTCGCGAAGGACAAAGAGATTTCGGATCGCTGGCGCGGCTTTGCCGATGTCGCCGATTCGCGCCATCTCTCGAATCGGGTCGAGCGCGAAGTGGTCGAGGCGCTCGTCGTCGCGGTCGAAGCCGCCTATCCGCGCCTGTCGCACCGCTATTATCGGCTCAAAGCCAAATGGTTCGGCAAGGACCGGCTCGATCATTGGGATCGCAATGCGCCTTTGCCGGATGCCGGGACGCGAACTTTCCCCTGGATCGAGGCGCGCGACACGGTACTTGGCGCATATGCGAGCTTTTCGCCGCGCATGGCGGCGATTGCGCAGCGCTTCTTCGATTTGAACTGGATCGATGCGCCGGTGCGGCCCGGCAAGGCGCCCGGCGCCTTTTCCCATCCGACCGTACCGTCCGCGCACCCTTACGTGCTGTTGAACTATCAGGGCAAGCCGCGCGACGTGATGACGCTGGCGCATGAGCTCGGCCACGGCGTCCACCAGGTTCTTGCCGCCCCGAATGGCGCACTGATGGCGCCGACGCCGCTCACGCTTGCCGAGACGGCCTCCGTCTTCGGCGAAATGCTGACCTTCCGCGCGCTGCTTGCCCAGACGGACAAGGTTGCGGCCCGTCGTGCGCTGCTTGCCGGTAAGGTCGAGGACATGATCAATACAGTCGTGCGGCAGGTCGCATTCTACACATTCGAACGCAAACTGCATCTCGAGCGGCGGGAAGGCGAATTGACCGCAGACCGGATCTCGGCGCTATGGCTCAGCGTCCAGACCGGAAGTCTCGGACCTTCGATCCGGCTCGGCCCCGGCTATGAGACGTTCTGGGCCTATATCCCGCATTTCGTTCATTCGCCCTTCTACGTCTATGCCTATGCCTTCGGCGACTGCCTGGTGAATTCGCTCTACGGCGTCTATGAAAACGCGCGCGAGGGTTTTGCGGAGCGCTATCTCGCCTTGCTCGCGGCAGGCGGCAGCAAACATTATTCGGAGCTTCTGAAACCCTTTGGGCTTGACGCGAAAGATCCCGGATTCTGGCAAATCGGGATTCGAATGATCGAAGGAATGATCGAGGAATTGGAAGGGCTTGAGAGCTAAACGCGCGCTATCCCCAGGCGTGACGCACTGCCGCAATCGCTGCGGCGATTGACGCAGGCCCCTCCGCGTGTGAATTGGTTTCAGCGATCGTGCCGCCCCGAGCCCAAGCCATGGATCCTGCGATCATTTTCTCCTATCTCGGCGCGGCTTGGCTGATCGTTTCGCTCGCCATTCTCCTTTCGACAAGCTTTTGTGCGCTCCTCCAGCCGCACATTCAGGCGCGTCGCGCGACCGAGACCGAACAGCCGCCCGTCTCGACGCTTCTGCCGATCAAATTGCGCCATTCGGGATTCGACGAGGCGCAAACCTCGATTTTCGGTCAGGCCTATCCCGAATACGAGGTCCTGTTCAGCGCGACCGAAGCGAGCTCTCCGGCGCTCGAAGTTGCCGAAAAGCTCAAGCACGACCATCCCGAGATACCGACGCGGATTTTACAATCGCATGCCGATTTCGCGGTCAGTCCCAAGCTCAACACTTTGGCTCCCCCTCTATCCGTCGCCGCACATGATTTTGTCCTGGCGAAGGATTCGAACATCGTGCTCGATCCCGACTCGATCGCGGACTTCATGCGCAATTTCACGGACGGGGTCGGCCTCGTCTGCGGCGTGCCCGTCGCCGAACAGGCGCTGAGCCTGGCAGGCCATGTCGAGGCCTTGATCATCAACAGCCATGCTAGGCTTTTGCTTACGGCGTCCACCTTGGGCCTTGGATTTGGCGTCGGCAAAGTGATGTTGTTCCGGCGCAGCGATTTCAGCAAAGCCGGCGGCTTCGACGCAATGGCACATACCATTGCCGAAGACACGGCGATCTCGAAGGGGCTTGCGGCGATCGGCCTGAAGACCGTTTTCGCCCACCGCACGCTGCGCCAATTGATCGGCGCCCGCACGTTCCGGGAAGTCTACGAGCGGCAAGTCCGTTGGAGCGTGATCCGCCGCGCACATGAACCCATGACTTTTCCGCTCGAGCCGATCGCCAGCCCGCTGCCGGCCGCCTGCGCCGCTGCGCTCGCCGCGCCGCTGTTTGCCGCCCCGCCGCTCGCCGCCTTCGCCCTCACTCTTGCCGGATGGTTCCTCTGCGAGAGCGCCGTCGCGCGGCTCAAGGGCTGGGAAATTTCGCTGGTCGCGCCGCTCGCTTTTCTGTGCCGGGAAGTGCTTGCGCTCGCTGCTTGGCTGCGCGCCTTCACCACCTATCACGTCGTCTGGGCGAACGGACGGTTCGACGTTTTCGTCGGCGCGCAAGAGCCGGTGCCGCGTCCGGCGGTTTCCTTGCTCACGAAGAGCCAGCGACGCAAAGAAAACTGATTGCGATCGGGCTCGATTTCAGGAGCGCCGCTCGCGCTGGTGTTCGGTGCCGAAGACCTTGTCCCACCAGGGCGCGCTCACGCCGAAACCATGCTCCGGATCGCGAAAATGATGCAGCATATGAAGCCGGCGCAAGGCGAGGCCAAGGCGCGTGCTCGGCTCGGCGTGGTGCACGTAATAGTGAACCATATCGTAGATGAGATAGCCGAGAATGAAGCCCATCAATGTCGGATAGACCAACGGGCGGCCGAAAAGGATCAGCCCGATCAAAAGCGCTGCCAGCATGATCGGCGCGCTCAAGAGCGGCGGCATGACGAGGCGCAGCGGATCGTTCGGATGTTCGTGATGGACGCCATGAATGAGGAAGTGAATGCGGGCGCCCCATTTTCCGGGAAATTCGGCGTGAAAAAGATAACGATGGCCGAAATATTCCGTGAGCGTCCAGATGAAATAGCCGGCGATCAGAGCAAGACCGATGCGGACCGGCGACAGGGTCTCGAAGCTGAGCCAGCCGAGCAAGGCCACGAAGGGCAGATAAAAGGCGAGCGGCATCGACCAATGGACCCGCGACAACTTGTCGAGCATCGGATTTTCGAAGAGCCGCGGAGAAGCGCTGAGGCGATCGACACGCCCTGCGGCGTCTTCGCGTTGAAGCGAGGCCATAAATCTGCCCTTTCGATCTCGGCGCCCCTTGTAGCAATGCGTCCCTGTCACGGCAAGTACCGCAAGGGGCAACTAGCTTCGCCGGCGAAATCCCGATATCGTTGTACGGCGCCGTTGCGGCGGGGCAATGTTCTGCCCGCGACCGGGTGCCGAATTCTCCTCTGACGCACGCGGATCATCCTCGATCGACGAACAATCTCATTTGTCGAGCAAGTTCGGCCGGGACTTTGTCGGATCAACAGACTTATTTCGCATCCGGGAACGTGCCACTGCGCGAAAGCAATGTGGAAGTCGTCGTACTCGATAACGGGCTGCGCGGGCGCGGAGAGCACAGCTATCAGCTTCTGCTCGAGGCCTGCAAAGGCTTGTCGCGGCGAAACGTGGGCTATCGAATCTACGGCTGGAGGCGAATGGACCGCGCGGTCATGGCGGAGCTCGGCGCGATCCCGCACTTCCGCGCTTGTCTCTATGAGGGAAAATTCGCACTCCCTCGAGAGTTTGCTGCGAACGTGCGGGCGCGCTGGCGCGATTTCCTCGCCGGGCGGCCGATCTTCTCCGAAGAGAGGACCTGTCGTCTCCACAACGACTCCTACCGGCGCGATCTCGGCCGCCTGCCCGCCGAAATCTGGACACCTGAGGCCCTCGTGCTTGTGCCGGCCATTTCGCAGAACCAGATCCTCGGTCTCGTCGAACATCTGCTGTCATTGCCGCAACAGAGCTTGCCGAAAGTCGTCTGTCATTTGATGTTCACACCGAGTTGGACGCCCTGGGGGCTCAATGGCCGCTTGGGCGCTTCTTATTATCGGGAGGCCTTTCGGCTTGCTGGCGGCCTGATCGACAGATCGCTCTTTTTTACGACCGAAAACGAGGCTTTGGCCGAAGTCTATCGACGCGAATTCAAGATCGGCACCAAGATCCTTCCCATTCCGCTCGCCAAGTTCGAGCCGGTTCAGGCACGAAGCGAAAGGGTCCGCCTCGGCTTTTTCGGCTACTCGAAGACCGAAAAGGGATTTCATCTCCTGCCCGAAGCGATCGAGATCTGCCGGGCGAAGGGATTGCCGGTCGAATTCATCGTGCAAATCCAGCACAGCAGCTGGGAAGCCGAGACGATCGCGGCAGAGCGGCGATTGCGTCGAATGCCGAACGTCACGCTGATCGACGGCACGATGAGCAATAGCGATTATGCAGCCACGACCAATGCCGTCGACGCAACGCTCCTGCCCTATGATCCGGAAAGATTCGGTCCGCGCGGCTCGGGACTCTTCACCGAGGCGGTCGTCGCCGGGCGCCCGATCATCGCGGCGGAGGGCACTTATGCAGCGACGAGCGTGAAAAGGGGCGAAGCCGAAGGCGAGACCTTCTCCCCCTACAGCAGCTCCGCCCTGGCTCAAGCGATCGAGCGGCTTCTGCCGCGCCTGCCCGAATGCCGGACGCGTGCTGCGCAGCATGCCGAGAAATTCGCCAGCCGTCACACCGGCGATACTTATGCCGAGGTCCTCTTGAGCTTCGTAAAGGGCTGAAACCGTCGAGCGGCTGGCGTAGCCGGAATGAGCCGGGATCGGTAAATTTTTCCCTCTCCCAATCTTCCCCGCTTTAAATCTTTAGAATCGATCACGTTCATGCTTCGGATCGATCCTATCGAGAAGCATCGTGATCTGGCGCCCTCGCCGGCGGCCCATTCTTGCGTTTCGATTCTTTTGAGTCATATGCCGAAATTGGCTAGTCTAAATTGGCTAGTCTAAAGAGCCGGCTGGTTCTGCCTCGTCCGATACCGCGAGGCCATAATCATCGAACATCAGGGTGGTCATGCTCGAGATCGCGCCCGCCAGGGATCTGGGCACTATTTTGCAGGAGCGAACAGACGCCGACGCGAGCCTCGCGCCGGTTGCCGACCTCGTCCGGCGCATTGCCGATACCGCCCGTCAAATGGCGGAAGTGATCGCGCTCGGCCGTTTGGCCGGCACGGAGGCCGCGGTCGGCCATCTCAACGCCGACGGAGACGTGCAAAAGGCGCTCGATATCTTCGCCAATAATTTGTTCGTCAACGTCCTGCGCGAGGGGCCGGTCGCTGCGATCCTTTCCGAGGAGCTCGAAGAGCCGCTGCAGCTCGACCCCGACGCGCCCTTGGCCGTTGCGATCGACCCGCTCGACGGCTCCTCCAACATCGATGCCAATGTGTCGATCGGGACGATCTTCTCCATTCTGCCGGCTCTGCCCGAGGCGGAGAGTGCCCGGGCGCATTTCACGCAGCTCGGCCGCAACCAATTGGCGGCGGGATTTGTCATTTACGGGCCGCAATGTTCGCTCGTTCTCGCCTTTCCGGAACGCACGAGCATTTTCATTCTCAACCGCCGCAAGGGTATTTTCCACGAAGCGGTCGAAGCCGTGCGGATTCCGAGACAATCGAGCGAATATGCGATCAACACGTCCAATTATCGGCATTGGGCGCCATCGGTGCGCACCTTCGTCGATGATTGCGTAAAAGGTACCGAAGGGCCGCTTGGCCGCGATCACAACATGCGTTGGATCGCCTCGCTCGTCGCCGAGGCCTATCGCATTCTCGCCCGCGGCGGGGTATTCCTCTACCCGGGCGATCTGCGGCAGGGCTATAGTTCGGGTCGGCTCCGCCTGATCTACGAAGCCAATCCGATCGCGTTCATCATCGAACAGGCGGAAGGCAGCGCGACCGATACCGTACGCCGCATTCTCGACATCGTGCCGGCGGATATGCACGTCCGCACGCCGTTCGTTTTCGGCTCTGCGAACGCCGTCCATTTGATCACGCGCTATCATACAGATCCGCAATTCTCGGCCGAGCATTCTCCCTTGTTCGCGCGCCGTGGACTGATCCGCTCTTAGGCGAAACCCCATGTCGGCCAAACATCCGATCATTTCCGTCACTGGCTCGTCCGGCGCCGGCACCACTTCGGTGAAGCGCACATTCGAGCAGATCTTCCGGCGCGAGAAGATCGCCGCCGCCTTCGTCGAGGGCGATGCCTTCCATCGTTACGACCGCGAAGAAATGCGCCAGGTCATGGAGGAGGAAGGCACACGCGGCAATCACCATTTCAGCCATTTCGGGCCCTCCGCCAACCTGCTCCAGGAGCTCGAGGCCGTGTTCCGCACCTATAGCGAGACCGGCCGGGCAAAGACGCGCCATTACGTGCACGATCTCAACGAGGCCGAGCTTTACGGCGGCGAACCGGGCAGATTCACGGATTGGCGGCCGCTGCCGGAAAAGACCGAGCTGCTCTTCTATGAAGGCCTGCATGGCGCGCTGATCACGGAAGAAGTGGACATCGCGCGCTGGGCCGATCTAAAGATCGGCGTCGTGCCCGTCATCAATCTCGAATGGATTCAGAAGATCCATCGCGACAAGGCGGCGCGCGGCTATTCGGCCGACGCGGTGATGGACACGATCCTGCGGCGCATGCCCGACTATGTCCGTTACATCTGTCCGCAGTTCACCGAGACCGACATCAATTTCCAGCGCGTGCCGACGGTCGATACCTCCAATCCTTTCGCGGCACGCTGGATTCCGACATCGGACGAATCCATGGTGATCATCCGCTTCAAGAATCCGCGCGGGATCGACTTCTCTTACTTGCTCTCGATGATTCACGACAGTTTCATGTCGCGGGCGAATTCGATCGTCATCGCCGGCAGCAAGCTCGATCTTGCCATGCAGCTCATCCTCACCCCGATCATCATGCAGCTCGTCGAACGCGCGAGACGAGCTGTTTAAGGAGCATAGAATGAATGTTGCGCCGAAAGCGCCCGTGACCCACAAGGATATGGCGAACGCGATCCGGGCGCTCGCCATGGACGCGGTTGAGAAGGCCAATTCCGGCCATCCCGGCATGCCCATGGGCATGGCCGACGTCGCAACCGTGCTTTTCACCCAATTCCTGAAATTCGATCCCGCCGATCCCGCCTGGCCCGATCGCGACCGTTTCGTGCTCTCGGCCGGACACGGCTCGATGCTGCTCTATGCCCTCCTTTATCTGACCGGGACGAAGGGCATGACCATCGAGGAGATCAAGCGCTTCCGCCAGCTTCACTCGAAGACTCCCGGCCATCCGGAATATGGACATACGTTCGGCGTCGAGACGACAACGGGTCCGCTCGGACAGGGACTGGGCGCCGCCGTCGGCATGGCGCTTGCCGAACGCATGCTCGAGGCGCGCTTCGGGTCGGACCTCGTCGATCATCGCACTTACGTCATCGCCGGCGACGGCTGCCTAATGGAAGGGATCAGCCACGAGGCGATCGGCCTTGCCGGCCATCTGAAGCTGAACAAGCTGATCGTGCTCTGGGACGACAACAACATCACCATCGACGGGCGGCTGGATCTTGCCGATTCGACGGATCAAATCGCGCGGTTCAGGGCGGCCGGCTGGGAGGCCTGGCGCATCGACGGCCACAACCCGGACGAAATCGCCGCGGCGCTCGGCAAAGCGCAGAAGTCCGACAAGCCGGTGATGATCGCCTGCAAAACGACGATCGCATTCGGCGCCCCGACAAAGGCCGGAACGCATGGCGCGCATGGCTCACCCTTGGGGCACCAGGAAATCGCCGGCGCGCGCGCGGCGCTCGGCTGGTCGGCGGAGCCCTTCGAAATTCCCGCCCCCATCGCCGCCGCTTGGCGGCAGGTCGGCGAACGGGCTGCGAGAGCGCACCAGGATTGGGAGGCGCGACGCGCCTCTGAGCCGGCTGATAGGCTCGCTCGCCTCGACGCCGATCTCGCCGGCACGCTCGATCCGGATTTCAGCAAGGCTGTACTTGCCTTCAAACATGCGGCAGCGAGTGCCGCTGCCCCACAAGCGACGCGCGTCTCGTCGCAAAAAGCCATCGAAGCAATCCGCAAGTTACAAGGGAATCTCATCGGCGGCTCGGCCGACCTCACCGGCTCCAACAATACCAAGGTCGGCGAGATGAAGATCGTGACGGCGGGGGACTCCTCCGGCAATTACATCCACTACGGCATCCGCGAGCATGGGATGGCGGCGGCGATGAACGGGATCGCGCTGCACGGCGGCTTCATTCCCTATGGCGGAACATTCCTCGCCTTTTCGGATTACTCGCGCCCCGCGATTCGTCTCGCCGCCTTGATGGGCCTGCGGGTGGTCCACGTCCTGACGCATGATTCGATCGGGTTGGGCGAAGACGGGCCAACGCACCAGCCAGTCGAACATCTCGCCGCTTTGCGCGCCATTCCCAATCTCCTCGTTTTCCGGCCGGCGGATGTGATCGAGACGGCAGAAGCTTGGGAACTGGCGCTGAAGAGCCGGCATGCACCGTCCGCGCTTTGCCTCACGCGTCAGAATGTGCCGCTCGTGCGCAAGGCCCATGTGGACGAGAACCTTTCGGCCCGCGGGGCCTACATCCTGCGGGACGTCGAAGGCTCACGCGACGTGACACTCCTGGCGACGGGCTCGGAAGTCGCGCTCGCGGTCGAGGCTGCCGAAAAGCTCGCGCCAGAAGGGATCAAGGCGGTCGTCGTCTCGATCCCCTGTTTCGAGCTCTTCGCCGAACAGGGCGAAGATTACCGGCGTTCCGTCCTCGGGCAAGCGCCGCGGATCGGTATCGAAGCTGCGATCCGGCAGGGCTGGGACGCCGTGCTCGACCGGCAGGACCTCTTTATCGGCATGACCGGCTTCGGCGCCAGCGCACCGGCCGGCGACTTGTATAAAGCTTTCGGGATCACGGCAGAGGCGATCGTAGCGGCAGCGCGCGGGGTCGGTTTCAATAAGGCGTAGGAGACGAGGATGGCCCTTGCGGTCGCGCAACTTTGTCGAAGCCGTCCGGGCAATCGCCGTCACGGCATTGATGAAGCTCGCCGTTTTCCATTGCACGACGACTCAAAAAGGCCGCCATTGCGGTGCTATAATGGGCGCAGGCATGGCAATTGCGGGTGCAGCGCCATAAATCCCGTGTCGAGCGCTAGCGCCCAGGCCCAAAGGCCAATCTCTCTAGAAGCCACCGGCACCTCGCGCATGGAAATTGCGCGTTGCGCGATTTGACCGGCGTGGTGTCGCCGCATAGCGAGGAATTGAGAAGATGAATGTGATCGACAAGAAGGCGCAAGCCTCCGGCGAAAAGCGCAGCCGCTATTCGGCCGGTGTCCTCGAATATCGGCAGATGGGCTATTGGGACCCGGATTATCAGCCGAAGGACACGGACATCCTGGCGGTCTTCCGCGTCACGCCGCAAGAGGGCGTCGATCCGGTCGAGGCGGCAGCGGCCGTCGCCGGCGAATCCTCGACCGCCACCTGGACTGTCGTTTGGACGGACCGTTTGACGGCTTGCGATAAATATCGCGCCAAATGCTACCGCATCGATCCGGTGCCGAATACGCCCGGCTCCTGGTTCGCCTATATCGCCTACGATCTCGATCTTTTCGAGCCGGGCTCGATCGCCAATCTCGCCGCTTCCATCATCGGCAATGTCTTCGGCTTCAAGCCGCTGAAAGCACTGCGGCTCGAAGACATGCGCCTGCCGGTCGGCTATGTGAAGACCTTCCAGGGACCCGCGACCGGCATTGTGGTCGAACGCGAGCGGCTCGACAAATTCGGCCGCCCGCTCCTCGGCGCGACGGTGAAGCCCAAACTCGGCCTCTCCGGCCGCAATTACGGGCGTGTCGTCTATGAGGCTCTCAAGGGGGGGCTCGACTCCACCAAGGACGATGAGAACATCAATTCGCAGCCCTTCATGCATTGGCGCGACCGCTATCTTTATTGCATGGAGGCGGTCGCCAAAGCCGAAGCCGCGACCGGCGAAGTCAAGGGCACTTATCTCAACGTTACCGCCGCGACCATGGAGGACATGTACGAGCGCGCCGAATTCGCCAAGGATCTCGGCTCGGTCATCATCATGATCGACCTCGTGATCGGCTATACGGCTATCCAGTCGATGGCCAAATGGGCACGCAAGAACGACATGATCCTGCATCTGCACCGTGCCGGTCACTCGACCTATACGCGGCAGAAGAGCCACGGAGTGTCGTTCCGCGTCATCACCAAATGGATGCGGCTCGCCGGCGTCGATCACATTCATGCAGGAACCGTGGTCGGCAAGCTCGAAGGCGATCCGAATATGACGCGCGGCTATTACGACCTCTGCCGCGAAGACTTCAATCCGATGCGGCTCGAGCACGGCCTCTTCTTCGACCAGCACTGGGCCTCGCTGAACAAGGTCATGCCGGTTGCTTCGGGCGGCATTCACGCCGGGCAAATGCATCAGCTCCTCGATATGCTTGGGGAGGATTGCGTGCTGCAATTCGGCGGCGGCACGATCGGCCATCCGGCGGGGATCGCGGCGGGCGCCACGGCCAATCGCGTGGCGCTCGAAGCCATGATCTTTGCCCGCAATGCCGGCCGCGACATCATGCGCGAAGGCGAAGACATTCTCGAAGCGGCGGCAAAGAAATGTCTGCCGCTGAGACAGGCGCTCGAGACCTGGAAGGACGTGACTTTCGACTATGCTTCGACGGACACGCCCGACTTCCTGCCGACCGCGACTGCCGCCGAATAGGAGAAAGCCGTGCGCAATACACAGGGCTGCTTTTCCTTCCTGCCCGATCTCAGCGACGACGAGATCCGCACCCAGGTGCAATATTGCATCGAGAAAGGATGGGCCGTGAACATCGAGTTCACTGAAGACGCCCATCCGCGCAATACGTTCTGGGAAATGTGGGGCCTGCCGATGTTCGACATCAAGGACGCGGCCGCCGTGATGCTCGAACTCGATTCCTGCCGCAAGGTTCACGCGGACGATTATATTCGCGTCTCGGGCTTCGACTCGACCCACGGCTGGGAGAGCCTGCGGATTTCCTTCATCGTCAATCGGCCTAAGAAGGAGCCGCGCTTCCGGCTCCAGCGCACCGAAGGCGCCGGGCGCACGGTCCGCTATTCCTTGGAGACCGAGCCTGCCGACTGATACGACCGAGAGCCCCGAAGTCGCCGAGAGCGCAGGCATTGACCTGCGCCGCGAACTTGCCGACACGCAAGTCGCCGAAGTTCTCGACGAGCTCGACAAAGAGCTGATCGGCCTCGTGCCGGTGAAGACGCGCATCCGGCAGATCGCCGCGCTGCTTCTTGTCGACCGCGTGCGCCAGCGGCTGGGATTGACGTCCGAGACGCCGACGCTTCACATGAGCTTCACCGGCAATCCCGGCACGGGCAAGACCACGGTTGCGCTGCGCATGGCGCAGATCCTCCACAAGCTCGGCTACATCCGGCGAGGCCATCTGATCTCGGTCACCCGCGACGACCTCGTCGGCCAATATATCGGCCATACAGCGCCGAAGACGCGCGAAGTGCTGAAAAAGGCCATGGGGGGCGTGCTTTTCATCGACGAGGCCTATTACCTCTACCGGCCGGAGAACGAGCGCGACTATGGCCAGGAGGCAATCGAGATCCTTTTGAGCGTGATGGAGAACCAGCGCGACGATCTCGTCGTGATCTTCGCCGGCTACGCCGATCGCATGGATCGCTTCTTCCGCTCCAATCCAGGCTTCCGCTCGCGCATCGCGCATCACATCGATTTCCCCGATTATACGGATGAGGAATTGATGGCGATCGCGGAGAAAATGCTCGCGGCGCAAAGCTATCGGTTCGACGAGTCCGGCGCTGCGGCCTTCCGCGACTATATTGCGGCGCGCCGCAAGCAGCCGCATTTCGCCAATGCGCGCTCGATCCGCAATGCGCTCGATCGCATGCGGCTGCGCCAGGCCAACCGGCATTTCGAACAGCCGGGCCTCGTCTCGCTCGAAGATCTCATGACGATCAGCGCCGCGGACGTGCGCGCCAGCCGCGTCTTCGAAATGGATCAGGAACGGGCGAAGGGCGGGTGAGGGCTTCCCCTCTCCCCGCTCGCGGAGAATGAACCGGCGCCATTCCCCCGCCCGCGATCCTGTTCTAGCCTGAGCGCATGCATCGGCTCGGCCTCGCCGGCTTCGTCTTCTTTCTCACGCTCGCTGCGACGCTCAGCGCGGCAGTGCTCGGCCGCCTCAAAGCGCGGCGCGGTGGCGAAGAGGACCTTGCCGGGCGCCGTCTCAATAAATGGCTGATCGGGCTCAGCGCCGGGGCGGCCGGCAACAGCGGATTCATCGTCACCGGCGCGGTCGGCATGGGTTATGCCGGCGGCGTCCACTGGCTTTTGATGCCGATCGGCTGGATGATTGGCGACCTCGTTTTCTGGGCCATATTTCCGGCCCGGTTGAATGCGCTGGCGCGCCAAGCCAATGCGGTAACGCTCTCCGAGATTTTGACCTTCGATCTTTCCGGGCGGCTCGCGCGCCTTCTCTCTATCCTCGTCGCGCTGCTGCTCGTTGCCTTTCTTGCGACCTATACGTCGGCGCAATGGCTCGCGGGGCGCAAATTTCTCTCCGGCATTCTCGATCTCAACGGATTTACCGCGCTCGTTTTCTTTTCCGCGACCATCGTCGTGTATTCGGCGCTCGGCGGGTTTCGCGGCTCCGTCTATGCCGATACGTTGCAGGCCTTCATCCGGATCATCGGCACGACGCTGGCGCTTGCTGCCGTCATTTGGTTCGCGCTGAGCAGCCCCGACTTTCGCCACAACATCGATGCCGCCGGTCCCGGCTTTCTTGCCCCCTTGCCGAACGGCGCTATAGCGGCGCTCGGCTTTGTGCTCGGCTATGCCGCCGCCGCCATCGGCTTCGGCCTTGGCCAGCCGCAGATCGTCACCCGCTATTTCGCCGGTTCGAGCCCGCAGGAGACGCGCGCCGCCTGGTGGATCTATATCGGGTTCGTGCAGGCGACCTGGCTCGCCATGAGCCTCTTCGGCATTCTGCTGCGCGGCGTAATGCCGAATATCGCCGACCCCGAGACGGGCCTCAGCCTCTTCTTTCAGAAGAACATGGGCGCGATCGTCAGCGGCATTATTTTCGCGGACGTCTATGCGACAATCGCCTCGACGTCGAATTCTCTCCTCGTCGCCATCGGCCAGGCCGTCTATCGCGATATCATTTGCTTTCGCCAATCGGTCGCCGAGCGCCGCAAGACCACGACCTTCGCCGCGATCTTTCTCATCGGGCTCGCGACAATCGGGCTTTCGCTCGTCCTGCCGGGCAATGTCTTCTCGATGGCAATCGGCTCGATCACCAAATTGGGCGCCGCCGTCGGCGCGCCGGTGATGATCAAGACGCTGCGCTTCAAGCACACGGCCGGCTCTCTCCTCGCCGCCGTTCTCGCAGGACTTGCCAGCGCTTATGGCTGGGACAGGCTGGGCTATGGCGGCTTCGTCAACGAGGCAGCCATCGGATTGGCTTGCAGTCTCCTGGCAAATCGGGTCGCGATATTCTTCGCGAACAAGAAGGCGACACCGAAAGCGCTCGCCAATCCCCTCTCCCCGTTTACGGGGCGAGGGAAGGATGGGCGGCCGGGTTAGCCCCCTTCGCTTTGCTCATGCGAGAGGCGATGCGGTCCGCCGCCCGCCGCGTCCTTCGAACAGCCAAGTCGCGATCATGCTGCTCAAGAGAACGAGGAGCCCGACGAGGCCGATGGCGAGCGGCGCAATGCCGACCCCACGCACCTGCGCCGCGCCCGTCCGCTTGATTGCGGCATAATCCGAGCCACCATAGATCGGGCTGTCGCGCATGGCGACGATGCGCGGAAGATTGACGTTGCCGGTCTCGGCGCTCCCGATGCGCCGCACGGTGCCGCCGGTCGCTTCAGCGAGCGGCCGCAGCTTTTCGGTGGTCGAGACCACTTCCTGGAACTCGCGCGGATTTGCGGGGCCGACATTGACGAGCGCCGTCAACGTCCCGTCCGTGACTCGGTAGAGGCCGAGTTCGGAGACTTTCACCTGCGCGCGCGAAAGACCGGGCTCCGCCGGCGTCAAAGTCGCGGTGATCTCCTTGCCCGAAGGGGCAATGATTTTGACCGGCGGAATCGTGTCTTTGAGGCTTTGGCGTTCAATAGCGAGCTCATGGCCTTGAGCCTTGGCACGCAGCGCCTCTTCCTCGAGCTCCGGCTCCTTCATAAGCCAATGGGCGAGCCGACGCAGCAGATCGAGATGCGGGCCGCCGCCTTCGAAACCGCGCGCCCAGAGCCACATCTGGTCGGAAAGCAGGAGCGCCACGCGGCCCTTCTCCTCGCGCGAGAGCACGAGCAGCGGCTTATTGTCGGCACCCGAGAGAATATTCGTGCCGCGCGTTACGTCCGCATTCACCTGCCGGAACCATTGGCTCCAGGAGGGCGGCGTCTCGTCCGACCCAGGCAGCCCGCGCGTCACCGGATGTTTGGCACCGATCCCGGTGATCGTCGGACGGAAGGCGTGCTCGGTCACGGTTCCGTCGGGACGCGCCGGCGAGAGCTGGCCGAGCGGGGTATAATACATTCCCTCCGGCTGGGCGTAATCGGGCCCCGCCGCGATCAGCAGAGCCCCGCCGTCGCGCACATAGCGCACGATATTGTCGAGGTAGATCGGCGGCAGGACGCTCTGGTCCGAATAGCGGTCGAAGATGATGAGATCGAAGTCCTTGATCTTGCGGCCGAAGAGATCGGCAGTCGGAAATGCGATCAGCGAGAGTTCGTTGATCGGCGTGCCGTCCTGCTTCTCCGGCGGACGCAGAATGGTGAAATGAACGAGATCGACATTGGCGTCCGACTTGAGGAGGTTGCGCCACATGCGCTCACCCTGATGCGGTTCGCCCGAGACGAGCAGGACCTTCAGCTTGTCGCGCACGCCATCGATCGTCAGCACGGCCTTGTTGTTGATCATCGTGAGTTCGTCCGGCAGGCCGTCGACTTCGAGCTCGACGACATTCGGCCCGCCGTGCTCGATCCGAATCGGAACTTGCACGCGCTCGTCCGGCATGGCGGTCACATCGGCAATCGAATTGCCGTCGCGCCGAACGTGAATGGTGACCGGCTGATCGGTATGAGGCGTATCGATGACCTTGGCGGCGACCGTGACCTCTTTGCCGACGATGCCGAAGCGCGGCGCATCGAGGAGCTCGATCCGCCGGTCGCGTTCGCCCTCGTGTCCGGTGACGAGGGCATGCAGCGGCGCCTTGAAGCCGAGCGCCGCCGGGTCGGCGGGAATATCGTGCACGACGCCGTCGGTGATCATAAAGACGCCGCCGATCCGCTCGGCGGGCACATCGGCGAGCCCTTGGCTCAAAGCCGCAAAGAGCCGGGTGCCGTCTTCTTCGCTATCGGTGAGGCTGCTGTCGATCACGCGGACATCGACATTGCCCAGCGCCGCGAGACGTTTCTTGAGCTCGGCCACCGCATTGTCCGTCTGCTCGGTCCGGTTTCCTATCGTTTGGCTGGCGCTGTGATCGACGACGATTGCGACCACGTCCTTGAGCGGCTTTCTGTCTTCACGCACCACCGACGGATCGAAAAGCGCGAGGAGCACGAGGCCGAGGCCCAAGGCGCGCAGCAAGGCGCCGCGCTGGCCGCGTATGAGGCCGAGCACGGTGATGGCGGCCGCAAGCGCGCCGAAAGCGGCGAGCAGCGCCCAGGGCAGAAGCGGTGTGAAGGAAAGACTGACTTCGTTCATCCGGGCCTTTATCTATGGCGCTTTGCCGTGCCGGCCAAATATTAAGCGCAGCCAGAGGCCAGGCTTCCGACATTTTGATGGCTTTTGGGCACGATCCGGAAACCGGGAACCGGGTTTCCGAGAAGGTCGCGTTCAAACAACGAGGAGACCGGCGCGGAAATGCCGCGTCAGCGTCGGGCGGCCGTTACGCCCCCTGCGCACGGCAGCACGGCGTAGTCGGCGATCCTGTGCCAGGCATAGGAACCATCCGGCTCTTCCGTCATGAGAAAGGAAGGGACGGAGGGCTGCCAATAGCTCGGTTGCAGGTTCGAGACTTCGTCAGCTGGCGCGACGATCCAGGCCGGCGCATCGCGGCGTGCGCAAAGCTCGGCCACATTGGTCGCAGTCAGATGCGGTAGGGAATTGCTCGGCGGCACCACGTCCGAGACCCCGTGCACAAGATCATGCGCGATGAGGAAATTCATCCGCTCGCGCCATTTGATCGCGAGTTCGGGCGAGAAAACCGTGCTGACGCCTTGTTGCGGAGAGGCCCATTGCGGGCGGCCGGCGAGATACCATGCTTCGGTCAGTCCACCGATCCAAAGCACTTCGCCATCGCGGCTCGCCAGCAATCGGGTGAGCGCCGGCGGCGGACGGTCGGCATCGATCAATTTTTGGAAAGGTGCGCGGCAATCCCAACAGAGGGCGACCAGACCAATAAGCAAGAGGCTCACGGCGCATTGCGCCGCCCAGAGCGCGCGAGAGGGCCTTGCGAAAGCAAAGGCGAGCGCGAGAGCGCCGATCGGCAGAGCGACGTAGCGCCGGTTCCAGAAGAAACCGAAGCCCGGCGGACCGCCGGCCGGGATACCGGCGAGGAATTGGCTATAGCCGGCGAAATAATGCAGGTTGAGGCATACCGCCAAAATGGCAAGGGCCGCCCAGCCAATCCAGGCCGCCGCCCATGGGATCGGCACGCGAATGAGGCTGGTGCCGAAATGGAGGCAGAGGGCGATTGCTGCGATAGCTGCCGTGCCCGCCGGATCTTCCCGCAAGAGCCACGCCGCTGCGAGCAGCGCGAGAACGAGATGCGCGCGCGGGCCGCGTTGTAAAAGCATAATCGCGCAGAGCGCCAAGGCGAAATTGCCGAGCGCGGCGAGCAGCCAGGCCATGCGCCAGAGCTGCGCCTGGATGACGAGCAGCGAAGAGAGAAAATCGCCGAACAGAATTTGCGCGCCGATCCCGCCGAGCCCGGCGACGACCGCGGCAAGCAAGATGACGCGCAGACGCCCTGCGTAAAAGCTCGCCGCAACCAGAATGGAGGCTGTTTGAACGACGAGAGGGCCGATCGCCTCGAGCGGCCATTGCGTGGGAAAGAGCAAATCGCTGCGGCTCGTGGCCAAGGCCTTCAAATTGGGGCTCATGACCGTGAATAGGCGGCCGAGGAGCGGGGCACCGAGTGCGGCCCCGACGAGCAGCGCGCCAACGGTAAGCGCGGCCGCGAGCCGCCAGCGCCGATTCTCGGAGCACAGAACAAAGCCCAATACAGCCCATCCGGCGAGTGCCATCAAAGGGTGAACGAGGCTCGCGATAATGAGCGCCAGGAAGGCAAGCCAGATACGCCCCCCGGCGACCGCCGTAAGCGCGGCGAGTACGCAGGCCTCGGCAAAGGGGCGCGGGACCGACATGACCTCGGAAAAGCGGAAGCGCCAAGGCATGCCATAGGACGGAGGCAGGACGGCGAGGAAGATCACGACGACGGCGACCCAATGCCAGGCCACGTAGCGCCGCGCGAAGATCGAAAGCGCCGCAAGCCAGGCGAACATCGAAACGACCGCAAGCAGTATCGCTGTGGCTTCGACGCCAATTCCAGAAACGAGATGATCGAGCGCGAGCGGGAACAGGCTGAAGCGCGATTGTCCGTCATTGACGAACATCATGTCGCGGCCGAGCCCGTTCGGGTCGAGGTCGGCGAGCGCGCGGGCGATATAGACCGCGCCATCGCCGATCACGCCCATGAAGGGATGGCTCAGAGCCCATAGCGCGACGGCGATCAGCGGCAGGAAGATCCTGCCGTCGGCCTGTTTCAGCACCCCGCTCAGCGGGCCAAGCCTCACGGGGAACGTCTCGGCTTCGGCGGTATCGCGTCTGCTGACCGACGGATTGGACATGTCCCGCTCTCAGGGGCGCGGAGCAAAAAGCAGCGCGCGACGCAGGAGAAAGTTGAAGAGGAAGACGAGAGCCGCGGTCGGTGCCTTGGCGAGCGCAACTTCGAGCCCGCCGAAATGGACGAAGAGGAAGATCAGCACTTGGTTGAGTGCGAGGCCGGCGAAGCCGATTGCGAAGAAGCCAAAGATTTCGGTCGAAAAATTCCGCCCGCGCCGGGCACGGAAGATCAGGAAGGCGCTGCCGAAATAGGCGAGCACCATTCCGGCCAGGAAGCTCAGCGCGGCCGCGGCAAGATAATTCACGCCAGCCTTGACGAATAGGATCAGAAGCGACCAGTCGACCGCGAGGGCGGCTGCGCTGCAGAGGCCATAGAGGACGAGATCGGAGGCAAAAAGCCGGATTGCGGCGGCTCTTGCTCCGGCGGCCGGATTGGTTCCCCGCTCCGTCCGCCATGCAGACGAGCGCACCGCCATTGCGAGCGCAGCGGCACCATCGGAGAATTTGAGCCGCAACCCTCCGCGAGCCGGAAGGCGACCTGACGAAGCGATTGGCTCGATCGCGCTCATTACGCCGCCTTCTTCGGCACGAGGCGCAGGCTCTTCAAGGCCTCTTGCGCGCCGGACGCGCCCGCTTCGCCATATTCGGCGTCTTCATTGACCTGCCAGACGTCATAGACCGTCTCTCCGGCGATGATATTGGCGGCGGTGAGCATGCCGGTCATCATCGCATGATCCTGGTTGTTGTATTTGTGCATGCCGTTGCGCCCTACGAGATGGAGGCCCGGATAGCGCAAGGCCAGCTCCTTGCGGATCATCGCCAGATGTTCGGCATAGGATTCGTCATAGACGGGATAGGCCTTCTTCTGCCGCACCACGCAAGCGTCGCGAATATGGGCGGGGTCCATGAGCCCGATGCGGCCGATCTCCTGCCTTGCGAGCGCGATCAGATCTTCGTCGGCCGAGGCCCAGAGCCCGTCGCCTTCGAAGCAGAAATATTCGAGGCCGAGGCAGGTCGAGGTCGCATCCGGAATCATTTCGGGCGACCAGGCGCGAAAATTCTGCACGCGGCCGACCTTCACCTTGGGGTCGTGGATATAGATCCAATTGTCGGGAAGATCCTTGGCCCCTTCGCCGATCAGGACGACGGTCAGAAAGTCGCGATATTTCAATTCGCGTGCGTGCAGCAGCGTAAGCGCCGTCGGCCTTAACGCCGAAACGAGCTCGCGCACCGGCGCGGACGAGACGACGTGCTCGGCGCCATAACTTTCGATGGCGCCCGCGGCGCTCTCGACTTCGACCGTCCAGGTCTCGTGTTCCTCGTCGCGCGTCAGCGACTTCAACCTGCGGTCCATCACGACATGGCCGCCGAGCTTCTTGATTTTTTCGGCGCAGGCTTCCCACATCATGCCGGGGCCGCGGCGCGGGTAGCGGAAGGATTCGATCAGCGTCTTGGCGACGGCGCCTTTTTTTCTGCGGCCCAGCGAACGGCGCAGGCCGTCGAGGATCGCGGCGGAAAGATCGAGGCCCTTGATCCGCTGCGCGGCCCATTCGGCCGAAATCTCGTCGCAGCTCATGCCCCAGACCTTTTCGGTATAGGTCTTGAAGAAGATCGAAAAGAGCCGTTCGCCGAATTGATTGCGCACCCATTGATGCACCGTCTTCGGCTCTTTCACCGGAAAGGCGCGCGCATAGGCGAACGAGGCAAGGCAGAGCGCGCTTTGTACGGGCCCGAGCTTGCGCAAAGCCTCGAAGGCTTTCAGCGGATAGGCATAGAACTGGCCGCGGTAGAAGATGCGCGAGAGGCGCGGGCGCTCGATGAAGTCATCCGGCAGGATCTCGTTCCAGAGATCGACGACTTCCTTCGATTTGGAAAAGAACCGGTGGCCGCCGATGTCGAAGAGGAAACCTTTGTAATTCACCGTGCGGCTGATGCCGCCGACGTAAGTTGCGTCCTGTTCGAGGACGAGGACGCTGCGCCCCGCTTTGGCGAGCATATAGGCTGTGGTCAATCCGGCCGGGCCGGCGCCGATAATGACGGCGTCGAAGGTCTTCAAAATCGCTGCTCCGCTAAAGGCTTCGAGCAGCAGGAGACCATTAATAGGTTAAAGCGGGCTTAGGGCGATCGCGTAGGGGAAGGGGATTGGATCAATGGAATTGCCGCTCGAGGGGCGGCCTCCTCCAGCATGATCTTACTCGAAGCACGTCTGGAAAGAATGTTTTAACCTCATCGCGTATCTCGCGGCCATGCGAGATCCGAAGCGCAACCGCTTCATCCTTCGATCAAGACCTCACGAAGGCTCGCGCCGCGGCCCCGGGCGCGAGCACCGAGCAGGCCGCGGTGGCGGCCTCAACCTCGATCCCGCGGCGCGCCGTGCTTGTGTCCTGCTGAGCTTTGTTAATTATCCAGAAAGCTTCTGAGCTTCCTTGAGCGGCTCGGGTGTTTCAGCTTGCGCAGCGCCTTCGCCTCGATCTGGCGGATGCGCTCGCGCGTCACCGAAAACTGCTGGCCGACTTCCTCGAGCGTGTGGTCGGTGTTCATGCCGATGCCGAAGCGCATGCGCAGCACGCGTTCCTCGCGCGGCGTGAGCGAAGCCAGAACACGCGTGGTGGTCTCGCGCAGGTTCGACTGGATCGCCGCATCAATCGGCAGGATCGCGTTTTTGTCCTCGATGAAATCGCCGAGATGGGAATCCTCTTCATCGCCGATCGGCGTCTCGAGCGAGATCGGCTCCTTGGCGATCTTCAGGACCTTGCGCACCTTCTCGAGCGGCATGGCGAGCTTTTCGGCGAGCTCCTCGGGCGTCGGCTCGCGGCCGATCTCATGCAGCATCTGGCGGCTGGTGCGCACGATCTTGTTGATCGTCTCGATCATATGCACCGGAATGCGGATGGTGCGCGCCTGGTCGGCAATCGAGCGGGTGATCGCCTGGCGGATCCACCACGTCGCATAGGTCGAGAACTTATAGCCGCGGCGATATTCGAACTTATCGACGGCTTTCATCAGGCCGATATTGCCTTCCTGGATCAGATCGAGGAATTGCAGGCCGCGGTTGGTATATTTCTTGGCGATGGAGATCACGAGGCGCAAGTTCGCCTCGACCATTTCCTTCTTGGCCTGGCGCGCCTCGCGCTCGCCCTTCTGCACGACCTGGACGATCTTGCGGAATTCCAAAATCTCGAGGCCGGTCTCGGTCGCGAGCCCATGAATGTCGGCGCGGATCTCGCGGATATGCTCCTTGCGGCGGGTGACGAAATCCTTCCAGCCGCGCCCGCCGAGCTTGGAGACGCGCAGCAGCCATTTCGGATCGAGCTCCGAATTGTGATAATTCTTCAGGAAGTCTTCGCGTGCGACACCGCATTCCTCGGCGAGCCGCAGAAGCTTCGTCTCGAAGCCGATGAGGCGCTTGTTAATGTCGTAGAGCTGCTCGACAAGAGCGTCGATGCGGTTCTGGTTGAGCGACAGCGATTTGACGTCGGTGACGATCTCTTTCTTCAGCGTCTTGTAGCGGCGCTCCTGCGCGGGCGTCAGCGTCTCGTTCTTCAGCTTGTTCTCGACGTTCTGAACCTGCAGCTTGTTGAGCTTCTTATAAGCGTCGGCGATGCGATCGAAGGTTTCGAGCACCTTCGGCTTGAGCTCCGCCTCCATGGCCGAGAGCGATACGGAATTTTCCATATCCTCTTCTTCATCGAAGGTCTCTTCGATGACCGGCGCTTCGCCCTCTTCGTCGGCGGCGCGCAGCCCCGCCGGCGGATTGAGCGGCGCGGTTGCAGGCGCGCGTTGCGCGAGCGCCTCGGCGGCGCCCGGCGCCGTCATGTCGATTTTCGGCGCGTTCTTGCCGTCGGGGCCGGCATAGGTCGCCTCGAGATCGATGATGTCGCGCAAGAGGACCTTGCCTTCGTTCAATTCGTCGCGCCAGATGATGATCGCCTGGAAGGTGAGCGGGCTCTCGCAGAGGCCAGCGATCATCGCCTCGCGGCCGGCTTCGATGCGCTTGGCGATTGCGATCTCGCCCTCGCGCGACAGCAATTCGACGCAGCCCATTTCGCGCAGATACATGCGCACCGGATCGTCGGTGCGATCGGCGGGCTCGGAAGACTTGGTAGCAAGCGCCTTCGGCTGAGCGATCTCGACGAGCTCGCCCCCCTCGATCTCTTCCTCTTCGCCTTCCTCGGCGTCGGCCTCTTCGGCCTCCTCGCTCTCGATGACATTGATGCCCATTTCGTTGAGCATCGCGAGAATGTCCTCGATCTGTTCGGAATTGACCTCTTCGGAGGGAAGGACGGCATTCAATTCGCGATAGGTGACGAAGCCGCGCTTCTTGGCGAGCTTGATCATCCGCTTGACGGCGGCATCCGACATATCGAGGAGAGGGCTGTCGGTCGTCTCGACAGTGCTGGCTTCGGCTTCGGTTTTGTCGTTATCTTTCTTCGCCATCAAATTCCTCATGCCCGGATTGGCGCCTAAGCCCTCATGGACCGCCGCGGGTGCCAGGAATACCGGCGCTGCGTGCAATGGCTGGGCCAACACGCCGCCCGGCACTTTCTCTCGCCGGCCCCGGCGCACCTCTTAAACCCATATTTCTTCAACCGCTTTGCGGAGCAAGCTGAGCCGCTCGCAAATCGGTCACAAAACTCCGCTCTGCCGGCCGGAAGCCGCCCCGAATCCGTCGATCGCGGCTTCGATTCCTGCCAGTGCGGACAATTGCTCGTGGATAGATTTCAACCGCGCGAGATTGATCTCGCTCGCATCACCCGCCAAAGCCGCTTCCGCCAAGACAAGTTCCCTATTTAGGGCCCGCATCTTATGGTGCAAGGCCAGCGCTTGTTTAAGCGATTCCTCGGCATCGCAATCCGCCGCTTCGGGCGAGACGGTCCAGAGGCTGGCATGCCCTGTCATGGATTCGAGGCGCCGTCTCGCTTGTGCCAAGCCACTGCGATCAAGTTCTGCCTTCAGTTCGTTGGAAGTGAGGCGACGGCCGGCCCAAAGATCAAGGAACTTATCCCGCAAGGCCTCTGCCTCGCGACTGCCAAGCTCAAGCTCCGCGAGCGCCTCGCCATAGGCGTCGATAAGACCAGGATGATTGAGGAAGATTAACAAAATCAGAGCTTCGCGCGCGGAAATGGCGACGGGCTCCCGGCGCAGCAGAGGCGAACGCGCGAGACTCGTGCCAAGCTGCGGGGGCTGGCGCAAATAGGATTGCGGTTCCCGGGGCTCAAATCCGCGGCGCTGCGGTCCGGCCGTGCCGCGCGCCGGACGCTCGGTTCGCGGCGCACCGAAAAGCGCGGCGAGCCGGTTGCGAAATTCGATCTGATAATGACGCCGGAGCGTCTCGTCGCGGATTTCGCTCGAGAGCGTGGCGAGCTTTCGTTCGAGCGCGGCCCGGCGCTCGGGGGTTGTGAGCGCCTCGGCCTCGGTTTCCCGCTGCCAGATGAGGTCGACGAGCGGCAGCGCCCTTTCGAGCACGTCCGCGACCGCCCGCCCGCCGCCACTGCGCGCGAGATCATCGGGATCTTTGCCTTCCGGCAGGAGCGCGAAGCGCATCGATCGGCCGATATCGATCAGCGGCATGACGAGGTCGATGGCCCTATAGGCTGCCTTGCGGCCGGCCTTATCTCCGTCGAAACAAAGGATCGGCTCTTCCGCCATCTTCCAGAGGAGTTCGCATTGGTCGGTCGTAAGCGCGGTGCCGAGCGAAGCGACCACATTGGGAAAGCCTGCCGCCGAGACCGAAATTGCATCGATATAGCCTTCGACCGCAATCACGCTGGCCTTCTCATGCGCCGCCTTGCGCGCCCGGTGATGATTGAAGAGAACTGCGCCTTTATGAAAGAGCGTCGTCTCGGGCGAATTCAGATATTTCGGCTGGATTTCGGCGCTGAGCGCGCGCCCGCCGAACGCAATGATCCGGCCCGTGCGATCGGCGATCGGAAACATCACGCGATCGCGGAACCGGTCATAAGGGACCGCAATATCCTCGCCATGGATCAGGAGCCCCGTCTCGATCATCGCCTCGACCGCAATTCCTTTGGCGGCAAGGTGATCGCGCAGGGCGAATTTCTCGGGACCCGCATAGCCGAGGCGAAATTCTGCCTGTATGCCCGGATCGAGGCCGCGCTGGGCAAGATAATCGCGCGCTTTCGTGCCGGCGCGGGAAGCAAGCTGCGCCGAAAAATAGCTGGCTGCGAGGTCGAGCACGTCCAAAAGGCTCGCCCTTTGCTTTTCGCGCGCCTCGGCCTCTTGCGAGACTTGCGGTAGAGGGAGACCTGCGAGCTCAGCCAGGCGGGCGACCGCTTCCGGAAAGCTCAAGCCCTCGGTAAGCATCACGAAATCAAAGATATTCCCGTTCTTGCCGGCAGAATGATCGAACCAGGCCATCTTCTGGTCATTGACGAAAAACGAGGGCGTGCGCTCGGCATTGAAAGGCGAGAGACCTTTCCATTCGCGCCCGGCCTTCACCAGTTTCACGCGCCCGCGCACGACTTCCGAGACGGGAAGTCGCGCCTTCAGCTCTTCGAGAAATGAGACAGGGAATCGCATCGGCCTTCAGCTTTGAGGCGCGCCACTATAGATAAGCCGCGCGCGCCGAGTAAGGTGCGTCCACGCAATTCACAAGCGCCCGCGGCGCAAACCGAGCCTCATGCACAGAGCGGCCCGATTTTTCGAGATGAAACGGCTCGGCCAGCCGATCGCCGTCCTGACCGCCTATGATTATCCGACCGCCAAGGCCGAGGCCGAGGCCGGAATCGACCTGATCCTCGTCGGCGACAGCCTCGGGACCAATGTGCTCGGCTATGCCAGCGAAAGGCAAGTCACCCTGGCCGACATCGCACACCACCTGCGCGCGGTCAGGCGCGGCGCGCCGCAAACGCCGATCCTCGCCGACCTGCCCTTCGGTCAATACGAGACGCCGGCCGCGGCAATTGTTAATGCGCGCGAACTGGTCGAAGCCGGGGCCGACATGGTGAAATTCGAAGGCGCACGGCCGGAGATCGTCGCCGCACTCAAGGAGGCCGGGATTCTTTGCTGCGGCCATCTCGGTCTCGAGCCCCAGCATCACGAGGACAGAAGGCTCAAGGGCCGCTCCGTCGAGGAAGCAAAGAAATTGCTCGCTGACGCGATCGCGCTCGATAAGGCGGGGATTTCGCTGCTCGTGCTCGAACTCGTGCCGGAAGAAGTCGCCGAGCAGATCACACGAGCCTTGGGGGTTCCCACGATCGGCATCGGCGCCGGACGCTTGACCGACGGCCAGGTGCTCGTGATCAACGACGTCCTTGGAATTACGCAGGCGGATTTCCGCCACAGCCGCCGGTTTGCCGATTTCGGCCGGCTCACCGGCGAGGCGCTCAAAGGCTATATCGGCGAAGTGCGTGAACGGCGCTTTCCTGCCGGCGAGAATGTGTTCCATATGGGGGATGACGAACTGCGGGCGTTCGGCGGCCGGTCGTAAGCCGGAACCGAGGCGAGGCCCACCGCGTCTTCTCGTTGGTGGAAGGTGATGGAGCTGATCTACAAGATCGTGCCTGCGGATCTCTGGCTTCAGGCCGAAGAGACGGGCGCCTTTGCGGGCGCGCCCATCGACCAGCGCGACGGCTTCATCCATTTCTCGACGCGGGGCCAAGTCCGCGAGACGGCTGCCAAATATTTTGCGGGCGCGGACGATCTCCTGCTCATCGGCGTCGATCCGGGAAAGCTCGGCGAGGATTTGCGTTACGAGGTCTCGCGCGGCGGCGCGCTCTTCCCGCACCTCTACGCGCCACTCGATCTTGCCGCGGTCGTTTTCGCGCGGCCGCTGCCGCTTGGCGCCGATGGCGCGCATTGTTTTGACGGCCTGGTGCCATGACGGCGAAGCGGGCGCTGGCAGATCTGGGCCTGCGGCTTGTGCTTCTGCTGCCGCCGGAAATGGCGCACCGGATCACCATCCGCGCACTCACCCTGATGCCGGAGCGCCCGCCGCCGGCCGATGACGCAAGACTCCATACGCGCGCCTTCGGTCTCGATTTCCCCAATCCGCTTGGGCTCGCTGCAGGTTTCGACAAGAACGGCGAGGTCGCCGACGCGATGCTCCGTCTCGGCTTCGGCTTTGTTGAAGTGGGGACGGTCACGCCGCGGCCGCAGTCCGGCAATCCGCGTCCGCGGCTCTTTCGGCTGAAGGAAGATCACGCGATCATCAACCGGCTCGGATTCAACAGCGCCGGACATGAACGTGTGCGCGCGAGGCTCCTGGCGCGCGCAGGCCAACCGGGACTCGTTGCCCTGAATCTCGGCGCCAATCGCGATTCGGAAGACAGGATCGGCGATTATCTCGCCGGCATCGAGACCTTCGCCGATCTCGCGCAGATGTTCGTCATCAATATTTCCTCGCCGAATACGCCCGGCTTGCGCGACCTGCAACGCCAGCAGGAATTGAGCGATCTCCTGCCCCGCGTGCTGGCGGCGCGCGACGCGGGCGCTGCGCGGCGGCCGGTGATCGTCAAGATCGCGCCCGATCTGACGGAAGACGAGCTCGACGGGATCGTCCGCGTCTGCCGCGCGCATAGGATCGACGGGCTTGCGGTTTCGAACACGACGCTCGCCCGCCCCGAGCTCACGGATGAAGCCAAGGCGAAGGAAATCGGCGGTCTTTCGGGCCGGCCGCTCTTCGTACCGGCGACGCGGATCCTGGCGCAGGCCTATTTGCGTGTCGAAAACCAATTCCCGCTGATCGGCATTGGCGGGGTGGAGGATGCGGCGACTGCCTTTGCCAAGATCGAGGCCGGCGCCACGCTCCTCGAGCTTTATTCCGGCCTCGTTTTCAAAGGAGCGGGCCTCATCGGGGAGATCAAGCGCGGGCTTTTGGGCAAACTCGAGAAAGAGGGCCGGCGCAGCCTCGAAGAGGTGCGCGGCCGGCGCGCCGAGGATTGGGCGGAAGGGCGGATTACCGACCTTTCGAGAGAAGACTAGCTGCTCAGCAATTATGCCCGTCGCTATCGGATCCGCCGGCGTGGTCGCTCCCGCCGCTTGCAGAATATCCTTGGTCAAAATTGCCGGATCTTGGCGCGAGGCGCGCCCTTTTCAGAAGCGGCCGGCAGGCAAGGAAAAGTGCTCCGACGACCAAAAGGCTCCCAGCGGAAAAGCCCACCATGATATAGACCAATTGAGCCATGGAACTCTATTCGCGAACAATGCCGAGGCTAAACGTCAAACCTGGCTTTGATCTGTGTTCGAACCCTATTTCTCGAAAAATATCGATCACCGGCCCCGGACACTGAGGAGCCGCGCGACAAACCATAGCGGCACGACGATCATGGCGCCGGCCAAGAGATAATCGCCCATTTCGTGCAGCGCCTCGAAACCGAGCGACCAGATCCGGTGGACAAAGCGGAGCAGTCCTTGCACGAGATCGATCGGCCTGATGTCGAACCACATCAGGAGCGCGCCGACGATGATCGACAGCAAGAACAGTCTCAGAGCGACGCTCAAGGGGGAGCCGCCGAGAAAGCGATTGAGCGCCGGCTCCGGCCGCTGCCAATTGGTGCGCGTCTGGGACCAAACTGGCTTTGTCTCTTCGATCATGCGATGTCTCGTGCGATGGTGCGATTCTTACGCGACTCGCGTCGCCATTTTCTTCTATTTCGCGGTATTTTCGGACGCCGAAGGGCGGCTGGCAAGCGGCTTGACCTTGCGTGATTGAATTGGCGTGACTGAACAGGACGATCTCGTAGCGCGCGACAAGATCGACGGCGGCTTCAGCTTTGCGCTGGCGGCCTTTGCCGTGGGGCTCGGCCTCATCGCGGTGCTGGAACGGGTGGGCCTGCCCGAATATGCCCTGCGGATCTGCGTCGGCGTCCTGGTCTTTTCCGAATTCCTGGTCATTGCGGCGCTTCTGCGGACCATGCGGCCGGTCGATTTCTACGCCTGCGGGCGCAGCCTGCCGGCACCCTATGTGGGGGTCGTCTATGCCGGTCTGGCGCTCGGCCTCTTTCTGCCGTTTCTGCCGCCCTTGCCCGCGGGAATTGGCTTCAAATCGGTAGCGCTCGGATTCGGGCTGGGGCTCATCCTCGCCGTCTTTCTGACCGGCCCCAATCTGCGCCGGGCCGCCGCCTTTTCGGTCGCCGATTTCGCCGCCTCGCGCTTTCCCAATCCGGTTGCGCGCTTTTTGATTGCCGGGATCGTGTCCTTGAGCGCGGGCCTCGTCGCGCTCGCCGGTTACGAGATCGCGCTCGGCGCCTTCATCGCCGCGACCGGGCTCGAGCGGTCGTTCAGCGCGGCGATCGTCGGCATTGCTCTCGTCTTTCTGCTCGTACCCGGCGGGCTTTCCGGCGCAATCTGGCTCGCGGCGGGCGCCGTCGTCGTAAGCCTTGCGGCGCTCGCGTTGCCGGCCCTCTTAATGCTGCGCGAGCCAACCCCTTGGGCGCTGGCTCGGATGAATTTCGACGCGCTGACAGGTCTGCAGCCCAATCTCCCTCTCGCGCCCTCGGTAGTCCTCGCCTTGACGCTCGGGCTTGCAGCGCTCGGGCCATTGTTCGCCCCGGCGATCGCCAGCCGCGATCGATTGAGCGCGGCGCGCGGGGCTCCTCTGAGCTTTGTTCTCATGGCGCTCATTGTCGGCCTCGCCGGGATGACCATGGCGCGCGCGACGCTCGCCTTCGATGCGACCCTCGTCGGCCATACGCCGGCGAGCTTGGCACCGGGCATTCTCGCAGCGAGCGGCGAAGGCAGGATTTCGATCTGCGGGCTTCGCTCCGCCGACCCGGCGGCGATTTTGATGGCCTGCGCGGCGGAGCCCGGATTTACCGGCGCCCTTCGCCCGCAGGATCTGGCCGCCAATGCGGGCTATCTCCTCGAAAGCCTGGCGGCGCTGCGCAAGGAAGGTCCGACTTTGGCGGGGCTTGCCGGCGTGCTCGGACTCGCGCTTGGCGCCGGAATTGCCGCGGCCGGGGTCCAATCCTTCGCGACGAGCCTCGGTCACGACATCCTACACCCCAATCGCCGCCGCTTCGGCCCCGTGAGCCGCAGGCTGGCCTATGCAAGAGCCCTATCGATCGCGCTCATAGCGCTTTGCGGAAGCCTGCTCGCGCGCGGCGGCATCGATCCGCGCACGCTCATCGCGCTCGCGCTGGCGGTTTCTGCCGCCCTCGTGGCACCGGTCCTCGCGCTCAGCCTCGTCAAGCGCGCGAGTTCGATCGATGCGCTTGCGGCAATGTTCGTTGCGGCAATGGTCATGGCCGCCTTCATTGCTCCCCATCAGAAGGGCTGGCCGCCCATCGAGCTCGCCTCAAACGTCGTCTTCGCGGCGCTCGACGGGTTTCTCGGCGGTTGCTTTGTCAGCCTCCTGCATGGTCGCGATTCGCTGATCACCCGCCCGGCGCAAATTGCCTCGAAAGACGAGCCGCCGGGTCCCGACTAGAGCATGATCCGGAAAAGTGGGAACCGGAGCACCGCCTTTCCCGGCCGGAGCGAAGCGAAGAGCCGGGATCCAGGAGCGACAAGCATGATCCGGAAAAGTGGGAACCGGTTTTCCGACAAGATCATGCTCAGATGAAGCATGATCCGGAAAAGTGGGAACCGGTTTTCCGACAAGATCATGCTCAGATGAAGCATGATCCGGAAAAGTGGGAACCGGTTTTCCGAAAGGATCATGCCTGAGCACCGCTTTCCCGGCCGGAGCGAAGCGAAGAGCCGGGATCCAGGAGTGACTTCCGCGGGCCTGAGCTTCGTCCGCTCTAGACTGGCGACTCGTCCGGGACGCAGCGGAAACCAGATCCCGCCATTCCGGACCCAAGCGCTCGCTCATTTCTCGCTCGCCAGCAAAGCCGCCTGATGATGGGTGATGAGCGCATCGACGATTTCGTCGAGCGCTTCGCCGGCGATCACTTTATCGAGCTTATAGAGCGTCAGATTGATCCGGTGATCGGTCACCCGGCCTTGTGGGAAATTATAGGTCCGGATCCGTTCCGACCGGTCGCCCGATCCCACTTGCGCACGCCGGTCGGCGGCGCGTTCGGCATCGCGCTTCTGCCTTTGCATGTCGTAGAGCCGCGCGCGCAGCAGCGCCATGGCCCGAGCGCGGTTCTTGTGCTGCGAGCGCTCATCTTGCACGAAGACGATCGTGTTGGTCGGCAGGTGGGTGATGCGGATCGCCGATTCCGTCTTGTTGACGTGTTGGCCGCCAGCGCCTTGCGCGCGCATCGTGTCGATCTTGAGATCGGCCTCATTGATGTCGATGTCGATGTCTTGCGCCTGCGGCAGAACCGCGACGGTTGCGGCGGACGTATGAATGCGCCCTTGGGTCTCGGTTTCCGGCACGCGCTGCACCCGATGCACGCCGGACTCGAATTTGAGCCGCGCGAAGACGCCGCGGCCTTCGATCTCGGCGATTATTTCCTTGAAGCCGCCGAGTGCGCCTTCGCTCGCCGAGACGATCTCGACCCGCCAGCCTTTGAACTCCGCATAGCGCTGATACATGCGGAAAAGATCGCCGGCGAACAGCGCCGCCTCGTCCCCGCCGGTGCCGGCGCGGATTTCGAGAATGGCGCTCTTCTCGTCGGCCGCATCCTTCGGCAGGAGCGCGATACGCAGCTTCTGCTCGAGGCGAAGGAGCCGTTCGCGCGCCTCCTGCCGTTCGGCTTCGGCAAGGCTGCGCATCTCGGGATCGAGGCTCGGCTCTTCGAGCATCGCCTCTATTCCGGTGATCTCCTTTTGCTCATTGCGATAGTCGCGAATCGCGGCGACGACATCGTCGATCTCGGCAAGCTCGCGCGACAAGGCGACGAAGACCGCCGAATCGGGACCTGCGGCAAGGCGGTCGGAGATTTCCGCGTGGCGGCGCAAAATCAGATCGAGTTTTTCTTGTGGCAGCATGATCGAAAACGAGTTGGACGAAGGTTAAAGCCTGACGGGCGGCTTGAGAAGAGCGACGGCGGCTAGACCGGAATCCGGTGGGCGCCGGCGTAGCGAATGAGCGCGTCGCGCAGCGAGTGGGCCCCATCGCGCCCTTCGACGAGTTCGTTCACGTAGCGGGCCGCGGCTCCGAGGTCGGTTGCGAGAATCATCGCCTTGACCGGACCGATCGCCGCCGGCGACATCGAGAGCGAACGATAGCCTATCGCCATCAGCGCCAGAGCTTCCACGGGCTTGCTGCCCATTTCGCCGCACAAGGTCAGCGGGGTGCCGGCCTTCGCCGCCTTTTCGACGACGATCTTCAAGGCGCGCAGCACTGGCGTGGAGAGCGGATCGAACCGGCTGGATACGCGCTTGTTGTCGCGATCGGCCGCAAACAAATATTGGACGAGATCATTGGTTCCGACCGACAGAAAATCGGCGCGGGTGCAGATCTCCTCGAGCTGCCAGAGAAGCGCCGGCACTTCAACCATGGCGCCGAGCTTGAGATCGCTCGGCAACCGATGGTCGTGACGCGTCAAATAAGCGACCTCGCGCTCGGCGAACGCCTTGGCCTTCTCGAATTCGGCAACCGTCGCGATCATCGGAAACATGATGCGCAGTTCGCGCCCGGCGCCGGCCCGCAGAAGCGCGCGCAATTGCATGCGCAGCAGCGCCGGGCGGTCGAGGCCGATCCTGATCGCGCGCCAGCCGAGTGCCGGATTCTCCTCTTCCACTTTGGTCATATAGGGAAGGACCTTGTCCGACCCAATGTCCAGGGTTCGGAAGGTGATCGGCTTGCCCGGAACCGCCTCGAATGCGGCCTTGTAGAAGGCCTGCTGCTGGCGCATGTTGGGGAATTGCGAGACGATCATGAACTGCAGCTCGGTGCGGAAGAGCCCGATCGAGACCGCGCCGGTTTCCTCGACATGCGGCAGATCGACGAGCAAGCCGGCATTCATATGCAATTCGATCGGCACGCCGTCGCGCGTGACGGCAGGCTTGTCACGCAGCTTGTGGTATTGCTCCTGCCGCTTTGCTCTGAGCCGCGCCTTCTCGGCATAGGCGTGTTCGATGTCCGGCGGCGGGCGCACGTGCACATCGCCCGAGGTTCCATCGACGATCACCGCATCGCCCGGCTCGACGAAGGCGACAATGTCGGACACTTCGCCAACCGTCGCGATGCCGAGCGCACGCGCAACGATCGCCACATGGCTCGAAGCCCCGGCATCCTCCAGCACGAGGCCGCGCAATTTGGTGCGATCATAATCGAGCAGCGCCGCCGGTCCCATGGTGCGCGCCACAATGATCGCGTTCTCCGGCAGATCTTCGTGAGCGGTCACGAAGCTGCGCCCGGCGAGCTGATAGAGCAGACGGTTGGTGAGATCGTCGAGATCGTGCAGCCGTTCGCGCATATAGGGGTCGGTCTGGCGCTGCAGCTTGGCACGGGCATCGCTCTGCACGCGCTCGACCGCCGCCTCCGCCGTGAGGCCCGTGGCGACCGCTTCGCGCAGCCGCCGGATCCAGCCGCGGTCATAGGCGAACATGCGGAAAGCTTCGAGCACTTCGCGATGTTCGCCGGGGCCGACGTCGCCGCGCTCGATCAGCTGGTCGATGGTTTCGCGCACGGCATCGATTGCCGCATCGAGCCGTTCGGTCTCGGTTTTCACATCCTCGGCGACGAGCTGTTTGACGACGACGCGCGGCTCGTGCAGCACGACATGGCCAAGGCCGACGCCTTCGGCAATCGGCACGCCTCTAAGCGCAAGCGGACGATGCAGAGGGATTTCGGTATCGAGCAGACCGATCGCCTGCAATTCGCCCGACGCCACCATTTCGGCGAGCAGCATGGCCGTGGTCTGCAGAGCCTCGACTTCCTCCTCCGAATAGAGGCGTCGTACGCGGTTCTGCACGACGAGCACGCCGAGCGTGTTCCCGCCGCGCAGAATCGGCACGCCGAGAAAGGACGAATAGATCTCCTCGCCCGTCTCGGGCCGATAGGAGAACGAGGGATGGTGTTGGGCGTCGGCGAGCGCCAGCGGCTCGGCCGTTTCGGCGATGAGGCCGACGAGGCCTTCGCCCTTGCGCATGGTCGTCAAATGAACCGCTTCACGGTTGAGACCCTCGGTCGCGAAGAGTTCGAGCCGGCCATCGGCGCGCAGCACATAGACCGAGCACACCTCGGCTACCATATTGGCGGCGATGTGCACGACGATCTTGTCGAGCCGCTCCTGCGGGCTGATCGGCTCCGCCATGACCTCGCGAAGCCGCCGCAGCAATAGGCGCGGTCCGCCGATGGGGCCCCGCATGAAAAATTCCTTTTTAGGAGCCTCGCGATCGTGGATCGGCGGTAGCGCACCGAATCACCGGCGAGGCGGGTCTTCCTAGAATATCGTTCGGCATTGCGGCCGCCGCACGGCTCCGCCGCTGGAAAAATTGCCTAAGCGATAGTTGCCGCAATCACGTCAGCGGGAGATTTGCTGCACCTGCGCGCCAGTCCAATTTTACCGAACCCGCGGAAACCGCGTGCCGCCTCGATCCCTATAGCTAATGCAAAGTCCGGACCGCAAGCACGAAGCTGCCGCCGACCGCAACATAGGCCGCGCAGTTCAGCTCTTATCGAGACCATAGATCGCGTGCAGCGTGCGCACCGCGAGCTCCGTATAGGCGGCATCGATCAATACCGAGAACTTGATCTCGGACGTGGTGATCGCCCGGATGTTTATGCCCTTCTCGGAGAGCGCCTTGAAGGCGAGGGCGGCAACGCCGGCGTGGCTGCGCATCCCGATCCCGATCGCCGAGACTTTCGCGACGTCGCCGGCACCTTGCAATGCAGCATAACCGACCTGCGCTTTATTCTTTTCGAGGATCGCCTTGGCGCGATCGAAATCGCCGCTCGAGACGGTAAACGTAATGTCGGTCGTCACCGTATCGTCGGAGGCGACCTGGACGATCATGTCGACGTTGATTCCAGCTTCGGCGAGCGGCATGAAGATCGCCGCTGCGACCCCGGGCCGATCGGCGACGCGCCGCAAAGTGATCTGCGCTTCGTCGCGCGAGAAGGCGATGCCGGTGACGACCTGCTGTTCCACGATGTCCTCCTCATCGCAAATCAAGGTGCCGGGGCGCGGATTTTCCGGATCGTCGAAGGACGAGCGCACGAAAGTCTTGACGCGCTTTATCATGGCAAGCTCGACCGAGCGGACCTGCATGACCTTGGCCCCGAGCGAGGCCATTTCGAGCATTTCTTCATAGGTCACGCGATCGAGCCGGCGCGCCTTCGTGACGACGCGCGGATCGGTCGTATAGACCCCATCGACGTCGGTATAGATATCGCAACGGTCGGCTTTGATCGCAGCGGCGAGCGCAACCGCGCTGGTATCGGAGCCGCCGCGGCCGAGCGTCGTCACGCGCCCGTTCTCTTTGTTGAGGCCTTGGAACCCCGCGATGACGGCGACCTCGCCGTGCGCGAACCGCTCGACGATCCGCGCGCCGTCGATGCCCGTGATACGCGCCGCGCCTGCCGCCGCCGTCGTGACAATCGGAATCTGCCAGCCTTGCCACGACCGGGCGGGGATGCCCATTCCTTGCAGAACGATCGCAAGCAGGCCCGCGCTGACTTGCTCGCCCGAGGCAACGACCGCATCATATTCGCGCGGGTCATAATGCGGCCAGGCTTCGGCGCAAAGCCCGACGAGCTCATCGGTCTTGCCGGCCATTGCCGAGACGACGACGGCGATTTCGGCGCCCGCATCGAGCTCGCGCTTGACGTGCCGCGCCACGTTGCGAATGCGGTCGATGCCGGCAACGGACGTGCCGCCGAATTTCATCAGGAGTCGGGCCATGGGTCCGGCTTTCCAAACTCGACAATCGTGCGCGGGAGACAGCGACCGGAGCGCTCGCGCTGCTGGGATGGGCGGCGTATACACGAGCGGCGGATCAAGTCAATTTCGGCACTTTGGAGCATGATCCGGAAAAGTGGGAACCGGTTTTCCGAAATAGATCATGCTTAAGGAGGACCTGGAGCGGATCGGGTTCGATCGAACTCATCCCGCTTTGACCCGATCGATAGCAGAGTGGAGTTCCCGATGAACGAGCGACATGACACGATCGATCCGGAAGAGGTCGCCCGTTTCGACCGGCTCGCCGAAGACTGGTGGGATCCGGCGGGGCCGATGCGGGCGCTGCATCGATTCAATCCGGTGCGCGTTGCTTACCTCCAGCAGCTTTTCGCCCGGCATTTGCATCTGCAGGAACGGCAAGCCGGCCGTCCGCTCGCCGGGCTCAAGATCCTCGATATCGGCTGCGGCGCCGGAATTCTCTCCGAAGCTTTGGCAAGCCTCGGAGCGGAGGTGACCGGCATCGATCCCGCGCCTTCGAATATAGAGGTTGCGCGCCGCCATGCCGAGAAATCGGGGCTCGCGATCAATTATGTCTGCACGACGGCGGAGGCGCTCGAAGGCGAAGCGTTCGATGTCGTTCTCGCCATGGAAGTGGTGGAGCACGTGCGCGACGTGAAGGCTTTCGTGGCAAGGGCCGCGGCATGGGTCCGGCCCCGCGGGCTATTCGTTCTCGCCACGATCAACCGCACGGCAAGAAGCTATCTCTTTGCCATCGTCGGCGCCGAATATGTGCTGCGCTGGCTGCCCAAGGGCACGCATCGCTGGGAACATTTCGTCACGCCGCGCGAACTTGCAAAAGCGCTCGGTGCGGCGAGCCTCGAGGTGATCGATCAGACGGGGATTGTCTTTAATCCGCTCGGCGGCGAATGGCGGCAGAGCCGCGATATGGAGGTGAATTATATTCTCGCGGCCGCGCGGCGTTCGGCCTGACGACACTTTGCTTCACGGGACAAGCCCCCGAAGTGGACGCAGACCCGGGAGCCGCCCTGGATCCCGGCTCTGGCTTCGCTCCGGCCGGGAAGGTGGGTGCTACCGAGGGAAGCGGCAAAGCACGCCGACTGCTGAGATATAATCTATCAGAGCGGGCTCCGCATGCGATCGATGGCGGCGCCGACGCGGGCGATCGCTTCGCTCCAATTGTCGCGCGCTTTTTGCCGGAAGAGGCGCATAGTCGGATACCAGGGCGAATCTTCCCGCTCGAGCAGCCAGCGCCAGTCGGGGACCTGTTTCAAAAGGACGAAAACCGGCCGGCCGAGGGCGCCGGCGACATGAGCGACCGACGTATCGCAGCTCACGATGAGATCGAGATTCTGCATCACCGCTGCGGTATCGACGAAAGCGTCAGGTCCGGCATCGAAATCCTCACCAAGCGTTTCGATTTCGAAGGGCACGGATTTCAGCTCGTCGAGCCCGTCGCGCCTCTGCAGGCTCACAAGGCGCACGCCATCGCGCGCGAGCGGCTTAAAAAGCGCGAGCGGGATCGATCGGCCTGGATCCGCCCGCAGGTCCGGATTGCCATGCCAGCAGAGGCCGATCTTGAATTCGCCGCCCTTCAGACGCCTTGCCCATGTCTCGACCAGCTCCGGTTCGGGCGAAAGATAGGGCACGGGGGAAGGGACGCAGTCGAGCCGCGTTTTCAAAACGCGCGGCAGGCTCACGAGCGCGATCTGGCTGTCGAATTTTTCGTCCGGACCGAGGTCGTTGACGCAGCGGATGTCGAGCCCGCGCATCAGCCGCAGCAGGCTCGAGCGGCAAAAGAAGGTAAGATCGACGCCGGCCTTGGCGATGAGCGGCAGATAGCGGCAGAATTGGATCGTATCGCCGAACCCCTGCTCGTCGTAGACGATCACTTTCTCGCCGCTCTCGAGCGTGCCGCGCCATTCGGGAATCGGAAATTCGAGCTTCGCTTTCGGCGTCAGGCCTGTGATCCAGCGATATTCGTAGCCTTCCCAGCCGTTGGCGAAATCGCCACGCAAGAGCTGGAGCGCGCCCTTATTGTTCTTGGCGTGAGCGGAATTCGGATCGCGGGCGAGCGCGGCATCGAAAGAGGCGGCGGCCGCATCGAACTCGCCCATTTCCTTCAAGGCGACGCCGCGGCCGACGAAGGCTGCGACGTGATCGGGCGAGACAGCGAGCGCCCTATCGAACAAGGCCAGCGCCTCCTCCGGAGAGGCGAGCTTGAGGAGGAGCGTCCCAAGGTTGAAGAGGGCCTCCGGAAATCGCGGCTCGGAAGCAAGCGCAAGATCGAAAGAGGCGCGGGCGGCTTCGAGGTCGCCGAGATTCTGCAAGGTCACGCCGCGGTTGTTGCAGAGATCGGGATTTCCGGGGAAGATTTCGAGCGCCTCTGAATAGGCCCTGAGCGCGCCTTCCAGCGAATCGAGCTGGCGCAGGAGATTGCCGCGGTCGAGGTGGGCTTCGAAGAATTCGGGCTTGAGGCGCAGCGCCTCTTCGAGAAACTCCAGCGCACTTTCGAAGAGCCCCGCTTCGCTCAGCAAGCTCGCGCCGGTACGCAAGGCCTCGGGATAAGCCGGTTTGAGCCTTAGAGCCTCGTCGAAAGAGGCGATCGCTTCGTCCTTGCGGCCGAGCGCGCAAAGAACCAGTCCGCGGTCGTAGAAGGCCGTCTCATCCATGAGACCAAGCCGGAGCGCATCGTCATAAGCTTTGAGCGCTTCTTCGTTGCGGCCGAGCCCCTGAAGTGCGGCGCCCATAAAGCGAGCTGCGCCAGCGTGCGCCGGATTGAGCGCCCGCGCCTGGGCGAACCAGGCGAGTGCCTCGGTCAGAGCCTTCGTGCCGATGAGGATCAATCCGGCGAGCTGGCACCGTTCGAGGCTCTTGCCGAGCGCCGGATCGAAGGCCGCGAGCCTGTCGCGCGCCAAAACGGGACGGCCGCCACGCAGATCCTCAGCAGCGGCATTGAGCGCGGCGTCGAAGAGGGCGTCGGAAAAGGGGAGCGTCGAATGTGGCGGACGCTCGGCACTCGCAAGATTTGAGACTGGAGCCATGAGACGAGATTCGTGGAGCCTCGCGGCAGAATGCGCCGTATCGGCTTGCGCGAGACTGGATTGAGGCGGCAGGCAACACGTCGAATTGCCATGGCACGCTAGTCTTGGCTTCCCCTCTGAGATTGGTGAGGCTCCGCGACCACGAGCCTAATTGAAATCTTCAGGTAGAAGCGGGATCGGCAGAATGTGGATCCCCTCATCGAGGAGTTGCTTTGCCTCCTCGGCCGAGGCTTGGCCGCGGATCGGCCGGTCCTCCCCCTCCCCTTCGGCGATCTTGCGCGCCTCCTGCGGGAAACGGCGCCCGACGTCTTCAGCGACCGCCAAAACGTAATGGCGGAAGGCGCGCAGCTCGGCAAGCATTTGCCTTTTATCTGCGAGCGCGGTTCCGGCCTCGTACGTATGCGCCAAAGCCGGGGCCATGATCGCCTTGCTCACGTCGGACGTCTCACAATTAGGACAGATGATGCGCCCTTGCGTCACCTGATCCTCGAAACTTGCCGCGCTCGCGAACCAGCTCTCGAACTCGTGCCCGCCGCGGCATTTCAAAGAATATTTGATCATTGCGCGCGATCTGAAAGGAGCACGTCCAGCTCGCCGCTCGCGTGCAGCTCATAGAGGTCGTCGCAACCGCCGATATGCCGGTCGCCGAAAAAGATCTGCGGAACCGTGCTGCGCCCATGCGCCCGCTTCGTCATAAGAGCGCGCGCTTCGAAATCTCCATCGACCGGAATTTCGTGGAACGCCAGCCCGCGGCGCGCGAGGAGCTCCTTGGCCCGCCGGCAGTAGGGACAGGTGCGGGTGGTATAGATGGTGATTTCCGGTAGCTCGGACATCGGCGACTCGCGAGGATATCGCGACTATATGGGCATTCACGCGCCTGTCACAACCCGCGCGAAGACGAGCACATCGACGCGCTTGGCGCCGGCGCGGAGCAAGGCGCGGGCCGCCGCATTGAGGGTCGCGCCGCTCGTCATGACGTCATCGACGAGAACAATGGCGCGCCCTTCGACGGCAAGCCGCGCCTCTTCGGGTACCGCGAAGGCGCCTTGCACGTTGGTGGCGCGCTGCGCGCGCGTGAGACCGACTTGCGGCGCCGTCGGCTTCACGCGGACGAGGGCGAAGGGATCGACCGATTTGTCGCACATCTGCGCCACCGAGATCGCCAAGGCATTGGCCTGATTGAAGCGGCGCCAAATCAGCCGCCGGCGATGCAGGGGCACTGGAACGAGAAGGTCGGCCTCGGCGAGGATTTCGCGCCCGGCTCGCGCCATCCAGAGCCCCAGAGGCCGTGCAAGCTCCATCCGGTCGTTATATTTGAGACGGTGTACCAGCGTGCGGACGGGGCCTTCCTCGAAACGGGCCACGGCGCGGGCGCGGCCATAAACCGGGGGATCGGCGATCGCTTCCGGCGAATGGAGCCCCTCCATCCCGAGATCATAGGGAAAAGGCGTCCCGAGCCTTTCGCAATAGGGCCGCTCGATGAAACTGATCCGGCCCCAGCATGCCGGGCAAAGTGCGTCGTGCCCGGCCGTCGCCTTGCGGCAGGCGAGGCACGCGGGCGGAAAGACAAGATCGAGAGCGATGCCGCAGAGCCGGCCGGCCGAATCGCAAAGGAGGCGACCGGCTTCCCGCACCCGCTCGAGCGGCGGAACCGGGACGATGGGACCTTGGGAGAGATCGACCTCTGAGACCATCCAAGAGAGCATAGAGCAGGTTTGCCGGATTGCCGATATGGTGATCCCTCCGATCGAGGAGCGCATGCCCGATTTCCTGATCTTTGATCGCCCCTTGCAGCGCCGCAGGCTCGCGCGTGCCGCTGCTGCCGGCCCGGCGCTCTTCCTGCTCGACCGGGCGATGGCGGAAATCCTCGACCGTCTCTCCGTGGTGAAACGAAAATTCACGTCCATCGCCGATATCGGCACGCCTTCTCAACGCCTCGCCGTGCGGCTTGCTCAGCCCGGTGTTTTGGTGACCCGGCTTGCGCCTTTCCTGGAATCATCAAGTCCTTCCGGTCTCCTGCAGCTCGTAGGCGAGGAGGAGCTTTTGCCCTTCAGGCCGGAAGCTTTCGACCTCGCCCTCTCGCTGCTTGCCTTGCAAAACGTCAATGATCTGCCGGGCGCGCTGGCGCAGATCCGAAGCTCGCTGCGTCCCGACGGGCTGTTTCTTGCCTGTCTCGTCGGCGGGAACACGCTGAGGGAATTGCGCCAAGCGCTCGCCGCCGCAGAGAGCGAAATTACGGGCGGGATCTCGCCGCGAATCGCGCCTTTTGCCGACATGCGCGACATGGGCAGCCTGTTGCAAAGGGCAGGTTTCGCTTTGCCCGTGACGGACGTCGAGCCCGTGATCGTGCGCTATCGGCATATGTTCGCGCTGCTTGCCGACCTGCACGCCATGGGCGCCACGAACACCCTTATAGAGCGATCGCGCAGGCCGACGCGGCGGCAGATCTTCCTGCGCGCCGCAGAGATCTATGCACGCGACAATGCAGACCCCGACGGGCGACTGCGCGCGACCTTCGAGCTGATCTTTCTTTCCGGCTGGGCGCCGCATGAAAGCCAGCAGAAGCCGCTGCGACCCGGAGCCGCGCGCATGCGGCTCGCCGACGCGCTGGGCACGGAAGAAAAGAAGCCGGATTAGAGCGGGATGCGAAAAGTGGACACCGGTTTTTCGCGCAAACCCGCTCCAAGGCTTCAGAATCGGATCAGGTTCATCCTCTTGGATCGATTCGATCCAAAAGCATCGGGATCTAGTGCGTCAGTTCGAACGTGACTTGCACGTCGGTCTGCAAGGTGAGCGTGCCGGGCTCCAGCGGAATGGCTTCGGCCGCGCGCGCCCGCGGCGCCGCGGCGAAGGCCATGTTGGTGCGCGTCTCGCCGCCGGCGAGCGGGGCGATTTCAAGAACACGTCCAAGGCTCAAGCCGATGGACGGCAGATAATCCTTGGCCCGGCGCTGGGCGTCGCGCATGGCTTCGTCGCGGAGCTTGCCATAGGCTTCGGCTTCGTGCTCGTAAGCGAAGCTCACGTCCTCGAGCTCATTGGCGCCGGCATCGATGAGCCGGCTCGCAAGCGTACCGGCCTTATCGATCGCATGGACGCGCACCGCGATCATATTGCGGGCGACATAGCCCCGCAGGACGGGTTTCGTCCGCGTCGCATCGTTCATCTCCTCGTAGTCCGGCGACAGCGCCACCGATTGAGTCTGGATATCGCGTGCGTCGATCCCTTGCGCCTTGACGGCGGCGATGAGCGTCTGCGCCGCCCTCGCATTCTCGGCCGCCGCCGCGTCCGCCGTCGGCTTCTCGGTGACGACCGCCAGAGAGAGGATGGCGATATCCGGCACGACTTCCATGCTGGCGTGACCGGTGACGGTGATATGCGGCACGGAGTCCTTCAAGGCCGCCTGCGCCAACGCCATATCAGGGGCAAGCCCCAACAGAACAAGGATCGGAAGAACGCTTTTGCGCATGGAATTCCTCTCTGCCGTATCTTTGGAGATCTCTCGGAAGGTCTCTTGGACTCTCCTGGAGAATGACGGTGGAACGTGATAGAAACCGCCGATGAATCTTCAGCCATCCTCACCGGTTCTGCGGCCGGATTGTGACGTCAAGCCCGGGCTTGCCTCGCTGGTCGGCGCAACGCGCGCCGAGCTCGCTGCGATTTTGCGCGGCCGCGGCATAGCAGAGAGCGAGATCCGGATGCGCGTCGGCCAGCTCTGGCATTGGATCTATTTCCAGGGCGCGACCGGCTTCGATCAGATGCTCAATATCGGCAAGGCGCTGCGCAGCGAACTCGCCGCGCATTACAGCCTGGCACGGCCCGAGGTCGTCGCCGAGCAGGTCTCGCAAGACGGGACGCGCAAGTGGCTGCTGCGTTTCGCGCCCATAGGGCAGGACAAAGGCGCCGAAATCGAATGCGTCTATATCCCGGAGAGCGACCGCGGCACGCTCTGCATTTCGAGCCAGGTCGGCTGCACGCTCACCTGCGCTTTCTGTCATACCGGCACGCAGCGCCTCGTCCGCAATCTTTCGACTGCCGAGATCGTCGGCCAGCTCGTCGTCGCGCGCGAGCGGCTCGGCGATTTCCCCGGCCGCATTGCGCCGACGGACGGCCTATTGCCGAGCGGCGACACGCGCCCGATCACCAATGTCGTTTTCATGGGCATGGGCGAGCCGCTCTTCAATTTTGAGAACGTGCGCGATGCGGTCGGTGTGCTGGCCGACGGCGAAGGCCTATCGATCTCGAAGCGCCGCATCACCGTCTCGACCGCCGGCGTCGTGCCGCAGATCGCGGCTCTAGGCAGAGAAGCCGGTTCGATGCTCGCGATCTCGCTGCATGCCGTGCGCGACGACTTGCGCGACACTCTGGTGCCGCTCAACAAGAAATATCCGCTGAAAGATCTGCTTGCTGCCTGCCGCGCCTATCCAGGCGCCTCGAATGCGCGGCGCATCACTTTCGAATATGTGATGCTGAAAGGCGTCAATGATTCGCCGGCCGAGGCGCGCGAGCTCGTGCGCCTGCTCAAGGGCATTCCGGCGAAGATCAATCTCATCCCATTCAATCCCTGGCCGGGCACCGAATTCGAATGTTCGGATTGGGATAAGATCGAGGCCTTTTCCGAAATTGTCTTCAATGCGGGCTACGCGAGCCCGGTGCGCACGCCGCGCGGACGCGACATTCTTGCCGCCTGCGGGCAGTTGAAGAGCGAGACGGAGAAGCTGCGGGCAAGGGCAAGACTGGCGGCCGAGGCGTGAGCCTCAAAGATTGCGCGATCGCGCGATCCCGAACGCCGCGAGCCCCGCAAGGACGACCGAAATCACGGCGTTCCAGCCCGCCAGCGAAAGACCGAGAATCCGGATCGCGGCGGCGTCGCAGCGCACGACCTTGATCGTATTCAACTGATGCAGGAATTCCTGCATGGAGCTTGCTTTGCTCATGCTGCCGGTGCAATCGGCCGGCCCCGGCCAGAAGCCCCATTCGATCCCTGAATGATAGACGCCGAGCGCGGTGCCGGCCGCGAAGACCAAGAACAAAATGCCGAAGCACGCAGGCAAGAGCGCGCGCGGGCCGCGAATTGCGAGCAGGATTGCGATGAGCGCCAGTCCCATGCCGGCGTAATAGGGAATGCGCTCCTTGAGGCAGAGCTCGCAGGGGATATAGCCCGAAGCCTGAAACGCGAAGGCGCCGGCGATCGTCGCCGCCGCGATGAAGAAGATCGCAATCGCGATACGCAGGACTTCGACGCGCGCCATGCTCACATCCAATGCGTTCCGATCCAGAAGCCGATCACGATCGCGGCGGCGAGGACGATCAGGAAATAGCCGAAATATTTTTCGAGCGCCGCGCCGATCGGCTGGCCATAGCGATTGAGCAGCGCCGCCACGAGAAAGAAACGCGCCCCGCGCGTGATCAGCGAGAAAATGATGAAGAGCGGCAGACTATAGGCGAGCAATCCACTGGTGATCGTCACGATCTTGAATGGAATCGGCGTCAAGCCCTTGATCAGGATAAAAGCCCAGCCCCAATGCGCATAGACGGCGCGCACTTCCGCGACGCGCGGCCCATAGCCGTAAAGATTGATCAGCCATTTGCCGACCGTCTGAAAGAGTAATGCGCCGATTGCATAGCCGAGCAAACCGCCGGCAACGGAAGCTAAGGTGCAGATCAGCGCATAGAAGAGCGCCCGCTTCGGCTTCGCCAGCGACATGGGCACGAGGATCGCATCGGGCGGAATCGGAAAGAACGAGCTTTCGGCAAAGGCCACGAGGCCGAGCGCCCAAGGCGCATGCCGGCTCTCGGCCAGCGAGATCGTCCATTGGTAGAGCTTGTTGAACAAGGATCCTGGTCCTTTGCGCGGGAGCTCTTGCTCTAGCAAGATTCACGCGAGCTCCGCTAGAGCGGCGGGCGAAAAAGCGCACACTAGAGCATGGTCCGGAAAAGTGGGAACCGGTTTTCCGATAAAGACCATGCTCCCCACCCAAAGAGCATGGTCCGGAAACGTGGGAACCGGTTTTCCGATGAAGACCATGCTCACCCAAAGAGCATGGTCCGGAAAAGTGGGAACCGATTTTCCGAAAGGGATCTGCTCGGGCGTTTAGATCCCATCGCGCTTCAGCCTTCTATTTCCTCGCGCAGGATTTCGAGTTCGAGCCAATTCTCCTCGGCCTTGCCGAGATCCGCCTCTGCGCGGGCCAGGGCCTTCGAAGTTTCTTCGAATTTCATCCTGTCGCGCCGATAGAGATCGGGATCGGCCAAAATTGTCCTCAACCGCGCTATGGTGTCGCGCAACTCGGCCATCCGCGCCGGCAGGGTGTCGAGCGCGTGCTTTTCCTTGAACGAAAGCTTTCGCTTCTGCTTTGGCTCGGGCGTCTTCGCGGGCTTCGGCCTGGTCTTTTCTTGCGCGACCTTGCCGACGATGCCGGCGCCGCGCTGTGCCACCATGTCCGAATAGCCGCCGGCATATTCCCGCCAGCGCCCTTCGCCTTCTGCAACGAGAACGGAGGTTGCGACGCGATCGAGGAAATCGCGATCGTGGCTCACGAGGATCACGGTTCCTTTATGGTCGGCGAGCATTTCCTGGAGCAGATCGAGCGTCTCGAGATCGAGATCATTGGTCGGCTCGTCGAGAACGAGAAGATTGGCTGGACGGGCGAGCGCGCGCGCCAGCATCAGGCGGCCGCGTTCGCCGCCCGAAAGACGCCCGATCGGCGTGCCCGCCTGTTCCGGAGCGAACAGAAAATCCTTCATATAGCTCATGACATGTTTGCGCTTGTCCGCGACGGTCACATAATCGCTGCCGCCGCCGGTCAGAGCGTCCTTCAGGCTCGTTTGCGGATTGAGGCTCGCGCGATTCTGATCGAGGCTAGCCAGCACCAGATTGGCCCCGTGCCGCACGCTGCCCGAATCGGGGGGAAGAGCGCCGGAAAGCAGATTGACCAATGTGGTCTTGCCCGCGCCATTGGCGCCGACAATGCCGAGCCTGTCGCCGCGCAGAATGCGCATCGAGAAATCCTTGACGATCGGCCGGCCCTCGTAGGCTTTGGCGATATGGCGCGCTTCGATGACGAGCTTGCTCGCAATTTCGGGATCGCTGGCCGCGAGCCTGACGCTCCCCTGAATCCGGCGCTCTTCGCGATGCGCGCGCCGCATGGACTCGAGCCGCGCCAAGCGCTTTTGATTGCGCTTGCGCCGTGCGGTCACGCCGTAGCGCAGCCAATCCTCCTCTGCCGCGATGCGGCGCTCGAGCTTGTGACGCTCGGTCTCTTCTTCTTCGAGCAGACGATCGCGCCAGGCTTCGAATTCGGCGAAGCCGAAATCGCGGGATAATGTGCGCCCGCGGTCGAGCCAGACCGTCTTGCGCGACAGGTTCTGCAGAAAGCGCCGGTCGTGACTAACGAGAACCAGAGCCGACGACATGGCGGCGAGCTTGGCTTCGAGCCATTCGATCGCCGGCAGGTCGAGGTGATTGGTCGGTTCGTCGAGCAGCAGAATGTCGGGCTCGGCCGCGAGCACGCGGGCGAGCGCCACGCGCCGGGCCTGTCCGCCGGACAGCAGTTGAAGGTCTTCCGCACCCGTGAGGCCGAGTTCGGCAAGCAGCGCCTTGCCACGATGGGCGCTCCCGTCTTCGTCTGCGCCGACATAGGCGAGCGCATGTTCAAAGCCCAGAAAGTCCGGCTCCTGCGCGAGATAGCGCAGCCGCGCATTCGGCTGCAGAAAGCGGCGGCCCGAATCAGGCTCGATCAAGCCCGCGGCGATCTTGAGCAAGCTCGACTTGCCGGAACCATTGCGCCCGACAAGGCAGAGCCGCTCGCCCGCCGAAACGTAAAGTTCGGCGTCGCTCAGGAGCGGCGTGCCGCCGAAACTCAAAGAGATGGATTGCAAAGTGAGAAGAGGCGGAGCCATGAATTCCGAGGGGCAGAAGCTTGGAACGGTTGCGGAGCCAGATCTTGGCCGCCCTCACCGGCTTGTGATGCCGGCGGCGCGTAACCAGGAGACCTTTCGCTTCGTAGCTGTGATCGGGAGCTAAGCCCACAGGCGCCGCTGGGCAAGCGGCGCTGAATTTCGACAGAACCCAGATCAGGGCGGAGGAAGCCCATGTTCACCCGCAGAAATATCTTTCTTGCCGGAGCGGCGGCGGCAGCGCTCGCAATCCGCTTTCGGCCGCAGCCCGCCGGGGCCGCGCCGACGTTCGAGGTCACGCATAGCGATGCCGAATGGCGCAAGCTTCTGACCCCCGCCCAATATAATGTGCTCCGCGAGCAAGGAACGGAGCCGGCGTTCAGCAGTCCCTTGCTGAATGAACACCGCACCGGCACCTTCGCTTGTGCCGGCTGCGACCTGCCCCTCTTCTCATCGAAGACGAAATTCGAGAGCGGCACCGGCTGGCCGAGCTTTTGGAAGCCGCTCGACAATGCTGTGATCACGGCCGCCGACAATTCCCTCGGGATGGTGCGAACCGCCGTCGCCTGCCGGCGCTGTGGCGGCCATCTCGGCCATGTCTTCGATGACGGGCCTCCGCCGACCGGCCTGCGCTACTGCATGAACGGCCTCGCGCTCAAATTCGTGCCGGCCGCGGCCTGACCGCCCGCTTTCCTGGATAGGAGCAAGTCATGAACCGCCGATTCGAACTCCTTGCCTCGACCTTCTGCGCGGGCGCATTCGCAGCCGCGCTCCTCTGGTCGGCCCATCCAACCTTAGCCGACCCGGCTCGTGTCCCCCCGCCCGCGGTCGACGAAAGGACCACATCGACGGCAGAGACGGCCGTCTTGGCCGGCGGCTGTTTCTGGGGTGTGCAGGGCGTCTTCCAGCATGTGAAGGGTGTGAGCGAAGCCGTCTCCGGCTATTCGGGCGGGGGGAAAGACAGCGCCCATTATCAGCTCGTCGGCACTGGCCAGACGGGACACGCCGAATCGGTCCGCATCAGCTTCGATCCGCGCGTAATCAGCTATGGCAAGATCCTGCAGCTCTATTTCTCGGTCGCAACGGACCCGACCGAGCTCAACCGGCAGGGACCCGACGTCGGCAGCCAATATCGGTCGGTGATTTTCGCCACGAATCCGGAACAGGCCCGCGTGGCCCGCGCCTATATTGCCCAGCTCAATAGCGCCGGCGTTTTCTCCCGCCCGATCGTCACCAAGGTCGACCCCTTCCGCGGATTCTATCCGGCGGAAGCCTATCATCAGAACTTTGCCGCACTGCATCCGGACGACGATTACATTGCCTATAACGACCTGCCGAAGATCGAAAATCTGCGCCGGATGTATCCCGATCTCTATCGCGCGCAGCCGAAACTGGTGAGCGTCAGCGCGGGTGAGTAAGGCTCAGCCGCGCTCGGAAGTGGCGAACAGGCGATAAAAGAAACCGGCCGCCGCGCCGGAAGCAAGATCGAGCACCAAGGAGTGCTGCGCCCCGAAAGCGGCAGCGATCAGCGAATAGCCGCCGGAGGCCGCGGCTCCGGCAAGCGCGTAGGCGAGATAGCCCGTGCGCCCCAGCCGATCGAGCAGAGCATGGGCGAAGAGGAGCACGAAGGCGCTGGCGCGCGCGCCGCTCCAAAGCCCGGCGGCCGCGAGGAGCACCGCGACCGGCACTTTCGCGTCGCCCAACACGTTCTGGACAAGTCCATCGCCTACATCCAGGACGCCGGTCGCGTGAACTGCGGCATTCAGGAAGCCGACGATCAGGCCCGCTAGAACGGCGCCGCGGAACGACCAGCCGACTTTCGTCACCCTTGATCGCTCGACGGCGGCCTCTTGGCCCGCCGGCTGCAAGATCGCGGCGACGAGATCGGGCGGCAACGAACGCTGCTCCGGCAGGCTCGCAGCGAAGGAAGCTTGCTTGGTTTGCGAAAGGCCGCGCCGGCCGAACGTAGGTTTGGTCATGCGCGCAGCTTAGGGCCTGCGCCCTACCGAATGATTGATTCAAAAGAGGCAACCGGAGGGCAATGGAGCTGCGGATCAAAGAAAAGGGCCGCGTCCTTGTGGAACGCGGCCCAGGCACAACCACCCTACGGGGGCATCGGGGGTCGTGAGGCTTGCAAGCGCCCCGAAGGCGCCTTAGCCCTGCAAATCCGTTGAAGCTACGGCAAAATGAACGTCATGCGTGGCAGGGGCCGGAGCGTTGCTTCCGGCCGGTTCGTCGAAGCGAACCAAGAGCCCGAGCGCGAACGCCGCCAGCGTCAAAATCAGAATAAGAACAAGAGAAATTTGGAATTGCCGACGAGCGGCTTGTGAATCATAGGAACGGACGAACCCGGCGTCCGGTGCATGATCGAAATGATCGGCGATAGACATTGTTAACTCTCCCTCCAGCACCCACCTCGAGACGACCCGGTCTTTGCCCCTCCCGTCTCTGCACTACGCTGTTTGACGCAACGCAGTCTTGACGGAGCTCAATCAATCGCCGGCCGAGGTAAAAAACTCATGCGTAACTTTAACACAACAGTCCAAGGAAAAGTTGCGGACTCCGCAACAATTTTGTTGACCGTGCTGAAATAGTCTCGCGAATCGCCTCGCGCTAGATCTGCGAGGGGTCACTTTTCGGTGACCGCTTCGCTCGGCTTGACTGAGGAACGCAGCCGCAACGCCGCGGTTCCCTGAGTTGAAGACCCAGCAAAAACAACGATTCTCTCAAAGAGAGCCGGATGAATCTCATCCGCGCGAGGGAAAGCCGCTTTGCTGCGAACGCGAATTTGGCCGAATTTTTCGCAAGCGCGTTACGGGTCTTCACGGCATTGGGTCAAACGAAAATTTTCCGGCGATTGTGGTGAAAAGAATGCAACCGAATTCGTGCGCCTTGCGCTGACGCCAGCGGCTCGTTGGCCCGGGCTTCGACACATCGCGACCTGAGCGAATTGCGCTCTCGGCCGACACTTCCGCGCTGTCTCCGAGAGGGAGTTCTTCCGCGCAATCCCTCGCTTCGGAGCACCGAAAGAGGCCGACGAAGAAGAACAGGGGCAATGATTGCCCCGAGCGGAAGATCTATTGTCCCCGCAAAGGGACGCGCAAGACGAGGGGATCGGTTGTCAGGCGCTCGCGCGTCACCCAAGCGCCGCGCCGCAAGGTCTCGAACATGCGATCGTGTCGCGAGATGATCGCGGCGCGCCTTAAGAATTGCTCAGATCCGGGGCGCGGGCGCGCCGGCGGATGCGGCAATCACGAGCTTGATGCGCCAGGCTCACGCCCCTAGTTTGGCCCGCAATCAGGTACCAGGAGCCATCATGGCCTTCATTTCCGATGCGCTGCTTCGCGTAAAGCCGTCTGCGACCATCGCGGCGACGCAGAAGGCGCGCGATCTCAGAAATGCCGGACGCGACATCATCTCGCTGTCGGTCGGCGAGCCCGATTTCGACACGCCCGAGAACATCAAAAAAGCCGCGGTTGCCGCCATCATGCGCGGCGAGACGAAATATACGCCAGTCGCCGGCATCCCGCCTCTGCGTGAGGCGATTGTGGCGAAGTTCAAGCGCGAGAACGGGCTCGACTACAAGCCTTGGCAGACGATCGTCGGGACCGGCGGCAAGCACATCCTGTTCAACGCCCTGCTCGCCACCGTCAATCCGGGCGACGAGGTGATCATCCCGGCGCCTTATTGGGTGAGCTATCCCGACATGGTTGCAATTGCCGGCGGCACACCCGTAGCCATAGAGACGAAGATGGAGCACGGCTTCAAGCTTCAGGCCGAGGATTTGGAGCGCGCGATCACCTCGCGGAGCAAATGGCTGATCCTGAACTCGCCGTCGAACCCGTCGGGCGCCGCCTATACCTATTCGGAGCTGAAGGCAGTGACCGACGTGCTCCTGCGCCATCCGCATGTCCACGTGCTCTCCGACGACATCTACGAGCACTTGACCTATGGCGACTTCAAATTCGCGACGCCGGCCGAGGTTGAGCCGAACCTGATGGATCGCACGCTCACCATGAACGGCGTATCGAAGGCCTATGCCATGACCGGCTGGCGCATCGGCTATGCCGCCGGCCCCGCCAAGCTCATTCAAGCCATGGACATGCTGCAGGGCCAGCAGACTTCGGGCGCCTGTTCGATTGCACAATGGGCCTCGGTCGAAGCGTTGAACGGGCCGCAAGATTTCATTCCGGAGCGGCGCAAGATCTTCGAGAAGCGCCGCGACCTCGTCGTCTCGATGATCAACCAGGCGAAATATCTCACCTGCCCGTCGCCGGAAGGCGCTTTCTATGTCTATCCATCCTGCGCCGAAGCGATCGGCCGCAAGACGCCTGAAGGAAGGAAGATCGAGACTGACGAGGATTTCGTCTCGGCTCTGCTCGAAGCGGAAGGCATTGCCGTCGTGCAGGGGTCGGCCTTCGGCTTGGGGCCGAATTTTCGCATTTCTTATGCGGCCTCGACAGAAGTGCTCGAAGACGCCTGCCACAAGATCCAGCGCTTTTGCGCAAGCCTGGTGTAGCGGTCCTCGAGGACGAACCAAATCCGCGGTCTCTGAAGCGCAAAAAAGCCCGGTTCACCTTGAGATGAACCGGGCTTTTGCCTTCCCCTCGGCCTGTGCGATGAGCCGTGGCCCCCCGGCCGGCTATACAGGTCGTCAGCGAGAAAATGTATAGCAAAGGGAGGCCGCGAAGTCTGTCACCTCCATGCAACAGAGTGGCTGGAAAACATCATGAGCGGCACAAGACCAAGTGCGATGCCCAGGCTTGATCCGCCCTTGAAAGATGCATCAAGCCGGCACGTCGGTCGTACAGCTGCATCCACAGCCGCAACCTCAAACGGCCGCCGGTCCGGGCTCGTTGCAGACGGACAGTATATGGCCCCGAAGAACGCGATCCGGCACGCTCTTCTTTGAACTGTCACACGGAAGCAACACCTTTTGCTAACACCTTTGCACGTAGTTTCCGTTGCGTCCGATTCGGCCATTCCAGCACACCGACCCGTGTCCAAGCTCCTTCCGAAATTGCGGCTGATCCACAAGTTCGCCGCGGTCATCGTCGTGTTTGCGGCCCTGACCGCCGTCTGCGCTTCGATCTTCTGGCATGAGTTCAGCGTCCTACGCGACGTGCTCATGGACATCACCCATCGCCAATATCCTGCCCGGGTCGCAATCGTCGAGGCGAAGGCATCGGAGGCGAATTTCACCGCTTTCGCTTATGAGCTGGAGCACGCCGATGCGGACGATGCGCAGCAGACGGTCGAGTCATTCCACGACGAGGCCAGACGCTTCCGCAATTGGATCGCGATCGCGCGCGCCTTCCTGCCCGAATGGCGGGGCGATCTCGACGGCATTTCGACCCGCTTCGACAAGATGCTCGCCTTCCTCGAGACATTCTCAAAACAGCAGCCCAGTGCCGAGACGCGCGAGTTTCAGCTCGATTACCGTTTCGGGCCGTTGCGCGACGATCTGGAAGCCGCGCTGAACCACGTCTCCAATGAAATCGCCGGCAACATGAACGACCGCATCGCCCATGTCGACGATGTGATCAATCCGCGCTTTCAGCGGCTGAGCGCCTTGTTCGCGATCGGTTTCATCGTCTGCTTCCTCGGGGCGCTCGCCTGGGCTTCTCTGGCGCTCGCCCGCCCCATGCTGCGGCTGGCCGCGGCCATGCGCGAGCTCGCTGCCGGCCATCTCGACACGCCGATCGGCTATACGCGCCATTCCGACGAATTGGGCGACGTGGCCCGTGCAATCCAGGTCTTTCGCGACAAAGGCAAGGCGCTGCAGGTGCTCGAGGCCGAAACGCGCTCCGCCGAGGCTCGATCGCAACAGGCGCTGCAGGCGGAGCGCGAACGCTTCGTCGATATGTTCGAGGGCGACGTCCTCGGTGTCATCGACGCTCTGTCGGCAGCAACGACCGAGTTGCAACGCGACGCAGCGGCAATGCGCGACATAGCCCAGGCGACGGACGACAGGACGAAGCACGTCGTCCGATCCTCGCATGCGAGTGTCGACATGGTCGCGGCGCTTTCGCATGCGGCGCATGAGTTCGGCAGGGTCATCGAGGCGGCCAACCAGGACTTTTTCAGCGCCAACCAGATTGCCGCGCGGGCGAGGACCGACGGGCACATGACATCGGCTTCGGCACATGAACTTGCCGAGGTGGTCGAGACGATCGGCCAGATCGCCGATTTCATCGGTGGCGTCGCCTATCAGACCAACCTTCTCGCCCTGAATGCCACGATCGAGGCGGCGCGCTGCGGAGAAGCGGGACGCGGCTTCGCCGTCGTCGCGAGCGAGGTGAAGGCCTTGGCGCAGGAGACCTCGCGCGCGGCTGCCGATATTGCGGGCCGGATCGGCGGCGTGCGGGCCGCGACCGAACATGTGGTCAAGGCCGTCGACGTAACGGTCGAGCGCATCGGCCGCATCGGCGCGATCACCGAGACGATCCGGGAAGGTACCGTGCTGCGCGAAAAGGCGGCGGGCAAGATCGGCGAATATGTCTCAGCCACGGCCGGCGAAGCCCAGCAGCTCTCGAACACGCTCCAGGCGGTCGCTCAATATACCGGCGAAACCCAGCGGATCGCCGTGGAAATGCTGCAGGCGACCAATTCGCTGTCGGAACAGACGGAGCGGCTGCTTATCCGCTCGCGCGAATTCTGCGGCCGGATGCGGGCCCGCAAGGCAGGGTGAGCCGGCGGTTGCATTTGCGCGAGGGCTCTGCTTTTCTGCGCCGCATCGGACGAGGCAGAGGTCGACATGTTCAGGGACGTTCCCGGCGGCGGGCGGCGGCCTCGACGCAATGTCTTGGGCGAACCGCTCGAACCTTGTTCGCTCAACCCCTTGACGGGCTTCTATCGTAACGGCTGCTGCGACACGGGGCCGGAAGACGTCGGCAGCCATACGGTCTGCGTCATTGCGACCGAGGACTTCCTCGCTTTCTCCAAGGCGCGCGGCAATGATCTTTCGACGCCGATGCCGGAATTCGATTTCCCCGGCCTGCAGCCCGGCGACCGCTGGTGTCTCTGCGCGCCGCGCTGGCAGGAAGCTTTGTTGGCCGGCAAAATGCCGCGCGTCGTGCTGCGCGCGACCCACGAAGGCGCGCTCGAATATTGTTCGCTCGAAGACTTAAAGCGCCACGCGGTCGATCTCTCCTGAAGCGCCGTCCCTCCCCGCGCCCGGCCCTCGGACCCGACCGGCCTGGGGTTCCCACTGCCGCAAATTTAGTCTAGCGAAGGCAACCCCAGCGCGCTCCATTCCGCGCGAAAGCGAAGCCGAGGCATGCCGAAGCGGATAGATATTTCGACCGTCATGATCATTGGCGCCGGCCCGATCATCATCGGCCAGGCGTGCGAATTCGATTATTCCGGGACACAGGCCTGCAAGGCCTTGCGCGAAGAGGGCTATCGCATCGTCCTCGTCAATTCGAATCCCGCCACGATCATGACCGATCCGGATATGGCGGACCGCACCTATGTCGAGCCGATCACGCCCGAAGTCGTCGCCAAGATCATCGCCAAGGAGCGCTACGCGGCGCCCGGCGGCTTCGCGCTTCTGCCGACCATGGGCGGCCAGACGGCGCTGAACTGCGCGCTCTCGCTCAAACGGATGGGCGTGCTCGAAAAATACGACGTCGAAATGATCGGCGCGACGGCCGAGGCGATCGACAAGGCGGAAGACCGCGAGCTCTTCCGCGAAGCCATGAAGCACATCGGCTTGGCGACCCCGCGCTCGCATCAAGTGAAGACCTTGGCGCACGCGCTCGCCATCCTCGACGACATCGGTCTGCCGGCGATCATCCGGCCCTCCTTCACGCTCGGGGGCACCGGCGGCGGCATCGCCTACAACAAGGAAGAGTTCATCGAGATCATCGAGCGCGGAATCGACGCGTCTCCCACCAACGAAGTCCTGGTCGAGGAAAGCGTGCTCGGCTGGAAAGAATTCGAGATGGAGGTCGTTCGCGACAAGGCGGATAATTGCATCATCGTCTGCTCGATCGAGAATATCGATCCGATGGGCGTGCATACCGGGGATTCGATCACGGTGGCGCCGGCACTCACGCTCACCGACAAGGAATATCAGGTGATGCGCGACGCGGCGATCGCGGTTTTACGCGAGATCGGCGTCGAGACGGGCGGCTCGAATGTGCAATTCGCGGTCAATCCGAAGAATGGCCGCCTCGTCGTCATCGAGATGAATCCGCGCGTGTCGCGCTCTTCTGCGCTCGCCTCCAAGGCGACCGGCTTTCCGATCGCCAAGGTCGCAGCGAAACTCGCAATCGGCTATACGCTCGACGAAATCGCCAATGACATAACGGGCGGCGCCACGCCCGCCTCTTTCGAGCCGGCGATCGACTATATCGTCACCAAGATCCCACGCTTCGCCTTCGAGAAATTTCCCGGCGCCGAACCCATTCTGACGACCGCGATGAAATCGGTCGGCGAAGCCATGGCGATCGGACGCACCTTTGCCGAAAGTCTGCAAAAGGCCCTACGCTCGCTCGAAACCGGCCTGAGCGGTCTCGACGAAGTCGAGATCGAGGGGATCGAGCTCGATAACGACAAGAAAATTCTGCGCGCGGCGCTCGGGCGCCCGACGCCCGACCGCCTGCTCGTCGTCGCCCAGGCGCTGCGCTACGGCCTGACGGAAGAAGAAATTCACGAGGCTTGCGGGATCGATCCCTGGTTCATCGCGCGGATCAAGGAAATCCTCGATCTCGAGGCCAAGGTCCGCGCCTTCGGCTTACCGCAAGACGGCGCCAATTTGCACATGCTGAAGGCCGCCGGATTTTCCGACACGCGGCTTGCAACGCTCGCCGGGGTCGAAGAATCCGCTGTGCGCGCCCTGCGCCATCATCTCGGCGTGCGCCCCGTCTTCAAGCGGATCGATACCTGCGCGGCCGAATTCGCTTCGCCGACCGCCTATATGTATTCGACCTACGAGGCGCCTTTCGCCGGCGTGCCCGCATGTGAGGCGGAGCCCTCCCCGCGCGAAAAGATCGTGATCCTCGGGGGCGGGCCGAACCGCATCGGGCAAGGGATCGAATTCGATTATTGCTGCTGCCATGCGAGCTTCGCGCTGCGCGCCGCGGGCTTCGAGACGATCATGATCAACTGCAATCCGGAGACCGTCTCGACCGATTACGATACGTCCGATCGGCTCTATTTCGAGCCTTTGACGAGCGAGGACGTGCTCGAGATCATCGCCAAAGAGCGCGCCGCCGGCAGGCTTGTCGGCGCGATCGTCCAGTTCGGCGGCCAGACGCCGCTGAAGCTCGCCCGCTCGCTCGAAGAAGCGCAAGTTCCGATCCTCGGGACGAGCGTCGATTCGATCGACCTTGCCGAGGACCGCGATCGCTTCAAACGGCTGCTCGACAAGCTCGGCTTGAAACAGCCGAAGAACGGCATTGCCTATTCGGTCGAACAATCGCGCCTCGTATCGGCCGAACTCGGCCTGCCGCTCGTCGTCCGCCCCTCCTATGTGCTCGGCGGCCGGGCCATGGCGATCATCCACGATCAAGCGGCGTTCGACGATTATCTGCTCGGCACGCTGCCGGGCCTCGTCCCTTCCGAAATCAAGGCCCGTTATCCGAACGACAAGACCGGCCAGATCAATACGGTGCTCGGCAAAAATCCATTGCTCTTCGACCGCTATCTCTCCGATGCGACCGAAGTCGACGTCGATGCGCTTTGCGACGGGCGCGAAGCCTTCATCTGCGGCATCATGGAACATATCGAGGAGGCCGGAATCCATTCGGGCGACAGCGCCTGTTCGCTCCCGCCCCACTCCTTGTCGGCAGAGACGATCGCCCTCCTCGAAGAAGAAACGAGGAAGCTTGCCCTGGCGCTCAACGTCGGCGGGCTGATGAACGTGCAATTCGCGCTGAAGGACGGCGAGATCTACGTGCTCGAAGTCAATCCGCGTGCTTCGCGCACCGTGCCCTTCGTTGCCAAGGTGATCGGCGTGCCGATCGCCAAGATCGCCGCCCGGGTCATGGCCGGGGAGCCGCTTGCGAATTTTGGTTTGCAGCCGACGCGGATCGCACATGTCGGCGTCAAGGAGGCCGTCTTTCCCTTCGCCCGTTTCCCGGGCGTCGATACCGTGCTCGGACCTGAAATGCGCTCGACCGGCGAGGTGATCGGCCTCGATCGTTCCTTCGACATCGCCTTCGCCAAGAGCCAATTGGGCGGCGGCACCAAGGTGCCCACGAGCGGCACGCTTTTCGTCTCGGTGCGCGATGTCGATAAGCCGCGCATCGTCGGCTGCGCGAAATTGCTCATGGGCTTGGGTTTCGGCATTGTCGCCACCGGCGGGACGGCACGCTACCTCGAGGCGCATGGCATTGCGGCGCAAAGGGTCAACAAGGTTTCCGAAGGGCGCCCGCATGTGGTGGATGCGATCAAAAACGGCCGCGTCCAGCTCGTTTTCAATACAACCGAGGGGGCGCAGGCCCTGGCCGATTCACGCTCGCTGCGTCGTGCCGCCCTCTTGCATAAAGTGCCTTATTATACGACTGTAGCGGGTGCGATCGCAGCTTCGCAAGGCATAGCGGCCTACGTGGCCGGGGACCTCGAAGTGCGGGCGCTTCAAGATTATTTCGCTGCATGAACGGCGCGGCTCGGACCCGCGGACTGCTTGAATTGATTTGCGAGACGGGTCAGACTTGACCCTCTGAATCGCAGCTCCGGGCGCCGGATCGGTCGCCCGGTGTTCTGTGAATCGCGAGAAGTTCCAGGAACTTGCCGCGACCGGCACCGCAAGAGCGGGGCGGGTCGCGGACAAGGGGCCGGGGCCGCTTCTAGGCCTCGTGGCAATTTTACCGAAACAATGGACCGTTAGAGCTAAAAGACGAGAGATCGGTGATGGACAAAATTCCGATGACGGCGCACGGACATTCCGCCCTCGAAGAGGAATTGCGGCGTCTTCAGCAGATCGAGCGGCCGCGGATCATTCAGGCGATCGCCGAGGCGCGCACGCACGGCGATTTGTCGGAGAACGCCGAATATCATGCAGCAAAGGAAGCGCAATCTTTGAACGAAGGCCGCATCGCCGAGCTCGAAGACAAGCTGTTGCGGGCGGAAGTCATCGATGTTTCGAAACTCTCCGGCTCGACGATCATGTTCGGCGCCACCGTCACGCTCGTCGACGAGGATACCGAAGAGAAGAAGGTCTACCAGATCGTCGGAGAATCCGAAGCGGACGTGAAATCGGGCCGGGTGTCGATCACCTCGCCGACGGCGCGCGCACTGATCGGCAAAAAGGTCGGCGATACCGTCGAAGTCAATACGCCCGGGGGGAGCAAAAGCTACGAAATTCTGAAAGTGGCTTTCATGGTGCCGGCACGTTGAAAGCAGGTTCACATTGCAAAGCGCCCCGAGGATCGGGGCGCTCTTAAGCTTTCGAGATGCAGCAGGTCGAAACGCTCGCCTAACTTTGCGCTTTGCCGTGTGAAACGACGCTGAAGTCCTTGGACTTCGTCCGCGGATCAGGCTCCTCAAAACCTTCGGCGACCAATCCGCGCTTAAGGAGCTCGCGAATTGCCGCCGCACGGCTCGGCATCCGGCGCGCAAACCGCCAGTTGTCAAGTGCCGTTAACTCCGCTTCCGTCAGCATGATCTGCAGCCGTTCCGGCCGACCCAAGGACGGCATTTCTACCTCCTATGGAATCTCTGCATTCCTACTCATTATCCGCCACATAGGTCTCCAACGCATAATTTATAAGCGATGCATTGGTTGCAGAATTTTCTTATTACCAAGAAATCAACCAGTTAGCTTTCCTTTTCGGTTGCGCGTGCCACGCGTCGATGGAATCATCGCCCCATGCCTCTCCGACTGATAGCCAATGCGTTCGAGCCCGACGGTTCGCTCGACCGTGCGGTTGAAGCGGAGCATCGAATTGCAAACAACTTGGCGCTCATTGCGAGCCTCGTGCGGATGCAATCCTCGAGCCTGCCGACGGGGCACAGCATGCCGGTCGAGGACGTGCGTATTCAGCTCGAAGAGATCTGCGCGCGAATCGAGACGGTGGGGCGCCTTCACAGGCTGCTCGTTCGGCGCGAGGGGCAGACAAGCGTCGATTTGGGAAGCTATCTGCGCGAGATCAGCGAGGTCATTGTCTCGTCCCTGGCAAATCGCGAGCGCGTGTTGCTCGCAGCAGAGCTGGAATCCTGCTGCATCACAAGTCCGAAACAGGCCGTGGCGGTCGGATTGATCGTCTGCGAGGCGATAACCAACTCGCTCAAATATGCGCATCCGACCGGCGTGGCAGGTAAGCTGCAGCTCGGATGTAGGCAAGCCGCCGACGGCGTTGCCATCGAAGTGACAGATGATGGAGTTGGACTGCCGGAGGGATTGGACCCAATGACGGAGGGCGCATTGGGCTTCCGGCTCATGCGGACATTGGCCGCGCAGCTGGGCGCACGGCTCGAGTTCGAGGAATTGCCGATTGGGCTCTGCGTGAGGATCACCTTGCCTTACGAGAACTGACGGCGATTTGTTCTATGCCTCGCGAGCGCTGCATCCCCCTTTGATCGGAAGCGATTCGGCGATCGCGCGCCGATCGCCGCCAGGATCCGAGAAGCCTTGTCGTCGCCTGCCGCCGCCGTCGCGACGCTGTCGAACCTGGCTGACGCAACGTGATTTCTGGCCGCTCAGATTTTCCCCCGCTCTTACGGCAGCGCTTGCGCCGATGCCATCCACTTGCGATGCGCGGTGCTAGTGCAGTGCAATCGAAAAAGTTACTCTAGCGCCGCCGTGATTCGCGCGGCATCACCTCCTTGGATGAACAGGATGGACATTGACATCGAACAGGTCAGGACCCGGGCCTATGAAATCTGGGACCACGAGGGGCGGCCGGAAGGGCGCGCTCTCGATCATTGGGATGCGGCGCTGAAAGAATTCAGGACCGGCGTGATCGACATTCCCGTATCCGTGCCGACAATGAAGGCTGCGGTTAAGGGCACAAAGTCTCGGAAGCGGAAATAGCCGAACGGCATCGAGCGACGCGCTCGGCACATAAGCGCGAATGGTCGGAGTGAGAGGATTCGAACCTCCGGCCCCCTCGTCCCGAACGAGGTGCGCTACCAGGCTGCGCTACACTCCGACAGGGCCAAGCCCTTGCGCGCTGCGTTATAGCGACGGCAAAAGCGGCCGGCAAGCCGCCGCTTTTGTTTGTCCGGCTTTTTCGAGTCAGAGCGCGGGAGCGCCGGCAGTCGGCTTCGCAGATGAAAGCTGCTCGACTTTGGCCATGCCGGCCTTGACCGCCGCCTGCACCTTTTCGAAGGCGCGCACTTCGATCTGGCGCACGCGTTCGCGCGAGATATCGAATTCGTCCGACAATTGTTCGAGCGTGATCGGCTCGTCCGAAAGCCGCCGCGCCTCGAAAATCCGCCGTTCGCGTTCGTTCAGAACACCGAGCGCCTGGTGCAACGCGCCGAGGCGATTGTCCGTCTCTTCGCGCTCGGCAAGCAGATTCTCCTGGCTCGCGCTTTCGTCGACCAGCCAATCCTGCCATTCGCCTTCGCCCTCCTCGCGCAACGGCGCGTTGAGCGAAGCATCGCCCGACATGCGGCGATTCATATCGATCACGTCCTGCTTCGAGACGCCGAGCCGGTGGGCGATCGTATCGACCTGATCGGGACGCAGATCGCCTTCATCGAGCGCCGAAATCTGGCTCTTGGCCTTGCGCAGGTTGAAGAACAGCTTCTTCTGGCTCGCAGTCGTGCCCATTTTCACGAGCGACCAGGAGCGCAGGATGTATTCCTGGATCGAGGCTCTGATCCACCACATCGCATAGGTCGCAAGCCGAAAGCCGCGCTCCGGCTCGAAGCGCTTGACCGCTTGCATGAGACCGACGTTGCCTTCCGAAATGACCTCGCCGATCGGCAGGCCGTAGCCGCGATAGCCCATCGCGATCTTGGCGACGAGACGCAAATGCGAGGTTACGAGCTTGTGCGCGGCCTCGGGGTCCTCGTGCTCGCGCCAGCGCTTGGCGAGCATGTATTCCTCCTGCGGTTCCAGCATCGGAAACCGCCGGATTTCGCGGAGATAGCGGGAAAGCCCGTTCTCCCCCGAGAGCACTGGAAGTGCTGCAGTCGTTGCCATTATCCCTCCTTCCGGCCCCCGTTCCGGCGGGCCAAGGCGCGGTCGCCAGCCCAGGCCAACCGCGCGGACGTTAGATATAGGTTGCCTCTCACCGGCCGGAAAGAGCCGCGCAAAGCACCAGGAATTACAAATGCGTAACGCGGCAATTGCTTCGATCTTGCGGCGCCCGATTCGGGCGACGCTCAGACCTACTGGCCAAATGATAAGAATTGCGATCGGTTCCCGCGCGAATTTTCCTTAAATTTCGCAGCGAATCGATCCGATTCGTTATTCGTCCGCGGGGGCGCTTCGTTACACCATCTGCTCGGCTATGAGAAGCGCGTCATGCAGTCGCTGGAGCTCGGGCGGCAGTGCGCTCTCGAAGAGGCAGGCCCGACCCGTGATCGGGTGAATGAAGCCCAGGGTTGCGGCGTGAAGCGCCTGCCGGTCGAGGCCGGCGAGCACAGCCCGAGCTTCCGGGTTAAGAAGCGCCGCCTTGGTCCGAAAGCCGCGCCCATAAAGCGGGTCCCCGAGCACCGGATGGCCGATGTGGGCGAGGTGGACCCTGATCTGGTGGGTTCTCCCGGTCTCGAGCGAACAGCAGAGCAGGCTCGCGACGGGAGCGCCCTCGGCGCCTTTATAGACTTCGCGCAGCTCCCAGTGGGTGACCGCCTCCCGCCCTTCGCGGGCCACCGCCATCTTTTCCCGGTCGCTCTTATGGCGCGCCAGGGCCGTAGCGATCGTGCCTGCCGGGCGCTCCGGCACGCCCCAGACGAAGGCGAGGTAATCGCGGGTCAGCGACAGGCTGCGGCCGTGGTCGGCGAAGATCGCCGCGAGGCCCTGGTGCGCCCGATCGCTCTTGGCGACCACGATCAGGCCCGAGGTGTCCTTATCGAGCCTGTGCACAATGCCCGGCCGGCGGACGCCCCCGATCCCGGAGAGTTCCGCGCCGCAATGGGCGATCAAGCCATTGACCAAAGTTCCGGTCGCATGACCGGGCGCCGGATGAACGACGAGTCCCGCCGGCTTCTCGAGCACGATCAGATGCGCGTCTTCGAAGCGGATGGCGAGCGCCATGGTCTCCCCGCGCGGCAATGGGTCGCCGGCCGGCGGCACGCGCAACAGGATCTTCTGCCCCGCTTTGACCTTGATCGCAGGGTCTTTGACGCCCGCACCATCGAGCGATACCGCGCCATTCTCGATCAGGCTTTTGAGCCGGGTGCGCGACAGACCGGCCTCCTGCGCCTCGGCGCGATCGGCGAGAAAGCGATCAAGACGCAAGCCGGACTCCGCCGTCACAACCTCGAAGGCGAGGCAGAGATCATCGTCTTCTTCGAACTCGAGATCGTCAGGCTCTGCCATATCGGATCGACCAGCCTTTCGGCGACATGTCTCATATAGGTTGAGGCATCCGGATTTTCGCGGTGCCGCCAATCGCGCCGCGGTGCCGAACTTGCGGCGCGCGGCGCAGATGTCTTAAGCAGCTCATTGCACAAGTTCGATCGCTCATGTCGCTCGCACGCATCTATCTCCGCTCCTTTCGGCTCGTCGGCCCGGAAACCGGGCTCGCGATCTTTCTCGTCCTCGGCAATCTCGCGCTGGCGAGCGCGCAATTCGCCGAGCCGGTTCTTTTCGGCCGCATCGTCGACAGGATGAGCGCCGGCGAGGCGGCCCATCATAACCCCGGCCTCTTGGAGCTGGCGCCACTCATTGCCGCCTGGATCGGATTTGCGCTTTTCTCCATCCTTGGATCGGTCTTCGTCGGCCTGCATGCCGACCGGCTGGCGCACCGGCGCCGCCTCGCCAGCATGGCCGCCTATTTCGAGCATGTTCTGCATTTGCCGATGAGCTTTCACGGCTCCGTCCATTCCGGCCGGCTGCTCAAGGGCATGCTCGACGGAACGGCGGGGCTGTTCTGGCTCTGGCTTTCGTTTTTCCGCGAAAAATGCGTTGCCTTCATCGCCCTCCTCGTGCTCCTGCCGCTTTCGCTCATCGTCAATTGGCGGCTCGGCCTCCTGCTCATCCTGCTCGTCGCGGTCTTCGGCGCGCTCATCATTTTCGTCATCCGCCGCACGCATGTTCTGCAGAGCAACGTCGAGCGCTATAATACGAACCTTACCGAGCGCGCTTCCGACGTGCTCGGCAATGTCGCGGTGATCCAGAGCTTCACCCGGATCGAGAGCGAAGCGCGGGCGTTCGGCCAGCTCATCGACGCCGTGCTCACCGCGCAATTGCCCGTCCTCTCCTGGTGGGCGGTCGCGGTCGTCGCCGCGCGCGCCGCGGCAACCCTCACGCTGCTGGCGATTTTCCTGCTCGGCATTTGGCTTCATGCGCAAAATCTCGCGACCATCGGCCAGATCGTCACGTTCATGGCCTTTTCGACCATGCTCATCGCCAAATTGAGCGATGTCGTCGGATTCATCAACGGCATCTTCATGCAAGCGCCGAAGATCGAAGAATTCTTCGACGTGCTCGACATGAAGCCGCGCGTCGCCGACCTTCCGGGCGCGCACGATCCTGGCCGGCTCAAGGGCCGCGTTACATTCGACCATGTGTGCTTTGCCTATGGCCGCGACCAAATGGCCGTCAACGACGTCGATTTCGACGTCTTGCCCGGACAAACGGTGGCGCTCGTCGGCGCGACGGGTTCCGGCAAGACGACGACGCTCGGCCTCCTGCACCGCGTCTTCGATCCGCAATCGGGAAGCATCAAGATCGACGGGACCGACATTCGCGATATGACGCTCGCGGGGCTTCGCCGCAATATAGGCGTCGTATTCCAAGAGCCGATGCTGTTTGCCCGGTCGATCGAAGAGAATCTGAAAATCGGCAAGCCTGATGCGCATCCGGCGGAGATCGGCCAAGCGCTCGAACGAGCGCAGGCCAAGGCTTTCGTCGCCCTGCAGAGCGAAGGGCTTGCAACGATGATCAGCGAACGCGGTCGCTCTCTTTCCGGGGGCGAGCGCCAGAGGCTGGCAATCGCCCGCGCTCTGCTCAAGGATCCACCGATCATGATCCTCGACGAAGCAAGTTCGGCGCTCGATGCCGAAACCGAGCGCCAGTTGCAGCTCGCGCTCCAGACCGCCACGCGAGGCCGCACCACGTTCATCATCGCCCACCGGCTCGCCACAATCCGCAATGCCGACAAGATTTTCGTCTTCGAGCACGGAAGAATCGTCGAACAGGGCACGTTCGGCGAGCTCGTCGCCAAGGGCGGCAAGTTCACCAAGCTCGCGGCGGCGCAATTCGTCCACGCCTCGCCGGAGCCAGAGGAGATGAAGCGCGAGCGCGCCGCGGTCTAGAGCGTGAGCCCAGTCGCGAGAGCGGCTCCCATCACACATTGAGCGAAAGCATCCCGCCCTAGCCCTCTTCTTCCTCCTTGGGCGGACCCACCGGCGTCACGCGCAGCGACGTGATCCGGTTGCGCGTTTTGCGCAGGACTTCGAAACGGAAGTCGTAGAAGGTGAAGACCTGCCCGATTTCCGGAATCGCACGCGCCTCGTGAATGACAAGGCCGGCGATTGTGGTCGCCTCTTCGTCCGGCAGATGCCAATTCATCAGACGGTTGAGGTCGCGGATCGGCAGAGAGCCATCGACGGTCACCGATCCGTCCGGGTTCTGGCGCAAGCCGAGAACGAATTGATCGTGTTCGTCCGCGATCTCGCCGACGATCTCCTCGAGAATATCCTCGAGCGTAACGAGCCCCAGCACCACGCCATATTCGTCGACGACGAGAGCGAAATGCGATTTGCGTCGCAAGAAGGCCTGCAGCTGATCTTCGAGGCGCGTCGTGTTGGGGACGAACCAGGCTTCGAACGCCACGGCATCGACCTTCAGATGCGCGATATCGCCGCCCGATCTGTCGATCGCGCGCAACAGGTCCTTGGCGTGAACGACGCCGATGATATTGTCCGGCTCGCCACGCCAGATCGGCACCCGCGTATAGGGCGAGGCGACGACTTCGCGCACGAATTCCCGCGGCGGCAGATCGGCATCGATCGTATACATCTTGGTGCGGTGAACCATCACGTCCTCGACGACAAGATCGCGCAGGTCGAGGAGACCGCCGAACATATCCCGCTCCACCCGCCGCACGCCGCCTTCGAGATGCAGAAGATCGACCGTGCTTTTCAGCTCCTCGCGCCCGGAGAGCAGAGCGTGCTTTACGCTTGTATCGATGCCGAGCAGCTTGAAGGTGCCTTGCACGATGGTTTCCACGGCCGCGAGTATGGGACCGAACAGGGTGACGAAAAAGCGGATGAGGGGGGCGACGAAAAGCGAGACGCGGTCCGGATAATTGATCGCCAGGGTCTTCGGCGTCACTTCCGCGAAGACCAGCAAGAGCAAGGTCATCACGCCCGTCGCATAGATGACGCCGCTATAGCCGACGAGCTCTTCGAGCACGCTGGTCAGCAAAGCGGAGGAGCCGATGCTGACGAGCGTATTGCCGAGCAACACGGCGCCGATCAGCCGGTCTCGGTTGGCGAGCAATCGGTTGACCGTCGTCGCGCGACGGTCGCCGGCGCGCTCGAGCGCGTGCATGCGGGCGCGCGAGGCGGCCGTCAGCGCCGTCTCCGATCCGTTGAAGAACGCGGCCAACAAAATGCAAAAGACGACGATCGCAGCGGCTATCCAAAGCTCGAGCGTCGAAGAACCGGCGTGCACGCCGTGCATGGGCGAAGATCCCGTACTCACCGCGTCCGGCGCGATTCCCTCAATTCGTCGCAAAGAAAGGCGCGCACATCGTCGGCCTCGACATTCTTCGCGATAAAGCAGCGGCCGATCCCATGAGCCAGAATGAAGGTCAATTGACCGCGCTTGACTTTCTTGTCCTGCATCATGGCCTCGATGAGGGCCGCCGCATCGGCATCCCATCCTGGAATGTCATGGATATGAATAGGCAGGCCGGCGGCGACGAGATGGTTCTCGACGCGCACGGCTTCCGCCTCGCCGGCAAGGCCGTGGCGGACGGAGAAACGGAACGCGCAAGCCATGCCGATCGCAACCGCCTCGCCATGCACCAGGCGGTCGCCATCATAATGCGTCAGTCGTTCGAAAGCGTGCGCAAAAGTATGGCCGAGATTGAGCAGCGCCCGCTCGCCCGATTCAAACTCGTCGGCCGCGACGACTGCCGCCTTCGCCGCACAGCTTTTGGCGATCGCATGAATCCGCGCGGGACCGCCGGCGAAAACATCGCGCCAGTTGGCTTCGAGCCAGTCGAAGAATCCCGCGTCGCGGATGAGCCCGTATTTGACGACTTCGGCATAGCCTGCGCGGAACTCGCGCATCGGCAGCGTGACGAGCGCGGCGGTGTCAGCCAGAACGAGAAGCGGCTGATGAAAGGCGCCGATCAGATTCTTGCCGTGTGGAGAATTGATCCCCGTTTTGCCGCCGACCGAGGAATCGACCTGCGCCAATAACGAAGTCGGTACTTGGATGAGCCGCATGCCGCGCCGCACGCTCGCCGCGACAAAGCCGGCAAGGTCCCCTACGACGCCGCCGCCCAGGGCGATGATGCAATCGCCGCGTTCGAACCGGCCGGCGAGGACCGCGTCGCAGACCCGCTCGAAACTTGCATAGGATTTCGATCCCTCCCCGGCCGGAACCATGAAGCTCTGGTGGCGGATGCCCGCCGCCTCGAGGCTCGATTCGAGATTGGCCAGATGATGGCGCGCGACGTTCTCGTCCGTCACGATCGCCGCGGCAGCGCCCGGCGCGAGCCGCTGAAGATGCGCTCCTGCCTCGCCGATCAGGCCGTCGCCGATCAGAATATCGTAGCTGCGCGGCCCAAGATCTACCGGCACGCGCTCGAAGGCGGCGGCGGGCATCGGGGCCTCGCTCGATTGGCCGCTGCCGAGATGCGATTCGAGACCGGCCAGAATGTCCTCCACCACGGCATCGTGCGGTCCCTCGCGCGAGACAACCGCAATGTCCGATTGCGCATAGATGGGGTTGCGCTCCTCCATTAGCCGCTTGAGCGTCGCCTCGGTATCGACATTCTGCAGCAGCGGCCTATGATTGCGCTTGCGCACCCGCCGGCAGAGGATGTCGAGCTCGGCCTTCAGCCAAACCGAGACGCCGGTTTCGCGGATTTTCGCCCGTGTCTCCTCGCTCATCACGGCCCCGCCCCCCGTGGCCACGACGCAGGGTCCCCCTGTCAGCAGCCGCGCCATCACTCGCCGCTCGCCGTCCCGAAAATAAGGTTCGCCATAACGGGCGAAGATTTCCGGAATGGTCAGGCCGGCGGCGCGCTCGATCTCGAGATCGGAATCGACGAATTCGAGGCCCAGCTTCTGCGCCAGGCGCCGGCCGATCGCCGTCTTGCCAGAACCCATGAGGCCAACGAGGACAATCGTGCGCTGGCCGAGCGCCGCAACGAGGCGGCCGGCGCGCGCATCCGGCTCTTCACCGTCGCTCGATTTAATTCCGAGGGTCATTGACGCTGATGTAACACGCCGAGCGCGTCAATTTAAGCGGTGCGGATGCCGCCGGTTCGGTCTGAGACCCCGGGCCTGCGGTGTAAGCTGTTGTTTTTGTATATGATTTTGTGGAAATTCCCGTCTTGCGAGCGGCCGCGGCCCGAACGGCCGGCTCGCTTTGGCCGTCCCGGCGCTCCGCCGAAGCGATGCACGCCTTTAACCGAGGCCGTATAACAAGCGAGAATCGGATCGATTCGGAGAGGGCGGTGCCGAGTCTTTTTCGCCTCCTGCTGACGGTGGCGCTGCTTGCGGGCCTCGCTTACGGCGCGATGCTCGCGCTCGTCACCTTCGTCACGCCTGAGCCGCATGAAATCATCCAGAACGTGCCGGCCGCGCGTCTCAACAAGTAGGATCCCGATGTCGAGGGAGCGCGACGCCTTTCTCGAGATGATGGCAGCGGAGCGCGGCGCGGCGGCCAATACGCTCGAGGCCTATACGCGAGATCTTACCGATTATCAGGCGGCGATCGGCAAGGCAGGCAAATCGGCGCTCAACGTCGATACCGACGGCATCAGGGCCTATCTGCGCAGCCTCAAGGGCCGCGGGTTTTCGGCGACGACGAGCGCGCGGCGACTCTCGGCGATCCGCCAGTTTCATCGCTTCCTTTATGCGGAGGGCCTGCGCGGCGACGATCCCGCCCTGATCCTCGAAGGGCCGCGCCGGGGCCCGCGTCTGCCCAAGATTCTGTCGATCGATGAAGTCGAGCGCCTGCTCGGTGTTGCGCAGGCGGCGATCGAAACGGCAAAGACCGAAAGAGCGCGGCTGCACGCGGCGCGCACCGCCTGCCTGCTCGAACTCCTCTACGCGACGGGTCTGCGCGTCTCAGAGCTTGTCGCGCTGCCGAAAAGCGCCGCGCGCCGCACCGAGCCGCTTCTCCTCATCCGCGGCAAAGGAGGTCGCGAAAGACTCGTGCCCATTTCCGATCCGGCAAAACGCGCAATCGCGGTCTACCGCAGCTTCCTTGAGAAGAAGGGCCTGGGCGGCGGCCCTTGGCTCTTTCCGGCGGAGGACGCAAGCGGACATTTGAGCCGGCAGGCCTTCGCGCGCGACCTCAAGGATGTGGCAGCCTTGGCCGGAATTGCGGCATCGCGCGTGAGCCCCCATGTGCTGCGCCATGCTTTTGCGAGTCACCTTCTGCAGAACGGCGCCGACCTGCGCATCGTGCAGGAATTGCTGGGGCATGCCGATATATCGACGACGCAGATCTATACCCATGTGCTCGATCAGCGGATGAAGGCGATGGTGCGCGATCTCCATCCGCTGAACGAGGACTAGGCACCAATTCCAACGTCACGCGCTTTCCCGGACGGCGCGCAGCGCCGACCCGGGATCCAAAGCCGCCGGACCGCGGATCTGCGCTCCCTGCGCGGGCGTCTCGGGAGATGTGGCCGCTTGGCGCGACTGCGCGCCTGAGGTCCCCTCGATCCAAGCCGGCAGAAAGGCATCGAGCCAGCGCGCCACCGCGGCGTCGTGCCGGTACCAGCCCTCGAGATTGAGATGGCGGGGATGAGCACCCGGCAGATTCATGCGATCGATGCCGCGAACCGTCCAGCAGCACATCATCGCGTAGGTGACTTCGGGATGGAACTGAAAGCCGAAGGCAGATCCGCAGCGGATCGCTTGCGCGTCGAAATCCTCCCCCGAAGCAAGCAGCGCCGCCCCGCGCGGCAGATCGAAGCCGTCGCGATGCCACTGATAGACGTGGTTGGGAAATGGGCAGGCACATAGCCCGTGCCCATCGTCTGTGGGCTTTACCGGATAATAGCCGACCTCGACCCTACCCTCCGGATGAGAAAAGACGCGGGCGCCGAGATGACGCGCGAGCATCTGCGCGCCGAGACAAATGCCGATGAACGGTTTGTCCTCTTTCAGCGGCACGCCGATCCAATCGATCTCGCGACGCAGCCAATCCTCTTCGTCATTGGCGCTCATCGGTCCGCCGAAGATGATGGCGCCGGCATAATCGGCGAGGGTCGCCGGTAGAGGATCGCCGAAGCGCGGGCGGCGGATGTCGAGCTCGAATCCCAGCGCGGCAAGAAGGCGTCCGAATCGGCCCGGGCTCGAATGCGCCTGGTGGAGAACGGCGAGGATTTTACGAGAATTGAGTCTTTGAAGCATGAGGATCGCGCGCCAATCGACCGAGCTTGGTGAGCGCATTCATCGGCAGGTTTATGGCAGGACTATTCCTTGACTGCGGCCGCCCAAGGCCCTCCAAATGGCGTGCCCACCGGCTGCACCGCGACCCGGTGGCGCAGCGTTACCCGGTCGTGCGCCGAGACGCCCAAAAGCTCGGCAATGCGCGCGACGATATTCTCTTCGACCTCGTGGATGACGCCGTCGGCGAAGGCGATCTCCCACATCATTTCGATGATCCTGAGCCGGCCGGCCTGATCGAACGTGCGACAGAGAACGCGGGTGAAATGATAGAAATCGACGGCTTCCTTGTCGCTCGCCTCCGCCGATTGGATGAGTCGCTCGGTTTCGACCGGATCGAGCCCGAAATTTTTCTCGATGATTTCGGTCAGCCGCCGGCGCTCCGGTGCGTCGGAAGGCCCGTCAGCCTTGGCGAGATGGACCAGCAAGGCGACAGTCGCCAGCCGATAATCATCCTCGCCGAATTCGCGCGCCGCCGGCGTGCCGGCGAGTTCGGCCATGAAAGTCTTCAGTCGATCGAACATGTCTTGCACATATAGGTATTTCCGCGCCGGCGGCGCGTGGAGGTGTCGAAGGGCACGCGGGACGAATCAGCGCAGGATCATGCAGGTCCAGTAGCCTTCAATCCCCGAAAAGCGTCGCCGTTCTGCGCGCTGCCAAGCCATGCACTCACGACGCGAGGGGAAACAGAGCTTTTGGTCCTGCCAAATAACGGAGGCGGCGGGTGCCCCGGACTGATAGGTGGCAAGGCCGCCGGAAAAATGTCCAAACCAAACGGAGCGCCAGGGCAGCAGGCTCGCATCGCAGGCGATGCCACGGCCGAAGAGCCAGGGCTTGCCAATATCCGTCCCTGTCGCGTGCGCGCCGCAAGCTGAGCCGAGCACGAGGAAAGCCAGGACCAAGATGGATCTAAGCGGCCGGCGTGACATCCTAGGCGAGGCCTCCGAAGATCGATCCTGCGTGCGGCGACGCAGATCAAGTGCGGTTAGACCACCAATCCGCGCAACGCGTCAACCAGAGCCTGAGGCGAAAAAGGCTTGCCGAGCACCCGAAGGCGCCTATCCCGCACATAACGGGCCGCGACGTCCGCTTGGCTGAGCCCGGTCGTCACGATGATCGGCAGGTCAGGGCTTACCGCCCGCAATTCGGCAACGAGCTCGTCGCCCGGCCGATCCGGCAAGCCGAGGTCGATGATGGCGGCGGCGAGATCGCCCGATAGAGCGCGGAATTTGGCCATCGCCTCCGCGCAGCTTCCCGCCTGTTCGAGTTCGTAGCCGTGATCGGCGAGGCTGTCGGCTATGAACATGCGCAGCAGCACTTCGTCTTCCGCTACGAGGACGCGTGCCGATCCGGCCTTACGGCTTGAGCGGCGATCGAGGATTTCACGCAGGCGTCTGCCCAGCGAGCCGAGGGTAAACGGCTTGCTGAGGAGATCGACCCCCGGATCGAGCCGCCCCTCGTGGACGAGGGCGCTTCCGGCATAGGCGGTCGTGATCAAGACTTTGAGCCCTTCGCGCATGCTTTGCGCGCAAGCGGCCAGAGCCTTTCCATCCATTCCGCCCGGCAGGCCGAGGTCGGTGAAGAGCAGTTGGATCGTCGGCTCGTTCTCGATGATTTCAAGGGCCGACGATGCCTCGCCGGCTTCGAAGACCTTATAGCCCAACCCGCGCAGGCCGCTTGCCGCATAAGCGCGCACATCGGGGTCGTCCTCGACGATAAGGATTGTTTCGTGCCCCGTCGAAAGAGGCTCCGTCTGTTCGATGGACGGTTCCTGCGAGAAAGGATCGCCCATCGCTTTGGGAAGGTAGATCTTGACGATGGTTCCGTGGCCGGGCTCGCTATAGAGCTTCACGTGGCCGCCGCTTTGTTTGACGAAACCATAGACTTGGCTCAGTCCCAGACCGGTGCCTCTGCCGCCCTCTTTGGTCGTGAAGAAGGGCTCGAAGACTTGGCGCAAGATTTCAGGCGACATGCCGACGCCGCTGTCGGTAACCGAGATCATGACGTAGGGTCCCGGCGCGATCTCCGTCTCGCGCGCCGCATAGGCGTGATCGAGTTCGATATTGGCCGTCTCGACGATCACCTCTCCGCCGGAGGGCATCGCATCGCGCGCATTGACGATGAGATTGAGGATGGCGGCTTCGAGCTCCGTCTGGTCGACCTCGACCCGGTGCAGATCCTCGGCAAGCACCGTGCGAATATTGATCGTGTCTCCCAAAGTGCGCTGAAGCAGCTCGGACATTCCGGCAACGATCGAGTTCGGGCTGACGAGTTTCGGCTCGAGCGGCTTCTTTCTCGCAAATGCGAGAAGTCTCTCCGTAAGGACCGCGGCCAAGCGTGCGCCGTGTGCCGCATTGTCGAGCGCGACCGCGAGCCGCTCATCGTCGGTCTGACGCTGCGCATGTTCGAGATTGCCGAGCACAACCGTCAGAAGATTGTTGAAGTCATGCGCGATCCCGGCCGTCAGCCGCCCGATGGCTTCCATTTTGCTCGAATGGCGCAACTGCTCTTCCTGCGCCTTGCGCCTGGAAATATCGCGAATGCTGGCGAGGCGCGCCGGCCGATTGTCCCAATACGTATCGACCACGCGGATTTCGGCGTCGACGTGTTTTCCGCCGGGCTTGTGGATGACGATCTCCGAAGTGTCTCCGCTAACCAGCGGGACGCCGATTGGCGAGCCGATCAAAGATTCCGGCGCCCGGCCGAAAATCTGTTCGCTCGCCGGATTGGCGAAGAGAACGATTCCTTCTGCATCGAGGACGAGGATCCCATCCGCGTTCTTTTCGACGAGGAACCTGATTTCCTTTTCGGTGAATGCCGCGCTAGCCATTTCCGATGCTACCCGGCGCTCAGCGCTGGTAATAATCCGGCTCGCCGCTCGAGAAGACATTGGGCGCGCCCTTGAACGGCTCTCCGAGGTGCATGCCGCTCCCATCGATCGTGAAGCGCCGGATCTCCTTGGCATGTTCGCTGCCCCGCATCTTCAGCACCATCAAGCCGCGATGCATTACGTCCTGTTCCTGCATGTAACGCAGCAGGATGATCGAATCTGTGAGCGTCGAGATATGCTGTTCGCTCGCCGACTCGCCCCCGATCAGCGACTTGCTGGTCGCCGTGTAGAGCCCGGCTATTTCGCGCTTCTTGATGAAGGAGGTGAGGCTGATCAGAAACTCGCGAAAACCCACATCCGGCGCGACGCGTTCGAGGGCGGAAATGGAATCGATTGCGATTCGATTGGGCTGCACCTCGTCCACGAGGTTTTGGATTGCGAGGAGGTGATCGGCGAGGCCCTGGGCTTCCGGATAGAGACAAAAGACCTTGAGCTTTCCTTCTGCCTCCATGGCGGCGAAATCGACTCCCCAACCGCTCGCATTACGAAATAGCTGGCCGCGGCTCTCTTCAAATCCGAAGAGGATCGCCCTTTCTCCCGCGGCAACGCCGCCTGCCAGAAAGTTCGTTACGAGAAGCGTCTTACCCGTCCCGGTCGCGCCGCTGACCAGCGTGACGCTGTCACGAAAGAATCCGCCCCCGCACATTTCATCGATCGCGCGATTGCCGCTCGTCACCCGTACCGTGCTCGATTGCTGCTCGAGACGCAGCGAGGACAATGGCACGGCAACGAGGCCATGGGCGCCCGGGCCTTCGTCGCGCCCGAGGATCGTGAAAGGCGACTCGCCCTCGGCGTGATGGCTGCCGCGCATCTTGAGCACCTCGATCGTGCGCCGGCGCTTCTCGCGCTGCAGGACGTTTCGCAGGATCACGACATTGTCGGCAATGAACTCCTCGAGCCGGTGACGGGTGATCTCGCCATATTCGGCATTGCGTTCTGCGGTCATGAGGACGGTGAGGTCCGCCTTCTTGAGCGCATCGGTGATGCGAAAGAGCTCGCGACGCAGAACTTTCGGATCGCCGATGAAATGATCGAAAAGCTGAGTCAGCGAATCGAGTACGATGCGCTTGGCATTGACCGACCGCGCGGCATGCTGGATGCGCGACAAGAGCCCGAGCAGGTCGAAATCGCCGATGACGAGTTCGTCCTTTGTCGGTGGACTGGCGTCTACGACGGCAAGGCACCCGGCCTTGCGCCAGGCCGTCAAATCCCAACCGAAACCGCGCATGTTGGAGTCGATATCGGCCGGCGATTCCTCGAATGTAACCAGCACGCCGTTCTCCGAGCATTCGCTGATTCCATGTGCGAGAAATTGGATGGCGAAAATGGTCTTGCCGCTGCCCGGCGTGCCGCCCACGACGGTCGTGCGCGCGCGCGGCAAACCGCCGGTCACCAATTCATCGAAAGCCGCAACGCCGGTCTTGACGCGCTCCAGCACGTCAGGGACCTCGACCTCTGCGTCCTGCGCGCTCATGCATTCTTCTCCTTCGGCTCGATTGCGCGACCATCCTTCTCCTGCGCTCTGAACCCCAGAAATTCGAGAACCCGTTTGGTGTCGCTCAGATCGCCGATGACGCGGCGAGGACGTTCGGGATGTTCGTAAGAGAGTGTCGGCGTCGCCAGAATGCCGGCTTGCTCGGCGAGTTCGGGCCGCGTGACGACGTCGATGATCTCGACCTTGCAGTCGGGCTCGATCAGACGCTGGAGTTGAAAGAGGTTTTGCTCGGCTCGCTGAGAGATCGCCGATCTTCCGGCAATGTAGAGCCGCAACAAGAAGCCGCTCACGCGCGCGTCGCCTTCCTAAAGCACGCAGTGATCACCTCGATGGTCGAGTATCGCGACTTTCCCGGAAGAGGCGAGACGGAAAGCAACCCGTCTCGCCGGATTCGTAAGCAGCAGCGACGTCAATCTGGTGATACGCGAATGCGCTCAAAAGACATCACCCGACCGCGTCGCGCAAGAGAGCGATAAATACCATCCCTACTAGTTGGACATTCGCTACCAATCCTACTAGTAGGCGCTCACCGATCGCTCTCGTGGTTCACGCGTCTGCGCCCTCTCGGCGCCTGGAACTCGTGGCTCGTAATCGCGCGCTCCCGCGCCCAGATGATCGCGGCGCTGCGCCGGTTGACGCCGATCTTGCGATAAAGAGAGGCGACGTGATTGCGCACGGTGTTCTGGGAAAGCTTGAGCGTCCGGCCCATCTCGGCGTCACTTCGGCCTTCGCAAATGAGCGCAAGGATTTCGCGCTCGCGCTCGGTGAGGAGGTCGAGGTCGGACGAGCGAGCAGAGGCTTGCTTCGCCTGCCTCCAGGCCTTGAGCTTCTCGATCATCGTGCGGGTAAGCCAAGACGTATCGGACATGATCGCCTCAACGGCAGCAACGAGGTCGTGCCCGACTTCCTTTGGATCGCCGCTCTCGCGCAGTACGCAAACGGTCCGGCGCTCGCCCTCAAGCACGATGTCCATCGTCGAGACGAAGCAAGGAATGCCCGGCTCGTTTTCAGTCGATGGGAGCGAGAATTCCGGCAGGCCGCCATTGATGCTGCGGCGGGTCTTTTCGTCCATCCAGACGATCTCGTCGCGCGAGTCGACGACCAACAGTCCGCGCGCCAAGGCAGAAGCGACTCGCCGCCATTTTTCGTCATTGGTGATCTGGTCCATGGCTATCCGTCCCCTGCTTGGGAAAGGCCACGTATAGGCTGCAGGCAAAACGCCGGCGTCGGCGTTTAGTTCCTGTTCACCAGGACCTTAGTAGCTGGCTACTAGGACAGATCCGAAAAAGTTCCGCCGCACACGTCGAATTGAGCGCGTTTGCGAATCCGTTCTTCGTATCCCGCTCTCGGCTCAGATTTTCGGATAGCAGGAGGCCTCGCACTCCGACCAGGGGTGATATTGAAAGACCCAGGTCTCGCTCAGGATCTTGTCGCCCGCCCGCAGGAAGAGCCGCATTTCGACCGGATCCGCGCCCGTGACCGTCAGATCGAATTGTGCCCGCCAATGGCCCGGAACATTATCCGGCACTGCTTCGGTAAAGACGTAGGAAAAGGTGCCGCGCGAGGCCCAGAGCACGGGCTCGGGCTTCACGCCGAAGGGCAATTCGGCGAGCGGGCCACCGAGGAATTCGACCATGAATTTGCGCACGCCTTTCGGGCGGGGTTTCCCGGGCTGGCCGCCGTTGCCGAGGCGAGTTGCGACGCAGCGCGCAAGCGGCCCGGGGAAGGGCCCGTCCGCGAGCCAGTAAAGGCGATAACCGGACGCAATCTCAGCGCCCGCTTTCGCCGGCTCCTCGGCGACCCACATGGCGACGATATTGTCGTGGATCTCGTCGTCGGTCGGGATTTCGACGAGCTGAATTGCGCCTCTGCCCCATTTCCCTTTTGGCTCGACCCAGAGGCTGGGGCGGCGATCATAAAAGACGCCGTCGAGATAATGATCGAAATTGCGATCGCGCTGCATCAGTCCAAAGCCGCGCGGCTCCTCGTCGAGAAAGGCCGAGGCGGTGACGCGCGGCGGATTATTGAGCGGGCGCCAGATCCGCTCGCCTTTTCCCGTCCAAAGCGCGAGACCATCGGAATCATGCACTTCCGGACGCCAGTCCACCGCGGTCGGTTTAACAGTCTCGGAAAACCAATACATGGACGTCAAAGGCGCGATGCCGAAACGCGTGATGTCGCGCCGCAGGCACAAGATCTGCTCGACATCCATGATGACGCCCTTGTCGCGCGTCATGGCATATTTGCAGGCCCCGACAATCGAGGGGCCTTCGAGGAGCGCGTAAAGCGTGAGGCCGTTCTCGGGTCCTGATTCGTCGATATAGAACTGGGTGAAGTCGGGAAATTCTTCCGCTTTGCCGGCGACCGCGACATCGAGCGCCACCGCGCGGCAGGAAAGTCCATATTGGTGCAATTCGCCGATGGCGCGGAAATAATCGGATCCGAGAAATGCGACCCAATCGTTCTGGCGCCAGTCGAGGGCGCCGGCGCGCGCCTCTTGCACGCGCAGGCCGGCAAATCCGGCGCCCTTCGGCAATTCTCGCGCGGGCGAATCGGCCGGCATGGCGAAATAGGCCGGGTCGTAAACAATCTCGCGCGCCTGCCCCCCTTCGACCGCATACATCTCGACCGCTTTGGGAAAGAACATGCCGAGGTGAAAAAAGCTGACCGGAAACTGCCCCGGACCCTTGGCGAATAGCGCCTGATCGGCATCGAACCTGATCTTGCCCCAGGCCTCGTAATCGATTTTCTGGACGATCTCGGGTGCCGGCCGGACCGGTTCGGCATAGGGCTCCTTAGCCATCTGCCGCGCCTTCTCCTTCAAGAGGTCGAAAGAAAAGGGACGCGGGGAACCGAATTTGAGCTGCGCTCGAGCCGGCTTGGCATCGAGAAGGCCGAGCGCAGCGCCAGCCGCAGCGGCTTTGAGGAAAGTCCGTCGATCGGAAGGAATCATCTCACGATGGTCGCAGGGCTTGCGCGATCAGGTCCGGCTCATTCGCGGATCGGTTCGTTCTTGATCGCGACCCGCATGAAATAGAAGAGCAGGACGAAGCCGCAGAGCGCAAAGAAACCCTCGAAGACATGCGCGATCGTCGGGCTCAATTGCAACAGACCGCCAAGCGCCCAACCGGCGGCCCAAGAGGCGCCGACCATTTCCGTGCCCACGAGAATGCAAACTGCGACTATGGTCGACAGGTGCAGAAAATTGATCTTCTTGCGTTCCGGCACGTATAGGTTTCCCGTTCACGAGCTTAAGCCTGCGCCACTATAACATGGCACCGCCGCGGGCAAGCCTGCTCATCGGGAAAGTCCGGTCGGGAAGGTTCGGCGAGGCGAAGAACGGCCAAGCTTACGCTCGGCGCAACAATGCGGGCGCGAGACATTCTCGCGCCCCTGCGCGGCCGCTCGAGAGGCCAGCGGCGATCTTAAAGTTTAACTGCCTTCGGGCCGCCGTGCGATGCGTGGCCGCCTTTGCGGCCGGCCTCGGAAGCCAACTGGTGGTTTTGCGAGAAACTGCGTTTGCTCGGGCTGACGCTCTGCCCGCCCTTGCGCCCGGCCTGAGCCGCAAGAGTCGGATTTTGCGAGAAACTCCGCTTTTCGTGCGGCACGCTCTCACCGCCTTTGCGGGCGATCGCTCTCTGTTTCTCGGGGTCCATTGACGCAAACCCACGGGTTGATGTCCGGTTCAGCGAGATCGACTCGGTCATGCGTGCTTCCTCTGATTGTGGCCCGCTTTGAGACTGTGTTCACCAAACGCACCGCGGCGATGAAGGTTCCGCCGCGGCAGCATGGAACGGTTTGCGGCCTTGGCCGTTGGATTTCGGACAAAATACCGGCGCAACCTCTCTGTGAATCTGCCGCCAATCGCGCGATCCGCCCGGCGCGGATGATTAGGGCTAATTTTTATGGATGCGGCACGGTGGCAGCTGCCCGACACCCGGAGTTGGCGCCAAAGTGGGCTTGCGCCTCTAGGGAAGGGAGACGGACATGTCAGATTTCGACACCATCAAGGATCAGGCCCGGCACGACCTCGCCGCCGATCTCGCCAATCTGCGTGAGGATATTTCCAAGCTTTCGGCCTCGGTGCTCGAGCTCGTGCAGAACCAGGCGAGTTCCGCGAAGACGCAAGTGCTCGGCGCCGCCGATGAAGCACGGCAGAAATTTGCCGCGCAGACAGCGGACGCGAAAGACCGTCTGACCGCACTCACGGCAGATCTCGAAAACACGATCGAGCGCAGCCCCTTTGCCGCCGTTCTCGCCGGCGCCATTGCAGGCTTTTTGATTGGGATTCTGGTCCGTCCGCACAAATGATGGGGTTGCTCACCCGCCCCTTGCGTGAATGGACCGCGCTCCTCGAGGCGGCGAGCAGACGTCTGCTGACCAGCATGGTTCTGCTGATCGTCGCGCTGATCTTCGTTCTCGCCGCCTTCGCCTTTTTGTCCGTCGCGCTCTATCTTTGGGTGGCCGAGATCACGCGCCCGGCGATTGCGGCGCTCGCCGTCGCCGGGCTCGAGATCTTCATCGCTCTCATGTGCCTGGTCGCTTTCCGCTTGAAAGCGCCCAAGAAAGCGTCGAAGCCAAAGCCGCGGAAAGAAGATGCGGCAACGCAGGAAGCCGCGGCAGCGCGCGCAAAACGCGCCGAAAAGATCGACGATACCCTGGCGCCCCTCATCGCAGTGCTGCACGAAGCGGACATGCGGCCGGAAGAAGCCGCACTGAGGCTCGGCGCCGGGCTGACGAAACAAGTCGGGCCCCTCGCCCTCGTTGCCTTCGCGCTTGCCGCGGGTTTCATGTTCGCGCGCAGAATGACGGAGAGCAAAGATTGACGCTATCCGCCAAGCCCCTGGCTGTTCGGCCGAGCTCCGTCTCTTCGGCCGTGACATCGTTCGCACCCTTCCTAAGCGCGCGTGACGCTGCTACCCTGCGCGCCGGAGATTTGCGCAGCGGGGGAGGCGTTACGTGTCCATGACGGTTACAGGCAATCGACGCGACACCGCTTCTTTTCGGCATTCGGCAGGGCCGGATGATGAAGCCGGCTTCGCGTCCGCCTCGCGCACGCCAGGCGGCCTGCCGCCGGCCGAGGCCGCCGGCGAGGAAAGCGGCGCAGTTTCGGCAGAGCAAGGCCCCCGCATTCTCATTGTCGAGGACGATTATTTCGTCGGCTTGCAGAACGAGGACATGCTGGCCAAGGCCGGGTTCAACGTCATCGGGATTGCAACGACGGCCGAATATGCGCTGACACTCGCGGCCGAAAGAAAGCCCGATCTCGTGCTCATGGACATTCGCCTCGCTCATGGAGGCGATGGAATCGACGCGGCGATGAAGCTCCTGCAGCGATTCGGCATTCGCAGCATTTTCGCCACCGCGCATGCCGATGCCGGAACGCGCTCGCGCGCTGCTGCCGCCAAGCCGCTCGGCTGGGTCGTCAAACCCTTTACCGCCGCGGCCCTGGTCAAATCGGTAAGGGACGCACTCGCCGCAAAGCGATCCGAAAGCGGCTAGATCGTTTCCGATCGTTCAAAGCGTCGGCGTTAAACCAACGCGCCTCTCGTCTCCGGATCCTTGCGCCGCGACTTCCGGTCGAAAAAAAGCGCTTGGCTGATCACGGCCTTCAAACTGTCGACTCCGAAAGGTTTGGTGATCAAGAAGGCCGGCTCCGGCGGCGTGCCGGTGAGAAACCGCTCGGGATAGGCGGTGATGAAAATCACCGGGACGGAGAAATTGCCGAGAATCTGGTTGACGGCCTCGAGTCCCGAACTTCCATCAGCGAGCTGAATGTCGGCCAGGATCAGCCCGGGCTTGCTCCGCTGTGCCGCGGTGACGGCCTCCCCATGGGTCCGGGCGATATTGACGACCCTGTGGCCGAGTTCCTCCACAAGCATCTGAATGTCGATCGCGATGAGCGGCTCATCCTCGATGATGAGCACATCGGTGCGGATCTGATTGGAGATCTCCTTCCCCGCCCGGTCGATGAGTTCGGCCGCCTCTTCGGGGCTGCAATCCATCACGCGGGCGACTTCACCGGTCTCGAATCCTTCGAGCGAGCTGAGAAGGAAGGCGATACGCGGCCGCAGCGGAATGGCCTCCAAGTTACGCTGCGCGCCTTTTTCGTCGGAGGAGAAGGAAAGTTGGTCGACAAAGCCGTTAACGGGCATTGATTCCCAGACTTTGAGGAATAGCCTATAGAGCGCGGTCCGCAGATCGGCGCTTTCGGCAAAGGCGTCCGGCTCTGCCACCACCGCCTCGAGCGTCGCGAGCACATAGGCGTCTCCGCCGGCTTGCGTGCCGGTCAGGGCTCGAGCGAAACGCCGAAGGTAGGGAACATGTGATGAAATGGCTTTCGAAATCGACATCAATCCCTTCTCCTCTGCCGCCCCGGCCCAATTACGGCATAGCTTTTTAATGCACCAGTCTAATATTGGTTCCCCACCCGGAACTTTCGCCGAATCATCGCGTTGCAAGAGGGGAGTTGTGCGGCTTGGATTTGCTGTTCGGCGCGCCGCCGGACCATAAATCCGATCCGCAACCCCAAGAGGCGACGACCTCTGGATCTTCCGCGGGAGGCGGGACCCGCCGATGGAACGGGACAATGGACGCAAGGGCACGGCCGTGACGAAACCAATCGAGCTCAGAGCAAAGAAGGCGGACTTGCCGGAACACCGGGGATCGGAGCGCCGAATGTTCGAAAAGGGCGTGGATCTCAAAGAGGCGAATGCCAAAAACGCCAAAGAGGCGAATTCATCAAAGGAGAACCGCGGCACGGTGAGCACGCTTTCTGCGGCACGGGTGCGTAGCAAGTCGGCGCCCAAACAGGAGATCGCCGAGCAGATCGGGCTGCGGCTGCGCGGCATCTATAACGATGTCCTGATGCAGCCGATCCCCGACCGCTTCCTCGATTTGTTGCGCCAGCTCGAAGCCGGTGGCGAACCCAAGCCGCAGACCGCGGCCGCCTCCAAAGTCACTACCCCGAAAAAGGATGTCAAGTGACTGGCTTAGATAAGCAAGACAGAGAAGAAGCCCCGCGACCGACGCAAGCGAGTGCGCAGATCAAGGAAGACCTGATCGCGGTCATTCCAAATCTGCGTGCTTTCGCGGTTTCGCTCTGCGGCAATCCCGATCGCGCCGACGACCTTGTCCAGGAAACCTTGGTGAAGGCTTGGGGCAATCTCGATTCTTTTGTCGAGGGCACCAACCTGCCGGCTTGGCTCTTCACCATCCTGCGCAATTTCTATTATTCGGAATATCGCAAAAGGCGTCGCGAGGTTGCCGATTCCGACGGAGCCATCGCCACCCGGCTCGCGACCGCCCCCGCGCAGAACGGCCATATGGATCTGCTCGATCTGCACGGCGCGCTCCAGCAACTGCCCAACGATCAGCGCGAGGCGCTGATTCTCATCGGTGCCTCAGGTCTATCCTACGAGGAAGCGGCGGCGATCTGCGGTTGCGCCATCGGCACGATGAAAAGCCGCGTCAATCGGGCGCGCAACCGGCTCGCGGAAATCCTCTCGATCCACTCGAGCAGCGAGCTCGGCCACGACGGCGAATGGCAGGTGGGCGATCCGATCTCGATCGGCCAGCGCTTTTCCAAAACCGGAAGCGACTAGATCGCGATCCCGGAAAAGCTCCGAGCCGGTTTTCCGATCGGCTCGTGCTTGGATAAAATCACTCGGCCTATGACGCCACGAAGGGCTTGAGCGTATATCCGGCACCGATGAGCCGGTCCCTCAGCATATGGGCGATGGCCACGGCATTCGGCGTGTCGCCGTGGACGCAAATGGAGTCGACCGCGATCGGAATGCGCCTGCCCGAGTTGGCGATCACCGCGCCTTCCTTGAGCATGGCGAGAACGCGCGCGGCAATCTTCTCCGGGTCGTGCAGAACCGCGCCTTCCTCAGAGCGAGAAATCAAAAGGCCGTCATCGCCATAGCCGCGATCGGCATAGATCTCGCGCGCCACTTTGAGCCCTTCGGCATTTGCCGCGCTCTCGAGCTTCGTCCCCGCAATCGCCAAAAACACCAGGCCCGGGTCGACCGCCTTGATAGAGCGTGCGATTGCGCGCGCCACTTCGATGTCTTCGGCTGCAACATTGCTCAACGCGCCATGCGGCTTCACGTGCGTGAGCCTGTGACCGGAATAGGCGGCGAGCGCCGCGGCAGCGCCCACTTGATAGGCGACGAGGCGCTCGATTTCCGCCGGCGAGAAAGGCAATCGCCTGCGGCCGAAACCCCAGAGATCCGGGAAACTCGGATGCGCGCCGACCGCGACGCCCTTCCCTTTGGCCAGGCGAAAAGTCTCGGCCATGATCAGCGGATCGCCGCCGTGAAAGCCGCAGGCGACATTGGCCGTGGTGACGAGATCGAGCATGGCCGCGTCGTCGCCTATCTTATAGGCGCCGAAGCTTTCGCCGCAGTCGCAATTGAGGTCGATGCTCGCCATGGCCGCGCCATGATGCCTATCGCAGGCCTGCAACACAAGTTGCGATCTCAGCACCGCGCTTCGATCTCGCGCCGCTTTCGGTCGATGAGCATATTGGCGATCTTCATCCGCGCCGTTGCCTCGGCGTGGCCGCCCGACTTGAAGAGATCGGGATGATTGCGCAAAGCGAAGGCGCGGCGGATCCGTTTGAGGTCGGCGAGCGATGTCGCGCTATCGAGCGAAAGCTCCAAGACGACACGCTCTTCTTCGCTCATCTTTGCCGATAAGGGTTCGCCCACGTCCCCATAGGCGAAGACTCGAGGCGCTGCCTGCGCACTCTGCGAACCCTGCGAACCCTCGCTCTCCGCGGAACTGACGCTATAGAGCCAATCATGATTATTCCCGACCGGACGTGCAGGCGTTGGGACGGGCAAACGAAGTTCGTCCAGGATTTCGGAAAATGTGAGCGGCCGAAGCGGATGACCCATGCGCGCCCTGTTCTGCGCTAGAGACCCTTATTGCTGCGCCGGCAGGCTTAACAAAGGTTTAATCCGAAAAATCCAGATCGAGTTTTCGCGCGCTCGCGGTTGCGTAACCTTCCCTCAAAGCTTTTCGACGAGAAGGAAACGGCGGGACGAACGTGGCAAGCATCACTTACGAACGGATCGAATTGGCGCGGGGCGGGAGGAGCCGGACGTGGCTCCTGATCGTGCTCGCTTTGGCGCTCGGTGCGCTCATGTCCTGGGCTCGCGCACGCGCGGTCTTGCAGGACGGTACGTTCTTCGATTCCGACGACGCGATGCAGCTCGTCCAGGTGCGCGAACTCATCGCCGGACAAAACTGGTTCGACATGACCATCTGGCGGCTCGACCCGCCGCATGGCGTGTTCATGCACTGGTCGCGGATCATCGACGCGCCGCTCGCGCTCATGATCAAAAGCTTTGCGCTGCTTATGCCCGCCGAGACGGCGGAGCGGCTGACGCGGCTCATCTTTCCGCTGGCCTTGCAGGCTCTCCTCTATGCGAGCGTCGCATGGCTCGCCCGGGTTTTGATGGGAGCGCGCGCGGTCCTTCCGGCGATCCTGCTTACGCTTTTGAGCGGCATGGTCTTCAATCAATTTCAGCCGGGCCGGATCGATCATTCCGCGCCGCAGATCGTGCTCCTTGTTTTCATGTCGGCGAGTTTCGTCGAGGCTATCGATCCGGCGAAGGCGCGCCGCGCGGCCTGGACCGGCGCACTCGCCGCGCTTTCGCTTGCCATCAGCGTCGAAAACCTGCCGTTCATCGCCGCGCTCGCAGGCCTTGCGCTTGTCCTTTGGGCCATGCGCGGCGCGCCCATGCAAAAGGCGCTCGTCTACTTCGGATTGGGTCTGGGCCTCGCACTGCCGCTGGCTTTCGTGCTGACGATCGGACCGGCGCATTGGGCGGACGAATCCTGCGATGCCTATTCGGCGGCCTATCTCCTGCCTGGCGTTGCAGGAGCCGTCGCAATGATCGCGCTCGGCATCGTCTCTTTTCGGTTGCCGAACCGCTCGGCCCGCGGGCTCGCGCTCGTCCTCGCGGCCGCAACCATCGTCGCCACGGCTTTTCTCACAAAGCCGGTCTGTTTCGTCGATCCCTATACGGGCATCGATCCGCTGGTGCGCGAGATTTGGCTCAAAAATGTCGAAGAAGCTCTGCCGCTCCTGCGCTTCTTTCAGCGCCAGCCCTTCGCGGCGGCCGCGTTCGCGCTGCCTCTCGCGCTCGGCTTTGTTGCCATGCTCGCTGCCGTTTGGCTTGAGCGCGGTCTCGCGCGCCTGCGCTGGTTAGCCGTCGCGGCGCTCTCTGCCCTTGCTCTCGCGCTCTCCTGCTGGATGATCCGGGTGATCGGCTTTGCTCAGCCGGTCGCGCTGATCGGCGGCGCCTGGTGCATCGTCCGTCTGCAGGATTATTTGGCGGGCACCCAATGGCCGAAGGCGGCAGCCTTGGCATTGGCGCTCGTCTTGCCTTTTTCGCCGATCGGTTGGGCGCTCTTTCTACCGGCAGATGCAGCGATCGCGAAGGAAACAAGTCGCGAGGCCTGCCTTGCTTCGTCCGCTTTCGCGCCGATCGCGGAATTGCCGCCCGGCCTCGTTCTCGCACCGATCGATGCCGGCTCCCACCTGCTTGCGCTCACGCAGATGAGCGCGTTGGCCGCCCCTTATCATCGCAATAATCACGGAAACCGAACGGCACTCGATGCTTTTCTCGCTGAACCCGATGCCGCCCGTTCGATCCTGATCGCGAACCATGTCTCATACGTGATGACATGCGCGGGATTGAAAGAGACAAGAGCACTTGCCTTGCGCGCGCCGCATGGACTTGCTGCAGCGCTCGTTTCCGGCGATGCGCCGAACTGGCTGAAACTCCGGCTCGGCAAAGGTCCGTATCAAGTCTACGTGATAAGGCCCTGACGCGGGCGATATTGCGAAAGCTTAATTTGAAGCGATTGCGGGAGCAGCCTACCCCTCGCCCCGTTCACGTCCGTGAATGGAGGGATGAGATGAATATGCGCTTGCCGCTCGTTGGTTTTGCCGCGCTCGTTGGCTTGGGTTCGCTCGGCTTCGCAGCCTATGCAGAAGAGAGCACGGGCACGCCGCCGGAACAGGCTCAAGAGGGACCCCATCATTTCGTGCCTTCGCCGGCCGATCGCGCCGCATTCATGGATGCACGCCTCGCTGCGCTTCGCGCGGGTCTCGAGCTCACTCCCGATCAGGAAAAGCTTTGGCCGCCGGTCGATGCCGCATTTCGCGATCTCTTCAAGACATTTGCAGACGAACGGGAGAAGGCGAGAAGCGAAGGCCGCCCGGCCGATCCGATCGCCCGCTTGCAGCGCGTCAGCGAGAACGAGATTGCTCGCGGGCAGGATCTGAAGAAACTCGCGGATGCCGCGGCTCCCCTTTATGCCGCTCTGACGGACGATCAGAAGAAGCGGCTGCCGATCCTGCTGCATGCCGCCCATCTTTTTCCGTGGCATCGGCACTTAGCCATGGGTGAAGAATGGCGCGGGCACGAAGGCGGCCCGGGCGGCGATCTCGACCGCGGCGATCGTCCGGATCACGAGGACGAAGACCAGCGCTAAAGGATTTCGCGCGCGAACGAGGGCAGGACCCGGGTCCTGCCCTTAGCTTTGGCGCTCAGATTTGGCGTTCAGCTTTGGCGCTTGGCCAGAAGATCGCGGATCTCTTCGAGCAGGACTTCCTGGCGCGGTGGCGGCGCGGCGGCTTTTTCGGCCTGCTGCTCGTGCAGGACGCGTGCGCGGAACATGCTGATGCTGCGCACGATGAGAAAGAGCACGAAGGCGATGATCAGGAAATTGAGCGTCACCGTCAGGAAGCTGCCCCACGCAAGGACCGCACCCTGTTTGCGCGCCTCAGAAAGCACGGGCGAGGTCACGGCTTTCGAGAGCGGCAGGAAGTAATTGGTGAAATCGAGACCACCGCTGATCGCGCCGATGACCGGCATGATGATGTCGTTGACGAGCGACTCGATGATCTTGCCGAAGGCGGCGCCGATGATCACGGCGACGGCAAGGTCGACGACATTGCCGCGCATCGCAAAGTCACGAAATTCTTTCCACATCTTCACCCCCTGTCGGCGCAAGGACGGTCGCGGCACTAGCGATCGCGCGGGGCAGGCTACCAGAACTTATGGAAATGGTGGAGCGGCCCGGGGCCATGCCCCACATTGAGGGCATCCGCGGTCGCAAGCGCTTCATTGACATAGGCCTTTGCGGCCTCGATCGCGCTCGAAAGCTCGCGGCCCTGCGCAAGCTCGGCGGCAATGGCCGCCGAAAGCGTGCAGCCCGTCCCATGCGTATCCTTTGCCGTAAGCCGCGGCGCCGAAAAGCTTCGATGCGAAGTTCCGTCGAACAGGATGTCCTCGGCTTTCTCGCTTTCAAGATGGCCGCCCTTGATCAGGACGGCCGCAAATCCGCGCCTCTGCAGGTCTTCGGCGAGCTTGTGCATGGAAGCGAGCGTGGTTGGAGCCGGCGCGCCGGCCAATGCCGCGGCCTCGTCGAGATTGGGCGCAACGAGCGTGACGAGAGGTGCAAGATGATCGAGAATGGCGCTTGCGACGTCTCCGATCGCCAATGGATCACCGCTCGAGGCGACGAGCACCGGATCGAGCACGATGTGTTTGGGACGGTAATGGGCAAGCCGCCCCGCCAATGTTTCTATGATATCCGGCGCAGCAAGCATGCCGATCTTCACCGCAGCGATCTCAATGTCGGCGAAGAGCGCGTCGATCTCCATGCCCACGAACTCGGCAGGTACTGGGTCCATGCCGACGACGCCGCGCGTATTCTGGGCGGTGAGCGCGGTAGCGACCGCAAGCCCGTGGCAGCGCAGGGCGGCAAAGGTCTTGATGTCGGCGAGCACGCCCGCCCCGCCTGAAGGATCGAAGCCGGCCACCGACAGGACGTTAGGGATCATCAGACTTTCACCAAAGGCTCGCCCGGCTCTGGCTTACGCCGGCGGAACAATTTGTGGCGATGGCGGATCGGCAATCCGATCAGATGAACGATGCCGCCGCCGATAATGAAACCGATGATCCCGGCCAGAAATCCTTCGGTCGTCGTCGGCAACGCCGGCTGGAACGTCTCGTATGTCCGCTCGGCGATATAGGGATCGAAAGTCTCGAACAGATTGAGCCAGCGGCCCGCTACGTTCGGATTGTCGAAGGCCGCTGCGGCGCGGTGCAACCTGGCGAGCCTTTCGATGATGCGTTGCATCTCATCGCCCTGGCCCTGCACCAGCCGATCGGAATTGGCCTCGAGGCGCGCGACCGCTTCATGTTCGGTGAGCTTTTGGGCCGCCGCCTGCGCATCGAATTGCGCCACGATGGCCGAGAGTTCGTCTATAGCGCCGCCAAGCCGCTGGCGATATTGCTGCCAGAACTCCGGCATTTGCGTCGTCGCAATGCCAAAGACTAGAGCGAAAAAGAGGGCAATGCGGCCGATAATCATCCGACCTCCCTAGATCACGATGCTTTTGGAGCATGGACGTGATCGATTCTAGAGCGCGACAAAGATTCAATTTGGAATGGGCTCGCGCTTCGAGGCGCCGCTTACCGGCACACCGTGCCTTCTAATATAGGTCATCGGCGCGCAAGATGGCGGCGTTTCGGCCATCTCTGAGCGGAAAATCTAGGGCATCGTCAGGAGGCCCGCGTGACCTTCGCTCGTGCCGAACAGGAGACGCCGGCCCGCTTCGTCCCAGGCGAGCGCAGAAACCGGATCGTGCCCCTCGCTCTCCGGCTTTCGCACCAGGATTTCGGCGGCGTCAGTCAGCCGGCAAAGCAGGATCCAACCGTCCTCGTAGCCGATGGCGATCACGAGCGCCTGCGGGTGAAAGGCGACGCGCGAAACTTTCGCCGGCCGCACGCCGCATTCCCGCGGCGCCTTTTTCATCGGGCCGTCCTTGTCCTTGAAGGGCCAGACGATACAGGCCTCGGCACCGGAGGTGGCGAGCCAATGTCCGTCGCTCGACCAGGAAAAAGAGCGGGTCTTTGCGGGATAGCCGCTCATGCGCATGTCGCGCTTGTCTGCGAGCCGCCAACCGTGCAGCGCATTCTCCTGCATCGAGGTGACCAGGAAGCGCCCGTCCGGCGAGAAGGAGGCATCGAGATGCGAGCCCTTCCAGGAGAGGACCTCGGGCGTTGCGGCGGTATTCGGAAACCACAGCGTCGCGCCATTGTAATGGGCGATGGCGAGGCGGTAGCCCTTCGGCGCATAGGCAAGGCCTCGAACGGAGGAAGGCGCGCTGAAGGATTTCACCGCGCCTTGCGGATCGCGTGCACTCACCTGCCGGCCGCTCGACCAGGCGATCGAGGAATCCTCGCGCCCGGCGAGGGCGTCGATCCATTGCCCGGCAGAGGCAATCTCTTCGAGCGCGCCCTTGACATCCATCGCGACGACGCGGCCGTCATCGCCGCCGGTCACCAATTTCTGCCCGGCCTTGGCGGCGACGAGGATCGTGCCGTCGCGATGCAGCGCGACGCGTTTTTCTTCCCCGTCGAAGCGCAAAGCCGTGCCGTCGCCGAGCGCGAGCGCCGGAACACCGGCGAGAAAGCAGCCCGCCGTGACATGTGCGCCGGCGGCGATCTTCATGACGTTCTCGGCGAGCGAGCTTTGCGTCATGCCAAGGCTCTCTGTGCCATCCCGCACATCAGGCCGCGCAGGCCAAGAAGCCCTGCCTGATTTCGTCTTCCTTGAGATCGCGCCCGATGAAGACCACGCGGCTCTTGCGCGGTTCGGCCGCTTTCCATTCGCGCTGCAAATCGCCGTCGAGGATCATATGCACGCCCTGGAAGACGAAGCGCTTCGGCTCGTTCTTGAAGGCGAGAATTCCCTTCGAGCGCAAGATCGAGGGGCCTTCCTTTTGCACATAGGCGTTGAGCCAAGGCAAAAACTTCTCCGGATCCACGTCGCCGTCGATCGAAAGCGCGACGGATTGCATATCTTCGTCGTGATAATGCTTCAGGCCGCCTTGATGCGCGCCATGATCATCGTGGCCGTGAGCGTGATGTCCGTGATCATGATCGTGATGATGATCATGGTCGTGGTCGTGATGGTGATCATCGTCCTCGCTTTCGAGGAAAGCCGGCTCGATTTCGAGAATGCGGTCGAGATCGAACGCGTTGCGGCCTAGGACGGCATCGAGCGGCACGTCGCATTTCACTGTCTTGTGAAGCTTGGCATAGGGATTGATCGCGCGAATGCGCGCCTCGACCTCGGCCAGTTCCGCGGGGCTCACGAGATCTGTCTTGTTGAGTAGGATCACGTCGGCGAAGGCGATCTGGTTCTTCGCTTCCGGCGCGTCCTTCAGCCGCTCGACGAGCCATTTGGCATCGGCGACGGTCACCACCGCGTCGAGCCGCGCTGCACCTTCGACATCGGCGTCGACGAAGAACGTCTGCGCAACGGGGGCAGGATCGGCGAGCCCCGTCGTTTCGACAAGGATCGCATCGAACTTGCCTTTGCGCTTCATCAAGCCTTCGATGATCCGGATGAGATCGCCGCGCACCGTGCAGCAAATACAGCCATTGTTCATCTCGAAAATTTCTTCGTCGGCACCGACGACGAGATCATTGTCTATGCCGATCTCGCCGAATTCATTGACGATTACTGCATATTTCTTGCCGTGCGGCTCGCTCAGGATACGGTTGAGCAATGTGGTCTTGCCGGCGCCGAGATAGCCGGTGAGCACGGTGACGGGAATCTTTTCGGCCATGCCTAGCTCCGAGACGAGGGGATCCCGCCGAAAACGGCGGCGATGAGGGAGGCCCGCGAGAGGGACTGTCCGTTATATTGTATCGCATCGTGGCAATATTAATCCCGCCGCCGAGTTCCCGTGGCGAGACCCCGCGCCAGCTCAAAGCCCGCGATAGTTCCGCCACCCTCTGAGCCGCAACTGGCAGGCCGGACATTCGCCGCAACCATAACCCCAATCGTGCCTCCGGCCGCGCTCGCCCAGATAGCAGGTATGGGTCTCCTCGACGATGAGCTCGATCAGAGCCGGTCCGCCGAGCTGCTCGGCGAGCCGCCACGTCTGCGCCTTATCGAGCCACATCAGCGGCGTCTCGAGCAGGAAGTTTTTCTCCATGCCGAGGTTGAGCGCAACTTGCATCGCTTTGACCGTATCGTCGCGGCAATCGGGGTAGCCTGAGAAATCCGTCTCGCACATGCCGCCGACGATATGACGCAGGCCGCGCCGATAGGCGATCGCCGCCGCAAAGGTGAGGAAGAGCAGATTGCGCCCCGGCACGAACGTATTGGGCAGGCCGCTGGCATCGGTCGCGATCGCAACCTCCCGCGTCATGCCGGTCGCCGAGATCTGCCCGAGGATGCCGAGATCGAGCAGATGATCCTTGCCGAGCCGCCCCTCCCAGCGGGACTTGATGGCCACGATTTTTTTCAGGATCTCGGGGCGCTGGTCGAGTTCGACCCGATGGCGCTGGCGATAGTCGAACCCGATGGTCTCGACCCGGTCGAACCGCTCGAGCGCGAGCGCGAGGCAGGTGGTCGAATCCTGGCCCCCGGAGAAGAGGACGAGCGCGTCAGCCATGGCGCGAACGGAAATAGCACGATTTGGAGCGGGGCGAGGGCATAGCGGTTAAGCCTTTGTCATAGCTTACAATCGATTGCAAAGTTCGCGCCTGCCCTCGGCACCTTCCTATTGCGAAAGCGGCCCACATGATCCATTTTAGCGCCGGGAGGTTGGCGGTGGACGCACCACTCGCCAACCGGGTCAGGTCCGGAAGGAAGCAGCCCAGACGAGACCGGGCGGGTCTCTGTCCAGCCTCCCACTTCTCACATGACGATTGGGCTAGCGAGCGCGCTTGCGCCGCGGCCCGCTTTTTTCATAGATCATCCGGGCAAGCGCCAGGACCAGTCGGCAAGGAGGCCGAAGCGATGGATCGCGACGCGTCCGAGCCGGACCTCAATCTCAACGATCCGCCGGCGCCCTATCGCGTGCTGGCGCGCAAATATCGGCCCGCGAGCTTCGAGGACCTCATCGGCCAGGAGCCGATGGTGAAAACGCTGTCCAATGCTTTCGACCTCGGGCGCATCCACCAGGCCTATCTGCTGACCGGCGTGCGCGGTGTCGGCAAGACAACGACGGCCCGAATCCTGGCGCGCGCCTTCAACTACGAACTTCCCGCGCAAGGCGTGAACCAGCCGACCATCCATATGCCGGAGCTCGGCGTCCACTGCCAGGCGATCATCGATTCGCGTCATGTCGACGTGATCGAAATGGATGCGGCCTCGCATACCGGCATCGACGACGTGCGCGAGATCATCGACAATGCGCGCTATAGGCCGGTTCTTGCGCGCACGAAGGTCTATATTATCGACGAAGTCCACATGCTCTCAAAACAGGCCTTCAACGGCCTCTTGAAGACCCTCGAAGAGCCGCCGGACCACGTCAAGTTCATCTTCGCGACGACCGAGATCGAGAAAGTGCCGGTGACGGTGCGCTCGCGCTGCCAAAGGTTCGATTTGCGGCGCGTCGAAGCGGATGTGCTCGTCGCCCATCTTGCCAAGATCTGCGTCAAGGAAGGCATTGCGGTCGAGGCGGAAGCGCTCGCCCTCATCGCCCGCGTTTCGGAAGGCTCGGTGCGCGACTCGCTCTCGCTGCTCGATCAGGCCATTGCCCACGCGAAGGGCGGCGGGCTGCGCAGCGAAGTGAAAGCCGAAGATTTGCGCGCCATGCTGGGTCTTGCCGATCATGCGCGGATCATCGATCTCTTCGAAGAGAGCATGAAAGGCGACGTCGCGGCGGCCCTCGGCTCTCTGAAAGCGCTCTACGATGCCGGCGCCGACCCGGCGCGCGTCCTCGGGGAACTCGCCGAATTCGTCCATTTCGTCACGCGCCTCAAGCTCGCGCCCGAGACGGCCAAGGATCCCGCCGTCACTGAGGAAGAGCGCCGCCGCGGCGGCGAATTCGCGAAAGTGCTTTCTCTCCCCGTGCTCAGCCGCGCCTGGCAATTGCTGCTCAAGGGCCTGCAGGAAGTAAGGGATGCGCCGCGCCCGCTCGCTGCGGCCGACATGGTGATCGTGCGGCTCGCTTATGCGGCGGACCTGCCTACCCCCGACGAGGCTCTGCGCCGGCTGACGCAAGGCGGTCCCTCGGCCCCCGCGCCGGCTCGCGCTCCGGCGCCCGTTGCCGGCGCGAGCCGCGCCAGTGCGACCGTGCAAGCCAGAGTGCCGGCTCCGGCCGCGCCGCAGGAGCCGCGGCTCACCAGTTTCCAGGATGTCGTGGCGCTCACTGCCGCGCGCCGCGACATTCAGCTCAAGATCGCGCTCGAGCGCGACGTCCGGCTCGTCCGTTTCGAGGAAGGATCGATCGACTTCGCGCTCTCCCCCGGCGCCTCGCCTGCCCTTGCCCAGCAGCTTGCCCGCCGGCTGCAGGAATGGACGGGGCGGCGCTGGATGGTCGCCCTTTCGAGCGAGCCCGGCGCGCCGAGCCTCAGCGAACAATCCGAGGCCGCAGCGGCTTCCGCTCTCCATGGCGTGCAGTCGGAACCGATCGTGCGACGTGCGCTGGCCCTCTTCCCGGGCGCTGAAATCGTGGCGATCCGCAATTGCGAACCGCAAGGCGAGGCGGCCGAAGCAAGCGACGAAGTCGCCTATGCGGACCAGACCTTTACCGAAGACGATCTCTAATCCGCGTTTCGGAGTCGAGGCATGCCCGATATTATGAGCTTGATGAAACAGGCGCAGGCCGTGCAGGCGAAAATGCAGGAGGCGCAAGCGGAGATGGAGCGCCTCGAGGTCGAAGGCCAGGCGGGCGGCGGCCTCGTGCGCGTCACCCTCACCGCCAAAGGCCAGATGAAAGCCCTCGCGATCGATGCGTCCCTTGTCAAGCCGGAGGAGCGCGAGATCCTCGAAGATCTCATCGTCGCGGCGCATGAAGATGCGCGCAAGAAGGCCGAGCGGCTGGTCGAGGAAAAGATGAAGGCGGTGACGGCAGGGCTGCCGCTACCGCCCGGCATGAAGCTCTTCTGATGGCCGAACGTGTCGCCGGACCCGAAATCGAGCGGCTGATCCAATTGCTGGCTCGCCTGCCGGGCCTGGGTCCGCGATCCGCGCGCCGTGCGGCACTCCATCTCATCAGAAAGCGCGAAGAATTGCTCTCGCCGCTCGCGGACGCACTGGCAGCAGCGCGCGAGCGCATCGTCGTTTGCTCGGTCTGCGGCAATATCGACAGCTGCGACCCGTGCACTCTCTGCCGCGACGTGCGGCGCGACCGCAAGCTGCTGATTGTCGTCGAGACTGTCGCCGACCTCTGGGCGCTCGAGCGTGCCGGCGCGCTCTCGGCGCGCTATCACGTCCTCGGCGGGTGTCTCTCGCCGCTCGACGGCATCGGACCGAAGGAGCTCAATCTGGCCGGGCTTGTCGACCGCGTAGCCAGCGACGGCGTCGAGGAAGTGGTGCTCGCAGTCAATGCAACCGTCGATGGCCAGACCACGGCGCATTACATCACCGATCTTCTCTCCCACTTGCCGGTGCGCGTCACGCGGCTCGCGCATGGCGTGCCGGTCGGCGGCGAGCTCGACTATCTCGACGAAGGAACGCTCGTCGCCGCGATCCGCAGCCGCAGCGATTTCTGACGCCGCGCGAACGGCCAAGTTGACGGTTCATTCATTCTGTTCGCTGCAAATTTGTTCACTCTTCTCCCTTAAGAACTCAACTCAGATGCGCGCGATCGCGCGTCCCAAGTTCTCGAAGCAGCCGGGGGGCGAACATGCAGAGCGCTTGCGTGCGCGGCAGAATTTTGCCGCCGAACGCCACATCCCCGTCGCTTGCTCCCCTCTATCGATTTTTCACCGCCTCGAAGCGCGGCCTGCCGCAAAGAGCTTCTTCTGCGTCGGCCGCACCCGGGCATTTCATTTTTCATCACCCACTGAAGTCCATCTCCGGGAGTTTTGCCGCCCGGGAACCCCAAGGAGCGCTCTGAATGGGCAAGACGATACTGACGGTCGATGATTCGCGCACGATGCGCGACATGCTGTTGCTGGCGCTTTCCGGCGCAGGCTATCGCGTGGTCCAAGCCGAGGACGGCATGCATGGCCTCGAGGTTCTGCGGCAGGAAACGCCGGACGTGATTGTCACCGACATCAACATGCCGCGGCTCGACGGGTTCGGTTTCATCGAGCGCGTGCGCCACGACTCCAAACATCGCGCCGTGCCGATTCTCGTCCTCACGACCGAGAGCGACGCCGAAAAGAAGGATCGGGCGCGGCGGGCCGGGGCCACCGGCTGGATTGTGAAACCCTTCGATCCGACGAAACTCCTGGCGGCTGTCCGCCGCGTCGCAGCCTGATCGGGGAGACGATCCTTGGACCCGATGGCAGCCATCAAACAGACCTTCTTCCAGGAATGCGAGGAACAGCTCGGCGAACTGGAATCGGGTCTCCTCGCCCTGGAAGGCGGCGATACCGACCCCGAGACGGTGAACGCCGTGTTCCGCGCCGTGCATTCGATCAAAGGCGGCGCCGGCGCGTTCAGTCTCGAGGATCTCGTCCGGTTCGCACATGTATTCGAGACCGCGCTCGATCATATCCGGGCCGGCCGGGTTGTCGCGACGCCCGATGTCCTCAAGATTCTCTTGCGCGCAGCCGATGTCTTGGCGGATCTCGTGCATGCGGCGCGCGACGGGGGCGAGGTCGATGCCGAACGCAGCCAGGCACTCACGGGAGAATTGCGCGGCCTTGATCCGAACGGCGGAGCTGAAGCGGCCGAGGATGATCTTTCGGGGCTGAATTTCCAGCCGATCCAGGTATCGTTCGACGATCTCGACGATCCTCTGGAACCCGCCAAACGATCGTTCCTCATCAGGTTCAAGCCGAAGCCCAGCCTCTATGCGAAGGCCAATGAGGCGGCGCTCATCCTGCGCGAACTCGGCGAGCTCGGCCGCACGAAGGTTGCCTGCGACACGTCCGAATTGCCCCTGCTCAGCGAGCTCGATCCGGAAGGTGCCTATCTCGCCTGGACGATCGAGCTCGAAACCGAGCAGGACGAAGCGGCGATCCGGGAAGTCTTCGAATTCGTCGCCTGGGATTGCGAGCTCGAGATCGGCCAACCCGGAGAGGCGCCGCCAGCGGGCGCGGACATTGACGACGAGGTCGCCGCATTGCTTGCAAAGGTCGGCGCCTCGCTCGATGAGGAAACGAGCGAGCCGAAAACGCAGGACCTCATCGAGAAGGCGGAACCAGAAAAACCGCGCGAAACGGTAAAGCCAGGCAAAGGGAGCCCGGAGACCGAGGGCAAGGCTGCAACACAAACGATCCGCGTCGATCTCGACCGGGTCGACCGGCTGATCGATCTCGTGGGCGAGCTCGTCATCAATCAGGCGATGCTTGCCCAGCGCGTCGGCGAGGCAGGACTCGCGCGCGCCTCGGCGGTCGTCGTGGGGCTCGACGAGCTCGAGCAATTGACGCGCGAAATTCAAGACAGCGTGATGGCGATCCGCGCCCAGCCGGTGAAATCGGTCTTCCAGCGCATGCCTCGCCTGGTGCGCGAGCTCGCCGCCATGACCGGCAAGTCGGTACGCCTCGTGAGCGAAGGCGAAACCACCGAAGTCGACAAGACCGTGATCGAGCGGCTGACAGATCCGCTCACCCATATGATCCGCAACGCCATCGATCACGGGATCGAAAAGCCCGAGGTGCGCGCGGCAAGCGGCAAGCCGGAAGAGGGTGTCGTGCGGCTGTCGGCTTTGCATCGCTCCGGCCGCATCGTGATCGAGGTTTCGGACGATGGCGCCGGAATCGATCGTCCCCGCGTCAAGAAGATCGCCGCCGACAAGGGGCTGATCGCCGCCGATGCTTTGCTCTCGGACGATGAGATCGACAATCTGATCTTCCTGCCGGGATTTTCGACCGCTTCGGTGGTGTCCGATATTTCCGGCCGCGGCGTCGGCATGGACGTAGTGAAACGCTCGATCCAGGCGCTCGGCGGGCGCATCTCGATCAGCTCGCGTCCCGGCCGCGGCTCGACGTTCACGATGAGCCTGCCTCTGACGCTTGCGGTGCTCGACGGCATGGTGGTCACGGTAGCGCACCAGACGCTTGTCGTACCGCTTACCGCGATTATCGAGAGCCTGAAGCCCAAGGCGTCGGAAGTTCACGGAATGGGCGGCACGGCGCGGGTGATCTCGATCCGCAATAAGTTCACCCCGTTGATCGACGTCGGCCGCGAGCTCGGATATCGAGCGGAGGCCGCCGATCCGCTCGCCGGCGTGGTCCTGCTCGTCGAGACCGAGGGCGGCGGACGCAGCGCGCTCTTGGTCGATGCGATCCAGGGCCAGAGGCAGGTCGTCATCAAAAGCCTCGAAGCCAATTATCGCCACGTTGCCGGCATAGCTGCCGCGACCATTCTCGGCGATGGCCGCGTCGCGCTCATTCTCGACATCGATGCGGTTGTCGCCGGCTCGCAGGCCGAGGCAGGAATCTACGAGGCGGAGCTCGCGAGCTGATCATGACCGAAACGCAGAATGAGACCATGCGCGAATTGATCGCCTTCCGCATCGGCGCCCAGGAATTCTGTGTCGACATCATGTCGGTGCGCGAGATCCGCGGCTATACGCAGGCAACCGCCCTGCCGCAGGCGCCTTCTTTCGTGCGCGGCGTCATCAATCTGCGCGGCGCCGTTCT
>JAJPIC010000025.1 GCA_021324915.1 Beijerinckiaceae bacterium | reverse complement strand
TGCTTTTGGATCGAAGCGATCCAAAAGCATGAACGTGATCGATTCTAAAAGATTAGAGCGGGATTTGCGCGAAAAACCGGTATCCACTTTTTCGCATCCCGCTCTAGGTAAGGGCAGCAGCCTCGCGGGGCTCACAATCCTGCAGATCGTGCCGCGGCTCGAAGCGGGCGGCGCCGATGCCGATGCCATAGATATTGCCGCGGCGCTCGCCGAGGCCGGCGCCAGGGCTCTCGTCGCAAGCGAAGGCGGCCGATTGGTCAGCGAGCTTCAGGCGAAAGGCGGGATTTGGCTGCCCTTTCCGGCGCGGACCAGAAATCCGCTCGCCATGATGCTCAATCAACGCCGTCTCGCGCGGCTGATCGAGAGCGAAGGCGTCGCCCTCGTCCATGCCCGATCACGCGCGCCGGCCTGGGTCGCCTATGGGGCCGCGCGGCGAACCGGGACGCCCTTCGTCACCACTTATCACGGCGCCTATTCCGGCAGCAGCACTTCCAAATTGCGCTACAATTCCATCATGGCGAAAGGCGATCTGGTGATCGCCAATTCCGTCTATACCGCGAGCCGGATCGCCGCCCTTTATCCTTTCGCGGCGGGAAATATTCGCATTGTCGAGCGCGGAATCGATTTCCGCGTCTTCAATCCTGCGGATGTCGACCCGGAGCGCGTGACAAGCCTGCGGCATGCCTGGGGCGTCGCCACCGAAGAGAGGATCGTCCTGCTTCCCGCCCGGCTTTCAGGGCGAAAGGGCCACAAGGTCCTTATCGAGGCGGCACGTCTGCTTGTTGCGGCGGGCTTGCGGGGCACCAAATTCATTCTGGCGGGTGACGATCGGAGCCGCGGTTCCTATATCCGCGAGATCGATGCCGCAATTGCCCAGGCGGGGCTCGCCGGCACGGTAAGCCGGACGGGCCATTGCAACGATATGCCGGCAGCTTTGCTCGCCGCCGCTGTGGCGGTCGTTCCCTCCCTCGAGCCCGAGGCATTCGGGCGCGTTGGCGTAGAGGCGCAGGCGATGGGTACGCCGGTCGTCGTCTCCGATCAGGGCGGCCTTCCCGAAATCGTGCAGCAAGATAGCTCGCTTTCAACCGGCTGGTGCGTGCCGGCCGGCGATCCCGGAGCGCTGGCGGAGGCGATCGCTCAGGCGCTCGCGCTCGGGGCCGCGGCGCGCGACGCGCTGTCGTTGCGTGCCCGCTCGCATGTCCTCAGCCGCTTTTCGCTCGAGCACATGCAAGCCGAAACCCTCGCTGCCTATGCGGCGTTGATTGCAGCGCAGGGCTGAATACCGGCGCCGACAAGACCGATAATTTTGAATGAGTTGAATGGGATACCGCCCAGCAAATTTCATGCGCCCGTTTCGCTCCATTGACTCTGCCGCGCAACGCAACGATTCTAAAGCCGGGTCCGGCGAGGCACCGGGGACACATTTCGTGCGCCCTGCCGCATGCGCCGGGTTCGATCATTTACGAGAGGAGAAGAGACCATTCGCCGTCCCATGAAGAGCACTCAGGCCCCGCAAAAGGACGGGCCGCGCGTTAATCGTGAAATCCGCGCTCGCGAGGTTCAACTCATCGATGCCGAAGGGCACAACCGAGGCATCGTCCAGGTCTACGAAGCCCAACAAACCGCCGACGAGGCGGGGCTCGACCTCGTTGAAATCGTGCCGACTGCCAACCCGCCCGTTTGCAAGATCCTCGATTACGGCAAATATCGCTTTCTCGAACAGAAAAAGGCCGCCGAAGCCCGCAAGAAGCAGAAGGTCGTCGAGATCAAGGAGATCAAGCTCCGGCCGGGCATCGACGAGCACGATTACGACGTGAAAATGAAGGCGGTGCGCCGCTTTTTTGAAGAAGGCGACAAGGTCAAAATCACCCTTCGCTTTCGTGGCCGCGAAATGGCACACCAGGAGCTCGGTTACAAGCTCCTCGACCGGGTGCGGACGGAGACCATGCCCTTCGCCAAGGTCGAAGCCGAGCCGTCGATCGAAGGGCGGCAGATGGTGATGATTCTGGCACCAAGATAGCCAGGTTGCATTGGCCGCAGCTTTGCGCTTATAACGCCCGCTCTTGGAACCGCCCGGCGCGGGCTGCCGTGGCGGTTCTTTCGCTCGTTCGGCAACGAACGGAGCGGATTTCCCGATCGAATCGGTTGCGGATTTCCGCTCGAAGCAATTACGCGCCCCGCCCGGGGCCGGAGCATGATCCGGAAAGTGGAAACCGGTTTTCCGGAAAGATCGTGCTCAACAAAAACTAGGAGACGAGCAAATGCCCAAGTTGAAGACCAAGTCGGGCGCCAAGAAGCGATTCAAGCTGACGGCGACCGGCAAAGTGATCTATGCCCAGCGCGGCAAGCGCCACGGTATGATCAAGCGGACCAACAAGCAGATCCGCAATCTGCGCGGCACGAACGTCCTGTTCAAGTCGGACGGAGAGAACGTCAAAAAGTTCTTCCTGCCCAACGCCTGAACCCTCCGCTTCCCGTCCTCGCACATCTGGAGATCTGCCATGGCACGCGTCAAACGCGGCGTCACCTCGCACGCCAAGCACAAAAAGACACTGAAGGCCGCCAAAGGCTTCTACGGCCGGCGCAAGAACACGATCCGCACCGCCAAGGCGGCGGTCGACCGCGCGATGCAATATGCGACGCGCGACCGCAAGACGCGCAAGCGCGAGTTCCGCGCACTCTGGATCCAGCGTCTCAATGCGGCGACGCGCGAATTCGGTCTCACCTATTCGCGTTTCATCGACGGTTTGAACCGCGCCGGAGTCGAGATCGACCGCAAGGTCCTCTCCGATCTCGCGATCCGCGAACCTGCCGCGTTCAAGGCGATTGTCGAACAGGCCAAGGCGGCCCTGCCGAGCGCGTGAGAGGCGCGCTCACTCCGCTGTGAGATCTTCCATGCGCACGCCGAGCACGTGAGCGATCCGCTTGAGGAGATCCGGCTTGCCTTTGCGATCGCCGGCCTCAAGACCCGCGAGATAGCTTTGTGAAATGCCGGCTGCGGCGGCAAGCTCTACTTGGGTGCGTCCGCGCTTGCGACGTCAGAAGGCGAGCCTATAAACGCGCTTAGTCCAAAACCGCCCGCTTGCGCCTTCCGTAATGATGCCAATGGCGCCGCCCGTGGCCGCGGTTGGCGCCGGAAGGCACCGGCGCCAGACGATGTTCGTGCGCAACCGGACCGAATTGGGCGAGACAGCGGTTATAGGCATCCGCCTCCTGGATCTGCTCGCAATCCTTGATCGACTTTGCGGCTGCAATCGAAGTCGCGCAAAGGCAAGCCGCGGCTGCGGCAATCATCACGCTCGCTCGCACATTCATCCCCTCAAGGTGGCGCCGGTTTTATCCGCCACTTGTGTGACGATCTTTGCCGCGACGGCATCGATCTCGGCTTCGGTCAACGTCCGCTCGCGCGGCTGCAAAGTGACCGCAATGGCGACTGACTTCTTGCCCGCCGGAACGCCGGTGCCTTCGTAAACATCGAAAACGTTCACATCGACAACGAGCAGGCGATCGGCGGCCTCGGCCGCTTTGACGATATCCCCGGCTTTCACGCTGCGCGCGACAAGGAAGGCGAAATCGCGCGTGACCGGCATGAAGTCCGAAATTTCGAGCTTGGGTTTGGTCTTCGTCGGCTTGGATTTGGGCGCCGGTATGTCGTCGAGCCGCAATTCGAATGCGACAACAGGCCCGTTCACACCCAAGGCATCGAGCACGCGCGGATTGATCTCGCCGAAATGGCCGATCACATTTTTCGGTCCGAATTGGAGCGCGCCGGACCGGCCAGGATGAAACCAGGAGGGTCCGCCCGGCACGATCTGCAGGCCTGAAAGCGAGGCTCCGATGCTCCCTAGCAGAGCCAGTGCGTCCGCCTTGGCATCGAAAATATCTGCGCTCCCCTCGCCCGCTGCCCAATGTCGCCCTGCCGCCGCGAGCCGAGCACCACCGCGCCGAATTGCGGCCGCGGCCATTTTTTGGTCCGCCGGTTCCGTGCCTTTGAAGATCTGTCCGACTTCGAAAAGCGCCACATCGCCGAGGCCGCGGTCTGCATTGCGCTGAGCCGCCGCAATGAGACCCGGCAAAAGGCTCGGCCTCATATCGGAGAGATCCGCGGCGATCGGATTGGCGAGCGTCAAGCTTTCCTCGCCGCCGCCGAAGAAAACGGCTTGCTCGTGCGAAATGAATGACCAGGTGACGGCTTCGACGAGTCCATTCGAAGCGAGCGCGCGCTTTGCCGTGCCGATCCGCCGTTGCAAGGAATTGAGAACCGGGGTTGCGACCTTGGGCTCGTCCGGCAAGAGCGGCTGCGCGGGAACGCGGTCGATGCCGGCGATGCGCAAAATCTCCTCGACGAGATCGGCCTTTCCTTCGATGTCCGGTCGCCAGCTCGGCGGCTCGACAATGACGAGATCGCTGTTGCCGACGACGCGCGCGAGCTTGAAGCCGAGCAGTTCGAGAATGCCCGCCATCTCCGAGGGAGAAAGCTCGATTCCCGTCAGACGGCGCACTTCGCTCCAGGGAAAAGTGATGCGGAGCGCAGTCTGCGGCACTTTTCCGGCGAGCACGACGTCGGATGCAACGCCCCCGCAGAATTCGAGAACGAGGTCGGTCGCATAATCGAGGCCCGGCAGCAGGAAGGCCGGATCGACGCCGCGCTCGAAGCGATAGCGCGCATCGGAGAGGATTGCGAGCCGCCGGCCGCTGCGGGCGATATTGGCCGGATCCCACAGCGCCGATTCGATCAGCACGTCGGTTGTCCCTTCGGTACAGCCGGAAGCCTCCCCGCCGATAATGCCGGCAATCGATTCCACCCCATTATCGCTTGCGATGACGACGGTCTCGCTGTCGAGCGCATAGGTCTTGCCGTCGAGCGCCGCCAGGCTCTCGCCCGCACGCGCGCGGCGAACGACGAGGTCGCCGCGGATCTTGGCCGCGTCGAACACGTGCAGCGGGCGCGCCCGGTCGAAGGTCAGGAAATTGGTGACGTCGACCAGTGCATTGATCGGGCGCAGACCGATGGCGGTCAGCTGTTTTTGCAGCCATTCGGGGCTCGGCCCATTTTTCACGCCGCGCACGAGCCGCAGAGCGAAGGCGGGCGCCAGATGTTGATCGGCTTCGACAAAATCGAGCTTCACGCCGAAAGGACAGGCGAATTGGCCTTGGACGCGCGAAACGGGCGGCGTGACCAGGCGCCCGAGCCCGGCGGCTGCCAGATCGCGGGCAATTCCGGCAACGCCCAAAGCGTCCGGCCGATTCGGCGTGAGCGCAATTTCGATCACGGGATCATCGAGCCCAGCCCATTCGGCATAGGACATTCCGACCGGCGCATCCTGCGGCAATTCGAGGATGCCGTCGCGATCCGCGGAGATCTCGAGTTCGGCACCCGAACAGAGCATGCCGAGCGATTCGACGCCGCGGATGACGCCTTTGCTCAGCGTCATTTGTTTGCCGGGAATGTAAGTGCCGGGCGCGGCAAAGACGGATTTGAGGCCGGTGCGCGCATTGGGCGCCCCGCAGACCACCTGGATCAGCGGGTCCCTGCCGGTATCCACGAAACAGAGGCGCAGCCGGTCGGCGTTGGGATGCTGCCTTGCTTCGGCAATTGTGGCGATCACGAAGCCTTTGAGCGACGCCGCCGGATCATGGACCCGTTCGACTTCGAGCCCGATCCTCGTCAAGGTTGCGACGATCTCTTCGAGGCTGGCGTCTGTTTCGAGATGGCGTTTGAGCCAGGAGAGCGTGAACTTCATTGCGATTCCGGCCGTGGGACGATCCCCGGCATTGGGCAGGTCCCCCTCTATTTAGCAGAATGGCGGAGAATTAGGCGCTGCGCGTCTCGGTAAATCGGCCGAACTTGCGATAGCGTACGAGATAGGCCGGCACGAGCGCTTCGAAAGATTCCGGGCTGATCCCGAGGCCTTCGAGCGTGCGCTTCTCGGCCGCCGCCTCGGATGAGACGATATTGTCCTGGCGCAGGAGCTCGACTTGATCGCGCGTCAAGACGAAAGTCTCCGGGATCGATCCGAGCGAGACTTTCGCCGCCATTTCCGTGCCGAAGGCGAGAAACTTGGCGAGACCGAAGGGGACCGGCAACAGCAATCTGTTGCGCCCCGTAACCTTGAGGATAAAGGCCATAATCTCACGCAGACTGCATATTTCCGGTCCGCCGAGTTCGTAGCTTGCGCCGGCTTGCGCGCCAGCGTCGAGCGCGCGCGCCACGCTCTCCCCGACATCGCCCGCATAGACGGGCTGCAATTTGGTATGGCCGCCGCCGATCAGCGGCAGCGCGGGCAACAATCGCGCCATGGTCGCGAAACGGTTGAAGAATAGGTCTTCGGGTCCGAAGATCACCGAGGGGCGCAGGATGATGGCGTCCGGCAAGACGGCGCGCACGGCCTCTTCGCCGGCGGCCTTGCTCTTCGCATAGAGGGAAGCCGAGGCAGGATCGGCGCCGAGCGCCGAAACGTGGACGAGATTTACGCCGGCCGCGCGCGCCGCCAAAGCGAGGTTTTCCGCACCCTGCCTATGGACGGCGTCGAACGTCTGGCGCCCGCTCTGACGCAGAATGCCGACGAGATTGACGGCCGCATCCGCCCTGCGCAGCACCGGCGCGATCGATTCTGGATAACGCAGGTTGGCCTGCACCGCGTGGATCTGGCCGACGCCGCCGAGCGGCTGCAAATGGCCGGCAAGATCCGGCCGCCGTGTTGCGACCAGCACCCGCCAGCCGCGCTTGGCGAGCGCGCGCACGACATACCGGCCGAGAAAGCCCGAGCCGCCGAAAACCGCAACGAGCCGGTCCGATCGCCAAGCTGAGTTCATGGCCTTTCCGCTCCCAACGCTTTGCGCCGCTCTTCTATTTAAGGATGGGAGCCGTGTATAGGCCCATCGCGCTTGGCCGTTGACAAGCGGCGCGGCCCGCTCCAAATGGGGCGGCCTTGCCCTGGTGGCGGAATTGGTAGACGCGCTGGTTTCAGGTACCAGTGGTGAAAGCCGTGGAGGTTCGAGTCCTCTCCAGGGCACCAAAATTCAACATTTTTAGACGAAGACGCGATTTTCGCCCGTGCGGCGCGCCTCGACTTGCGGCTCCGGCAGCGCAGATCAAATTGCACTTTGCTTTTCGTTTTTCCGGCCCGGCCCGAGATTGAATTTGCCGGGCCGGCGCCCTGACCTTCATTCGCCTTTCGGGTCCGGTGGGCCAAGCTTCCGTTATGTCAGCCAGCGGCGTGTGGGAAGCGCGGCCTTTATTCGTGACCGGCGCCCCGCAGCGTGACATAAGGCGGCATGGCTCGTCCGACCCATCTCCAGACCGACCCCGGCTTCGCGGTCTATGTTCACTGGCCTTTCTGCCTGTCGAAGTGCCCCTATTGCGACTTTAACAGTCATGTCCGCTCCGAGCCGATAGACGAAAAACGCTTCGTCAATGCGATCGTCACCGAGCTGGCGCATCGCGCCAGCCTGACCAAAGGCCGGGTCCTGCGGTCGGTCTATTTCGGCGGCGGCACGCCGTCCCTGATGAAGGCTTCGAGCGTCAGCGCGATCCTCGAAGCCTGCACAAAACTCTGGCGGCATGCGCCGGACGTGGAAGTCACGCTCGAAGCCAACCCGTCGAGCGTCGAAGCAGGCCGTTTCCGCGATTATCGCAAGGCAGGCGTCAACCGCGTCTCGATCGGTGTCCAATCCTTCAATGACGCCGATCTCAAAATGCTCGGCCGGCTGCACACGGTAGCGGAAGCAAACGCCGCGCTCGACGTTGCGGCCTCCGTTTTCGACCGCTTCTCCTTCGATCTCATCTATGCGCGTCCGCAGCAGAGCGTGAAGTCCTGGCGCGCGGAGCTGAAGACCGCGCTCAACCGTGCGGGCGATCATCTCTCGCTTTATCAATTGACGATCGAGCCCGACACGATCTTCGAGCGCCTTTTTCGCGCCGGCAAGCTCAAATTGCCCGATGGGGATACTGGCCGCGCCTTCTGGGACACGACGCAGGAGCTCACCGAGGCGGCGGGCCTGCCGGCCTATGAAGTCTCCAATCATGCCCGGCCGGGCGCCGAGAGCCGGCACAATCTCATCTATTGGCGTTATGGTGAATATGTCGGCGTTGGACCGGGCGCGCATGGCCGGATTTCGACGCCCGCCGGCCGGCGCGCCATGGCGACTGAACGGCATCCCGAAATGTGGCTGACGGTTGTCGAGGCCGACCGTCAGGCGCTTGTCGAGGACGAAATCCTGTCGAGCGAGGAGCAAGGCGACGAATTCTTGCTCATGGGCCTGCGGCTCGCGGAAGGAATCGAGCCCGCCCGTTTCGAGGCGGTCGCCGGGCGCCGGCTCGATCCGGAACGGATCGCCTCTCTCCTCGCCGAGGGCATGGTGGAATTGACGCCCGCCGGGCGCCTGCGGGTCAGCGCCGAAGGCTTTCCGGTGCTCGATGCCGTCGTTGCCGATCTTGCTGCCTGAAGCGGATCCTGAAAATTCTCGCTACCCCAAAGCGAAGCCGGGCGTCCGCATGAGTCGAGGTTCATGAACGATATTTTAACGCGCCTCGCGCATTTCCCGCGCGATTACTACCTCCTCGTTCGCAGCGGCCTCTTCGCGCACGCGGCCTATAGCCGGTGCCATTTCAAAACCGCGCTCCTCTGCTTTCTTGCGCTGCCGCATTACCTCATGTTCGGCGAAGCGGCGGGCTTGCGGCCCAATGCTTTCTTCGATCCCGACTTCTTCGCGCGGCAATCCGGCACGCGGCGGCTCATCGATTATTTCGATGACCAGAAGCTTTGGGGCCATCCGACTTCGCCCTATTTCGATTCGCGCTGGTATATCGAGAAACATGCGGCCGAATTGGCGACGAACGAAAATCCGCTCCGGCATTTCTTGCTCACTGGATTCGACAGAGGCTACGATCCTGCGCCGTGCTTCGATATGCAATTCTTCCGACGCGCGATCGCGCGCGATCATGCCGATCGGAAAAACTATGCCTATGAATATTTTTGCGAGGTGGACGATCCGCCGGTCAATATCGCCGAACTCGAAAAGCGCGAAACCGAATTCTACGCTTCGATCGAGCTTGAGACTTTGAAGCGATCGGCGCGACCCGAGCGGCGTTTCCTGGTCTTCATTCAATCCGGGCGAGACTTCGTTCCCGCTTACAATTTCCAAGGCGCCAACTTCGATATTCTCATCAATTATTACGATGCGAGCACGCGCGTTCCCGACGAGGCGGATTATGTCTTCCGCCAGAAGGGCACGAAGGTCACGGCGGTGCGCAAGATTCTCGAAACCTCGCCCGACCTCCTGCTCGCTTACGATGCCGTCCTCTTCCTCGATGATGACGTGACCATCTCGCAGGTCGAAATCGAAACGCTCTTCCAAACGCTCGACGAGCGCCGGCTCGATCTCTTGCAAGCTTCTCTCAGCGAAGAGTCGAGCTGCTTCTTCCCGGTATTGAAACAGCCATCGGCGGGCAAGGGCTTGCGGCCCATATCGGCGATCGAGATCATGATGCCGGTCATTTCGCGTCGCGCGCTCGCCGAATGCGGCTGGGTCTTCAAGGAGAATATCAGTGGCTGGGGAATCGATACCCTGCTCAGCGCGGAAGTGCGCAAGCGTTTCGGCAATACGATCGCCCTTCTAGGCGATATCGTTTGCGTCCACGCGCGCGAAGTCGATCTGAAGGACGGCGCCTTCTACCAATTCCTGCGCCGGCACGGGATCGAGCCGACGATCGAAGCGGGCAAGGTCGCCATGAAATTCGACATCAACGACAAAATGAGCGCGGTCCATTTTCTCGAACCGCACGAGGCCGGCTAGTACTCACGGACAAGCTCGCGGATACGGGCGCAGATTTTGGGCCCTGCCTGGACCCGGACCGGCACTGGGCGCCGTCCGGGAAAGCGCCCGAGTCCCGAGCGAATCACGCTCTAGGTCGCAGAGGAATTCGACGCGAGCGTGCGCGGCGGCGCGCTGAGCTGTGCGGTCGTTCCATTATTGATCTGCAATATTGCCAGCGCGCGCTCGTTGCGCCCATTGGCCAGGAAGCGGAAGACGCCGTCGACGCCGTTGAAGCCCGCGCGGCTCGTTATCACGTCTTGCGTATAATGCGGGGCCGGCTTGTGCGACAGGGCGACAGCAAGCGAGGCCGCATCATAGCCGAGCGTTGCAATACGCGTCGGATCGGATTTGAAGCGCGCCCGGTAGCGCGCTGCAAAGGCCGTAAAGCCGGCATTGTCCGGGGCCGCGAACCAGGCGCCCTGCAGCGCCGGCAGGCTCAAAACGCGCGCGTCGTTCCACAGGCCGGTACCGAGGATCTGCACCTTTTTCGAATCGAGCCCGGCCGCGGTGAGCGCCTGCGCCATGGCGGGCATGGCATTCGCCTGTTCCGGGATGAACAGAGTATCGATCTGATCGCCAAGCTGGGCGATCTTCTGCACGGACGCTTTCAGCGTCTGCGGCGTATAATCCTCAACACCCATGACGCGCAGGCCGCGATGGGCGCAATATTGCTGGAATTCGGCCTCCGCCACCCGCCCGTAATCATTGTCGGGGATAAGCGCGGCGAAGGATTTCTTGCCCTGCGAAGCTGCATAATCGACGATCCGATCGACATAATTCTCGATCAGGAACGAAAGAAGATAAACGCCCGGCTCGGCATTCGAAGTGTCGGTGGAAAATGCAACGACCGTCTTGTTCGCCGGCTGCGTGACGGAAGCGACCGCCTTGACGTCGGGCGAGAACAGCGGCCCGAGAACCATTTCGTCGCCTTCGGCAATAGCCGCTTGTGCAGCCTGGCGCGCCCCATCGGGAGTCGAATGATCGTCCTTCAGATAGATGGTAACATCCGTGCTGCCGGATTCGGAGAGTGCGAGGTCCGCCGCGTTACGCAAGGACGTGCCGACGACGCTCGGCGAGGTCCCTTGCGTCAAGGGCAAGATCATTGCCACATGTACCGGTCCTGTGCCGATCTGATCGCCGGAAGGTTGCGCGTTCGGCTGCGCGCCGGGAAGCGGCTGGCTCTGGACCGGCGTGACGGGCACCGCACCGACGAAATCGGTATTGTTCGTCTGGCCCGATGGATCGTCGGAAAGGCAGGAGGCCAGAATAAGAGAGGCGGCCGCCGCAATCGAAATCTTCATGCCGGCGCGAAGATGGCGCGCGGAATGGACGAGGCTTTCCGAAGAGCCGATTGTCAAGCTGGTTCCCTTTCGGCCCTGCTGAAGGGCCGCAGCAAGCTGGGCCCCAATCTGAGGCCGGACCCGCGTTCTATGTACCCACAATATATCCGTTTGTGGGCAATCAAAAGTAAATGAGTGCGGCCCCTTATCTTGTGATCAAGGCCGCGCAGTTCTATAAAGCAGCCGCGCAGTTCTATAAAGCAAACGGCTTGAGCGATATAAAGAACCAGCCCGAAGATCTTCGCGATGACGTCCAAGACGCCGCACTCCATGCCGCGGAGCGAAAGTCCGCCGTCCTTCACGGCTTTCGGTCTCAGGGCCGAAGCCGAGCCGCTGCCCGCCGGTTTGCATGTCGTCGCGACACCGATCGGCAATCTCGCCGATATTTCGCTGCGCGCGCTCGGGACGCTCGCGGCCGCCGACGCCGTCATCGCGGAGGATACGCGCGTCACCAAGATCTTGCTCGCCCATTATGGGATCGCGACGCCGCTGATCGCCTATCACGAGCATAATGCCGAACTCGTGCGCCCCGGGCTCATCGCCCGGCTCGTCGAAGGAGCCGCACTGGCGCTTGTTTCGGACGCTGGCACCCCGCTCATCTCGGATCCCGGCTACAGGCTCGTCACGGAAGCGGTGAGCCGGGGCGTGCCGGTCACTGCTGTGCCCGGCGCCTCGGCGGTGCTCTCGGCTCTCGTGGTGGCGGGCCTACCCACCGACCGGTTCTTTTTCGAGGGATTTCTGCCGGTGAAATCCGCGGCACGCCGACAAAGGATCGCCGAGCTTGCCGCCATTCCGGGCACTTTGGTCTTCTTCGAATCTCCGCGCCGGGTCGCCGAAACGCTCGCCGATCTCGCCGCGGTCTTGGGGCCGCGCGAGGCTGCGTTGGCGCGCGAATTGACGAAAGTGTTCGAAACCGTGCGGCGCGGAACGCTCCCTGAGCTTGCGCAGGTTTACGCAGACGAGGCGTTAAAAGGCGAGATCGTGCTGCTCGTCGGACCGCCCTCGCCTGAGATAAAAAGCATTGACGCCGCCGAGCTCGACGCTCGGATCGGCAAAGCACTCGAAACCTTGTCGGTGAAGGAAGCGGCGACCGTAGTTTCGGCCGAGACCGGTCAGCCGCGGCGGAAAATCTATGCCCGAGCGGTGGAACTCGCAGCCCGCGCCCGTTGAAAAGCGCCGCCGGGCGCTTCTCTCCGGCCAACATGCGGAAGCCGCCGCCGCGCTCTTCCTGCGACTCAAAGGCTACCGCATTCTGGCGCGGCGCTATTGCGTGAACGGGGGCGAGATCGATGTCATCGCCCGAAAATTCGATTGCGTCGCCTTTGTCGAAGTGAAATTGCGCCCGACCCTGCTCGAAGCCATGACCGCAATCGACGAGCGCAAGCGCCGGCGCATGTCGCGTGCCGCCCGCCTCTGGCTAGCCCAAAATCCTTGGGCGGCGCGGCTCACGCTGCGCGCCGATGCGATCTATCTCGTACCCTGGCGCTGGCCCCGCCACGCTATTGCTGCGCTGACTTTGGATATCGGATAAAGTCAACCATATTGAGCAGGAACCCGTCTTCGGACGGGAACCCGTCACATTCGATTGGCAAAGAATTATTGATGAACAGCGCAGAATCGGGCGCCGAACCGGCAGACCCCATTCTTGCCGACGGCCGACGCGCCGATAGGATCGAAGCCATGAGCAGGCCGGAACGCGCACGCGCGCCCGCCGAACTCCAGCCCGAAACCAGTCCAGGGCACGGCATCGCCGCCGATCTCATTGCCGTGCTCGTCGCCGTGACCGGCGGCGAACCGCGCGTGCTGACGCTACAGGACGCCCGCGCCCTGCCCTCCGGCCCATTCGAGCTCGCACATCGCTCCCTGCAATCGGGTCTGCGCGCCTGGGTGGAACGTCAGACCCATCATCCGCTCGGCTATGTCGAACAGCTCTATACGTTCGCCGACCGCGACCGCGGGCTCGGTTCCGACCAGCGCGTCATTTCGATCAGCTATCTCGGGCTCACGCGCGAACAGCCGGCCGCCGGAGATTATGAGGCGAGCTGGCAGAGCTGGTATCTCTATTTCCCCTGGGAGGACCAGCGTCTCGGCGTACCCGCGATCATCGACGACGTCCTGCTGCCGAACCTTACCGCCTTCGCCGAGGCTGCGCCGAACCGCCTCCTGCGCCAGGAGCGGCTCAATCGAATTGCTGTGACCTTCGGCCTCGACGGCAAGCCCTGGAACGAAGAGCTCGTGCTGCAGCGCTATGAGCTGCTCTATGAAGCGGGGCTCATTCCCGAGGCGCGGCGCGCGAAGCCGGAGCTCGGCCCTGCCCCGGTGCCGAGCCGCAGCATGGTCCTCGACCATCGGCGCATTCTGGCGACGGGCATTGCGCGGCTGCGCGCCAAGATCAAATATCATCCGGTTGTCTTCGAGCTCCTGCCCGACACGTTCACGCTTCTGCAGTTGCAGCGTTGCGTCGAGGCGCTCGCCGGCCGCCTCGTTCACAAGCAAAATTTCCGCCGGCTTGTCGAACAACAGCAGCTCGTTGAAGAAACAGGGCAAATGAGCCAGGACACGCGCGGGCGTCCAGCCAAGCTCTTCCGCTTCCGCCGCGAGATCCTTACCGAGCGTGCAATCGTCGGGACGAAGCTCCCCATCTCGCGCTCTTGACAAAGTTTATACTCAACCCCAGCATATTATCGATTAATGCTCAGGCGGAGTATATCAAATGGCCACAACTGCGCTGGCGCCCCGGGAGGATCTTTACGGCAAGGTCAGCCAGCAGATCCCGGCGATCGAATGGCCGGTCTTTGCGGCCGATATCGACGCTATCGATGAGCTGAAGAAACGCCGCAATGCGGTGATCTTGGCGCATAATTACCAGACGCCCGAGATCTACCACTGCGTTGCCGACATCGTCGGGGACAGCTTGGCGCTCGCGCGCGAAGCGCAGCGGGTCGATGCGGATGTCATCGTCCTCGCCGGGGTCCATTTCATGGCCGAGACGGCCAAGCTCCTCAATCCTGAGAAGACGGTCCTCATTCCCGATACCCATGCGGGCTGTTCGCTGGCGGAATCGATCACGCCGGAAGACGTGCGCATGTTGCGCCGCTCCTACCCGGGCGCGCCGATCGTCACTTATGTGAACACTTCCGCAGCGGTGAAGGCCGAATCCGACATTTGCTGCACCTCGGGCAATGCGCGCGCGGTCGTCGAATCGCTCGGCGTACCGCGGGTGATCATGATCCCTGACGAATATCTCGCCAAGAACGTCGCGGCCGAGACGGGCGTCGAGATCATCACCTGGAAGGGGCATTGCGAAGTGCACGAGCGCTTCGGCGCCGAGGAAGTTGCGCAATTGCGCGAGGACTATCCCGGCGTCGTCGTTCTTGCTCACCCCGAATGTCCGCCGGAAGTGGTCGAGGCTTCGGATTTCTCCGGCTCGACCGCGGCGCTCTCATCCTACGTCGGCAAGAACAAGCCGCAGCGCCTCGCTTTGCTCACCGAATGTTCGATGAGCGACAATATCGCCATTCAATATCCGGAGCTCGAATTCATCCGCCCGTGCAATCTCTGCCCGCATATGAAGCGCATCACGCTGAAGAACATCCGCGTGGCGCTCGAGACTATGCGGCACGAAGTTGCGATCGACCCGGTAACCGCTGCGCGGGCGCGCCGCGCCGTCGAACGCATGCTGGCGGTAAGATGATGCACACCCACGATCTCGACGGAAGGCCGCTCATCATCGGGGCCGGCATCGCCGGGATGATGACCGCGCTGAAGCTCGCGCCCGAGCCTTGCGTGCTTTTGAGCAAATCCCCCATCGGGGAGGAGAGCTCGAGCATCCTTGCGCAAGGCGGGATCGCCGCAAGTCTCGGCAGCGACGATGGGCCGGCGCTCCACGTGGCGGACACGATGGCTGCCGGCGATGGGCTTTGCGTCAAACCGCTCGTCGAGCGGATCGTCAGTGCCGCGCCGCTTGCCGTCGCCGATCTCGAAGCCCTCGGCGTTCCTTTCGACCGCGACGCGAGCGGCACCATTCTGCTCGGGCTCGAAGCCGCGCACCGGCGCAGAAGGATCGTTCATGCCGCCGGCGACGCGACCGGGCGCGAGATCGTTCGCGCTTTGGTGAAAGCCGTGCGCGCGACGCCCTCGATCCGGCTGATCGAAGGTCTCGCGGCGCGCCGTCTCTGCGTCGAAGACGGCATCGTCACCGGTCTCCTCGTGACCGGGGCGCATGGCCCGGTTCTGCTGCGCACCAACCGAATCGTCATTGCGACCGGCGGGGTCGGCGGGCTCTTCCTGCACGCGACCAATCCGTCCGGTTCCTTCGGCCAAGGCTTGGCGCTCGCGGCTCGCGCCGGGGCCGAGCTCGCCGATCTCGAATTCATTCAGTTCCATCCGACCGCGCTCGATGCGCCCGGTGCGCAGCTCTCGCTTATTAGCGAAGCGGTGCGCGGCGAAGGTGCACTTCTCGTCGACGAGAAGGGCGAGCGGTTCATGGCCGATACGCCGCGCGCGGAACTTGCGCCACGCGACGTCGTCGCCCGCGCCGTCTGGCGCCACATGGAACGCGGCCATCGCATCTATCTCGATGCGCGCCGGAAAAATCTCGATTTTGCCGCGCGCTTTCCGGCAATCACGGCACTCTGTCATGCTGCCGGGATCGATCCGGCGCGCGAGCCAATCCCGGTCCGTCCCGCCGCCCATTACCACATGGGTGGCATTAAAGTGGATCCTGAAGGGCGAACGTCCATCGAAGGTCTCTGGACATGCGGGGAAGCGGCGGCGACGGGTCTGCACGGCGCGAACCGGCTCGCCAGCAATTCTCTGCTCGAGGCGGTCGTCTGCGCCGGCTTTACCGCCGCGAGCGTCGCGTCGATGCCGGGCGTGCGGCGTCCCGTCCGGCGATATGAGACGGTAAGCCCCTTCAGCGATCCCGGCCCGGTGCGGCCGATCCTCTCGCGCGCCGCCGGCGTGTTGCGCGACGGCGCAAAACTCTGGCGCGCCGCGGCCGAGCTTTATCCCCTCGCCGATTCGTCCAGCCCCGCAAGCGATGCGGCGCTCGTCGGTTTGATGATCGTCGTCTCGGCCCTGCGCCGGGAGGAAAGCCGCGGTGCGCATTACCGCGAGGATTTCCCGCAGCGCGATCCGCATCCGAACTGGCGGCGGGAAATCGACATTGCCGAAACGTTCGAAATCGCGCGCGAATTTCTGCCCGAAGCTGTCGCCTAGAGCATGGTCCGCGCAGGATGAGGCTTCTAATGTCGGGCCTTCCGCGGATCATGATCGAGCCGCTCGTCCGCGCCGCCCTGCTCGAAGATCTTGGCCTTGCCGGCGATCTCACGAGCAATGCCGTCGTGCCGCCGCAGGCGCTTGCGCAGGCCGCCTTCGTCGCGCGTCAGGCGGGCGTCGTCGCCGGCCTCGATCTCGCCAAGCTCAGCTTCGAGCTCATTGATTCCGCTATCGAAATGCGGGTCGAAAAGCCTGACGGTGCCCCTGTCGCAGCGGGCGAGGCGATTGCCCGGGTTGAAGGGCCGGCGCGCGGGATTTTGACCGCCGAGCGCACGGCGCTCAACTTCATTTGTCATTTGAGCGGCATTGCCACCGCGACCTCCAAGGCGGTCGCCGGCGTCAGAGGCCAAAAGGCGCAGATCGTCTGTACGCGCAAGACGACGCCCGGCCTGCGGATTATCGAGAAATATGCCGTGCGCATGGGCGGGGGCGCCAATCATCGCTTCGGCCTCGATGACGCAGTTCTGATCAAGGACAATCATATCGCAATCGCCGGCGGCATAGGCGAAGCCTTGCGGCGCGCCAGCAAGAACGTCGGCCACATGGTCAAGATCGAGATCGAGGTGGATTCGCTCGATCAGCTCGCCGAAGCGCTGGCCTCGGGCGCCGACGCCGTCCTTCTCGACAACATGCCGCCTCCGGTTCTCGCCGAGGCTGTCGCAATGGTTGCCGGCCGGGCGATCACCGAAGCCTCGGGCGGCGTGACGCTGCAAAACGTCGCGGAGATCGCGGCCGCAGGCGTCGATCTGATCTCGATAGGCTGGCTGACCCACAGCGCCGCCGCGCTCGATATCGGCCTCGATTTCCGTAGTTAAGGGGCTGGCACCGGGCGCGTTAAATTGACTTGCCGCGCCGCAATCCCCTATAAGGCGCGCTTGCTTTCCTTAAGGCGACCGGCCGGGCTTTGCCGCCGGAGCGCGACGAACTCCGGAGTTGAAACGTGAAGCGGACCTTTCAACCGAGCAAGCTGGTGCGCAAGCGTCGGCATGGCTTTCGGGCCCGCATGGCCACCACCGGCGGCCGCAAAGTGATCGCAGCTCGCCGGGCGCGTGGCCGCAAGCGCCTCTCGGCTTGAGCCTGGCCCCCGGCCGTCTGCTGGGTTCCGCGGTGCCGACGCGAGCCCAAGGGGCGCGCGGCCGGCTGAAAAAGCGTGCCGATTTCATCAAGGCGGGGCGGGGCCGGCGCGTTCAGGCGCAAGCTTTCGCCATTCAGGCCGTGCGGCGGGAGGCTGGAGCCGACGGCCCGCGATTCGGTTTCACCGTGACCAAGAAGCTCGGCTCGGCGGTGCTGCGCAACCGCATTCGCCGGCGTCTGAAGGAGGCGCTGCGCCTCTCGCACCTTTCGGCACGCCCGGACTATGATTATGTGATCCTGGCGCGCAAGGCGGCCGCAACCCAAGCCTTTCCGGAATTGCAGGAAGAACTCGCTCGCGCCATCGCTGAAATTCATGCCGCACGCCCGCCGGGACGTGCGAACAAAACGGCGTCCGCTGCCAAGCTGAAAGACTGACATGTCGGAAGACAACAGAAATCTATTTCTCGCGATCGGGCTCTCGCTCCTCGTCATCATCGGCTGGAATTATTTCTACGCGTCGCCGCAGCTTCAAAAAGAGCGCCAGGTCCAGTCACATGCCCAGTCGCAAGTGCAGCAGACGGCGAACGGCTCGCCGAATGCACAGCCCCCCGCGAGTCCGAACGCGCCTCCGCAGGGCGGTATAGCGAATGAGAGCGCCCCCGCCACGATGAACCGAGCCGATGCGCTCGCGGCGAGCCCGCGCATCGCCATCGACAGCAAAAATCTCTTCGGCTCGATCGATTTGAAAGGTGCGCGGATCGACGACGTCCTGCTCAAGAATTATCGCGAGACGCCCGACCCGCACAGCCCCAACATCGTCCTTCTGTCGCCTTCCGGTTCGCCCGCCCCCTATTATGCCGAACTCGGATTCGTGAACGGAAGCGGGCGGACGCTGACCCTCCCGAATGCGGATACTTTATGGAAGGCGGACCGCGACAAGCTCACCTCCGAACAGCCCGTAACGCTCACCTTCGATAATGGCCAGGGTCTCGTCTTCCATCGCCGCATCGCTGTCGATGACCGATACATGTTCACGATCACCGATAGTGTCGAGAACAAATCGGGCGGCCCCGTCACCCTTTATCCTTATGCGCTCGTCTCGCGCCACGGCAAGCCGAAGACCTCGGGCTACTCGATCCTGCACGAAGGCATGGTGGGGGTCGTCGGCGATTCCGGCGTGCAGGAGCCGACCTATGATTCGATCCTGAAGGAGCCGAATGCCACGAAAACTCTCAGCGGCACGGGAGGCTGGCTCGGCTTTACCGACAAATATTGGGCCGCTGTCGTCATTCCCGACCAGAACATGTCGTTCAAGGGCGAGTTCTCGGCCTTCGGCGGCACGGAGAAAACCTATCAGGCCGATTTCCTCGGCGCTCCGCTCAATGTCGCTGCGGGCGGCTCCGCCGATACCAGCATGCGCGTCTTCGCCGGGGCGAAGGAAGTTCAGACTCTCGATACTTATCAGAACAATCTGGGCATCAAGAAATTCGAACTGCTGATCGATTGGGGCTGGTTCTATTTCATTACCCGGCCGATGTTCCAGTTCCTCGATCTCTTCTACAAGTTCACCGGCAATTTCGGCATTGCGATTCTGATCGTCACCGTACTCGTCAAGGCAGCCTTCTTCCCCCTCGCCAATCGCAGCTATCTGTCGATGGCCAAGATGAAGGCCGTGCAGCCGCAGATGACGGCGCTGCGCGAGCGCTATGCCGACGACAAGGTAAAACAGCAACAAGAGCTGATGGAGCTCTATAAGCGCGAGAAGATCAATCCGGTCGCCGGCTGTTTGCCGATGCTGATCCAGATCCCCGTCTTCTTCTCGCTCTATAAGGTTCTCTTCATCACGATTGAAATGCGCCAGGCGCCTTTCTTCGGCTGGATCAGGGATCTCTCGCAACCCGATCCGACCAATGTCTTCACGGCGTTCGGTCTGTTGCATTGGGATCCGACCGCGCTGCCGCTGATCGGCCATTTCCTCGCGATCGGCATCTGGCCGCTCATCATGGGCTTTTCGATGTTCATCCAGATGAAGATGAATCCCGAGCCGCCCGATCCGGTGCAAAAGCAGATGTTCGCCTGGATGCCGGTGATCTTCACCTTCATGCTCGGCTCGTTCCCGTCCGGTCTCGTGATCTACTGGACGTGGAACAATCTTCTCTCGGTTCTGCAGCAGACATTGATCATGCATCGTGCCGGCGTGAAGATCGAGCTCTGGGACAATCTCGCCAATATGTTTCGCAAGAAACCGAAACAGGCAGGTGCCCGCGGGTGAGCGCGGACGGTTGGCCGGATGAACGATCGAGCCGAAATCGATTTCGTCGACGCGGGCCGCAAGCTCTTCGCCAGAGAATGTAGCTTCGTTGGACCGGCCACCGAGCCGGAGCTCTTGCCCCCGCAAGGCCCTCACGAGATCGCCTTTGCCGGGCGCTCCAACGTCGGCAAGTCCTCGCTCATCAATGCGCTGACCAATCGCAAGGGGCTTGCTAAAACGTCGCGCACGCCCGGCCGGACGCAGGCGCTCAATTTCTTTGCCCTGCAAGGCGAGCCGACGCTCCATATCGTCGATATGCCGGGATATGGATATGCCGCCGCGCCGAAGGACATGGTCGAGAATTGGACGCGGCTCATCCAAGATTACCTGCGCGGGCGCGCCGGCCTTAACCGTGTTTTCGTCCTCGTCGACGCGCGGCATGGATTGAAGCCGGTCGACTTCGAAATGCTCGACCGCCTCGATCAGGCAGCAGTCTCCTATCAGGTGGTGCTCACGAAGAGCGATTGCCTGCGCCCCAGCGAACGCGCCGCCCGCCTCGGGGAGACTGAGGCCGCGCTCGCCAAACGGCCGGCCGCTTTTCCGCAGGTTCTGCTCACCTCCGCAACGGATGGCCTAGGCATGGAAGAGCTTCGCGCCGCAATCGCCCGGCTGCTCGCCGAGACGAGGCAACAAGGCGCGCATTGAGCTTGTCACACCGAGACGCTAAAAGGCGCCGAGCCGGATGGAAGTCATGAACGAGAACCCGCAGGAAAGCGCGCAGAAGCAGGCCGAGATCCTGATGCAGGCTCTGCCGCACATGTTGCATTACGACGATGCGATCGTCGTGGTGAAATATGGCGGCCACGCCATGGGCGACGAGGAAGTCGCAAGACGGTTTGCGCGGGACATGGTTCTGCTCGAACAATCGGGCGTCAATCCGGTCGTCGTACATGGCGGGGGGCCGCAGATCGGCGCTATGCTCGCCAAGCTCGGCATCAAATCGGAATTTTCCGGCGGCCTTCGCATCACGGATCGCGCGACCGTCGAGATCGTCGAAATGGTGCTCGCCGGCTCGATCAACAAGCAGATTGTCGGCTACATCAATGCAGAAGGTGGCCGCGCCATCGGCCTCTGCGGCAAGGACGGCAATATGGTGACCGCCACCAAGGTGGTCTATACGGCCGAAGCGGACAAAACCGGGATCGAGGAAGAGATCGACCTCGGCTTCGTCGGCGAGCCGGCCAAAGTCGATACCACCGTGCTCGACCAGGTGCTCGGACGCGAGCTGATCCCGGTTCTGGCGCCGATCGCGCAAAGCAGCGACGGCGAAACCTATAACGTAAATGCCGATACGTTTGCAGGCGCCATCGCCGGCGCGCTCGGCGCCAAGCGCCTGCTCTTTTTGACCGACGTGCCGGGCGTACTCGACGCGAAAGGCAATCTCATCAAGGAACTGCGCACGGACGAAATCCGCGCGCTCATTGCCGACGGCACGATAACCGGCGGCATGATCCCCAAAGTCGAGACTTGTATTTACGCGCTCGAGCAGGGCGTCGAAGGCGTCGTCATTCTCGACGGCAAGCTGCCGCACGCCGTGCTCATCGAGCTCTTGACCGACCACGGCGCGGGAACTCTGATTACGCGGTGAACGTGAAGCCGACGATAGATCGAGGTTCGAGCCGCAGCCTTGGCATCGCGGAGCGCGGACGCAATTCTCTGCGTGCCGCTTTCTCGCACGTCGAGACTTGGGTCTTCGATCTCGACAATACGCTCTATTCCCCGGAGTGCGACCTCTGGCCGAAGATCGACCGCCGCATCACCCTGTTCATGATGCATCTCTTCGGTCTCGACGGGATATCCGCGCGCGCCTTGCAGAAATATTATTATCGGCATTACGGCACGACGCTGCGCGGCCTCATGGAGGATCATGGGGTCAGCGCGGCGGAATTCCTCGCCTTTGTGCACGACATCGATCGCTCTTCGCTCACGCCCGACCTGGCGCTTGCCGAGGCGATTGCCGCCCTGCCCGGACGCAAGCTCGTTCTGACCAATGGCTCGCGCGATCATGCGCTGCGCACTGCCGAAGCCCTGGGCCTCGCCTTCGACGATATCTTCGATATTGAAGCCGCCGAGCACCTGCCGAAGCCGGGCCTCAAGACCTATGAGCGCTTTTTCGAGAGGCATGCGGTCGATCCGAAGAGCGCGGCGATGTTCGAAGACCTCGACCGCAATCTGGTCATCCCGCATGATCGGGGCATGACCACCGTGCTCGTCGTGCCGAAGCCGGGCCAGCCGGATCATCGGGAACCTTTCGAGATCCCGAGCGACGAGATCATGCCGCATGTCGACTATGTCACCAGCGATCTCGCAGGCTTTCTCACCGAAATCATTGCGGCGAAAGAAAGCCTGGCGAGCTGAGCGTCGCCATTGACATCGTCCGTTTGCGGATGAAACTCAATGTCGCTGGAGAGCCTATGCACGAAGACCTCGAAAAGATCATCGACGCCGCTTTCGAAGAGCGCAGCAAGGTCAATGCGACGACGCAGGGCGACGTGCGCGTCGCCGTCGAGGAGGTCTTCGCGCGCCTCGACGAAGGCAAATTGCGGATCGCCGAAAAAGCCAAAGGCGAAGGCTGGCGCGTCAATCAATGGGTCAAGAAGGCGATCCTGCTCTCGTTCCGCCTGAACGATTCGGCTCTCATTCCCGGCGGGCCCGGCGGTTCCTTCTGGTGGGATAAGATGGAGCTCAAGTTCGAGGGCTGGGGCGGCAAAGACTATGCCGAGGCGGGCCTGCGGGCCGTGCCCGGAGCCATTGTCCGCCGCTCCGCCTATATTGCGCCGGGCGTGATCCTGATGCCCTCCTTCGTCAATCTCGGTGCGCATGTCGGCGAGGGCACGATGGTCGATACTTGGGTGACCGTCGGCTCCTGCGCCCAGATCGGCAAGAATGTGCATCTCTCGGGCGGCGTCGGCATAGGCGGCGTGCTCGAACCCCTTCAGGCCAATCCGACCATCATCGAAGACAATTGCTTCATCGGCGCGCGTTCGGAAATTGTCGAAGGCGTCGTCGTGGGCGAAGGCGCGGTGCTGGCCATGGGAACCTTCATTTCCTCCTCGACCAAGATCATCGACCGGGCGACCGGCAAGATCCATGTCGGCCACGTGCCGCCCTATTCGGTGGTCGTGCCCGGCACTTTGCCCGGCAAGCCGCTGCCCAACGGAGAGCCCGGCCCGGCGCTCTCCTGCGCAGTCATCGTCAAGACCGTCGATGCTCAGACCCGCGCTAAGACGGCCATCAACGAGCTTCTGAGGGATTGATGGAGCGCGCGCGCCTCTCTTTCCTTTTTCGCACCGATGCCGGCCGGATCTATGCGCCGACCTGGTGGCGTGGCACGGCTTTGCTTGCCGGCGTTTTCGCTCTGCTGACCATCGCCTGGCATGTGATCGAGCCCTATGCCGACCACGATCTCAATACGACGGCGCTCTTCACGCTCTGGATCGTCTTGGCCAATGTCTACCGGCTCTTCTATGGCTTTGCGATCATCATGATTCTCGTCTGCCATTATAATCTCAGCGCCAAACGCTGGCGCGATGCCGGCCGGCCCGCCGCGCTTGCGGGGCTCTTTCCTTTGGCTGCCTCGATTGCGGGCGCCTTGCATTGGCTCGAGCCGCGGGTTGCCCCTGCCCTGCCGCATCTAATCCCGCTCGCCGCCGACCTCGTGCTCGTTGCCATCATCCTTTGGAATGTCGTCGAGCTCGGCGGATTATATGCACGCCGGGCAGAGGCTCGATAAATGCAGGCGCTCGAGCTCTGTCAGGCGCTCATCCGTTGCCCTTCGATCACCCCGAACGAGGGGGGAGCGCTCGCGGTTCTCGGCGAGTACCTGAAGCGTGCCGGATTTTCGACGCATCACCTGCGCTTTTCGCAACCCGGCACGGCGGATGTCGATAATCTCTACGCGCGCATCGGCACCGAAGCGCCGGTTCTCGTCTTTGCCGGACATACCGATGTCGTGCCGCCGGGAGATGCCAGCTCTTGGCGCTTCGATCCTTTCTCCGGCGAGACTGCGGACGGCATGATCTGGGGACGCGGCGCGAGCGATATGAAAGGGGCGGTTGCCGCTTGTGCCGCTGCAGCGGTGCATTTCGTCGAGACCCGCCGGAAGTTCAAGGGGTCGATCGCCTTTCTCATCACCGGCGACGAAGAAGGCCCGGCCATCAACGGCACCGCCAGGCTTCTCGCCTGGGCGAAAGAGCGCGGCGAAATTTTCGATCATTGTCTCCTGGGCGAGCCGACGAGCGCCGAACAGCTCGGCGACCAGATCAAGATCGGCCGGCGCGGCTCTCTCAATGCGGAGCTCGTCGTCCGTGGCAAACAGGGTCATGTCGCCCATCCCCAGCGCGCCGATAATCCGATCCCGCATCTGCTTCGTCTGCTCGACGCGCTCACCGCATCGCCGCTCGATCAGGGCAGCGCGCATTTCCAGCGCTCGAACCTCGAGATCACCTCGGTTGACGTCGGCAATCCGGCGACGAACGTCATTCCGGCGCAAGCACGCGCATGGTTCAACGTGAGGTTCAACGATCTTTGGACGCCCTCCACTCTCGCGGCCGAAATCGAACGGCGCTGCGCGGGCGCGGCGGCGGCGGCGCGCTATGACCTTACGTTCGAGCCATGCAATGCCGCGGCCTTCATCAGCACGCCCGACAAGTTCACCGAGCTTGTTAGCGCAGCAATTGAAGCGCGCACCGGCCGCAAACCGGCGCTTTCGACTTCGGGCGGGACTTCTGACGCGCGCTTCATCCGCGCTTATTGCCCGGTCGTCGAATTCGGCCCGGTCGGCGCCACGATGCACATGGTGGACGAGCACATCGCGATCGCCGATCTCGAAGCGCTGACGGACATTTATCGCGATGTTTTTGAGAGATATTTCGGATCGTGAAGGTCGTCGTTGCCCGAAGCCCGGAGGGCGAGGAAGCAATCAAGGATTAGAGCCGATAAGCTGCAGATTGCCCCGCATGCTCGCAATGACAATCCTTATGATCTTATAGCTTGAAGCTCTCGCCGAGATAGAGCCGGCGCACCTGCGGATCGGCGATGATCTCGTCCGGCGTGCCTTCGGTGAGGACCTGGCCGTCGTGAATAATGTAGCCGCGGTCGATCAGATCGAGGGTTTCGCGCACATTATGATCGGTGATCAGCACGCCGATTCCGCGCCGCGTGAGATGTTGCACGAGCACGCGGATTTCGCCAATGGCAATGGGATCGATGCCGGCGAAAGGCTCGTCGAGCAGCATAAAGGATGGATGGCCGGCGAGCGCGCGAGCGATCTCGCAGCGGCGCCGCTCGCCCCCGGAAAGCGCAATCGCCGGCAATTTCCGCAGCCGCGTGATCTTGAATTCGGAGAGCAGCGATTCGAGCTCCTCCCGCCGCTTCTTCTTGTCGGGCTGGGTGACTTCGAGCACAGCGAGAATATTCTGCTCGACGCTGAGTCCACGAAAGATCGAAGGCTCTTGCGGCAGATAGCCGATGCCGAGCCGCGCGCGCCGGTACATCGGCAGGCCCGTGACTTCGTAATCATCGAGCAGGATTATGCCGGAATCCGGCCGGATCAGTCCGGTGATCATATAGAACAAAGTGGTCTTGCCGGCGCCGTTCGGGCCAAGCAGGCCGATCGCCTCGCCGCGCTGAACCCGAAGGCTTACATCCTTGATGACTCTGCGCCCCTTATAGGTTTTGCTGAGCCCTTGCGCGATCAGCGATCCGCGGGGATTGTCAGCCTGCGGAGCAATGGGTTCATCCTGCTCAGCCTGCTCAGGGCGCTCAGCAGCTTGCGCAACCTCTTGCTGCCAGTTTTCGAGGTCCTGCGGCAGCCATTCGGGATCGAGCGCGCCGCGCGGATCGGCCTCTTCGGTTTCGGCAAAGAGCCATCCGCCACTCGGGGCCGGCGCCTGCTTGCGGCCGAACAGGCCGCGCAACCGATCCATCCATGCTCCCGCGATGCCGCGGCCTTTGTCCACGGCAGATAACGGCTTGCTGCGCGAGCCAAAATCGCGGTGAGCGCTCACACTCATTGAATATTCTGCTCCGCCTTCGCGGTGCCCGCCTCATTGTTCGAGCTTTTCGGGCTCGCCGCGTCGGGGCCCTGGTCGGGGACGAACATGCTCCGGACGTGGCCAGTTACGACCGCCTGGTGCGTATTCATATCATAAACGATGTGATCGCCCTTGGTCACGTCGGGTCCCTGGGTCAAACTCACGTTACCATTGAGATACACCTTATTTCCCGGCTTTTCGTAGATTCCCGAATCGCCGGTGGCGACCTGGTCCTTCGAAATCAGCGTCACGGGGCCCGACGCCTCCATGCGCCGCATCTGGCCCGTCGTGGACGGCGGGCCGGAATGGGGACCCGATTGCTTCGGATAGAGATAGATGACGAGGAAGGGCGTCCTGATCGTCATATCGCCCTGCACGGCAACGACATTGCCGCTGTAAATCAGCTTGCGCTGCTTGTCGTAATAATCGAGCTTCGCGGCGCTGATATTGATCGGCTTGCTATTGTCGCTGTTCGGTCCGGACTTGGCGTGGCCGCCGGCCGGCACCAACCAGAGCATTCCGCAAAGGAAGATGAGCGCGAGGCCGGAGGCGGGCGTACGGATTTTTTCCGTCATTGCGCCGCTTCCTGCGAGCCCGAGCCTTCGTCGTCCCACCCGCTCGAAGGCACGATCGATTGAACCTGGCCTTGGAACGTGACCTTGTGACCGTTGTCGCTGATCTCCATTCGATCGGCGGTAATGGTGCTGCCGCTGTCCATCGTGACCGTTACCGGCTCCTCGCTGAGGAGCGCGCCGGAATTGAGATCGACCGTAGCGCTGCGCATATGCATATCGTAGCCGCTATCCTCGTTGCTGATCCTGACGTCGGTGCGCAGCCAGACGATGTCCGCGCTACTGTCGTAAACGCCGGTTCGCGCCGTAACTTTGGCGGTCGAGGCATCGTCCATTCCGATCTTGGCGTTGACGCCGACGAGCTTGATGATGTGCGGATTCAAAATGTCCTGAGTCCCGGAGACGCTGGTCAGCTCGAAAGGCTGACCGTTTTGCCGAAAGCCCTTGGTCGAGGGCGCTTGAAGCGTAACGATCGAGCCTTGCAGACCGACTTGGCTGACCGAGAGATTGTGCGGAATGCGCTTGAACGGGTCGAAGAAGACGACGATCCCCAGCGCTATGATGGCGAGACTGCAGCCGGCGATGATCAAGATCCGGACATGACGGACGAAGATCGAATGCCATCTCGCGATGCGAATCGCGCGCTGCGGCCGTCCGACCGGCAGGTCGAGGCTTGCTCCCGGGCCTCCGCGGGCTCGTGCATCGGTCATTCGCGTTTCTTATCCGCTTTCCGAAAACCAGGACAACCGCAAGCAGAGAGCGCTAAAGGTCTATCCTAGCGGTTTGGCGCGAGAGAGCCACTCTCTTGGGGCCGGCACCCGCCGATTTACTCAAGTTCCTACAAAAACAGGTGATTCTGCGCCGTCATTCGTGCGAAAAAATGTCCGAATCCCCCCATCCCAGCAGATCGAGCTTTGCCCGAATCGGCAGGAAGGCGAAGGAGGCGGCGGCGAGCTCGGCGCGCCCTTCGCGCGCCAACATGGCATCGAGCTTGTTGCGCAACGCATGCAGGTGCAGCACATCGGAAGCAGCATAGGCAAGCTGAGCCTCCGAAAGATTGGCAGCCCCCCAGTCGGAAGATTGCTGCTGTTTCGACAATTCGACCCCCAAGAGCTCGCGAGTGAGGTCCTTCAATCCGTGCCGATCGGTGTAGGTTCTGGTCAGTTTCGAGGCGATCTTCGTACAGTAGAGCGGGAAGGCCATAGCTCCGAAGGTTTTGTAAAGGATCGCAATATCGAATCGGGCGTAATGGAAGAGCTTGACGACACCCGGGTCGGCGAGAAGCCGCTCGAGGTTCGGGGCATGTTTCTGGCCGGCGGCGATCTGCACGATTTCGGCCGTTCCGTCGCCGCGCGACAACTGGACGAGGCAAAGCCGGTCGCGATTGAGAACGAGCCCGAGCGTTTCAGTGTCGATAGCGACGCTGTCGCCAAAACTCATGCCGTCCGGCAGGTCGCCTTTATGCAGGGTAATCATGATCAGCGGTCCCGTCCTGCGGGTATCACCGGGCGATCGGCTTCGCAAGTTTGCGGCCGCGATCTCTCACGTTTGCTGGCCTAAATCTTCTTCAAGACGAGCGGCTTGCCTTCATGCGGATCTTTCGACCAGGTGCCGTCCGGCTGCCGGTCGAAATGGGCGAGATGGCCGCGGCGGGCGGTCAGCACGAGCCTTCCGTCGACGAGCTGCCAGCCGACGGGATCGAAGATCATGATGCCCTGATCCTTGCAGCCGGGCGCCAAAGACGCTTTTTGAGATCCATGCGCCTTCTGCTGGCCTAAAATCAAAAGGCAGCCCGCATCTTTTCCCGCTTCGCGCTCGAGCGAATAGCGTCCGGCGATTTCGCCCGGTTTCAAGGCGGCGGGTGCAGGATCGGGGGAACTCGCGCTCTCGCTCTTCTGGTCTTTCTGGACCTTCGGGTCCTTCGATGTCGAGACGTCGACGACGGTAAAGCCGGGCGCCTCGATATCCATGGGCTTGAACCCACCCGGGCTCGGCGAAACGGCCGCGAAGGCGCCCCCCGCCAAGGCGACGAAAGCGACGCCCGAAAGGCTCAACGACGCAAATCGGGTCCGGCGGCTCCCCATGTTCTCCTCCTTGAGCTTCGACTGGGGCTCTCGGATTCGGAGCGGAATGTTCGAATTATCAACGGCCGAAGAAGTTAAATCTCAATGAATGTCCGCGCTTTCGTGCCAGAAAGGGCGGATGAGCGATTACAGGGCGACGGACTTGTCATTTTTAGAACCGCCACCCGGCTGCTTCGCACCCGCGTTCTTCCGATAGTTCATGCTCAGAACCACCGGCGTTTCGCGCCGATGAAAAGGCGCCAGCCTTGAAGGCCTCGGCGCGAAGCCCTACGCTCGAGCGAATTCCGGGAAGAGCCATGCTGCCGACGCGTTTTTGGGCCGAAATGAGCTGGAAGGATTTCCAGAGCGCCGACATGGAAGAGGCAATCGCCGTCCTGCCTGTCGCCGCCGTCGAGCAGCACGGGCCGCATTTGCCGCTGGGCGTCGACCTCTTCCTCATGCAAGGCTATGTCGAGCGTGTCGTGGCGCGCCTGCCGGAAGGCCTGCCGGTTCTCTTCCTTCCGATTCAGACGATCGGCGTCTCGGTCGAACATTCCGATTTTCCCGGCACGTTGAGCCTCTCCGCGACGAGCCTCATGAATGTGCTCACCGAGATCGGTGAATGCGTCGAGCGCGCCGGCTGCCGCAAGCTCGTCCTTTTGAATTCGCATGGCGGCAATGTGCCGCTCATCGACATGGTGGCGCATGATCTGCGCGCCCGGCTCGACATGCTCGTGGTGCTCGCGACATGGCACAGGTTCGGCTATCCGGACGGCCTTTTCTCGGAAGAGGAACAGGCACACGGAATTCATGCCGGCGACGTCGAGACCTCGCTGATGCTGACCTTCCGCCCCGATCTCGTGCGCCGCAATGCCCTCGATAATTTCGTCTCGAAGAGCGCGGCGATCGAAGCCAATTTCACTTGGCTGCGCACCGGGCGGCCGACCGGATTCGGCTGGATGGCGCAGGACCTCAATCCTTCGGGCGCCGTGGGCAATGCGGCAGCCGCGAGCGCCGAAAAGGGCGAGGCTTGCGCCGATTATGGCGCGACGGCCTTCATCGAATTGCTGCAGGACGTCGAGGCCTTCGACCTGGCAAGGCTCGGCAGCAGTCCCGATCAGGATTGAGACCGTTTCGATGAGTTCGTTCGTCGCTCTGCTCCGCGCGGTCAATGTCGGCGGCACGGGCAAATTGTCGATGCTGGACTTGCGCGCGCTTTGCGAGGCTGCGAATTTCCGCTCTGTCCGCACTTACATCGCCAGCGGCAATGTCCTCTTTGAGAGCGGGAAGAGCGCGCAAGAGGTCAAGCAAGTGCTCGAACGGCAATTGCATCGGCATGCCGGAAAGCCTGTCGGCGTCGCCGTGCGCACCGCGGCGGAATTGGCACAAGTTGTCGCGGATAATCCTTTCCCCGACGCGCCGGGTGATCGCGTGGCGGCGATCTTCTTGGACGCTTCGCCGCCTCCCGACCTCATCGATCGCGTGACGGGTCGGGCCGAGGACGAAGAGATCCGCCTCGGTCAGCGGGAAATTTACGTGCTTTATGGCCATGGCATGGGAAGATCGAAGTTGCGCATCCCCGGCGCCGAGTCGGGAACGGCCCGCAACATGAACACGATCCGCAAACTGGCGGAAATGGCAGCAGAATAGGCCGAGCGAACCCCGGGCTAACTCGCGTGCCAGGGATAGGTCCAAGTCTCGGTCAGAGCCTTGGTGCCGGCGCGCAGAAACGCCCGCAGATCCGCGGATTGGCCCTGGACGAGCTGCAGGTCGATCGTGGCACGAAATCCGTTGACGTGCGGATTATAGACGAGCCATGAGCGCAGGATCTTGCCCTGGCTCGCGCTCGCCACGACTTCCACCAGGTTGGGATTTTGCGCGTAGAAGGCGAGGTCCCCGCCGGCGAAATCGATGATGAAGCGGTGCGACCCGGGAGGGACGGGCTCCGGCGACCCAAGCGCTTTCGCGGCGGTCTGGTAAGTGCCGACCACCCGTCCGTTCGGCGAAACATTTTCGAGGGCCAGGCTCGAAACGATCCGGTAGCCGAAATTATGGCCTTGTTCCGGCGCGTCCTTCGGAACGAAGGAGACAACGATATTGTCGTTGGCCTCGTCCGTGGTCGCGAATTCGACGAGTTCCACGTGGCCCTCGCCCCAGCTTCCATGCGGCTCGACGAAATAACTCGGCCGCAGCTCATAGGCGAGGTCGAGATCCTGGTAATGATCGAAATCGCGGTCACGCTGGAGAAGGCCGAAACCGCGGATCTGATGATCGATGAAGGCCGAGACCTCGAGACGGTCCGGATTTCGCAACGGGCGCCAAATCCATTCTCCCGTTCCGGTATTGACGAGCAGCCCGTCGGAATCGTGCAGTTCGCGGCGGAAATCCTCGTTGAAGCGATGGTCGTTCTCGCCGATGAAGAACATGGAGGTCAGCGGCGCGAGCCCGAACTTCACGTCCGTCTTGCGCGGAAAGAGCGTCGCGGTCACTTCCACGACAGAATCGACGCCGGGATAAAGATCGAACTTATAGGCGCCGGTCGCTGCCGCGCCGTCGAGGAGCGCGTAGATCGTCGCGTGCTCGGCATTGGCCTGCGGCGTCTCGATCCAGAACTCGCGGAAGAAAGGAAATTCCTCTTGCGTCGTACCGGCATTGACCGCGAGGCCGCGCGCCGAGAGCCCGTAGCGCTGGTGGCGGCCGAGAAAGCGGAAATAGCTCACGCCGAGAAAGGCGATCACCTCGTCGAAGACGGTCGGATTGTTCAGCGGAAAATGCAGACGAAAGCCGGCAAAGCCGAGATTGACCGGCAGGTTCGCCACGGCTTTGGTATGGCCGAAATCGAAGAGGTCGGTGGTATAGGGGACGGGTGTCGGAATGCCATCGCGGACGATGTTGACCGTTACCGGGCGCAAAAAAAGATGACCGAGATGGAACAATTGCAGCCGGAAAAGGCTGCCCGGAAAATTGAGGAAAGCCTTGTCCGGCCGGAAGCGGATATCGCGCCAGGTATCGAAATCGAATCGCTTCAAAGGATCCGGCAGAGCCGGAGGAGTCGGATCGAAGGCAGCCGCCGCGAGATCCTGCGCCCGCCGCACGACGTCGTGAAAGCCGAATCGCGGCGGCTCGGCGGGCGGCGCGTCTTGCGCGGCGAGCCGCTCGGCGCCGAGGCTGAGGCCACCGGCAGCAATGCTGCCTCTCACGGCGAGCGGATTGGCGAGCAGACAAAAATATTCGGCGAGCTTACGACGAGTGAGTTCAGCCATGAGATTGCTGCGTCGCTTGGGGGCAAAATTTGCTAGTCGGCTTTTGCAAAACCGGCAAGTGGTGCGCCCAAGATGCGGCAGAACAGCGATGCCCGCACCGTCGCGGTTACGATTCCCCAAAAAAGCCCCTTGTAATATCCGCGAGAATTCGTATTTTGCATTTGCCCATTTTCGCACGTGCCTGTGGTCGCGTGTCGGTGGGCGGGGATCCGGACAAGAGGCCGGTTAACCGCCCGTAAAGATCGACAGCCGGAGGCGAACCGGCGAACCCCGCCAAACGGGGGACGCGACTTAAAGCAACGACGGACCGGGCTTTTTCGTCTCTGCCAGTTTCCAAACCTGGCGTACCGAAGAGGCTTGTCTTTCTTGCCGG
>JAJPIC010000020.1 GCA_021324915.1 Beijerinckiaceae bacterium | reverse complement strand
CACGCGCTGAAGATGTACATCATCGGCGTGCCGTCGATGTCCACGACGAGCGGCTGGCCTTCATGACCGCGCAGAGCGCCGGTCGATTGATCCCAGGCGAGCTGCAGGTGGGCAACATTTTGAGTATTGATGTCTTTCAGCTCGCTGTGGCGGGTGAGCTGATTGTCGGCACCCGGCACCGTCCAATAGTTCTGATCGCGATCATTCCAGTTCGTTCCGCCGGCAGCGTAGGCGGCGCTCGAAAACGCCAATCCACCCACCAACGCAACACCTACAGACAGCAGTGTGCGAAGTCTCATGCTACTTCCTCCCATACAGAAGTGCAGATTTCCGACAGCGCAGAACCCATGCGCCCTCATTGACGCAGTGGCAAATCCGCCGGTCGAAAATGTCTCTCAAAGTCCGAAGTTGTGAGGGGGCCTCCCAAGCCATCCTCAATTGCCGAGAGAATTCATTCCGGCTGCTCCCGAGAGATCAGCGAAAGCCTCTCGCTTTTTTTTCAACTAAAGTCCGATCATGGTCGGAACGCCATAGGACTTATTCCCGATTATCTCACCTCCGATGCAATGCGTATGCGCGAGCCCCTTCCTTCCTGCAACGCCGCCACACAAGCGCCATTAATGCGACACTCGAGATAAGGTCGCATGACATTGTGCCAACAACATCTGGGGCAAGGTCGAGCTCACGCTGGGCGGGAGTTTGTGAATAGCGCGGCGCACCTTAAAACTTGCTTAAGCGGCAATCTGCGCCGCCCTCTCATTATCGATCATGCATCATCGATCACGCATCGCGACAGCCGGGTTCACCCGGCTGTCTGAAGCTCGATCGAGTCACCAAGGCTCCGCCTCAATCGGGATAATACGGATAGGGCGGCGGCGGCGGATAGGGATAGGGGTAAGCGTAGGGATACCACCAATGATGATGGTGGTGATGATGATGATGATGGTAGTAATATCCGCCCCAATATCCGTGATGATGGTGATGATGGTGGTGGTGGTGGTGATGATAATAATATTGGACCCGCTCGACTCGCGCGGGATTCGCCGCGGCGGCCGTATCGACGGCACGCAATAATTCTGCAGCATTGGGAATCGGATCGAGCAATTCTCCATAGGATTGCACGCGCAGGATCTCGTCCGCGTTTGCGGCAGGCATGGCCTGTCCGGTTCCCGGAGCCGCGAGTGCCGAAATCGCACCGACCAGGCCGACGATTTTCTTGTCCATGAGTCCTTCCTTGATCTATCGCGATGGCCTACCGAGGCGAATTCGCAGGCTCGAATTCGCCCGATCGGCTCTCATTTCGAATCGTCTTTTCCAAAGTATCTGATGGACTGTCCAAAGTATCTGATGGACTGCGCGCTTTTCGGCGCACCGCGATGAGCTAATCGAAATTTGCGACAGGACGAAGGCCGATGTTCGCGCTTGTTTCGATCTTGTCTTGCTATTTATGATTGCATCCTGTCGCGAAGAGAAGCCGCTACGAACTTGGGCTTGAGCTCAGGCAACGGCGATCGGCTTCAGGAAAATCTTGCGCTTCCTCTCGAGCAGCGCGGCAATCTCCGGCGCCGGCAGCGGCTTCGAGAAGAAATAGCCTTGCGCGAAGCTACAGCCGAGGCGCCTGAGTTCGAGCGCCTGATCGCGAGTCTCCACGCCTTCGGCCACCACCCCCAGCTTTAAGCCATGAGCAAGTCCGATGATTGTCGTGACGACCTCCCGGCTTTCGGGATGGTTCGAGAGGCCCGCGATGAAAGATTGGTCGATCTTCAGACTGTCGACCGGAAACCGGTGCAGATAGCTCAATGAGGAATAACCCGTTCCGAAATCGTCGATGCTCAGCTCGATTCCGAGGGACTTGAGCTGCGACAACACCGCGATCGCGCGTCGCGGATCGCCCATTGTGCTGCTCTCGGTGATCTCAAGCTTGATCAGGGCCGGATCGACCCCTGTCTCTACCAGAACGGAGCGCACATCGCGCGCCAGATTGGGTTCGCTGAATTGCCTGGGCGAGAGGTTCACATTCATGCTGAGCCGCCGGCGCCTCTTGCGTGATTGCCACGCGCGCGCTTGCCGGCAGGCTTCGCGAAGCACCCATAATCCGAGCGGTACGATGAGGCCCGTCTCCTCGGCGACGGAAATGAAGTCGGCCGGATAGATCAGGTCCCGGCCGGGAGCCTGCCAGCGAAGGAGTGCCTCGAATCCGGTGATCTCCTCGGTCTCGAGAGACACGATCGGCTGGTAGTGGAGAATGAACTCCTGGTTAAGCAAGGCACGATGCAGCATGTTCTGCAACTCGAGGCGCGCCTTCGCCGCGGCGTGCATCGAATCGTCGTAGATTTCCACACGCGCCTCGCCGAAGCTCTTGGCGCGATACATGGCAACGTCCGCATCGCGAAGCATGTCTTGCGGTCTCAGGTAGCCGGCGCAGCTCGCGACAATCCCGATGCTGGCGCTCATATAAACGTCCTGACCCTCGATCGTGAAGGGTTCCAGGAGCGCGTTCTGAAGGCGCCCAGCAACGGCCCTTGCGTCGGCCGCCCCTTTCACACCGCTCAGCAGAACGGTGAACTCGTCGCCACCGAAACGCGCCAACATGTCATTGAGCGGCCTGCCATCCAAGCTGCGCCGCGCGCGCGACTCGTTGCGCAGCAAGCCCTTCAACCGGTCGGCAACCTCGAAAAGCAGACAGTCGCCGGCACTATGCCCGAGACTGTCGTTGACGCGCTTGAAACCATCGAGATCCAGGAAGAACAGGGCGAAGTCATGCGCATTCCGGTCTTCGGCCTCGAGCGCCGCGTTGACCCGATTGAAGAAAAAGGCGCGGTTCGGCAGCCCGGTCAAAGGATCATGCAAGGCATCGCGAACAGCCGCCTCCTTTGCCTTCATGAGTTCGGTCGCAAGCCGCCCCTGTTCCTCGACGGTGCGGCCGAGCGTTTCGTTCGTCTCGATAAGTTTGGCACGCGCGGCGCTCAATCCTTCGCGCGCCCGGTCAAGCCCCGCGGCGGCGTGTTTGATGCCTTGCTGAAGCGTGTTGAAACTCTCGGCCATTGCGCCGAGCTCGTCGCGCGAATGGACTTCGACCGGCTCGATATTTGTGCAGGCATGTGCGGCCCGCAGATCGCCTTCGCCGAGCGCATCCATGGCTCGGGCGAAATCGCGTACCGTGCCGAAAGCGAGACGCTGAGCCGCTTCCTTAACTTCGTTGGCGGAATGGGCGATCACGCCCGGCAGAACGAGGCCCACGCTGATCGTGAGAAAGGCGACGAGAACGAAAATGTCTTCGAGCCCAACGACGAATCCTTGTCGCGTGTTCGGAATGGAATCGACCGCCAGCATATAGCCGGCGGCGTCGAGCGCCAGCACGAGAAGCATCGCACCGGTGAGCTTTACGTGCAGGCTGCTGCCAAATCCGCGCAGCCCGCTGCGCCAACGATCTTCGATCTTTCGCCAAGCAAAGAGTACCGCGCCGGAATAGGCCATGAGCAGGCCGAAGACGACCGTCGGCAATCCGAATTGTTCGAAGCCGAAAAGAGCGCTGGCGCCCCAAACGCAGGCTGCGGCAAGCCCCAGGCCGATCGTCCCTCGCGGTGCGCGAAACGCGCGCGGCGCTTTGGGCGCATCCCGGCGGAGCAGCCAGACTGCAACGCTCGGCAGGCAGATGCCGATCAGATAGGTGAAATTGGCCGCCGCGATCAGCCAGATCGGATCGCCGATCAAAAGGAAGAGGACGGCAAATCCAGCCGTCAACAGAGTTGCGACCCAGGGCGCATCGCTCGACAGGCGCCGGGCGATGAAGCGCGGCGCAAGTCCGTCTTCGGAAATCTGCGAAAGAGTTCGCGCAGCACCCGCCAAAGGCTGCAAAGTGCCGTGAAACATATTGAACATCATGAAGCCGATTGCCGCGGCTTTGCCGCCGGCGCCGAAAAGCGGCGCGAATGTGGGGCCGAGCGCTTGCAACAGATCCCCGCCGAGCGTGCGGGAGCCTAAGGCGCCCAGCCAAACCAAAGGCAAAAAGGCGAAATAGACCGCAGCCATACCGGCGCTCGCCCATACCGCGCGCGGCACATTGCGCTCCGGCGCGATGGTTTCGCCGACGTGACAGAGGGCCGCCTCGAATGCGGGTGCGCCGAATCCGATGAGATAGAGCCCAGCCATCATCGACGTGAGCGCGCCGAACCAGCCCGGGAACGGGACGGTCAAGTGGAAATCGGCGGCGCGCCGCCAATCGACCTGTCCGCTCAAAACCGGCGCGACCATGGAGACGAAGGCGAGCGTGACCGAGACCGCTGCGATCGGCAGCGCGAGCCTTGCCACCCATCGAATGCCTGAAAGACTGACCAGTGTGAAAAAGAGCACGAGCGTGCAGGCGATGACCGGCACCGGCACGCTTGGCAGACACCATTGATTGATGGCCGCAGCGGAAAGGATCGCCGTCACCCCGCAGGTCGGCACCCAGCCCCACCAATAACAGACGCCGGCCAAGGCGGAGAGAATCGGACTGTAGCGTCGGAACGCCGTCGTGCAGGCAGCGGCGATTCCTCCAACGCGATCCGGCGACATCAGAACAAGCTCGATCCATCCAGGCGCCGCCGCGTAGCTGAGCAGCAGGCCGAGAATCAGAAGTGGGACCGCCGCACTGCCCTGCCCCGGGATGGAACCTTGACCGACGAAGAGCGCCGTGATCAGAAAGAGCGATTGATTGCTGCCGCCCATGGCGAGCGCGGACGTGCCGAGCCATTTCAGACGACGCGGATGCGGCGCCGCATCGGCGGCGTGCGATGCGGAGTCTTCGCTCCTATTTGCATCAAAAGGCTCGGCCATGCCCGGATTTCTTCCTGCCTGAGGCAGGCGCTGGTGCGGGCTATCCATTTGCGACAAATAGGCCGCACCACAGGCAAACAATTATCTCTTTAGAAAAGCCAAAAATGGAGAAGACAATTCTCTTTGAGCGCGGCAGGCGCGCGCAGGATCGTTAACGGCGTCGGACGACTTCGCGCATGCGAACGCGCCGAAGGAGCCGAGACAAGGAAGCGGGTAAAATGAATGATGCGTTAATTCAGGATGTCTCGGATACCGCCTTCATGGTCGCGACTTATCGCGCAATGGAGACGGAACGGCCCGATGCTCTTTTTCGCGACCCGCTCGCGGAGAAGCTCGCCGGTGCACGCGGCAGAGCAATCGTCGCGGATGCGCCGCGCCGCGCCTCTTTCGGAAGATGGTTCCTGTCGATCAGAACCTGCATCATCGATCGCTTCATCGAATCGGCCCTAGCGGAAGGTTTCGACACGGTCCTCAACCTCGGCGCCGGCTTGGACACGCGCCCTTACCGGATGGACCTGCCGAAATCGCTGCATTGGATCGAGGTCGACTATCCGAAGATCATCGACTTCAAGGATCAATGCCTGGCGGGCGAGACGGCGCGCTGCCGATTGGAACGCGTGAAGCTGGATCTTGCCGACGACGGAGCACGGCGCGAATTTTTGTCGGGCATCGCGCAGGACGCGGCAAAGGTCTTGATAATTACGGAAGGCGTCGTGCCTTATTTGACGCTGGAACAAGCCGCCTCGCTTGCCGATGATTTGCACGCGCATGGCGCATTCCGCTACTGGATCATCGATTATCTCTCGCCGGAGGCTCGGCGCTACAGACAGCGCATGGCCAAAAAGCTCAGGATGGAAAACGCGCCCTTCCGCTTCGATCCGGCGGATTATTTTCAATTTTTCAAAGAGCGTGGCTGGCAGTCGAAGGAAATTTGCTACATCGCCGAGGAAGCAAAAAAGCTTAACAGGCGCCCGGAGATGCCGTTTTTCTTTTCACTTTGGGTCAAGGTCAGCGGACTTTTCGCCGCCAAGCGCAAATCCTTCGCAAAATCCGCCGCCTATGTTTTGCTGGAGCCTACGACAGCCGATTAAACCATCAATCGGGGCAAGCGAACCTGCAAGGCGGTTGCCGCGCGACAATCTCGTCCCGATGCACTCGAAAATCATCTGCAATACTGCTATGCTCACGCCGCGGACCGACGAAGGAGGACTTCATGGCGATCGATGCACGACATCGCGACAAGAATGGCGAATTGGCGCGCAAGCATGGCAATACGCACGTCAAAACCCTGCGCAAGATCTATGGCGCCAATTTCGCGCCCGGCTTTTCGCCCGATGACACGCTCGCAAGCGTGCTGCACAAGCTCGACGAGCCCTCGCTGTCGCATCTCGTGCACGACCACGAGGCGGGCAAGCTGCACGAGAAGATCCAAAAGCACGCCTGAGCGCGAAGCCGATCAAGGCTGCGCACTTTGAAATTCGCCTGTCTCGCGATTGACGCGCGGAACATGATATTGGGCAAGGATCGCATCGATCGCCGGACGCTCGCGGATAAGGAACTGATCGATCTTCTCCATGAAGTCCGGCTCGTAGCGGCGCATGCCCATCGATATGTCGAAGACCATGGGCCATTGGGCGCCGTCGATTGCGGGCTGGACCGGCACGAGCGCTAAGGGCTGCGGCTCTTTGCTGGCGAAATAGCCGGCGAGCGGTCCCCAGACGATCGCGACGTCGATGTCGCCATGCTCCACCGCATCGATGATGGCAGCCGGCGGATTGGGCCTCTCGTAATCGCCATAGAGCATGTAGCCGCGGACGTTTGCGATAATGCCGCGCCTCGCCAAGGCATGCGTCGGCGGCGTATTTTGCGCGTCATTGCCGACCATTTGCACGCCGATCCTCAAATGACGAAGCACGGGATCGTCGAAAGAGGCGATATTGAGATGGCGATCCGTGCGGGTCACGAACATGTAGCTCGAGCGATAATAGGGCCGGCTCGTCGCCATCATGTCGATCGCCGTGGCGACGCCCGGCCAGAGATCGCATTTTTCCGCGTTGAGCGTGTTGCGGATATAGCCGCGCCGCTGCGCCCACCACGTATATTCGAGCTTGGCGCCCATGTCCTTTGCGAGGAGCTCGACGATCTTATTCTCGAACCCCTCGCCCTTGTCGTTGGAGAAAGGCAGGTTGTTCGGATCGGCGCAAACGCGTAAAGCAGATTGCGCCAGAACAGGCGGCGCCCAGGCGAGGAGCACCGCCAGCGAGATGATCCCAATCGCTTTGCCAAGCGCCATTATTTCGAAGGCTCCGGCGAAGTCTGCGCGGACTGCGGGTTCGTTTCCAATGTGGCAGGACCCGGGACGCCGGGCACGGGCTTCGTCGGCGTGGGCTGGCTTGCCGATTTCGTCGACAGCGATTTCACATAGGCCGCAAGCTCCCAGATCTGCGCGGGCGGGATCAACTTGCCCCACATCGGCATGCCGTTAGGCCGGCCCTGATAGATGCTGTCGAAGATCTGATCGAGACGGCCGCCATAGATCCAATTGCCGTCGTTCTCGAACGCCGGGCCGATTCCGCCGGCCCCATGGAAATGGCAGCCGGAACAATTGAACCAGTCGAACAGACGTGCGCCGTCCGAAATCGCTTGCTGACTATTCTCATATTGCTTGGCGATCTCCTCGAGCGGCGGCTGCGGTTGACCGTTGGGAAAATTGCCGCCTACCGGGACGTTCAGCGGCAAGGCTTGCGAAGTCGGCAAAGAAGGATTGGGCGCTGCCGAAGCCGAGAGGCCCAAGCAAGCAACGATCAAAGCCGCCCCTGCGACCACACGCTCAGGATGGTGGGAGAGCAAAGACATAGAGAGTGCCTCCGGCTGTGCTTTTGTCGGGAAGGTCCGCCATGGCGCCGACGAAGCCCAAGGCTCCGGTCGGATCGCGCGCATTGAGATTGCCGGGCACGATCGCCCCGGACCAACCGCCGACTCCCGACAGGATCGCGATATATTCGCGCCCGTCAGGGCCGCGATAGGCGACAGGCTGGCCGATGATTCCCGAGCCTGTCTTGAACTGCCATTTGAGCGCGCCGGTCTTGGCGTCGACCGCCTTGAACCAGCCGTCCATCGTTCCATAGAAGACGAGGTCGCCGGCTGTCGCCAGCGTGCCGCTCCATGCCGGCAGATCTTCCTTGACCTGCCAAGCCGGTTTGCCCGCCGCCACATCCCAGGCTGTCAGTTCCCCGCGGAATCCGCCGGGGCCCGGCTTCATGACGACATTTGCGCCGACATAGGGCGTCCCGGCGATGTAATTCGCCTGCACGTTCTCCCAATCCATGCAGAGGTTCTCGTGCGGGATATACATGTAGCCGGTACGCGGGGAATAAGATGAAGGCTCCCAATCCTTGGCGCCGGAGGCCGTCGGGCAGATGTCATGCACGATCGTGCCGACCTTCGTGTTCTTGTCGGGGTTGACGACCGGACGCCCGGTTTTCAGGTCAATGTCCTTGATCGAATTCGTATAGCCGTAGGGCTTGGCATAGATGACCTCGCCCGTCGTGCGGTCGAGCATATAGAGATAGCCGTTGCGGTCCGGATGCATCAGAACCTTGCGCGGCTTGCCATCGATCGTCAGATCGAGAAGGATCGTTTCGTTGATCCCATCGTAATCATGCTCGTCGTGCGGATTATACTGGTAATACCATTTGGCGGCGCCGGTATCGGGATCGCGGGCGAAGATTCCGTCGGTCCATTTATTGTCGCCGGGTCTTTGTTCTTGATTCCAAGGTCCCGGATTGGCCGCCTCGACATAGAGCAGATTGAGATCCGGGTCGTAGCTCATCCAGCCCCAGGATGAGCCGCCGCCGATCTTCCAGGCATCCGGCGGCCATGTGCTGACGCCGAGATCCTTGCCCTTGTCGGATTGATAGAACGGGTGGAAGTCCGAGCCGATCAGGACGTCTTTGTCCGGCCCGGTATTATAGGCGGTCCAGGCGACCTTGCCCGAATTGATATCGAGCGCCTTCACCCAGCCGCGCACGCCGAATTCGCCGCCCGAAACGCCGACCATCATCTTGCCCTTGACGAGGAACGGCGCGCCCGTGACGCTTTCGCCCTTGTCGATATCGGCGAGCGAAGTGGTCCAAACTGGCTTGCCGGTATTGGCGTCGAGCGCGATCGCGCGCCCATCTAGCGTGACGAAGAAGAATTTGTTGTCTTGGAAGACGCCGCCGCGATTGACGGTGTCGCAGCATGCGACGCCTTGAGCGGCGGGAATCTTGGGCGGCAGATAGCTCCATTTCAACGGCGCGCCCGGCTTGGTGAGATCGAGCGCATAGACGTAATTGGGCCAAGGCGTGACGATATACATCGTATTGTTCACGACGATCGGAGCCGCCTCCTCCCCATGCAGCGTGCCGGTCGAGAAGGTGAATTCGACGCGCAGGTTTTTGACGTTGTTGCCGTTGATTTCGTTGAGCGTCGAATAGCGTGTCGCTGCATAATTCTTCGTCGGCATCGTCCATTGGCCGTCGTCGGCCGGTGCCGCGGACTTCGGTGCGACGGGGAGTTGCTGCGGCGCAGCCGCCGGTTGCGTCACTGCCGATCCGGGAAGCGCGACCAGTGCCGCCGCTCCGATGAGCGCACTCGTCGCCAATGCGAGGTTTTTCGAGGTGCTGCGCGCCCTGCCCTCAGCGCAGCGTGTAGAGGTAGGTTGCGATGTCTCTGGCCTCATCTTTCTTCAACTCCATGTTGGGCATGGCATTGCCGGGCACGATGGCTTGCGGGTTCTCGAGCCAGGCCTCGAGGTTTTCCGGCGTATTCGGCAACAGGCCGGCGATGATCATGCGCCGGCCGAAATGATCGAGCGGTGGCCCGACGAGCCCCTCCGCTTGGGAGATTCCAGGGATGATGTGACAAGCGCCACAACCCAAATGGCCTATGAGCTTCGCCCCGTGTGCCGAATCTCCGCCAGGGACAGACGCGCCCGCAACCGGCCCGCAACCCGCGAGCCAAAAGGTCGAAGCGGCAACAGCCGCAATCCGGATCGCACCCGAGGCTCGCAGAAGCTGCCCTAAGACTCTCAGCCTGAACATTGCGGCACCATGGACAAGGCGATCGTGTCGAAGATGATCGCGGCGAAGAAGCCGAGACCGGTCATGATTCCCCAAAGAGCGAGAAACGCGGTTCGACCCACGCCCTCCCCTAAGGTTTCGCTGATCGAGGCGCCTTCCTCGGCGCGCGCCGCGCGCCAATTCTGCACGGAGATTGCTGCACCAACGAGAGCCAGGATTGCGGCGATGACATTGATTGCCAGGATGGTCGGCGACGACCAATGCCAGTTCGGCAAGATGGTCGCGCGCGGCATGTCGTCGGGATAGCAGCGGTAGGCGGCCAAAGCGTAATTCGTGACGAGCTGCAGCGACCAGGCGGCCGGCCCGATCAAGAGCCCGAAAAAGAGGAGCGGAACCGCAACGTGCTGCGGCGGCGGATGTTGCGTGCGTATGGGCGTGTCCGACATCCTGCTCACCTGAAATAGGGCGTGATGTAGAGGGTGAAGAAGATCGCAATCCAGACCGCAGTGACGAAATGCCAATAGGCCGCCATGATGACCGTGGGCGACTCGCGCCGGTAGTCGAGATAGCCGAGCAAGGACCAGATCAGGACCGCGCAGAGACCGACGATTCCGATCGCGAGATGGGCGAGATCGAAGCCGGTGATGGTGAAGAACAGCGAACTGTAGAGATTGCTCGAGAGCATATAGGGCTTGCTTGCCCATTCGAGCCCTTCGAACGCGAAGAAGATCAGTCCCAGGATGATCGCAAAAGCAAGACCGAGGCGATGCGCGCCGAGCGCGCGGCCGTGCAGGCTGCGCGTGCTCCACCAGACCGCTGCGCTGCTGAGCAGCATCGCGATGGTCGCAGGTAGCGAATAAGCAAAGGACGGATGCGGCTCCGGCGTCCATGTCGGCGGGAGCTGGACGGCGCTGTAATAATAGCTGAACAGCAGATAGACGAAGAGCGCGCTCTCCGTAGCGATCAGACAGAGGACGCCGTACCAGCCGGAGGCGCGCCGATCGACGCTGCCGACCGGCAGCGCGCTTGCCGCATCGGTCATGGGGCGGCCTCCACGGTTTGGCCGAGCCTCCGCTCGGGCCATAGCCAAGCGAGGAGCGAAGCTGCCGCGATCACCGCGCCAACGATGGCGAGCGGCCAGAGATGGCGATGCAAAAGCAACCCGACGAAGATCGCCGTCGTGCCGACGGTCAGCACGAAGGGCGCATAGCTATCGAACGGCATTTTCAGGATAATATCCGGCTCGCCGTCGAGCGGCGTCACGCCGAAAGTTTCGCGCTCGTGATCGAGCAGTGCGCCTTCCGTGACAGAAGAAGCGCCACGGCTTGCCTGGAGGCGCGATTCCCACAAGGGGTAGCGGCTCGCGACTTTCGGGAGCACCGCGAAATTATAGGGCGGCGGCGGAGACGGCACGGACCATTCCAGGGTCGGCGCATCCCATGGATTTGCACCGGCGAGTGCGCCGCCGATCAAGCTCGTCACGACATTGATGAAGAGGAGAAGCACGCCGACGGCCAGAATGAACGCGCCGATCGTGGTAATCATGTTGAGCGTGTCCCAGCCGACGCCGGCCGGATAAGTATAGATGCGGCGCGGCATGCCGAGCAGACCGGTCAAATGCATCGGCAGGAAAGCGAGATTGAAGCCGACGAACATCGTCCAGAAATTCCACTGTCCCAATCTTTCATCGAGCAGGCGGCCGGTCATTTTCGGGAACCAGTAATAGAGCGCGCCGCAGACCGGGAAGACATTGATGCCGAGCAGCACGTAGTGGATGTGGGCGACGACGAAATACGTGTCGTTGAGCTGCCAATCCGCCGGCACCGAGCCGGTCATGAAGCCGCTCACACCGCCGATGACGAAGAGAATGATCGTGCTTGCGAAGAAGAGAAAGGCGGTGGTGATCACCGGCCTGCCCGTCCAGATCGTCGCGGTCCAGCAGAAGACCGTAACGGCGCTCGGTATGGTGATGATGAGCGAAATGCCGCTGAAGAAGGACATCGCGAGGTTCGGCAAGCCGGTCGCGAACATGTGGTGCACCCAGACGCCGAAGCCGAGCGTCATGGTCGCAAGCGTTGCGAGCACGACGGCCGAATAGCCGACGAGAGGCCGGCGGCAGAACACGGGCAGGCCTTCGGAGACCATGCCCATGGCCGGCAGGACGAGCGCATAGACCCAGGGATGTCCGAAGATCCAGAACAAATGCTGCCAAAGTAGCGGCTGGCCGCCCTTGGACACATCGAAGAAATGCGTTCCGAAATTGCGGTCGAGCCACAACATGAAAAAGGCGAGCGACACGCTCGGCACGACGAGAAGATTGGCAGCGGACGCCGTCAGCGTTCCCCAAGTCATTACAGGAAGCCGATTGATCGACATGCCCGGCGCACGCAGGCGCAGAAAGGTGACGACGAAATTCGCCGCACCGACCGTGGTCGATATGCCGAGGAAGACCATCCCCAGCGAATAGAAATCCATGCTGAGGCCGGGATTGTAGGTCCTGTTCGCGTAGGGAACGTAATTGAACCAGCCGTCGTTGGGCCCCGCTCCCATGAAGAAGCCGACGTACATGAAAATGCCGGAGGCGACGTAGAGCCAATAAGACAAGGCATTCACGCGCGGGAACGCCATGTCGCGCGCGCCTAGAATGAGCGGCCAAAGATAATTCGAAAATCCGGAGAGAACCGGCAACGCATAGAGGAAGATCATCGTCATCCCATGCGTCGAAAAGAGCTGGTCGTATTGTTCCGGCGCGAGCAGATTCTGATTGGGACGGGCAAGTTGAAGGCGCAGGATCAGGGCTTCGATCCCACCGGCAGCCAAGAAGATGAAAGCCGTGATGATGTAGCGGATGCCGATCTTCTTATGGTCTACGGTCGAGAAGAAACCGGCAACGCCTGGCTCCGTCTCCCAGATATGTTCCAAGCGCTGACGAAAGCTCGGCGTCGCAGTGCCGGCATGAGGGACTCTTTCGACTTGGAAGGTCACGGCGCTCGCCTCACTTGAGTGTTCGAAGATAAGTGGTGATGTCCGTCAGATCCGGGCCGGAGAGAAAGAGGTCCGGCATATTGTTGCCGGGCTTGATCGATTGCGGATTGGCGACCCAGCCCACGAGATTTCCCGGCGTGTTGGGTAGCGTGCCGGCCGCCAGAGTCTCTCGGCTCATCACGTGCGTGAGATCTGGCGCGACCGTGCCGCCGGCGAGCGTTCCCCTGACCGTGTGGCAGAGCCCGCAATGCTGCTGGAACAATTGCTGCCCGTGTTGATCCTGTGCTGAGGCCGGTGCGGCGGGTTCGAGCTGCTTCGTGAGCCAGGCCTGAAAGACGTCCGGCGGGTCCGCGACCACGAAGAAGGCCATGTGGGCGTGCTGCCAGCCGCAATATTCCGTGCATTGGCCGCGATAACGCCCAGGCTTCGAGGCTTCGAGCCAGGTTTCGTTGATCTTGCCCGGTATGGCCTGCATCTTGCCCGTCAGCGCCGGCACCCAGAAATTATGGATGACATCGGCGCCGATCAGTTTCACGCGCACCGGCTGGCCGACCGGAATGTGAAATTCGTCGGCGGTCGTCAGCACCTTGCTCGGATCGGCGCTGAGATAGCGCGCTTTCCACCACCATTGCTGACCGGTGATCTCGATGGTCAGCGGCGACTTGCCTGCCGGCGGATTGCTCACTCTTGCGAGCACAGCCATTGTCCAGATCAGCGAGCCGAAGAGAACGATCCCCGTTATCACGACACCGAAGCCGACCCAGCGAAGCCCGGCGCCCCCATGCAGGAGCGGCACGGCCTCGATCGAAAGATCGCCGCGCGGCGACCTGCGGTGCACGGCGCCGAGGCAGACGAGAACCGTCATGATCGTGATGACGATGAGAGAAATTATGAGCAACCCCCACGTCAGGCTCACAACAGGATAGGCCTTGGGTCCGTCGCCGATCATGTAAGTGAGAGGCGGCGCGGCGCGCGCCGGCAACGCGAAAAGGCTGAGGATTCCGAAGGCCAGAGGCGCGAGCGCGCGAGAGGCGCGGCGCGTATCTCGGTTGATCGCGTTCATCGCGACACCATTTCGGCTCTTCCGGCCTCGAGGATGTCGCTCCCCAGAATTCGCCACAGGATCAGCATGGAAACTGCGAGGAAGATGGCACATCCCGGCGCCCACATGATCGCGCCGCCGAGCTGTTCGTCTTGCAGCGGAGTCAGCCCCCAGGCGCCGGTCGTCAGAAGATGCGGGGCATAAAGCGCACGCGATGAGAGCGTGATCAATGCGCCAAGCAAGCCCATCTGAGCCGACGTGACGATTCCGGCAAAGATCACGTGAAAGGCTTTCGAAGCCGGCGCGTCGATGAGGCTCGTCCAAAGCCATAGGGCCGCGCCGTAGAGCGTCAGATGCATCGACCAATAGACGAAGGTGCTGCGGAAAGTTTCGCCATAGGGCGCAGGCGCGTGCCAGAACCAAAGCAATCCTGCAAAGAGAAGCGCCGAGCCGACAGGGGCAGCATTCTTCGCTGCATGATCGATTCCGCCTGCGCGCCGCGAGACGTGCGCGATGGCGGCAAATGGGCGGCCGGCGGCGACGAGCGGCGCGCCAATCAGGGCAAGGATCATGTGCTGGCCGACCCGCGCCGCAAAGAGCGAGACGGAAAGCGGACACAAAGGCGATATCACCGCAAAGGCCGTGATCGCCCAGCCGGCATAGAACGAAGCCTGCCGCCAGCGCGGCAGGGAACTGCCCTTATGGCTGGCGCGCGCGGCACCCAGCGCATAAGCCATTGTGACGAGCACAAGAGCGCCGATGAGAACCGGATCGAGATTCCAGCGCGACCACAGCGCGTCCGGTGAGGGAGGTAATCCACAATAGGGAATTGGTAGAGCCGCCGCGCTCATCCTCGCTCCTATCGCTGTGGGCCAAGTTGAGCCTTGCTTGCGAAGCTAAGTAGGTACGCGCGCGGAACGCTGGCCAAGAGGAAAGGTTGCGAAAAATCCAGAATGCGGACCGCTCCGGCACTGCAGCGTAGCGGCACGATTTCGCCGTGCGATCCGCGCTCTTCGACGCCGGCGTTCTCGAGAACCGTTGCTACTTGCGCCGCGGCTTGCGCGCGTAGGGATTCTCGCTCGTCTTCATCGAGATCCTGATGGGCACGCCGAGGAGATCGAACGTGTCGCGCAGTCCATTTGCGAGATAGCGCCTGTAGCTCTCAGGCAAATGTTCGAGCTGATTGCCGAAGATCACGAAGTAAGGTGGCCGCGCGCGCAATTGAGTGATGTAGCGAATTTTGATGCGCCGGCCTGCAACTGCCGGCGGCGGCGTCGATGCGATGGCCGCGGCAAGCCAACGGTTGAGTTTCGCCGTGGCGATCTTCTTGTTCCAAATGCGATCGACCGCAAAGATCGCTTCCATCAGCGCCGCAATGCCCTCCCCGGTTCGGCCCGCGACAGGCATTACCGGCACGCCCTTGACTTGCGGCAGGAGCCGTGCCGCCTCCTCGCGCAAATGCGTAAGCCGCCTGCCCCTATCTTCGACGAGATCCCATTTGTTGACGCCGATCACCAAAGCCCTGCCCTCGCGCGCTGCGAGATCGGCGAGCGTCAAATCCTGTTTCTCGAACGGCGCATTCGCGTCGATGAGGAGAACGACCGTTTCGGCGAATTTCACCGCACGCAGGGCATCGGCACTGGCGAGCTTCTCGAGCTTTGCTTCGACGCGCGCGCGCCGGCGCAGACCAGCCGTATCGTACATTTGCAGGTCGCGTCCGTGCCAGTCGAGATCGACCGCAATTGCGTCGCGGGTGATGCCGGCTTCCGGTCCCGTAAGCAGTCTCTCTTCGCCGAGGATGCGATTGAGGAGGGTCGACTTGCCGACGTTCGGGCGGCCGATGACTGCGATCCGTAAAGGCTTGCTCGTATCGAGCTCGGAGGCGTCTTCCTCCTCGCCGATGTCTGCGCCGGCGGGCTCCCCCGCTGCTGTTGCGTTTTCATCTTCGGCAGGCTCGGCCCTCGTTGCCTCCGGTAGAGCCTCGCAGAGCGCCGCATAAAGTTCACCCAGCCCTTCGCCATGCTCGGCCGATAGCGGCACTGGTTCTCCGAGGCCGAGTTCGAAGGCTTCGCGCGCGCCGTCTTCTCCGCCGCGGCCCTCGGCTTTATTGGCGATGAGGATCAGCGGCTTGCTGGAGCGACGCAGAAGATTGGCGAAGCGGCGGTCATCCGGCGTGAGGCCCGCGCGCGCATCGACCATGAAGAAGATCGCATCGGCCTCGTTGATCGCGGCTTCCGTCTGGGCGCGCGCCCGCCCGGCAAGCGTTTCAGCCCCGCCCTCTTCGAGCCCGGCCGTATCGATGATCGCGAAGGAGAGATCGCCGAGCCGGGCCGCGCCCTGGCGCCGGTCGCGCGTGACGCCCGGCAGATCGTCGACGAGCGCCAGTTTTTTCCCGACGAGCCGATTGAAGAGAGTGGACTTGCCGACGTTCGGGCGCCCGACGATGGCAATCTTGAACATGGTCAGTTCGGCAATTTACCGGCCTGAACCAATTCGAGGAAGGCTCCGGCTCGGCCGCGCAAGGCAGGCGGCGCGCTTGGATCCATCGCGATCTCGTCGAGCCAACGGCCAGCGGAATCGAAATCGCCGCTCTTGAACGCCGCGAGCGCGAGGAGCTCGCGATAAAAGTTGCGATAAGGCCGCTCGGGATCGGCAAAAGGCGCATAGCGCGCTTCGAACTTCTTGGGATCTTCCCGGTCGATGCGCAGATAGGCGGCGCGAAGCCGGGCAATATCCTGATAGGTCGGCTCGACGCGCGGATCTTCCGCCACCGCATCATAGGCGCCAATTCCGGCGGCGGGGTCCTTTGCTGCGATCGCATCGGCCGCGCCGAGCCGCGCCAATGTGGCGTAACCATAGGGCCCATCCTTGGCGAGCGCTCGGAACTGCTTATCGGCCTCGCCATCCGTGCCGTTTTGAAGCAATTGCAGCGCGGCCTCATAGCGACTGCCGGCCGCCTCTCCGGCCTTCAGACGAAAATAGTCGTAAACCCGCCATCCCGCGGTTGCAGCGACAATGATCAGCGCAGCGCCGATGACCCAATTTTGATATTTTTTCCAAAGCTGGATCGCCTGGTCCCGGCGGACGTCCTCGTCGACCTCACGAAAAAAATCAGCCATTTATCCCATCGCCTCGCGAAACTCCGCTGCGTCAGCTAGCATGGACCGGCGCCGAATGCATCCTCGCTTTAGGCCTCCCGCAGGCCGGTGGCCTAGCATTTCCGGGCGGAATAAGCACATGAAATCGCGAGCCGAACGCCGGCGACCCCGGCCGGCATCCAAGGAGGCAGTCCATGCCGCACCAGGCAAAACCCCGCATTCTGATCGGCGTGGGCGGCTGGACCTACGACGACTGGCGCGGCAGCTTCTATCCTGCCGACCTCGCGCAGAAGCGCGAGCTTGAATATATGAGCCGCAAGCTGACCTCGATCGAAATCAACGGCACCTATTATCGTTCGCAAACGCCCGAGAGCTTCGCCAAATGGCATGCTGAGACGCCGGACGGTTTCGTCTTTGCCGTGAAAGGCCCGCGCTTTGCCACCAACCGGCGCGTCCTGGCCGAAGCCGGCGAATCGATCGAGCGCTTCTTCGCAAGCGGCGTCCTGTTGCTCAAAGAGAAGCTCGGGCCGATAAATTGGCAGTTCATGCCGACCAAGAAGTTCGATCCGCAAGATTTCGACGCGTTTCTGCGGCTCCTGCCGAAGCGTCTCGAAGGCCACAAAATTCGTCACGCGGTCGAGGTCCGCAATGCCTCGTTCAAATCGCCGGATTTTGTCGCGCTCGCGCGGGAACATGAGGTCGGCATCGTCATTGCCGCCGATTCACAATATCCGCAGATCGCCGATGTGACCGCGGATTTCGTCTATGCGCGGATCATGGGCACGAAGGAGAAGGAGCCGCTCGGCTATTCGAAGGAAGCGCTCGAGTCCTGGGTCGAGCGCGCCCGCCTTTGGGCTGAGGGCGGCGAACCGGAGGACTTGGAAATTGCCGCGCAACCGGCGTCTCAGCGGAGCGGGGGTCGCGACGTCTTCCTTTATGTCATCAGCGGCTTCAAAGCACGCAATCCGCAGGCCGCTATGGCGCTGATCGAGCGAGTCGCCAGGACCACGATTGCGCCATAGAGTCTAATGGGCCCTGTCTTAGACGCGACGATATGCGCTCATGTAAGGCGAGCGCAAAGGCAAACAAATCCCCGCTCATGCGTTGATCCCAATGCCGGCAGGCTCTGTCTTTGCTTATCTCGCGTCACAATTCCGAGATGATCCATGATCCATTTTGTCGCTTTTGCGACCGATTACGACGGCACGCTCGCGCATGACGGAATTGTCGCCGATGCGACGCTCGAAGCGCTCCAGCGCCTGAAAGACAGCGGCCGCAAGCTCATCCTCGTCACCGGCCGCGAGCTGCCGGATTTGAAGAGCGTTTTTCCGGAATTCGGACTCTTCGATCGCATCGTCGGCGAGAACGGCGCGCTCCTCTACACGCCCAAGACCGGCGAGGAACGGCTCATCGCGCCCCCGCCCGATGAGCGATTGATCGACCGTCTGCGCGCCATGCGCATCAAGCCCCTGTCGATCGGCCGGGGCATTATCGCCACCCATCATCCGCACGAGGAAACCGTACTCGCGGCCATACGCGACCTCGGCCTCGAATTGCAGATCATCTTCAATAAGGGAGCGGTGATGATTCTGCCGGCCGGCGTCAACAAGGCTTCCGGCCTTAGGGCTGCGCTCGAGGAGCTTTCGCTTTCGCCGATCAATGCGATCGGCTGCGGAGACGCGGAAAATGATCACGCCTTTCTCAAGATCTGCGGATGTTCGGTCGCGGTCGCCAACGCACTGCCGCGGCTCAAGGAAGAAGTGGATGTCGTCACCCGCGGCGATCATGGTGCGGGTATAGTCGAAATCGCCGAGAGACTGCTAAGAAACGAAGCGCTCAATGTGGCTCGTCATCGGATCGTCTTCGGTGCCGATGACGAGGGACAAGAGGCGACGCTGAGCATAATGGGCGGTGCGGCGCTCATCGCCGGCCCCTCCGGCGGAGGAAAATCGCGGCTCGCGACGAGCCTGCTCGAATCGATTGCCGAACACGGATTTCAGACCTGCGTGATCGATCCGGAAGGCGATTACGACGCGATCGAAGAAGCGATCGTGCTCGGCGAACCCAAAGCCGCGCCGACCATCGCGGAAATTCTCGACGTCCTTCGCAAGCCGAGCGTCAATGTCGTCGCCAACCTGCTCGGATTGGAGAGGGCCGATCGGCCGGCATTCTTCTTGAAGCTCTTGGAAGAGATTCTGAAACTGCGCAAGACGACCGGCCGCCCGCATTGGTTGCTGATCGATGAAGCGCATCACGTGCTGCCGCCGGGCAGCGCGAGTGCGCGCCCTCTGCCGCGCGAATTGCCGGATGCGATCATGGTCACCGTCCATCCGGACACGATCTCACGCGATGCGCTCGACTGGGTCGATAGCGTGCTCGCGGTCGGCGACGAAGCGCCAGACGCGCTGCGCCGTTTCTGCCGCACGCTCGATGAGCGCTGCCCTGCGCTGCCGGAAGCTCCGCAAGTCAAACAAGAGGCTTTATTTTGGCACCGTGGCGACGATGAGGTCAGGCTCGTCTCGGTGAAACCTACACGGCTCGCGCATCGGCGCCACATACGCAAATATGCCGAGGGCGATCTGGGCGACAAGAGCTTTTATTTTCGCGGGCCAAAGGGCGCGCTCAATCTGCGAGCACAGAACCTCATATTGTTTCTGCAATTGGCCGATGGCGTCGATGAGGCGACCTGGCTGCACCATCTGAAGGCGGGAGATTATTCCGCCTGGATCCGTTCCGCGATCCGCGACGAGGCCTTGGCCAAGGAGATCCACGCGATCGAAAAGGATGCCAAATTACCCGCGGCTGAGAGCCGGGCTCGCGTCAACGAGGCGATCAGCCAGCGCTATACTGCCCCGAGCGAGGAAGGCGGATCGCACTAATACGCCAAAGGACGCGTGATCAGCCGCTGGCGAGAGCCGAGGTCTCCGCGCTCAGCTCCTCGAGGCTTTTACCCTTGGTCTCCGGCAGCATCGTGAGCGTGACGACGATGCCGAAAATACTGGCAATTGCTGCGGCGAGCTCGGCCGAGAATAGCCCGTGCCAGGACATGAAGATCGGGAAAAGAAAAACGCCGAGAAAGCCGCCGAGCTTGCCGGTCGCAGCGGCAATGCCGTGCCCCGTCGTGCGCGCTTTCACCGGAAAGATCTCGGCCGGATAGACGAAAGTCGTCGCATTCGGACCGAACTCGGTGAAGAAATAGCTGATCCCATAAACGATAAGGAAGGGGACGATCAGCTTGTCGACATCGGGAATGAGGGCGATCGCAGCGAACGCCGCCGCCATCATCGCAAAGCCGATGACCTGGATCGACTTGCGGCCGATCTGATCCATCATAGCAGCGGCGACGAAATAGCCCGGAGCAGCAGCAATCGCAAAGACGGCGAGCTGCATCAGCGTGTGGCTCATAATGTCTTTTTTCGGCGAGATCGCCGCGAGCACGAGCGGGCTCGAGACCGTATTTCCGTAATAGGCGAAATCCATGAGGAACCAGGCGAGACTGGCCCCTACCAGCCGCGTCAGGAACGTCGGCTGCGCAAGAAGGATTTTAAATCCCTTCCAGAAGGGTTCCTTCACGACGGCGGCGCTTTCCGCTGCGGCATTCGGCACGCTCCGGCCGAGCACGCCGGAGCAGGCTTCCTGAAACGCCTGGTGCTGGCCGCTTGCGAGCAGGTACCGGGGCGTTTCCGCCATCTGCCGGCGCATCTGGAAAACCGCGAGCGCCGGCACGGCACCAAAGGCCAGTAAAATCCGCCAGACGAGGTCATGGGATATGCCCGTCGCCAAAAAGGCTGCCGCGAGCAAGGGACCGAAAATAAGACCGGCGGCCTGCATTGCGAACACGAGAGAGACCATCATGCCGCGGCTCTTCTTGCCTGCGTATTCGCTCATGATCGTCGAGCTCACCGGATAATCGCCGCCGATCCCGATGCCGAGAATGACGCGGAAGAAAATCAGCCACCAGATATTGGGCGAAAGCGCCGAGGCGATCGCCCCCGCGGCGAGGACCAGCACTTCGTAGCCATAGATGCGTTTGCGGCCGAGCATATCGGCGATACGGCCGAAGAGGATCGCGCCGACCGCCGACGCAAGAAGCGCCGTTGAAGTGACGAGACCTTCGGCGAAAGGCTGAATGTGCCATTCCTGCTTCAGGAGGGACATCACGACGCCGATGATGAAAAGATCGTAAGCGTCGGTGAAAAAGCCCATGCCCGAAATGAACATGATCTTCCAATGAAGCCGGGTGATCTTGGACGAATCCAAATGCTCGAGAATGTCTGAACCCGGTGCTGCCGCGCTGGACATGAAACCCTCGATTAAGCTCGCACGCGCTTGATGCGCGCCGCCTCAACGAGCAAGCCGCGGCGGGGTTTCGTGTCATATCGATGTCATAGATCAGGCGGCGGAGCGCGAACTCAACGGCCCCTCGCGCGTTGTCTTCCGTGAACGAAAAAGACGAAGAGCTAAAAACTGGGAGGAGACGCAGCCTGTCGCGCCCGATCATGGGTGCGATCTTTTTCGCCTGCTTGTCGCTGGGCGACGTGCCCCTGCCGCCGAAGCGTCCGCCGGAGTTCACTCCGAAGCCGCCACCAGCTCAACCCGCGCCGAGCGTGCCGCCCCTGCAGCCTACGCCGGCCGACAACGAAGCGCTGCGCGCTCAAGTGCTCGCGAGCGGTCGCATCACGGCCGAGGCATTGCCGATCATCGATGAAAGAAACGGCTGCGGGATTGCCGCGCCCCTGCAAGTCGATGCGATTATCCTGAAAGACGGCGGAAAGGTTAAACTCTCGCCGCCGGCGATCATACGCGCCTCGCTCGCCTCCGCGGTCGCGGATTGGGTGCGCGATGATCTTGCCCCCGCGCTCGACCAAGACAAGCTCACCGGTATCGAAGGAACGGGCGGCTACCAATGCCGCAGCCGCAATCGGATCGAGGGGGCGAAGCTCTCCGAACACGCAACCGGCGACGCGCTCGACCTCCAGGCTTTTCGCACCGAGAAGAACAAGCGCTACGCGGTAGATTCGACCGAAGCGGATTCTGTCGCCTTTCTGGCACTCATGAAAAAGGCGGCTTGCGCGCGCTTCTCGACCGTGCTTGGCCCTGGCGCCGATTCCTTCCACGCGCATCATCTTCACCTCGATCTCGAAGCGCGCCATCATGGCACGCGCCTGTGTCAATGGACGCAGGACGCCACGGCGCAGCGCTAGATGGCGATGCCTTACTGCGGCGGAAGGTCGCCAAGGATGATGAACCCTCGGCAATCTCACGCATTTCGCACGTGCTCATGACGAAATTTCGGTCGGGGCCGAAACATTCACGTGAGGAAAGGCTAAAATCGGCGTCATGACCAACGTGAAGATTGCAGAGATTGCCGCCCTTCTCGGCGATCCGGGGCGTGCGGCCATGCTGACCGCCCTTATGGATGGTCGCGCGCTGCCTGCTTCGGAACTCGCAAGCCTCGCCGGCGTGATGCCACAGACAGCGAGCGGTCATCTCGCGCAGCTTGTCGCCGGCCGGCTACTTATTGCCGAGCCGCAAGGCCGCAATCGCTATTATCGCTTAGCATCGTCGCAGGTCGCACAGACCATCGAGGCTTTGATGGTGCTCGCCGGAGATGGTGCGTCGCGTGGCACGCGAGTCCCAAAGGAGCTGCGCGAGGCACGGACCTGCTACGATCATCTCGGCGGGCGGCTCGCCGTTGCGCTTGCCGATAAGCTTCAAGATCGCGGCTTCCTCGTGCTCACTGAAGAAGCGGGCGAAGTAACGCCAAAGGGCCGGGACTTTCTTGCCGAGCTCGGCGTTACGCTCGCCTCCGCGAAGAAAAGGCAGCGCGCGCTCTGCCGCGCCTGTCTCGATTGGAGCGAAAGGCGGCCACATATCGCTGGCCTCCTCGGCACCGCGCTTCTCAACCGAAGCCTCGAGCTCAGATGGATCGCGCGTGCTGCGGAAAGTCGCGCGGTGACCATTACGCCGCGAGGCCGGCGGGCCTTTGCGGAAACCTTCGGCATCCGGTTCTAGAGCATGATCCGGAAAAGTGGGAACCGGTTTTCCGGCAAGATCATGCTCAGGAAAAGAGCATGATCCGGAAAAGTGGGAACCGGTTTTCCGGCAAGATCATGCTCAGGGAAAGAGCATGATCCGGAAAAGTGGGAACCGGTTTTCCGGCAAGATCATGCT
>JAJPIC010000012.1 GCA_021324915.1 Beijerinckiaceae bacterium | reverse complement strand
GCGATTGGGATCGTTGTCGATGCAACAGACCTTGTGACCGAAATCGGCAAAACAAGCGCCCGAGACAAGACCTACATATCCCGAACCAACCATGGCAATTTGCATATAATCATCCGTGCAGAGTTTGTTCTTTAGGCGCTCCGGCAAAAAGCCTGCCAGGTCCAAAGCGAAGGCGAAAGACGCTTCAACGTCGCGCCGCTAATCGTCACATGAGCTTTGGCTTTGCATTCCAGCCAAGAGTGCAAAGCAGCCCGCAAGATATACCAAGAAATCCGCCTGCGACGACATCGGACAAAAAGTGATAGTTGGCCAAAATCAGTACGGCGGCAATTCCGATCGCCACGACGGAATAGAGCACGCGAAAGCGCGGGTAAAAAATCCAGAGAACGGAAAGCGCTGCATAGACCGCGGCTGTATGGCCGGACGGGAACGAATGGTAAGCATGCCCGGAATGGAAGGGATGAAAACCATAGACGCTATTGCGGATGAAAGAGGGATCGGCATATTTCGGCCACGTGCGTCCGAAGACGTATTTCAGCTTGTCCACGGTGAAATCGGTCAAAAGGAGACTTGCTGCCGCGATCAAGCAGGCGGCGTCCAGCCGATCGAACGGTCGGGCAATGATCCGGCGGAACAGAAAGACCGCCAAGGTCAGCAGCACCAGAGGGTCGAAGAAGCTCGGCGTTTGCGTAAACTTGTCGACGAGAGCCAAGCGCCCCAGCAGGCCTTCGCCAAGATGAGAAATCGGCCGATCGAGGAAATTCACCGACAACACGATAAATGCGCTCGTGAGCGCAAGAGCGCCGCACCAAAGGAACAAATGGCTCGACGCCTGGCGCTTCGAACGCGACATATTCGAAAGCAGCATGTTGGCGCTTGGCTCAGCTTCCCTGCGATGTCGTGTCAAATAACTCAATCCGGTACATGCCGGTCTGCGACAGATCGCGGCGCGTGGGCGCATAACAGGGCCGCCGCCGAGGAGGAGCTTAATCGCTCGGTTGAGCCGGCACTTGCCCGAGCGGCCAGTGATCGATGAGGAAGTCGACCGCGCGGACCGCGGCAGATTTTGAAGGAAGCTTCCGTGTGGGCTCGCGCGTGCTGCTCTCCCGCCGCACGCTATGGCTGATACCGCAGAAGCGATTGCATTGCGACATGCTTCGGCGGATCGCGCCGGCGCTTTCCCAGAAACGACGCAAATCGCCGGGCTTCTCGAGCTTCATCGAACCGAATTCGGTCGAAAAGCAAAGGCGCGCGTTTCCATAGACGTCGACCATGATATTGCGTTCGTAAGTATTGCAAATGTGTTCGCTCGTTCGTCCTTTCGAGCCCCAGCCGCGATCAAGATCCTTTGCCGCATTGAGCGATCGCCAGTACATCCGAACTTGTCTGAGCCATAGGGGATTGAGGCCAAGTCCGAAACGCCTGTCGCAACGCTGAATGATGTCGAAAAGCTCATCCGGATCCACATTGTGATGATCGCGCAGGAACGCATCCGTTGCATCATCCTGCGCGAAAGCAGGCTGCAGAAAATTGAGCTTCAATTTGTCGGCGCCGATATCGTTGAGCACGAACTCATAGAATTGCTCGAGCTCGCGGTAATTCTCGTCGAACACGAGACCCATGACATAGATACGCGACGTGCAACCTGGTACGCGTGCGCGCGCTTCTAGCAAAAGCCGCAGTGCGTTCACGGCCTTATCGAAGGCGCCTTGAACGCCGCGCGTCCGGTCATGCAGCTCGCGGCGATGGCTGTTCAAAGAAATCGATATTTCGTGCGGGCCTTCGGCGATCATGCGGTCCGCCATCTCGGGCGTTTGAATCCGCGTGCCATTGACGACTGACGCTGCCGTCAGGCCCAGCCGGCGGCACGCGTGAGTCATGCCGAAATAGGTCTTGAGATCGAGCATGCTCTCGCCGCCGCAGGTCACCATCGTTCCGCGTGGGTTGAGGGCCTGAAATTCACCGAGAACTTCAATCTTCCTGGAGAGCGGAAGATAATTGGCGCGATCCGCATCCGTGTCGTGCCAATAGAAACAATGGCCGCATTTGAGATTGCAGCGCCGAATCGTCTCGATGAAAATATAATAAGGAGGCGAGCGCATCGAAAAGGCCAAGCAAATGCATGCAATATGAATTCGGACGAACGCAGGTGATTATAATCGACCCCAGCCGAATTGCCAGCCGGGGTCCCTAGCTCGCCAATAAGCCCGAGCAAAAACAAGATGATGACGGTTCCCGAGGATCTCGGGAGGTAAGCATTTAGCGCGGCGCGGACGCGAACGGCTTCTCCATTTCTGGAAATTCTCTTTCGACGAACTCAAGCAGCCGTTTTGCCCGGATTTCATTCGCCAAAGCGTTCGGGTGTCCGTCGCCGACAATTTGATATTTTGGATTATAGTCGTCCTCGAGCGTGTAATCGAGCACCTTGGCTCCGGCAGAGCGCAACCGCTCCATGATCTTGTCGTCGGTCCAGTTCAATCCCGCGAGATAGCCAGGGTTCCGCTCGTAATAGATGACGATCGGCTTGCGATATTTCTCCCGTGCCATGCGGATTGTACCCGCGGCGACATCGAGCAGGATCTCGATGTCTCTATCTTCGACGACTCGGAGTCTTGGCTGCACAAAGACGCGATAGGCAGCGAAGCGATTGAGGTCCGATACGGTCGGATGACAGTAGCCCGCGAACACGAGTTCGCCGCCGGATTCGATATAGTGAGGCGCATTCTCGACGAAAGACGCCTTGCAAGAAGTTCGCTCGGCTTGCCAGGGCGCAATGAATTCCACAAACAGCTGCGCATTCGCCAATAGGCGATCGAAGAGGCCGGTCTGCATTTCGGCGAGCGCCTGGGCGACGTTATACGCCGGGAACGCGAGGTTGTAGACGGGATAATGACGGCCTTCGAGGTCGGCGAACTGCTGGGGCAGGGTTTCTCGATCGGCAATTGCTTGGCCGAAGACGTAAGAATCACCCAAGAAGGCGACCCCTTCGCCCGATGCACCTGCCTCTGTCTTGCGTAAGAGGTTGTCATCGATCGTGTAGACGACATCGTAAATGAGTTTCCCGTCGTTGCGACGGATCGCTTCATACCGGCCGGGCAGAAGAGGGCCCCATCCCAATACGAGGCGCGGGCCGGTCATGCGAGGCTTTTCAAGCTCCTCGCCATGCGGCTCGGTGAGACTCGCGTAGAACTCCAACCCGCAGAATGCGGCCGACATAGCTGCTGCGGAGAGAAAGAGATTTTGTGCTGTCCCGCGAAAGAGCAAAAGCCCCAGCAAGCAGGCGGAGAAAGCCGACGTGAGCAAGGAGAGAGAGCTTGCCGAGCTCAACCAGACATAGCCGAGATCGAGTGCGATCAATATGAGTGCTGCGAGAACGGCGGTTGAGAGCCGCGGTAAGGAAGTCTGCATTCTTTCACGAGTGCCAATAATATCGATCGTCCAAACGGATTGCGCAAATTGGAAAAGTTCGGGCTGCCGGCAAATGCGGACTGCCAATAAAGCATGATGACGCTGCGGTGGGAACTTCGGGCGGCACTCCCTGTTCAGAATGTGCTGGGCGAGAAGCCGGTCAGAGGCATGGAGGGCGCAAATGCATCGGTCTATCGGCTTGGCAGTGAGCGTGCCGATCCTGCTCGCCTCGGCACTTTCGGCGCAAAGCGCGCATTGGCACAGGCCCTACACTTACGCCGCCTGTACTTGCCATTATGGCTATCCGGGCGATTTCTGCGCTCCGGTGGTGTCTTGCGTGAATGAGGGCGGCCGCTGCGTGAAATCCTGTGTCCTTCCGCCTCAATCCGGCTATTGCGCCGGCGACGAATGAGTGGGCCTGCGGTGATGCCGCCCATAGAGACGCAAGGGCAACCGCCCAGGTCAGATCAAGCCAAGTTGTTGATAACAGCCAAGTTATCGATTCGGCTGGTACCGCCACCCCGGATCGAACGGGGGACCTCTAGATCCACAATCTAGCGCTCTAACCAGCTGAGCTATGGCGGCGAAGTTCGCCGGAAACTAGGAGGGTAGGGCTGCGATTGCAAGGCTTCGCGCTCGCAGGGGCCGGCTTTTGAGCCATGCCTTCAAGCCCCTCATCCGGCAGGGGATTAAGCATAAACCGATCAACTTGGGAAGAACGCGATCTGGCGAGTGGACCGATTTGGCGACTATCTTTAGGTTTCCGTTAAGGCTATCCGTGGCGGCGGAGGGGGCCTGACGATTCGAGTCGAACTGGAAGCCTCTGCCGCGATGACGGCCTATTCTTGCGAGCCTGGCGTCACAGCCGAAGATATTGAAGGCGCGCTGCGCGCGCTTTCGCTGGGCGAAACCGAAGTGCCGGCTTTGGCGGCGCTCCCCGACGAGCGGAAAATCGTCTTTGCCAGCAAGAGCATGCTCGCGCTTTTCCGGGTCGGGGATCTGGCCGGCCTGTCCGAGCGGCTCTTCGCCGGCACCGATGCCGGTGCGCAGCGCCTCGTGGTTCTTTCCGGCGCTCCCGACAGCGCCCCGCACCTCGAGCGGCTGAGCTTTTTGCTCGGCGGGCAGCAGGAAACCTTGACCTTCCTCTCCCGCCGGGTCGCCGGCGCCAAGCCGCCGCTCTTCGTGGCGGCGGCCCTCGGGGTCAAGCCGACCCTGCTCGAGCCGCGGGCCGAGGCGGAACGGCGCGAAGGCGTCCTGAATGTCGACGAAATCCGCAAGATGCTCGCTGCACGGCTCGGCCCGCGCAACAATATCCGCTTCCTCTGGCGCACCGATGCAGAGGACAAGATAACGGAAATCACGCCGCCGCTTGCGGAAGTCGTCGGCGAGGCTGCCGCCGATCTGCTCGGGCGCGACTTCGGCGACGTCGCCAAATATCTCGAGCGCGAACCGGACGGCCGTCTGGCCAGCGCCTTCGCACGACGCGAGACCTTCAGCGGGATCGAAGTCGACTGGCCGATCGCAACTGCCGCCGCTGCCGTTCCTGTGGCGCTCGGCGGCTTACCGGCATTCGACCGCGAGCGCCGCTTCGACGGCTATCGCGGTTTCGGTGTGATCGATATCGGGCGCGTGACTGCTGCCGAGCCGCGTGCCCCTATCGGCCAGGAGCGACCGAGGCCCCAGATTGGCGACAATGTGGTCCAGCTTTACCCGCTCAAGCGACCGACCGCCGACCGACAGATCGAGCCGGGGCTTCTCTCTTCAGACGAGGAGAGCGCCTTCCAGGAAATCGCTCAGGCGCTCAGGGAAGAAGCCCTCGCCGAATCGTCCGGCGAGGAACATCAGCTTGCGGTTGCCTCCCGCCAGAGCGGCCTCGGCCGCAATGCGGCGGCGATCCTCGACCGGCTGGGTTTCGGGCTTCTCGTCAGCCGCGACGATATCGCGATCTACGCCAATCGTCCTTTCCTCGATCTACTCGGCTTCGCGGATGAAGACGCGCTCCACGCCGCCGGCGGCATGAAACGCATTTTCGCGGAGACCCCCGGCAGCGATACGATCGGGGTGCGCACCGCGGCGGGCGAGCTCATCTCGGTGCGCGCGCGCATCCAATCGATTGAATGGGATGGGCTGCCTGCGACGCTGCTGACGCTGCGCCGCGACGACGAGAAGGCGCGCCTCGAAGCGGAATTGCGCCAACATAAAAAGGAAGCCCGAGAGCTCAGCGCCATCCTGGATACGGCGACGGACGGCCTTGCCGTGCTCGATTCTCAGGGTCGCATCCTGACGCTCAATCGGTCGGGCGAGGCGCTCTTCGGTTACGACCAGAGAGAGGCGGTGGGCCAGCCATTCACCATGCTGATCGCGGCGGAGAGCGAGAGCAAGGTCCAGGATTATTTCAACGGGCTCAAAGCGAACGGCGTCGCGAGCCTCTTGAACGACGGGCGCGAGATCATGGGGCGCGCAAAACAGGGCGGCCCCATCCCGATCTTCATGACGCTCGGGCGCGTCGGTCTTCCGCAACCCGATGCGGAACAGAAGTTCTGTGCGCTCTTCCGCGACATGACTCATTGGAAAAAAGTCGAGCAGGAACTCGACGCGGCACGTCAGGAAGCCGAGCGCGCAAGCAAGCTGAAATCCGATTTCCTCGCCAAGGTCAGCCACGAAATTCGCACGCCACTCAATGCCATATTGGGCTTTGCTGAAGTCATTATGGAAGAACGCTTCGGCCCCATCGGCAATCCGCGCTACCGTGATTATCTGCGCGACATCCATACGTCCGGCGCGCATGTGATGAGCCTCGTCAACGATCTTCTCGATCTCTCGAAGATCGAGGCCGGCAAGATGGAGCTCGATTTCGTCTCGGTCGATATCAACCGGACGATTACCGAATGCGTCGGCATCATGCAGCCGCAGGCCAGTCAGGAACGGGTGATCATGCGCATGTCGCTGGCCCCGCAACTGCCCAAGATCGTGGCGGACGCGCGCTCGCTGCGCCAAATTCTTTTGAACCTCCTCTCCAATGCGGTGAAGTTCAACGAGCCGGGCGGGCAGGTGATCATCGCAACTGCATTGACCGATACCGGCAATGCCGTCATCCGGATCCGCGATACCGGCATTGGCATGTCGGACCATGATATCGAGACGGCGCTCGAGCCCTTCCGTCAGCTTGCCACGGCGCGGCAATCGGCGGGCACCGGCCTCGGCCTGCCGCTTACCAAGGCGCTCGTCGAAGCCAACCGCGCTTTCTTGACGATCCGCAGCAAGAAGAACGAGGGGACCCTTGTCGAGGTCGCCTTTCCGCCGGCGCGTGTGCTGGCCGAGTGAATTCACTATCGCAGTAACGGCGAGAGGACGTCAGCCCTCGACGACGATAATATGCAGCTCGCGCGGGCCATGTGCGCCGAGCTGCATGGTCTGGCCGATGTCGGCCGAGCGCGACGGGCCGGTGATGAAATTGACGGTTCGCGGCATGGCGCCTTTGCCGAAAGCGGCGCGCAGCCTCTGCCAGATCTCTTCGTAATTGCCGACGATATCCGCAGCTTTTACAACCACGACGTGAGTCTCGGGCAAAAAATTCAGCGTCGTCGGATTGGCAGGCCCCGAAAGAAGCACGAGAGTGCCCGATTCCGCGATCGCGCCGAACGCATGGCTCAGGCAAATGGGGTCGCTGCCATCCGAAGGTCCCTGGCTGATCGCAAGAGCCGTCGACTGCCAGGGCAGGGCGGCGAGAAATGGATCATCGCCCATGCGCAGAATAAGAGGCAGGTTGCGATCGGCAAGATAGGCGGCGATCCGTGTTGGAATTTCCGCCGGATTTGAGAGCTCGACGACGCTCGCGAGCACCCGTTCTGCCTCGGCGCGGAAAACGGCCTGCCGACCATCGCCCCCGGCTCCCCGCGCTGGAACGATCCCTTTCGGCGTGTGCGCGAGCCGCGCCTCGACAGTTTGGCGGCGCGGCGCCTCGCGGCCGGTGACGCCAAGTGCGCGGCGGATATCGGCGAAGATCTCCGCTCGCGCGCTCATTTGCCGTGTGCCTTTGTTCTGCGTGCGAATTGCGCTTGGAACGTCTCGCCCTCCGGCGCCGGAAAATCGCGCGTCTTCATCCAGGATCTGGCAAATGGCAGAGCTTTGAACCGGCCTTTTTCACCGGCGATCAAGGACAGCATGCGGGTCGCTGCGCCTGCCGCCACACGGTAAAGCAACGGCCGGCGCGCAAACGCACCCCAGAACGAGAGCGCGAGCCGTTGGTGCGCTGGCACAAAGCTTCGCTCGAAGCTTTTCTCGCGCCAGCGGCGCAGCAGTTTCGGCAAGGGGATCCGCACCGGACAGACGCTCTCGCAAGCGCCGCAGAGAGACGATGCGTGCGGAAGATCGACGGCGTTTTCGATGCCGATGAAGGCCGGCGTCATCACCGCGCCGATAGGCCCCGAATAGATCGCCCCATAAGCATGGCCGCCGACCGACTGATAGACTGGGCAATGATTCATGCAGGCGCCGCAACGGATGCAGCGCAGAACTTCAGCGAATTCGCTACCGAGCATGGCGGAGCGGCCGTTATCGAGAAGGACGACGTGATAGTCCTGCGGGCCGTCGGGATCGCCCGGCCGCCGCGGCCCGGTTGCGAAGGTCGTATAGACCGACAGGTCCTGTCCGGTGCCGGAGCGGGCGAGCACGCGCATCAGCTGGGCTGCGTCTTCGAGCGTCGGGACGAGTTTCTCGATCGAGGCAAGGACGATATGAACTTTAGGCAAAGTCTCGGCGAGATCGCCATTGCCTTCATTGGTGACGATGATCGAGGAGCCGGTTTCGGCAATGAGAAAATTGGCGCCGGTGATGCCGACATCGGCTGAAAGAAACTTTTCGCGCAAGACGGCACGCGCCTCGGCCAGGAGCGCCGCAGCCTCGGAAAGATCGCGCGCCTCCGGCAGGCCGACATGTACGCGGCGAAAATCGGCGGCGATTTGTTCCTTCGTCAGGTGGACGGCCGGCGCGATGATATGCGAGGGCATCTCGCCGCGCAGTTGAATTGCATATTCGCCAAGATCGGTCTCGATCGGCTCTATGCCACGGGCTTTGAGCGCGGCATTGAGGCCGATCTCCTCGCCGACCATGGTCTTGCCTTTGACGACACGAACAGCCTTATGCCGTCGGCAGATGTCGAGAATGATCGCATTCGCCGCCTCGGGTGTGCGCGCGTAATGGACTTCGCCGCCGCACTCCTGGACTTTGCTTTCATAGGCTTCGAGATAGAGATCGAGATGGGCAAGCGTATGGGCCTTGATGTCGCGTGCGGCATCGCGCAAGGCCTCGAATTCGGGCAGGCGCGCGGCAGCCTTGGCCCGCTTGGCAATGAAGCCCGCGCGCGACGAATACAGCGCCTTTTGCAACTGAGCGTCGTGCATTGCGCGATGCGCATTGAGCACAAACTGCGAGGCCGGGCTCATGGCGGCTTCTTCGGCGGACGTTCGGCGCAGATTGCGGGCGTCTCGCTCATTCCGGCGAGCACTTCGGCATAATGGCGCACTTCGATCGGATTTCCTTGACGCGCCAGCCTTCCCGCAAGATGCATGAGGCAACCGAGATCGCCAGCGAGCAGAACAGCAGCGCCGGAAGATTCGACATTGCTGATCTTTTCATCGGCCATCGCGGTCGAGATCTCGTCGAACTTCACCGCAAATGTGCCGCCGAATCCGCAGCAACGGCCGCATTCCGGCATTTCGACGAGATCGAGACCGCGCACTTGGCGCAAGAATTTGCGCGGCTCGTTCTCGATGCCGAGCTCGCGCAAGCTCGAGCAGGAATCGTGATAGGTTACGCGACGGGCGAATTCCGCATTGATCTTGCAAATGCCCGATTGATCCAGGAATTGCGAAAGTTCATGAGCCTTGGCGGCAAAATCGTTGGCCTTGCGCGCAAGCACCGGATCGTCGGCGAGGAGCGCCGGATAATGTTTGGCGAGCATTCCGGCGCAAGAGCCGGAGGGAGCGACGACATGATCATAGGACGAAAAGCCTTCGATGACGCGCAGTGCGAGCTCTTTCGCCAAGCGCCGGTCGCCGGAATTATAGGCAGGCTGTCCACAACAGGTCTGCGCCGGGACTTCGACGATAAAGCCCGCATCTTCGAGGAGCTTGACCGACGCCCATCCGATCGAAGGCCGGAAGAGATCGACGAGGCAAGTGACGAAAAGCGCTACGCGCTTCCTGGAGCCGGCTGACTCATTCATGCGCGCACTATCGGCATCGGACGCACGCCGTCAACCGGCTCGGCCTTCGCCGATCTGTCAAGAAAAGCGCTCCCAGGCGGCCTGCCGCGAAATTCCGAGCGCGTCGCCGATCGCCTGCCAACTGATTCCCCGCGCGCGCAAGGTCTCGACCTGTGTCTGCAACACGGCGCGCGTCGCATCAACGGTCGCTGCCGCCGGCTTGAGCGCGGCGATGAGTTCGTCATCTGACATCGCATCCCAGCCGGCGAAAGTCTTGGGCAACGAATCGAGGATCCCGTTGCAGACACCGATGCAGGCATCGCAAATATGGACCTTGGGTCCGGCAATGAGCTTGCCGACGTCGCGCTCCGACTTGCCGCAGAAAGAGCAGCGGAGCTGTCGCTTCGATATGAGCTTCATCGGGCCACCCTGCAACGAGCGTCAGGTACTTCCTGGCGCCCGAATTGTCAAGGAGACCCTGACGGACATTCCAGGCGTCGTTGCGCCGTTTCGCGATGGGTCAAAACATGCGATATTGGACCATGCATCGAGGGTAAACGTGAGCGCCATCCCCTTTCCGAAGCCCGATCCAAAGATTCTCGCGCGCCGCGGCGAGATCGTGGCGGGGCTCGCCGCGCTCCTGCCAGGCGAATGTCTCGTGACGAGCGAAGACGAGCGCCGCGCTTTCGAGACGGATGCGCTCACCGCCTACCGCCGCGTTCCGCTTGCCGTGGTCTTGCCGCGTTCGACGCAGGAACTCGCTTCGGTGATGAAGTTCCTGCACAAGGAAGGCGTGAAGGTCGTGGCGCGCGGCGCCGGCACATCGCTCGCAGGCGGCGCCATTCCGCAGGAAGATGCGGTCGTCATCGGCGTAGGCAAGATGAACCGGATCCTCGACGTCGATTATCCCAATCGCATCATTCGGGTCGAGGCGGGCGTCACCAATCTTGCGATCACCGACGCGGTTGCGGCGGACGGCTTCTTCTATGCGCCCGATCCGTCCTCTCAGCTTGCCTGCACCATCGCCGGCAATATCGGGATGAATTCGGGCGGCGCGCATTGCCTCAAATACGGGGTCACCGTCAACAATGTGCTCGGCCTCAAGATGGTGCTGGTCGACGGCACGATCGTCGAGATCGGGGGCGAATTTCTCGATTCGCCCGGCCTCGATCTCCTCGGCCTCGTCGTCGGCTCCGAAGGTCAGCTCGGGATCGTCACCGAAGCGACCCTTCGAATTTTACGCGCGGCGGAAGATGCGCGGCCGGTGCTTTTCGGTTTTCCGACGAGCGAACAGGCGGGCGCCTGCGTCGCTTCTATCATTGCCGCCGGCATTATTCCGGTCGCCATCGAATTCATGGATAAGCCGGCGATCGAGATCTGCGAGGCTTTTTCGCGTGCCGGCTATCCGCTCGACGTCGGCGCGCTGCTCATTGTCGAGGTCGAGGGTTCGCCCGCGGAAATCGAGGAGGAGCTCGCGCGGATTGTCGCGATCGCCAAAGGCCATGGCGTGAGCACGATACGCGAATCGAAATCGGCGATGGAAACCGCGGCCATTTGGAAGGGACGGAAATCGGCTTTCGGCGCGACCGGACGCGTCGCCGATTACATCTGTATGGACGGCGTGATTCCGACCGGCGAATTGCCCAATGTTCTGCATCGCGTGAGCGAGATCGTCGCCGCCCATGGATTGCGCGTCGCCAATGTCTTTCATGCCGGCGACGGCAATCTTCACCCGCTCGTGCTTTATGACATCAACGATCCGCTCGAGCAGGCGAAGGCGGAGGCGGCCGGCGCCGAGATCCTGAAGCTTTGCGTCGAGGTCGGCGGCTGCCTCACCGGCGAGCACGGCGTCGGCATCGAAAAGCGCGATTTAATGCCAGTGCAATTCAGCCCGGCCGATCTTGCCCAGCAGATGCGCGTGCGCGCGGTCTTCGATCCGGCTTGGCTGCTCAATCCCGCCAAGGTCTTTCCCCTCGAGGGTAGAACGCCAGCTCAATGAGAATGCCTGTGCTGGGACAGGCCGCCGGTTCCGTGCTAGCTCAGCTTCATGATCCCGGTGGATGAAACGGAAGTTGCCGACGTGGTTGCTGGCGCGCGCGCCGCGCGTCGGCCTATCGCGATTGTGGGCGGCGGCACGCGTGCCGGTCTTGGCAGGCCGGTCGAAGCGCAAATCCGCCTCGAGACGCGCGGGCTGACGGGTATCACGCTTTATGAGCCGTCCGAGCTCGTGATTTCCGCGCGGGCGGGAACGGCACTCTCCGAAATCGAGGCGGTGCTTGCCGCGAAACGCCAGTGCCTTGCTTTCGAGCCGATGGATCATCGCCCGCTCTATGGGACCCGCGGCGAGCCGACGATCGGTGCGGTGGCGGCTTGCAACATTTCCGGACCGCGACGCATTCAGGCCGGAGCGGCCCGCGATTTCCTGATCGGCCTGCGTTTCGTCAATGGACGCGGCGAGATCATCAAGTCCGGCGGCCGGGTGATGAAAAATGTCACGGGCCTCGACCTCGTGCGGCTCCAATGCGGCGCGCATGGCACGCTGGGCGTCCTCACAGAAGCGAGTTTCAAGGTTTTGCCGGCGCCTAAGTCTTCCGCGACACTCGCTCTCCACGGTCTGAGCGATGACGCCGGTGTGGCGGCGCTTTCCGCCGCGCTCGGCTCTCCGTTCCATGTCTCAGGCGCGACGCATCTGCCGGCTGGCATCGGCGCGGACGAAGCTCTGACCTTGCTGCGCCTCGAAGGTACGGAACATTCGGTACGGCACCGGCGCGATGCGCTCATCGACTTGCTCGCCCCGAATGGCGGCGCGGAAGAACTCCCGGCCGAGCGCGCGGCCGCGCTTTGGCGGGCGATCCGCGACGCACTTTTCGTTGCGGAGCCACGCGAGACGGCGATCTGGCGGCTATCGGTTGCGCCGACCAGCGCGCCGAAAATCGTTGCCGCCCTGGCGGATCGGATCGATATACGCCATTTCTACGATTGGGGCGGTGGCCTCGTCTGGCTCGCTGTCGCGCCGGGAGAAGACGCGCAGGCGGGCTCCATCCGAGCGGCAATCGCGGGAAGCGGCCATGCGACCCTCGTTCGGGCGCCGCAAGCAATCCGGGCCGAAGCCGATATCTTCGAACCTTTGTCCGTACCTCTGATGAAACTCACGGCCGGCATCAAAACGAGTTTCGATCCCGATCGCATCATCAATCCCGGTCGGATGTACACCGGCATCTAGAAGGCCATGCAGACCTCTTTCACGAAGGAACAGCTCGAAGACGCCGACCTGGCGGTCTCGGAGAAGATCTTGCGCAGCTGCGTCCATTGCGGCTTCTGCACCGCGACCTGTCCGACCTATGTGCTCGAAGGCGACGAGCTCGACAGTCCGCGCGGACGCATTTATCTGATCAAAGAAATGTTCGAGCAGGGCAGGCCTGCGTCAGCCGAGATCGTCACGCATATCGATCGGTGTTTATCATGCCTTGCCTGCATGACGACCTGCCCCTCGGGCGTGAATTACATGCATCTCGTCGATCATGCTCGCGCGCATATCGAAGAGACTTACGGCAGGCCACTCGGCGATCGGCTGATCCGGATGATGCTCGCAGCCATTCTGCCTTATCCGCACCGCTTTTCTTCCGTGCTTCGGGTCGCTTCGCTCCTGAAGCCCTTGGCAAACTTTCTGCCGCGGCCGGGGCGGGGCAGGAAGACTCCCAGTCTATTCGACCGGCTCGCCGCGATGGCCGAGCTCGCGCCGCGCAAGCTTCCCCGCCGCGACTGCGAGCAGGCGCGCGTGTTCGCGCCTCGAGGCGAAAGACGCGGGCGCGTCGCGCTCCTTGCCGGTTGCGCGCAGCAGGTGCTCAATCCGGCAATCAATGCGGCGGCAATCCGCCTCTTGACCCGCAATGGCATAGAAGTCGTCTTAGCCGATGACGAGACCTGCTGCGGCGCGCTCGTCCATCATCTTGGGCGCAAGGGTCAGGCCCTGGGCTTCGCACGCGCCAATATCGACGCCTGGAGCAGGGCGCACGTCGATGCGATCCTGGTCACGGCCTCGGGCTGCGGCACGACCGTCAAGGATTATGGCTTCATGCTGCGCGACGATCCGCTCTATGCGGAGAAGGCCGCGGAAATCTCCGGGCGCGCGCGCGATATTTCGGAATATCTCGCCGAGCTCGATCTGCAGCCTCGGTCTCCCAAGCCGTTCACCGTGGCCTATCATGCGGCCTGCTCGCTCCAGCACGGACAGCAGATCACGGATCTGCCGAAGCGTTTGCTCAAAGCCGCGGGTTTCAGCGTTCGCGACGTGCCGGAAGGGCATATCTGCTGCGGTTCGGCGGGAACTTATAATATCCTGCAGCCATTCTTCGCGAATAGACTCAAGCGGCGCAAACTCGCCAATATCGAGAAGCTGCGCCCGGATCTCATCGCGGCCGGCAACATCGGCTGCATGACTCAATTGGCGGGCGGTACGGAAATCCCCATCCTTCATACTGTCGAGCTTCTCGATTGGGCCGATGGCGGGCCAATGCCCTTGCAAATCGCAAAGCGCGGCGCATGATGCTAGGGCGCGATCCGAGAAGATCATGCTCGAAGGGAAAGCATGATCCGAGAAGATCGTCCCCAAGCAAAATGCTAGAGCGGGTTGCACGAAAACAGGTATCCACGTTTTCATCCCGCTCTCTTGAGGCCGAAGGCGAACGGAGCGCTTATGGCGGATAAGCCCGAAGACCGCGCGAAAAAAGCGAAGGCGCGCACGCGCGCGAAAAAATCCGCGAAGAAACCGCAAAAGGCGGCGCCGAAGAAAGCAAAAGCCGCGGTCAAACGCGCCGTCGCCAAGAAGGCACCGACGCGCAAGCCCGTGCCGATCAAGAAAGCGCGGGTCGGCAAACGCGCCATCCTGCCGCGCCTGCCGCCGCTGGCGACCGTGCTCTCAAATCCAGCGCGCAGCCCTGTGCGGCGCGCTTCGCGGGTCAAGGCGCTTCTGCGGAACAAAGGCGCGATCAAGCGCAATCCCGCGGTTCATGAGATCGTCGTCTGCTCGGAGGCGGTTCTGCGGGAAAAATTGCGCCTCGCCGCACCCTATCTCGCGCTGTGGCTGGCGCGCCGCAAAGAAGCTGAGGCGGACGCGGCGGAAGCCGCCTTCGTGCGCATCTGGCAATGGCTGACGCTCGAAGCCACACTCGACGACCAGCGCGTCGTCACGCCCGATCTGATCGGCGCGCTCTTTGCCGAGGAGACGGGGATGGCACCTTAAGCGCAACATTCCCTACCTGGGCGCCAAAATTCCTAACGGCCGCGCCGGCTGCCGCGCCGCTCCTCAATTGCCTGTTAACCCTAACGATTTCTAATCGGACCGAAGCTGCTTCGGTCCGAGATTTATGCCGTTGTGGTGCGCGCGCCCAGATTGACCCCCTAGAAGTCCCATGATATCCCAAATCATCCCATGGCTGATTTTGCCGCTTCTGGGTTTGCTGGGCGTGGCGTTGGGGAGGCGGAGGGTTGGACCGGTTCGTCTCGCGCTTCACCAACCGGCTCGACACGAAGGGCAGGGTGTCCATCCCGGCTCCGTTCCGAGCGGTTCTGGCGCGCGACGGGTTCGAAGGGCTCTTTGCGCATCCGGCGCTCGATGCTCCGGCGGTCGATTGCGGCGGCAATGCATTGGTGCGGGAGATCGATCAGATTTTGGCGCTGCACGCGCCCTATTCGGAGGAGCACGAATATCTCTCGATGGCGCTCTATGGCGCCAGCGAGATTTTGAAGGTGGATGCGGAAGGAAGAGTGATCCTCACCGAGCAGATCAAGGCATACGCCGGGATCACCGAGGAGGTCACGTTCGTCGGGCAGGGAGACAAGTTTCAGATCTGGGAACCGAGCCGTTTTCAAGCGCATTTCGAGGAGGCCAGAAATCGTGTGCGCGACTTGAGGAGGCAGCTCAATTCCCGATACGCGGCGCCCGAACCGCGACCACATGGAGCACGGGAATGAACGCGGGCCGCGGCGATACGGATATCGCCGTTGGCGGACCGGCCCGCCACCTTCCCGTGCTTCGTGCGGAAATCCTCACCGTTCTGGCTCCCCATGCCGGTGGGACCTATCTCGACGCCACTTTTGGCGCCGGCGGCTATACCCGAGCAATTCTCGCAACTGAGGGCGCGAAGGTCTTGGCGCTCGACCGCGATCCGACCGCGGTCGCCGGCGCAGAGCCTTCCACGCGCGAATTTCCGGGGCGTTTGTCTGTCGCGCGCGCCCGCTTTTCGGACCTCGAGCGCATCGCAAAAGACCGTGGTTTTGCTTCCTTCGACGGGGTCGTGTTCGATATCGGCGTCTCGTCCATGCAGCTCGACGAGCCCGCCCGCGGATTTTCCTTTCGCCAGGACGGTCCGCTCGACATGCGCATGGAGGGCGAAGGCCAAAGCGCCGCCGACCTCGTCAATCGTGCGGAGGAAGCCGAGCTCGCCGATATCCTCTATTATTTCGGTGAGGAACGTGCGGCACGCCGCATCGCCAGAGCCATCATCGCCGAGCGGGGCCGCGCGCCCATTCTGACGACTGCCCGGTTGGCCGAGATCGTGGGGCAGATCGTGCCCGGACGGCCGGGCGCCATCCATCCGGCAACGCGCACGTTCCAGGCCTTACGCATTGCCGTGAACGATGAACTCGGCGAACTCGCAGAAGGCCTCGTTGCCGCCGAACATGTTCTCAAGGAAGGCGGCCGCCTCGCGGTCGTCACTTTTCATTCGCTCGAAGACCGGATCGTCAAGCAATTCTTCGCCGCGCGCTCGGGCCGTGGCGAAGCTCTTTCAAGGCTTCTGCCCGGCGAACACGAAAGGCCCGCGCCGACTTTCATAATCTCCGGGCGCCAGCCGGTCACGCCGACTCCGCAAGAGATCGCACAAAATCCGCGCGCGCGTTCGGCGAAATTGCGGTTTGCCACGCGGACCAGCGCGCCGGCACGCGGACCCGATGCTGCGCTCCTCGAGCTTTCCGGATTGCCGCAGCGCGGGAGAGGAGGCTGATATGGTGCGCCTTCTCAACGTCCTTGCAATCGTCGGGCTCGTAGGCTCCGCGATCTACGCCTATTCGATCAAGTACGAGACAATCTTCCGCGGTGAGAAGATCGTCCAATTGCGCCAGCAGATCAGGGCGGAACAGGATGCAATCGCAATGCTCAAAGCCGAATGGGAGCATGTTTCCCGGCCCGAGCGGATCGAAGCTTTGTCCGATCAGTTCCTCGCGGTTCAAGAGCCGACGCTGAAGCAGGTCATGCCGCCGGAAGCACTGCCCGCCAAGCCCGCCGCGTTGCCGCCGGACACGACCGCGATCGGCTCGCTTGCCGATAAGCCGGCTCTTCCCCCGGCAGATACGTCCGCGACACCGCGTAATCCACACGCCGCAGGGCAATCGCCCGACGCCAATTGAGACCCATGGAAACGGAAGCCCCAGGTCAAGAAGAACACGCGCCGGATGACGCGCAGCACAATGTCGTGCTTGGCAGGCTTCTTAGCCTCTTCACCCTGAAGCGCGAGAAAAGCACCCGGCGGATCAGGCTCGTCGCTTTCGGATTCGGGCTTGTTTATTGCGTCATAGCCGGCAAGCTCATCTATTTCGGCCTGCATCCCGAGCTGCGCCAGGCCATGCAGCAGTCGTCCTCCGACACGGTCGCGGCGGCGCGGCCCGACATTTTGGATCGCAACGGCGTCATTCTTGCCACCGACGTCAAGGTCACCTCGATCTTCGCCGAGCCGCGGCGGATCATCGATCGGGACGAGGCGGTCGATCAACTGACCTCCATATTCCCCGATCTCGATCCGCGCGAATTGGAGGCAAAGCTCGGCTCGCACAAGGGCTTCGTCTGGGTCAAACGCGCGGTGACGCCGGAGCAGCAACGACAGGTCTATCATCTCGGGCTGCCGGGCATCGGCTTCATGCAGGAGAACAAGCGCGTCTATCCGAATGGCCCGATTGCCGCGCATGTGCTGGGCTATGCGAATATCAACGGGGTCGGGATCTCGGGGCTCGAAAAATATATCGACGGGGAAGGCTTGAGCGACCTTCAAAATGCCGGCTTCAATCTGACAACCGAGAATTTGAAGCCGATCGTCACCTCGCTCGATCTTAATGCGACTTACGCGCTGCGCGACGAACTTGCCAAGGGCGTTGCCAAATTCAAGGCCAAGGCCGGCGCGGCGGCCATTCTCGACGTCAACACCGGCGAAGTCATCGCGATGGCTTCGCTCCCAGATTTCGACCCAAACAATCCGGTCGATGCGCTCGATCCCGACAAGATCAACCGCATGACCGTCGGAGTTTACGAAATGGGCTCTACCTTCAAGGCGCTGTCGATCGCCATGGCGCTCGATGCCGGCAAGGTGACGCTCAATTCAAAACTCGATGCGCGCGAATCTTTGCGCTACGGCCACTTCACCATTCACGATTATCATGCACAGCACCGGTTTCTTTCAGTGCCGGAGGTCTTCACCTATTCCTCGAACATCGGCACGGCGCGGATGGCGCTGATGGTCGGTGTCGAGGGGCATAAGGCCTTCTTGCACAAAATGGGGCAGTTGGAGCGCCTGCGCACCGAATTGCCGGAATCGGCCGAACCTCTCGTGCCGAAAAATTGGGGCGAGCTCAATACGATGACGATCGCCTTCGGCCAGGGCCTCAATGTCGCGCCGCTTCAGGCGATGATGGCGGTCGGCGCGCTGGTCAACGGCGGGATCATGATTCATCCGACCTTTTTGAAGCGCAGCGAGGAGGAGGCGCATCGAGATGCGCCGCAAGTCATCAAGCCCGAGACGTCGGAAAGCCTGCGTTACTTGATGCGCCTCAACGCCGAAATAGGCTCGGCGCGAAAGGCCGATATCGACGGCTATTTCGTCGGCGGCAAGACCGGCACGGCCGATAAGATCATCCATGGGCATTATTCGAATGACAAAGTGCTGACCACATTTATGGCGATTGTCCCGGCCGATAAGCCCAAATATCTCTTCTTCACAATGATGGATGAACCTCAAGGCCTGCCGGAAACTTCCTATTATCGCACGGCCGCCTGGAATTCGGGCGCGGTGACCGGCAAGATCATTGCCCGCGTCGGCCCGATGCTCGGCGTTACCCCGCGCTTTACGCCGCCGAGCGAGCCGTTTCCGCTCCTCGCCCAGGCAGGCTACACTGCGGCCAATCTACCGCCGCCCGGAACTCATTGATGCATCTTGCCGAGCTTTTGCCTGAGGCCCGTGCCGAGGGACCGGATATCAAGGGGCTCAGTGCCGACAGTCGCACGATCGGTCCCGGATTTGCCTTTTTCGCTCTACCCGGCAGCAAGCGGGATGGGCGCGCCTTCGCCGCCGAGGCGATCGCACGCGGCGCCGTGGCGATCGTCGGCGAAGAAGTGCCTGATGGCGGGGTCGCGCCTGCTATTTTCATCGAGGTCGCGGATGCCCGCCGCGCCTTGGCGCTCGCGGCGGCACGCTTCTTTCCCTCGCAACCGGAAACGATCGTCGCAATTACCGGGACGAGCGGTAAGACTTCGGTTGCCGCCTTCACCCGGCAGATCTGGCTGGCGCTCGGACATTCTGCCGCCTCGCTCGGAACGATTGGTCTTGTTTCGCCATCAGGCGCCACCTCCGGCGCTTTGACCACGCCCGATCCGGTCAAGCTGCACCAGACGCTCGACGACCTCGCCCGATCCGGCGTTACCCATCTCGCCCTCGAAGCTTCCTCGCATGGCCTCGATCAGCGCAGATTGGACGGTGTTCGGCTCGCCGCCGGCGCCTTCACCAACCTGTCGCGCGACCATCTCGACTATCATGCCGGCATGGAAGAATATCTGGCGGCGAAATTGCGCCTATTCGAGCATTTGCTCGCTCCAAACAGGCCAGCCGTCATCGACGCGGACAGCGATGCCGCCGGCCGCGTGATTGCCGCCTCTCTCGCACGAGGTCTTAAGGTTGTCTCGGTTGGCCGCAATGGCAATTTTCTGCGTCTTCTCGACTCTGTCGCGGAAGATTTCGCGACGAGGCTTGCGATCGAACATGAGGGAAGAACCTATCGCGTGAATCTCCCGCTTGCCGGCGACTTCCAGGCGAAGAACGCGCTCGTCGCGGCAGGCCTCGCGCTGGCGACGGGCGGTGCGCCGGATCGCGTCTTTGCGTCGCTCGAAAAGCTCGAAGGCGCGCCGGGGCGCCTCGAGCTCGTCGGCCGCCGCAGAAATGCGCCGATCTTCGTCGATTACGCCCATAAGCCCGATGCGCTCGACAAGGCGTTGCGGGCCTTGCGTCCGCTCGTGCGCAAAAATCTCGTCGTGGTTTTTGGCTGCGGGGGCGATCGCGACCCCGGAAAACGGCCGATCATGGGGGAAGTCGCTGCACGGCTCGCCGACGAGGTGATCGTGACGGACGATAACCCACGCTCCGAAGACCCGGCCGCGATACGGCGCGCCATTCTCGCCGGCGCAAAGGCGATCAGCGGAGCGGAAATCTCCGAAATCGGGGATCGCGGCCAGGCGATCGCCCATGCCGTCGGGGCGCTTCAAGAAGGTGACGTTCTCCTTATCGCGGGCAAAGGCCATGAAACCGGCCAGATCGTCGGCGACAGGACGCTGCCCTTCTCCGATCAGCAATGCGTTCGCGCGGCTTTGAAGGATTTCGCGGCATGAGCCTCGCGTCGCACGCTACCGATTCCTGGAATGATGCGCATGAGCCGCTGTGGAGCCCGCTTGGGCCCGTCGGCCCGCTCAAGGCGCGGGTCAGCGGTAACCTGCCTCAACCGATCTCCGGAATTTCGATCGATACGCGCACGCTCGCGCCGGGCGACCTTTTCTTCGCGATCAAAGGCGAAAAGACAGATGGCCACGACCACGTCGTCGAGGCCTTCGCCAAAGGTGCTGCTGCGGCAGTCGTCGATGAAGATCATGCCGAAGCGCTGAAGGACTCCGGGCCACTCTACGTCGTCAAATCCGTCCTTTCCAGTCTCGAAGGATTGGGCGCGGCGGCGCGGGCGCGCAGCGCGGCGCGCGTGACTGCTGTCACTGGCTCGGCCGGCAAGACGACGACGAAGGAAGCGCTTCGCCTCGTTCTGTCCCACGCCGGCCGCGTGCATGCTTCGCCCGCCTCTTACAACAATCATTGGGGCGTGCCTTTGACTCTCGCCCGCATGCCGCGCGATACGCGTTTCGCCGTGATCGAGATCGGCATGAACCACGCCGGCGAAATTACTCCGCTCGTCGGCTTGGCCCGGCCACATATTGCGATCGTCACCAATGTCGGTCCGGTACACCTCGAATTTTTCGATAGTGTCGAAGCGATTGCCGACGCCAAGGCCGAGATCTTTTCCGGGCTCGTGCCGGGCGGCATCGCCATTCTCAATCGCGACAACGATCACTATGAACGGCTCACTGCTGCCGCGCGGCTGTCGCAAGCCGGCCATATTGCGACTTTCGGTGCGCATGAACGCGCCGACGCGCGCCTTCTCGGCCTGCAGCTTACAGAGAACGATATGATCGTGGAGGCGCGCATCGCTGACCGCGATGTGACCTATCGGATCAATGCGCCGGGCCGGCATTTGGCCCTCGATTCGCTTGCCGTTTTGCTCGCGGCTCGGGCGCTCGGCCTCGATCTCGATCAGGCATCGACGGCCTTTGCGGAGTTCGAAGTGCCAGCGGGTCGCGGGCGCAGGTTCGAGCTCGGCGCCAAAGACGGGCCTTTCACCCTGATCGACGAGAGCTACAATGCCAATCCGGCATCGATCCGCGCCGCTCTCGAAATGCTTGGAACGCTGCGCGGCCGGCGCATCGCCGTGCTGGGCGATATGCGCGAACTCGGCGCCCGCGGCTCCGAGCTTCACGCCGAACTCGCCGCCGATGTGGCCGCGAACCGCATCGACCTCGTCTTCGCCGCGGGCCCTTTGATGAAATATCTCTTCGACGCATTGCCGGAGGCCGTGCGCGGCGGCTGGCGGGAGAGCGCCGGCGCGCTCGAGGAGATGATTGCAGCCGAGATTCGCTCGGGCGACGTGGTACTTATAAAAGGTTCAAACGCAAGCCGCATGCAGGACATCGTCGCGAGCCTCAGGTCCCGTTTCGCGGACGAGGCTCACGCAGAATAATAGCGGCCGATAGGATTTTCGATGCTCACCTGGCTCTCGCAATATTCACATCATTTCAGCCTGCTCAATCTCTTTCGCTACATCACCTTCCGTACCGGCGGCGCGACCGCGACAGCCTTGTTCTTCGTCTTCTTCTTCGGGCCGCGCACCATTGCGGCGCTGCGCCTCAAGCAAGGCAAGGGCCAGCCCATCCGGCTCGACGGGCCGCAATCGCATTTGCTCACCAAGAAGGGTACGCCCACGATGGGCGGCCTGATGATCCTTTCCGGCCTCATCGTCTCGACCGTGCTCTGGGCCAATCTCGCCAGCCGTTATGTCTGGATCGTGCTGCTGGTCATGATCGGATTCGGCCTCATCGGCTTCTACGACGACTATCTGAAAGTGACGCGCCAGTCGCACAATGGATTTTCCGGCCGCACGCGGCTGCTGCTCGAAGCCATCATCGCGGTCATCGCCTGTTACGCGATCATGAAGGTCGGCACGTCGGACACGACGGGATTGGCCTTGCCGGCGGTCAAAGGCTATGTGATGGACCTCGGCATTTTCTTTCTCGTCTTCGGGCCTTTCGTGATCATCGCGGCCGGCAATGCGGTCAATCTTACCGATGGGCTCGACGGATTGGCGATCGTGCCGGTGATGATTGCCGCGGCCGCTTTCGGCATCATCGCCTATCTCGCCGGTAACGCGATCTTCTCGGCCTATCTCGGCATCAATTTCGTACCGGGCGCCGGCGAACTCGCAGTGGTCTGCGGCGGGATGATCGGCGCGGGACTCGGCTTTCTTTGGTTCAACGCGCCGCCGGCACAGATCTTCATGGGCGACACGGGTTCGCTGGCGCTCGGCGGTCTGCTCGGCACGATCGCGGTCGCCATCAAACACGAAATCGTGCTCATCATCGTCGGCGGCCTCTTTGTGGTCGAGGCGCTCTCGGTGATCGTGCAAGTGGTCTCCTTCAAGCTGACCGGGCGGCGCGTGTTCAAAATGGCTCCGATCCATCACCATTTCGAACAGCTCGGCTGGTCGGAGCCGCAGGTCGTCGTGCGCTTCTGGATTATCGCCTTCGTCCTCGCCCTCGTCGGCCTTTCGACTTTGAAGCTGAGGTGAAATGACGCCGATCACGTCCTTTGCCGGCAAGAGGGTGGCTGTCTTCGGCCTGGGCATTTCCGGGCGCGTTGCGGCGCAGGCGCTCGTCGCCGGCGGCGCCGATGTCGTGGTCTGGGACGATCACAGGCGCCCGCGCGAGAATGCCGCCGCCTCAGGGCTTGCGCTCAAAGATCTCGTCATGAGCGATTTGACCGGCTTCGACTCGCTCGTCATCGGCCCGGGCGTGCCGCTCACTCATCCGACCCCGCATTGGATCGTCGCCAAAGCCCGCCAGGCAGGCGTCGAGGTCATCGGCGACATCGAACTCTTCTGCCGCGAACGCGCCAAGATCGCGCCGAAAGCGCTGTTCGTCGCGATTACCGGCACGAACGGCAAGTCGACGACGACGGCGCTTGTCGCGCACCTCTATCGCTGTTTCGGCTATGAAGCCGACGTCGGCGGCAATATCGGCACGCCGATCTTGTCGCTTGCGCCGCCCGCCGAGGGACGGGTTCACGTCATCGAATGTTCCTCGTTTCAGATCGACCTTACGCCCTCGCTCAATGCGACATTCGGCGTTCTACTCAACGTGACGCCCGACCATCTCGATCGCCACGGCACGATGGAAAATTATGCCGCGATCAAAGAACGGCTCGTCGCTCAGGCCGATCATGCCGTGGTCTGTCTCGACGATGAGATCACGCGCGCGATCGCCGAACGGTTGCGCCGGGCAGGCAAGCCCACGACCTTCGTCTCGATCACCGATCCGGCGATTGCGGACGGCATCGTCCTCGACGGAACGAAGCTTCTGCGCCGCACGGCGGGCCATTCCTCGCCGGTTGCGGATCTCGCCGGCATATCTTCGCTGCGCGGCAGCCATAACGGCCAGAATGCCGCAGCGGCAGTCGCGGCGCTCGGCGCGCACGGATTCGACATCGCAACCGTCCAGAAGGGGCTTTCGAGCTTTCCGGGCCTGCCGCACCGGCTCGAAGAGGTCGGGCGCCGCGGCAAGGTGCTCTATATCAATGATTCCAAGGCGACCAATGCCGATGCCGCGGAAAAGGCGCTGCTGAGCCTCGCCGACATTTATTGGATCCTCGGCGGGCGTGCCAAACAGGGCGGGATCGAGCCGCTGCGCCCGCTCTTCGCGAAGATCGTCAAGGCCTATCTCGTGGGCGAAGCCGCCGAAGCCTTCGCCGCCACGATCGGCGAAGCGATTCCTTATGAATTTTGCGGCACGATCGACAAGGCGGTCGAGAGCGCGACGCGGGATGCCGAGCAGAGCAGGACGCCCATGCCGATCGTTCTCCTCTCGCCGGCCTGCGCTTCGTTCGATCAATTCTCGGACTTCGAGAAGCGCGGCGACAAGTTCCGCGAGCTGGCGCTAGCCAAGATCGCCGAAAAGGCCTGAAGGAGGGAAAATGCTGTCGCGGCTCGAACGTTCGGCGCTCGCCAATTGGTGGTGGACGATCGACCGCTGGCTCCTCGCCGCGCTGGGCGCTTTGATCATCTTCGGTATCGTGCTCACAATGGCGGCGAGCCCCCCCGTGGCCGAACGGCTCGGCCTGCCAACCTTCCATTTCGTACACAGGCAGGCGCTCTTTCTCATTCCTTCGATTGCCGTATTCTTCGCCTCGTCCTTCCTGACGCCGCGGCATGTGCGCCGTGCCGCACTCATCGTCTTCGTGGTCTCGATGGGGCTTATCCTTGCTGCGCTGATGTTCGGCGCGGAAGTCAAAGGCGCCAGGCGCTGGATCTTCGGCATTCAGCCGTCCGAATTTTTAAAGCCTGCCTTCGTGATCCTGATCGCCTGGGCCTTCGCCGAAGGAGCCAAGCACGACCTGCCGGGCAATATTCTCGCCTTCGCGCTTCTACCCGTGACCATTGTTCCGCTGATCTTGCAGCCCGATTTCGGTCAGACCATGCTGGTCTCGCTCGTCTGGGTGGGACTGTTCTTCATTGCCGGCCTGCGCTGGATCTGGGTCGTCGGGATCAGCAGCATCGGCGTCGGCGGCATGTTGCTCGCCTATAAATTCGTGCCGCACGTGCGCGCGCGTTTCTTGAAATTCATCGATCCGGGGACCACCGGCGGTGTGGTCGATACGTTCCAGATCGATACCGCAATCGACAGTTTTTTCGCCGGCGGCTGGTTCGGCAAAGGGCCGGGCGAGGGCACGGTGAAGCGCATCCTGCCCGACGCGCATACCGATTTCATCTTTGCCGTCACGGGCGAGGAATTCGGGATCGTCGCTTGCCTGGCGCTGGTCGGCGTCTTTGCCTATATCGTCATCCGCGGCCTGATGCTGACCGCACGCAACGAAGATCCGTTCTGCCGGCTCGCGGCGGCCGGCCTCATCATGCTCTTCGGCATTCAGAGCGCCATCAATATGGCGGTCAACCTCCATTTGATGCCGGCCAAGGGGATGACCTTGCCCTTCATCTCCTACGGAGGCTCTTCGGTAATCTCGCTGGCGCTGGGCATGGGCTTTCTCGTTGCGGTGATGCGCAAGCGCCCGCGCGCCGCGATCGTCCTGCATTCCGAGGCGAATCCGGCATGAGCAAGCCCGTCCTCGTCGCGGCGGGGGGCACGGGCGGTCATTTGTTTCCGGCCGAAGCTTTGGCCCGTGCTCTCGAGGCGCGCGGCATTGCGGTCGAGCTCGCGACCGATGTACGGGCGAAGCAATATGGCGGCGATTTTCCCGCCCGCGCCATCCACCAGATCGTCTCGGCGACGCCGCGCGGCGGCTCGCTCCTCGCGCGGGGCGGGGCGGTTCTCAAGCTGACAGCTGGAACTCTGGCGGCCCTACGGGTATTGGCGCGTATGCGCCCCGCTGCGGTCGTCGGCTTCGGCGGTTATCCGACTGTCCCTCCGGTTCTTGCGGCGAGCTTGCTGCGCATCCCGACGCTTTTGCATGAGCAGAATGCCGTCCTCGGCCGAGCCAATCGCTTTCTCGCGGCCCGAGTTGACGCAATCGCAAGCGGATTTCCGACCCTTAAAGGGGCTGGCGCGGGGATTGAAATCCATCATACCGGCAATCCGGTTCGCCCCAGCGTGATTGCGGCAGGCGCGACGCCTTATCCGGAAGAAGGCCGGTTCAGGATCCTTGTTGTCGGCGGCTCGCAAGGCGCACGCATCATGGCCGATATCGTGCCGGCGGCGGTCGCCCGCATGCCTGAAGCGGCCCGGCACGATCTCATCGTCACGCAGCAGGCGCGCGGCGAAGATGCGGATCGGGTGAAAAAAGCCTATGCCGATCTTGGGCTCGATGCCGAAGTCCTGCCGTTTTTTACGGATTTGCCAGTGCGTATGGCGGCGGCGCATCTGGTGATCGGACGCGCCGGGGCATCGACCATCGCCGAACTCTCGGTTATTGGGAGACCGGCCATCCTCGTTCCCTTTCCTCATGCGCTCGATCAAGATCAGGCCGCAAATGCCCAATATCTCCGTGAAATCGACGCGGCGAGCGTCGTGGATCAGCGTGAGTTCACCCCTGAATATCTTGCCGAAGCGCTTGCGGCGGCGCAGGCAGATCCCGCTCTTCTGCGCCAACGCGCTGCAGCCGCCAAGAGCGCTGGAATTCCGGATGCGGCCGAACGGCTTGCCGATCTGGTGATGGAAATCGCGCGCCGGGAGGACCGAAGATGAAATTGCCGCGCGAACTCGGGCCCATTCATTTCGTCGGGATCGGCGGCATCGGGATGTCCGGTATCGCCGAAGTTCTGATGAATCTCGGCTATCGCGTGCAGGGATCGGACCTTTCGGAGAATGCCAATGTCGCGCGCCTGCGCGCCAAGGGTGCCGAGATCCATATCGGCCATATCGCGGAAAACGTCGGCGCGGCCGAAGTGGTCGTCGTCTCGACCGCGATCAAGCGCGACAATCCGGAAGTCCAAGTGGCACGCGAACGGCGTCTGCCGGTCGTCCGCCGCGCCGAAATGCTCGCCGAGCTCATGCGCTTGAAACAATGCGTCGCGATAGCCGGCACGCATGGCAAGACGACCACCACTTCGCTCGTCGCCACTCTGCTGGATGGCGGCAAGTTCGATCCGACTGTCATCAATGGCGGGATTATCAATGCCTATGGGACCAACGCGCGGCTCGGGGCAGGCGATTGGATGGTCGTCGAAGCCGACGAGAGCGACGGCACGTTCCTGAAGCTTCCGGCCGATATCGCAATTGTCACCAATATCGATCCGGAACACCTCGATCATTTCGGCACGTTCGACGCGATCAAAGAAGCTTTTCGCGCCTTCATCGAGAACATTCCTTTCTACGGCTTCGCCGTGATGTGCCTCGACCATGCGACCGTGCAGGAGCTCGTCGGGCGGATCGAGGACCGGCGCGTGATCACTTACGGCGAGAATCCGCAAGCCGACGCGCGGCTCGTCGATGTCGATCTCACCGACGGCAAGTCGCGCTTCGACGTCATCCTGCGCGACCGCAAGACGGGCGAAGAAGTGCGCTATGCAGACATGGGCCTGCCCATGCCTGGACATCATAACGCGCTCAACGCGACGGCCGCGATCGCGGTCGCCCATGAGCTTGGGATCGATGCCGCGACCGTGCGCGGCGCGCTCAAGAATTTCGGCGGTGTCAAACGGCGATTCACGCCGACCGGCACCTGGAACGGCGTGCGCATTTTCGACGACTACGGCCATCATCCGGTGGAGATCGCGGCGGTTCTGCGCGCTGCGCGCGCATCGACCAAGGGACAGGTCATTGCCATCGTACAGCCGCATCGTTACACGCGGCTCTCCTCGCTCTTCAATGAATTCGCCACCTGTTTCAACGACGCGGATGTGGTGATCGTCGCGGAAGTCTATCCGGCGGGCGAAGCGCCGATTGCGGGCGCCAACCGCGACGGCCTCGTCGCAGCGTTAAAAGCGCATGGCCATCGCCAAGCTCTGGCGCTGTCCGGGCCGGAGAAGCTTCCCGAAATGGTCAGGAGCCTCGGCAAGCCCGGCGATTACGTCGTCTTTCTGGGCGCCGGCAATATTACGCAATGGGCCTATGCGCTGCCCGGACAATTGGCGGCGCAGGCCGTCGGGACATGAGCTTTCCTGACCTGGCACCGGCGCTGCGCAAAGCCATGCCGGATCTGCGCGGCCGGCTCGAGTCCAACGTCCGCATGGCGGACCTCACCTGGTTCCGCACCGGCGGTCAGGCGCAAATCCTTTTCGCGCCTGCCGACGAAGAAGATCTCGCCTATTTCTTGAGCCGGCTCGATCCCGGTGTTCCGGTTCAATCGGTGGGCGTCGGCTCGAACCTCCTTGTGCGCGATGGCGGCATTCCGGGGATTGTCGTGAGGCTTGGCCGCGCTTTTTTCGAAATCGAGATCGAAGGGCAGGAAATTGGTGCCGGCGCCGGCGTGCTCGACGTCAAACTGGCGCAAGCGGCGGCGGAGGCCGGCATCGACGGACTCGCTTTCTATCGCGGCATTCCTGGCTCGGTCGGCGGCGCGCTTCGCATGAACGCCGGCGCCTATGGGTGCGAAACCAAAGATGTGCTCGTCTCCTGCCGCGGGGTCGATCGCGCCGGCAAATTGCATGAATTCGCCAATGCCGAGATGGGCTTTTCGTACCGCCACAGCAGCGTGGGCGCGGACGTGATCTTCACAGCGGCGCGCTTCTTGGGCCGGGTAGGCGATCCGGCCGCAATCAGGGCGCAAATGGCCGAGATCACCGAGGCGCGGCAGGCAACGCAGCCGATCAATACACGGACCGGCGGCTCGACCTTTAAAAATCCTCCCGGGCAAAAAGCCTGGCAATTGATCGACCGCGCCGGCTGCCGCGGTCTTGTGGTCGGCGATGCGCAGGTCTCCGAGCTTCACTGTAATTTTCTGATCAATCGCGGCAAGGCTTCCGCCGCGGACATCGAAAATCTGGGCGAGGAAGTCCGGCGCCGGGTATTCGAGACGAGTGGCATTCGTCTCGAATGGGAGATCGAGCGCGTCGGCGTCGCATGAGCTAGGTCAAAGCGGCCGCTGCCCCAATGGCTAATCTCCAAATCGGCTCTATTTCGAGCTCAGCAAATCGAAGGCTGTCATTGAAGTATCCGGATCCGATCCGGCCTCTCGCAATGACGTTCCGTAAGCGGAGGCGGTCATGCCCTATTACTTCGCCAAGACACTGGATACCGATTTCGATACGGCGGTCCGGCAGACGACCGAGGCACTGAAAGAGGCGGGCTTCGGCATCATCACCGAAATCGACGTGAAGGATACGTTCAGAAAGAGGATCGGCGTCGAGTTCAGGAATTATCGCATTCTCGGCGCCTGCAATCCCAAGCTCGCGCTCGAAGCGCTCGAGATCGAGGATAAGGTGGGCACGATGCTGCCTTGCAACGTCGTGGTGCAGGATGCGGGCGACGGGAGAACCGAGGTCGCGGCCATCGATCCCGTAGCCTCGATGCAGGCGATCGACAATCCGCGCCTGCGTGCGGCCGCCGGCGCCGTCCAAAGTCAGCTCAAGAGCGTGATCAACAATCTCTGAGCGCTGCGGGTAGTGGGTCCGTTTGAAAATGGCCGCGATTGACGGGGACTAGGAATCGGCGAATGCCGCGTGCATATTTCGCACATGGCTAAGACCCCAAAACGTCCACGCGATCCGGCCCAGCTCGCAAAACTGGTTGTAGACATTGCCGTTGGCGAGGCCAACCAAGAAGCGGATGCCCCTCAAAATTCAACTTACGAATTCGCTAGGCAAGGTGGTCTTAAGGGGGGTAAGGCTCGCGCAAGCTCATTGACCCCAGAACAGCGGCGTGAGATAGCCAAGAATGCGGCAAAGAAGCGCTGGAAGCCTAATTCCTGATGACAACTGGATTGAGCTCTCCTAGCGAGAGCGAGAAGCCTGAGGGAGAACCGGCGGCGCAACCTCTTCCGGCCAAAAAATATCGCGCTTCGATTTATCCCGTTGATGAAGAGATAGATCAAAGTTTTGCTTCTCTTATCATAGAGTTAGAAGAAATTGTCGGATATAAAATTTGGGTTTTGATCCAAGGCCGCGACGAAACTGATTGGGGAATGATCGGGCCTCAGGTTTGCCAAGGGTTTCGAGCGCAGAAGGCCGCCATTATCGCAAATGAGAAGGTTGGGCTTCTTATAGACTCCGCTGGCGGTCAAGCGCGGTCAGCATACGAAATCGTTAGACTATTCCAAAGGCGCACGCCGCACTTCTCCACGTTGGTTCCGCTGTTCGCGAAAAGCGCTGCGACCTTGTTGGCAATAGGAGGTCGCGAAATAGTCATGGGCATCGAGGCGGAGCTAGGGCCTCTGGATGTACAAATTTATGATCAGGATCGCGATGAGTGGGATTCTGCTCTCAATTCAGTTCAATCGTTTGAGCGTCTCAATGCTTACGCGTTGATGGCTTATGACCAAGCCATGATGCTCTTTTCATCGCGAACGGGGAAGAGACCACATGTCCTGATGCCCTATGCGCTTCAATACGCGACCAGCATTGTTGGGCCGATGGCCGACAAAATCGACACGTTTGAGGTGACGGCAAAAGCTCGCGAATTGAAGGTCGCGGAGGATTATGCCGTCCGGATCATGCGCCCTTACTACCCTCAAGCCTTGGCTTCGCGGATTGCTCGGAATCTGGTTGAGAGATACTCGAGCCACAGTTTTGTAATTGACCGAACGGAAGCTGGGCCGCCGACGCCAGACTCTGCGTTCGGCTTGGGTCTAAATATCGCTAAAATTTCGGCGCCCATCGAGAATGTCTTTACCCGTTTGGCGCCTTATTTGAGTGACTCGGTAACAACCCCGGTAATAGGACGCATTATGGAGGTTTCACCATGAAGCGACAGCGTGCGATTACCTCCAATGAACGGGTCGGCTCAAGGGAAGCGGTCGAGCGCGCAATCGAACGCTCTAAAGATGCGTCGACATTGTCGACATGGGAGAAAAATGGCGCGATCCCGCGTTGGCGCGACAAAGTGCGCAGGCGGCGCGCCGCCGAGCGTGATAAGTTTGAAATGGACTCTTATGCTTGACTGTCAAGCATAAAAGGTCTATTTGGAGGGTATGAACAAGCTCTCCAGGGAAGAACGCGCGCGCATCCTCAGCCTTCTTTGCGAGGGCAATTCGATCCGTGCCGTGACGCGGCTTCTCAGCGTCGGAAAGAACACTGTGATCCGGTTAATGCTCGACGCCGGCAAAGCCTGTGCGGTCTACCATGATGGGCACATTCACAACCTGAAATCCAAGCGCATTCAATGTGATGAAATTTGGAGCTTCGTAGCGGCGAAGCAGAAGAACGTTGTCGCGATGAAAACCCCCGTTTCGAATGCGGGCGATATTTGGACCTGGACCGCGCTCGATGCCGATAGCAAGCTGATTGTCTCCTACTTCATCGGAGACCGCTCCGCGCAGTCAGCAATCGCGCTGATGGACGATCTTTGCGCGCGCCTTTCCAATCGCATCCAACTCACGACAGACGGGCATAGGCCATATCTTGAAGCCGTCGAGGGCGCGTTCGGGGCTGATGTCGATTATGCGGTGCTAGAGAAGATTTACGGCACGTCGCCAGAGAGTGCGAAAGGGCGCTATAGCCCGGCAGAGTGCATCGGCGCGAAAAAGAAGCGGATCGAAGATAACCCCGAAATGGGCCACGTCTCCACGTCCTACGTCGAGCGCAGCAATCTGACGATTCGGATGCAAAACCGCCGGTTCACGCGGCTGACGAATGCTTTCTCGAAGAAGGCCGAAAATCACGCTTATTCCGTCGCACTCTTTGTCATGTTTTACAATTTCTGCCGCATTCATAAGACGCTGCGCGTGACGCCTGCGATGGAAGCCGGAGTTACAGATCGGCTTTGGAGCGTTGAGGATATTGCGGCGCTTGTGGAGGCGGCGGAAGCCGCGCCCAAAAAACGCGGCCCCTACAAAAAGAAAGCCGCGTAATGCACGCTCGCGAGAAGAAAGCTCTCGAACATTTTGCGGGAGGCCCGTGCCCGGCTCCGAGAAGAGTCGGGGGCATAACACTCACTAATCTGCTCCAAAAAAGATTGATCATTCGAACGGAAAGCGCTGAGGATTTTGGGCTACCGCTTTATGCCCTGACGGATAAGGGGCGCGAGGTTCTTCTCGCATTGTATTCAGATAAATAAGTTCAAACGGACCCACTACCGCGCTGCGGCCTTACTTGACAGCCGGTCTCCTTCGGCACAGAAGCCGATGCCATATCCGGTAGGATATAGCTCGGAGGCTTCGCGTGCTTCTCTCGCCGGCCGAATGGACCGCCGTTCTTCTGTCGCTGCGGATCGCGGTAGTTGCGACTTTGGCGAGCCTGCCCTTCGGCATATTCGCGGCTTACGCTTTGGCGCGCTGGAATTTTGCCGGTAAGACGCTCTTGGCCGCGATCCTTTATCTGCCGCTCGTGGTCCCACCGGTAGTCACCGGCTACGTCCTGCTCATCGCCTTCGGGCGACGCGGTATCTTCGGCAGCGCGCTTGCTGAGCTCGGGATTGTCTTTTCCTTTCGCTGGACCGGCGCGGCGCTTGCCTGTGCGGTGATGGGATTTCCGCTGATGGTCCGGGCGATGCGCCTCTCGTTCGAAGCGATCGATCCGCAACTCGAGAAGGCGGCGGGTACTTTGGGTGCCAACCGGTTTTTCACCTTCCTTCTGGTGAGCCTGCCGCTTGCGGTGCCGGGCATTATTGCCGGCGCTACGCTCGCTTTCGCGCGCGCGCTCGGCGAATTCGGCGCGACCATCACTTTCGTCGCCAATATCCCCGGCGAGACGCAGACGATCGCTTCGGCGATCTACACCTTCATTCAGGTTCCGGGCGGCGATCCCGCCGCCTTGCGATTGACGCTCATCTCGATCGTTATTGCCCTCGCCGCCGTGATCATTTCCGAGATCATCCAGCGGCGTGGCGAAAGGCGTTTATCACGCTCATGATCGACGTCGATATGGCGCGTGAAGCCGGCGGCTTCAGCCTGAAAGTCGCTTTCAAAAACGCGGAAGGGATCACGGCTCTTTTCGGGCGTTCGGGCGCGGGCAAGTCTATGACAATCGGACTGATCGCGGGTCTTGCGCGTCCGGACTACGGGCATGTCGTGCTCGACGATCGCATTCTCGTCGACACCCGGGCGCATATTTTCCTTCCACCGCACAAAAGACGCATCGGCCTCGTATTCCAGGATTCGCATCTCTTTCCGCATCTCGGCGTAAAGCAGAACCTGATGTTCGGCCGCTGGTTCGCGCCGCGACGCACGCGTGCCATATCTTTTGATGCGGTGATCGAGACTTTGGGCATCGGCCATTTGCTGAGGCGCATGCCCTCTATGCTTTCGGGCGGCGAGCGCCAGCGCGTCGCCATCGGCAGGGCGCTGCTCTCCGATCCGCAACTCCTTCTGCTCGATGAGCCTTTCGCCGCATTGGACGTGCCACGCCGGCTCGAAATCCTGCCGTTGATCGAAAAGCTGCGCGACGAATTCAAGATCCCGATTGTTTACGTTTCGCATGCGGTCGAGGAAGTCGCGCGGCTTGCCGCTTGGGTCGTCGTTCTCGACGAAGGCCACGTGATCGCGCAGGGCGATCCGGCGGAAGTTTTGCCCGCCGTGGGCGCAGAGGACTCGCGTTTCGGCGAGGCGAGCGTGCTGACGATGCGCGTCGGCAAGCGCGACGAAACCTATGGTCTGACCGAACTTCTCCATCCCGCCGGTACGGTTTGGCTCGCCGGACCTGCAGGCCGGGAAGGTGCGCGCGTGCGCATTGTCGTAAAGGCAACGGACGTGACTTTGTCCGCCGCTCTGCCGCGCGGCTTGAGCGTTCAAAGCGTGCTTGCCGGCAGGCTCGTCCGGATCAGGCCGATGGGTCCCCTTGCCAGCATCGAAATCGCGCTTGGCGGCGAGGGGCGGCTTTTGGCGGTGGCGACGCGTCGCGCGCTCGATGAACTCGAGCTGTGCGAGGGAGCGCCGGTCTTTGCGCTCATCAAGACGGCAGCGCTGGACGAGAGAATTGTGGGAGGATGACCCTTCTCCCCTTCCGGGAGAAGGTGCCAAGCGGAGCTCGGCGGATGAGGGTTGCGCCACCGCAGCGCCCCTCCCGCCCGGCCTCCGCCAGCTCCCGCAAGCGAGAGAGGGGATGCGCCGCCGTCCTTGCGTGTTAATCTTCACCTGCCATGTCCGCACCCCAATCCCTTACCGCCGCGCTTCTCGTCATCGGCGACGAGATCCTCTCCGGCCGCACGAAAGACAAGAATATCGGCACGGTCGCCGATTTTCTCGCCGCACGCGGCATTGAGCTGCGCGAAGTGCGCGTCGTCCCCGACGAAATCGGCGAGATCGTCGCAGCACTCGATGCCATGCGCCGCCGCCATACCTATGTTTTCACCACCGGCGGCATCGGCCCGACCCATGATGACGTGACGGCCGATGCGGTTGCCGCAGCCTTCGGCGTTCCGCTGATCGAAGATCCGCGCGCACTCGCGCTGCTCTTGCAGCGGGTCGCGCCCGACGATCTCAATGCCGCGCGCCGGCGCATGGCGCGAATTCCGCAAGGAGCCGATCTCGTCGAAAATACAGTATCGAAGGCGCCGGGGTTTTGGATCGGCAATGTGATCGTCATGGCCGGCGTGCCGGCAATCGTCGAATCGATGCTCGCCGCCGTCGCACCGAAGCTCAAAGGCGGCGCACCTGTAATCTCGCGAACGATCGATGTCGGCAATATGCCGGAAGGCGCTTATGCGGCGGAGCTTGCCCTCGAGGCCGCACGCCACCCGGAGGTTTCGGTCGGCTCCTATCCGGCCTATAGAGAGGGCAAATTCGCCAACCAGATTGTCGTGCGCGGCAAAGGAGAGGCGCAGGTCGAAGCGGCGGTCGAAGCGATCCAAACGATGATCGCCAAGCTGCGTGCGGCGGGGAAGGACAAATATACGATCACATGAGCGAAAAGGCCTATCACGTCTCCTGGGATCAGTTTCATCGCGATGCACGCGCGCTCGCCTGGCGGCTTGCCGAGACGGGACCCTATGCTGCGATCGTCGGCATTGCGCGCGGCGGCCTCGTTCCGGCGGCGATCGTCGCGCGCGAGCTCGACCTGCGGCTCGTCGAATGCGTCGCCGTAACGAGCTATGAGCACAAGGCGCAGCAGGGGCCGCCGAATATCATCAAGCCGATCGCGCCGAAAATCGCGGGCAGCGAAGGGCAGGGCGTGCTCGTCGTCGACGATCTCGTCGATACGGGCGCCACGATGGTTGCGGTACGCGCTCTTCTGCCGAAGGCGCATTTTGCCTGCGTCTATGCCAAGCCGCTCGGGCGGCCGCACGTCGACACGTTCATGACCGAAGTCTCGCAGGACACCTGGATCTATTTTCCCTGGGACCTCGGCCTTGCCTTCCAGGCGCCGATCGCCGGCAAGAGGGGGTAATTCCCTCTCCCCGATGGAGAGGACCAGGGTGAGGGGCTGTGGTGAGCTGCGCGTCATTGCCGAGATAAAGCGGACCCATGACGTCAGTCGGCGGCCAAATCGCCAGGTGGCAATTACGTGTTATAAGCGCCCTGCTTCGAGGGTGCACAAATGTCCCTCTCGCGGGCGTGGCGGAATTGGTAGACGCAAGGGACTTAAAATCCCTCGGCCACAAGCCGTGCCGGTTCGATCCCGGCCGCCCGCACCAAGATCGCGATGATGTTACCGCAAGGCAAGCCGCCTCGACCTCTCCCAAGACCCATGCCTCGAAGAGGGGACATATCGCCGCGCCGTGAGGCCGCAATCCGAGAGAGGAAAAAGACCGCTTGTTAAAGCTTGCGGCCTAATCTGCCCGCCGCTTCACGAACAAAGTAAAGGGCGGGTTGCGCGATGGCGGGGAATGCGGAGGAAATTTCGCCGCGGGGATTCGATCTCGAAGCGATCGATCAAGCCATTGCCGCCAAGAACTGGCTCCTGCGGTTTCCGCCGAAGTTGGAGGCGGCGTTCGAGCGCGATACCGGAGCGCAAAGGTGCCGCGAGCTCATCCTGCGAGCCTATATCGGCATTGTCATCTACGACCTCTTCGCCTTCGCCGATTGGTGGGCAACCCCTGAATTATTCTGGACGGCGCTTTGGGTGCGCGTGGCGTTCTTCACGCCCGTGTCGCTGCTCCTGATCGCAACCCTCTACACCTATCCGCGCGACTTCTTCCGCGAAAGCGTCATGTGCCTCGGCGGGGGCGCGATCGCGACGGGGACGATCATCTATCTGATGGCCGTCAGCGGAAAGACGCCGCAAGGGACGCTTCACGAATCGATGACATTGGTCGTCCTCTTTCTGACGGTCGTGCAGCGCATAAGGTTCTCTTATCTCGTTCCGACGTGTGTCGCGTTTCTGGCGGTACATGTCCTCGCCGTGGCCCGCTTCTACGATTATTCGCCCGGTCAGCAGGTCGCGATCAACATGGTCTTCGGTGCAACGGTGATCTTCGCGCTCGTCGCAAGCTATACGATGGAACGCGACCTACGGCTGCATTATCTGCTGTCGCGCAAGGAGCGTGCGCAGAACCTCAAGCTCGGGAGGATGAGCCGCCGCGACGCGCTGACGGGCCTCGGCAACCGCCGCTTTCTCGAAGAAACTCTGGCCGCGTGCGAACAGGCCGACGATTTGCGCGACCGTCTTTCCATCGTCTTGCTCGACATCGACTATTTCAAGCTCTTCAACGACACGGCAGGCCATCAGGCGGGCGATCTTTGTCTCAAGCGCGTCGCCGGCATTGTCCAGGCGGAATTGCGCGGCGAAGCGGATCATGCGTTCCGCTTCGGCGGAGAGGAATTCATGATCGTGCTCCCGAATACCGAGCTTGCGAAGGCGATCGCTATAGCCGAGCGGATAAGACAGGCGATCGAGAGCGCGGCTATTCCGCACCCGGCACTCGGGTCGGTCGTCACCGCGAGTTTCGGCTCCGCCTGTTCCGAATCTGGCCGCGACGCCGCCGAGGTCGTTGCCGATGCGGATGCGGCGCTTTATGCCGCCAAGCGCAATGGGCGCAATCAGGTCTGGCCACCGGGCATCGCGGCAGAAAGCCTGCCGGCTTCCGGCCGCCCTCATCCTCACGAAGGCTGGGCGGAGCTCTCGCCGCCGGGACTTGGATAGCGCGGCAGGTTCGGGGGAACGCCGAGATGGCGCGTTCCCCAGGCGCAAAGCGCGCTCATCGGTTCGAGCAAATCCTCGCCGGCTTCGGTCAGCGAATAGGTCACGTGCGGCGGGGAAGTCGCGCTGACCTCGCGTTTCAGAATTCCGTCGGCTTCGAGCTGCCGCAATTGCGCCGCGAGCACTTTCTCGCTCACGCCGGGCAGAAGATCGCGCAATTGTGCAAAGCCTTTCGGACCGAAGCCGAGGTGCCAAATGGCGAGCACTTTCCACTTCCCGCTGATGGCATTGACGGTTGCCTGCACGGGACATCCGAAGTGATTTTTCATCCTGCCTCCGCGCTTACAAAAATGTGCGTCCTTCCGGCAGATCGTGCCTGAATATATGGTCCGCGCAGACCCGGCAATGCTCGGCCGAGGTTCCATCTTTGGGAGGGGATATGCTGCTCGTAACAGGTGCGAGCGGGACGGTCGGCAGCGCCGTCCTCGCGGAAGTGATCCGGGCGGGCGTGCCGCATCGGGCGCTCTTCCGGTCCGAACAGGATGCCGCCAAGGCGCCTGCCGGAACGGAAGTCGCAATCGCCGATTTCGCTGACCCGCTCTCTCTCAAGAGAGCGTTCGCTGGCATCGATTCTCTTTTCCTCGTCTGCTCGCCCATTCCGCAGCTCGTGGAGCTTGAATCGAATGTGATCGAGGCAGCAGGCGACAGGCGCCGCATTGTGCTGAATTCGGCACTCGGCGCCGGCGACTATCCGAAATCCTTTCCGAGCTGGCATCGCCGGGTCGAGGACAGGCTGAGGGCGGCCGGCAATCCTTATTGCATTCTGCGGCCGAACAGTTTCATGCAGAACGTGCTTGCCTTCTATGCGCCAAGCATCCGAGCCGAGGGCGCGTTTTATTCCGCCCTGGGAGAAGCCAAGATCTGCTATGTCGACGTGCGCGACATCGCAGCAGTTGCCGTGCAGGCTTTGCGCGGGCTGCATGACGGTGAGACCTATGAGCTCCATGGGCCGGAAGGGCTGAGCTGCGCCGAAGTCGCCGCGAAAATAGAAAAGAACGCCGGCATTCCGGCCCGCTACGTCGATATTCCGGAAGAGGCACAGCGCCAGGCCATGCTCGCCCAAGGCATGCCGGAATGGCAGGTCACCGCGCTGCTCGAACTGCAGGAATATTACACGGGCGGGAAGGGCGGTGAGCCGGACGGCACTTTGGAGCGCCTGCTCGGCCGCGCACCGCGCGCGCTCGATGCCCTGTTGCAAGAGCACGCGGCGGAATTTCGCCGTGCAAAGGGGTGAGGCGCCCATGCAGGCGATCAACGAGAAATCCGGCATGACCCTCGCTGAAGCGCGCGAATTCATCCGCGGTCACTTCGAGGAATTCGTCAACAGAGGCAATGTCGAAATCGGCCGCGTGAATTTCGCGTCGGATTTCGTCGATCACGGCGCCGACGTTCCGCCCGGCATGCCGCCCGGGCCCGAAGGCGCGATTCAATATGTCGGCGCTGCGCTGCGGCGCTTTCCCGATCTTCACGTCACGATCGAGGACATGATTGCCGAGGGCGACAGAGTGGTCGTACGCAATCATTGGACGGCAACCGATTCGGCGAGCGGCAAAAGACTCGAGTTCCGCGGCATCGTGATCTGGCGGATCGCCAACCGGCAGATCGCCGAGCGCTGGGCCTATCTCGAAGCACCGCATGAGGTGGACCGAAGGGGTGAGGCATTGGGCTAGTCTAGCCTCCGCCTCACTGCATTTTCATCCCGCCCATTCCGCTGTCGCCGTCATCGCCGGGACTCATAGCGCCCATGCTGGCCGCGGCCTTGAAAGGCACATCGACCTTGCCGGCCTTTTCGAAGGTGAGCGTCGCTTTGATGACTTCGCCCGGCTTTACGGCATGTCTGATGCCGACGAACATCAGATGATCGCCACCGGGTTTGAGCGCCACGGTCGCGCCGGCGGGAATAGGCAGGCCGTCTTTGACTTCGCCCATTTTCATCACGCCGTTTTCCATTTTCATCTCGTGGATCTCGGCCTTCGCCGAAATGTCGGATGTGACGGAAACGAGCCGGTCCGTCTCTTTGCCGGTATTGACGATCGTCAGATAGCCGACCGCGACGCTCGCGCCGCCCGGCGTCGGCCGGGTAAAGGCCTGTTCGATCTTGAGCGGACCGACGTCGACTGTCGCAGCCATGACTTCCGTCGCGACAAGTATTGCCGCCAGGACGCAGCCAAACACTTTCCTCATACCCACCTCATCGTCTCATCTCGCGATAATAGCGCGAGATACGGTCGAACCATTCGTGCCGCGCCTGCATATGTGTCGCCATCCCGCGGCTGCGCTCGGGCAGTTGCAGCGTCGCGACGAGCGTATCGACCTCGCGCCGCGCGGATGCCTGCGAGGCGGAAAGCGTATTGCTGCGCATGGCTTCCTCGATCGGATCTAGAGCCGTCAAGCCGATCGGGAAGAGCTCGCGGAAGATCACCCGGTCGTGCAGGCCATCGGCCGGCCGGAACTGCAATTCGCTCGCGAGCCGCTTGAGGCTTGTCACGATCTGCTTGGCATTGTTCGACTGCGTCGAGGACATGCGGTTGCGCACCAGCACCCAATCGATAATGCCCTGGTCGACGAGCCTGCGCTTGCGGCGCGCTTCGAGCACGAGGTCGGCATATTGGGCGACCTGGCCGCGCTGCGTGCGATCATGATGGACGCGGGAGAAGACATCGACGTCGATGAAGGAATCGTTGATCGGCGAGACCAGAGTGTCCGCAAGCGAATGGGCGAGCCGCATCAGATAGGAATCGCTGGCGGGCGTATCGATGACCACGAATTCATATTCGTGTTCGACCTCGGCGATCGCAGCGGCGAAAGCGCCGAATTCTGCCGTTTCATTATCGCGGATATTGTCCGATCGACCGCGGTCGAGCGCATGGTGGTAGGGCAGTTCGACATTCCACGGCGCGTTAGCGGCCCAGGAAGCGCGGTTTTCGAGAAAACGGGTGAGCGTGCGCTGGCGCGTATCGAGATCGATCGTCGCAACGCGAAATCCGGCTTTCAGCAAAGCGATGCTGATATGAATGGAAAGAGTCGACTTGCCCGTTCCGCCCTTCTCATTGGCGACGACGACCACGTGCGCGGTACGCAGGTCCGGCGGTTCGGTAACGGCTTGCGCGGTCATTTCAATTCCGCTCCGCAATGCCGCACGGCAGAGAATCATTGGTGCGGATTCGGCCTGCCAGACGTAACGGCCCCTGAGGGTGCTGGCAATCCATTCGGGCCCGGAACCGCAGCGCCAGCGCCTGGGCTCAGTGGAAAAATAGCGGAAATTGCGCCGTCCATGAAGACCGGCCGGACCCTTGCCTCTCGCAAGGGAAACCGTGGCTCATGCCGGCGCTGCGCTCAAGTCGTAAAGCCAATCGTAGCGCGCGATTATCCGGCGCCCGAGCGTCAGAATGGCAAGATCGCGCAAGGCCGCAAACGCACCCGAGGCATGATAGATCCGAGCTTGTTCTTGCGATTCGCGCTGCACTCGGGCGACGCGCGGCGCGCGGGCGGCTGCAAAAGAAACGAGCGCCGGCGCAATCTCCGCGCAAGCTTTGAGCTCTTTCGCCAGCATTGCGGCATCTTCGATGGCTTGCGCTGCACCCTGGCCGAGAAAGGGCAGGATCGGGTGGGCGGCATCGCCGATCAGGGCCACGCGCCCGCTTCCCCACGCGACATCGCGTTCGACGAGCGGCCAAAGCCGCCAGTCTTCGGCGGCGCCGATCAGACCCCGGATTCGTTGGTCCCAGCCGGCAAATCTCGCTGCGATTGCGTGGGGATCGCCCGATTGCGCCCAAATATCGGCCGTCCAGTCGATGCGTACCGGATCGTCGATGAGCGCGACGACATTGGTCAGTCTTCCGCCGCGCAAAGGGTAATGCACGAGATGAGCGCCGGGGCCGAGCCAGATCGTGCTCTCGGGCTGGCGCAGTTCAAGGGCGACCTTGTTCGACTTGACGAGCGCCCGCCAGGCGACATGGCGCGCTCTATCTGGCAGATCGGCCGCCCGCCCCTGCATTTCGGCCAATCTTTCGCGCACGAAGGAGCGCACGCCATCCGCGCCTATCAGGCAATCGGCACCATAGCTCACCCGCTCGGCACCATGTGCGACGGCGGCTGTGACGCCGTTGTCATCGGCAGTAAAGCCGACAAGCGCGCATTCCGCATGAATCTTGATGGCGGGTTCGCCCGCTACCGCTTCGATCAGAGCGCGATGCAGGTCGCCGCGATGTGCGAGGAGATAAGGCGCTCCCCAGCGCCGTTCGGCATGTTCAATGGGCAGCTGGGCGAGCGTCACGCCATCGCGCCCGCGCCGGACGTGGATCGCCTTCGGCGCGAGCGCGCTGGCGGAAAGGCGAGGCAAAACGCCGAGCTCGCGCAGGATCGCGCTGGCATTGGGCGAGATTTGCAGGCCGGCGCCGATATCTTCAGTGAGGCGCCTTCGTTCGAGGAGCGTGACGCGCCAGCCTGCGCGCGCAAGGCAAAGCGACGCGGCAAGGCCGCCGATCCCGCCTCCGGCGATCAGCGCATGCGGGGGTGTGCTCATCGCCTTGGGTCAGGCGGTTGCTGCCGTGAACGCACATTCGGCAGGAATGCAGGCGTCATGCGAAAGCGTCGAGTCATAAATATAATGGGTCGAGCAATAGGGGCAGATCACTTCTTCCGCGTCGCCCATATCGATAAAAATGTGCGGATGATCGTTGGGCGGCAGCGCGCCGATACACATGAATTCCTTGGCGCCGATGCGTACCTGCGCGACGCCCGGCTCGTTATGAAAATGCGGTGTGCCATGATCGCCCATAAGAACCTCGGAAGAGAACCTCGGAAAGAAGCTTAGGAACTCGCCCATTAGCATAGGGGCGCTGCTCGCGCTTGAATAGCGCATTTGAGGCGCGGCGGATTGGCGCCAGGATTGAAAGAGGCCCGCCCGCGCATATCTGCCGCCACAATGCAGCAATTCTCCTCGGACGGGGTCAGGATCGCCTTTATCGACGAGGGCGAAGGCGATCCCATTCTCCTCATCCATGGATTTGCCTCGAACCATGGAGTGAATTGGGTCTTCCCGCAATGGGTCAAGACGCTGACCGGTGCCGGGCGGCGCGTGATCGCCATGGATTCTCGCGGCCACGGCCAGAGCGAGAAATTCTATCGGCCGCAGGACTACGCGATCGCGCTGATGGCGGAAGATGCCCGACGGCTGCTCGACCATTGCGGCATCGCGCGCGCCGATGTCATGGCCTATTCGATGGGGACGCGGGTCGCCGTCGTGCTCGCCTTGACGCATCCCGAGCGCGTGCGGGCGCTGGTCATTGGCGGCATGGGCGACAAGCTTCTCTCCGCGGGACTCGGCGCCGAGATCGCCGCGGCAATGGAAGCGCCCTCGGCCGATTGGCTGGAGGACGGACCGAAAATGTTCCGCGTCTTCGCCGAGGCGACGCGCAGCGACCTCAAGGCGCTCGCCGCTTGCGCGCGCGGGGGGCGGCTCAAGTTCAGTGCGCAAGAGCTAAACGGGCTCGATTTGCCGGTCCTGATCGCCGTCGGCACCAAAGACGAGGTGGCGGGCGACCCGGCAAGGCTCGCCGGCATGATCCCCGGCGCGCGCGTCCTTGCCATTCCGGAGCGCGACCACAATCGAAGCGTCGGCGATACGGTATTTAAAAAGGCCGTGCTCGCCTTTCTCGATGCCCGGCCTTAGGGCGAGGCGATTTCTGGCGGAAACGTGATTGCGCTTCAGGCCCTGTTCCAGCATGGCCTTTCGGATCATGCTAAAGACGCTGCGGCGCGCGCCAAACCATGCTAGGAGAGGGCCCGCAAGGAGGGAGGCGATGCTCGCCAACGTGCCGCTGGCAAAGGTAAAGAGTTTCGAGGGCGCCGATTCGATCTTCGCCCAAGTGTGCGCCGAGGCCGAAGAGATCGTGCGCCGCGAGCCGCAGCTCGCCCCCTGGGTGTCGGCGACGATCCTCGATCAGCCGAGCCTCGAGGCGGCGGTCATCCAGCGTGTCTCGGCCCGGCTCGGGCATGAGGAGCTCCCGGCCGCTTTCATCAGCCAGATCTATCTCGATGTGGTGGCGCGCGATCCAGCGATCGGAATCGCTTTCCGCGCCGATATCCTCGCGATCCTCGACCGCGATCCCGCCTGCACCCGGCTCATCGAGCCCGTGCTCTATTTCAAGGGCTTTCATGCGATTGCGGCGCATCGTCTCGCCCATGTGCTCTGGAATAGCGGGCAGCAGGATCTTGCGCTTTATTTGCAGAGCCGTTCCTCGGGGGTTTTCCAGACCGATATCCATCCGGCCGCACAGATCGGCAAAGGCATATTCCTCGATCACGCGACCGGGCTCGTCGTCGGCTCCACCGCGGTGATCGAAGACGACGTCTCGATGCTGCAGGACGTGACGCTCGGCGGCACGGGGAACGAATGCGGCGACCGCCATCCGAAAGTGCGGCACGGGGTTCTTATCGGCGCCGGCGCAAAGATCCTCGGCAATATCGAAGTCGGCCATTGTGCGCGAATCGCGGCGGGTTCGGTCGTCCTGCGGCCGGTGCCGCCGAAGAAAACCGTTGCCGGCGTGCCGGCGCGTGTGGTTGGGGAAGCAGGCTGCGCGGAACCGGCACGCACGATGGACCAGATTCTCGCGGCCAAGCGGGGTTAATGCCGCTCAATTTCATTTTTGACAGCGGCACAGCGTGTAGAGCGCGGGAGATCCGATCTTGGACAAAACCGAATTGCGCAAATTACAGGCATTTTTGCGCGCCTCCTTCGGCAATCAGGAGCTGCGCGTGCTGCCGGCCAAGCGCAATCCCGACGATGCCGAAGTCTTTCTCGGCGAGCGCGCCATCGCCTCGATCGTCGTCGATGACGAAGACGGCGACCGGTCCTTTGCATTATCGATGAAGATCCCGGTCGAGCGGGCCGTTCTGCAGGATTATCTGCGCCGTCTTTTCGAGAACGATAAGCTGCGAATCGTGCCGCGGCCGAAGAAACAGGATTCGGTCGAATTGAATTCCGGCGACGAATATCTCGGCGTCATTTCCGCCGACGACCCGAAGGGCCGCTCCTATACGCTGCAGGTCGCCATTCTCGATTTCGATCTCGAGGATTATTGAGGCGCAACAAACCTCAGGCAGGCGATAGCCGATAGCGCAACAAGCCTCAAGTAGGCGATAGCCGATAGGCAGATGGAGCCTCAAGTAGGCGATAGCCGATAGGCAGATGGAGCCTCAAGTAGGCGATAGCCGATAGGCGCAACAAAATCTCGGGTTCAGAGCTTGATGTTCTCGTCGAAATTCTCGGCGCTCAGCATCTGCTCAAAGGTGATTCCCAATCCGCCCTCGAAAGCGCGCACGACTTGACCGGGCGTGTCGCCGAGCAGAACCTTGGTGCCGATTGCCGGCTGCGCGGTCGTGCTGATCGCCGCGCCCGAGACCGAGACGTCGATCAGCTTGACGACATGCTCGCGCTCGCCCTCGATCTTCAGGACCGCGTGACGGCGATGCGGCACGATGCGTTCGTGCCGGCGATCCTCCGGCATGCCGAGCGCTTCGCGATTGGCGAGCCAGGTGAGCTGATTGGCGATCTTCTCGCGTTTCGCATAGGGCAGGCTCAGTTGCATGGCGAAGCCGCGTTCCGTGTGGCGCACGATCCGCCCTTCGATTCGCCCGATCTGATCGAGATAAGCAACGACCCGTTCGCCGATTGCGCCGCGCACAGGCGCGATGACCGACACCCCGCCGGGCGACATATTGGCCGTCTGGCAGGTATATTCGCGCTTGTCCTCGAGCATATAGCGGCCCAGAAGTGCGATCGTGACACGCTGGTGCCGACGCCGTTCCAAGGGCTTCTGCAGAGGCCTGAGTTTCAGTGGCATCGTCGCTGCGCTGATATCCGACCCAAGCCGGCTCGATCGTAACTTGAACCCGACGAGTTAAGGCTATCTTATCGATTGATGCGCAAAGCCGATTTTCACCGCAATTCTATCGACCGCCTTCGATCAGTCTGAGATAGCTGCGCCTCTCCGCGCCGGGGCGCGGGGGCGGCGCAAAATTGGCGAATCGAACCGCCATTTCCGGAGCTGCCGTGGCGTTAACGGCATGTACGGAGCGCAAGGTCAATTGCTCGGCCGGCAGAAGCCCGAGCCATGTCGGCCTGAAAGCCATCGAGATCAGGCCGAGAATGCGCTGCATCTCGCTTCCGTGACGCAACGGAAGGAGCAGAATTTCAAGCTCGATCTTGGCATAGCCTTGTGGACGCGCCTCGGCCTCCACGATCGCCGGACAGGCTGCATCGACGACGGTCGAGAGCACGGCGGACATGTTGTGCATGTTCTGCAGAGGCCAAAGATCGAGAAAAGAGCGGCTCTTCTGCTCGCCGCAGAAAAGAGCGTTGACGCGGCTGCCCGACGTCAGAAAAGAAAAGCGGGCGTCGGCTTCGAGCATGAAGAGATCGCCGAGCTGGCCGCGAATGGCCGCGAGGTCGATCTCGGAGCGTTCGGGTGCGCTGCGCTCGCCGCGCAGGTGCTCCCAATAGGCGAAAAGCTCGCGCGTGCCGGCCTGTCTCATTTCTGCCCCTTGCGTCATTTCGAAATGCGGTTTCGGGCCGAATGACCCCGAATGGCACGCATTTCCGGCGAAATCGCTGGTCTCGCCCGATTCGAGCAGCGGCTGTGCCAGGTAGGGGCTGAGCCCGGGCCGCGACCTTTGTTGTGAGCTAACGGGTCCGGCTTCCGGCCGGCTGACGATAGGGGCCGGGTCTCGAGCGAGCCGGCTGCGCGAGAGGGAGCGTATACGCCGTCGGAATTCGCAACCGCGCAAAATAGAAAAGAAATGGGTAAGCGTCGGCTTGCGACGCTTACCTCTGCGGCGAACGATTCAGTTATAATTGGCTCGGTTCTTACCGACCAATGGTGTCTGATGCGCTTGGTTCACGTTCTTTGAAATCCAAGCCAGAATAAAATCCGCAATCTGCAAATTGTTCCTGTCCTGCATCAGCATGTGGCTGTTTCCATGCATGCCGAGCTGAGGCAATTGCACAAGTTGGGCGTTTCCCCCAGCAGCGTTCACGCGCTGAACGAATGTCCGGCAACCCGTGAGCGCACTGGCCCAAAGCGATTTTGAAACCACTGAGCCGGTAAGGTGATCGCCGAAAATGACCAGCGTGGGTATTGTCGCGAGGGTTCGGATCTGGCCCGCATTTAAGCTTGGGCACAGGCCCTCAATCGAGATAATCCCCCTTATACCCGACTTGTTGGTCAGCGCCGCTTCCTCGGGGAAAAACCCCGACTCAGAATGTCCGACGACAACGGCGCCGCCTGCTAAGATCGCAAGGTTCGCCAGGTTCTCATACGTGGGATTTGGCGTCGGCAAGGTAGCGTTGAGATCGGGGATTACCTGATTGCCGAAATCGCTCAGCGCTTCGACCGGAAATTGCTCGTCGCTCCAAGGGGTCGGGTAAGATGGCCCAAAGCGGAAAAGATCCCACGCCGAGACCCGCCCGAATGTGAAAATTTGAGGGAGCGAACTCGCCGGCTTCTGTCCAAGGGCGACTTCGTTGATGGAAGTCGCATCGAAGCCGGATCGTGCGCGAGAGGATTGATCGGGAAGATAAACTGCGTGATGGTTGCGCACAAAATATTCCGCCCAGCCCATGCGCCCGTCCGGGGTATCTTCCCAAGTCTTGCCGCTCAGACAGCACCCGTGGATCATGACGATTGGCACGTTGTGCGCAGCATGCTGCGGTACCTGAAATTGGACGTACATCTGGTTCACCTTGATGTCGTCCGTATTCGAATAGCCAATACCCGCCGGCCCTCCCGGATTGCCGCTTATCGCATCGGTATGTTCGAGAGCGCCTCCGACGAAGAAACTACCCTCGTCCATCAGCACCAAGGGGCCGGTAAGGTCGTCGGCAGCTGCGTGACCGGCGATCGTCAAACCGAAGATGCAAGCCGCAGCCTTCCACAATTGCCTCTTTGCCATTTCTTCCCTTCCATTATTGACGTCCCCTCGCGGCTGAAGCCGCTTCTTGATTGAGTGGAGTCAGAGTTTTTCGCCTCCACGAGGTCACGATAGCGAAGACTATCGAACGGAGCGACGCAACGGCTTCACTTTTCGCGATAGCAAAAACTTGCAAATCGCGGCGTGGATGTCATTGCGCGTTCGGAGAGCAAGTGCCTGTGCAACATCAGGATTTTTCAAATCGCTCGTGCACGAGCGCAGTGGAAGAATCTGGAAAGGCATGAGATCATCGAAATGATGCGCTCGCGAACCTCGCGCGTACCTGACGCCCGCCGGGGACGGCATTGCCGTCCGGCTCGCTCGCCCAATACCGGACTGACCGTCGGCGGAACTTTCCGCGCCAATTTCAGCGACTTTGCGGTTCCGTGTCGAACGTCACAAGGACGAAATCGGCGGCAAAACTTCGGGTTTCGGCGGAAGGGAATGCGTGTGCGTCGACACAGGGCGGTTGAACGGACAGGTCAGGCTGCGTCCGAGATACGCATTTCAACATGCAACCCGGCCGCTGCGATCATATTGACCAACGTATCGAGCCCAAATAGCTCAATCTTCCCGCGCATGAGGTCGGAGACGCGCGGCTGCGTCACGCCGAGCAACTTGGCCGCCTCGGACTGGCTTAGACCCGTGCGAACGATGTGATCCTTCAACGCGATCATCAGCGCCGAACGGAGCTTCATGTTCTCGGACTGCGCAGGTGTATCTTCAATTGCATCCCACACATTGGTGTAGCGCTTCCTGCTCATCGACCTAACTCTCATTAGCTCCCTGTAACGCTGACCCGCCAAATCCAAATCCGCCTCGTAATTATACAAAATTCTGTATGTGGCGGCAAGTGCAAGACATAAGCATTTAATGCCTTGAAAACAAAGGAAAAAGCTATAAATCTGCGAAAGAGAAGCAAAGTCGGTCAATTCGCTAGCAGAGGCAGAAAGCTAGAGTGAACAATGTTTTTGGATTGCCGCTTCTGTATCGCCCCGATGATGGATTGGACGGACCGGCACTGCCGCTTCTTCCATCGCATCCTCTCGCGCCGCGCGCGGCTCTATACGGAAATGCTCACGGCGGCCGCCGTCATTCACGGCGATCGCGCGCGCCTGCTCGGCTTTGACGAAGCCGAACATCCGCTCGCGGTGCAGCTCGGCGGATCGGAGCCCGAAGATCTTGCCAGGGCGGCCGCGATCTCGGCCGATTGGGGCTATGACGAGATCAATCTCAATATCGGCTGCCCGTCGGAGCGCGTGCAGAATGGTGCGTTCGGGGCCTGCCTCATGCGCGAGCCGGAGCTCGTTGCCGAATGCGTTGCAGCGATGAAGGCGCGCGTTGGAATTCCGGTCACGGTCAAATGCCGCATCGGCGTCGATGAGCAGGAGAACGACGCGCTCTTCCGCTTTGCGGAGCGGGTGATCGACGCCGGCGTAGACGCGCTCATCGTGCATGCGCGCAAGGCTTGGCTCAAAGGTCTTTCGCCGAAAGAGAACCGCACCGTGCCGCCGCTCGATTATGCGCTCGTGCGCGCATTGAAGCGCGATCATCCGGCAATGCCGATCGTGCTCAATGGCGGCCTCAAAGAGATCGCGCAAATGAAGGCCGAGCTCGCGCATGTCGACGGCGTGATGGTCGGGCGCGCCGCCTATCAGGATCCGGCGCTCCTGCTCGATGTCGATCGCGAATTTTTCGGGGAGGCGACGGCAGATCGATCCAGAGGACTGAACGTGATCGGTTCTAAAGATCCGGAGCGGGATTTGCGCGAAAAGCCGGGATCCACCTTTTCGCGTGCGGCTCCGGTCGCAAGCCGCCACGCCGCGCTCGAGGCTTTCTTGCCTTATGTCGAGGCGCGGCTGAAAGAAGGCGTGCCGCTATCCGCTATGACGCGTCACGTCCTTGGACTGTTCAACGGGTTGCCCGGCGCGCGTGCCTTCCGCCGGCATCTCGCGACCGAGGCGGCCAAGAAAGGCGCGGGGCTGGAAGTTCTGCGTATGGCATTGAGCTTCGTGCGCGAGGAGCGGGTGCTCGCGGCGGAATAGGGCGCTCGCAAACCTCTCCCGCTTTGCAGGAGAGGTGGCGGGCGTAGCTCGCCGGGTAAGAATTGGGTGCGAGCTCAGCCCCTCCGTTCGTCATGTTTCGCAGGACGCTTTCTTCGGCAGGCGGAGAAGGCCAACTCACTTCCCCGCTTGTTCCTTCGGATCACCCGCCGATTTGCTGCTCACTTGCATCACAGCTCGATAAGCATTGACAAGCCCCGCGCCGAATTCCGCATGGGGGCCGAGCGGCTTTGCCGAGGCCGCAAGGATAGCGCGAACGTCGCTGGGTTTCAGCGAAGGCTTGCGCTCGAGGAGAAGCGCCGCAATGCCGCTCACATGCGCCGCTGCGACCGAAGTGCCGGTCGTGAGATCGTAGGCCTGATCCGGCGCCAATGCGAGAATATCGACGCCGGGCGCCGCGACCGCGACATAGGCGCCGCGATTGGCTTCGGGCAGAAGCTTGTCGTCGCCGTCGGTCGCGGTCACCGCAATCACATCGGGATCGGCAGCGGGATAAAGCGGAGCCGAGCTCGGCCCCGCATTTCCGCTTGCCGCGACGAGCACCATGTCCTTGCCGAAGGCCGCCGTAAGCAGCCGATGCAGGAACGGATCTTGAGGCCCGGCAAAGCTCATATTGACGATGCGCGCGTCATTGTCCGCCGCCCATTGCAGGCTCTTGTAGAGAGAGAAGGACGTGCCTTTCGCCGCACCGGACGTCTCGCCGAAGGCGCGCTCGGCAAGAAGCTCCGCGCCGGGCGCGATTCCCAAGAGCTTTCCGCGTGCTGCAATGGCTCCCGCCATGGCGGTGCCGTGCTTGTGCGGCTTGATCGTGCCGCCGAGCGCATCGAAACTCTTGGCAATCGCGCCATTGAGATCTGGATGCGTCCCGTCGATGTCGGAATCGATCACGGCAACGCGGATGCCCTTGCCGGTTGCCAATCGATGGGCTTCTTTGATCTGCAATTTATCCAGCACATATTGGCTTGAATCGCCTTGCGGTTCCGAAGGAGCCGCGTCCTGCTGCAGAATGAAAAAATAATTCGGCTGGACGCGCGCGACAACATTAACGTTCTGCAAAGCGTCGACCATGCCCGGCACGGAACGCCGGCCCAGAATATGCAGCCGATAGAGCTTGGTTCCGATGAGCGGAAAATCCTCCGATTCGCGCGGAGCCAGCTTGTAATGATGCTCGAACCGATCGATCGCCTCCGGCGAGGTGCTTGCGGAAAATTCGACGATGACTTCATCGGGAACGAATTGCCCGCTCGGCGGCTTCGTTGCGATATTGTGGTGATGGAGCACGCGGGAAACGTGATGCGGTTCCGGATTGCCTGAGGGATTGCCGGGTGGCGGATTGAGCGGTGTGAGCGGAGGGCCGCCGCCCGGTTGCTCGGGGGGATTGGTCGCCTGATGCAGGATGAGGCCGAGCGCACCGATGCCAAGGCCAATTCCGAGGCCGATGCCGACGTCACGTCCATCAAATCCGTCGTTCGAAGAATTGCTCGATCCAAATCCTTGCGGTCTCGGCGGCCGGCGGTCTTGCGCGCAAGCCGGTGTCGTCCCGTCGATCATCAAGCCGGCGACCAGCAGGAGGCAGAGCAGCACCGCAGAAGGCGAGCGAAAATTCCGCGCGGCGCTTTTCATTCTCACCCCCCAACTCAATCGGCCGCCTCGGCGGCAAATAAAGGTAAGACAAAGATCAATGCGTGATTGCGACAAAACCAACGATTCTGTTCTGCTGCAGAGTGTTGAGGACGCGCGTGGCCTCGTCTTTCGACAATTTTGCTCCGGAAACATGCACCCTGTAAATGCCGCCGGCCGAAGGCCCGCGCGCGATCGACAATTTGTTCGTCTCGAGGAAGCGATTGATGTCCGAGACCGTCGCCTGCGGCTGGAAACGCATCAGAACGTCCGTGCCTTCCGTGCCGGGACTCGTCGGCACCGATGCCGTTTCATAAGAGCCGGGAGCCTTTTCCTTGATCAAAATGCTGCCGATCACCGCGGCTTGCAGCAGAATGGCGAGCGCTGCCGCACAAGCCGACCAGGCCAGAGCGCGCGGCGAGAGCGAAGCGAAAAATTCTCCGATCCTCATCGCAATGCCCGGCGCGGTGCCCGGCCGGCGCTGCGGCTCGGCGTCGATCTTGGCGAACAAGGCTTCCAGGGCGCGTACCGATGGCGCGCCCAAAGTCTCGTTGAGATGGGTCGTGTGGACGAGTTCTTCGCGCACCAATTGGTAGCGGCGCGCAAGCTCGGCATCTTCGGCGAGCGCCGCTTCCACGCGTTGTGCTTCGCGGCGGTCGAGCGTTCCGGCCGCATGCCAGGGCAGCAGTTCTTCGATCTCGCCGCGTTCGTCTGCCGTCATCATGGCCAGCCCCGATCTATTCCTTGCTCCTTCAGGAGCTCCGACAATTTCTTGCGTGCATAGAACATGCGGGTCTTCACGGTTGCTTCCGGTATGCCGACGATTTTCGCAACCTCTTCGACCGACTTCTCGTGGTAATAGACGAGGTCGACAATCTCGCGATGCTCGACCGACAATTTGCTCAGGCATGTACGCAAGGCCGCACCTTTGTCTTTCTTCGCCAGCGCAACTTCAGGATCGTCCGCGTGATCCTCGATTGCGCCGACCGCATCCTCATCCAGCTCCTCTTCTGGCTTTCGCCGGAGCGCCGAGAGCGCCTTGAATCGGGCGATGCTCAGCAACCATGTCGAGACGGCAGCGCGTCCCTCGAATTTTCCGGCCTGCCGCCAGACGTCGAGGAATACGTCGCTGATCAAGTCTTCCGCCGTCGTCTCATTACGGACCATACGCAGCACGAATCTGTAAACCTGGACATGGTGGCGTCCATAGAGGACCTGCATGGCGAGCCGGTCGCCTTTGGCGATCCTTCCGATCAGAACCTCGTCGGAATTCGTCTGCATCGGCAATCGGCTCGTGATTAAGTCGCTGGCGGCGGCACGCCGGTTCAAATCATTCGAATGAATTCAGCGCCAACGGCCCGGCTCGCGGCGCTTGCCGACGGCAGTGAAGCGGCAGCTTCTCAATAGCACATTTTGGCAAGGCCGCCGCAATCGGGCGGCGGGCGCCGGTGAACCTTTCTGCGCGGAAGCCGACCAACAGCCATTGCAAATCGCTCATTCCGGAGATTAATCATGTCACGAAAACTGGTTCTCAGCCTTGCTGCCGCGGCCGTTGTCGCCGGCAGCATTCATTCAGATGAAGCTTTTGCTCGCAGCTTCGGCCGTGGCGGATTAGGCCACGGCGGCGCCCATTTCGTCGGCGCAACGCGAATGGTGGGGAGCGGTCATTATGGGCATTTGAGCCATTTCCACCCGCATCCGATTCCGATCCTTTATCCGGGCAAGCCGGGCCATCCGCATCATCCAGGCCATCCCACCCATCCCCCGTCGTGGGTGTGGTGGCATCACCATCATCATCATTGGGTGTTCCGCGGTGGCCGCTGGATCATTATCGACGATGTCGCGGTCGTCGATACGCCGGTTGCGGTCGCAACTCCTGTGGCCAGCACACCCGCGCCCGGCCTCTGCTCCTGCCTGACGAAGACCTATACGCCGACCGGACTGGTGGTCTTCGCCGACGTGTGCACGAAGGAAGCTGCCGAAGTGCAAGTCGGCGACCCCATGGCCGATGCGGCGCCGACATCCGGCGCAGCGGCGGCAAACGCCGACCCGCAGCAAGCTTCGGGCGAGACGACAGGCCCCGGCCCGGTGCTGAATGCGACGCAGGTCCCGACGGCGCCGAATTATGCGGGGCGCACCTTCGCCGATTATCTCGCCGCAAATCCGCAGGCCGCCGCGCAATTTGAAGCCGCCGCGCAAGCTGCACAGGCTGCCAAAAAGAATTGAATTGAAATTCCCCCTGACCAACTCGAAGCCGCCTGCTTACCGCGGGCGGCATTTTTCTTTTGTGGTCCCTCTTGGGAAAATTTTCCGCTGCGCGGCATCCCTGATCCCTTTCCAAAGAAGCTATCTTCCGTTCTGGCCGTCCTGCACAGCGCGCTTCAGCGCCAAGATGGTCGCTTCCATTTCATGCCCGTCGAGGCTCGCGAAGCCGAGCCGCGCGGCCGGTTTCGGCCGATCGCCGACGGCGCATTCGGCGCTCGTCAGGAATTGCGGGCCGCCGAGGCGGCGCTCCAATTTGACGAGGTCGGTCGAATCCGGAAAGCGGACCCAGAAGGCGAGGCCGCCGGTCGGCATTTCGAATGTCGCAAGCCAGCCAAGCTCGGCACGGAGAGCGCTCGCAAAGGCCTCGCGGCGTTTGTCGAAGATTGCGTGCACGCGCTTGATGTGCCGGCGCAGTTGGCCGGACTCGATGAGCTCGACGATGGCGAGCTCGGTGATCGGATCGCCCTGGCGGTCGATCGCGCCGATCCAATTGCCGATTTGTTCGATGAGGCGGCTCGGGCCGACGACATAGCCCACGCGCAGGCTGGGAGACAGGATTTTCGAGAAGGAGCCGACATAGGCGATCTGCCCGGTGACGTCATTGCTCGCCAGCGGGAACATGGGCTGATGGTCGAATTGGAATTCGTGGTCGTAATCGTCCTCGACGACGACGAATCCGAATTGGGCAGCGAGCGCCCGCAATTTGAGCCGCGCGCGCGGCCGCAGCACCACGGTCGTCGGGAATTGGTGGCCGGGCGTCAGATAGACCGCGCGCACGCGGGTATGCCGGCAGATATCTTCGAGATGATCGAGATCGATGCCGTCGGGCGTCAGCCGCGCGGCGGCGATGCGCGCGCCGGCAAGCACGAAGGCCTGCACGGCGGGAGGATAGGTGAGCTCCTCGAAGATCACCGTGTCGTCGCGCGCGACGAGACATTGGGCGATGACGTAAAGCGCCATCTGGCTGCCGCGCGTGACGCAGATATTGTCGGGCGTCGTATTGAGCCCGCGCGTCATATTGAGCATTTTGGCGATCGATTGGCGCAAGGGCTCGGTGCCGCGCGGATCGCCGTAACCGAGCAGGCGCTGGCGGGCGGCGGCGCGCGCCCCGCTCGCATAGGCTTGCGCGATCGCGGTCGTGGGAATGAGGCGCGGATCGGGCGCGCCGTCGTCGAAACGCACCTTGCCTTGCGGCGGCCAGAGGAGCGGCGGGCGCACTTCGCGCCCGCGCGGACCGGCAATGGGTTTCGCCGGTTCCTGATCCGGCAGTTTGACTTGCGTCTCGCCTATGCTGCGGGCAACGAACGTCCCGCGCCGCATGTCGGTCGTGACCCAACCCTGGGCGCTCAATTCCTCATAGGCCTGGACCACCGTCTTTCGATTGACGGCGAGATCGCGCGCCAGGTCCCTTGTGCCGGGCAGCGAATCGCCCGCCGCGAGCCGGCCGCGCTGAATCTCCTCGATGATCGCCTGCGCGATACGCAGGCTGAGGCTGCCGCGCCCTTCGGTGCGGACGATGAGGTTCGGAACCCAGGGACGCAGCATGTTGGACCGGTCTTGCTCCGGTCCGGACAAGCAAAATTCGTGACGATTGGATTGTTCCCTCTTACTGCGCGAATGGGGAGAGGGATCGGGTGGGGGGCATAGGGCGCAACATCGACTTTGCGCCGTGCCGCAGGCTTCGGAGGAGCTGATCGCCCCGCCCCTCACCCTGGCCCCGTGAACGGGAGAGGGAAGTTACCGCCCCTCGCCATAGAGCCGCCGCGCCCAATCCTCCGTGCAGCGGGAGGCGAGGCGCTGGCGGGCGATCTGGCGCCAACTCTCAGCGAGGGGGCCGATCTCGGCCATGGCGGCGAGCCCCTCGCGATCATCCACATCTTTATAGAGCAGGCGGATGAGCCGCGTGAGCGGCCAATCGGGGCAGGGGCGCTCGATGATGCGCATCTTGTCGCCGGGTTCGACGACGCCCGGCTGGAGCACGCGATAATACCAGCCGGTGCGTCCGCTCATTTGCACGTCGAATGCCATTTTCGGCCGTCCGAAGTGGAAATTGAGCTTCCAGCACGGCTGACGGCCCTGGCTGACCTGCAAAACCACCTCGCCGAGGCTGACGACGTCGCCGATATGGACGCGGGCCTCGGTCCAGCCGCGGGTCGACAGATTTTCGCCGAAAGCGCCGGGCGCATCGAGCAAAGGATGCGCGCCGATTTCTTCCTGCCACGCGGCATAATGATCCCGCGCATAGTGGAGGAGGGCCTTTTCCGGCCCGCCATGATGTTCGAGGTCGGCCTGGTTGTCGCCCGCAAGTCCAGTAGGCGTGATGGTCCAAGGACCGGCGACCGGTGCTTTGGCGATGCCGCTCATGCGATTTTGCGTAAGCGCCTGCAATTTTCCGGCAAGCACGATGGGCTCGAGCGCCGGAATTGCGTCGAGCGCATCGATTTTCGACAGTCCGGCGGTCTCAATCGGCATTTCTCGCTCCGAAGTGCAATTCAGTGCCCGATTTGGTCCGCGGAAAGAGCCAGTTTCTCCGCTCGTCAGGGTCCAGCAGTCGAGGCCCCTTTTCCTCTGCATACTGGACCAGCGCTCATTTAAAAACTGGATGTTCTCGGCGGGCCAAGCGCTTCTTAGCCTTGAGTTCAATTGCGACCAAAAGGTCGCGGGATAGGGAGGCTCGTGACACTTAGGCCGCAAGAGGCTCAACCCTCTTTCGAAGGCTCGTCATGTCTGCCACCCGACAGCTGAAACCCAATTGTTTGGGGTTCACCGAACTCCTTGCCCAGAACGTCGCGCTCATTTCTCCCACAATGACCGCGGCGCTCATCGTTCCCGTCATGTATTCGAATACCGGCGATTGGAGCTGGCTCTCCTATGCGCTCGGCACCGTCATGCTGATGTTCGTGGCGTTCAACCTCAATCAGTTCGCCAAGCGCTCCACCTCCGCCGGCTCCATGTATGCCTATATTTGCCGCGGCCTTGGGCTGACCGCGGGCGCCATCGGCGGCTGGGCTTTGATCTGGGCCTATCTCGGCATTTCCATCGCCGGCATTACCGGATTCACCATTTTTGCCGGCAAGCTTCTTTCGATGATGGGGCTCGATGTGCCGCCGGTCGCGCTTTTTGTCGTCTGTATCGCGATCTCCTGGTTCTGCGCCTGGAAGAACGTCAATCTTTCGGCGCGCACGATGCTCATCTGCGAAGCCGTTTCCATGGCTTTCATTCTACTCCTGAGCTTCATCGTGCTCGGCCATCACGGCTTTGCAATCGACAAAGCGCAATTCGATACCAAGACGATCCCCTGGTCGAGCATCGGTCTCGGCGTCGTCGTCGCAATCTTCAGTCTCGTTGGCTTCGAGGCAGCGACCGCCTTCGGCGACGAGGCCAAGGATCCGCTCAAGACCGTGCCGCAGTCGATCTATGTCAGCCTGATCATCTCGGGCATCTTCTTCGTCTTCGTGACCTATGTGGAAGTCTTCGGGATCAGAGGCTATTCGACGACGCTCGACAAGATCGATCAGCCGCTCAATATCCTCGCGCAGCTCGTCAACATCCCAGTGCTGCAGATTCCGCTTTCGGCCGGCGCTATGCTGAGTTTCTTCGCGCTGAACCTTTCCTGCATCAGCGCGGGTGGGCGCGTCATTTACGCGATGGGCCGGCACGGCATTTTCCCCGAGGCGACCGCTGCTGCGCATGAAAAGAACGAGACGCCGCATATCGCGATCAGCGTAATGGCGTTTCTCTCGTTCTGCATTCCGACAGCCGCGCTGCTCATTGCGCATTGCGCGCTGCTCGACGCCTTCAACGACGCCGGCACGTGCGCGGCCTTCGGCTTCGTCGTGGCCTATGGCCTCGTCAGCGCCGCCGCGCCCGCCTATCTCAGGAAGCTCGGGCAAGTCACGGCGAAGGATTGGGCAGGCTCCGCCGCCTCGCTGCTCCTGCTGGCGATACCCGCGGTCGGCAGCGTCTATCCGGTCCCGGCACCGCCGGTGAGCTATTTCCCCTATGCCTTCCTCGTCTATCTCGCGATCGGCATTGCGTGGATCCTCGCCTATTACCGCCGGCAGCCTTCGGCCTCGACGACGATCCAGCAGGATCTCGAGCAGAGCCACGCGCGGTTCCAAAGCATGGGAATGGCCGAATAGGCTTATTGCCGGCCTGAGCCGAACAAGCGCGCCGGGAACGGCGCGCTTTTTTAGTCGACGCTCTTGCCGGCGCGTCCGACGACGTCCTGGATGAATTGCCAGGCGGTGCGTCCGGAACGAGAGCCCCGCGTGGTGGCCCATTCGAGCGCCTGCGCCTCGAGGTCCGCGGGATCGGCATCAAGCCCGAAATATTGCGCATAGCCCCTGACCATCGCGAGATATTCGTCCTGGCTGCATTTATGAAAGCCGAGCCAGAGGCCGAAGCGATCCGAGAGCGAGACTTTTTCTTCGACCGCCTCGCCCGGATTGATCGCAGTCGAGCGTTCGTTCTCGATCATGTCGCGCGCCAGAAGATGGCGGCGGTTCGAGGTCGCATAGAGGATCACATTGGCGGGCCGGCCTTCGATGCCGCCCTCGAGCACCGCTTTCAGCGACTTGTAGCTCGTATCCTCCGCATCGAAGGAGAGATCGTCGCAGAAGATCAAAAAGCGATAGCCGGCCTCGCGCAGAAGCTTCATCAATCGCGGCAGGCTCTCGATGTCCTCGCGATGGATCTCGATCAGCTTCAGCGGACGCAAGCCGGGCGCGGCCGCGAGCCCGCGATTGACCTCGGCATGCACCGCCTTGACGAGCGAAGACTTGCCCATGCCGCGCGCGCCCCAAAGCAGCGCATTATTGGCCGCGAAGCCCTTGGCGAAGCGCTCCGTGTTGTCGTGCAGGATGTCGCGCACACGGTCGATGCCGCGCAAAAGCGCGATGTCGACGCGATTGACCTTGGCGACGGGCGCCAGCCTTTCTTCATCCGAATGCCAGATGAAGGCATCGGCGGCATCGAAATCGGCGAGCCCCGGCTGCGCGGGCGCGAGCCGCTCGAGCGCCGCCGCGATCCTGAGCAGAGCCTCGGCCGCGTCGGGTGCGGCCAGCGCCGCGCGGATGTCCTTCTCGTGGCTGGTCATAGACCTTGCCTCATGAACCGGATGTAACCGGCCGGAAAGGCCGCGTCCAGCCGGCCGAAGGCACGTTAATCTCGCGCCGCGAAACCGGTGAGCGGCATTGCTTTCGCGCTCGCGCTGGCTATAGTCCGCCCCGGTCGGAGGGTCGAAAGACCCTTCTAGGAGTATTCAGGTGTTCACCCCGGCTTTTGCTCAGAGCGCGGGCGCCGCTTCAGGCGGGGCCGGCGACATGCTCATCCAATTCGCGCCTTTCGCGGTCATCATCCTCATCATGTATTTCCTGATCATGCGTCCGCAGCAGAAGCGGGCGCGCGAGCACGCCGATTTGCTCAAGAATGTGCGACGCGGCGACACGATCGTGATGACCGGCGGGCTTATCGGCAAAGTGTCCCGCGTGATCGACGATTCAGAAGTCGAAATGGAAATTGCACCGAACGTCAAAGTCAGGGTTGCCAAAGCCATGATTTCGGACGTTCGGGCCAAGGGCGAGCCGGTGAAGGACGCGGCCGGCTAGGCGCGCCTTAGAATGAGATGAACTGATGCTGCGTTTCGCGAAATGGAAAGTCATATCGATCCTGGCGATGACGGCCTGCGCCTTGCTCGTCATCATTCCGAGCCTTCTGCCGCCGTCGGCCCGCGCGGGGCTTGCGAGTCATCTGCCGAGCTGGATTCCGGTGCGCACGGTCGTCCTCGGCCTCGATCTGCAAGGCGGCTCGCACGTCCTGCTCGAGGTCGATTCCAATTCCGTGGTCAAGACGGAAGTGCAGAATTTGCGCGATGATGCGCGCCGACTGCTGCGCGAGGAGAAGATCCCGATCTCAGGCGGCATTGGGCTCCTGCAACGCGGCATCCAGCTCCACATCGCCAATCCGGCGGATCGCGACAAGCTCCTGCCGAAGCTTCAGCAATTGGCGACGCCCATCGGCAATCCGCTGATGCGCGGTCCGGCCTCGCAGGCGCTTGAAATCAAGGATTTGGGCAATGGCGCGATCCAGGTCCTCGTGACCGATGCGGCTATCGACGACCGAATCCGTCGAGCCGTCGATCAATCGATCGAAGTCTTGCGCCGCCGCGTCGATGCCTTGGGCACGACCGAACCCACGATCCAGCGCCAGGGCAATGACCGCATTCTGGTCGAAGTGCCGGGCCTGCAAAATCCGGAAAGACTGAAGGAGATCCTGGGCACGACGGCGAAGCTCGAATTCCGTCTCGTCGCCGAGCCGGGCGAGGACCCGAACAATTACGAAATGCTCGACCAGACCGATCAGCCGGGCAAATTGCCGGTCGAGAAACAGGTCATGGTGCAGGGCGAGGATTTGACCGACGCGCAGCCGGGCTTCGACCCGCGCACCAACGAGCCGATCGTCAATTTCCGTTTCAACATTCGCGGCGGCCAGCGCTTCGGCGACGTCACCTCGGAAAATGTCGGCAAGCTCTTCGCCATCGTGCTCGATGGCAAAGTGATTTCGGCGCCGCGCATCCTCCAGCCGATCACCGGCGGCTCGGGCCAGATTTCCGGCCATTTCACCGTGGATTCGGCGACGAATCTCGCGATCCTGCTGCGCGCCGGCGCCCTCCCGGCAAAGCTCACGATTGTGGAAGAACGCACCGTCGGCCCCGGCCTCGGAGAGGATTCGATCAAGGCAGGCGAGCGCGCCGCCTATGTCGGTGCCGCGCTCGTGCTCTTCTATATGCTCATCACCTACGGCACGTTCGGCATATTCGCCAATATCGCGCTCGCCGTGCATATCGCCTTCATCTTCGCGGCACTCGTGCTGCTTGGCGCGACGCTGACTTTGCCGGGCATTGCCGGAATCGTTCTGACGATCGGAATGGCGGTTGATTCGAACGTGCTGATCTACGAACGCATCCGCGAGGAGAACCACGCCGGGCGCTCGATCATCGCCTCGCTCGACGCGGGCTTCAAACGCGCCTTTGCGACGATCGTCGACTCGAATGTCACCATGTTCGTCGCGGCCGCAATCCTCTATTTCCTCGGCTCCGGTCCGGTGCGCGGCTTTGCCGTCTCGCTGGCGCTCGGCATCATGACGTCCATCGTCACTGCGGTGACCATGACGCGGATGATGATCGCGCTTTGGTATCAATATGCGCGCCCGAACAAATTGCCGATCTAAGTCCGGTATCGATCGATGAAGCTGCTCCGCCTCGCTCCTGAGAATACCAAATTCCCGTTCATGCGCTTCAGGCGCGTGAGCTATCCGTTCTCGGCAGTGATGTCGATCGTCTCGGTCGTGCTGTTCTTAACGCTCGGCATGAATTTCGGCATCGATTTCGCCGGCGGCACGCTCATGGAGCTGCGGGCAAAGTCGGGTCCGGCCGACATCGCTTCGCTGCGCGCCGATATGCGCAAACTGACGGCCGGCGACGTCGAGGTTCAGCGTTTCGGCGATCCCTCCGATGTGCTCGTACGCTTCGGCGTACCGAAGGAGAAGGCCGTCACGCAGGAGGCGACGGTCGCGAACATCAAGAATGCGCTCGGCAAGACCTACGACTTCCGCCGCGTCGAGGTCGTGGGCCCGCGCGTTTCGGGCGAACTCGTCCAGTCCGGCACGCTCGGCGTCGTCATCGCCATCATCGCGGTGCTCTGCTACCTCTGGTTCCGCTTCGAGTGGCAGTTCGCCATCGGCGCGATTATCGCGACCATGCACGACCTCTTACTGACCGTCGGCTTTTTCGCCATCACACGGCTCGAATTCAACACGACCTCCATCGCCGCGATCCTGACCATCGTCGGCTATTCGCTCAACGAGACGGTCGTCGTGCTCGACCGCATCCGCGAAATGCTGAAGAAATATCGGCGCATGCCGACCGATCAGCTGATCGACGTCTCGGTCAACGCGGTTCTGCCGCGCACCATCATGACGGCGACCACCGTCTTCCTCGCGCTGCTCTCGCTCGTGGTTTTCGGCGGCGAAGTGATCCGCTCGTTCTCGCTCGCTATGATGTGGGGCATTTTCGTCGCGACTTATTCGTCGGTGTTCATCTGTTCGCCGATGCTGATCTACCTCGGCCTGCGTAGCCATGGCGCTGAGGCGCCGCCCACGCCGGCACCGAAGGAAACGACCAAGCCGACAACGCCGCAGCGGCCCGTCGCCGTGGTCAAGCGGCAGGCGCGCGCCTAGCGTCCTGCGGCCGATGGCGGCCGAAATCGAGGCAAACGAGAGCGCGCCCAAAGACTTTGGCCTGCTTCGCCGTGCTCCGCGATCCTCGCAATAACGAGGTAACGCAACATTGGCCGATGCGAGATATGCCGGTTTTCTGCCCGGCAAACATGCGATCGAGGGCTATGGGGCTGGCGGCTTCCACTTCGGCGGCATGTCGCATCGCGGCTCGATCCTCGCTCTTCCTTCGGGGATTCATGCGTGGGGAGCGGTGGGCGCCGACGACATTTCGATCGAATCGCTCGCGCCCCTATTTGCCGAGGTGCAAGGTGCGATCGAATTTCTTCTGGTCGGCACCGGCATGGAGCTCGTGCCTTTGAAGAGAAGTCTGAGAGAGCGGCTGCGCGGCGCCGGTATTCGCGCCGAGCCCATGCCGACTGCGGCGGCGGCGCGCACCTATTCTGTGCTCCTGGCCGAAGATCGGCGCGTCGCCGCGGCACTCATTGCCGTGCCATAATAGGGCATGGATCTCGCTCAGGATTATGCCCATTGCGACGCGCTTTTGAAGCGGGACGACCCCGACCGCTGGCTCGCTTGCCTTTTTCTGCCGTCGCACGTGCGCGCGCATGTCGAGGCGCTTTATGCCTTCAGCCTCGAAATCGCGCGCGTCCGCCAGCTCGTCTCCGAGCCGATGCTCGGCGAAATGCGCTTCCAATATTGGCGCGAGGTTCTCGCCGGGGAGCACGCCGGCGATCCGGTCGCCGCGGCGCTCACCGACACGATCATGCGCTGCGGCTTGAGCCGCGATCCTCTCCTCGGTCTCATCGATGCGCGGCTTTTCGATCTATACGACACGCCGATGCCTTCGGTTGCAGCGCTCGAAGCCTATGCGCGGGCGACGGCCGGAAATCTCTTCTTTCTCGCAGCATCTATCCTTGGCGGCGCAGAGGAGCGCGCCGCGGAACATGCCGGGATTGCCTATTCGGTGACGGGGCTCCTGCGCGCTTTGCCCTGGCATGTCGCTGCCGGGCAGATCTATGTTCCGCTCGATCTCCTCGCCCGACATGGGCTCTTGCCGGAAGATCTGCGTTCGGGGCGCGACAAACCGGCGCTCTTTGCCGCGCTTACCGACATGCGCGCGCTGGCACGCCGCCATCTTCAGGCATTTTTCGCTATCGATACGGGAAAGGCGGCGCCGGCTTATCTGCCGCTCGCGCTCTCGGCGCCCTATCTCCATGAAATGGATAGGCCCGGCTATGATCCATTCGTGCGCCGTGTCGAGCTTTCCCAATGGCGCAGGCTTTGGCGGCTGTGGCGCGCAGCACGGAAGATCGGCTGAGCGGGTTTCCCCTCGCGTGAGAATGTTCTAGAACGCGCCAGCGCTGGCGCCAGCACCCGAAATCTCGACAGACATGAACGACACGAAGGGCAAACAAGGCCCGGATTATTCAAAGAGCCTCTTTCTGCCGCGCACGGATTTTCCGATGCGCGCCGGCCTGCCGCAAAGGGAGCCCGAGCTTCTCGCTCGCTGGCGGGAGATCGATCTCTACCGGCTTTTGCGCGAACAGGGCGAGGGCAGGGCGAAATTCGTCCTGCATGACGGGCCCCCTTACGCCAATGGGCATATTCATATCGGCCACGCGCTGAACAAGATCCTCAAAGATCTTGTCACCCGTTCGCAGCAGATGCTCGGCAAGGATTCGAATTATGTGCCGGGCTGGGATTGCCACGGTCTGCCGATCGAGTGGAAGATCGAGGAGGATTATCGCGCCAAAGGCAAGAACAAAGACGAAGTGCCGATCATCGAATTCCGTCGGGAGTGTCGTGCCTTCGCCGCCTATTGGGTCGATGAGCAGCGTAAGGAATTCAAGCGGCTGGGCGTCATCGGCGATTGGGATCATCCTTACGAGACGATGAGCTTTTTCGCCGAGGCGCAGATCGCCCGCGAGATCATGAAATTCGCCGCCAATGGCACGCTCTATCGCGGCTCGAAGCCGGTGATGTGGAGCGTCGTCGAAAAGACTGCGCTCGCCGAAGCGGAAGTCGAATATGAGGATCATGTCAGCGACCAGATCTGGGCCGCTTTCCCGATCAAATTCGTGCCCGACGTCAAGATCGACGGCTCGCCCGGTGCCCTCGATCGCAGGCGGGAGCTCCTGGAAAGGGCGAGCGTGGTCATTTGGACGACGACGCCTTGGACCATTCCGGCCAATCGCGCAATCTCTTATTCGCGCAAGATCGCCTACGGTCTTTACCGCGTCAGCGCGGCGCCTCCCGATAATTGGGCAAAGCCTGGGGCGCTCTACGTTCTCGCCGATGCCCTGGCCGAAAGCGTCTTCAAGGCCGCGAAAGTCGAGGCTCATGAGAGGCTCGGGTCTATCTATGCCGAGGAGTTGCGCGGCATGATCGCCGCCCATCCGCTCGCGCGCACGGTTACGGGCTATGGATTTCCCGTTCCTTTCTTCGATGGAGAGCACGTCACGGAAGATGCGGGCACCGGCTTCGTCCACACCGCGCCGAGCCACGGCCGCGAGGACTTCGACATCTGGATGGCGCATAAGACCGAGCTCGAGAGGCGCGAGATCGACACGCGCATTCCCTATACCGTCGATGCCGACGGCTTCTTCACCAAGGAGGCGCCGGGCTTTACCGGCAAGCGCGTCATCGACGACAAGGGCGAGAAGGGCGACGCCAACGAGGCGGTGATCAAGGCGCTCGTAGACTCCGGCAATCTCCTCGCGCGCGGACGGCTCAAACATACCTATCCGCATTCCTGGCGCTCGAAGAAGCCGCTCATTTTCCGCAACACGCCGCAATGGTTCATTGCGATGGATAAGCCGATTCTCTCTCCCCATGGATGGGGAGAGGGCCAGGGTGAGGGGCATGGGGGCTTGGCACCTCGGGTGCTAACTGCCCATGCCCCTCACTCCAGCCCTCACCCCGCAGACGGGGAGAGGAGGGCGTTGCGCGGCAGCAATGGCGGTCCCTCCCTTCGCGAGACTGCGCTCGCGGAAATCGCGGCGACCCGTTGGTATCCCTCGGCGGGCGAGAACCGGATTACCGGCATGGTCGCCAATCGGCCCGATTGGGTCGTCTCGCGCCAGCGCGCTTGGGGTGTGCCGATCGCCATTTTCGTCCGTAAGGAGACGCACGAGATTCTCGTCGACGAGCGTGTGAACGCGCGCATTGCCGAGGCTTTCGGGAAGGAAGGTGCCGATGCCTGGTTCGCGCCGGACGCGGCGGCGCGATTTCTCGAGCCGGATTACAGACCGGCCGATTACGAGAAGATCGATGACGTGCTCGACGTCTGGTTCGATTCGGGCTCGACGCATGCGTTCACGCTCGAAGACCCGGTGCACTTCCCCGGACTTTCCGGCATCGATCGAATCCGTGACGGCGGGCGCGACGAGGTCATGTATCTCGAGGGCTCGGACCAGCATCGCGGCTGGTTTCAATCTTCGCTGCTCGAGAGCTGCGGCACGCGCGGGCGCGCGCCATTCGATGCGGTGCTGACCCATGGCTTCGTTCTCGACGAGAAGGGCCAGAAAATGGCCAAATCGCTCGGCAATGTCGTGGCGCCGCAAACCGTGATCGCCGATTCCGGCGCCGACATTTTGCGCTTCTGGGTCGCGGCATCCGATTATTCCGACGATCTGCGCATCGGCCCCGAGATCCTCAAGACCTTCGGCGAGACCTATCGCAAATTGCGCAATACGATTCGCTGGATGCTCGGCTCGCTCGCGCATTACGAGGCGAGCGGACAGAAGGCGGATATGCCCGAACTCGAACGACTCATGCTGCATCGGCTCGCCGAGCTCGACGAAGACGTGCGGCAAGCCTACGAGCGGTTCGACTATAAGCGCGTCGTCGCGCGGCTCACGGGCTTCTTGAACACCGATCTCTCGGCCTTTTATTTCGATATCCGCAAGGACGCGCTTTACTGCGATCCCTTGTCGAGCGCAAAGCGGCTGGCGGCGCTCGAGACGATCGAGCGGGTCTTCCGCGCCGTCACCTTGTGGCTCGCGCCGATTCTCGTCTTTACCTGCGAGGAGGCTTGGCTTTCGCGCTATCCCCAAGCGGTTTCGGTTCATCTTGAAAGCTTCCCCGAGATTGCGGCCGCTTGGCGCAACGATGCGCTTGCCGCAAAGTGGGAGAAGATCCGCAAAATTCGCAGCGTTGTCACCGGCGCGCTGGAGATCGAACGGGCCAAGAAGGTGATCGGCTCTTCGCTCGAAGCGGCGCCGCGCGTCTTCATCGCCGATCCAGAGCTGCGCGGCCTGCTCGACGGGATCGATTTCGCCGAGATCTGCATCACCTCCGACATTGCGATCGAAGCAGGCGAGGGGCCGCCTGACGCGTTCCGCCTGCCGGAAGTACCCGGCGTGGCGGTCGTGCCGACACCGGCTCAAGGCCGCAAGTGCGCCCGCTCCTGGAAGATCTCGCCGCTGGTCGGTTCGGATCCCGAATTTCCCGACGTGACCCCGCGTGACGCCGCGGCTCTGCGCGAATTGCGAGCGCGAGGGCTCTGGCCGTGAGCGTCGATAAAACCGCGGCAATACCGGGCTCGAAGCTTGCGATCGGCGCGCGGTGGCTCGGTTTGGCGGCGGCGCTCGCCGCATTCGCGATCGATCAGGCCAATAAGCTCTGGCTCATCTTCGGCTATGACATTGCGGCGCATCAGCCTCTGCGGCTGACGCCCTTTTTCGATGTCATTCTCGCCAAAAATCCGGGGATATCCTATTCGCTGTTCAGCAATGATGGCGCGATGGGCCGCTGGTCCCTTCTGGTCCTCGCGGTCGTGGCCATCGCGCTGCTCGGATTTTGGCTGTGGCATGCGCGGACCAAATTCACCGCGCTGGGCCTCGGTCTCATCATCGGCGGCGCGCTTGGAAACGCCTGCGACCGGCTCGCCTATGGCTATGTCGCGGATTTCTACCATTTCCACGTAGGCCGTTTTTCGTGGTACGTTTTCAACCTGGCCGATGTAGCGATCTGTGCCGGAGTTGGCCTGTTGCTTCTGGAGCCTCTGCTGCGGTCCGAACGCGGCGCGGCGAAGTGAGCGTGCCTACAAGAAGTGAGCGTGCCCACAAATTGCCGCGAACTGTCGCACAATGGTCGTCTGCGGTGAAAGGATGATCATGGACAGAACGCGCGTGATCCATCGGCTGGGCTTTGCGGCGGCCGTTGCCTGGCTCGCCTTCGGCGCAGCCGAACCTGCTGCCGCGGACCCGTGGAATTCGTTCCTTGGCTTTGTCGGGATGGGACCGAAAGATCCGGCCGACAGCACGATTGACTATAGCGCGCGGCCGGCGCTCGTCGTCCCGCCCAAGATGGATCTGCCGCCGCCACAAACGGCGAAAGTGCGGCCGGCGGACTGGCCGAACGATCCGGACGCGGGCGCCCGCCACGCGGCGGAAGCGGATTCGCGCCGCCCAGCCCCGCCATCGCCCGATGCGGGTGCTGATGCGAGCGCCGATGCGGATCAGTCGGACCAGTCGGCGCAACCGGCTCAACAGTCAAAAGCGGATTCCCCGCCCGATCCGGGCAGTATTACGGGAGACAAGAAAGTCTCGGTGCCGTGGGACCAGAATGCGCATGTCGCGAGCAATGCTAATCCCAATAATCGGATTGCAACCCCTTGGGGCGGTTCCGGCGGCTCCGGCGACTCGCAAGGCTGGTCGCTGAGCAATCCGCTCGGTTCGTTCGATTGGTTCGGTTTCGTCAAACAGGATGATTCCAAGTCGGCGACCGCCCTCAAGGTCGGTGTCGACCCGCCGCGCCAATATTTGACGCAGCCGCCGCCCGGCTATCGTGCGCCGGTCGAGGTCGATCAGGATTCAGAGCCGCAGCAGGCACAGACGAGCGCCGCGAGCTCGGTGTCGAGCAATGCGAAGAGCAACACGCCCGACCCAACCAAGCGCGCTTTAGGCTTCTGAACGGAGCATGACTCTTTGGGAAAAGCGCTCCGCGCTTTTCCAGAGCGAGCTTATTTGCCCGGGTCGCGACCGAGAAGCTTCGCCATTTCCTCTTCGAGCGATTCCATCGCGTCCGGTACCGGCTGCGAGGGCGCTCCCGCATCGTTCTGTCCCGGACCCGGAGCAGGCGCTTGGCCAGCCCCCGAGGGGGGATTGCTCGGCGGCTTGGCCTGCGTGGTGCGCGCGGGCCAGCGCGGCGCGAAGCTCGGCTGCGTCCCAGGCATTCTCGGGGGGCCGCCAGGACCTGGCGAGGGCGCCCCGGGCCCCGGAGAGGCCGGTGGCGTCTGCGGCAGAGGCGCCGCCGGGGGCAGCGTCGGGCTCACGGGCTGCTGAGCCGAAGGATTGGACGGCGGCGGTTCCGCCTCGGTCTTCCGCGGTGCCTCAGGCAGAGGCTTGAGATCCGGACGTAATGGCTGACGACGCGGCGGCGCACCGGGCGGCGGCACGGGAGGAGCCGTGTTTCGGGGCGTGAGCGGCTGCAGCCTGACTGGCGAAACGGGCGGCGCAGGCTCTTGCGCTGCAGGCTGCTGCGGCTCCGGCATGAAGGGCGGCAGCGGCAGTTTCGGCTCGAGCGGCTTTACCGGCGCCTGCGCAGCCATTGGCATTTGCGGCGCTTCGCTCCTCTCGCGCGGCTCCGCGCGCGAACGCCCCTCGCGGGCCTCGGCTCGAACGATCTGCGATTCGATCAGAACGTCATTGGGGCCGCCGATCATGACGAGATGTTCGACATTGTCGCGCCGGACGATCACCAATTGCCGCTGACGATCGAGATCGAAGGCATCGACGATGCCGAGCCGCATCTGGCGCCCGCGCCCGCCCGCCATCCGCAGCCGCCGCCCGAAAGCGAGACGGAAGACGAGCAGGATGAGCACGGCCGCAACGAAGAAAGCCACCGCAGCGGCGGCCACGATCAAGGCTTTGTTTTCTGAAAGGCCGCCCAGGGCCGACATGGAACACTCGCTTGATTCTTATGAAGATCTACCCGAAAGGGCCAACCCGCGTCCGGCATGCGTCAGGAATGCGCCCTAAGCTCTTGATCTAGAGCATTTTGACAAGCCAAACCAGCGCAACCTTTTAGGGTTCCTTTCCCTGCTTTTACCAGCCTAACACGACTCGACCGCTGGTGCCGGGTAAGGGTTAATAGATGGTTAACATCTTTTGCCACCGGTGCGCCACCGGCACGAGAATTCGCACCGAGCCATGACGGACGGAAAATGGGTTCGCCCGATTGCAATGGTGCGCCCCGCGGCTCATGCTGGCGAATCGGAGAGAGGCAATGACTGACCAGCCGCTTGCTTTCGATCGTACCGAGCGTGCCGGCAGCCCAGGCCTCGTCCTGCTCTTCGCCGCTTGTCTCGTTGCGCCCGTCATCGCCATCTCGATCCTGCCCAAAGAGACGGCAGGCACTTTGGTCATCGTTCTTCTGGCGCTGCTGGCGGTTGTCGGAATTTTCGGCCTCTTCGGCTATGCGGTCGGCTTCCTGCAATTTTCCGGTCAAGCGCTGCGCAATGATCTGACCAAGCTCGTCTGCGACAGCGGGCCCGAGGGGCTCATCGTCAGCGACGCGGAGGGCAAGATCCTCTACGCGAACGAATCTTATATGCGCCTCTCGGGCGCAAGCGACGCCAGCCGGCTGAAAACAGTGGAGCGGCTCTTTTCCGGGCCTGCCGATGTCTCGGAAGCGGTCTATCGGCTCGCGCAAGCTGCACGCGATGGCAAGCGCAATACCGAGGAATTGCGCATCTCTCCGCCGCTCAGCGGCGATGCCGAGGTCGGCTGGTATCGGATCCGGGTGCGGCCGCTGAATTATGCCGGCGCGAAACGTGCAACGCTCTGGTCGGTGGCCGATGTGACCCGCGAGCGCGAGCGGCACGAGAACGTCTTCCAGGAACTACAGCACGCCATCGACTTTCTCGACCACGCGCCGGCCGGCTTCTTCTCCTGCGATGCTTCGGGCGCCGTCTCCTACATGAATGCCACGCTTGCCGGCTGGCTCGATTATGACCTCGCGCAGGTCGGCTCCGGCGGATTGGAACTCGGCGATTTCATTGCCGGCGGCGGCGCCGTTCTCCTGTCGAGCCTCGCCGGCGCGCCGGGCGACGTCGTGACCGAGCAGTTCGACATGGATTTGAAGCGCCGCAACGGGCAGAGCCTGCCGGTGCGCCTGCTGCATCGCGTTGCTTTCGGCCAGGATGGACTGCCGGGTCCTTCGCGCACGCTGGTCTTCAACCGAGCGCCCGGCGAGGAGCCTGCCGAGGACCTGCGTGCCGCCGAAGTGCGCTTTGCCCGCGTCTTCAATGCCGCGCCGATGGCCTTGGCCATTGTCGACAAGACGGGACGGATCAAGCGTTCGAACGCCGCCTTCGCCAAATTGATGCCGGAAGCGCTGAAGGGGGCCGATGCACGCAACATTCTGGCAGGCGTGCCCGAAGCGGACCGCGGCGCGCTCGCCGCTTCGATCGCAGCCGCCGCCGAATCGAAGAGCGATCTGCCGCCGGTCGATTTGGGTCTCGCCGGCGAGAAGGGCCGCTCGGCCCGTCTCCTGATCTCGCCGGCCGACGAGGCGGATGGGTCAGGCGCGACGATCTATGCGCTCGACACAACCGAATTGCGCACGCTGAAGGAGAATTTCGCCCAATCGCAAAAGATGCAGGCGATCGGCCAGCTCGCCGGCGGCATTGCGCATGACTTCAACAATGTGCTGACCGCCATCATCGGCTATTCCGACCTGCTGCTCGCCAATCATCGGCCGACCGATCCGTCCTTCCAGGACATTATGCAGATCAAGCAGAACGCCAATCGTGCGGCAGGATTGGTCCGCCAATTGCTGGCTTTTTCGCGGCGCCAGACCTTGCGGCCCGAGGTCCTGCAACTCGGCGACGTGCTTTCCGAATTGCAGATGCTGCTGCGCCGGCTCGTCGGCGAGAAGATCGGCCTCGATCTGCGCCATGGGCGCGATCTCTGGCTCGTCAAGGCCGATGTCAACCAGTTCGAGCAGGTCATCATCAATCTCATCGTCAATGCGCGCGACGCCATGCCGAATGGCGGCCGGATCGAGCTGCGCACGCAGAACCTCAACGCGGCCGATTGCGCCAAGCTCGGCGAAGAGGCGCTGCAGGCGGCCGATTACGTGATGGTCGAGGTCGAAGATACGGGGCATGGCATTCCGCCGGAGGTGAAAGACAAGATCTTCGAGCCCTTCTTCACGACGAAGGAAGTCGGCAAAGGCACGGGGCTCGGCCTCGCAATGGTCTATGGCATCGTCAAGCAGACCGGCGGCTTCGTCTTCTGCGACTCGACCGTCGGACGGGGCACGACGTTCCGCATTCTTCTGCCGCGCTATGTTGCGGTGGCGGGGGAGGAAGAGACGCGCAAGGAGCCGGCCAAAAAAGCGGCTGCCGATCTCACCGGGCACGGCACAATTCTTCTCGTCGAGGATGAAGAGGCGGTGCGTGCCTTCGGAGCGCGGGCGCTCGCGGCGCGCGGCTATAGCGTGCTCGAAGCGGCGAACGGCGCCGAAGCGCTCGAAATCGCCGAAAACAATCCGAAGATCGACTTGATCGTCTCCGACGTCGTCATGCCGGAAATGGATGGACCGACCATGTTCGGCGAATTGCGCAAGCGCGGCATCCAAGCGAAGGTGATCTTCGTCTCGGGCTATGCGGAAGATGCCTTCGCCAAGAACCTGCCGGAGGGGGAGGATTTCGGCTTCCTGCCGAAGCCCTTCACCTTGAAACAGCTCATCGAGGCCGTCAAAAACTCTGCTATGCCAGGGGCCTAGAGCCAAACCGCGGCCACGGAAACCCGGTCGTTTCTGTCAAGATTCTGGCACCGTTCAGCGCTAATCTGTCCGATCTCAAGCCCGAAAGGAGACGTTATGCGCCTTTCATCTTTCGCATTGGCACTGAGCCTTGCGCTCGGCACATCGATCGCTCCGCTCGGCGGTTTCGCGCTGGCGCAGGAATCCGCGCAAGCGCCAACGGAGAAGCAAGTCGCGCTCACCGACCAGCAGATCCAGAATTTCATTGCGGCGCAGGAGGATATCAATGCGATCCTGGAAAAAGTGCCGCAAGGCGCCCAGCAGCCGGATCCCAAAATCTTGGCCGCGCTCGACGATGCCGCGAAGAAGCACGGCTTTGCCAATTACGCCGATTTCAGCGCAGTTGCGGGCACGATCAGCTTGGTGATGGCCGGATTCGATCCGCAGACCAAGAGATACATCGGGGCGGAAGCTGCGATCAGGCTTCAGATCAACGCGGTCGAGGGCGACAGAAGCATGAAACCGGAAGACAAGAAGGAAGCGCTCGACGAACTGCATCTGCAGCTCAAGTCTCCGCCGCCGGCCGCTCTTCCCGGCAATATTGCGCTTGTCACCAAATATTACGACAAGCTCGCGGGACCGGCGCAACAAGGCCAGGAGTAGGCAAGCCAGCACAAGAGCAGAAGGGGCTTCATGCCCGCGATCAGTTCGTCGGCGATGTCTTTCGTCACCTATGATCGCAGATCGCGGCAACTCACCATAACATTCAAGAGCGGCGGCAAATACGTCTATTTCGAAGTTCCGGCTCAGGTCTACGAAGACCTGCTTGCGGCGCCTTCGGCCGGACGCTATTTCGACGCCAATATTCGCGATCGCTACCACTTCCAGCGGATTTGGCGGTGATTGCGGACCAACCGTGCCATCACAATGCTCCCGATCATTCACGTCAGTCACGTTTCCAAAACCTATGCCGGCGGCCAGGTGGCGCTGCGCGACGTCTCGCTCGACATACGCCGCGGGGAGATCTTTGCGCTCCTCGGCCGCAACGGCGCCGGCAAGACGACGCTGATCAGCATCATCTGCGGCATCGTCACGCCAAGCGCCGGGAAAATCACCGCCGACGGCCATGATATCGAGCGCGAATATCGCGCGGCGCGTTCGCTCATCGGCCTCGTGCCGCAGGAGCTCACCATCGATTTCTTCGAGAGCGTCTGGGCGACGGTGAGCCTCAGCCGCGGTCTTTTCGGCAAGAAGCCGAACCCTGCCTATATCGAGAAGATCCTGCGCGAGCTCTCGCTCTGGGAAAAGAAGGACGTTCAGGTCCGCAAGCTCTCGGGCGGCATGAAGCGCCGGCTGATGATCGCCAAGGCGCTTTCCCACGAGCCGCAGATTCTCTTCCTCGACGAGCCGACGGCCGGCGTCGACGTCGAACTGCGCCGCGACATGTGGCAATTGGTGCGCCGGCTGCGCGATGCCGGCACCACCATCATCCTCACCACTCATTATCTGGAAGAAGCCGAGGAAATGGCCGACCGGGTCGGGGTGATCGACAAGGGCGAATTGATCCTGGTCGAGGACAAGAAAGAATTGATGTTGAAGCTCGGCAAGAAGCGCCTTACGCTCATCCTGGCGGCGCCGATCGAAGAGATTCCAGCGACGCTCTCGGCCTATCCGCTCACCTTGTCGCCCGACAAACGTGAGCTCGTCTATCATTACGACAATAGCGAGCACGGCGGCGTCGCCGCGCTGCTCATCGACCTCGTCAAGGCAGGCGTTGAGGTCAAGGACCTGCGCACCGAGGAAAGTTCGCTCGAGGATATATTCGTCAGCCTCATCCGGAGGGCGCCATGAACGTTCAGGCGATCCGCGCGATCTATCAATATGAAATGGCGCGCACGCGGCGCACGCTCCTGCAGAGCGTCGTCTCGCCCGTGCTCTCGACCGCGCTCTATTTCATCGTCTTCGGCTCGGCGATCGGCTCGCGCATCTCGCATGTGAGCGGGGTGAGCTATGGCGCATTCATCGTGCCGGGGCTCATCATGCTGAACCTGCTCACCCAGAGCATTTCGAATGCGTCTTTCGGGATCTATTTCCCGCGGTTCGTCGGCACGATCTACGAAATCCTGTCGGCCCCTGTCTCGGCAATCGAAATCGTGATCGCCTATGTCGGCGCGGCGGCGACCAAATCCATTGTCCTCGGATTGATTACGCTTGCGACAGCGGCGCTCTTCGTCGACATTCGCGTCATCCATCCGCTCTGGATGATCGGCTTCCTGCTGCTGACCGCCGTCACTTTCAGCATGTTCGGCTTCGTCATCGGCATCTGGGCCGATAGTTTCGAGAAACTGCAATTGATCCCGCTTCTCATCGTGACGCCGCTCACCTTTTTGGGCGGCAGTTTCTATTCGATCCACATGCTGCCGCCGCTTTGGCGCGACGTCACTTTGTTCAATCCGGTCGTTTACCTCATCAGCGGCTTTCGCTGGAGCTTTTACGGCATTTCGGACGTGAATATCGCGATCAGCCTCGGCATGACGCTCGTCTTCCTCTGCGTGTGCCTTGCGATCATCACCTGGATCTTCAAGACCGGCTATCGGCTGAAGACGTGAAGTCGGGGCGTCATTGCGAGGAGCGCAGCGACGAAGCAAACAAGAGTTCTGTGCTTCGCCTGGATTGCTTCGCTTCGCTCGCAACGACGATGCCTAGGCTGAGAAATCCCGCCGCTATCGCCGCGAGCAGCCAAAGCGGGGCACAGGCCAGAAAAAGCACGATATTGATGTCCATGGCGGCGCTCCCTTGAGCTTCTTCTTCTTGGTCGCGCCGGGCGGCGGATAGGTTCATTCCGCGGCCGGTAGCCGAACGCCAAAAAAGAAGCGGCAGCCGAGACTGCCGCTTTCGACCCGCTTTGGGCGCCGGTCAGTAGTTGGTGACCGTGTCCCAGAAGCTGCATTTATGCGTGTTGTAGAACTGGGCATCCGTGATGAGGGACAGCTGCGGAATATTCTCCGACAGCCAATAGGAATTGGTCGCGCCGAGCTGGTAGCGCGGCCAAGGGCTGTTTCCCTGTCCGTTCGGATTGCCGGTCCAGGCGAAGTTGGTCCAGGCCGCAACGAGCTCGTCGGAAAGTTGCGTCTGTGCCTTGTTCAGAGGATGCGGAATGCCTTGCGGGCCGCCGTGCCAGAGCGGGAAAAGATATTGAATATCGGCCGTGTGGTAGGCGAGCGACACGAACCCCGGCATTTTCGGGAAGTAGAAGGGCGCCGTCTGATCGTCGAACCTATAGGCGTAGAGAGGCACTTTGGCGGCGATCAACCGGTTGATCTGGCGCTGCGGGCATTCGAAGAAAACGGCCCCGTCCGTCTCGATCGCCGTCAAGGCAAGCTGCGGTGTCGGATAGGAGGCGAGCGGATAGAGCTGCATTACCTTCTTGGGAGTACCGGCGGGATAGGGTGGCGGCGAGCCGGCCGGACCCGCATTGCCGCTAAACGTGCTCATGACGATGTTGTCGTAATCCGTCGCCGAGAACGGCACGCGCGGATTTTCCGAATATTCGGTCACGGCCAGACCGAAGGCGCCCTCATCGTGCGTCATGCCGCTGATGACGGGAATCTGGAGGAAATTGCCGCTCTTATAAGCGTCTGCGAAACTCGGCGGCAGGACTTGGCCGTCGCCGATGACGCCGTTCTGGGTCGCGTAATTGCCCGTGTTCTGCAGGTTCATGATCTGCGCGGCCGTCAGGTTGCGAAGGCATTTGGCAACCGCGGGCGTCGCGCCCGCGCCGCAACCTGCCGCGAGCGCGAAAGCCGTTCCGTGCTGTTCGGCGAAGTCGAGCGGCGCCGGTTCCTGCACGCCGCTTTCAAAGATCGCATGTTGGAAGAACCCGGCCGACACCTGCGGCGAAACCATATTCGCCTGCGTGTCGAGCGAGCCGGCAGATTGTCCGCCGACGGTGATATTGTTCGGATTGCCGCCGAAGGCCCGGATATTCTGCTTCACCCATTTGATGGCGAACTGCTGATCGAGCAGGCCGTAATTGCCGAAGAGGTGGCCTTCGGCATCGAGCGCCGGATTTGCGAGCCAGCCGAGGAGGCCGAGCCGATAATTGATGGTCACGACGACGACGTGGCCCTGGGTCGCGAGCTTCGTGCCGTCATAGCCATTGCTCGCCCCATCGATATTGCCGCCACCGTGGATCCAGAAGATGACGGGTAGGTTGGCCTTCGAGCTTACATTCGGCGAGAAGATGTTGAGGTAGAGACAATCTTCGTTGTTGTTCGCCGGGCCTGCGAAGACCCCGAGGAGCTGGATCTGTGCGCATTCAGGACCGAATGCCTTGGCTTGCAGGACGTTGGTCCAGGCCTGATGCGCTTGCGGCGGACGCCAGCGTAGATTACCGAGCGGGGGCGCGGCATAGGGAATGCCGAGAAATTCCGCGATCCCATTGGTGAGGAAACCTTGCACCGGCCCCTTGTTCGTTTGAATGAGATAGGCATTGGCCCAAGCTTGCGTCGCAGTTATTGTCAATGTGCAGGAGAGGCCGAGCGCGATGCCGGCGCCTCTCAACAGGCTCATGAATTTGGATTTGAACATTTTTCCCTCCACGGCAACGTGCGAGCTTTAGGAGGGGCGGGGCCGCGGGTCTTCTAAGAAATTCTGACTCTATAAGAGAATTCAGGATCGCTGGCGGCATAGCGCGCGGGCTTCAGCCCTGTCTGGGCTCAGGCGACCAAGTCAGGTTTCCGCCGTCACGAGATTGGCGTCGCGCGCCAGTCGCCACCGGCCATCGGCGTCTTTGCGCAGGAGAGACAGCGTATATCCCGAGTGGCGCATGGGCGCCGCGCCGGGCGGCGTCAGGACGACGTCGATGCGATTGCGAATAAAGGCCCAATCCTGCAACACGCGCAGCTCGAGGATCTCGGCCGTTCCGTCCATCTTCATGTCTGCTCTCTGCGCGCCGTCTGCGGCGAAAGCCTCCTTCCCGAAAGGCAGGCGGCCCGGCACCATGAAAATGACGTCGTCGGTCATGAGGTCGCGTAGGGTCGCGAGATCGCCTGCCTTGCTGGCGGACATCCAAGTTTCGACCACTTGGCGGATGGCGCGCTCGTCCTCGGTCACATCGCTCTCCTCGATCTGCATTGGCGGAAGTTCATGTCGGCTGGTCCAAACGGAAGCAGCACAAGAGCGCCGTTCCGATCGGCCGGAAACAATTCTAACCCTCGCGCATTGAGAGCGAAAGGCGAAGGAGGGAACGATGGCGAAGACGACCACGCGCGGGCCGGCGGCCGAAAAGGAGAAACTCGAGGCGCAGCGCAAAGAACGCGCCATTGAGAAGGCCGAGAGCACCGAAGATGATCTGGAAGAAGCGCTCGAGGAATCTTTTCCGGCAAGCGATCCGCCCTCGATGACTCAACCCGAGACCGAGGTCGGGTCGCCGAGCAAGGACCGCAAGTCGAATTCGAAGAGGTAAAGCGCGGGCGCGCTATCCTGACTGGTCAGAGGCTTCCGTTATGGCCCGCTCGATGGTCTGCCATCTGAAGGTGCCGCGCTCGGTCGCGAACACATAATTGTCGAACCCGAGTTCAATCAGCGCGTCCTCGACGGCTTGCAAAGCTTCGTTGATGCTGAGGGTGCTTCGACCAAATTGATCGTCCGAAAATCTAGACATGAACCTGCTCGTCCATCGGTGCTGAAAATGTGCGTAACGCCGGTCAGGTGCCGGGAAGTGCTCCTCGCCCCGAGTCGCATATCGCGGCGCTCCAATACCTATTGCCTTTCTCGAGTTCCATGCTGCAGCGCGCTGTTTCAAGCGCTCGGCAGTCCGACTCGATGAAAAGCATGCTATCTTAGAAATGTTTTTTCTACAGGAGAAACAACGGTCTCCGCCAGCTATAGTGCTTCTCACTTGTGAACCTATAGTTCCGATTCGGAAATAGGCTGCCGTTCGACCGCTGCCAGTATGGACATCGCGGTCGGCCGCTCGAACGAAGAGCGGCACTTTACTGAGCAATCCCTATTTCCGCCGACAGAGTTTAACCCTTCGCCTTAAGTCGCTTGCAAGGCGCGGATGCTAAGTTCAGCGCGTCGGGAAAGGAGAATGCGAGCGGGACAGGCGAAATATCGTTCAGGGTGCAACTTATATTGCGCATTCCTGCGGCGGTCTCGACTTTGGGCGAGGGTGGAAGGGGCAGAAGGAGGGCGAGATGTCCTCTGGTTTTTTGCTCGTAATGGTTGCGATTGCTCTTGTTGGAGTTGATTGCTGGCACTGGCTGGGCGGCGGATCTTTCGAGCCGATAAGCCTTTGGACCTATTGGCACGCGCTCGGCATGTCGCAGCCGGTTTTCGAGTCGCAGGGCGTCCAATTCGCGGCGGTCGGATTTCTGCATTTTCCCATCTCGCTCGCCCTTGCGATCATGGGCTTGCTTTTGATCAAGCGGCGCCAAGCCTGATCGCATTGCGATTTGCCGGGTCAACTTCGCTGTTGTCAACCGCGACGGCGAAGACTACACGCGGGTTTCTTATCCCTTCTCACGCAATTCGTTCATTCGATGCATCGGCTTTTTTCGGCAGTCAGATCTGTCGCACGCCGCAAGGGGAGGCAGACCCTTTCTCCGAAGGATGGCGTTTCGATCTGCGTGCGGAATTTCTATCCGGCTTTCGATCTGCGTAAAGGATTCTGGAATCTCCTTATGACGCAAGCCTTCGGTCCGTTCCAAGTCGTCGAGGACGAAGAAGAGGCCGACATCGTATTGATGAGCGTCTTTCCACACGCGCAAGCGCGTTATCCCGACAAGACCATCGTCATCATCGGGGAGAACGTGCGCCCGAGATACGATTTCTATAGGTTCTCGCTCTCCTGCGATTTCGATACGTACGGTGGGCGCAATTTTCGCCTGCCTGAGTGGTATGGCGAGCTTCAATGGACCGGGGATCTCGCCCCGCGCATCCCCTGTGGAAGTCACGGGCACGAAGAGCGTGTGGAAATCGATTCGCTCCTGGCGCCACGCGAGCACATCGAGCTGCGCCCGAAATTCTGCTGCCTCGTCTCGAGCTATCGCGAAGCGCATAGAGCATTGGCTCTGGAAGCGCTGTCGCAGGTGGGCGAGGTCGATGTTTTCGGCGGAATGTCGGGGGAACCGGTCCTGCGGTCCAAATATGATTTCTTGCGCGAATACCGCTTCAATCTCTGTTTCGAGAATTCGATCTTTCCCGGCTATTACACCGAGAAGGCGTTTCAAGCCTGGGCGGCCGGCTGCATCCCGCTCTATTTCTCCGATCCCTATTTCACGGTCGATTTCAATCCGCGCGCGATCATCAACCGGATTTCCTTTCCGACGCTCGCGGCCTTTGTCGAGGAAGTGCGGCGGGTGAATCAATCTGCCGAGCTGATGACGCAATATTTGCGCGAGCCGTTGTTGTTGGAACGCCCGAGCCTCGAACCGGCAGTGGCCTTTCTTCGTCGTGCCGCACGGGAGATTATGGGGCTTTCGGCTTGATCGGAATCGAGTCTTTGCCGACGGGAAAGAAAAGTCTTACTTCAGGACCGTCTGTCCCTTGAACTGATCGTTCAGTGCGCTCTTCTGCTCGTCTGTGAGCTGAACGCCCGTATCGATCTTGACGTCGGAATAGTCCGGGGCCTTCGGAAACTTCTGTTGGTCGGTCTTGCCGTCCTTTACGTCGATCGTCCACGTGGCATTCCAGGATATCCTGGCGCAGATCTTGCCCTTGCAGATCAGATATGTATCTGCGTGAAAATAGACTTTGATCTTCGTCGCGTTCTTTACGATCTGCTGGTTGGTGGCGTCGAGCCTATACGCATTCAAGAGCTCCGAGGTCCGGCGATTGTAGCCGAACATGCTCGATGGCGTATCTCCGACGAGATTGACGTCGTTCGTGCAATCGACGCTCTGCAGGCAGCTCTTCTTGCCCGACATCGTCGGGTCATCGCCGTAATGGGGCGAATCGACGTTCCACTTGGGGCTCTTAGTCTCGTCCTCGGTGAGCTCGTAGGAATAATCGTCTTTCTCCTGGCCGGACTTCGGATCGAGATAAGGGGACGGCGCCTTGCCCTTCAGCGTCTTTTCGACGTCGCTTCCACCTTCTTTGACCGTGACGACAACCTTGCGCCAATTGAATTGGACCCAGACACAATCATTGCAGCTCTTGCTGGAGAAGCTGACCGTGATGGCGTCGGGCACTTTCTGCGTCTTGCCGGTGCTCAGCTTCACATCGACTGGCCCATGCCTGACCTTCATCGATCCTTTCATTTCGCCGCAATCGAATTCGTCCGAGCTCTTGAGGTCGGTCTGCTTCTCGCCGAGGGTAACGCCCTCGACGGTGGGTGCATCGGCCGCGCAGGTTTGCGGAAATCCCGCTACGAGCCATGCGAGAAGCCAAGAGGTCAGCAAAAATGACAAAGGAGCAGCGGATCTTTTCGCTCTTTTCATAAATCACCTATAAAAAAATCAGGTACGAGAAATGTGCGCGGGAAGTCCCGAGCAAGCGCTTGGGCTGAAACTTGTCGGCGCGGCGACCTGCCTATCAATGAATTTTGGAATTTCGCAAATCCCGTGATTAATGACCATAGGTGCAATAAGGCAGGATAGAGAGCCGAAATCTCCGTAGCATGACATATTCGCGTTGCTTCTTCCCGCGCGCGCGGGAAAAGCGGGCGCGCAATCGCCCGCCTGCGTGGAGTTCTTTGAAATTCCCGAAATTTCGGCTTAAGTGTCCGCTCTTAATATTTTGTTGAGTTGCAGAACGGGCCCCAATGGCGAGCGACGCTGCGGGCGAGGGACCTCGAGCCAAGGTCTTCATTTCCTATTCGCGCAAGGATATGACCTTTGCCGATCGGCTCGACGCGGCCCTCAAGCAACGCCAATTCGAGCCGCTGATCGATCGCAGCGAGATCTACGCCTTCGAGGATTGGTGGGCGCGCATCCAGTCGCTCATTGCCGCCGCCGACACGGTCATCTTCGTGCTGAGCCCGGATTCGGTTGCCTCTCCCGTCTGCGCCAAGGAAGTGGCTTTCGCCGCCTCGCTCAACAAGCGCTTCGCTCCGGTCGTTGTCAGGCGCGTGGACACACAGGTCCCGGAGCCGCTGGCGCGGCTCAATTTCATCTTCTTCGACGAGGAGCCAAAGTTCGACGAGAGCTTCGATCGGCTCTGCGAGGCGCTGGGCACAGACATCGACTGGATCAGGAGACATACCGAATTTGGCGAGGCGGGGCGCCGCTGGGCGGAAGCCGGCAGGTCGGCAGGACTGCTCTTGCGTTCGCCCGCTTTGGAGGAAGCCGAAAGCTGGATTGCCGCACGCCCAGCCGCCGCGCCGCTGCCGACAGAAGCAACGCAGGCCTTCATCCTCGAGAGCCGGCGCGCGGCGAGCCGCCGCCGCAATGTTCTTACAGGCAGTTTGGCGGCAGGCCTCATCCTCGCGCTCGCTCTTGCCGGGCTCGCCTTTTGGCAAAGGGGTATCGCGGTTCGCGAGCGCCAGCGCGCCGAGACGACGCTGGCGCTGGCCACCAAGACGGCGAACGGCCTCGTTTTCGATCTGGCGCAAAAATTCCGCAACGCGAAGGGTGTTCCCGCCAATCTCGTCAAGGACTCGATCGGGCCCGCGGCTTGCAGGAGCAATTGATTCAATCCGGGCAGGTCACGCCGGATCTCAGGCTGAGCGAGGCGGCGGCGCTCGACGAGACCGCCCGTTCGCTGCTGGCAATCGGCGATACGGCGGGTGCGCTCGCCGCCGGCGGTGAGGCCAAGCAGATCTACGAGACCATGCTCGCCGCAAAGCCGGGCAACGCGGATCAACTTTATGCCCGCTTGGAATATGGCATCAATATCGAATGCGACAGGATCGGCGCGGTCCGGCTCGCTGAGGGAAATCTGGCGGAGGCGCTCAAATCTTTCCAAGCCGGCCTTGCCATCGCCGAGCGCTTCGCAAAATCCGGCGATGCCCAATGGCTGCGCGACCTCTCGAGCTCACATGAGAGAATAGGCGACGTGCAGGTCGCGCAGAAGGATCTGCTCGAGGCGTTGCAATCCTATGAAGCTGGCCTTGCGATAGCCGAGCGCCTGGTCAAATCCGATTCGCGCAATATCCGCTGGCAGGACGATCTCGGCATCGCTCATGAAAAGATCGGCGATGTTCAAATGGCGGAAGGCGATCTTGCCGCGGCATTGACGTCCTACGAGGCCAAGCGCGATATCCTCTTGCCGCTTGTCCAGACCGATCCCGAGAATGCCGAATGGCAGCTCGATCTTTCGGTCGCTTACGAAAAAATCGGCAATGTCGAGGTCGCGCAAGCCAATCTGCCCGAAGCGTTGAAATCCTATCAGGCATCTCTCGCCATCCGAGAGCGCCTGACGAGATCCGATCGCAGCAATCTCGTCTGGCAGCGCGATCTTTCGATCGCATACGAAAAGACCGGAAATGTGCAGTTTGCGGAGCGAAATCCGCCCGGGGCGCTGAAATCCTATCTGGCGGCCCTCGACATAAGCGATCGCCTGGCGACATCCGATCCCGGCAATGGCGATTGGCAGCGCGACCTTTCTGTATCGTACGAGAAGGTCGGCGATGCACATTTGGAAGAGGGCAATCTGCCCGACGCGCTCAAATCCTATCAGGCAAGCCTCGCAATCATGGTTCGCCTCGCGAAATCCAATCCCGGCAACGTCGGCTTGCAGGGCGAACTCGCGGTTTTCTATGCGAAGCTCGCGTTCGTCTACAAGAAAGCGGGCGATTCAGCGAATGCACAAACCGCGCTCGTGCAAGCCCGCGCCATTCTCGCGCCATTGGTCGCGCAATATCCGGGCGAAGCCCAATGGAAGAAGGTTCTTGCCTGGCTCGATCAGCAGAGCGCCGCGCTCGGAAAATAGATCGCTCGCCAAAGGAGCCGCGGCAATATCGGAAATTCGGATCGCGGCGGGTGCTGTCCGAGATGTCGAGCCACGCGCTGCGCTTGACGCATCCGGAAAGTACCGGGCTCCCCAAGAACAAAAAAGGAACTTATGCACTTGACAAACCTACTTGGGTTCTGGCATTGTTCGGAACATAGGAGCTTCAAATGTCAGTCGATCTTTCCGATCCTATTTTCCACGATGAAGATGCCGCACGCACCTATTTTGAAGGCATCCGTTGGCCAAACGGCCCGGTTTGCCCGCATTGCGGTGTCGTGAACGAAGCTACAAAGCTAGAGGGCAAAGCCCACCGTCAGGGCGTTTACAAATGTCGGGCTTGTGGAGAGCAATTTTCAGTGACCGTCGGCTCAGTGATGGAATCGAGTCACCTTCCGCTACAAAAATGGGCTCTTGCTTTTCGACTGATGGCCGGAAGCAAAAAAGGCATTTCCGCTCACCAATTGATGCGCTCTCTGGGAATCGGCTCTTACCGGACTGCTTGGTTTCTTGCGCATCGCGTTCGCGAAGCGATGGCTGATCGCGACCCCGAACCGCTAGGCGGCAAGGGCAAGACGGTCGAGGTGGACGAAACTTATATTGGCAAGCCGAAAGACGTTTTCGTAAGCGGCAAAGGTTGGCAGAGCCAGCGCGGTACCGCGACCAAACGCAAGGTTCTTACGATGGTCGAGCGCGGCGGCCGTTCCGTTTCGATCAAGGTGGACGACCTCACCATTCCGACGATCAAGAAAATCCTCGGCGCGCATGTCGTTCTAGATAGCACGCTGAATACTGACGAAGCGCAGTGGTACAAAGAGCCGGGAAAGAAATTCGCCAAACATGAAGCCGTCAATCACGGCTCAGGCGAATATGCGCGCGGCGAGACGACGACAAACACGGTCGAAGGCTTTTTTGGCATTTTCAAGCGCGGAATTACGGGCGTTTATCACCACTGTGGCGAACAGCATTTGCAGGCTTATTTGAACGAGTTCGATTTCCGCTATTCGAACCGCGTGAAGCTGGGCATAGACGACACAGAACGCGCTCGACGTGCCGTGCGCGGCGCGGCTGGGAAACGCCTGACCTATCGATGATCTCGTGATGAGAAACCGAAAGGTGAGGATCAAGAAAAATCTTGCGGCGATGAGAGCTATGATTGCTTTGATCGAGGAGATTTTCTAGCGCGTTTTTTTATCGTTGCGCTCCGACTCTTGCCAGCTACCTCTTTCAAAAGGACTGGTCGAGTGTTAAGCGCTCGGCGCACTGCATTGTCCATCCGGCGCGCGATTTCTTCCTCGGTGAGCGTATCATCTTTCTTCTGTCCCATTCGCGGCGGCCTCTTTAGCGGGCTTCGTTTCTGGCAAAGCCAACAATTTTACGTCGCAGGAAACCAAAGTTTCCCAATCGCGGCCCGGCGGCTTCCATTGAAACTTCATCCATCCAGAAGACTGAATTTGGATCTTCAAGTTGTTGAAAACCTTTGGCTCATAAGCGTGTTCTGGCGAGAGGGTAATTCTTGTTTTATTCGGAAGCAAAAGCGCAGCGTCGTTAGGTCCGATGGCGCGAAATTCGATGTCATACGTGCCCGCATCCCCGGCTATCCTAAGAAATAACGTTACGATAATTGTCGTCGGAAATTGAAAGACACGAAAATCGTCCGTATAGACGCCGATGAGCATCGATCTGCCTACGATGTCCGTGTACAGGGAATCGCAAATCAGGGCAGTCTGAGCAAAAATCCTCGATGGCTTGCTGTTCTCCGGTTTCGGGCCATCCGTCATAGACGTCTCGTTTTTGGACATATGACTACTAATTGGCGTCTCTGAAACTTTGCCGTGTTCTAGTATGAACATCTGAGGCTGAAGCCGCGTGATGATCTCATCGCGATCCTTCTTTGCCTCAGGGCTGTCGAGGAGCTCAACGATCTTATAGCATGGAACGACGACTCCCATACCAATCGGCACTCTGCCGCCGCCTGTGCCTGGCTCCGAGGCGAGTATTTGGTCAGGAGGCGCATCCCACGATCCTTGCCACAATCCAAGCAAACGAAGCTGGACCATTGGCCACATGATTAAGCGGCTTTCTCTGGGTCGCCATCCTTTCTTCTCAACTCCTAAAGCCTTAGCCGGATCGATGGCTGCTTGAGGGCGCACAAACACCGGCGCTCCGCTAAGGCCTTGCAGACTGTGTGTTTCGACCAAAAATCCCTCAACCGTAATGACCTTCTTTCTAGAAGCATCTCTCCAATCAATTACTGGTATCTTTTCGTCGCTAGGGAATAAGGCTATAGAGCCTGAATGACAAATTGGAAGATTTCGTTTCTTGCCCGACAACAGGCGGAACAATCCAATGGTATAAGTTAGATCTCCAATACCTATATTCTCTTCTAAAAACTGGTTTTCCCGGGCGTCGCGTCTGGATAGCCAAAAAAAACAACACACCTTCGCAGATCATCCGCGACGCGCACTTTAAAGGCTCCGCCAAGTCGACATTCGTGCCGAGCCGGGCCAAGCGTCTGGATCACTCTAGAAGCCGTGGCGCGACTCTCATTGGCCTCCATTGTCTCTACGCCTTTTGTCCGGTTTGTAAAGTGCATAGTTGGGACAAAAAAAGAACTTGGCAGGAAAGAACAAAAGAGGTACATTTTCAGCCTCGCCAATGCCGCTCGCCATTGCCCGCATAGCGCGACCGTGCCAGAAGGGACACCTCGATGACAGCGAATCTCCGCCTCGTGGAAGGACTATCCGTGGACAAGACGAAGGCGCTCGATGCCGCCTTGTCGCAGATCGAACGCAGCTTCGGCAAAGGCTCGATCATGCGGCTGGGCAAGAGCCAGAAGCCGATCGAAATCGAAACGATCTCAACGGGTTCTTTGGGCCTCGACATCGCGCTGGGCGTCGGCGGCTTGCCTCGCGGGCGGGTCATCGAGATCTACGGGCCGGAATCTTCGGGCAAGACGACGCTCACCCTCCACGTGATCGCGGAAGCGCAGAAGAGGGGCGGGGTCTGCGCCTTCATCGATGCCGAACATGCGCTCGATCCGGTCTATGCGCGCAAGCTCGGCGTCAACCTCGACGATCTTCTGATCTCGCAGCCCGATACGGGCGAGCAGGCGCTCGAAATCACCGACACGCTGGTGCGCTCCGGGGCTATCGACGTGCTCGTCGTCGATTCGGTCGCAGCCTTGACGCCGCGGGCGGAAATCGACGGCGAAATGGGCGACAGTCAGCCGGGCCTTCAGGCGCGACTCATGAGCCAGGCTTTACGCAAGCTCACGGCTTCGATCTCGCGCTCGCAGACCATGGTGATCTTCATCAACCAGATCCGCATGAAGATCGGCGTGCTCTACGGCAGCCCGGAGACGACAACCGGCGGCAATGCGCTGAAATTCTACGCTTCCGTCCGCCTCGACATCCGCCGCATCGGCTCGATCAAGGAGCGTGAGGAAGTCGTCGGCAACCAGACCCGGGTGAAAGTGGTCAAGAACAAGGTCGCGCCCCCGTTCAAGCAGGTCGAATTCGACATTATGTATGGGGCCGGCATTTCGAAGTCGGGCGAGCTCATCGATCTCGGCGTCAAAGCCGGCGTCGTCGAAAAATCCGGCGCCTGGTTCTCCTACGACAGCCAGAGGCTCGGGCAGGGCCGCGAGAATGCCAAGGCCTTTTTGAAGAACAATCCCGAGATCGCTGACCGAATCGAACAGGCGATCCGGGAGAATTCCGGTCTCATCGCACAGCGCATTCTCGATCCGGGCGAAACCGACGAGAGCGTCGACGCCTAAATCCCTTGGCACTCAAGGTGACGGCCGCAGTAAGCGCGATGCGATCGAGGCGTCGCGCTTTGAGTTTTGACGGCGCTTTAGATTTTGACTGAGCGCGATCTTCCGGAACCGGGTTCCACTTTCCAAGATCATGCTCTAGAACAGCGCTCTCCCTTCGCCTGTTCGCGGTCGCATGTCGCGACGAGCCATTGAAAAGCTTATGAAAAGCGTCAACGAGATCAGGACTGAATTTCTCGACTATTTCGCTCGCAACGGACATGAAATCGTCCCGTCGTCACCGCTCGTGCCGCGGAACGATCCGACGCTCATGTTCACCAATGCTGGCATGGTTCAGTTCAAGAACGTCTTCACCGGCCTCGAGCGGCGCCCCTACAGCCGCGCCGCTACGGCGCAGAAATGCGTGCGCGCCGGCGGCAAGCACAACGACCTCGACAAGGTCGGCTATACCGCGCGCCATCACACCTTTTTCGAGATGCTGGGCAATTTTTCCTTCGGCGATTATTTCAAGGCCGAAGCGATCGAATTCGCCTATACGCTGATCACCAAGAACTTCGGCCTTCCGAAGAGCAAGCTGCTCGTCACCGTCTATCATACCGACGATGAGGCCTATGAGCTCTGGAAGAAGATTGGCGGCTTTTCCGATTCGAAGATCATCCGCATCGCGACCTCCGATAATTTCTGGTCGATGGGCGATACCGGGCCTTGCGGCCCCTGTTCGGAAATCTTCTTCGACCAGGGCGAGACATTCGCCGGCGGGCCGCCCGGCAGCCCCGACGAAGATGGCGACCGGTTCCTCGAATTCTGGAACCTGGTCTTCATGCAATATGAGCAGGTAAAGCCCGGCGAGCGCATCGTTCTGCCGCGTCCTTCGATCGACACAGGCATGGGGATCGAGAGAATCGCAGCGCTCCTGCAAGGCGTGCCGTCGAATTACGACACAGATCTCATGCGCGCGATCATTCTTGCGGTCGCGACGGCTACCGGCGTCGATCCGGACGGTCCGCAGAAGGCGAGCCATCGCGTGATCGCCGATCATTTGCGCGCCTCGGCTTTTCTCGTCGCCGACGGCGTCCTTCCGTCGAACGAGGGGCGCGGCTACGTGCTGCGCCGGATCATGCGGCGCGCCATGCGCCATGCGCAGCTCCTCGGCGCTAAGGAGCCGCTGATGTGGCGGCTCGTTCCGGTGCTCGTGCGCGAAATGGGCCAAGCCTATCCGGAGCTCGTGCGCGCAGAGAAGCTCATCGTCGAAACGCTGCGGCTCGAAGAGACGCGATTCAGGGTGACGCTCGCGCGCGGGCTCAGCATGCTCGACGAAGAGACGCGCGATCTGCCGCGCGGCGCGGTTCTGAGGGGCGGCACGGCCTTCAAACTCTACGACACCTACGGTTTCCCGCTCGATCTGACCGAAGATCATCTGCGCGCCCGCGGCATAGGCGTCGATGTCGCCGGCTTCGATGCGGCGATGGAGCAGCAGCGGGCCGATGCGCGCAAAGCCTGGGCGGGGTCGGGCGAGGCGGCGACGGAATCGATCTGGTTCGCTCTCAAAGAAAGGCTCGAGGCGAGCGAATTCCTCGGCTACGAAACCGAACGCGCGGAAGGAATTGTCGTCGCAATTCTCAAGGAAGGCCGCGAGGTCGAGCGCCTCCGGCAGGGCGAAAAGGGCGAGGTCATCGTCAATCAGACGCCCTTTTATGGCGAATCGGGCGGCCAAATGGGCGATACCGGCTTGATTCATGCGCCCGGCCTCGCCTTCCGCGTCACCGATACGCAGAAGAAGCTCGGTGCGCTCATCGTTCACGAAGGGCTCGTCGAAGAAGGCGAGGTGCGCCTCGGCGCCGCCGTCGAACTCGAGGTCGATCACGCACGGCGCAGCGCCTTGCGCGCCAATCATTCCGCAACCCATCTCCTGCACGAAGCTTTGCGCCAGGTGCTGGGCGAGCATGTTGCGCAAAAAGGCTCGCTCGTTGCGCCGGATCGGCTGCGGTTCGATTTTGCCCATCCAAAGCCGATTGGCGCGGACGAATTGGCGCGGATCGAAGATATTGCCAACCGCGCCGTGCTCGAAAATGCGCCGGTCGAGACGCAGCTCATGGATCTCGACGAAGCGATCGAATCGGGCGCCCGCGCACTCTTCGGCGAAAAATATGGCGATCAGGTCCGTGTCGTCTCGATGGGCCGGGCGGCCGATGTGCTCGGCGGCGGGCTGCCCAATGCGCCATTCTCGATCGAACTTTGCGGGGGCACCCACGTCAGCCGCACTGGCGATATCGGCCTCATCTCGATCGTCTCGGAATCGCCGGTTGCCGCCGGCGTGCGGCGGATCGAGGCCAAGACGCGCGACGAAGCGCGCCATTATCTCAATGCGCGGGCACGCCGCTCCCACGAGCTTGCGCTCCTTCTCAAGGCGCCGGAGGAGGAGGCGAGCGAGCGCCTTGCGCATCTGTTGGACGAGCGGCGCAAGCTCGAACGCGAACTCGCCGAGGCGCGCAAACGGCTCGCGATGGGATCGGACGGCGGGAGCCCGGCGGCGGTCGAGATCGCCGGCGTCAAATATCTCGGGCGGCAAGTTTCGGGCGTCGAAATGAAGGATTTGAAATCGCTTGCCGACGAGGCCAAGCAAAGCCTCGGCTCGGGGGTTGTGGCGATTGTCGGTATCGGGGCGGACGGCAAGGCGGGGATCGTCATCGGCGTGACGGACGACCTGACCGCACGTTTCGATGCTGTGGCTCTCGCGCGGGCGGCTTCAGCCAAGCTCGGCGGCAAAGGCGGCGGCGGCCGGCGTGATATGGCGCAGGCCGGCGGTCCCGACGGCGCCGCGGCAGAAGCAGCGCTCGCTGCCGTAGCTGCTGCGCTGCGTGAACCGGCGGGCGCCTGAGCCTGCAAATCTCGTCCGCTTTGAGGAGGGCGCGCGGGGAACCCGCGTGCGAGCGCAGAGTTGAAGTCCGTGCCGTCGCAAAGGCGACGTTGACGCCCTTGCTCGAGCCACGGAGTTTTTCGCATGTTCGGCAATCTGCTTTACTGGGCGTTGATATTTCTCGTCATCGCGATCGTCGCCGCTATTTTCGGCTTCGGCGGCGTCGCGGGTACCGCGATGGAAGGTGCCCGCATACTCTTCTGGGTAGCGATCGTCCTGCTCATTATCTCACTTGTATTCGGCGTCTTGCGACGCGGGTAGCAAGTAGCTGTCGCTCAATCGCCTCCGATGGGTTAAGCTGAGACGATCGCTCATGCCTGCGATCGTCGGCGCAGACGGCACGGAGGACGCGATGGATAATCAGGATTCGCAGCGCTCTACAGCCGATTGGACCGCAACGGGATTTGCGGCGATCGTGCGCAACATGCAGACTTTCACGGATGAAATCAGCCGCTTGTCGCGCGTTTCCTTCGCTCAAAACGCGAAGCTGATCGACGAGTTGAGCGCCGCACGCGATATGAGCGATTTGGTCGCGATCCAGGCCAAGTTCATGACCGGCGTGTTCGAAAGGTTCAACGAACAATTCCGGCTGATGGCGCAAATGGTCGAGGTGCCGGGCGCGGCAGATCTTGCTTCATATCTGCCGCAAGCAGCCAATGGCGGCGCGTCCGGCGCAGCAGCGCTTTGGCCCGGGGCCAAAAATCCGCAGGAGCCGGAGCCGCCGGATTCGGAAATTCTGGAAAGGCCCGACGAGGCCGGCGCTCCCGAAATCGCGTCCGAGGAAAGCGCGCCTGCGACGGCGGCCGGCTCGCGTGAGACCGGGTCCGAAGCCGGAGCCGGCCTGGAACCTGCTTTCGAGGAAAAGCTCCCTCAGGAAATGGCGTCCGAGCACCTGGTTTCTCACGAACCCGCGGCAGCGCCCGATCCGGCCGAGGACGTGTCGCCCGGTATCGACGCAGCCGGCCTTGCGGCAAAGGAAACAATAAAAGCCGCAGAAGGCGAGCCCGGCCCGGAAGCGCCGCAACAAGACGAGGGCGAAACATTCGAGACCGAGACGTGGCAATCGGCGGCCAAAGTCAGCCGCGATGCATGGCAAGAATTGGCGAAAGCAGCCGTCGAAATGTTGCGCGTCGAAGCTGCGGCAGCCGAAGATGGCGCGGAAGCGATCGAATCAAATCTGCGCCGGCCGGACGGCGACGATCAGGCCGAATAGGCTCAGCGCACGGTGATCGCGTTTCGGAGTGCAAGCGGGTGGGCAATATGCTCGAGTTGCTCGATGCTGGCTCCCGTGCCCCGGATATCGACCGTGCCATAGCCGAGAATGCGGCCGGCGAGCGATTGGTCGACGTCGACCGATTCGACCTTGTCCATGTTCATTTCGACCGTGTGGCGGCGGATGACGCCGCTCTTGAAAATCACGCGCGCGGTCGTGACGGCGATCTCGGTCGAAAAGCGCTGCCACCAGGCTTGGAATGCGAAGGCGAGCGTCAAGATGCCGAAAACGGCGACGAGGGCGAGCGCCACCGCAAACCGATATTGCGTGCCGCGAAAATAGAGTGCGGCGGCGCCCGCAATCAGCGTGAGGATCAGGCAAAAAATCGCTTTTCTATAGATGATCCAGTGTAAGTGGCCGTCGAAGACGACACGCTCGCCGGGCTGCAGGATTTTTTCGAGATATCTCATATGACCTCGCGAGCAGCATCGAATGTTCGACAAGCGGCATTCTAACCAGATTGCCGCAGCGGATCCGGGTCGAGGGATATTACGCGCCCGGCGACGACACTTTACGAAAGATTAATTCGCCAGCTCCTGCAAAGCCTTGCATCAAGCTATTGTTCCGCCTCATTCCTCGGGCAGAGCAACGCCTATTGCTCAGCTTCACGGATGTCTTATCGCCCCTTCCGGTTATGCACCCTTATCGACATTGTGGCTTTCGGGCCCAATCTAGTCCAGAACACCCTTCAAAGAGGTGAGACCTTCATGCAGGAAGCCAATACGACCTCGCTCGAAGCCGCCGTCGTGCGCTCGGCCGAGCTGGCGCTCGATCGCATTGCCGCTGCGCGCCAGTCGATCGGCGAAGTCATCTTCGGGCAGGAACAAGTGGTCGAAGAAGCGCTCGTGACGCTCCTCTCCGGCGGCCATGGCCTTCTCGTCGGCGTGCCGGGCCTCGCCAAAACCAAGCTCGTCGAGGCGCTCGGGCGCGTGCTCGGCCTCAATGCGCGTCGCGTCCAGTTCACGCCGGACCTCATGCCGGCCGATATTCTCGGCTCCGAGGTGCTGGAAGAGACGCCCGACCACCGCCGCAGCTTCCGCTTTGTGAGGGGGCCGATCTTCGCTCAATTGCTGATGGCCGACGAAATCAATCGCGCGAGCCCGCGCACGCAATCGGCGCTTCTGCAAGCAATGCAGGAACATCATGTCTCGGTCGCCGGCGAGCGGCACGACCTGCCGCATCCTTTCCATGTGCTCGCAACGCAAAACCCGCTCGAACAGGAAGGAACTTATCCGCTGCCCGAAGCGCAGCTCGATCGGTTTCTGATGCAGATCGACGTGACCTATCCTGACCGCGATGCCGAGAAGCGGATCCTGCTCGAGACGACCGGCGACAGGGACGTCGAGGCAAAGCCCGCAATGACCGCCGACGAGCTCGTCTCGACGCAGCGTCTCGTGCGCCGGCTGCCGGTCGGCAGCCAAGTGGTGGAATCCATCCTCGATCTCGTGCGCTCGGCCCGGCCGGGGGAGGGCGATTTCGCCATCACCCAGCACATCGCCTGGGCGCCGGGTCCGCGCGCCGCTCAGGCCTTGATGCTCGCCTGCCGCGCCCGCGCGCTCGTCGATGGCAGGCTTGCGCCTTCGATCGACGACGTCGTCGCGCTCGCAGCGCCGGTCTTGAAACATCGCATGGCATTGACCTTCGCGGCGCGCGCGGAGGGCGAAACCGTGCCGGGCGTGATCGCGCGTTTGACCCAGCATCTGACTCATTCTTCAGGTCCTCGGGGATGATCTCTCGGAGAACCGCTTCATCCGTTTCCGGATCATGCTCGTCATGAGCGATACACGGCTGCTCAACGAATCGGAACGGCAAGTCTCTTCCGAAACCGAAGGGGCGGCGCTCGACCTTGCCGCACGGCTGCCCAATCTGATCGTTGCGGCAAAGGAGATTGCCTCGAGCGTGATGCTCGGGGTTCATGGCCGCAGAGTCGCCGGAATCGGCGAGACCTTCTGGCAATTTCGGCCCTTCGTGCCGGGTGAATCGACTGCCGGAATCGACTGGCGGCGTTCGGCGCGCGACGACCGTATCTATATCCGCGAGCGCGAATGGGAGGGGGCGCATACGATCTGGATCTGGATTGATCGTTCCCCCTCAATGGCTTTCGTATCGAAGCTCGCATTGCAATCGAAGCTCGATCGCGCTTTGGTTCTCGGACTGGCGGCGGCCGACCTTCTGGTCCATGGCGGCGAGCGCGTCGGCCTCATGGGATTGACGCGGCCCATGGCGAGCCGTGGCATCATTCACAAGTTCGCCGAAGCCCTGGTCGCGGAAGAACGCTCGGCGGGTTTCAGCCCCGCCGAACTTCCGGTGAGCGCGACCTTGCCGCCGCGCACGCAAGCCATTCTCATTTCAGACTTTCTGAGCGAACCGGCAGATATTGCCGAAAAGATCAACGTGCTCTCTGCGCGCGGGGCGCGCGGTCACCTCGTCATGATTGCCGATCCGGTCGAGGAAACCTTTCCCTTCGCCGGCCACACCGAATTCCTCGACGTCGATTCGAGCGAGCGCCTGCGGGTCGGGCAGGCGGAGAGTTTCAGGAATATTTATGTGTCTCGGCTCGCCGCGCACCGCGACGCGATTGCGACTGCGGCGCGGCGGCGCGGATGGTCGGTCCTGCCGCATCGAACCGACCGCACCGGGTCCGAAGCTCTGCTCACTTTGCGGATGCGGCTCGAAGCCGATCTCGGACAGTTTAGGGTTGCCGGCTGATGTTCGGGCTACCGCTCGCCTTCACGATTCCGGCAGTTCTCATCGCCTTTGCCGGGCTGCCGGTGCTTTATTATCTGCTGCGGGTTACCCCGCCGCGCCCGCGCCGCGTGCATTTTCCGCCGCTGCGTCTCATTCTCGATCTTCGCCCCCATCAGGAAACGCCGGCTCATACGCCTTGGTGGCTGCTTCTTTTGCGTTTGGCGATCGCGGCCGCGATCATTCTTGCGATGGCGGGGCCTATCTTCAATCCTCTGCCGGCTGGCGAGAACCGCGGCGGCCCCTTGCTGCTCGTGATCGACGACGGCTGGCCGGCGGCGCCGACCTGGGACGTTCGCATTGCGGCGGCGACCCAAAGAATCGCGGCGGCGGGCCGGCAGGGCCAAGCCGTCGCCGTCGTCGCAACTTCGGATGCCGGGCGCGAAATCATTGCCTCGGATGCGACCCACGCGCTCGAACATTTGCGCGCCGTCAAACCCTTGCCTTACGTGCCGGATCGCCTGGCCTTGTTGGCGCCGATCGCGAGTTTTGTCGCGGCGCAGCCCAAATCGACGCTCGTCTGGATCGCGGACGGGATCGAGCGCGGTCACGCACGGGACTTCGCCGAAAAGCTCGCGCGCCTCGTGCCGGGTGCCGAGATCGCGACGGCCAATCAAGCCTTGCGGGCGCTGGCCGGGCCGAAGAACGATGCCGATGGACTTATCGTGCGGGTTTTACGCAGTTCCACCGCAAGTCCCGCACAGGGCATTGTCCGGGCGCTCGATATCAAGGGCCTGAGCCTCGGCGAAGCGCGATTCGACTTCGCCGGCCAGGCTGCCAAGAACGAGGCGGAGGCGCAGGCCAAATTTACTCTGCCGACCGATTTGCGCAATGACGTCGCCCGGCTCGAAATTCTCGACGAACATTCGGCCGGCGCGGTCTCTCTGCTCGATGGACGTTGGAAGCGCCGCCGCGTCGGGCTCGTCAGCGGTGCCACGGCCGATCTGCAACTTCCGCTCCTTGCGCCCAATTATTATCTCGCCAAAGCGCTGGCGCCATTCTCCGACATACGCCAGGCGCGTCCGGGAACGCCCGATCCGATCGCCGCGCTGCTCGACGAACACGTCAACGTTCTGGTGCTCGCCGACATCGGCAATCTTTCGCAAAACGATCACGACCTTATCAAGCAATTCGTCGAGAACGGCGGCCTTCTTTTGCGCTTTGCGGGGACGCGGCTGGCCGCGGCCGATCCCGACGATCTCGTTCCCGTTCGGCTGCGGCGGGGCGGACGCGTGCTGGGCGGCGCCCTCTCGTGGGAGACGCCGAAGAGGCTCGCGCCTTTCGATCAGCAGAGCCCGTTCGCCGGCCTCAAAGTTCCCGAAGAAGTCACCGTGCGCCGCCAGGTCCTCGCCGAGCCCGACGCAGATCTCCCGGGAAAGACCTGGGCGCATCTCGTCGACGGCACCCCGCTCGTGACGGCAAGTCAGGACGGCAAGGGCATGATCGTCCTCTTCCATGTCACCGCCGATACGACATGGTCCAACCTTCCTCTATCCGGACTCTTCGTCGACATGCTGCGCAAGATCGTCTCGCTGTCCGGCGAAACGGCGAAAACGGCCGAGGGGCAGGGACAAAGCCAAAAGGCGGAAACCGTACCGCCGACGCGTATTCTCGATGGGTTCGGCGTGCTTGGCGCGCCGCCGGCGACCGCCAAGCCTGTCCCCGTGACTTTCACCGGCGTAGGCACTGCCGAACATCCGCCGGGCTTCTACGGCCCGCCAGACGAGATGCTGGCGATCAATGCAATGCGTCCGGACGATAATCTGCGTGCTGCGGATTATTCGGGCCTCAGCTTCAAAAGCGAGCCTTTGCGCGAAGCCACGCCAGTCGACCTTCGCCCGCCGCTGCTCGCCATCGCCTTCGTTCTTTTCATGCTCGACGCCTTGGCTTCGCTTTGGCTCGGCGGCGGACTGCGCCGGCGCATGAAACATGCTGCCGCGGCGCTCGCCGTCGTCGGGCTTCTCTTCGGCCTGCCGTCCGGCTCCTTGCGTGCCGATCCGAAGCCGGATCATCCGATCTCCCAGAACGATCTGCAATCGGCTCTCAATACGCGGCTTGCCTATGTGATCAGCGGCGATCCTTCCGTCGATGAAGAGAGCAAGAACGGGCTGACGAGCCTGTCGCAAGTTCTCGCGCAGCGCACCGCCCTCATCCCCGGCGATCCGGTCGGCGTCGATCCGGCGCGCGACGAACTCGCCTTTTATCCCATGCTCTATTGGCCGATCGTCGCCGCCCGGCCGCAGCCCTCGGCCGCCGCAATCGCCAAGATCGCTGCTTACATGAAGCAGGGCGGCACCATCATCTTCGATACGCGCGATGCGCTATCGCAGCATCAGGACGGGCCGCCGACCCCCGAGGGCCAATGGCTGCGGGACCTGCTGCGCGGCGTCGATGTGCCGGAGCTCGAGCCGATCCCGTCCGATCACGTGGTAACCAAGACGTTCTACCTGCTCGACGGATTCGTCGGGCGTTACCAAATCGGCCAGACTTGGATCGAGGCCTTGCCGCCGCCCAATCCCGCCGATGGCGCGCGCCCGGCGCGCGCCGGCGACGGCGTCTCGCCGATCATCATCACATCGAATGATCTCGCCGCCGGCTGGGCGAGCGATACGGATGGCGAAAGCCTCTATCCGCTCGTGCCGGGCGGGGCGCGCCAGCATGAGCTCGCGCTGCGCGGCGGCATCAATCTCGTGATGTATACGCTGACCGGCAATTATAAGACCGACCAGGTCCACGTGCGCGATCTGCTCGAACGGCTCGCGCATTGAGCGGGCAGACTCCTTCGCCGCATGACGGAGAGGGATTGCCGATGACGACCGGTCACCTCGAACGATCCCGGACGAATGTCGCAGCCGGGCGCTCCAGCCATTGCGTCAGCACCATCACCCGCGGAAAGCCGATCAGCGGCCCGGCCGAGAGATTGGTGAGCATGCTTTCGCTGAAGCCCGGCAGTTCGCGGGCGAGCTCTTTCCATGTCATCCCGCGTTCGCGCCGCTTTGCATCGAGCGCATCGTAAATCGCTTTTGTGTCGAAGCGCAGGATGAGCGACGGCCCGGGCTCGGGCAGGCATTCTTCCTGTTTCGGTGCGGACTCGCACCCGACGAGAAAGCTTTCGGGCGTGCAGCGCGGCCAGCGCAGGACCTGCAGCACGACGGCGCTCGTAACCGATCTCTTCCCCGGCATGCCCTTGAGCGTCGTGACGCTGATCGGTATCGAAGGCGTGCCCTGGAAGGGCTTGTTGATCTCGGCCGTAAGCTCGATCCAGCTCAAGCCGCGCGCTTGCCGCTCGGCATCGAGTGCCGCATGGAGCCGCTTCATGTCGAACGGCCGGAGCTTCCCTCGCCATCCCTCGCTGTCCCTTGGCTTCGCCAAGTCAGCCTCACGGCTCCTTGACCGGCTTCCATTCGGCGGCAAGGCGCTGCGCCTCCTTGATCTGATCCGGTGTCATCCGGTCCGCCATGATGTCGCGGTTCTTGGCGGCGCTATTGCGATATTCGGAATTGGTGGAATTGAGCGCCGCGAGATTGAACCATTTATAGGCCTGCACGTAATCCTGCGGCGTGCCTTGGCCGTTCGCGTAGAGAAAGCCGAGATGGCTTTGGGCGAAGGAATCGCCGCGCTCTGCCGCTTTGCGGTACCAGGCAGCGGCTTGCGCAAAATCCTTCGGCACCCCTTGGCCGTTTTCATACAGTAGTCCCAGACTGCTCGCGGCGAATATATCGCCCGCGGCCGCTGCCTTGCGATACCAATCGGCGGCCTGCGCATAATCCTGTTTGACGCCTTGGCCCTTCGCATAGAGCAGGCCGAGATTGCTTTCGGCTGTGACGTCGCCGCGCTCCGCCGCTTTGCCGAACCAATCGGCCGCCTGGGTATAGTCTTGCGCCACGCCTTCGCCTTTCTCATACATCATGGCGAGCTTGTCTTGCGCGGCGAGATCGCCCTGTTCGGCCGCCTTCAGATACCATTTGGCTGCTTCCGAATCGTTCTTCGCGACGCCTTCGCCTTTCGAATAGATGAGCGCCAGATTGGCCTCGGCGGCCATATCGCCGCTCGATGCGGCCTTGCGGTACCATTCCGCAGCCTGCGCATAATCCTGCGGCACGCCCTTGCCCGACGCGTAGAGGTAGGCGAGATTGCTTTGCGCGACGACGTCGCCTTTTTCCGCCGCCTTGCGGAACCAGGCCGCCGCTTGCGCAAAGTCTTGCGGCACGCCTTCGCCCTTTTCGTAGAGCGAGGCGAGCGTGCTTTCGGCGGATATGTCGCCTTGATCCGCGGCTTTGCGATAGAGGGCGGCGGCCTGCGCACCATCCTGCTTGATGCCTTGACCCTTCAGATAGAGCAGGGCGAGGCTCGTCTCAGCCGCCAGATCGCCCTTGTCCGCCGCCTTGCGATACCATTGCGCCGCTTGCGCAAAGTCCTGCGGCACGCCTTTGCCTGTCGCATAAAGAAAGCCGAGGTTGCTCTGCGCGGCGATATCGCCGCTCGCAGCCGCCTTGCGATACCAATTGGCGGCTTCGCCGTAATCCCGCGCGACGCCCTGGCCCCGCATGTAAAGAAAGCCGAGGTTGCTCTCTGCCGCGACATCGCCCTGATCCGCAGCCTTGCGATACCAGGAAGCGGCCTGCGCATAATCTTGCGGGACGCCCTGGCCCTTTGCGTAGAGAAGGGCAAGGTTGCTCTGCGCCGCGACATCGCCCTGATCCGCCGCCTTGCGATACCACTCTGCCGCCTTCGCATAATCTTGCGGGACGCCTTCGCCTTTGGCGTACATGAGGCCGAGCGTGCTTTGCGCATAGGCATTACCTTGCTCCGCGGCCTTTCGGTATAAATTCGCCGCTTGCGCCAGGTCCTGCGATACGCCTTGGCCCTTTACATAAAGAAAAGCGAGATTGAGCATCGCCGCGATCTCGCCCTTGTCGGCCGCCTTGCGATACCAGGCCGCAGCTTGTGCGAGATCTTGCTGCACGCCTTGGCCCTTTGCGTAGAGCTGGGCGAGATTGACCTGAGCATAATCATTGCCTTGCTCCGCGGCTTTGCGGAACCAGCGCGCCGCTTCGGCATAATCCTGGTTGACGCCCTCGCCCTTAGCGAAGAGGGCGGCGAGATTGGCCTCGGCCGCGCTGTCGCCTTGCTCGGCCGCCTTGCGATACCAGGATGCGGCTTGCGCAAAATCCTTAACCACACCTTGGCCGGCCGCATAAAGAAGACCGAGGCTGCCCTGCGCGAAAGCATTGCCTTCTCCGCGGCTTTCCGATACCAGGAGGCGGCTGCCGCATAATCGCGCGCCACGCCTTGGCCCGTCGCATAGAGGAGGCCGAGATTGGCCTGCGCAAAAGCATCACCCTTATCGGCCGCTTTGCGGAACCATTGCGCGGCTTGCCCATAATCCTGCGCCACGCCGCGACCTTTCGCATACATGAACCCGAGTTCGGCCTGCGCATAGGCATCGCCTTGCTCCGCCAGAGGACGCAGCAGCCTCAAGGCGGTCGCGTAATCGCCGCGCGCAAAAGCGGCGGCGCCCTCCTGGAGCGGTTCGGCTTGGAGCGGCTGGCTCACAAGGCCGATAACGAAAACCGCGACAGCGCCTCTGATCCAAGCTTTCATGGCATCCTCCCGCTTCCGCGCCCGTTCTTATGGCTTCGAGCGGCCATTGTGCGGCCAAGAGAGCATAACCGGGAGATTTTGGCGCCTCTACGACTCTTTCGATTCACTTCGCCTGCAATGCTTCGGCGAGCTCCCGAAAAGCGTCCTTGCTGGGAGGCGATTGGGGCGATTGGACCAGCGCGTCATAGAGTTTCGGCACCAGCGTCACAATCTGGTCGAGGTCGGCATCCTGCCCCGGCTGATAGCCGCCCATGAGCCGCAGATCGCGGGTGTCCTCGAAACGGGCGACCATGGTCTTCAACTTGAGGACGAGCCCTTGCTGCTCCTTGGTCCAGACGTTGTGGGCGAGGCGCGAGATCGATGACAAGATATTGACGGCAGGAAACCGGCCCTGGTCCGCAATGGCGCGATCGAGCACGATATGGCCATCGAGCGTCCCGCGGATATTGTCGGCAACCGGATCATTATGGTCGTCGCCGTCGACGAGAACGGAAAAAATGCCGGTGATCGATCCTTGTCCTTCGGCGCCGGGCCCCGCGCGCTCCAGCAATTTCGGCAGATCGCTGAAGACGCTCGGCGCATAGCCGCGCGCAACCGCGGGTTCGCCGGCCGCGAGTGCCACGTCGCGCGACGCATGCGCGAAACGCGTGACGGAATCGACAATGAGCAGGACATTTTCGCCGCGGTCGCGGAAAAACTCCGCAATCGTCGTGGCTGTGCGCGGCGCAAGCCGCCGCATCATCGGGCTCTCGTCGCCGGTCGAGACGACCGTGACCGCAAGCTTGCGATTGGGCCCCAGCGAATCTTCGAGAAATTCGCGCACCTCCCGGCCGCGCTCGCCGACAAGAGCGATGACGACGCAATCGAAACCTTTCGATCCGGCCATCATGCCGAGGAGGGTCGATTTTCCGACGCCGGAGCCTGCGAACACGCCGATACGCTGGCCGGCACAGATGGGCATGAAAAGGTCGATGACGCGCACGCCAGTCCGCAGCGGCTGCTGCACGCGTTTGCGGTTGAGGGCGGAAGGCGGTGCGGCTTCGATCGAGCGAAGCGCCTCGCCGCGCCGCAAAATGCCGGCGCCGTCGATCGGCCGGCCCAGCGCGTCGATGACCCGGCCCTTCCAGCTTACGTCCGGAAAGAGATGCAGAGGGCCGATGCGATAGGCGCGGTCGCCGATCCCGGCCGTGACCTTCGACTCGAAGCTTTTCACGGTCGTGCCGCTCGCATCGATACGAACGACCTCGCCGAGTTGCGTTTCGCCCGCGTGGCGAAGGCCGACACATTCGCCGAGCTTCAAGAATTGCGAGAGACCGGAAATCCGATAATGCGAGGGCGCAACTTCGGTGATCGTCCCGCCGACGCGCAACAGGCCGAATTCCTCCATGCCGAAATTGACGGCCTGTTCGAGCCTGGCGAGAGCCGATTTCACGAGGTTCCGCCGAGGATCTTCACGGCATCTTTGAGCGAGCCCTCGGTGCTCGCATTCGCTCCCGTAATGCTCTCGAAGGTACGCGAGATCGTCATCAGCTTAGCCATTTCGAGGATCGGATTGACGTTCGATCCCTCGACATGGCCTTGGACGAAGCCATTATTCGAAAAGTCGAGGATCGGCGTTGCCGGCTTGTCCGGGATGACGCCGGAATTCTCATAGCGGGTGAACTTGGCGCTTGGATCTATGGCGAAAAGCCCAATGGCGCCGACCTGTTGGTTGTTCTGACTGATCATGCCGTCGGAGCTGATGGTCGGCGCGCCGGCCGTCGGATCGAGAACGATCGGCGCATTGCCCGCGTCGAGAATGGGATGCCCGTCAACCGATTCGAGCTCGCCCGTCGGGCGCATGCGCATGCGCCCGTCACGCGTATAGACCGTGCCGCCGGGCGTTTGAACCGCAAGCCAGCCTTCGCCCTGGACCGCGACATCGAGCGGATTGCCGGTCTGGATCAGCGGCCCCTGGCTCCGGGTGATGTAATCGCGCCCGGAATTGGCATAGGCGACCGATTGACCGCCCTCATTCTCCACATAGGCATGAAAGCTGACGCCGGACGCCCGGTAGCCCACCGTATTCATATTGGCGACGTTGATGGCAACGGATTCGAGCCGGCGCTCGAGCGACATTTGCGCCGAGAGCGACACGTAGAGGCCGGACTGCATCACGAACCTCCGAGCTTCAGATTGGCGAGACTTAGCAGCAGGTTCTGGCTGATGCCCGGCGAGCTGACGAGCATGGCGACCGTCGGCGGGGTCGAAGAGCCCAAAGGATTTTGCGAGTCGTAAGATGCGGTGAAACGTTCGATGAATTGCTGAAGATAAGTCGGGTTCTGCAATTTGCGAACGTCCAGCAATTGCGAGATCTCCTGCGCCTGCGTATCGACGTTTTCGAGAGAGAGGGTCGAGGGCAGGCTGAAGGCCGTTTCGACGACTTTGAGCAAAGTCTGGTCGGCAAGAATGCTGTAGGCGCTCGTGATATGCGGTGCCATGCGCTGGAAATAAAGCGCCATCTGGGCGCCGGGGTTCTCCTGCGCGGTTTGGTTCTCGAGCGTCTGCTCGTAATAATTATTGACGGTCGTCTGTATGGTCGATGGCGATTGCGTCGTCTCGGCCCCGTTCTGGGCGAAATTGAAAGCCTGTGCGAGGGCCAAGTAACGCGGATCGTTCAAGCTTGCGGCGAAACTATGCGAAGACGTGCCCCCTTCCAGCACTTTTGTAATCAGCGCCTTGGCATAGCTCATATTGCTGAGGCCAAAGGCGGTGACCACATAATTGTAGAGGTTGGGATTATTGACGAGCTGTTGCGCCGAGGTGACCTTGCCGATATTGGCAAGGAAATATTGGGTCGCGATCTTCACCGCCGGCTCGGCCGCCGTGGACGACAGCGATGTCGAGTAATTGCGCGTGATCGCATTATATAATTGAGTCGCGGTGAGCACGGCGGCGGCTCCTTTTGACTTCGTTTTGTCCGACCTGGCTTGTCCGAACCTGGATCTGCGCTCCGCCGCGCCATCGTGGTGACGCGCCGCTCCGGGCGGATCCGCCGTCCATTTAAGCTTCAGGCAAGCCAGGCGGCCTACGACTTTCCCGTCTCAGAGGAGGGGCGGGATTGGGCTTCCTGATCGGCATTGTCATTGCGCTGAGCTGTATCGTCGGCGGCTATGCGGCCGAGGGCGGTCATCTCTCCGTCATTTGGCAGCCTTCCGAATATTTGATGATTGCGGGAGCGGCGATCGGCACCTTCGTCGTCGCCAATAATCTCGCCACCATCAAAGACACGGGACGGGCCATGATGGAAGGCGTCATGGGCAAGGCGCCGACCCAGCGCGATTATCTCGACGTGCTCGGCGTCCTTTACGCGCTGATGCGCGAATTGCGCGGCAAGGCGCGCAATGAGGTCGAGAGCCACGTCGACAATCCGGAAGAGTCGGAAATATTCAGAAGCTTCCCGAACGTGCTGAAAGATACTGAGCTTACCCATTTCATCTGCGACTATGTTCGCCTGCTCATCGTCGGCAACGCCCGCACGCACGAGATCGAAGCCTTGATGGACGAGGAGATCGAAACCATCACGCACGACAGGCTGAAGCCCTATTATTCGCTCACCGTGATGAGCGACGCCATGCCGGCGCTCGGCATTGTCGCGGCGGTGCTCGGCGTCATCAAGGCGATGGGTTCTCTCGATCAATCGCCGGAGCTCTTGGGCGGGCTCATCGGCTCGGCGCTGGTCGGCACGTTCGGCGGCATCCTGCTTTCCTATGGCTTCACCGGGCCGCTCGCGCACAAGATCAAGGTGACGCGCGAAAAACATCTGCGCGTCTACTTCATCGTCAAGCAGACGCTGCTCGCTTTCATGAACGGCGCCATGCCGCAAATCGCCCTGGAGCATGGCCGCAAGACCATTTCCTCGCACGATCGGCCGTCGATCGACATGGTCGAGAACGAAACGATCTCCGGCGGCGGCGTCAACCGGGCTGCGGCTTGAAGCGATGGCACGCAATTCCTCTCAATCCGAAGTCCGCTCCACCGGTCCGGAGCGGCTGCTCGACTCGGCCAGCATTTCAGTCGAGCGCATGCCGATGCTGCACGTCATCTTCGATCGGATGGCGACGCAATCTGCCGAGAACGCACGGCAGCTTTCGACGGCGCCGGCCTATTTCTCGGTGAATTCCATCAAGACGGAGCGGATCGGCGGCATTCTCGAATCCTACGAGGGCAAGGCCGTCGTCGCCGTATTCCAGGCGCAGAAGTGGGACGCCCGCATCATGCTCGGGCTCGACAACAAGCTCGTGTTCACGCTCGTCGAGGCTCTGTTCGGCGGTGACGGGAGCGAGGCGGCCTACATGGAAAATCGCGCCCTGACCAGTATCGAGATGAGGGTGGCGCAGAAGACTTTCGACATGCTGGCGCGCACGCTGCAGGTCTGCTTCTCCGTCATCGAGGAGACGCGGTTCAAGTTCGAACGCATCGAGTCGCGCATGGATTTCGCGGTGATCGCGCCCCGCAATAATTTCGCGGTCATTACCCGCCTCAATCTGCGCATCCTCGGCCGCTCCGGGGAAGTGTTCGTGGTCATTCCGCAGACGGCGCTCAATCCGATCAGGCAGAGCCTTTCGCGCGATCTCTCCAACGAAGTGCTCGTGCCGGATCCGCGCTGGAGCAAGCAGATTCATACCGAGATCGGCCGCTCCGAGGTGACGGTCAGCGCCATCATAGAGGAGGATAATCTCACTCTCGGCGATATCGCCGAGTTCAAAGTGGGACAGGTCTTCGAATTGAGCGCCACGCCGCGCAGCCGGGTGAAACTCGAATGCAACGGCACGCCGCTCTACTGGTGCCAGCTCGGCCAAGCCGAGGGTCATTACACGCTGAAAGTCGATGAATTGGTCGATTCCGATCAGGAATTCTTCAATGGTCTGGTCCAACGTTAGGCCGCACGGCCGGTTCCGGCTTTGGGATAGGGTCAATCATGGCTAAGGAAGAGGCAATGTTTGCAGGCGTTGCCGATTTGGAAGAAAAGTCCGACGGGACGATCGGCGACGCGCGCAATATCGATACGATTTTGCGTATCCCCGTCACGGTGCAAGTCGTGCTCGGTTCGACCACGATGCCGGTTTCCAATCTCTTGAAACTGGGACGGGGCGCGGTCATTCCGCTCGACCATCGGGTGGGCGAGCCGGTCGATGTCGTGGTCAACGGCCGGGTGGTGGCACGCGGCGAGGTCGTCGTCGTCGAGGACGACACCTCGCGGTTCGGGGTGTCCCTGACTGAGGTCGTGGGGCCCGAAACCTTGGGCGAGCGCCGCTAGTCCATGAGCACGGAATTTGCCAAGTCCGAAGATGGCGGGCCGAAGCCACTCGCAGGGCCGGCCAAGGTCGCGGCTCTCCTGCTCGCAATGGGCAAGCCGCTCGCAAGCCGCATTCTCAAACATTTCGACCAGGACGAGTTGCGGCTGGTGACGCGTTCGGTCGCCGATCTCGGCGTCGTGCCCATGCCGATGGTCGAGGACATGATCGAGGAATTCGCCGGGCAATTCGCGCATGGCGGCGGGCTCATGATTTCGGCCGGGGACGCCGAACATCTCCTTTCCGGAATTTTGTCGCCCGAGGAAATTTCCGACATCATGTCGGACTTGACCGGCAATTCCAACCAGTCGATCTGGCAGCGCCTCTCGAGCGTCTCGGAAAATCTCTTCGCCACCTATCTCATCAAGGAACATCCGCAAACCGTGGCGGTGATCCTCACCAAGGTCACGCCCGTTTGCGCCGCCAAGGTCATGGGCCAATTCCCGCGCGAAATGCGCAACGAGCTGATGCGGCGCATGGTCGGAATCGGCATGGTCATGGAACCGGCGATGCGCGTGATCGAGAGCACGCTGCAGGAAGATCTGCTCGTCAACGTCTCTCGCAACAACCGCGCCGCACATAATGGCCGCATGGCGGACATTATCAACAAGCTCGAACGCGACCAGATGGAAGATGTCCTGCAGAGCCTCGCTGAGGCCCGGCCCAAGACGGCGGAAATTCTGCGTGGCCTCTTGTTCACCTTCGACGACATCATCAAGTTGCAGCCGAAATCGCGGATGGCGCTTTTCGATCAGGTGCCGACCGAGCGCGTGGTTCTCGCTTTGAAGGGAACGGATTCGGTGTTCCGCGATGCGATTTTGTCGACCCTTTCGTCCCGCGCCCGCCGGATGGTCGAGAGCGAGCTCGCCAACGGCGTGCCGGCTCCGCAGCGCGAAGTCGTCAAGGCGCGCCGGGTGATTGCCGACCTCGCGCTCGAAATGGCCGAGCGCGGCGAGCTGGAACTCAATTCCGGGGACGATGACGATGAAGTCTATTAAGCATCGGACCCAAAAGTGGGAACCGGTTTTGGGATGATCCGATGCGCGAACAAGAAGGCATCGGACCCAAAAGTGGGAACCGGTTTTGGGGTTATCCGATGCGAACAAAAAATAACGCGCCCGCTTCATCTAGGCACCCGGAGCTCTAGCCCTTATGGCCGATAGGCCCGACCGCGACAGTCGGACAGAAGAGGCGACGGAGAAGAGGATCCGCGACGAGATCGAGCGCGGGAACGTGCCGGTCTCGCGCGAAGCATCGATCTTCGCTTTCGCCGCCGGCCTGATGATCATTCTGGGCTTCTTTCTCAAGGATGGCGCCATGGGCGCCGCCTTCATTCTTGCGCGCTTGATCGATCATGCCGACGGTTTCAGGCTTTCGACCGGCTCGGACGCCGTGGCTTTGTTCGGCATCATATCGATGGGCACCGGCGCGCTGATCGTGCCGATTTTCACGGTGCTCGTGATATCCGGACTTGGCGCGTCGCTCGCGCAAAACGCTCCGCGCATCGTCTTCGAGCGAATCCGCCCGGATGTCTCGCGGATTTCGCCCTCCGAAGGCTGGCATAGAATCTTCGGCCGCCGCGGGCAGACGGAATTTCTGAAGAACATCGCAAAACTGCTCGCGGTAGGGCTAGTGATCGGGATGTTGCTTCAGGGCGACAAGGATCAATTCGTCAATGCCGTCTTCTTCGATCCCGACGCCATTCCCGAGCTGATCGCGAGGATCGCGCTGCGGCTCGTCGCGGGCATAACTGTCGCGAGCCTGCTTCTCGTGACGGCCGACGTCATGCTGGCGCGGCTCAATTGGCGCCGCGAGCTGCGCATGAGCCGGCAAGAGATCAAGCAGGAGGCAAAGGAGGTCGAAGGCGATCCTCTGGTCAAGGCGCGCATGCGTTCGCTCGCGCTCGATCGGCGGCGCCGCAACATGATTGCTGCGGTTTCAAAAGCGACCATGGTGATCGCCAATCCCACGCATTACGCGATCGCGTTGCGTTACGTCAGAGAAGAGGGCGGGGCGCCGCGGGTGGTCGCCAAGGGCAAGGATTACATCGCCCTGCACATACGCAGGGTTGCGGAAGAGCATGACATTCCCGTGATAGAAGACAAGGCTCTCGCAAGGTCCATGTACGACAGTGTCGAGGTCGACAAGATGATTCCGCCGGAATTTTATCGTGCCGTCGCGGAGCTAATTCATTTCCTTCACAAGCGCGGACAGCGCCGCGCTGCGATCACGTGAGGGCTGCCTCTCAATGCTGGACCAGCAGAGCGATGACCATTCGATGCTCCGCGCCAAGGCGATCGCGGACGGGATCAAGGATGTCGCGGCCGAATTGCGCCTGACCAATGTCGCCGATCTGATCTCTTTCATTCACTTCGAGCAATTCAACAACATACGCGACATCGTGAATTCGTCGATGGAGCTCTACTTCAAGCACGGCACGCTCTCTTACGGCTGCTTCGCCGATTACGAGCTCGAATGGGATCGGCCGCCGGCAATTCTTCTCGACCTCGATTTCCGCCACCAGGAAGTCGCGGTCACCTTCAATCTGACCTTGCATGCCGCGCACGCGAGCGTCGCGATCCGCTCCATGTCGTTCGGTGCCGAATCCGAGGGTCCGGATGCCGATACGCGGCGGCTCGTTGCGGCAATCGCCGACGCAAGGCTTCCGCGCGCCCGCTCTTGAGCGGTCCGCGCCAGCCTCGGGCAAGATTTGGAAGCTAGATCTCCGACATGGCGGATACGAGCATAGAGCCGGTTTATCTTTTCGATCTTGCCGCGAGCGAGGCGCGTTGGCTTGCGGTCCGCCAAGCCGTCGTGGCCGAAAACGTCGCCAATGCCAATACCCCCGGCTATGCGGCGAAGGATGTCGCGCCTTTCGACAGCGTTTATCAGCAGACTTCGCTCCAGCTTGCGACCGACAATCCGCGGCAGATCGGCAACGATCCGCTCGATGTCGAATCCGCGGCGGGAAAGGACGAGCAGCCCTGGGAGGTCACCCTTTCGGGCAATTCGGTCAGCATGGAACATGAGATGCTGAAGGCGAACGAAGTCAGCCGAATGTATGCGATGAATACAGGTATCGTGAAGGCGTTTCACCAGATGATGTCGCTCAGCCTCAAGAGCTCAACATGATCGATCCGCTCGATGCGTCAATTCAGATAGCCACATCCGGTCTCGAAGCGCATTCGATCAGGATGCGGATCATTTCCGAAAACATGGCCAATGCCGAATCGACCGGCTCGACCCCTGGTGCCGACCCCTATACGCGCAAGGTCGTGACCTTCGCCGACGAGGTCGATCGCGCGACCGGCGCCGATCTGGTCAAGGTCGACAATGTCGGCAACGACCGTTCTCCGTTCCATGTCGAATATGATCCCGGCAATCCGGCGGCCGACAGCCGCGGCTTCGTCAAGCTGCCGAACGTCAATCTCATTACCGAGCTCGCCGATATGCGAGAAGCCAATCGCTCCTATACCGGCAATATAGAGGTCATCAAGCAAAGCCGGGAGCTCTACAACATGACAGTCGATCTTCTGAAGAACTCGTGATGATAAGCGCTCTCTCTTCTCTCGTGGGCTCGGTAAGCACGCAGATCGCGGGCGGGGTCTCGGCTGTCGCTCAGACCGCCGGCGGATTTGTCGCGCCGCTTCCCGCCGAAGCTGCGGACTTCGGCTCGGTGCTGGCGCAAGTCGCCGGCGGGGCGGTGAACACGCTAAATGCCGGCGAGGCAACGGCGATCTCGGGTCTCGAGGGCAAAGCGTCGGTCCAGGACGTCGTAAAGTCGGTGCTCGATGCGCAGCAGGCAGTGCAGACCGTCGTCGCGATCCGCGACAAGGTCGTCTCGGCCTATCAAGAAATAAGCCGAATGGCGATTTGAGGGATCAAGAATGTCGACAGTGCTTTCCATCGCGGCAACCGGTATGGCGGCTCAGAGCTTGAACGTCGAGGTGATCGCCAACAATATCGCCAATATCAATACGACGGCCTTTCGCCAGTCGCGGGCGGAATTCACCGATCTCATCTACCAGCCCGAACATTTGCCCGGCGTCTCGAGCAGAGGGCAGAATGCAACCGTTCCGGAAGGGGCGATGGTCGGCCTTGGCGTGCGCACCGCCGCCGTGCGCAATCTGCAGATCCAGGGCACGCTGAACAACACGGGCAATCCGCTCGATCTCGCGATCACCGGCCGCGGCTGGTTTCAAGTGACAAGCCCCGACGGCACAATTCTTTATACGCGCGCGGGAGACCTCTCGACGAATGCCAATGGCCAGCTCGTCACCCAGGACGGTTATCTGATCAGTCCCGCGATCGTCATCCCGTCGAATGCGCTGAGCGTGACCGTCAATCAGACCGGGATCGTCTCCGTGACCCTGGCCGGTCAAACGCAGCCTCAGCAGATCGGACAATTGACGCTGGCGAATTTCGCCAACGAGGGCGGTCTTCTTCCGGTCGGCAATAATAATTTTCAAGCCACGGAAGCTTCCGGCCAGCCGATCGCCGGCGTCCCGGGCGATCCTGGTTTCGGCACGATCTCGCAAGGCTATCTCGAAGCCTCCAACGTCGATCCGGTGAAGGAGATCACCGACCTCATCACCGCGCAGCGTGCTTACGAGATGAACTCGAAGGTCGTTCAGGCTGCCGATCAGATGGAGCAGACGCTGACCAAAAACCTGGGGTGACGGAACATGCTCTCGATCTGGAAATTGAGCGTCTTTCGACACGTCGAACGCGAAAAGAAAGCCGCCGGGATTCTGCTCGGCGCTTTGGGCCTTCTCATCGCCGGTGGGCCGGCTTACGCCGCCGATCCATTGCCTGTCCCGGCCATCGTGATCTATCCCGGCGATACGATCAAGGATCAGATGCTCGTCGACCGCGACTACCCGGAAGATTCGCCGGTTCGCGGCTCGGCCATCGGCTCGCATGCGGCGCTCGTCGGCAAGATCGCGCGCCGAACGCTCTTGCCGGGGCTGCCGATTCCCATCAATGCCGTCGGCAGTCCCGATGCGGTAACCAATGGGGCGAAAGTGCGCGTGATCTTCGAACAGGACGGGCTCGTCATCGAAACCTACGCGGCCGCGCTCCAATCGGGCGGCGTCGGTCAAGTCATCTCCGTGCGCAATCTCGATAGCGGCATAACCATTTCCGGCATAGTCCAGTCGGACGGATCGGTGCGAGTGGGCGGCTGATGCTGCGCCTCTGTCTCGTCCTCGCCTTATGTCTCGCGGCCTGCAGCGCGCAGGCTCTGGTGCGCATCAAGGATATTTCGTCGCTGCAGGGGGTGCGCGACAATCAACTCCTCGGCTATGGGCTCGTCGTCGGTCTGCAGAACACCGGCGACACGCTGCTCAATGCGACATTCACTCAGCAATCGCTCGAGTCGATGCTCGATCGGATGGGAATCAACGTGCGCGGCACTTCCATGCGTACGCGCAATGTCGCAGCGGTGCTCGTGACCGCCGATCTGCCGCCTTTCTCGACACCGGGAACGCGCATCGACGTAACCGTCTCCTCCTTGGGGGATGCAACCTCGCTCATGGGCGGCACGTTGATCTTGACCTCGCTCCAGGGCGTTGACGGTCAGACCTATGCGATCGCACAGGGCCAAGTTGCCGTGTCCGGCTATTCGGCCTCGGGGCAGGCCGAGAGCGTCACAGAAAACGTGCCGACCGCCGGGCGAATCGCCAATGGCGCTTTGATCGAGCGTGAAGTTCCCGGCCAACTCGCCGATGTCGGTCCGCTCACCCTCGAACTGAAGAATCCGGATTTCAACACGGCAGAGCGCGTTGCCGAGGCTATCAATGCCTATACGAGAGGGCGCTACGGCAGGACAGTGGCGTATCAGCGCGATCAGCGTTCGATTTCGATTGTCGCGCCGGTCGATTCGGCGCGTTTCATGGCCGAGATCGGCGAATTGACGGTCGAGCCCGACATGCCAGCGCGTGTCGTGATCGATGCGCGCAGCGGCACCGTCGTCATCAGCCAGGACGTGCAGATTTCGACGGTCGCCGTGACTTACGGCAATATCACGGTGCGGGTCACCGAGACGCCGGTCGTTTCGCAGCCCGCGCCATTCTCGCATGGCAAGACCGTGGTGGTTCCGCGCACGCAAGTCGATGTCGATCAGCCTGACGGGCTGATGCGAATCGTGCACGGCACGGATCTGCGAACCTTGGTCGCTGGCTTGAACCAGATCGGCGTCAAGCCCGAGGGAATCATCGCCATCCTGCAGGCGATCAAGAGCGCCGGCGCCTTGCAGGCCGACCTCGTCGTGGAATAGGCGAGCCGGAAAAACGTTCAGTATTTTCCGAAAAGATCTTGCTCGATCAAAAACCTAAAGCGCGATGCCGAGCCGATTTCAAGAGCCTCGCGCTCCAAGAGCCGCAATCAGCCCGGCACAAGCTTCCTCGCGCAGTGTCCCAGAAAGGTGCTCCGAAGCGCAAGGCGCATAGCGCCGAGCGCATTGTCTGCGGCGGACCATCAGATGCGGCATTTCACTTTCCGGCTCGCGCTCGCAATCTTCGGATTGGCGGTCTTTGGATCGAGCGCGAGCCATTCCGCGGAGGCCACGCCGTCGGCGGGGGCCGATGCCGCGCCAGCTAGCCAATCCGCTCAAGCCACTCAGGCCCCTCAAGCGGCTCAAGCCGATCCGCCGATCGAGGCAAAGCAGAAGACGAAGGTCGAGCCGGCCCTTGCGCGAGCCGCGGCTGCACGTTCCGCGGCTGCGCGGATTTTGCCGGAAATTCGGCAATTCTGCACCAACAACGCCGGTGCGGCGAGCGCGGCGCGCGTCGCCTGGGAAGCCGCCAAGCTCAACGATCTCGATGACAGACTGAAGCAGCGGATTGCCGAACTGGAGGCAAAGACCGCTGAATACGAGACCTGGCTCAACAAGCGCAACGCAGCGCTCAAATACGTCCAGGAGGATATCGTCTCGATCTACACAAAAATGGCGCCTGAAGCGGCGGCGGCGGAACTCGCGGCAATGGACGATGACCTGGCGGCCGCTGTTCTCGTCAAGCTGAATTCGCGCGCCGCCAGCGCCATTCTGGGCGAAATGGATCCGACCAAAGCCGCCCATCTTACCAATACGATGCTCGGCACGATGACCACTGCCGACGGAAAGAAATCCTGATGAGACGCCTTTTCGTTCTCCTCGCTCTTCCGCTCGCGGCCTGCGCCGGCGACCTCAAAGACATCGGGCGCGAGCCCTCGATGACGCCGGTCGGTACGGGGCTCTACACGGACGTCGCGCCGGTGGCGACCGCGGTCTATATGCCCAACCAGCATCCCTCGCGCTTTTCGATCTGGGACGGCAATCCGTCGAATATTTTCAGCGATCCGCGCGCCGCCAAGATCGGCGACGTCATCACCGTCCACATCGGCATCAACGATAGCGCGAGCTTCGGCAATTCGACCGATCGCGCGATGAATTCCGAGATCAAGGGCGGGCTTAATTATCAATTGCAGCAGGCGACTTCGCAAACCCAATGGTATCCGCAGGTCGACACGACGTCTTCGTCGTCGACGCAGGGGCAGGGCACGATCGACCGTTCGGAAAAGATCCAATTGTCGGTCGGCGCAGTCGTCACGGACGTTCTGCCGAACGGCAATCTCGTCATCAGCGGCTCGCAGGAGGTACGCGTCAATTACGAGCTACGCGTCCTCAATATCGCCGGCATCGTGCGGCCGCGCGACATATCGAAGGACAATACGGTCGCCTACGATAAAATTGCCGAGGCGCGCATCTCCTATGGCGGTCGCGGCCGAATCATGGAAGTGCAGCAGCCGGCGGTCGGGCAGCAGATCTGGGATCGCTTCAAGCCGTTGTAGCGGCTTGGGGGCGGTTCGCGCCGCAGATTCGGGGGCAAGATGCAGCTATTGGAAGCGGGACAGGCCGAGACCTCTGCTCGGATCCTCTATGACTCATGCCCGCTCTGCAGCGGGAAGGATCTCCGCATCGTTCGCCGCGCCGATTGTTCGCAGCATCCGCTCTATCGGCCGGAGATTCCCGCCGACATGACCTGGCTCGGATGCGCCGATTGCGCGCATGTGTTCACCGAAGGCTATTTCGACGAATCGGCACTCAACCTCATCTTCGGGCGGACACAGATCGGGCAGACGGTCGGCCACGATATCGAGGGTCAACGCGCGGTCTCCGCTCGAATGGTCCAATGGATCGGGGAGCAAGCGGATCTCGGCGATTGGCTCGATGTCGGTTTCGGCAACGGATCGCTGCTCTTCACGGCCGAGGAATTCGGCTTTCGCCCCGTCGGAATCGATCTGCGCAAGGCCAATGTCGAGACGCTCCGGGCCCTCGGCTACGAAGCCTATTGCATGGATTTCGCCGATCTTGCCACGAACGGCAGATTCAGCGTGATCAGCATGGCCGACGTGCTCGAGCACATGCCCTATCCGAAGCCGGCGCTCGCGGCGGCGCATCGGCTCATGCAGCCGGATGGTGTCTTGTTTCTGTCCATGCCGAACATCGACAACATGGTGTGGCGGCTGCTCGATGCCAACAAGGCCAATCCCTATTGGGGAGAGATCGAGCATTATCACAATTTCAGTCGCAAGCGCCTTCACGCTCTTCTCGAAGAGCATGGATTCCGGCCGATCAAATATCGTGTAAGCGAGCGCTATCGCGTCTGCATGGAAGTCCTGGCCGTCAAGCAGGAGCGCCTCGCGTCTTGAGGATCGGGCGCGGTCCGATGACAAGAAAATCCGATCATGGTCGACGATCTCTCTGAAGATGCCCCGCCACCGCCGCCGCCCGCCGGCCCGTCCAGACTTCACTGGATTGCGACGATCGCCGGCTTGAGCATCATCGCCACCGCGCTCGGCAGCGGCGCGGGGATCGAGCTCGCCGCCATGGCGCGCCACAATCTCCAAGATATGCACCCGGCGGCCGCTTCCAAAACCCGGCTCATCGATCTTCCGCCGGTCATCACCAATCTCGCCGATCCGGTCGATTCCTGGGTGCGATTGCAAGCTTCGATCGTCATCGACGACGAACCGTCGCGCAAACCGGAGCTCATGGCGGCCGAGATCGCCAACGACATTCTGGGCTTCATGAAGACGGTGACGGTCTCGGAGATCGGCGGCGCGAGCGGACTGCAACATCTGCGCGAGGACTTGACCGAGCGCGCCGAGATTCGCTCGCAAGGCCGCGTCCACGAGCTCATCATTCAAACCTTGGTCGTTCAGTGAAGAAAGCGCTGCTCGTTATCGCTTTCCTGCTCGTCTCCGGGACGGCGGCCTTGGCGCAAACCGCCATTCAGACGCCGGACCTCGGCACTTTGATCCCGCAAGGCGGAGGCAGTGCCGCCGCGAGAATCATTCAGATCATCGCGCTCTTGACCGTGCTCTCGATCGCGCCGGGCCTCCTCATCATGGTGACGAGCTTCACCCGGCTCATCGTCGCGCTCTCCTTTTTGCGCTCGGGCCTCGGCTTGCAGAATACGCCGGCCAATCTCATTCTCATCAGCCTCGCCTTGTTCATGACCTTTTATGTGATGGCGCCGACCTTCGATCAGGCTTGGCAGGATGGGATGAAGCCGCTCATGGACAATACGATCTCGGAAAAGGACGCCTTTCCCAAGATCGTCGAGCCGTTCCGCCAGTTCATGCTCCGGCAGGTTCGCGACAAGGACCTCAAATTGTTCGAGGACCTCGCGCCCGAACAGCTCAAGCCCAAAGAGGAGAAGAACGAAGTGGAGCTGCGGATCCTCATTCCGGCCTTCATGATTTCGGAATTGCGGCGCGGCTTCGAGATGGGTTTTCTGATCGCGCTGCCGTTCCTCGTCATCGACATGATCGTCTCGACCCTGACAATGTCGATGGGCATGATGATGCTTCCGCCGTCGGTCATCGCATTGCCGATCAAGATCTTATTCTTCGTTCTTATCGACGGATGGAACCTTTTGATCGGCAGTCTCGTGAGGTCCTTTTCTTAAGCGCTCCTTTCGGCCTGCGCGGAAAGAAAGTTAAGTTTCCGGTAAGCTTTGCGGGTTACGGTTCCTCACGACGCCAGGTTGGGCCGCAGCCGCCCAAAGGCATTACGCCGCCCTGTCGTACCGGCGCAAATCCGGTATGTCCCCAAAACCCGGCCAACCCTAGGGACATACAATGACCGACAGCCTCCTTACAAATACGTCTGCGATGACCGCCCTTCTGGCGCTCAATCAGACCCAGCAGAGTCTTGCCACCTACGAAAACCAGGTTTCGACCGGTAAGTCGGTCGCCACAGCCGCCGACAATGCCGCTTATTGGTCGATCGCGACCACGATGAGCTCGCAGGTCGGCTCGCTGAACGCCGTCTCCGCTTCTCTCTCGGAAAGCTCTTCGCTGCTCTCGACTATGAGCGCGGCGCTGAACTCGGTCGTCTCGGTGATGAACGGCCTCCAGCAGAACCTCACGACCGCGCTGAGCTACGCTTCGGAAGGATCGACCAGCGACCTTGCGAACGTGCAATCGATGATCAGCGAGCAGCAGCAGCAGCTCATCAGCATCGGCGGCTCGTCGGTGTTCAATGGCGTGAACTTCCTCGATACGACCGGCGGCAACGTTCAGCTTTTGGCGTCGTACAACCAATTGACCGGCGCGAGCTATATTTCGGTCAATACCTCGAGCACCCAATTGTTCGAGACGGCTGCGACGACGGCCACCCAGGGCGTCCTCGGTGCCAAGGGGACCAATTATACCTCCGCCTCGATCCTGACGCTCAGCGTCACTTCGGCGACCGCCGGCGACATCAGCAACATGCTGAAGGACGTCCAATCGGCGATCACCTCGCTCACCACCGCGGCGAGCACGCTCGGCGCCGATCAGAACAACGTCACCTCCCAGCAGAATTTCATCTCCAACCTGACGGACTCGCTCACGGCTGGCGTCGGCTCTCTCGTCGATGCGGACATGAATGAGGCTTCGACCAAGATCTCGGCTCTCCAAGTGCAACAGCAACTGGGCGTTCAGGCCTTGGCGATCGCCAATTCCAACACCCAGATGATCCTGAAGCTCTTCGGCCTCTAAGAGCCGCGTAGAAATTCTGAAGGACGGCTCCGCTCTGCCGGGCGGAGCCGTTTTCGCGTCCGGGGCAATCTCCAGGCAAGCTTGGCGCCGCACATTGCACAAAGCTTTGGGCGGGGAAGGGGATGACGGCGCTCGATCAGGCGAAGCGTATCTGGGCGAATCTTGCCAAGCTCGGAGCGCGACGGCTCGTCGGGCTGGCCGTGATCGGCCTTGCCGTCTTCGCAATCACGGGACTGGCCGGCTATTATCTCAGCAGGCCCTCGGTCGAGCTGCTCTACGGCGGACTCGATCGGCAAGACGTGAGCCGGATCGCCGAGGCCCTCAAAGAAGCGAATATCGATTTCGATCTGAGCTCGGACGGGAGCTCGATCTATGTTCGCTATGGCGAGACGGCGCAGGCGCGCATGCTGCTCGCCGAAAAAGGGCTTCCGAACAATCCCGACGCGGGCAATGAATTGTTCGACAAGCTCGGCTCGCTCGGCCTCACCTCCTTCATGCAGGAGGTGACGCGGGTGCGGGCGCTCGAAGGGGAATTGGCGCGCACGATCCAATTGATGCGCCCGGTCAAGGCGGCGCGCGTACATCTCGTCATGCCCGACGACGGCTCGTTCCGGCGCGAGAGCGAACCCCCTTCCGCCTCGGTCGTCGTGCGGACCGAGACGCCCGACGACGTCTCGGTCGCCAAGGCGATTCGCCATCTCGTCGCAGCCGCCGTGCCCGGGATGAAGCCCGAGCAAGTCACCGTGCTCGATACGGACGGAATGTTGCTCGCCTCCGGCGACGACACGGGCGATTCGGCGCCCGGCCAGATGCTGAGCCTCGAACAGACCTTCGCAAAGGAGATCCAGGACAATATCAGCCGGACCCTGACGCCCTATTTCGGCCTGCGCAATTTCGAGGTCAGCGTCGCAACGCGGCTCAACACCGACAAGAAGCAGATGAACGAGACGGTCTACGATCCGGATTCGCGAGTCGAGCGCTCGGTCCGCGTCGTCAGGCAGAACGAGAGCTCGCAGAATTCGAGCAACCAGGCGCCGACGACCGTCACCCAAAATCTGCCGCAACAGAACACGAACTCGGACCAGGGCAAACAATCCAACGAAGAAAACCAGAAGCGCGAAGAGCTCACGAATTACGAAGTCTCCTCGAAAACGATCACGACGGTCAGCGGCGGGTTCGCGGTGGAGCACATTTCGGTCGCCGTGCTCATCAACAAGGCCAGTCTCATCGCAGCGCTGGGCGGCTCTCCCAGCCGGCAAGCGGTCGATGCCCAATTGGCCGATATCGAGCAAATCGTCTCTTCTGCGGCGGGCGCGAGCAAAGATCGCGGCGACATGATCAAGATCTCCGCGGTCGATTTCGTCGAATCGGGCCAAGACCTGACCCCCGTGCCCCCGCCGGACTGGCGAGAGCTTCTCGTTCGGCAAATCGGGACGATCGTCAACGGCGCGGTTGTGCTCGTCGCCGCGCTCTTGCTGATCTGGTTCGGCATTCGTCCGGCGGTAAAGGCCTTCGCCGGCTCGCCGAGCGCATCTCTCCCGCTCCTCACCGGCGACAGTTTTGCGGCTCCCGAACCTTTGCCCGCACTCGAAGGGATGGGCGGCTTCGGAGCCATGGCGCAGGAGCCAAATCTCATCGAGGACCTCGCCGACAACGCCAAGCGCACACCGCTCAAAAGGCTCGAGCAGATCGTCGAGTTCGATGAGGAACAGGCCGTTGCAATCCTGCGGCTCTGGATGCGGCAGGGGCAGGGAGGCAGCGCGTGACGGCCCGGCCGATCGCCGATTATCTCATGCGCTTCGAGCCAGAGACGGAACCTGCGCTCGAACTTTGTGGCGATGCGCCGCCCGATCCGGTCTGGACCGTCGAGCCGCAGGAAGATCACGAACGGGCTCTGGCGGAAGCGCGCGAAAGCGGCAAAGCGGAGGGGCTGGAGGAAGCGCGGGCGGAATTTTCCGCCGCCCTCGAGCAAGAGAGAGAAGAATTCGCTCGGCAGCTTGCGAGCGAGCGGGAAAAATGGCTGCGCGAAGAAGCCGAGCCCTTGCGCGAGCGGCTCGCGGCGGCACTGCGCGAGCTCGAAGAAAATATCGCATCCAGCCTTTCGCGCATTCTGCGTCCGTTCATTGTCGATTCGCTGCGCCGGCGGATGATCGGCGGCCTGATCGAGCACATTGCGACGATGATCGGCAACAATGACAAGATCGCCATAAGGATCGCCGGTCCAGCCGATTTGCTCGCAACCTTGCGGGAGAGGCTCGAGTCCATGCCCGCGTCGATCGACTATGTGCCGCAGGACTGCGTCGACGTCAGCGTCAGCGCGGAACAGACGGCGATCGAAACGCAGCTCGAATCCTGGATCAATCTGATCAACGCCGAGGCCGTATAGATGTCCGATTCGGACAAAAAGCCCGAACTCCTGATCATCAAGCGGGTGCGCGGCGAATCGAGCCACCATCATGGCGGGGCCTGGAAAATCGCCTTCGCCGATTTCATGACTGCCATGATGGCGCTCTTCCTGGTGCTCTGGCTGATCAATGCGACCAACCCAAAGACCAAGGCGGCATTGGCGCGCTATTTCAATCCGGTCAATCTGGTCGACATGTCGACCACTCAGCGCGGCGTCCACGATCCGCAAGATTCGTCGGAATCGAACGGCAAGGGCAATGGCAAGGCGCTCAATCCGGGAGATGAAGAAGGGCCGAAGCCCAACGACTTTCCCCCCGTAGTCCAATCGCCCGATCCGAATTCGGCGGAACGGCCGCCGACCTATTCGGAGGCCGCGCTGTTCCGCGACCCCTATGCGGTCTTGGCGGAGATTGCAGCGGCTGACGGTGCGGGCAAGCCCGTCAGCAATTCCGATCAAGGCATGGGCGATGCGGGCGGCAGCGACGACGATACTTATAAGGACCCGTTCAAACCTGTTCCCGCCAATGCGTCGAACGTGCCGGCGCCGCCGAATGCGTTATTGCCGGCTCCGCAGGCGACAAAGACCGCGCCTATCCCGGCCGCGGCGAGCGGCCCTAAGACGCAAACGCCCGCCGGCGATAAGCTGGCTCTCGCGGACAAGGCCTCGCCCGCGAAGATCGATGCAAAGCTGAGCGAGGCACCGGCGAATTCGGCGGCTGCAAAGGCCAATGAAACATCACCCCCTGCCAAGCCGCAGTCCTCGTCGGCCGATATGGAAGCGAGCAAGGTCAAAGCCGAAATCGCCAATCTCGTCGGTCAGGCGGCCAAGGGCCAGGCGGCGCCGAACATCGAAGTCAAAGCCACCGAGGAGGGAATTCTCATCCGGCTCACGGATAAGGCCAATTTCGCCATGTTCGCGATCGGCTCGGCGGAGCCGCAGCCCAAAACCGTGAGAATCATGGACAAGATTGCCCAGGTTCTCAGAAAGGAGAAGGGCGCGATCATCGTCAGCGGCCATACCGACGGGCGGCAATATAAGTCTGCGACCTATGACAATTGGCGTCTCTCAACTGCGCGGGCGCAAATGGCCTATTACATGCTCGTGCGCGGCGGCGTCGATGAAAAGCGCATCGAGCGGGTCGAAGGCTATGCGGACCGCAAGCTGAAGGTTCCGAACAATCCCCTGGCCGACGAAAATCGGCGGATCGAGATCTTCCTGCGAAAGGGCGAATGATGAAATCTCCTCTCGCAGCGATCTTCTTCTGCCTTTCCGCGCTTCCCGCATGTGCCGGCGAGGCACAGCCCCCTTATGAGATCGTCCGCTCGCTGCATGTTTTGCAGGACCAAATGGTGCTCGGCAATAGGGTGGCGCGGGCGGCGATGCCCTCGTTCGCGGCGCAGCTCGCGCAGAGATTGCTGGCTTTCAATCGGACGGTCTGGCGGGAGCCGCGCAATGCGCGCGCCGCCGTAACTTACGTCTTGAGCGGCGGCTCGCCCAGAGTCGCCCGAAAGGTTCTCGAGAGCGGCTATTGTCCGGCTGAGGACAAGAACCTTTTGCAGGGTGCGCTCGCCTATGTCGAGGGCCACGAGAGCAAGGCAAAGAATTATCTGAAGGGCATCGACCCGCGTTCGCTCGAACCGATCCTCGGCGGCCATATTGCGCTCGTCCAGGCGGCGCTCATCGCCAAGGACAATATGGGAGACGCCATTCGCCTCCTCGATCTCGCGCGCGTGCTGGCACCGGGAACCCTGGTCGAAGAAGCCGCCTTGCGGCGCGAAATCTTTCTCCTCAACGCCACGGGCGATTTCGACAAGTTTACTGCCATGTCCGGCGAATATGTGCGGCGGTTCGGGAATTCCGCCTATGCCGACAATTTCCGGATGCATTTCTCCGAAGCCTTGGGAAGGCTCGAGATTGCCGGGACACCCGACCAGTTGGGGGAGCTCGACGATGTCCTGGGCGGCTTCGGAACCAACGAACAATTGCAGTTCTATCTTCTGATTGCGCAATCTTCCCTGCTCAACGGAAAGGCCGGCATTTCCCGCTTTGCCGCGGCTAAGGCCGAAAAGCTCGCCGAGCCTGAAACTCCGGAGGCTTCGCGTGCCGAACTCTATGACGGCGCGGCTTCGATCCTCACCAATAATTATGAGCGCGGCCTTACTCAGCTCGAAGCGCTCGATGCGGCGCGCTTGTCGGAGGACGACCGCTCGTTGAGACAGGCGGCGCTCGCCGTCGCCCAACAGATACGGCAATTGCCGGAAGCGGCTGGCGAACAGGAGCAGGGCACCGAAATGCCGCCAGACCTCAAAGGTCCAATGGAAGCAAGCAATGCGGCGATTGCGCTCGCGCAAAAGAGCCTCGCGGAGAGCGATGCATTGCTCCGGGAAAGCAGGGATCCGTTTTTGAAGGACCAGGCGCCATGAACAATATCCGCGGGTTTTCTTATAACGTGCCGACCCGCGATGCTGCGCCTACAGCCGAGGCGCGCAATGGAGTGCCGGAACTGCCGGAGGCCGGGAGCGGACCGAATATTTTCGAATCCGTTCTTACCGGCGTTTCGCAAGGTAATGATCGTGAGGCGCGCCAAGCCCCGCTTTCGACGCCGCAGCAGGCCGGGTCCCAGGCTGATTCTGCCGCGCAGAAGGGCGTCGGCTCTTCCGGCCAAAAGGACGTCGGCTCACTCGAGTTCCGGCTCGGGACGTTCACGGGTAGCCTTGCTGGCCTTGCCGAGACCCAGGCGAGCTCCCGCGTCTTTCCGGACTTTCCCGAGACGGGCGGATCTTTGAACCGGGCCCGCGATCAAAAGGTATCGGCTGATGGCGAATCACCCTTGGCAGCCTCGATTGCCGATGCGGCGAGCATGGGCGTTTCGGCGCCCGATCTTCCCGCATCGAAGTCCGCGCCGGCGATAAAAGCATCGCAGGCTGCAATCACCGCAAAAGATCTCCCGAAAATCCCAAATTCAGCATCGAAATCTGCGCCGCAGACGGCGACGAACTCGGTCCAGAACAATCCGGCCTTCTTTTCTCCAAAGACCCGCGCGATTGCGAGCTTCAATCCGGTGTCTCTGTCGAACGGGACACAGGCCATGGCGCAGAATGCGACTGCCGCGCCGCGGAACGGCCGGGGATCGCAGGACTCCTCTGTCGCGCCAACCTCCGTCACCCCCTCGAAGCGGCGCGCCACCGAAGCAAGTCAGCCGGCTTCGGCGTCGAATACCGGCCCGGTTGTTGCGGTTCCCATTCTGCCTAATTTCGCGCTCCCGGTCTCGGCGCCTCTGCCGGTCGAAACACCGGATGGAAGCAGCTCGGCGCCGGCGCAGAGGCAGATCAATTTGCAGAATCGAGATGGGCAAGCCAGTCAATTGGGCGGGCAGGGCCAATCGATCGAGATGAAGGCCAATGTGATATCGGCGGCAACCCATTTCGCTCCGGTCGCGACCCTCTCTCCCGTACAGCAAATTGCCGACTTCATAACAGTGGCGGCCTCATCTGCCGATCCGTCTTCCGGTTCCTCGGCCTCTGCTTCGCCCGATGTTGCTCTGCCGGTCTCGACACGGCAGAGCGCGTCAAGCATCAAGACACTGGATCTGCAGCTCGAACCCGCAAGCCTCGGACAAGTCACGATAAGGCTCAGTCTCTCGGCCGGAGAGCTCAGCCTGCAAATGCAGGCGACCGAGAGTTCGACGGTCAGTCTCATAGAGAAGGAAAAGCAGTCGCTTTCCGACCAGCTCGGCCAGTCCGGCTATACGGTCTCGGGAGTCGAGATTCGGCTTGCCGCCCCGGCGCCCCAGGTTTCCGATGCGGCGAGCGGATTCGGTAATGCTCAGACAGGGGGTGGATCGAGCGGCGGATCGACAAGCGGGGGCTCCAATGATTCTTCGGCTCGTGGCCGCAATTCGCAAAATCCTGGTTTATCCCAGGACGGCGCTGCTCGGCGCCACACTGCTGATCTCTACGTCTAGTTTCGCGATGCCGGGTGAGCCGGCGCTGCTTTGCGAAAGGGAGATGACTCGGGCTGCGGCAAAATATGGCGTGCCGCTCGGCGTGCTCTATGCGGTGGGTCTGACCGAGACCGGAAGGCGGGGCTCGCTGAGTCCTTATGCGCTCAATATCGAGGGGCCATCCTATTTTCCGGCCGATCTCAGCGAAGCCATGCAGCTCTTCGACAAGGCGCGCCGCAACGGCGCCAAGCTGATCGATATCGGCTGTATGCAGATCAACCATTATTATCACGCGAGCGACTTCCGGTCGGTCGCCGATATGTTCGACCCGCACGAGAACGTCGATTATGCCGCGCGCTATCTCAAGGAGCTCGACGCCGAGGAAGGCAGTTGGACGTTGGCCGCGGCCCGCTATCACGCCGGGCCCAATAATGATCCGGCGCAAAAGCAATATGTCTGCGCGGTGATCGCCAACATGGTCGCGAGCGGCTTCGGCCAATGGACGGCCAGTGCCCGCGCCTTCTGCCGCTAAAGCGGGATGCGATTGAGCGGGATGCGAAAAAGTGGACACCGGCTTTTCGCGCAAATCCCGCTCGATCACGTTCATGCTTTTGGATCGATCCGATCCAAAAGCATCGTGATCTAATGCGGGATGCGAAAAAGTGAACGCCGGTTTTTCGCGCAAATCCCGCTCTAAATCTTTTGAATCGAATCAGGTTTATGGTTCTGGCACGATTCGACCCAAAAGCATCGCGATCCAGCGGATGCCGGTCCCGGCGTTAACGAGTTAAGCGCGCGAGCGGCGCTCGAAATCGCAGGCCCTTGATAAGACTCGCTAGATTGGCGGCAAGCCGAACGGCCCGTGTCGCGCGCTACACGCGGCTTCAGGAAAATCATCCAAACCCCGAATAACGTTTGACGAAGGGTAAGAGTTTCCTAAAACTTAATCACAGCCTAAACAACTGATTCGGGGGGCGATTCAGGTGCTGGTGATCGTGGATGAACGAGAAATCGTGACCGCGGGATACGCGTGCCGATTTGGCAGCGAAGGCGTATCGGCGGCCAGATTCTGTACGAACGAATTCCGCGAATGGATGAAAACCGTCGCGGATACCGACCTTTATGCGGTCGAAGCTTTTCTTCTGGGCGATTGTCGGGATAGGGAGGTCTTGCCCAGGCTCATCCGCGAGCGCTCGCGAGCGCCCGTAATTGCGCTCAACGAGGGACCTTCTCTCGAGCTGACGCTCAATATGTTCGCCGCCGGCGTCGATGACGTCGTCCGCAAGCCGATCCATGTCCGCGAGATCCTCGCGCGTGTCGGAGCCATCCGGCGGCGGCTCGAAGCCAAGCAGGATCATGCGATCGTCGGCGAGATGCGGGTCTTCTTCGACGGACGCGATCCGGAGATCAAAGGCTTCGTCGTGCCGCTGCCGCGGCGCGAACGGCGCATTCTCGAATATCTCGTCGCAAACCGCGGCCGCAGGGTCAGCAAGTCGCAAATTTTCAATTCCATTTACGGCATTTTCGACGAAAACGTCGAAGAGAACGTCGTCGAGAGTCATATCAGCAAGTTGCGCAAGAAGCTGCGCCGGCATCTCGGCTATGATCCGATCAATTCGGTTCGCTACCTCGGCTATCGCCTGGGCGAGTTGCAGTAATCCGTATCCGTGATGTCTGTCAGGCGAGGCAAGCGCGGCCGGCGCTTGCCTCGTTTTCGCGCGTCCATCGGCATGCGGATCCGATCGCCCGCTGCGGCCCATCGAAAGCGCTCCCCTGCGCAAGCCCCGCACAAGTTGGTCGCTCTTTAATCGCGACGCGAAGCAGGAGAGCTGCGATGAGCCTTTATAGCGCATTGATGGCGAGCGTCTCGGGGATGAACGCCCAGTCGAACACGCTGTCGACCATCTCGGACAATATCGCCAATTCCAATACCACCGGCTACAAAGAGGCGACGACCCAGTTCGAGGACATGCTGAACGAATTCAGCAGCAGCGAATATAATGCCGGCGGCGTCGCGACCATCGTTGGCTATAATATCTCGCAGCAAGGAAATCCGACCGGGACCTCTACCCCCACGAACATGGCCATCGAGGGCAACGGCTTCTTCGTGGTGCAAAGCCCGAATGGCGAGACCTTTCTGACGCGGGACGGTTCTTTCGCGCCCGCCGCCAATGGCGATCTCGTCAATGACGCGGGCTTCACGCTGATGGGCTATCCAATTACGTCCACGTCCGGTTCGACGACAGTCACCGCCCTGAGCCAATTGGTGCCGGTCAATGTTCCGACGAGCGGGCTTTCGGCTCAGGCCTCGACCTCCGGAACGCTCACCGGCAATCTCCCCTCCAGTGCGGCTGTCGACACGGGGACCCTGCCCAGCGCCAATACGGCCGGCTCGACCTATACCGACATGACGCAGGTCGTCGCCTACGACAATCTGGGCAATGCCGTTACCCTGAATGTCTACTTCACCAAGACCGGCGCCAATCAATGGCAGGTCGACGTGTTCAACGCCGCGAATGCGGCCTCGGGCGGCGGATTTCCCTATTCGTCCGGCCCGATCACGACGCAGACGATCAATTTCAGCGCGACCAATGGTGCATTGACGAGCGGCTCGCCAATTTCGGTCGCGGTGCCGAACGGACAAACGCTCAGTCTCAATCTCTCGTCGGTCACGCAGCTCGCGAGCTCCTTCGGAATTCAAAACACGGTCAACGGCAATGCGCCGTCCTCGTTTCAGAGTCTGTCGATCAGTACCGCGGGCGTCGTCTCGGAGGTCTATGCGAACGGGACGCAAACCCCGGTATTCCAGATTCCGCTTGCGAGCGTGCCGAGCGTCGACAATCTCACTTCGCAGGCCGGCAATGTGTTTTCGGCGAACAGCAAATCGGGCAACATCAGCCTCGGCCTGCCCAATTCTTCCGGTTTCGGATCGGTCGAGTCTTCGAACGTCGAGGCCTCGACGGTCGATCTTGCAACCCAGTTGACCAATATGGTCGTGACGCAAAACGCCTACGAGGCCAATTCCAAGGCCTTCCAGGTCGGGTCGAACCTCTTGGGCGATCTCGTCAACCTGCTGAAGTAACCGCTCCAACGTGGCGAGAGCTGAAGTCCGATGAACTTTCCGATGAACCTTTCGAGCGCCCTGAACATCGCGCAATCGGGCGTGGAAACCTCGACGGCTCTGTCGGACATCATCTCGCGCAATATTTCGGGCGCGAATACCAGCGGGTTCTCGCAGAAGATCGGCAATGTCGTCACGACCCTCGACGGCGGCTCGGAAGTCGCTTCGATCAGCAACGCCCAAAACCAGGCTCTCTTCAACAACGTGCTCGGCGCTACGTCCGGATCGTCGATGCAGTCCGCCATATCTGCGGGGCTGACGACGCTCAAGACGATCGTCGGCCAGCCGAGCGGCGACACATCACCGGCCGCCAAGCTGAGCGATTTCACGAATGCGCTTCAACAATATGAGGCTTCTCCCGGCGACACCAGTCTTGCCACTGCGGCGATCACCGCCGCACAGAATTTGGCGAGCACGTTGAACAATGCAAGCGCGACGGTCCAGCAGGTTCGCGAACAAGCGGACTCGCAAATGGCCTCATCCGTTTCGACGATCAATTCCCTGCTCTCGCAATTCCAGGGCGTGAACGCGCAAATCCTGGCGGGAAACGCGACCGGCGGCGACGTCACCAATCTCGTCGACGCGCGCAACTCGATCCTCACCCAGTTGTCGCAGCAGATCGGGATCACGACGAGCACCGCGCCGAACGGAGAGATGTCGATCTATGCCGATAACGGACTGCCGTTGTTCGAGAATGGCGTCGCGAGCTCCGTCACGTTCCAGCCGACCAGCGCATATTCGGCGACGACCACGGGCAATGCGGTCTATATCGATGGCGTGCCGGTCACCGGAAGCTCCGCCGTCATGCCCGTTCAATCCGGTGCGCTCGCCGGGCTCGCCAACCTGCGCGACAATATAAGCGTCACTTACCAGACCCAATTGGACGAGACGGCGCGCGGTCTCATCGACGCTTTCGCCGAAACCGATCCGTCCGGTTCCGGAACAACTCTGGCAGGCCTGTTCACCAATGCGGGGAGCACTGCGCTGCCTTCGGCAAGCGGTGTGCCGGGACTTTCCGGGCAGATCGCGGTCAATGCCGCGGTCGATCCGAGCCAGGGCGGCAATCCGAGCCTCTTGGGCAATGGCATCAACTTCAATTACAATACGAGCAACGCCGCGAGCTACAATACGCAGCTCGAGGAATATATCACCAATCTCTCGACCGCTCAGACCTTCAATTCCGCCGGCGATATAGGCACGAGCAATACGCTCAGCGGCTATGCGGCGGCTTCGGTGAGCTGGCTCGATGCGCAGCAGCAGAGCGTCTCGTCCGAAAGCACCTATCAGAGCACGCTGCTCTCGACATCGACGACGGCGCTTTCCAACGCCACCGGGGTCAGCCTCGACGATGAGATGTCGCAAATGCTCGACATCGAGAATTCCTATGGCGCCTCGGCGAAATTGCTCTCGAGCCTCAATTCTATGTTCTCGACGCTCGTCAATGAGCTCAACAATATCGTGACCGCATGACCCCTTTCATTTCCTCCTACGCGCTTTCGACCAATCTGATGCAGTCGATCCTGACGGCGCAGAATAATCTTGCCCAGGCGGAGCAGGAGGTCTCGACCGGCACTTATGCCGACGTCGGGCTGACTCTCGGCGCTCAGACGAGCCAAGATATTTCCTTGCGCAGCGAACAATCGCTGCTGGAGACGCTGAACACGACCAATAATCTCGTCTCGACAAATCTGAGCACGGCGCAGAATGCGCTGCAGACCCTTCAGACCACGGCGCAGAATTTGCTCAAGTCTCTCGTCGGCACATCCGGCGACAATGGCGCGAGCGATGGCGCGGCCTCCGTGCAGCAGGACGCGCAAAGCGCGCTCCAGTCTCTGATTTCCGAGCTGAACACCAATGTGAACGGCTCTTATATTTTTGCCGGCATCAATACGTCGGTCGCGCCGATCACCGATTATTACGGCGCGGGCGCTCCCAACCAATCGGCGGTCAATACCGCTTTCTCGAGCACGTTCGGGTTCTCGCAATCGAGCTCCAACGTATCGACGATCACCTCCAGTCAGATGCAGAGCTTTCTGACCAACCAATTCGCGCCTTTGTTCCAGGGATCGAATTGGACGAGCGATTGGTCATCGGCCTCGAATACGGCGACGACGGCTGAAATCTCGCCGTCCCAGACGGTAACGACGTCAGTGAGCGCCAACCAGCCTGCATTCCAGGAGTTGGCGCAGGCCTATACGATGGTCGCCGAGCTCGGAACGCAGAACTTGAGCTCGAGCGCTTATCAGACGCTTTCGAGCAATGCTCAATCGCTCATCAATTCCGCACTGACCGGGCTCACCGATCTCCAGTCGCAACTCGGCACGGTGCAGTCGGCGATCACAGCCGCGAACAGTCAAATGTCGGTGCAAATGAACGTGCTCTCGACGCAGATCGGCAATCTCGAAAACGTCAACACCTACCAAGCCTCGACTCAGGTCACCGATCTCCAGACGCAAATCGAGACGGCCTATACGCTGACTTCCCAGCTCTCCCAGCTCAGCCTCGTGAAGTATTTGTGAGCCGTCGTGAAGGTTAAGGATGCGATGTATCAATTCTCTTACGCCGAAATTCTCGAGGACAGCGCGCAAGACGCGCGCATGCGCGAACGTCAGGCAATCGAGCGTGCGATCGAACTCCTCGAACTCGCGGAGAAAAAGGGCGTCCGCTCGATCGAAGCCGCGCAGGGGCTCGATTACGTCAATCGGCTCTGGCAGGTCTTTATCGATGATCTCGCGAAGCCCGAGAATGATCTGCCGGAAGCGCTGCGCGCGGAATTGATCTCGATCGGAATCTGGATCACCAACGAAGTAAACCGCATAAGACGCGGCCAATCCGACAATTTCAGCGGCTTGATCGAAATCTGCACGATCATTCGCGACGGTCTCAAATGAGGCGATGAATGCACATTTCCCTGCGCACCGGCGAGAAATTCTACATCAACGGAGCGGTCCTGCGGGCCGACCGCAAAGTTTCGCTCGAACTGCTCAATGATGCGACGTTCCTTCTCGAAGCGCATGTGATGAATGTCGGCGACGTGACGACGCCGTTGCGCCAGCTCTATTTCATCGTGCAGATCATGCTCATGAATCCGGCCGACACGCCCGCCGCTCGCGAGATGTTCGCGCAGGCCTTGAAGACGAACAGAGAGAATTTCGAAGATCCGGAAATGCAGGCGGGCCTCTCCAATGCCGAGAGGCTCGTTGCAGAAAACCGCAAGTTCGATGCATTGAAGGCGATCCGCGCGCTCCTGCCGATGGAGGCGGAAATCCTCAACAAGAGCAATTCGGCCGTGCCGGAAGCGGCGGCTTGAGGAGGCAAACATGACTGTAGGCGCCACCACTCCGGTTTCGTCGAGCTCCAATTCCTCGCCCAACGCGAGCACGGCAGCCGCAGCATCCGTCAACTACAATCAGTTTCTGCAATTGCTCGTTGCCGAGTTGCAGAACCAGGATCCGACCAATCCGACCGATCCAACTCAATATATGAGCCAGCTCGCGTCGTTCTCGCAGGTGGAGCAGCAGATCCAGACCAATTCGAAGCTCGACACTTTGCTGACTTCGACCGCGCTCACGCAGGCCGAACAGATGATCGGGCAGACGGTGACCTCCGCCGACGGCAAGACCACCGGCACGATCGTCTCGGTCAATCTGGCCTCCGACGGAAGCGTCACCGGCACGTTGAGCGACGGCAGCACGATTTCGCTGACGACCGGCAGCAGCGCGGCGACAAGCACGACGCTGAGCGATGCCAGCCAATTCACTTTGCCGGTCGGCGTGACCATCGAGTAACCATGAACGAAGCGGACGCGCTCGAACTCGCACGTTCGGCAATCTGGACGATCATCGTCGTCTCGGGGCCTGCCGTGGGTGCGGCTATGGTCGTCGGACTCGGCGTCGCGCTTTTCCAAGCGCTGACGCAAATCCAGGAGATGACGCTGACCTTCGTGCCGAAAATCGTCGTCGTGCTCGTTGCGTTGACTCTGGCGGCCTCGTTCATCGGCGGGCAGATGTATGTCTTTACCGAGCAGGTCTATTCGCGCATCCAGATGGGCTATTGAGCCGCCGCGCGTCGGGGAAGGGTGAAGCATGGCAGCGGCCGACGCGCCTGCGCTGAGCGAAGGAAAAGGTGGCAAGGATCTCGGCTTCGCCGCCGGCATCATTGCCATTCTTTCGGTCTTCTTTCTGCCGATCCCGCCCTTCATCATCGATGTCGGGCTCGCGTTTTCGATCGCCTTCGCGGTCTTGATTCTCATGGTTGCGCTGTGGATTCAGCGCCCGCTCGATTTCTCTTCCTTCCCGACCGTCTTGCTTGTCGCAACCCTGTTGCGCCTATCGCTCAACATCGCAACGACGCGCCTCATCTTGTCGAACGGGCCGGAGGGAACGACGGCCGCCGGCTATGTCATCGCCGGATTTTCAAGACTTGTGATGAGCGGCGATTTCGTCATCGGGCTCATCGTCTTTGCGATATTGATCACGGTCAATTTCGTGGTCATCACGAAGGGCGCGACCCGCATCGCCGAAGTCGGCGCAAGGTTCACGCTCGACGCCATCCCCGGCAAGCAAATGGCGATCGACGCGGACCTCTCGGCCGGCACGATCGACGAGAAGGAAGCGCAGCGCAGACGCCGCGAGCTCGAGGAAGAGAGCGCCTTTTTCGGTTCCATGGACGGCGCTTCCAAGTTCGTGCGCGGCGATGCCATTGCCGGGCTCATCATCCTGGCGGTGAATATTTTCGGCGGCATCGTGATCGGCGCAACGCGCCACAACATGCCGCTCTCCGAGGCGGCGGATGTCTTCACCAAACTCTCGGTCGGCGACGGTCTCGTGACGCAAATCCCGGCGCTGATCGTCTCGCTGGCCGCCGGTCTCCTCGTCTCGAAGGGCGGGACGAGGGGGTCGGCGCATCAGGCGGTCCTCGGTCAATTGGTGAAATATCCGAGGGCCCTATACGTTGCCTCGGCGCTGATGTTCATGCTCGGCTGCATTCCGGGCCTGCCGTTCTTTCCCTTTGCTCTGCTCGGCGGGCTGTTGGGCTTTGCCGCTTATGCGATTCCGAACCAGCTCGCCCGGCAACGCGCGGCCGAAAGCGCCTCGGCGGCGCTTGCCGAACAGCGCGCGCAGAAAGAGGCCAAGGAATCGATCAAAGAATCCTTGAAGTCGGTCGAGATCGAGCTCTGCCTCGGCAAGCAGCTCGCAACTCGCTTGCTCGCAGCGCAAGGCGAACTTGCGGTGCGCGTGACGAAGATGCGGCGCAAGTTCGCGCAACAATATGGTTTCGTGGTTCCCGACATCAAAGTCGCGGATTCCCTCGCGATCCCGGCGAAATCCTATCAGATCAAAATTCATGGCACCGTGGTCGCCTCGCAGAGCGTGCAGATCGGCCATCTCCTCGTCATCGTGGGCGACGGGCGCAAGCCGGACTTGCCGGGCGAAGACGTGCGCGAGCCGGCCTTCGGCATGAAGGCCGTCTCGGTATCGGAAGCTTATGCGGCAGAACTGAAGCGGCAGGGCTTCGAAGGCGTCGACAACATGTCGGTCCTTCTGACGCATTTGAGCGAGGTCATCCGCAACAATCTTTCGCAGCTCCTCTCTTACAAGGACATGCGAGCGCTGTTCGATCGGCTGGGGCCCGAGTATAAGCGGCTGCTCGACGACATTTGCCCTTCGCAAATCTCTTATTCCGGCCTGCAAGCGGTCCTGAAGCTTCTGCTTGCCGAACGTGTCTCGATCAGGAATTTGCATTTGATCTTGGAGGCGATCGCCGAGATCGCGCCGCATGTGCGGCGCGCCGAACAGGTCACGGAACATGTGCGCATGCGGATCGCGCAGCAGATTTGCGGCGACCTCTTGGACGGCGGCGTGCTCAAGGTTCTGCGGCTCGGCAACCGCTGGGATCTTGCGTTCCATCAAAGCCTCAAACGCGACGCGAAGGGAGAAGTCGTCGAATTCGACCTTGACCCGGGCATGGTCGAGCAATTCGGCCATGAGGCATCGGTCGCAATCCGCGAACGCATGGACAAGGGCCATATCTTCGTTCTGGTGACGACTCCGGAGGCCCGGCCTTACGTGCGCATGGTGGTCGAGCGGCTCTTTGCCACTCTGCCGGTCCTCTCGCATCTCGAAATCGCGCGCGGAGTCGAGATCAAGTCGCTCGGGACGATCTCTTGAATTCAATCGGCGCTACCGTTGTTCTTCCCGCGCTCATTCTCTTCTGCCGCATCGGCGCCTGCCTCATGCTGATGCCCGGTTTCTCGAGCCCGCGCATCCCCGTGAACGTTCGCTTGTTCCTCTGCCTTGCCGTCACTCTGGCGCTCACGCCCTTCCTTGGGCCCCCGCTCGAGAAGATCGTGACCGGCATTCCGCTTCTGGGCCTCGCGCGCCTCATCATCTCCGAATTGATGATCGGCGGCATGATCGGGCTGATGGGGCGCGTTTTCTTCGCGGCGCTCGAAACTTTGGGCATGGCAATCGCCATGCAGATCGGTCTCGCCAATGGGCTAGGCGCGCCGATCGATGAGAACGAGCCTTTGCCGTCGGTCGCTACGCTTCTGACCTTCTTTGCGACGACCTTGCTCTTCATCACCGATCAGCATTGGGAGGTGCTGCGCGGGCTTGTGGCCTCCTATCGCGCTTTGCCCGTCGCGGCCGGTTTCGGCGCGCAATTCGGTCTCATCCAGGTGGCAGATTGCTTTTCCAAGGCCTTTTTTCTCGCGCTGCGGATCGCGAGCCCGTTCATTCTCTTCGCGCTGATCGTGAACCTCGCGATCGGCTTGCTCAACAAGCTCACCCCGCAGGTTCAAGTCTATTTCGTCTCGGCGCCGTTCGTAGTCGCAGGCGGGCTCTTCCTCCTTTATTTCACCTTCAGGCAGATCATGGATCTCTTCATGGCCGGGTTTACAGCCTGGCTTCGCCACGGCTGACGCATGCAAAGGCTCGACTCTCTCCGTCGCATCCTGGCCGTTCAGCGCGATCTTCGCCGGATCGCGGAACTGAGACTCGCCGCACTGAACACGCAACTTCAGACGGTGCAGGCAAATGAAGAGCGGCTCGTCTCCTATCTCGACGAAGACCACGTCTTCACCCCCGCCTATACCAAAACGATCACGGATAGGCTGCGAGCGCTCGGGCGCGCCAGGAAGCGATTCGAGCAGGAGAGGGACGAGGAAGCCGAGCGCCTCCTCCAATCCATGCGGCGCGTGCACCAGACCGAACGTCTGCTCGAAGAAGTCGCCGAGGATTGGCGCAGGCTCAAAGAGCGGCGGGAACTCGACGAGGCGATCGAAGCCGAGACCAACCGTCGCCGCGCAAGCCTCCCGTAAGGTCGATGCCACATCCTCACTCGAAGCGGAAGGCGCTTCGGCGCGGCCGGAGGCGTTCCGCCCCAGCGAGCCGCGGGGCAGGGGCTCGCGCGAAGAGAGTGCCACGTGTCGATCAAGCCGCCTTCCGACCTTCTGCTCGATGTTGCGCGGGCCGCCGATCCGACCAAATCCTCGGCGGCGGCAGAGCGGCTCGCGCGGATCGCTGCCGATCCGAGCGTAGATGAGGAAGGTTTCACAGGGGTGCTGGACGGCGTGGAATCGCCGGCTCCCACGCCCGCTCTTCCAACGACCGAGCTGAGCTTTGCTGCCAAGATGCCCGCCGCGACGGATGCGGATCAGCCGAACAAGGCGGAGGTCCAGGCCTATCGGGGAATCGAGGCGCTCGTTCTGCAGAGCCTCGTTGAAAACATGCTGCCTGACAGCGACGAATTTTTCGGCGAAGAGGCCGGCGCCAGCGTTTGGAAATCCATGTTGGCCCAAGAATTGGGAACCGATCTGTCGAAACATGTCGACCTTGGCGTAGGACCGAAACGCGGGGCGCACCGGTCTCATCATATAGAGCTCAATAGTTCGCTCGCCGCGGCCGGCGCGGCGGCATCAAGACGTTCGTGAATGAATTGACGGATTCGCACGCATGATCAGGCAGGACAGCGGAGTTGGAACGGGGGAAAGGCTTCGCGCCGCGGCTGCGCGCGACGCCTTCGCGCGCACGATCGAGCGCATCGAGCGCCTCATCGAGCTCGAGACCGAAAGCCTGCAACGCTATCATCCGATCGATTTCGCCGAGTTCAATCACAAGAAGACTCATGCGCTTCTCGAATTCAACCGCGTCATACGCGCGCTTGGCCAGGCGCAGCTCGATGCTGAAATGGTATCCGATCTCGAACGCCTGCGCGCCAAGCTGGAAAAGAATCTCGCGGTCCTCGACATTCATCTCAAAGCGGTGCGCCAGGTCTGCGCACTGATTGCGCGCACGATCGAGGAGAACGACTCCGACGGAACCTATACGGCCTCGGCCAACAAGATGGTGCGGCGGCCATGATGAAGGTCATCGCAAGCTGCGTCTGGATTTCGCTGCTGACCGCGGCGAGCGCCTATGCGGCGGCGACCTGGAAGCTGAACCACGTGGACGTCGTCGTTCCCGACCATCCAGCCGAGAAGCTGCAATATGAGAAAATGCAGCCCATCAATGTGCCGATGATCGCGGGTGGCGCCGTTCAAGGCTATGTCGTGGTGCAGCTCGGCTACACTTACGCCGATAACGCGCCGCGCGATACGATCCCGCCGGAAGTCTATCTCGACGACGAAGCCTTCCGCATCATCTATTCCGACCCCAATCTCGATTTCCATCATCTGGAAAAATACGACGTCGGCGCATTGACCGCGGCGCTCGTGCAAAAGGTCAATCAGAGGCTCAACGCCAAAGTGATCAAGGACGTGCTCGTGCAAGCGCTCAATTTCGTTCCGAAGAACGAGATTTCCAAGTGAACCGCGTCGCAGGACGGAGGCTAGAATGTCTTTTGATAAAATGACCTGGATCGGTCTCATGGTCGTGGCGCTCGGCTGGGCGCTGCTTCTTTCCGGCGCACCGACCGTCGAGATCGTCGCAAAATTGCTCGGCCACGGGGCTCTGCCGTTCGATCTGCCTGTCATCGCGCAGGCCACGATTCTCACCGGCTTCGGACTTGCGGTTCTCGGCGCGCTGCAGACGGGTTTCGGTGCATTGAAGAATTTCTTCGATACCGTGCTTGAACGCACGGCCAAGCCCGGTCAGCAGAACCTTTCTCGTCCGGTCAATGTCGTGCAGCGCGGCCGGCTCAAGGACCGCCCCTATGTCCTCTTCGGCGACGGCTCGGTGGAGGTCGAGACGTTGCTCGGCCTGCGCCGCTTTGCGTCGTTCAAAGAGGCGCATGAGTTTATCGGACGCTAGCGCGAATGCGTGCTTTTGGATCGATCCGATTCAAAAAGCATCGTGATCTAAGGCAGGTTGAATGGCCGGACCGCTGCGAAATTCAGGGCGCAAATCCAAAGCGGATCGCTTCATGCGATCTGCCGCGCAGGGCTTTGCCCGCCCGAGGCCGCGCGGCATTCCTTTCGTCGACAAGGTGATCGTCAGCGGCGGCATTTGCGCTGCCGTGGTTTCGGCGAGCTTTGCGACTTACATGGTCTCGACCGATCATCCGCATCCGATGTTCGGCGGCATAGAGCACCTGATGATTTTCGCGGAGCCGAACAATTATGGGAGGAGGCCGGCGAGCGAACAGGCCGACATCGATTATACGGCCACTGGCGCCATCCCCGCGAAACCATCGGTCCAAGCTAGCGATCTGCCGGAGCCGATCATCGGCACTTATGTGCTGCGCGAAGCTCAGGACGGCGCGGCGATTGTCGTGGCCGGCGACGATGTCTATCGCATCAGGCGGGGATCGTTGCTGCCGGGAGTCGGGGAAGTTCTGGCGATCGAGAAACGCCGTGACAAATGGGTCGTCGTGACGCCGCGCGGCCTCATCACCGACGGCTCTCCTTAGGCGCGGACCTTCCGGCTCTTCGGTTTCGGCGCGGCGAGCTGGTGGGCCGCTTTCAAAGCAGACATTAACGTAGGCTCGTCCACGGATTTGAGGTCGCAGCGGGTGGCGCCCATGCGTCCCCAACCGCCCAGCACGGGACTGAAGGCGAGCGGTGCTTGTTCGCAATAGAAATCGCGAAGATCCTGGTTGAACATCAAGTTGAGGTCGCGCGCTTCTTTGTCGAGCGTCGCGAATATCTTGCGGGGCGTGCGAAAGGCAGATCTATGCCAATGCGGCGTCTCGCTCGCCGAAGGGCAAAGATAAAGCCAAGGTTCGCGCGCGCTCGGGGCTGACGCTCATTGGTGCTCCGACGTTCCGGCTCGATTGCCCGCGATCAGCCGGTTCGCTCCAGCAGCCGGCCGGCAGCGGCGCGCGCCTCCTCGGTGATCGTCGCACCGGCCAGCATGCGCGCAATCTCCTCGCGGCGCGCCTCCTTCGCGAGATGGGTGACGCGCGTTGCCACGCGCGCGCCTTTCTCCAATGCGTCTTTTACGATGCGGAAATGGCCGAAAGCTTGCGCCGCCACTTGCGGCGCATGTGTGACCGCGAGCACTTGAACGTCTGCAGCCAGGCGCGCAAGCCGCTGACCGATCGCGTCCGCGACCGCGCCGCCAACCCCTGCATCGATTTCGTCGAAGACGAGGGTCGGGGCTGAGCCGCGGTCGGCGAGGGCGACTTTCAGCGCCAGCATGAATCGCGCAAGCTCACCACCCGAAGCAATCTTGCCGAGCGGCCCGGGCTTGGTCCCGGGATTCGTCTTGACCCAGAATTCGACCTGATCGATCCCGTCGGGACCCGGTGCCGCGGACTCTTTGTGAAACTTGACGGTGAATTCGGCGCCTTCGAGCTTTAGGGGCGGGAGCTCGGCGTTGACGGCGCGCTCGAGATCGCGCGCGGCGCGCTTACGGGCCGCCGAAAGATCGGTCGCGGCGCTGTCATAGGCCGCCTGCGCTGCTTTCGCCGTTTCGCGCAGCGATTCGAGGCGCATTTCACCCGCATCGAGAGCGGCAAGATCGGCGGCGATCCGTTCTGCGAGCGCCGGCAAGTCATCGACCGCAACTGAATATTTGCGGCTTGCGGCGCGTAGCGCAAAGAGCCGTTCTTCCACGCGCTCCAATTCGCCCGCGTCGTAATTTGCCGCACGCAATGCCGCGTCCAGCGCCTCGATTGCATTATGGAAAGCGGTAAGAGCCGTATCGAGCGCCAACAGAATCGGGCCGATGAGATCCGGTGCTTGCGCCTGCCGCCGCTCCAGCCGCCGCAGCGTCGAAGACATTGCGGCGAGTGGGGCGCCTTCGCCGCCGACCGCTTCGGCTGCATCGCGCAATTCCGCGCTGACCTTTTCGGCCTGCATCATCTCGGCGCGCCGCGTGGCGCAAGCTGCTTCTTCTTCCGGCTTCGGTGCAAGCGCGACAAGCTCTTGATGGGCGTGGCGTAGATAATCCGCCTCGGCCTGCGCCTTTTCGAGCCGTTTCTGCTCGGCGGCGAGCTCCGCTTGCGCGGCGCGCAATTGGCCGAATGCGCTGCGTACACGCCCGCATTGCGGGCCAAGGCCGCCATAAGCGTCGATCAGCTGGCGATGGACGTCGGAATTGATGAGCGCGCGATCGTCGTGCTGGCCGTGGATCTCGACGAGCTCGCGCGCAATTCCCCGCAAAGCCTGCGCACTGACCGGCTGATCATTGACGAAGGCGCGGGTGCGCCCGTCCGCCATCTGCAGGCGCCGCAGGATGAGCTCGCCTTCGGTCTCGATATCTTGTGCGCGGGCGGCAGCGATTGCAGGGTGGTCCAAGGGCAGATCGAACACAGCGGTGACCTGGCCCTGCGGTTCCCCCTGGCGCACAAGGGACCCGTCGCCGCGTCCCCCGAGGCTCAGGGCGAACGCATCGAGCAGGATCGATTTTCCGGCGCCCGTCTCTCCGGTCAGCACGGTAAGGCCGCGGCCGAATTCGAGATCCAGCTTGTCGATCAGCACAATATCGCGAATTGCGAGCTGAACGAGCATGGGGCCACCCTATGCCGATATGCGCGGAGAGCCCGACGCTTCGAAAGACGAAGCCATCGAGCTCTCTCCCTGACTTTGAGCGCCGCGGCTCGGGCTTGCGGCGATTCCGCCTTCCGCGAGATCACGCGCGCTGGAAGAAAACGAGAACGCGGGATCAGAACCCCGAATCGGGCAAGAATTCAAGCGGTCTTGGGCGCAGCGTGCGGGCGTCGCCGGCAAAACCGGCTAGCTCAGGTGGAAAGCCTTGGAAATCCAAGATGTCGGGTCTTCGTGCGGTTTCAGCCCGCCACCTTGCAAAAGGGCATAGGCGTCCTTGTACCAGGGCGAATCCGGGAAATTGTGGCCGAGCACCGCCGCCGCGGTCTGCGCCTCATTCGTGATCCCGAGAGCGAGATAGGCTTCCGTCAAACGCTCGAGCGCCTCCTGGGCATGCCGCGTCGTTTGATACTTGGCGAGCACGTCGCGGAACCGGTTGATTGCCGCGGTATATTCGTGCCGGTTCAGATAAAAGCGGCCGACCATCATCTCCTGGCCGGCAAGCTGGTCGCGCGTGACCTGCAATTTATAGCGCGCATCGTCCGCATATTGGGATTTGGGGAACTTGTCGACGATCTGGCCGAAGACGACCGAAGCCTTCTGCGCGCGATCCTGATCGCGGGAAACGTCCGGGATCTGGTTATAATAGGACATCGCCTCGAGATAATAGACATAATCGAGGTCGGGCGCGGTGGAATAGCGGCCGATATAGCGCTGGGCAGTGCCGATCGCGTCATCGAAATTGCCGTTTTGATATTGGCTGAACGTCTCCATGAGCAGCGCTTTGCGCTCCCATTGGGAATATTCATATTGTTTTTCGAGCGCTTTGAATTTGTCGGTCGCCTTGTCGTAGTCCTTCTTGTTGATGTCGGCGAGACCCTCGTCATAGAGAAGCTCGGGGGCAGTATCGGGTTCGACCTTGGGCGAGTACTTTTCGCCGCCGAAAAGGTTCATCGGGTTGAATGAACTCAAAGAGTCGAGCGAATCGAACGAGGACCCGCATGCGGCGACCGGCAAGGTGAGCGCGGCGAGCACGGCGAACCGTGCTGGCCAGTTCGCAAATTTGCCTTCGAGGGAAAAAGCACGGGCTGTGAGCGGAGCGAAGGACATTGAGAACAACTCGGAGCCAATCCTGCATAGCGCAAAGAGGGGACGCCAGTGCCATAGCGTAAGACGCCGCGCGATGCTACGGCCCGATAAACGGCAATTCTGTGGCCATCCGAGCACTCGCGCCGCGGCGCCTCGGGGACAGCGCAGACGGGAAATTGTGGAAGCCGCGCCGGCGTACCTGTTGCGACCGGCTCGGGAGGCGCAGTGCAATACCGGAGGGCATGTGGCCGCAAAGTCGCACGACTGCGGAAAGCGCTACGAGAATCAAGCTTTCTTGCGCTCTGTTACATCTCGCCCAAAAAATCGCCCAAGTGAATTTACTCGGGCGAAATCGCCCGAGCGCAATTGCCTGAGGGCGTTGTGCTCAGCTCGACTGCCGACGCAAGAAGGCGGGGATTTCGAGCTGATCCTCTTCGACCGAGCGCGGGACGACGCGGCCCTGTGAATCGAGCGCCGGCTGGCGCATCGGCTGGGGCGGACGCTTGCCATATTCCGCATGGACCGAGCTCGGTTGAGCGATCCGCGGCGGCTGCGGCCTGATCTCGCGTGCCGGCGGCGGGTCCTCGTGCCGGCTCACGCCGAATGCAGCCAGTCTTTCGAGCAGAGTGCGGCGCTTCGAGTCCGGATGCGGCTCGGGCACTTGTTCGCCGCGATGCGCGCGGATCTGCTTTTGCGCGGGAATGGGCAAATCTTCGATCTGCGGCATACGCTGCGGCCGTACGTGCGGCGACTCCGGGGCGGGCGGGATGAAAGGCGCTTGCGGGTCTGCCGCCGGAGCAATCGGCTCCGCGTGGCGCGGTTGCGGCGTGATGGGCTGAAGGGAGACGCCGCGCTTGATGGGGGTCGGCGCAGGGTTCATCGCGGCGACCGGTTCGGGCTCGTGAGCCACATGCCCGGCTGCTTTAACCTCGCTCTCCATGGAGTCATGGTGCACGGGGGAATCGTGCCGGATCTGGGTCTGCACGCGCAGCCGGTCGGCAGCTTGGGTAACGCGCGCTTCGGCCGCCTCGTACTCGCGCAAGTGCGGCACCGCCTCGATGCCCGTCGCGACCACCGAGACGCGCACCATTCCGTCGAGGTTCTGATCGAAGGTGGCGCCGAGAATAATATTGGCTTCTTCGTCGACCTCCTGGCGGATGCGGCTGGCCGCCTCGTCGACTTCGTAAAGCGTGAGGTCATTGCCGCCGGTGATCGAGATCAGGAGCCCGCGGGCGCCCTTCATCGAGACTTCGTCGAGCAGCGGATTGGCGATGGCCGCCTCGGCGGCGAGCACGGCGCGTTTCTCGCCGGTCGCCTCGCCCGTGCCCATCATAGCCTTGCCCATCTCGCGCATCACGGCGCGCACGTCGGCGAAATCGAGATTGATGAGGCCCTCTTTCACCATCAGGTCGGTGATGCAGGCGACGCCCGAATAAAGGACCTGGTCGGCCATGGCGAAGGCATCGGCGAACGTGGTCTTCTCGTTCGCGACGCGGAACAGGTTCTGATTGGGAATGACGATCAGCGTATCGACGGATTTCTGCAGCTCCAATATGCCGGCTTCGGCGATGCGCATGCGGCGGATGCCTTCGAATTGGAAGGGCTTGGTCACGACGCCGACGGTCAGGATACCCATGTCGCGCGCGGTGCGGGCGACGATCGGCGCAGCGCCCGTGCCGGTACCGCCACCCATGCCGGCGGTCACGAAGACCATATGCGCGCCGGAGAGATGATCGCGGATCTCCTCCAGCACTTCCTCGGCGGCGGCGCGGCCGACCTCGGGCTGCGAGCCGGCGCCCAATCCGCCGGTGACTTGCAGGCCCATCTGGATGATCCGCTCCGAACGCGAGGAGGTGAGCGCCTGTGCATCTGTGTTGGCGACGACGAAATCGACGCCGATCAGGCCGGAGACGATCATATTGTTGACGGCATTGCCGCCCGCGCCTCCGATGCCGCACACCATGATGCGCGGTTTCAGTTCCCTGAGCTCAGGCGCTTTGAGATTGATCGACATGTGTGGCCTCTCGACGTTGGAGCGCCGGTCAAGGTCGCCCGCATTGTTGTTTAAACCCCCGGAACCGAATCAACCGCCGCGCTGATTCGTTTTTCTCATATCACTAAAAGCTTTCCTTCAACCATTGCCCGACACGCGCGATATAGCCTGTTCCTGTTGCTGTTTCGGCACGCTTCCCGGAGCGAAAATATTCGATTCTTGCAGCCTGCGGATAGACGAGCAGGCCGACGACAGCCGAGAAGCTCGGATTTTTCGCCGACTCCGGAAGCCCTTGAATGCCGAGCGGCCGGCCCAGCCGAATCTGTCCGGCGAGGATCTGCTTGGCCGCTTCCGGCATGCCGGTGAGCTGACTGGCGCCCCCGGTGAGAATGAAGCGCGAGGTCGCATTGGCCGCGAAACCGGCGCTCTTCAAGCGATCGCGGACGAGTTCGAGGATTTCTTCGACGCGCGGCCTGATGATCCGCACGAGCTGCGATTTCGGCACATGGGTCGGCTGATCGCCGTCTTCGCCGGCAAGCGTCACGGCGACCGCTTCGCGCTCGTCTGAAATCGAGGGAAGACACGCGCCGTAAAGCGTCTTGAGCCGTTCGGCATCGGCAAGCCGCGTGCTCAGCCCGCGAGCGACATCGAAGGTGATGTGATTGCCGCCGAGCGCCAAGGCATCGACATGGACGAGGCTGCCCCCGGCAAAGACGGCAAGCGACGTCGTTCCCCCGCCCATATCGATCAAGGTGGTGCCGAGCTCGGCCTCGTCTTCGACGAGCGCCGCGAAGCCCGAGGCGTAGGGCGTCGTCACCATGGCTTCGACCGAGAGATGGCAGCGTTCGACGGCGAGCAGCAGATTGCGCACTGCGGTCGCATCGCAGGCGACGACATGCATATCGGCCGAGAGGACATGGCCGACCATGCCCTTCGGATCGCGAATGTTATGCATTTCGCCCAGTGAAAATCCGGTCGGCAAGGAATGGAGAACCGCCTTGCCCTGGACGTTGGTGCGCGCGGCGCAGGCTTCGAGCACGTGCTCGACGTCGGCCTCGGTCACGGCGCGCCCGCCGATATTGATCTCGCCGCTATAGCGTTGGGAACCGATCCGGCCGCCGGTGATGTTGACGATCACGCTCTCGATCTGGACGCCGGCCATGCGCTCGGCGGCATCCACCGCGCGGCGGATCGCACCCTCGACTTGGTCTAGGTCGACGACGATACCGCCCTTCATTCCTGCCGAGCGCTGATGGCCGATGCCGAGAACGCGGCAGCGATGCGTGCGCCCGCGCGACGTTTCAGGCAGCGGATCGAGCCGCGCGACGAGGCAGACGATTTTCGACGTGCCGATGTCGAGCGCACAGAGGAGCGCGCTTTTGCGCATCGAAAGGGCCCGCATGCGGGGCGGCAGCGCTCTCATGTCTGGCTGCCTTTCGCGTTCTGTGCATCGAAGAGCGGCTCCGGCAGACGGGCGATGAGCCTGCCCGGGAAGCGCAGATCGAGCGCCACGATGTTCTTGTCGAGCACGCCGAACTTATGCTGCAGCGTCACGAGCTCGGCGATAGCCGCGGGCGCTCGGTCCTCGGGCAGCTTGACCTCGATCCCATTTGTCATCTTCAAGGTCCAGCGGCGATCGGCGATCAGCATGCCGGCCTTGATGCGCGGGCGCAGATCGGCGGCGGCGTCGAGCAGGGCGGCGTAGTCGGAAATGCGCAGATTGGCGTCGTCGCCGACGACGAGCGGCAGGCTGGTGAAACGGGATTCGTCGAGCCCCGGAATTGGCGTTCCGTCCGCGGCAATGACTTTGAGGACGCCGTCCTTTTGCCAAAGCGCAAAGGGCTTGCGCTCCTCGACCTCGATCATGACCCGATTGGGATAGAGCTTGCTGACGCTCGCATTCTTGATAATCGGAAGGGCGATCAGCTTGTCGCGCAATTGCGCGGCATTGAGGAAGGGCAGGGAATTGGTGGGCCTGATCCCGACCACATCGAGGATTTGCCGGTCGGGGAGCTCATGGGCTCCGGAGATCGTCACGCCCTTGACGCCGAAGCCGGCGGCGCGGGCGAGAAAGTCCGGCACCGTGCCTTGCGTCGCAACGAAAGCGGAATATTCGCCGTTGAGGGTCGATGCATAGAGGCCGATACCGCCGAAGAAAGCAAAGACGAGCGTGGCGCTGACGCCTGGCGCATTCAGCAGCTTCAGAGAGCGGGCGAACCAAGACGCCACGCCTCGCGATTGCCGGCGCGCCCGCAAATCTATCTTCGAAGCTCCAGCAGAGGCCGGCAAGGAGGGTTGGAGACCTTCGATGACCTCCTTCACCGGTCGCAGGAGGCGTCTGCCACCATCCATTTGACAAGCTCACCGAACGACAGGCCGGCATGCGCCGCAATCTCGGGCACGAGGGATGTCTCGGTCATGCCGGGCTGCGTGTTGACCTCCAGTATGACGAGCTCGCCCGTACCTCCGGGGCGGTCGTCATAGCGGAAGTCAGCGCGGCTCACGCCGCGGCAACCCAGCGCCTTGTGCGCCTTGAGGGTCAACTCTTGGACAAAGTGGTAAATATTTTCTTTAAGATTTGCCGGAAGTACGTGGACGGACCCGCCCTTGGCATATTTGGCGTTGTAGTCGTACCAGCCGCCGTCGCTGGCTTTGATCTCGATCACGTCATAGGCCTTGTCGCCGATCACGGCACAGGTGAGCTCGCGGCCCGCGACATAATGTTCGACGATCACGTCTTTGCCGTAGGGCCAATCCTCCCGCGTCAATTCTTGCGGGGGATATTCCTGATCCTCCTTTACGATCAGGACCCCGAAGGAGGAGCCTTCGGCGAGCGGCTTTACCACATAGGGCGGTGGGAGCGCGTGCGCCTTCGACGCGGCGAACCGGTCGATGGTCACCGAAGGCGCGACAGGAATATCAGCAGCTTGCAGAACGTCTTTCGCACGATCCTTGCGCATGGCGAGCGCCGAGGCGAGGACGCCCGAATGAGTATAGGGAATGCGCAGCATTTCGAGCACGCCCTGGATGATCCCGTCTTCGCCATAGGGGCCATGCAGCGCGTTGAAGGCGACGTCCGGCCGCATGCGGGCGAGGACCTCGGCTACGCTGCGGTCGACGTCGACGCGGCTCACCTTGAAACCTTCCGCTTCGAGTGCCTTCGCGCAGGCCGCGCCGGAGCGGAGCGAAATCTCCCGTTCGGCCGAAAACCCGCCCATCAAGACGGCAACGTGCGTCACCGGGTCACCGCGTTCGAGAGAATGGTGAAACCTTGTGCCGTGAGGATCTTCACTGCGGCCTGCGAGGTGAGGAAGGCGGCATAGACCGCCGCGTCCGGATTTTTGGAGGAGGCGACGACGGCGACCGGATAGATGATCGGGCTGTGGCTATCGGCCGGAAACGTATCGACGACTTTCACCCGCGGCTCTGCCTTGGCGTCGGTCGCATAGACGATCCCGAACCTGGCTTCGCCGCGCGCGACGAGCGCCAATGCATCGCGGACATTGCCGGCCTGCGCGAGCTTGGGCTCGACCTTCTGCCAGATCCCGAGTTTCTGGAAGGCTTCCTTGGCGTAGATGCCGGCGGGGCAGGATTCAACCGTGCAGACGGCGATCTTGCCGTCGCCGGCTGCGCCGGCGAGATCGAAGCCCGGCTTGATCTTTAGATAGACATCTTGATCCTTGGGCGCGACGAGGACGAGGTTGTTGCCGAGAAGATTGCGGCGCGTGCCCGGTGCCAGCAATTTCTTGGCTTCGAGGTAGTCCATCCATTTGACGTCGGCGGAAATGAAGACGTCGGCCGGGGCGCCCTGTTCGATCTGTTTGGCGAGAATCGCCGAGGAACCATATGAAACTGCGGCAGCCGTGGTTTTCTGCTGGACGAAGATGGGTGTAATGGCGTCGAGCGCCGTCTGCATGCTGGCGGCGGCAAAGACGACGAGCTTGCTCGCGCTTTGCGCTGCTGCCGGGGCTGTCGCGGCAAGCAAGAGAAGGCCTGAAGCAACAAACCACTTGATGAATAAGTTCATGGATTTCCTCTCGCAGCGGCTGGCCGAACGGGCGTCGAAGCGCGTGGCCTCTGGGCGGGTCGTAAGTAAAGATTAACACGCAACTGGCAGGTTGGCCTGATGGAGTGGGGCTGAGCCCGCGCTGCGTATAGGTCGGGCGGCGAGTTTAAGCCGCGATCGCCGGAATGCAACGGAGAGAGCATGGCGCCTCAAGCCGGTGAGACCCGCCGGAAGGGCTCGCGCGAGGGCGACGGGGCCGTCCTCGAGGCAATCAAGGTCGATGACCCGAATTTTCTTTCCGGCTCAGAGGCCCGATACGCCGTCATCGAACGCGGGGCGCGCAACAAAAGGCTCGAGGCGCGCCGACGCACGCACCTCCAATGCGGCATCGTGCTCGACAGGCACAAAAGATTCCTCATCGATTGCCAGGTTTACGATCGCTCTCGGCGCGGCGCGCGTCTGCGGCTTGCGGCGGAAGTCGAGCTCCCGCGCCAGATCCTGCTCTTCGACGAGCGGGCCGCGCACCTGCTGCAGGCGGAAATTGCGTGGAGGCGCGGTCATAGCGTCGGGGTGATTCTCAACCGCCCCGAGACCGCGCCGCTGACCGAAGCCGAGATAACGGCGCTGCGCAGAAAATTTTATTTCGGACCGGCACCCGCCACCCGGCGCAAGCGCGTCTCGCCTTAAGCCACCGCCCGTCTTCGCAGATTGCCGCCCCGTGTGGCTTTTGCGAATGGGGCGAGTCAAGAGGTTGAAATTAAAGGCGAGTGCAGTCTGTTGGCAGGGAGCAACAGGCGGCAAACTTTTCCACGGCGCACGCAAATGGTCTTGCCCAAATCGGCAGAAAAAGGCTTCTTAGACGCATGAGCTGGCGCTTCGGATTCGGAACAAGCCTAATCTCACCTTCGTGGAGATCCGCGGCGCAAGATCGCCGTTCCGCGCCGCCGGCCGAGCGACGCGCGCAAGGCACCTTCATGGCGATAAGGAAAATTCTCGCGGGCGCGGCGTTGCTCGCTGCCGGATCGGCCGGTGCGGCGGATCTGCCCAATTTGAAAGAGCCCGTTCCGCCTCCCGCGCCGGAGCCTGTTTTTACCTGGACGAGCTTCTACGTCGGCGTCAATGGCGGCTTCGGGCTCGACCATGCCTCCGTTCCCTATGTCTTGACGTATCCGGCCGCCTTTGCCGGCGGCACGACCGGAATGACCGAAAGAGGCCCGCTGTTCGGCGGCCAGATCGGCTATCTTTATCAGCTCTCCGGCATTCCCTCTCTGACGCAAGGCATGCCGCTCCTCAATAATGTTGTCGTCGGCGTCGAGGCTGATTCCGACTGGGCGGATATCAACGGCAGGGCGACGGCGGTCACTCCGCTCGGCACGGCGGTATTCGGCACGAGGATCAAGGATTTCGGAACGATAAGAGGGCGCCTCGGCTATAGTTTCGACCGGCTGCTTCTCTATGTCAGCGCCGGCTTCTCCTATGCTACCACCGAGAATTATTACAGCGTGCCCGGCTTTTCGGGTTCGGCGAGCGTGCTTCGCGTCCCGCCGCGTTTTGCCGCCTATAGCATCGGCGGAGAATACGCCTTTGCCCAGAATTGGACGTTTAGAGCCGAATATTTATACGATTACATCAGAGCGAACTGGAACGATTATGCGCCAGCGCCAGGCACGCAGGTCCAGTTTGCTTCGCGCGCGACTTTTCACGTCGTCCGTTTCGGCTTGAATTACCAATTCGATCTTTTTACGCCGCAGCCGGTCGTCGCGCGATACTGATCACCACCGAGAAGCACGATAATCTATTCCTTCGCGCCGATCTGAGCTAATCAAGCAACCCATGAAAAAGCCGAACCGCAAGCTCGATTTCGAGCAGGCGCGCGCTGAGCACGCACGGCTCGGGGCGGAGATCGCCCGCCACGACGAGCTTTATTATCGCGAGGACGCGCCGGCAATTTCGGATGCCGAATATGACGCGCTGCGCCGGCGCTACGAGGCTTTGGAAAAGGAATTTCCCGAACTCGCGACCGGGGAGTCCTTGAGCGAGAAGGTCGGCGCCGCTCCTTCTGAGAAATTCGCCAAAATCCGCCACAAGGTTCCGGTGCTCTCGCTCGGCAATATTTTCGCCGACGTCGAGGTCGAGGAATTTGTCGCACGCATCCGGCGCTTTCTCGGGCTTAGTCCCGACGCGCCGCTCGCCCTTACCGCCGAGCCGAAAATCGACGGGCTATCCTGCTCGCTGCGCTATGAGGAGGGCAGGCTCGTGTTAGCGGCAACCCGCGGCGACGGCTATGAGGGCGAGGACGTCACAGCGAACGTCAAGACGATCGGCGAGATCCCGCATCGCCTGAAGGGCCATCCGCCCTCCGTTCTCGAAGTTCGCGGCGAAGTCTATATGACGCGCACGGATTTCGCGGCGCTCAACGCGCGCCAGGCGGAAGCAGGCAAGCCGCTTTTCGCCAATCCGCGCAATTCGGCGGCGGGCTCCCTGCGCCAGCTCGATCCAGCCATCACGGCCGGCCGCCCTCTGCATTTCTTCGCCTATGCCTGGGGCGAAGTGAGCCAAATGCCGGCTTCGACGCAAATGAGCATGATCGAGGCGTTCAAACATTACGGCCTGCCTACCAATCCCTTGACCAAACTTTGCCATTCGGCCGCGGAATTGCTGCATCACTATCATGAGATCGAAAATCAGCGTGCTGCGCTTCCTTATGATATCGACGGCGTCGTCTACAAGGTCGACAGTCTCGCGCTGCAGGACCGATTGGGCTTCGTCTCGCGTGCGCCGCGTTGGGCTGCGGCGCATAAGTTTCCGGCCGAACAGGCAACGACTATTCTGCGCGATATCGAGATCCAGGTCGGCCGCACCGGCGCAATGACTCCGGTCGCACGGCTCGATCCGGTGACGGTCGGCGGCGTCGTGGTCGCCAACGCAACCTTGCACAATGAAGACGAGATTAAGCGACTAAAGGTGCGTATCGGCGATACGGTGCGTATTCAACGCGCGGGCGACGTGATCCCGCAAATAGTTGAAGTCTTGTTCGATAAAAGGCCCGAGGGCACCGAAGAATATAAGTTCCCGGAGCATTGTCCGATTTGCGGCTCAGATGCGGTCCGCGAGACCGACCCTAAGACAGGCAGAAAGGACGTCGTGCGCCGCTGCACGGGCACGCTTATCTGTCCGGCACAGGCCGTGGAAAGGCTCAAACATTTCGTCTCGCGCAATGCTTTCGACATCGAAGGCTTGGGCGAGAAACAGATCGACCAATTCTATCGCGAAGGCTTGATCCGCAGGCCCGCCGATATTTTCACGCTCGCCGAACGCGACAAAAGAAGCACCGAGAAGCTGGTCGCTCGGGAAGGCTATGGAGAGACGTCGGTGCGCAATCTTTTCGCCGCGATCGATGCGCGGCGCGAGATCCCGCTGAACCGGTTCATTTTCGCGCTGGGGATCAGGCACGTCGGGGAGACCAATGCGCGGCGGCTCGCGCGGCATTTCGGCACGTTCGAGGCGCTGCGGGCGACGGCGCGCGCTGCGAAAGAAGGCACCGATGCCCGCGCCGAGATCGACAATATCGAGGGCTTGGGCGAGGTCGTCGCCGAAGCGATCGCCGATTTTTTCGCCGAGAAGCACAACGAGGACGAGCTCGACGCGCTCCTCCAACACGTGACGCCTCTCCCGATGGAAGAAGTCGCCGCGACGAGTCCCGTCTCGGGCAAGACTGTGGTGTTCACAGGTTCGCTCGAACATATGACGCGCGAGGAAGCCAAGGCCCAGGCGGAACGGCTCGGGGCGAAAGTGGCAGCCTCCGTTTCTTCGAAGACCGATCTCGTCGTCGCAGGGCCGGGCGCCGGATCCAAGCTCGCCAAGGCGCGCGAGCTTGGCATCAAGACGATCGACGAAGCCGAATGGCTGAAACTGGCCTCGGGCGAATGAGCGGTGGGTTTTGCAAGTTCGCGCTGGAGCTTGGGCCCGAAAAAGTGCAGTGTTCCCGTCAATTTGCCGGTCGGTTGCTCTGCCGGGAACCGGCAGCCTATCGTCTTTGACGGGGGAAGATATGCGCCACTTGCCGCCGATCTTGGCGCTCGGAGCGGCCGTCCTGCTCACGGGCCCTGTTTTTGGTCAGACCGGATTGCCGCCCAGCCTCATCCAAAGCCCTCCCATGGCCTTTCCGGAGTCTTCGCCGGCGCAACCCTCCGATCAAGCGCCGGCTCCCGCTTCGCCGGCTCCCGCCAGTCCGGCACCGCCGCCCGCGCCTGCGCAGGCGGCCCAGGCCGCCAAAGCCAAGCCGCCCGCCAAAACCGCAGCGCGCAAGCCGGCAGCCAAACATATCGCGAGCTCAAAGGCGAAAGGCGCGCATGCACCGCGCGATGTCGTGCGAGAGATCTATAAAGTCGCGGCCGGGTCGGACGGCGACTATTCCGGTCCTTCGGCTTTTCTCGACGAGCATGTCCGCCACCTCTATTTTTCGAAGGAGCTCATCGCGGGCCTGGCGGCCCTGAGCAAGAAATCAGGCGGAGCGGGGATCAATTTCGACCCGATCACCAATTCGGCGGGTTCAGACGTGGAAGATCTCGACATTGCGGTCGAATCGCAAACCCCAGATCATGTGATCGTTGCAGCGAAGTTCAGCTCGGGACGGGATTCCTCGATCGTCCATTATGATTTCGTGAAAGAAGCCGGCGGCTGGAAAATCGACGATATTCGTGGCGAGATCGTCGGCCAGAACGGACAATGGTCGCTGCGCGAAATCATCAAAGACAATTTGCAGCCGTCGTGATCCGGATCATTCGCGGATCGCGCGCGTTGCGCGCACAAGCCATTTGCGCAGCTTCGGTCCGACGAGCGGCGACAGCGTCTTGCGCACCCGCGCGTGATAGGCATTGAGCCAATCGATTTCTTCCGCGGTGAGAAGACGAGGCTCGACGAGCGCCAGATCGATCGGAGCGAGCGTCAGGACTTCGAAGCCGAACATGTCGCGTTCGGCGCCCTTGATCTTGCGCGGCTCGACCAGCACGAGATTTTCGATCCTGATCCCGAATTGGCCGGCTTTATAATAGCCCGGCTCGTTCGACAGGATCATGCCCTCTTCGAGCGGAACGCTGCCGATCTTCGAGATGCGCTGCGGCCCTTCATGGACCGAGAGATAGGAGCCGACGCCATGGCCCGTGCCGTGATCGAAGTCGAGCCCAGCCTGCCAGAGCGCGAGGCGCGCAAAAGCGTCGATTTGCGAGCCTGACGTGCCTTTCGGGAATACGGCGCGGGCGATTGCAATATGGCCCTTGAGCACGCGGGTAAAGCGATCCCGCATTTCCTGCGTCGGGGCGCCGACCGCAAGCGTGCGCGTGATGTCCGTCGTGCCGTCTTCGTATTGAGCGCCCGAGTCGATCAGGAATATGCCTTTCTTGATCTTGCGGTTCGACTTCACCGTCACGCGATAATGCGGGATTGCCGAATTGGGCCCGGCGGCGGAAATCGTCGGAAACGAGAGGTCCTTCAGTTCGGGCGCGGCGCGCCGAAAGGTCTCGAGCGCTTCAGCCGCATCAATCTCGGTTAGCTTGCCGCGGGGGGCCTCATTTTCGAACCAATGGAGAAAGCGCAGCACCGCGACGGCATCGCGCAGATGCGCCTGGCGCGCGCCTTCGCGCTCGGTCTTGTTCTTGCGCGCCTTCATGAGCGCGATCGGATCTTGGGCGACCTGCGGCTTGCCGCCCGCTTCCTTGAGCAAACGCGTAAGCCTTGCCGGCGCGCTCGCCGTATCGAAAAGAACGGATTTGCCCTGCTTACCGAGCCCGGCGATATCGGCTTCGAGCTGCGAAGGATCGGCGACCTCGGCGAGGTCTTTGAGATAGGCCGCGACTTGCGGCCCCAATCTGGCGCTCTCGAAGTAGAGACGCGGGATGCCGTCTTTCGGGATCAAGGCAAAGGCGAGCGGCAGGGGCGTGTAGGAGACGTCCTTGCCTCGGATGTTGAAGGCCCAGGCGATTGCATGCGGATCGCTGACGAGCAACGCATCGGCCCTGCCGAGCGCGCCCTTGATCCGGGCGAGCTTCTTTTCGGCAGGCTCGCCGGCGAAGCGCAAAGGGTGACGGGTCACTGCGGCCCGCGGCGGCGCCGGCCGGTCGTTCCAGATCGCATCGATGGGATTTTCAGCGAGCGGGACCAGCTCGGCGCCGGTCTTTTCGAATCTCTCGATCTGGCCCGGCGTATGGAGCCAAGGATCATAGGCGAGCTTCGACCCTTCCTTCAGATTCTCTTCGAGCCATTTCTCCGGGCTTGTTTCGGCGCTCGGCACGGGCCGGACGAGGGAGAGATCGAGCTGCTCTCGGGCTTGCAGCGTGTAACGGCCATCGACAAAGAGAACCGCGCGATCCTGCAAGACGATGGCAAAGCCGGCAGAGCCGGTAAATCCGGTGAGCCAGGCGAGCCGTTCTTCCGACGCCGGCACGTATTCATTTTGATGCCGGTCGGCGCGCGGCACGAGGAAACCATCGACACCATGGCGCGCAAGCTCTTCACGCAAAGCGGCGAGCCGCGCGGCCGATCGAGAAGAATCGGCAGTGTCGGTGAAGGATTGATAGAGGCTTTCGAACATGGGCTTTTCTAGCACCCGAGCGTCAAAACCTCTATTCGCGTTTCGCAGCCACGTCGGGCCGGATACTCATCTATACTTGAGCAGCCAGTCGAGCCGGATCCTCTAGCTCGCCTGCGATTCCGCTGCATCCTCGAACTTATGCTCGGGACAGGTCCTTGCCGGCCAGCGCGGGCCGAGATCGGCGACCTGTGCTTCGAGGCATTCGACTTCGAGTCGTACCGCAGCGCCTCCCGAAAAGGTCAGAATAACATGTCCCGCGGGCGCGTCCTTCAGCATGAAGGCGATGCTGAGCAAGCTCAGGCAAAGATCTTTGCTTTTCTGGTCGAAACCGGTGCAGGTCGCCTTGAGGACGCGCTCGAAATGAAGGCCGGTTCGGCAGCGTTCGTTCTTTCCCTCAGCCGCCGAAACCCAATCGAAGCGGGAAGCGACGAGCGCGAAGCGCTTGGACCTCGGCAGATAAGTCATATCGCCGATCCGCACGAGCGAATCCTGCAGATTGGCGGAGATCACCGCAAGGTCTTCCGAGTCGAGCGCGACGAGGCGCAGAGAACAAGGCATCGGCGATCCTCAAACCGGCGTTGCCGAACATTTGTGCATCGGTATCGCGGAGTTCAAGCGGCTAGCCCGCTCCTGAAATCCGCTCGACGATTGCACCGCAACGGCCGAGCTTCTTCTCGAGATGTTCGAAGCCGCGGTCGAGATGATAGACCCGGTTGACGATGGTCTCTCCCCGCGCCGCAAGCGCCGCAATGACGAGCGAAACAGAGGCGCGCAGGTCCGTGGCCATGACCGGAGCGCCCTGCAATTCGGCGACTCCTTCGACATGGGCGACGTCCCCGTCGAGCTTGATCCGGGCGCCGAGCCTTGCGAGCTCCTGGACGTGCATGAAGCGGTTCTCGAAAATCGTCTCGGTGATTCGCGAGCGGCCCTTGGCCTTCGTCATCAAGGCCATGAACTGGGCCTGAAGATCGGTCGGAAAGCCCGGGAAGGGCGCGGTCTCGATATCGACCGGTTCGATGCCCGAGCCGTTACGGCGAACACGGATGCCTTCATTGCTATGGCTGATGTCAGCGCCGGCTTGGGCGAGGGCGTCGAGCGCATTCTGCAAAAGTTCGGGCGAGGCCCGCTCGAGCAGGACGTCGCCGCCGGTCATCGCGACCGCTATTGCATAAGTTCCGGTCTCGATCCGGTCGGGCACCACCGCATGGTGCGCACCTTGCAGCGAAGCGACGCCTTCGATTTCGATTGTCGGCCGGCCGGCGCCTTTGATCTTGGCGCCCATTTTGATGAGGCAGGCCGCAAGATCTGCGACTTCCGGCTCGCAGGCCGCATTGGTGATCAACGTGTGGCCTTGCGCGAGCGAGGCGGCCATCAAGGCCGTATGCGTGCCGCCGACGGTGACCTTGGGGAAATGGATTTCGGCGCCTTTGAGCCCGCTCTTTGTGCGGGCATGGACATAGCCCGCCTCGATATCGATCTTGGCGCCCAATTTTTCGAGCACCATGATGAGCAGATCGACCGGCCGCGTGCCGATGGCGCAGCCGCCGGGGAGAGAGACGCGCGCCTCGCCCATACGGGCGAGCAGAGGCGCAACGACCCAGAAGCTTGCCCGCATCTTGGCGACGAGATCATAAGGGGCGGTGATATCGACGATACGTCGCGCCGAGAGGTGGAGCGTGCGGGCGGCCTGCGGCGCATCGCCCGGCCTGCGCCCATCGACGCTGTAATCGACGCCATGATGGCTCAAGATCTGCAGCAACATCCCGACGTCGGCGACGCTCGGCGTATTTTCAAGCGTCAGCGTTTCCTGCGTCAGCAGAGACGCGATCATCAGCGGCAAGGCCGCGTTCTTGGCTCCCGAGATCGGGATTGTCCCCTCGAGCGATTGGCCGCCTACAATTCGGATTCGATCCATTATCCCCCCTGAGGCAATCAGCCCCGCGATTTGTCCGGCGTTGCGGCGCGCCGGCCGCGTTCTTGCGCCTTGCGACGGAGGAGGTTCTCCCGCAAAGCCTTGGCCAAACGTTCCTTGGCCGCATCTTTTTGCGCGTCTTCGCGCGCCTTCTTTCCCGGTTCAGCTTTAGGCGCCATGCCGACTCCTGATCCTTCCGGAAGAAGGCTTTCTGAAATGTTCATGAACAAATATTAAGACTTTGCTGACGGCCCGACAAGCTGTGCACTGCAAATCCCCAAGATTACAGGGATTTTCAGTGACCTGCGCCTCACTTGCCTATCGCCCCGCCACATGCGAGATAGCGTTCGGCTGCCGCACGGCCGGCTGCAGTAGCTCAGTGGTAGAGCACTCCCTTGGTAAGGGAGAGGTCGAGAGTTCGATCCTCTCTTGCAGCACCAGCTTAAGTTTTGACGGTGCGGCAGCCTTGACCGGCGCGCCTGATTGCGGCCGGTCCCATGTACGGCGTTTTCATGCGCCCCCTTAATCCAAACAAGAATTTGGAAACCGATTGTTATCCTCCGGCCCATTAAATTCGTTTCCGAAACGGAGCATGCCGTCGGCTATGGGCGACAACCTTACCGAAAATTCTCGGACGAGCGGCTCTGCCGCCGATATCGAGCGCCAGAAGAGGGCGGAGGCCATCGTCAATCCGGCTTCCGGTCTAGCGAACGATTATCTCAATCTCTTCAATGAGATCGTGATGATGATCGAGCAATTGCCGACTATGCCGGAATTGATCGACGACATCCTGCAATGGCGCCCGACGAGCTATCAGGACTATTTCGCCAAATCGATCCTGCCGGGCCGCGCCTCGGCGCTCGAAGCCTATCGCGCGCTCGACGCCAATTTCCGCCGCGACTTCGAGGCCGTGGTCGCCGATCTCGACCGGCGCGCCGTCGGAGCCGTTGTGGCGATCAGGCGCCAGCACAAACTGCAGGGCGGCTGCACCTCCGCGGCAATGATGGAGATTTGCGCCCGCGCCGGCCAGGCGCTGCGCGAAGTCCTGCTCAAGGCGACCGACCTTGTCAATCACGGCACGCGCGTGTCGCGCGAATCCGAACAAGAACGTGCCGACCGGCTCATCTACGGCAAGCTGCGCAAGGTCGGCTGAGCCGCTCGCGATTTTCTTGACGAGTGCCGCCAAATTGCGCCTCTGCGGCGGATGATCCCTCGCATGAAGCTCCAAACTCTGTCGTTGGCGCCCGACGCGGCGGGCCTCGGGAAAGCCGCACATATCTTGCGCTCCGGCGGACTTGTCGCCTTTCCGACCGAGACCGTCTATGGGCTCGGGGCGGATGCCACGTCAGATGTTGCCGTCGCCAAAATCTACGCAGCGAAGGGTCGGCCGCGCATCAATCCGCTGATCGCCCACGTGGAGAGCCGCGCGGCAGCCGAGGCACAGGGGATTTTTACCAGAGAGGCCGCGATTCTCGCCGAGTCCTTCTGGCCGGGACCGCTCACCCTTGTTCTGCCGCTTGCAGCTGGCGCGACGATTTGCGAGTCGGCGCGCGCGGGCCTGCCCAGCGTCGGGCTGCGCGTGCCGGCCCATCGCATCACCCAAATGCTCATTGCCGCGACCGGCGTGCCGCTCGCGGCACCATCAGCCAATCTGTCGGGCCGCGTCAGCCCGGTGACTGCGGCCGATGTCCGCGAAGACCTCGGGGGCGCAATCGACGCCATCATCGATGCGGGCCGGGCACAAGTCGGTCTCGAATCGACGATCATCTCTTGCCTAGGGCCTGAACCGCAGCTGCTGCGGCCGGGCGGCATTGCGCGCGCTGCAATTGAAAGCGTGCTCGGGCGGCCCTTGGCCGCCTATGCGACCGAGGCCACGCCGCGCGCACCAGGCCAGCTCGCTTCGCATTACGCCCCGCGTGCCCGGCTGCGGCTCGAAGCGAGGGACCTGGAGGAGGGTGAAGCCGGGCTCGATTTCGGCGGACGATTTGGGATTGCGGCGAATATTCTCGATCTATCGCCCGGCGCGGATCTTAACGAAGCCGCGGCTAATCTCTTCCGCTATTTGCGCGATCTCGACCGGCAGCACCCCCAGATCATCGCTGTGGCGCCGATTCCGGAGATAGGGCTCGGCGAAGCAATCAACGATCGGCTAAGGCGCGCGGCGGTGAAGGACGAGTAAGAACTTGTGCGTCTCGGGGCGCTACATCATGAACGTGATCGTTGCGCGAAAACCGCTGTCCGCTTTTCGAATCGTATAGCGAATTCTCATAATCCGTGTCGTTTCCAGAGGGCGTCGATTGCATGATCGGGCACGAATTCGCCCCGCCGCGCCTCTTCGAGTCCCTGGCGAATTGCCGCGCGCGTCTGATCGTCGAGATCCATGCCCGGCAACTCTTCCGCGATGGAGAGAACAACTGCCGCAACCGTGTCCTGATCTTCGGCCGGTAGCTCGCGGATTTTCGCTATCGCTATTTCGAGCAGCTTTGTCACGCGCATATCATAGGGTGGAGTTGGTCGCGCGAAAAGCGCCTTCAGCATCAAATCACCTTCCCCGGATTGAGGATGCCTTGCGGATCGAGGGTGCGCTTGAGCGCGCGCATCACGTCGAGCGCCACCGGATCTTTCGCCTTAGGCAAAAGGGCGCGCTTCAGCTGACCGATCCCGTGTTCGGCCGAGATGGCTCCGCCATGTTTGGCGACGATCGCATGGACGATCTCGTTGATTTCGTCCCAGCGGGCGAGAAATGCGGCTCTGTCCGCGCCGACCGGCTGCGAGACATTGCAATGAATATTGCCGTCGCCAAGATGGCCGAAGGCGACGAGCCGCGCGCCCGGCACGCGCATCCCGACCGCGCGTTCGACCTCATCGAGAAAAGCCGGCACTTCGGCGATCGGCACCGAAATATCATGTTTGATCGAGCCGCCTTCTTGCGCCTGGACGTCCGGGATCTGCGAGCGGATGCGCCAGAAAAGCGCGCGCTCGTCGGGCAAAGCGGCAATGATCGCCGCGCGCATCATGCCGCGTTCCTCGGCAACGCGAAGAAAAGCGCAAAGCCGCTCGCGCACATCCGCGCTCTGTCCGGCGAGTTCGAGCAGGACATAAACGGGGGCGGGCGTGGGCAGGGGCTCGCGGACCGAATTTCCGTGCTTCAGCACAAATTCCATGGCGATCCGCGGAATGAGCTCGAACGTCTTGAGCTCATAATCGAAAGTCTCGCGCGTGAAATCCAAAAACCGCAGCGCGGCTTGCGGATCATCGATCCCGATGAACGCGGTCTCGAGCGCTTGCGGCCGGGGATAGAGCTTGAGGACCGCGGCAGTGATGATGCCGAGGGTACCTTCGCAGCCGATGAAAAGATCCTTCAGATCATAGCCGGTATTGTTCTTTTTGAGCTTGCTCAGATCGGACAGAATGCGCCCGTCGGCGAGCACGACTTCGAGCCCGAGCGTCAGATCGCGCGCCGTTCCATAGGCGATCGCCGCGGCCCCGCCCGCATTGGTCGCGAGATTGCCGCCGATCGTGCAGGCCGTCGCGGCCGGTAAAGACAACGGGAAGAGCCGGCCCGCTTTTTCGGCTTCGGTTTGTACGCGTGCCAAAGTCATGCCGGCTTCGACCGTCAGCGTGTTCGAGGCGAGGTCGACCTCGCGGACTTTGTCCATCCGCCGCAGCGACAGGATGATTTCATCGCCGTGCTCGGACGGTGTCTGCCCGCCGACAAGTCCCGTATTGCCGCCTTGCGGCACGATCTTCGTCCCGCTCTCGGCGCAGAGCGCGACGGCGGCTGCAACTTCTTCGGTCGAAGCGGGAAGGGCAATGCAGCGCGCCATGCCTTTGAAGAGACCGCGTGGCTCCATGAGATAGGAGCGCATCTCGGCGGGATCGGCGATCACGTTCTCCCGGCCCAGGATCGCGGCAAGCCGCGCGGGAACGTCGATGGCCAATTTCACGGCTTCGTTCTTGGGGCCCATACGTGATCCTAAGCCAAAGTGAGGCGTTCAATCGATGATTTTATCCCAATTCTTGCACCGGCTGCTCCTGCCTCGCCGGTCAGCCGAGGAGCGGACGACGGAGCTTTTTCGGGTTGCGGCGTAAAATCCCCACGGATTCCACATGTGGGGAATGGCGGAACTGGTCGAAAGGCGTGACGCTTTCGATCTCATAGCCTGCGGCAGCGAGCAAGGCGGCATCGCGGGCGAAGCTTTGCGGATTGCAGGAGACCGCGACGATAAGCGGAATGTCGGAGGCAGCCAGAGCCTGCGCCTGGGCCTGCGCACCTGCGCGCGGGGGATCGAACAGGACCGCGTCGTAGCGCGCAAGCTCCTCGCGGACGAGCGGGCGGCGGAAGAGGTCGCGGACTTCGCTCGTGACCGGCTTCAAGCCGATTGTATTCGCAGCTGCCTTGGTCAGTGCCGCGAGCGCCGCGACGTCATTGTCTATGGCGTGAACGCGCGCCGTCTTTGCGAGCCGCAAGGTAAACGTTCCGATCCCGGCAAAGAGGTCGGCGATATGTTTGGCCTGCGCGAGCGCCTCGCAGACTTTTTCCGCTAGCGCCGCTTCGCCCGCTTCCGTCGCCTGCAAGAAAGCGCCGGGCGGCGGAAGAACGTCCGCCTCGCCCATTTTGAGGAGCGGCGCTCGCCGCTCGATGACGCAAAGCCGATCGTTCGAGATCCGCGCCAGATCCTGTTTCTTCGCAATGGCGAGGAGCCGTTCGGTCTCCTCTGCCGTGAGCGGTCCATGGCCCTTGATGTCAATATCGAGACCCGTGCGCGTGGCGGTGATCGAGATGTCGAGCGGGCCGCCCAGCACTTCCGCAAGTGCGTGCGCGGCATCAAGCGCGCCGGTCATCCCTGGCGCAAGGATCGGGCAGGAGTCGAGATCAACGACCTCATGCGCGCGGGCCCGCATGAAGCCGACGCGTACCTCTTTAGCTCGCGTTCGCGCATGAAACGTCGCACGCCGGCGCCCTTCGCCATGCGCATCGACCAGCGCTCCGACCCTCGGTTCGAGCTTTGCGTGGCGCAGCGCATCGGCAACAAGGCCGAGCTTCCATTCGGCATAAGCGCCGGGCGCCAGTGCCTGAACCGCGCAGCCGCCACAGATTCCGTAATGCGGGCAGAAGGCGGCGATCCGGTCGGCGCTCGGCTCCAGGATTTCGACGAGACGCCCGCGTTCGCCTTCGACATCGGCGATGATCGTATCGCCAGGCAGCGCATAGGGCACAAAGACCGGCCCGCGAGCACCTTCTGCCATGCCTTCGCCGCGCTGGCCGAGGCGGATCACATGAAGCTTTTCACGCATGAATTAGAGTTTGCTCGCGCCGATCAAATATTCACGGTTTCCGTCGCCGCCCCGGATCGGCGAATCGACGAGGCCGGCGATCTGCCAACCTGCCTCGCGCAGAAGGCGTTCGATTTTAATACAGGCATCGCGATGCAAGGCCGCGTCCTGCACAATCCCTTTGACGACATGCGCGGGGCCGACCTCGAATTGCGGCTTGATCAAGGCGACGAGCCGGGCGCGCGGCGATGCAACTGCAAGAATCGCCGGCAGAACAAGCGAGAGCGAAATGAAGCTCACGTCGCAAGTCAGAAAGCTCGGGGGCTCGGAAAAATCACTCGGCAACAGTGTGCGCACGTCCCGTCCCTCAGAGGAGACGACGCGCGGATCGGCGGCGAGGCGCGGATGCAATTGCCCGTGCCCCACATCGACAGCGTAAACCTTTACGGCGCCGCGAGTGAGGAGCACGTCGGTAAAGCCGCCGGTCGAAGCGCCGGCATCGAGGCAGGTCGCGCCCGCCACATCGAAGCCGAAGGCGACGAGCGCCGCCTCTAGCTTCACGCCGCCGCGCGAAACCCACGGATAGGGTGCTGTCGCCTCGATTTCCGCGTCAGCGCCGATCGGCTCGGAAGGCTTACGCAAAACCCTGCCGTCGGCGCGCACGCGGCCGGCAGCAATCGCCTCTTGGGCTTTGGCGCGGCTTTCAAAAAGGCCGCGTTCGACGAGGACGAGATCGGCGCGCTGAGGCATGAGCGCAATGTGGGGGTAAGGGGCCGGCATAGTAAATAGCCGGGGCGGCGAGCACGCCCCGCGAACTGGCAGGATTTGTCCGGTTTTTGTCCTGGCGCGGATGGCGCCGCGACAATAGGCTCCTCGCATACATGGGGAGCAGGGCCTTGAGTAAGAAGGCAATTCTGATCATTGCTCCGCCGCGCGCGACCTTGCAGGACGTAACTGGTCCTTGGGAGGTTTTCTGCCGAGCGGAGGTCTACGAACCCGGGACCTATGAGGTCATTGTCGCCTCGGCGATAAGCGAGCGGCGGGTCGCTACGAAATTCGGCCTCGAGATCGCCTGCGAACACACGGTCTACGACTTTGAGGGTCCGCTGGACACGGTTCTTGTCGCGGGAAGCGAGGAGGGCGTCCGCGGCGAAGCCGACCCTGTGTTTTTGCAATGGCTGAGAGAGGCATCGGCACGCACCCGCCGATTGGGCTCGATCTGCACGGGCGCCTTTTATCTTGCTCATGCGGGCCTTCTCTCCGGCAGGCATGCGACAAGCCATTGGCGATATTTGCAACAGCTCGCCGAGCAATTTCCCGCGATTGCCGTCGAACGCGATCCAATCTTCGTGCGGGACGGGAATATTTACACCTCCGCCGGCATTACGGCTGGGATCGATCTCGCTTTAGCCCTTGTCGAAGCGGACTGCGGTCACGGCACATCGCAGGCGATCGCGCGCGAGCTCGTCGTCTTTTTGCAGCGCCAAGCGGATCAGCCGCAGCTCAGTACGGCCCTCGCTTATCGGATGGCCGACCACGATCCGATCCGCCGTTTGCAGCAATGGGTGCCCGACAATCTTCATCGCGACCTCAATGTCGAGGATATGGCCGCTTATGTTCGCATGAGCCCGCGCAACTTCGCTCGGCTCTTCAAGCAGCAGACGGGAATTACGCCGGGGACCTATGTCCGCCAACTTCGCGCCGAGGCGGCGCGGCGCCGGATTCAGGAGCTTTCCGGCGGCACCAAGATCATTGCGTCGCAGGTTGGATTTGGGAGCCCCAAATCACTTCAGCGATTGACACGGCGCAACTCAAAAATCGGTCCGTCTAACCCCCAATGAGAGCAGGTTCGGTCATGATCGATGATAATGGAGCTTTGCGGGTGCACCGCCGGGCCTTTGCGCAATTATCCGCCCTGGCGCTGAGCGCAGCGGCGGTAGGAGGGCTTTCGACGAAATCCGTTCCGGCCGGCGCTCAAGCCCAATCGAGCGATGCGTTCGCTCGGTTGCGCGACAAGCCGATCGATATCGGGATCCTCATCTTTCCGGACATGGATCAGATCGACTTTACCGGCCCGTTCGAGGTTCTCTCGCGCCTACCCGATACGAAACTCCATGTCATCGGCACGCAGAGCGGATCTTTTCGCGACCATCGTGGGCTCGTGCTGACGCCGGACGTCGCCTTGGCCGGCGCGCCTCAACTCGACCTTCTGCAGGTGCCGGGCGGCCCCGGGCAGCAAGCGCAGATGGCCAACGAGCCGGTCTTGGCTTTCATCCGTCGGCATATGGCGGCGGGAAAGCCGTTGTTTTCCGTCTGCACGGGCGCCTTGATCTGCGGCGCGGCCGGAATTCTCAAGGGCCGGCGTGCGACCACGCACTGGGCCTCTTTCGACCTCCTGCCTTATTTCGGAGCGATCCCGGTAGACGAGCGCGTCGTGATCGACGGCAATCTCGTGAGCGCGGCCGGAATTACCTCGGGCATCGACGGCGCCTTAGTCGTCGCGGAACTGCTGCGCGGCAAGGCCGTGGCGGAGGCTATTCAGCTCGATATCCAATATGCACCAGAGCCGCCATTTCATTCGGGCACGCCGAAGACCGCGCCAAGCAGTGTGCTTTCGACCGTCACGGCGGCCTATCATCCGTTGACCGAGGCACGGCTATCCACCGCGCGTGCTGTTGCCGCGAAGCTCGGCATCGCGTCTCCGCTTTAAGGGTCGCGATCAGGAAGGAAAGCAACGGCCGAATGCCAAGAGCAGGCGCGGTGAGCCCTTGAGGCGGATGCGCCGGCTCAAAAGCGCGACCGGCAGGCTCGCTTCCTTGCGCAGGAATCGCAGCCAAGTCTCGCTGTCGGCAACAAGGCTCAGGTCCGCCTTGCCTTGGTGCCCTTCTGCGACCCGCAAGCCCTTGTTCGCAATGACCACGGTTGCCTCGGCCTCTTCGCGGCCGGTGAATGTGAAATGATAGGTCGCGTTGAGGTCTTTCGCCGGCCCGCGCTGGAAGGCAAGCGGCAGGCCGGCGAGAAAGGCGCGGATCGACCTCTGGCGCGAGAGTCCGCTGCCCACACGTTTGACCTTCTTGTGCGGAAAGCGGTGCGCAACATAGGTCTCGGCATCGGAGCCGGGCGTTACATAGACCGTCTCCCTTTTGGCGCGCAGCGGTTCGACGATCTCGTCCGTATAATGTTTGCGATCGGTGAGAAAGGGACCGATCACGTCTTCACCCGCCGGACAGACCGCCATGCAATAGGCGGCCTTGTAATTCGCGCCGAAAGAGAGGCTCTGCCACATCGAGACGGTTTCGGCGTCCGATATTCTCTTGCGGTAATCCTTGGCGCTCCGGCTCTCGGCGATGGTCTCGACCCAGTCGCCGAAGCCGCCCATGAACTCGCGATAATTATGCGTATAGCACGCCGAAAAATTGAAGCTGCCGTCCGGACCGATGGCGCCGGTCGGGCAGGCCGCGACGCAGAGCTTGCAAGAGAGGCAAGGATTGTAGTCGATCGGCCCGCTATAGGCCGTAATTTCGGCATCGACCAGGATCGTACCGAGCAGGATGAAATTGCCGAACTTGGGATGAATGACGTTGCGATGGATGCCCATCCGGCCGAGGCCAGCGGCAACCGCCACCGGCTTGTGCGAGACGACCCACATCCTGCCGGCGCCCCAGCGATCGGCTTCCATCGGAAAGCCGGTTGGCGCGCCATTTAGGGCGCGAACGCCGATGTCCTGCAGCGCGGTGACGATGTGACGTGCGGTCTCGTTCGCCGCCTCACCGGTATGGTGGAATTCGACATTGGCGATCGAGCGCTGCGGCGTGCGAATATTCTCGCGGTTCATCCGGCAGACGAAGCTGATCAAGCTCTTGGTGGCGGGGAAGGCGGCGAGGATTTCGTCTCTTTGCGGGACGATGTCGGGGCTTGCGACCGAAACGAAGCCGACATCGTCCGCGCCGGCCTCGAGACAAAGAGTCCTGAGCCAGCCGGCATCGAGGAATTGCGGCCCGGCCGTCGCTCCGGCGGCTTGGCGCGCGTGAAAAGCCTGCACGGTTCGATGTTCGGCCAGCGATGTCATTGGGCCTCTCCAGCGAGGACATTGGATGTATATACAGATAATTGCGTTGCGTCAAGTGGCGTTGCTGCATATACAGTGATAGAGTCGGGATCGCGGCTGGAAGGTTTGCATGGAGAGACGGCGCTCACCGGCGGAGGAAATTGCGAGTTGCACCTGCCTGCGGCTGCGCAAGGCGACACGGCGCGTCACGCAGATCTATGATGAGATGCTGGCGCCCGCGGGCGTCACCATCGCGCAGTTCAGCCTTCTTGCGCATCTCATGGAGGGCAGAGATCTGTCAGTCGGTGAGCTCGCGGAAGGTCTGGTCACCGATCCCACGACGCTCACGCGCAATCTGAAACCTTTGCTCGACCGCGCGCTCGTTGAGATCTCCGCTGATTTGGAAGATCGCCGCCGCCGCTTAATTCGTCTCACGCCAGCAGGGCGACAGAGCGTCGTCACCGCCCATCCCCTCTGGCGCAAGGCGCAGACGCGTGTCGCGACGCTGTTGGGCGAGAGCGATACCGCGCGGCTCAACAAGGCGCTCGATCATTCGCTGAAGCGGCTCATCGACAATTGATGCGCATCGCTTCCATTCTTGCGAAGAATTATTCGTGAGATCTGAACGGCCGGAACAGCAACCAGCTCATCACGAGCAAGAAAAGGGCGGTGCCCCATTGGACCGCCAGATCCCTGGCCTCAATTCCATGGGAGTTGATCGTGATGAAACCGTCTGCGACGGGAACGATCGTCGCGATCAGGAAGATCCAGGCGACCGCGCGGCGTTGTCCCATGAGTAGAAATGGAAGCGCGACAAGCCCGGAAAATATATCGCGTATTCCCTTCGTATAGGCGAAGGCCACGCCATTTCCGCCATTGAGCGCCACCCCAAAATCGGCAGAAGCAAGCTCCGGGGCAACGAGGAATCGGACCCCGATGAAAATGATGCCGGCGATCGCGGCCAGCAGAGCCAGAACAGCGGCGACGTCCAACCGAACTTGTCAGCGGCAGAGACCATCGATTTGCACCTGAGCTACAAATCCCCATCGGGGAGGGTCACAAAGACGAGCACCAGTCCGATGCTGCCGAGGAAGCGAAACGCCGGTTGCTGCATGTTCCATGGTCCGGCCTGCCACATCTGAAACCATTCCCCGCCGATCACGAGAAAGCAGAAGAAAAAAAGCGCAAAGGCGATCGCCAGCCCGGCGATCGCCACGTCCTTGGCCGAATGGAACCGAGCGCCTGGCGCGGTCCGCGCGCCAATGAGGCGCAGCGCGCCGAGGAGGCACAGGCTTGCGTAGAGCAGTTCGAGCGCGATGATGACCCAATAGACGAGGGCTTGAATCGCCGGGCTGGTGATCGCGCGCCATTTGAGGACGCTGTCGGCCGGCACAGCGTCCATCGAGAGGACATGCCGGACGACTTCGAAATTCGTCCGGTAGTCGATGATATTGTCGAGACCTGTCAGAAGGCCGAACAGGCCGACGGAACCGACAAGAAAGATCTTGGCGGTCCGTACGGCCGACATGGATCAGGCGATCATGACCTGCGCGGCGTCCTTGGCGCGGCCGAGCGTCTCGAGCACTTTGGCGACGATGCCTTTGGCGTCGAGGCCGGCGCCCGCGTACATCTTCTCCGGCTTGTCCTGATCGAGGAAGACGTCCGGCAGGACCATCGAACGCAATTTCAGCCCATGCGCGCGACGCCCGTCGAGAAGGCCTTCTTCGAGGATGGACTGCGCCACGAACGAGCCGAAACCGCCGATCGAGCCTTCCTCGACCGTGATCAGCACTTCGTGATTGAGCGCGAGCCGCACGACGAGGTCGAGATCGAGCGGCTTGGCAAAGCGCGCGTCCGCCACTGTCGCCGAGATGCCGTAGCCGGCGAGATCTTCCGCCGCCTTCAATGCCTCGGCAAGCCGCGTGCCGAGCGAGAGAATGGCGACCTTGTTGCCCTCGCGGATGATGCGTCCGCGGCCGATCTCGAGCACCTTGCCGCGCTCGGGCAGTTCGACGCCGACGCCTTCCCCACGCGGATAGCGGAAGGCGATCGGCCCTTCGTTATAGGCGGCCGCGGTCGCCACCATATGCATGAGCTCGGCCTCATCAGCCGCCGCCATGACGACGAACCCCGGCAGAATGCCGAGATAGGAGACGTCGAACGAACCGGCGTGCGTGGCGCCGTCAGCGCCGACGAGCCCGGCGCGGTCGATCGCAAAACGAACCGGCAGATGCTGGATCGCGATGTCGTGGATCACCTGGTCGTAGGCGCGCTGCAGGAAGGTCGAGTAGATGGCGCAGAAAGGCTTATAGCCCTCGGTCGCGAGGCCGCCGGCAAAGGTCACCGCATGCTGTTCGGCGATGCCGACGTCGAACGTGCGCGTCGGGAACTGCTTCTCGAAAACGTCGAGGCCGGTGCCGGACGGCATGGCGGCGGTGATCGCGACGATTTTGTCGTCGTGCTGCGCCTCCTTGATCAGGGCGTCGGCGAAGACGCGCGTATAGCTCGGCGCATTCGCCTTGGGCTTCACCTGTGCGCCCGTCACCACGTCGAACATGTTGACGGCGTGATGCTTGTCCTTCGCAGCTTCGGCCGGGGCATAGCCCTTGCCCTTTTGCGTCACGACATGGACGAGGATCGGGCCGCTGACCTTGGCGTCGCGAACGTTCTTGAGCACCGGCAGCAGGTGGTCGATATTATGTCCGTCGATCGGCCCGACGTAATAGATGCCGAGCTCCTCGAACATCGTTCCGCCGACCCAGAAGTTGCGGACGAATTCTTCGGTCTTGCGCGCCCGTTCGTAAATGAATTTCGGGAGATGTTTGCCGAGCTGCTTGACGGTCTCGCGCACGCTGCGATAGGCGCCGCCCGAGACGAGGCGGGCGAGATAATTGGCGAGCGCCCCCCGGGGCGGGGCGATCGACATGTCGTTGTCGTTGAGGATGATGATCAGGCGCGAATGCATTGCCCCGGCATTGTTCATGGCCTCATAGGCCATGCCAGCCGACATCGCCCCATCGCCGATCACCGCGATGACATTGTTCGGTTTTTCGGCGAGCGTGCTCGCGACCGCCATGCCGAGGCCGGCGGAGATCGAGGTCGAGGAATGCGCCGCGCCGAACGGGTCGTATTCGCTTTCCGCCCGCTTGGTGAAGCCCGAAAGCCCGCCGCCTTTGCGCAGGGTGCGGATGCGGTCGCGCCGGCCGGTTATGATCTTGTGGGGATAGGATTGATGGCCGACGTCCCAGATCAGGCGGTCGCGCGGCGTATCGAAAACATAGTGCAGGGCGACTGTCAGCTCGATCACGCCGAGCCCGGCGCCGAGATGGCCGCCGGTCACGGAGACGGCGTCGATCGTCTCGTGCCGCAATTCCGCCGCAACTTGGACCAGCGCCGATTCGGGCAGCCGGCGCAAATCGTCCGGCGTTTTGATCGTGTCGAGGAGAGGAGTATTAGAACTTGTTGTCACAGGCGCCTCTTTACTTTGGCTATGGCTCATCTCGGGGCTGAATTTCCCAATGTACGAAATGTTGAGCGAAACGAGTCCGAGACCTTGCCTTACCGTTAACCTTCAATATCCGGGATTGGGGCGGGCGGCAACGCGATCGATGCACGCAGATCCTGCCGGATCTGCTGTCTAGGGACCTTCCCGGCAAGTTGTGTCTTTCCGGTTACTGACTCGGCATGTTTCATGATGGGGCTGGCGAATCGGAAGGTCGATGTCCATTTCGAACCCGTAGAGCCTCGTCGAAGTTCCCAAACCTTGCCTCGCGGTGCGATAGGGGCGCATAATCGCCGAACGAACATGCGCAATCTCACGAGTTTGCCAGGTAAATCAACGCCACTCGAGGCGAGGCCGGAAACTTTCGGCTCCTGCGTCGAACGGCTGCGCCACCGCTGGGGGTGGTTTTTGGCTCTCGGCAGTCTGATGGCGCTTCTGGGCGTTGCGGCTCTTGTGCTCCTCGTCTCGGCAACCATTGCCTCCGTCTATACGATCGCCGTCTTCCTCATCGTCGCCGGCGGCGCCGAAATCGTGCTGGGGTTCAGCTCTCGGAGCTGGAGCAGATTCTTTCTCTGGGTCATCGGCGGCCTCGCTTACATCGTGGTCGGCGCGTTTGCCCTGGCGCAGCCCTTCATCGCCGCGGCCTTCTTCACGCTGCTGCTCGGCGCAGGCATGCTCGCAACCGGCATCATCCGCATCTATACCGCGATCCATCTCGGCAAGAACATTCGCAGCTCGGCCCTTCTCGCCGGCATCGTCACGGCCATCGTGGGACTGTTGATCCTCTTCGCATGGCCGACGAATAGTTTCGTCATCCTTGGCATCCTGCTCGGTGCGGACCTCATGATCTGGGGTGCGAGCTGGATCAGCCTGGGCCTGCGGATGCGCGCCCATGCGAAGGCTCTCGCGGCGCATTCGTGAGACAGAAGCCCATTTCCACCAGACCCTGCTTTAACCTATAGGTTGGACTAGCCCAAGGGTGCACCACCTTTGCCAGTAACGGCTGTAGCCGGCAGGGATCTTTTGCCATGGCGAAATGGGTCTATATGTTCGGCGACGGCGCAGCCGAAGGCAGCCGGCAGATGCGCGCGCTCCTCGGCGGCAAGGGGGCCAATCTGGCGGAAATGGCCAATCTGGGCCTTCCTGTGCCGCCGGGCTTCACCATCACGGCCGAAGTCTGCGCCTATTTCTACGCGCACGACAAGCAATATCCCGATACGCTCCGCGCGCAGGTCGAAGCGGCGCTTGCCCATGTGAGCGAGCTCACCGGACGCCGGTTCGGCGACGCCCAAAAGCCTTTGCTGCTTTCGGTTCGCTCGGGCTCGCGCGCCTCGATGCCCGGCATGATGGACACGGTCCTCAATCTCGGCCTCAACGACAAGACGGTCGAGGCGCTCGGCGAAGCGGCCGAGGATCGCCGCTTTGCCTATGACACCTACCGGCGCTTCATCCAGATGTATGCCAGCGTCGTGCTCGGCATTCCGCATCATCACTTCGAGGAAATTCTCGAAAGCTTCAAGGAGCGCAAGGGCCTCTCGCTCGATACCGAACTCTCTGCCGAAGATTGGCAGAAGATGATCGCCGACTTCAAAGCGAAGACCGCGGAGCTGCGCGGCGCGCCTTTCCCGCAGGAACCCCATGAACAGCTTTGGGGCGCGATCGGCGCCGTCTTCGGCTCCTGGATGAACCCGCGCGCGCTGATCTATCGCCAGCTCCACAATATTCCGGAGGACTGGGGAACCGCCGTCACCGTGCAGGCAATGGTCTTCGGCAACATGGGCGAGACGTCTGCGACCGGCGTCGCCTTCACCCGCAATCCTTCGACCGGCGCCAGGGAGCTTTACGGCGAGTTCCTGATCAATGCGCAGGGCGAAGATGTCGTTGCGGGTTTGCGCACGCCGCAAAATCTCACCGAGGCGGCCCGCACGGCCGCGGGTTCCGACAAGCCCTCGATGGAAGTGGCGATGCCCGAAGTCTTCGCCGATTTGCTGCGCATCGCCAATAGGCTCGAAAGCCATTACCGCGATATGCAGGATATCGAGTTCACGGTGGAGCGCGGCAAATTATGGATGTTGCAGACCCGCTCCGCCAAACGCACCGCCAAAGCCGCTTTGCATATGGCTGTCGAAATGGCGGGTGACGGGCTGATCAGCCGGGAAGAAGCCGTTCAGCGCATCGAGCCGGGCTCGCTCGAGCAATTGCTTCATCCGACGATCGATCCCAATGCGCCGCGCCGGGTGATCGCGACCGGGCTTCCGGCTTCGCCCGGCGCAGCCTGCGGCGAGATCGTCTTCAGCGCGGAGGAGGCCGAGCAGATGGTCGGCGCCGGGCACAAGGTGATCCTCGTGCGGATCGAGACGAGCCCGGAAGACATCAACGGCATGCACGCGGCGGAAGGCGTGCTGACCACGCGCGGCGGCATGACTTCGCATGCGGCGGTCGTCGCGCGCGGCATGGGCAAGCCCTGCGTCTCCGGCGCCGGCACGATCCGGGTCGATCCGGTGAAAGGCGCGATGAGCGCCGCAGGAATGAGCTTCAAGAAAGGCGATCTCATCACCATCGACGGGACCAACGGACAGGTGATGGCCGGACGCGTCGCGATGGAGCAGCCGGAGCTCTCCGGAGATTTTGCGACGATGATGGAATGGGCCGACGCCTGCCGGCGCATGCAGGTTCGCGCCAATGCCGAGACGGAGACGGACGCGCGCGTGGACCGCCGCTTCGGCGCGGGAGGCATCGGTCTTTGCCGCACCGAACATATGTTCTTCGAATCCGAACGCATCGTCGCCATGCGCGAAATGATTCTCGCGAGCGACGAAGCGGGCCGGCGCCAGGCGCTCGCCAAGCTCCTGCCGATACAGCGCGGCGATTTCGCCACGCTCTTCGAAATCATGAACGGCTATCCGGTCACGATCCGCCTGCTCGATCCCCCACTGCATGAATTTCTGCCGAAACGGCCGGCCGAGATCGCCGAAGTCGCGGCAGCAATGGGCATACCGGCCGAGCGGATCGAGCATCGCGCTGCGGAGCTCCACGAATTCAATCCGATGCTCGGCTTTCGAGGCTGCCGGCTTGCGATCGCCTTTCCGGAGATTGCGCAAATGCAGGCGCGCGCCATTTTCGAGGGCGCGATCGAAGCCAAGCGCAGAACCGGAGTTTTGCCCGAGCCGGAGATCATGGTCCCGCTCGTTGCGACGAAAGCCGAGTTCGATCTCGTCAAACGAGAGATCGACGAAGTCGCCGAGGCGGTGAAGGCGCAGACCGGCGAAGAGATCCGCTATAGCGTCGGCACGATGATCGAATTGCCGCGCGCCTGCATCGCGGCGGACAAAATTGCGCAATCGGCCGCGTTCTTCTCGTTCGGCACGAATGATCTGACGCAAACCACGTTCGGGATTTCGCGCGACGATGCGGGCTCCTTCATCGGCGCTTACGAGCAGAAGCATCTTCTGCCCGACGATCCGTTCGTGAGCCTCGATCAGGAAGGCGTCGGCGAGCTTGTCGCCATCGCCACCACACGCGGGCGTCAGGCACGCCCCGACATCAAGCTCGGCATCTGCGGCGAACATGGCGGCGATCCCATCTCGATCGGCTTCTTCGAGAAGCTCGGCCTTACTTATGTATCCTGCTCGCCGTTCCGCGTGCCGATCGCGCGGCTCGCCGCTGCGCAAGCGGCGCTCGGCAGAGTAGCGGCGGATGGCGAGGGATAGCTGTCAGTTCAGCGCCTCAATCGAAGTCGAACACGAATTTCCCGGCCCAGGAAGACGAGAAAGATTCTTCTGCCCCAATCTGAAACGCCACGCGCCGCACCCCTCTAAACGCCTCTTCAAGCTTAAAGCGCGATAACCAAGTTCGGGCGGATTTTAGCGAGTGCGCGTGACATAAGGGACACGCCGCCGCTCATGATTAGGGGTGCGGCGCGTGAGTCTGTTACCGATCTCTTGGGCAATGGGCGTCGTCGCGCCCTGGTGTCTTGGCGTCGGCCTCGTCGTGTCGATTTCGGCGGAGGCCGGCCAGGATGCCTCGAGCGGCGCCTCGATCGCGCCCGCAAGCGTCCTTCACGTCACGGCGCCCGGCGACCTTATTCCCACGGACGTCAGCGGCATTGGCTTCGGACTCGGCGCAGTCTCGGCGCGCGAGGCAAGACAAGAAGCGCGCCTGATGATCGGCGACCCGACCGAATTCGATCGGGTCTCCGACGAAGTGGAGCCGCGGATCGTCATGAAACGGCCTTCGGGCGAACCCGACGTCGATCGCACGATGAAGGGCGATCCGCTCGTCGCTTTGCGTCCGGGCTTCAACTCGAATCTCGCGCGCCATCTCATCTTTGCCGATCTCGGCACGAGCGATCTTTTTTCGCTCGGGAGCGTCGCGCCGAGCAGCGATTTTTCGACCGATCACGCGGAAGGACCGGCGCCGGGGAGCGCCAAATTCGAACCCTGGCCCGACGGCGAAACCCCGGTCACGGCGCCTTCGAATGCGCAGGCTTCCCCGATGCAGCAGGGCTCGACCATCACCATGCTTCCGGCGCGCATCAACGAACGCGCCATGCAAGGCGCAACGCCGCTCGTGCCGAGCGCCGCGGCGCTTTCTTCGACGACGCCGGCGCCGGCCGATGCGACCCCCGTCGAAGTGCTCGCATTGCCGAAAGTGCCGCTCCTCACCAATGTGCCGGCCAATCGCCCGAATTATGAAGCCGTGGTCGAAGAGGACCAATCCTCGCGCGAGAAACGCTGCCTTGCCGAGGCGATCTATTTCGAAGCCCGCGGCGAGAGCGAAAAAGGGCAGGCGGCCGTCGCCCAAGTCGTGCTCAACCGCGTCTCGAGCGGGCTCTATCCTTCATCGATCTGCGGCGTCGTTTTCCAGAACCGCGAGCATTACCATGCTTGCCAATTCTCTTTCGCCTGCGAAGGCCGCTCTTTGCGGATCACCGAGCCTGACGCCTGGCACAAAGCCATGCGGATCGCAAACGCGGTGACGAGCGGGCGGACCTATCTCGCGGACGTCGGCGACGCGACCCACTATCACGCCGATTACGTGCGCCCCTATTGGTCCTACCGGCTCAAAAAGACCGACGTGATCGGCCATCACATCTTTTATAAATTGCGGCCGGGACAGACCTGAGATCGGCCAGAAGCGACGGTAAAGCTCCGTTTGGGCGAAAGCCGGGCATGTTCAAACGATTGCAGGGGCGCCGAGGGCAAGTCCCCGCGCGACGAGGCGCCGCGAGAATTTTTTCGTCCAAAGACTTGATTTGCCGTTGCAACGCAAAACGGCCATTTTCACGCCGATAATAATTCGAGTGGCACTGGGCCGGACTATCGGACCGGGGGCATTTCACAAAGTTCAAGTTTCGGCGTAAGCTCTGCGCGCAATCGACCGCGTTGCGCCTGGCGGGTCGAAGCTGGGGGTGCGTCCCGCCGCGATGCGCATGCCTGCGTGCCGGCCGAGAACCCCGAACATCCTGGAGGACCGGAGCTTGCCTTTGCATCGTCTCGCACCGCACGCGCTCATTTCCATAAGCTTGGCTGCGCTTGTCTTGCCCGCAACATTGATCCCGGCGGCGGCAAAGACCCATGAAAACATCGCCGTGGCGGCGCCGTTCGAAGTCGGCGACAGCCCGGCCGGCAATTATCTCGCAGCGGTTGTTGCAGGCTCCGAGCGCGATACGGTTGCGGCGGCGACTTTTTTCCGCGAGGCCTTGCGTTTCGATCCGGAGAATAAGGATCTCATCGAGCGCGCCTTTGTCGCCACGGTTTCGAACGGCGATATGCAAGAGGCCTTCGGGCTCGCCGAACGGCTCGTCGCGCATGACCCGGCGAATGGCTTGGCGCAACTCGCGCTCGGCGTACGGGCGCTGAAGGCGCATCAATTTACCAGCGCGCGCAGTCATTTTGCCCGAGGCGCGAACGGTCAGCCCGATCTGACTGCGACGCTCCTTTCGGCTTGGTGTTATGCGGCGGTGGGCTCGACGCGGCGTGCGCTCGAGAACATCGACCAGCTGCACGACGATAATTTCGCGGTGTTCCGCGACTATCACAAGGCGCTCATCTCGGCGATGCTCGGCAATACGACCGACGCGACGAAATGGTTCCAGGAAGCCTATGCCACCGACAAGAACACGCTGCGCCTCGTCGACGCTTATGCGCGCTTCATGAGCCGCCAAGGCGATCGCGAGGAAGCGATTCGTGCTTACGAGGCCTTCGATCAGATCCTGCCCGATCACCCGATCGTCAAAGCGGCGCTTGCCGATCTCAAGGCGGGCAAGACTCTGCCTGCATTGGTCAAGAACGTCGATCAGGGCGCGGCGGAAGTCCTCTACGGGCTCGGCGCGGCAGGCGGCAGACAGGGCGACGATCTCGCCGGTCTCATCTACCTGCGGCTTTCGCTCTATCTCGATCCGCAGAACAGTCTCGCCATTCTCACGCTCGGCGACATCTACGAGCGGATCAAGCAATATGAGCAAGCGATCGACGTCTACCAGGCGGTGCCGCAGGACGACCCGTTGCGGCTGACCGCAGACGTCGAAGTCGCGCAGGTGCTCGAAAGCCTCGGGAAGACCGACGATGCGATAAAATATCTCGGCAACCTGGTCGAGGAACATCCGAGCGACGATTCGGCCCTTTCGGCGCTGGGCAATCTGGAGCGCGCGCACGATCATTACGCCGATGCGGTCGCGACCTATACGAAAGCGATCGACCGTTCGACCAAGCCGGAAAAAGCCAACTGGCCGCTCTTCTATTTCCGCGGCATTGCCTATGAGCGGGAAAAGGATTGGCCGCCGGCGGAAGCCGACTTCAAACACGCGCTCGAACTTTTCCCCGATCAGCCGCTGGTGCTGAACTATCTCGGCTATAGCTGGGTCGATAAGGGCGTCAATCTCGAGGAGGCGCTGCCGATGTTGCAGCGCGCCGTGGAGCTGAGACCGACCGACGGCTATATCGTCGACAGCCTCGGCTGGGCCGACTACAAGCTCGGTCATTACGATGCAGCGGTCAAAGAGCTGGAGCGGGCGATCGATCTGAAGCCTTCCGACCCGCTGATCAATGAACATCTCGGCGATGCCTATTGGCGGGTTGGACGCAAGCTCGAAGCGCATTTCCAATGGAATCATGCGCGCGACCTCGGGCCCGAGAAGGAGGACCTGCCGAGAATCCTGGGCAAGATCGCGCATGGGCTCGACGATAAGGCCAAAGCCGCGGACGCAAAGCCGGTGACGCCGGTCAGCGATGTGAAGCCCGCCGCGGCCGATGCCGATCGCAAGCAGAACGGCGGCTGAACTCTCTTCGCTTTGCCGGACGTGATAAGAGGGCTTGCGCTTCTCCCGCGCAGGCCCTCATGATTTCTGCCCGTGTCTCATTCTCTCGTCGAACGCGCGCCCGCCAAGATCAATCTCAGCCTGCATGTCCTCGGGCGGCGGGACGACGGTTATCACGAGCTCGAAAGCCTGGTAGCCTTTACGCGCAGCGGCGATCTCTTGTCCTGGACGCCGGGCGAGAGTTTGCGCTTCGTCCTCGACGGGCCGACGGCGGCGGATTCCGGCACGCTCGAAGACAATCTCGCGGTAAAAGCAGTTCGTAATCTTGCCGAGCGCGTAGAAGGCCTCAAGCTCGGCACCTTGCATCTGACCAAGAACCTGCCGGTCGCGGCGGGGATCGGCGGCGGCTCTTCCGATGCAGCAGCGGCGCTGCGGCTCGCGGCACGTGCCAATGCGCTCTCTGCCGACGATCCGCGGCTCCTCGAAGCGGCGCGCACAACCGGCGCCGACGTGCCCGTCTGCCTCGATGCGCAGGCGCGCATGATGGCCGGCATCGGCGAAAAGCTTGGCCCGATCCTTTCCTTGCCGCCTCTGCCGGTCTTGATCGTCAATCCACGCCAGAAGCTCGAGACGAAATCCGTTTTCGCGCGGATGAAGATCGCGCCGGGCACCAGGACATCCTTCGGTTCGCATCCGGTGATTTCGTCCAATCTCGACTTCGAGACATTGATCGCGGCTCTGCGCAAGAGTCGCAACGATATGGAGGATGCGGCCTGCGTGCTCGCGCCGATCGTCAGTGATGTGCTCGCGGTGCTCGCCGCTGCTCCCGGTTGCCGGCTCGCCCGCATGTCCGGGTCGGGTGCGACATGTTTCGGCATTTTCGCCGACTGCCGCGCTGTCGCGCGCGCCAAAAAGACGATCCTCGATGCGCATCGCGATTGGTGGGTGAAAGCGGCGATGCTGAATTGAGCATCGGACCCAAAAGTGGGTACCGGTTTTGGGAAGAATCCGATGTTAAGAAAACGCATCGGACCCAAAAGTGGGTACCGGTTGCGATTTTGCGTATCAATAGACGTATGGGATCAGACGCCAAGTGCGCGCGACATAGGCGTCGTATTCGGCGCCGAATTGTCCGCGCAGCAATCTCTCTTCGGCATTCATGCGCCCGATCAGAATCGGAATATTGAATGCCGCGAGTATGAGACCGATGCCGGAGCGGAAGACGAGCGCCCAGCCGAAAGCGGTGATGATGAGGCCGAGATAGCTCGGATTGCGGATCGTGCCGTAAATTCCGGTCGTGACCAGACGATGCTCCGCCTGGATGGCGACCAGGCCGCTGAAACGATTGCCCAGCACGAAAACCGGCCAGAGCCGCACGACACTTCCTGTGAGAACGAGAAAAATGCCGAACCAGCGTATCGTCTCGCCGTCGATGGTCCAGATGTTCCCTCTATCCGTATAGGCGGGCACGTAGGCGCTCAGAAGCGCAACGATCGCGAACGCAATAAAGACCCAGCGATTGGAACGATCCTCCCGCTCGCCCGAGCTCAAGTTCCCTTCGCTGAACAGCGAGACGATGCTCAAGAGAATGCTAAGGACGAGGAGCACGACGAAGGCGGGATGGGAAAAGAACGGCTCGAATCCGCCCCAGCCGAGAATGGCGAGGCCGAACTGAATAATGAGGAGGACGGCGACGAGGGTGATTCTCGCAAACATCGCTTCACTGCGCCGAAATGCGCCTCAATGCACCCGGTCGATGCAGAAATCGACGACGTCGATCAGCGCCGATTTCCACGCCGACGCGGGGAAGAGTTCGAGCGCATCGCGCGCCATCGCCCCGTAATGGCGGGCGCGCTCGACCGTGTCTTCCAGCGCGCGATGTTTGTGGATCGTGGCGATCGCAGCCTCGAGATCGCCTTCGCCGATCTCGCCTTTTTCCAGCGTGCGGCGCCAGAATGCGCGCTCTTTCTCCGAGCCGCGGCGGAAAGAGAGGACGACGGGCAGCGTGATCTTGCCTTCGCGAAAATCATCGCCGACGTTCTTGCCGAGCTTGGCCGACGTGCCACCATAATCGAGCGCATCGTCGATCAATTGAAAAGCGATGCCGAGGTTGAGGCCATAGCCGCGGCAGGCGACGATCTCGGCCTTCGGCCGGCGGGCGAGGATGGGGCCGACTTCTGCGGCGGCACTGAAAAGCGCAGCCGTCTTGGCGCGGATCACCGCGAGATAATCGTCTTCGCTGGTCTCGGTGTCCTTCGCCGCGGCAAGCTGCATGACCTCGCCTTCGGCGATGACAACGGCGGCGGAGGAGAGAACTTCGAGGCTTTGAAGGCTGCCGACCTCGACCATCATCTTGAAGGCCTGGCCGAGCAGATAATCGCCGACGAGGACGGTTGCTTCGTTCCCCCAGAGCATGCGCGCCGCGAGCTTGCCGCGGCGCATGTCGCTTTCATCGACGACGTCGTCGTGCAGCAGGGTCGCCGTATGCATGAATTCGACGGCCGCGGCGAGCTTGATATGCCCGTCGCCGCAATAGCCGCAGAGACCCGCCGTCGCCAGAGTGAGCATCGGGCGCAGCCGCTTGCCGCCGGAAGAGATGAGATGATTGGCGATTTCCGGAATCATCTCGACGTGGGAGGCGGCATGCAGCAGGATCGTCTGATTGACCCGCGCCATGTCCGCGCCGACAAGCGCGGCGAGCGGCTCGACCTGGCTTTCGCGGGCCACGTCCTCGAGAGGTATTACGACGCCCAAGGTCCCGCTCTCCTCCCGCCACGCGCCCCATCAGGAAAGCGCAGATTAAAGCACGCCCCGGAAAAGTGGGAACCAGTTTCCGAAAGGTCGTGCTCAACAAACCTAGAGCGGGATCGTGGGTCACCCGAACGTCATCCTGCCCGAGCGCAAATTAAGGCGCCAACGGGCTTGCTGCAACCTGCCGAGTTCGCGAGAAACGGCCTAATGAATGACAGATTGTCCCAGAGGCGATGGTTTTGCCCGAAGATAGCGCCGAGAATTGAGGCTCGCGCCGGACTTTGAGAAGGTTTAGCCTTTTTGGAATAGGGCCGGATCCATTTGGAAGAATGCGCGAGAAGCTATAATTTAAGGACTCATGATCGAACTTTTACGCACCAATGATCTCGTACTTATCTCGGCGGTCGAAGCCATTCTGGCAGATAGCGGAATCGAGATTTTCGTCGCCGACCAATTCATGAGTGCGCTGGAAGGTTCGCTCGGCTTCCTGCCGCGCCGGGTTCTCGTGCAAAGCGAAGATGCCGCAAGGGCGCGCCGAACGCTTTTACAGGCGGGGTTTGCCGCGGAATTGCGCGATGTCGGCTAGAGCGGGATGCGAAAAAGCGGGCTCCGGATATTCGCGCCAGTCCCGCTCTAGATCTTTAGAATCGATCACGTTCACTGCTTTTGGATCGATCCGATCCGGAAGCATCGTGATCTAGGACCATGCCGATCAGCCTCGATCGCTTTCTCGGGGGCCGGCTTCAATTGCGCCAGCCGGTCGAAGGCCACCGTGCCGGCACGGACGCCATTTTGCTTGCGGCAGCGGCTCCGCAAGACCTTGACGGCCTTGCGCTGGATATCGGCGCGGGAGTGGGGGCGGCGGGCCTTGCGCTCGCCGTGCTTCGGCCGGGGATCACAATCGGGCTCATCGAGAATGATCCGGCCACCGCGGCGCTTGCGCGGGAGAACCTCGCGCTGAATGGCCTTGCTGAGCGCGGCCATGTCTACGAGGCCGATCTTCTCGATTTCGCGAGCCTCGAGAGAGCCGGTCTCGCGGCAGCTTCCGCGCGCCTCGTGATCACGAATCCGCCGCATTTCGATCCGGCACGGGTCCGGCTCCCGCAATCGGAGGCCAAGCGTTCAGCCTATGCCATGCCTTTTTCAGGCACGGACCCGCTCGCCCGATGGATTGCCGCATCGATGGCTTTGCTGGAGGAGGGCGGCCTCTTCCTCATGATCCACCGGCCGGATGCGCTGACGGAGCTCCTCGCCTCCGTCACGAGTTCCGCCGGTGCGCTGACCCTTCTGCCGATCCAGGCGCGCAGCGAAGCGCCGGCCCATCGAATTCTGTTGCGCGCCAAAAAAGGCAGCCGCGCTCCGCTCAAAATCGCGCCCGCGCTCGTCTTGCATGACGCGCAGGGATTTCAGGCTCAAATCGAGAAAGTTAATCGCGGCGAAGCGCTGATCAATTGGTGAGTTCGGGCGGCGAGCTGTTCACCAATAATGATGGCGATGCGAGGTGAAGTGCAAAAGCGCCTTTTCGACGAAGGAACCGGTGGGGCGTGACGTTTCGGCTGAGCGGACCGATGAGGCTGCTTGACTGATTCCTGCCGCGGGTGCGGCTTCGGCGGCAGTCGTCGCCGCGCTTACCACCAAACCGAGAAGGCACGCCACAATAATCACGTCACGAAATGACCGCATAAAATCCTCCCAGGCGGCTGGAATGAGACCAGCGAACCGCCCCCGAAATGCGCGTTATTGGTATAAATTTGCTTACGGCGCGTCAGATAGCTTGACGTTCACCGGCGCGCGCGGAGCATAATAGCCTATCCTTCCCGCCGCAACCGCATAATGAGTCCCGACGACATTGTCATGACCCGTGCCGCCCAAGCTCGCAATTCCGATTGGCTCGATCCGACGCGCTCTTTCCAGGGCCTTATTCTCGCGCTGCAAAAATTCTGGGCGGCGCAAGGCTGCGTGATCCTGCAGCCCTATGACATGGAAGTCGGCGCCGGCACGTTTCATCCGGCAACCATTTTGCGCGCGCTGGGGCCGCTTGCGTGGAAAGCCGCTTACGTGCAGCCCTCGCGCCGACCTAAAGACGGCCGCTATGGCGAAAACCCCAATCGTCTCCAGCATTATTACCAATTTCAGGTGATCCTGAAGCCTTCGCCGGAGAATTTGCAGGATCTCTATCTCGGCTCGCTCGAAGCCATCGGCATCGATCTATCCATGCACGACATCCGTTTCGTCGAGGACGATTGGGAAAGCCCGACGCTCGGCGCCTGGGGGCTCGGCTGGGAATGCTGGTGCGATGGAATGGAAGTCTCGCAATTCACTTACTTTCAGCAGGTCGCTGGAATTGAATGCGCGCCGGTCTCGGGCGAGCTGACCTATGGGCTCGAACGGCTGGCGATGTATGTGCAAGGTGTCGAGAACGTCTTCGAGCTCAATTTCAACGGCCGCGACGGCGCCGAGAAGATCACCTATGGCGACGTGTTCAAACAGGCCGAGGAGGAATATTCGCGCTATAATTTCGAGGCGGCGGACGTCGGCGCGCTCGTTCAGCATTTCAAGGACGCGGAAGCCGAATGCAAGGCTCTGCTCAAGCAAGGCGAGCGCGACGCCCAGCATCTGTTGGTTCTACCGGCCTATGATCAATGCATCAGGGCCTCGCATATTTTCAATCTCCTTGACGCGCGCGGCGTAATCTCAGTCACCGAGCGGCAAAGCTATATTCTGCGGGTGCGGGAACTCGCAAAGGCTTGCGGCCGGGCATGGTTGAAGACAAAGGCGGGTGGGGCGGGCGCAGAGGCGGAGTCGGCGGTTTAGAGCGGGATGCGAAAAGTGGATAGCGGGATGCGAAAAAGTGGATATCGGCTTTTCGCGCAAATCCCGCTCTAAAATTCTAGGATCGATCAGCCCGCGGCCTTGAAGTCCTTTTCGATTTCGTCCATCAGCGGATTGCTGAGCCCCGCCTTTCGTAATTCGGCAAAGTCGTCGAGAATGACGGCGGCCCAGGACTTGCCCTCCTGCACATTCTTTTGATTCCGGTATTGCAGATAGAGCGAGCGTGCCTCGTCGGTGCGCCCGAGAAACATCAGTGCGTGCGCGCGGTTTGTGTACAGCCATGTCTTGTCGGGCGCGAGCGAAATCGCCTGGTCGGCGGTGACGAGTGCATCGGCGAAGTCGTGCACAAGGAGGAAATGGAATGCCAATCCGCCGATGCCGCCGATGCTGTAACTCAACCCGTCGCGCCAGTTTGCATTGGTCTTGTCACGCGCGTTCAGCGCCTGGAGAATGGCAAGCGCGCTTCGATAGGCGGCGAGGGCGTCGTTAAGCTTGTTCTGCTCGCCGAGCAGGTCGCCCAGGTTATTATATACGACCGACAGGTCGCGCTGCCATTCGGTATTGCTCGGCTCCTTCGCCAGCAACGCCTTGCGGATCGCTAGGCTGCTGCCGTAGCTGGAGACGGCGTCCTCGAGCCTGTTCAGGCGCTCCTGAATATCACCGATTAATTCGTATGCTTCGGCTAGGCAGCGTTGCCAGCGGGCATTGCCGGGATCGGAACTTGCAAGATCCTTCGCTACGGCTAACTCATTCCGATACGAGATGAGCGCGTCCGTAAGCTTGTTCTGGGCCTTCTGCAGATCGCCAATCTCCTGATGCGCGGCCAAGACCTGGTACCGCAGGTCGGTATCGGAGGAATCGGCTCTGACGAGCTGTTCGACGATCGTAAGGGCGACCTGATAAGAGGCTACGGCGTCTGCCGGCTTGCCCATCGCATTTTGGACGTCACCAATTATCTCGTGCAACCCGGCGAGTCCTTTTTTCAAGGAGATGCCGGGATTGGATTTCGCCAGTCTCTCCATCGCGACCAGGCCAGCATCGTAGGAGGCGAGAGCATCCGGCAGTTTACCTTCCTCCTTTTGCACGTCGCCGATGGTCACGTATAATTTGCCCGCGTCTCTCTCGAAATCGGCATTGCCGGGATCGGAGTTCGTCAAGCGTTGCCGGATCGCAAGGGCGGCCTGATAGGACGCCAACGACTCGGCCAAATGGCCCTGTGCGTGCTGCACATCGCCGATTCTCTCGTATGTTCCGGAGAGAGAGTCCTGCCAGTCGGTATTGCCGGGCGCCGATTTCGTCAGCTTCTGTTCGACGGCAAGGCTGTCTTGATAGGCCTCCAGGGAGCCGGCAAGATCGCGCTTCTTCTCCAGGGCAAATCCAAGCTCCTCGTCGGCGCCTGAAAGATAGACCGCCAACTGCGAATTTTCGGGATTGCTGGAGGCGAGCGAACTGCGCACGGCGACAAGATCGCGATAGGCGGAGATCGCTTGATCGATCCGGCCGCGATCCAAGAGCAGGTCGGCGACCTGTTCCGTCGAATAGGCGAGATCGCCCTGCCAGCGAGCATTGCCCTCGTTCTGCAGAACCAGCTTTTCGGCTATGGCTCGCGCCCGCTCATAGGCGGCGAGAGCCTGATCGGGCTGACCCTGCGCCTTGAAAACGCTGCCCAGCTTGTTGTTGTCGATGATGAGATCGTCCTGCAACAGAGTGTTCGTCGGGTCCTTACCGGCAAGCATCTCCAGGGTTCTCATATCCTCGCGATATTGCGCGAGAGCCTCGGCCAGATGACCTTCGGCCCTGAACACGTCGCCGATGTCGGCCGTGGCCGTCGCGACGTCGCGCTGCCTTTCCGAATCGCCGGGCGCGTTCTGGGCAAGCGTTTTCCTGATTTCAAGCGCCTCACGATAGGCCGCAAGCGCCTCGTCGATCCGATGCAGCTTGATGAGCATGCTGGCGACGCCTCGGTCAGCCGAAGCACGCCAGCTTCGCCAGACATCATCCGTATATTTCGATGTCATGGTCTTGGCGAGCACCAGCTGGGCGTTGTAGACGGCAAGCGCCTCCTCGGTACGGCCTTGCTCGTCGAGCACCAGACCCATGGTCTCATAGCTGCCCATGAGGACGCGGGCCCACTCTGTGTCGGGCAGCGACGTGGACATCAAGCCCTTGGCAATATCGTTGGATTTTCGTGCCGCCTCCAAGGCTGCGTTCAGATCGCCGAGCAAGAACTGGGCTCTGGAATATTCTATGAGTGCGGCGCTCTGGCTCCAGCGCAACTGAGGGCTCGATTCCCCCGCACTGAAGAGCTGTTCCTGCAGCTCGCGCGCCTTCCCGATGATTTCCTTGATCACCGGCGTTGGAACGCCGCTCGCGAAGCGCAGCTTGTCCGCCAGGTCCCGGACGAGGCCGTTTGAAGCGTCGGTCGCCAGGTTGAGATCGTGCTCGGCGCGATCACGCTGACGTTCGACTTCCGCGCGCGCGCTGACCGCAGCGCGCCATTGCCAGCCGGCCAAGACCGCAATGACGAGAAAGAATACTGCGGCGCCTGCCACGAGCCGCTGGCGCAAACGGGCCTGGCGCTGCGAGGCGTTCACAAAGCCGACGAGTTCCGCCGGCAATTCGTCGGCGAACTTGGAGACGAGTTGTTCCGCCTCCGCCAGCGGCACGCCGCGCTGGATCAGCCGGTCCTTCGGCTGTCCGTGCCCCTGCCAACGCCGCAGCGCGTCTTCGACCTCGGCGCGCACGCGATAGAAGTCGCGGCTCGCTTGCGCTGCTTCTGCCGCGCGCGGCCAGGCGGTAAGCACAGCATCATGGGCGAGCCGCAGTGTCGGGCGCCCGCCGGCATCTGTGCCGGCAATGGCAATGCGAGCCGCAAGAAGCGCGTCGGCCAGCGCCATCTCCGCCGGATCGCTCGCGATGTCGGCGTGCTCGGCCGCGCGCAGCGTAAAGCTCGTTCCGTCGCGCGCCGGCTCTGCAAGGCGCCGCAGGAGCCTGGGCAGGGCGTCGAGCGTGCCCGTCGGCAGGTTCGCCACTGCCCGCTCGGCTTCCGCGGCTATGGCGCCCTGCAAACCGCCGAGCGCGTCGTAGGCTGCGTGCGTGAGTTGCGTGCCCGCGTCCGTTTCGACACGCTGTTCATAGAGGTGGCGCAGCGCGAATTGCAGAAGCGGCAGGCTGTCGGCCGTTTTTGCGTCAGCAAGGAGCCGTTCGTCGAGCGCGCCCTTTTCGGCGCTGTGTTCGAAAGCGAGACCAGCCGCCGCGGCCGGCGCATGGACGATTTCGGCAAGCTCGGCTGGCCCCGGCGGACTGAGGTCCAGCGTGGCGCCGCTCTCCTTCAATTCACGGAGCATCGGTTGCTTGAGCAACAGTTCGTAAAGATCGGCGCGCAAGGTCGCGATGCACCACACTATGCCTGTTGCCGCCAGTTCCTTTATGGCCTGCGCAAACGCCGCACGCTCTTCATCGTGGACCGTTTGAGCAAAGAGCTCCTCAAGCTGATCGATGAGCAGCACGAGCGCCGCGCGCAATGGCTGGTCGGAATGGCGCTCTTGCCGCTCCGCCTCGGCGATGCGCATAAGCGCTCTGGCGATCGGTCGCGCTGCGGCGGCGCCGCCTCTGCGCAGATTGTCGGAAAGCGCAGCGGCGTCCGGGAAATCGCCTTGCGCCAGTTCCGGCAGCGCGGCAAGCAGCGCCGCGGCGACCGAGGAGACCGGGCCGGACTGGCCCTCGCTCGGCTTCATACGCGCCACGCGCCAAACATGGATTGTTTCGACCACACCCGGCGTCGTAAGCCGCGGGATCAAGCCGGCGCGCGCCAGCGAGGATTTGCCCGACCCGCTTGCGCCGACAATCAACAAGAATGGCGTGCCGCTCTCGGCGGAGGCGGCGAGTCGACGGCGCGCGTCATCGATCGCGCGGTCGCGGCCGAAGAACACCGCTGCATAACCGGCCTCGAAGGGCGCCAGCCCGGGGAAGGGCGAACCTTTCTCCTTCGGCCATTTCAGCCGTGGCCCGAGGAGATGATGGCTCTGGAGCCATTGGCGCAGCAGCTCTTCGATCTGGGCTTCGAAGTCGTCGGTAGTCGGAAAAGTCTGAAACGCCGCTCTGAAATGTCCCTTCTCGGACTTGAACCATTCGCTCCAGAAGGCTTCCAGAGCATCGAGTTGCGTCTGCGCCTGCAGGCGGCGCTCGAGGTCGGCCGTCGGCAGCGCCGCGTCGGCCGTTTTGCGAAATACATAGACGTCAGGGAGGCCCTTGCTCTTTGAAGCTTCGAGTGCGCTCAATAATTCATAAGCCGTGCCGGACGGGTAGGGCTCGCCATTCGGCATCCGGGCGAAATCGGAAGGAAGCTCCGTGCCGATACGGGTCCAAAAGATCGACACCAGAATATCGCAAGCGTCCGGCTGACCGATCCGATCGATCTGCGGCTGAAAACTGCGGTCGGCCTTGTAAAAATGCTCTTCCCACAGCACGGTCTCGAAACGGACGAGGCCTTCGTATTCGCGGTTGAGCTTGGCGGCGACCGCCTGCACACGCCCGCGCTCCGGCGCTACGTCGCTCGGCGAGGACACGAAAATCCGAACGACGCGTGCAATATCCTCGGCGTTCATCGCGTCCTCCCGCACGCGCCGGATATCGTCCTGAGGGGCGTCTCAGTCGTCGAACGATACTCGCGCCGCCCGGCCGCCGCTACACGAGCCAGCGCCATTGCCAAATTTCGGCCGCTTGCCGGATGCAGGCGTGCCGGCTCGCCGCAAGGAGGAGCGCCAAGAGCGGCGCAAGTCATTCGTCGACGGTCGCGACGATCGACACCTTGTCCATCAGCGCGTTCGGATCCTTGACGAGTGCGAATTCGAGCGCACCGATGCCGTCCGGCGCGACAGCGACAATGCGCAGGTTCTTCGGCCGTGCGATGAATTTGGCAACTGCGGCGCCGACCGCCTTCGCCGAAGCGCCCCCGCCCAGCAATTCAGGAATCTTCGTCGCCGCAGCCTCTTCGTAAGCCTGGCGCGTTTCCTCGAGGCTCTTGTTATTCTCTTTCGCGACCGAAGCGAGGAATCGTTCGAGGAAGCCGGCGTTCTCGATCCGTAATTCGAGTCGCTGAATCAGGATGGAAAGCGCCGCCGCTTCCATATGCGCCTCGTCGGTCGAGAACAGGTCTTTGCTCACGTTCCCGAGATTTCCGCTGACCTTGACGGCGCCCATGTCGGCGCCGGTGAGCGAGAGCTCGTTGACACCGAGTTCGCGCTTGGCGGCATCGAAATGCGCATCGATCTTGCTCGAAACATCGAGCTTGTCATAGCCGAGCGACACGAGCTCGCTGAATTGCTTGGCGATCGCCGCATTCTTAAGATCGAGCAGCAGGTGATCCATGTTGCTCGCGAAATGGCTCGGAAAACCGTCGACGGGATCATCGCCCGAGAGCCCGAGGTCGGCGAGTTGCACATGCGCTTCGGGATTGGCGAGCCCGACGTCGAGACCTGCGAGCGAGATCTTCTCGATGATGGAAGGGGGATGATCGGCCGGTTCGCGTAAGCCCGCGGCACTCTCGGCAGTCTCGAAGAGCGCTTTGAAGTCGATGCCATGCATCGCGAAACTGCCGAGCTTGATCTTCGCGTCCGATCCTTCGACGGTGAAATTCTCAAAACCGATTTCGCCGATCTTCGAATCGGCCATTTGCGAGAGGCGGATATGACCAAGCGCGGCGTGCGCCTGATTGTCCTTCTCGCCGATGGTCATCTGAAAGTCGGAGATATCGAGCGCGCCGATCTCATAGCTCTCCAGCATGTCCGAGAGGAATGCGATGATCTGCTGCTGATTGCTGCTCGAATCCGACCCGCCGACAAGCTTAGCGAGCGAAATGGGCGGCGTGCGCAGCGGCCTGACTTTGACGTCGCTCTCCGACATCAGGCCGACGTCGACCTCGGCGTGCTGGGTCCCGAAGCTCATCCTGCCGCCGGAGATTTCAAGCGATTGATAGAGCGTTTGCCGCGGCTGCGCATCGTCACTGCGCGTTTCGCTGACGAAGCGCGCCAAAAGTGCGAGATCGAAGCTCTTTACTTTGATCGGTCCGAAGGTGCTTTGCATCGAGCCCTGGGGCGAATCGACATTGGAGACTGCGCTGTCGATCGCTGCTTCGCTTGCTCGTCCCTGCGCAACCTCATTGAGAACGACGTCTTTATAGGTGGTCTTCTCGCTCTCGTTATTGAGCGTGAAATCTGCGGTGATCTCCGGGATTGTGACCTGCGCCGCCGAGATCTTCTCGATCCGATTATAGAGTGAGAGCGAGTTGCCAGGATCGAAGATCGAATCGAGTTCGGACTTCGTGAGATCGGTGCCGGAGAGCGTGACGCTCTTGATGCTGTAATGAATTCCGCCGGCGGCGAGCTCGATGTTTTCGGCCGAAACCGAGCCGCCCGTGGGCGCGGTCCATTGGCCGCCTTTGCCGGACTCCGTGGCATAGGCCGACGATGTCAGAAGGCCGGGCGTGCGGAGTGGGAGCACGATGCGGCCGATCCGCAACTCGACGCCTTGCCCGCGATAAGCAAGGTTCGTGATTGTGACAGTTTCAGCACCGGCGATGACCTTGCCCGTCAATCCCGGCACGCGCGCCGCGAACTTGGAGAATTCCGCCTGCGCCACCCAATCGGCCGCACAGCGGTAGATCAAGGCAGGGGCGGCCAGGGTCAGCAGGGCCCCGAAAAAAGCCCCGGTAAAAATCGCGGCACGGCGCATGATGACCTCGTTGGCGGCGGTCCCATCCCAGCCAAAGCAGGATTTGCCGAAATCGCAAGCCGATTTTGCTGCCGAGCCATGCCCCCGCGGCGTAGCGCCGTTCAACTCCTGCCCTTGAGGGCAAAACTTAAGCGAATTCAGGAGACCAAGGCATAGGTCCTTGCGATCGCCGCAATGTCGGCCAGCGTGGGCAGGCCCGCCTCATTGCCGAGGCGGCGGATCTTATAGGCGGCCGCCGCCCGGGCGAATTCGAAATGCGCCGCAAAGCCGCGTTCCGGCGCATCGAGATAAGAGAAGACATAGGCGCCGTGGAAGACGTCGCCCGCGCCGGACGTGTCGATAATTTCTTCCTGCGGGACGGGCAGGGCCGGCAGATGCGAGACACGCCCCTTCTCGTCATACCAGATCATGCCGCGCTCGCCCTGGGTCACGCCGCCGATCTTGCATCCCTTCGCCTTCAGATGGTCGAGCATGGCGGAAGGGGTGAGATGCATCTGTTCGCAAAGCCGCTCGGCGACGATTGCGACATCAATATAGGCGAGCAAATCCTGTAAATTGCCGCGCAGCCCTCCGCCGTCGAGCGAGGTCAGGATCCCGCGCTCCCGGCAGGCCTTGGCGTAATAGATCGCGGCGTCCTCCTGATGCCCGTCGAGATGAAGGATGCGGCATCCTTCGAGATCGAGCTTCGGAAAAGGATCGAGGAAATGATCGTCGCGGGCGCGCAGGATGGCCCGCTTGCCGTCCTTCGGCAGGACAAAGGACAGGGAGGAGCGCTTCACATGGCGCGGATGGACAGGAACTCTGTAGACGCGGGCCATGTCGAGAAACATCCGGCCGAGCCAGTCTTCCGCAACGGTGGCAATAAGGTCGGGCACGCACCCGAGCTTGGCGCAGGCAAAGGCCGCGGTCACGGCATTGCCTCCGAATGACACCGCGTAATCGTGGGCGACCGTCTTTTCGTCGCCCGCCGGCATAGCGCCGCAGAGGACCGTGACGTCGATATAGGTCTGGCCGATGAAGAGAGCTTGCAATGCTGATCCGCAGACAGTCGATTTTCGCGTTCCACGCCAACCTGAGCGGCTGGCGGGGTGCTAGACCGAGAAGCTCGCGCCGCAGCCGCAGGAGGCTGTCGCCGCCGGATTATTGATCTTGAACATACGGCCCATCAAATCGTCAACGAAATCGATTTGGCTGCCCCGCAGAAAATCGAGCGAAATCGGATCGATGATGACAATGGCGCCGGCCTCTTCGAGAACGAGGTCGTCGTCCGAACGCTCCTGAGTGATCGTATAGGTATATTGGAAGCCGGAACAGCCCCCGCCCTCGACGCCTATCCTCAGGGCCGAGCCTTCGGGCTCTTTCCGCAGAATTTCGGCGATGCGCCGCGCCGCGCTTGCCGTCAGTTCGACCGGAATTTCAACTGCCGTATCGCTCATCAAGTCCCTCGAACTTGCCTTGCGCAAGCCTTGGCTTGCAGGCTCTCTCAAAGGGAAGATATGTCGCAAAGCCCATGGCCGCAACGAATCGTGGCCGGGCAGAAGGCGGCGACGCGTCGCGCCAGCGGAAAGGGCGCAATGGATACAGCTACTGGCGATAGGCAAAATTCGGCTCCGGCGCCCTGGCGGGCGTCCTATGCCGCCGATCCCGCCGCGAGCCGCGGGCGGCTCGTTGCCGAGCCGCCGTCTGCAACCCGGACCGAATTCCAGCGCGACCGCGACCGGATTCTACATAGCACCGCCTTCCGCAGGCTCGCGCACAAGACCCAGGTCTTCGTTCCCTACGAGGGGGATCATTATCGCACGCGCCTCACCCACACGATCGAGGTGAGCCAGATCGCGCGGGCGATCTCGCGCGTCCTCGGCCTCGACGATGACCTCGCCGAAGCCCTGGCGCTCGGCCATGACCTCGGCCATACGCCCTTCGGCCATACGGGCGAGGACGTGCTCGACGAATTGATGACCGGCCACGGCGGCTTCGATCATAATGCGCAGGCGCTGCGGATCGTGACCAAGCTCGAGCACCGCTATGCCGCCTTCGACGGCTTGAATCTGACCTGGGAAGCGCTCGAAGGCCTCGTCAAGCACAATGGTCCCTTGCTGCGGGCGGACGGAGGGCCGGCGCCGCGCTATGCTGGCCGCGGCCTGCCGGTTGCGGTGACCGAATATGCCGCCAAACACGATCTGAGCCTCGCCAGTTTCGCGAGCGCCGAGGCCCAGGCCGCGGCCTTGGCCGACGACATCGCCTATAACGCGCACGATCTGGACGACGGGCTGCGGGCCGGCCTCTTCGATTTTGCCGACCTCGCCGCGGTCGATTTCCTGCACGAAATTCTGCGCCGTATAGAGCAGCGCTATCCTGACCTCGAACGGCCCCGCCGCATCCACGAGGTCACCCGGCGCGTGATCGCCTATTTCATCGAGGATGCGATCGCCGAGAGCCGGCGCAGGCTCACGGGCCTGAAAAGCGCTGAAGACGTGCGCGCGCAATCGGCTCCGGTCGTCGGATTCTCGGAAGCAGCGGAGAGGGTGGACAAGCAGCTCAAGCTCTTTCTCCTCGAGCACATGTATCGTCATCCGCGCATCAACGGCGTGCGGGTGAAAGCGGCGGAGGTGATCCGCGCGCTTTTCCCGGCGTTTCTCGACAATCCGGGACTGATGCCGGGCGAATGGGCGCTCGCCGCAAAAACGCGCGTGAAGGGGCAGGGACAGCTTGCGCGGCTCGTCTGCGACTATATCGCAGGCATGACGGATCGTTACGCTCTCGCCGAGCACCAGCGCCTTTTTGACGTTACGCCCGAATTGCGTTAGGCGCGGCGCGCAGGATGAATATTTATTCCGAATTCCACGCCCGTATAGCGGCGATCTTGAAGACGATCGCGGCGAGCGGCCGCTTGCCGGCCGACCTCGATCTTGCGCGTTTCGTGGTCGAGCCGCCGCGCGATCCTTCGCATGGCGATCTCGCGGTCAACGCCGCCATGGTTTATGCGAAGGAGGCCAAAGCCCATTTCGCTAATCCGCGTCAGCTCGCAACCGAGCTTGCAGCGGCGCTCGCAGAAGACGAGGACGTTGCGCAAGCCGAGGTCGCAGGCCCTGGATTTCTCAACATCCGCCTGAAGCCCCCGGTGTTCGGGAAGATTCTTCGCGCCGCCTTGATCGAAGGGCCCCGCTTTGGCGCAACCCCGGTCGAACCGCGCAAGATCAATGTCGAATATGTCTCGGCCAATCCGACCGGGCCGATGCACGTCGGGCATGGACGCGGCGCGGTCTTCGGCGACGCGCTCGCCAATCTCCTCGCCTATGTCGGCCATGACGTGACCCGCGAATATTATATCAACGATGCCGGCGCTCAGGTCGATGTGCTCGCGCGCTCGGCCTATCTGCGCTATCGCGAAGCACTCGGCGAGGAAATCACAATTCCCGAGGGCTTATATCCCGGCGATTATCTGAAGCCCGTCGGCGCGGCGCTTGTCGCAGAATACGGCCGCTCGCTCCTCGATCTCCCGGAGCGCGAATGGATGGCGCCGGTGCGGCTTGCGGCCATTGCCGGCATGATGGAAATGATCCGCGGCGATCTCGCTGCGCTGAAGATCACCCACGAACTTTTCTTTTCGGAACGTTCGCTGACCGCAGATGGCAAGGATCAGGTTGCGGCGGCGATCGAGGATCTGGGCGCCAAAAATCTCGTCTATGTCGGCCGCTTGCCTGCGCCGAAAGGCCAGCCGAGCGAGGATTGGGAAGACCGCGAGCAGACGCTCTTCCGCTCGACCGCATTCGGCGACGATATCGACCGGCCGCTCACCAAGTCGGACGGCAGCTATACTTATTTTGCTTCCGATATCGCCTATCACAAGTCGAAGATCGATCGCGGTTTCGAAATCTTGATCGATATCTGGGGTGCCGATCACGGCGGCTATGTGAAACGCATGCAGGCGGCAGTTGCAGCGCTTTCTGCCGGCAAGGCGGAACTCGACGTCAAGCTCTGTCAGCTCGTCAAGCTGATGCGCGGGGGCGAGCCGGTCAAAATGTCGAAACGCGCCGGGGATTTCGTCACTCTGCGCGAAGTGGTGGATGAAGTCGGCGCCGACGCCGTCCGCTTCATGATGTTGTTTCGGAAGAATGACGCGGTGCTCGAATTCGATCTCGCCCGCGTCATCGAACAATCTAAAGACAATCCGGTCTTTTATGTGCAATATGCCCATGCGCGTGGAAGATCCGTGATGCGGCAGGCGCTCGCGACTTTCCCTGGGCTAGATTTGTCGGTTCCGGCGCTCGCCGGTGCCGATCTATCTTTGCTCGCGGACGAAGGCGAAATCCGCCTCATCAAGCTGATCAGCCAATATCCCCGTGTAATAGAGGCCGCCGCCCAGGCGCATGAACCGCATCGGCTGGCGTTTTATCTACATGATCTTGCCTCAGATCTGCATTCACATTGGACGCGCGGCAAAGATCAGCCACAATTACGTTTTGTTAATGAAGAAAGTCGAGATTTAACCCTGGCCCGGCTCGCATTGGTCGCCGCAATCACTTCCATACTGGCGGCCGCTCTTGCCATTCTGGGGGTGAAGGCTCCTGATGAAATGCGCTGATCCGCCATGTGGTCAGCACGAAAAAAGCCTGGTTTAAGAGCGTTATAGCGGGGCAGGGGACGCGACGAAGGGCGAATGTCGAGGTAAAAGTCATGAGTGAGCCCGCAGCCAAGCAGCGTCAGATGATCAATCTCGATGAATTCGAACGGCGTTTAGGCCGGCCCGCCGCCCCGGCAAAGAACGGCGAGGATCCACTCGCCGAACTCGCCAGGCTCGTCGGCAATACCGAAGATCGGTTCAATGGCCTTTTTCCGCCGCGCCCTACGGCTGCGCCGAACAGAGCCGAGCCGCGTTTCGATGTGAATGATCGGCAGGGGCCGCCACTTCCGGGCCAAAAGCTCGGCGGCGACTTCTCCGCAATCGAAGCGGCGCTGCGCGGCTCGATTACGCCCGACTTCCGTGCCGCGCCGGAGCAAAAGCGCTTGGTGCCGGAGCCGAAGTACCCGGTGGCGCAGCCGAAGTACCCAGCGCCACAGCCTCAAGAAGAGCCCGTATTCGAAGCTCAGGAGCACGCGCTCGAAGATGAGGACTGGCTCGATTCTCCTTACGATTCCACTTTTGTGCCGGGCCCGGATTTCGCGGCGGGGCCGGAGCCGGAGTACGTCGTCGAACCGGCGCGCTCACGCCTGCCGCTCTATGCGACTGCGGCGGTCATCGTTCTTGGCCTCGTCGGCATCGGGGCGAGCTTTACCCTGAAGCACCATACGGCCGCGCCTCATGAGATCGCGATGATCAAGGCCGCGCCGGGCCCGACCAAAATTCAGGCTTCCGACGCGTCCGACACGAGCAAACCCAACCAGGACGTTTCGCTTCTCGACAAGACGCCGCAACCGGCGCCGACCACCGTCGTCAACCACACCGAAGAGCCGGTCGACCTGAGCTCGCCTCAGGCGGCGCCCCAGGCTTCGCCGGCACAAGTTGAGGGCGGCGCGGCGGTCGTGCCCGTCCCTCCGCCGCCTGCGGTCGAGGCCGCGTCCGCTCAATCCTTTGGCGTTTCTGGCATGATCGAACCGCGGAAGGTGAAGACCGTCGCGGTGCGTCCGGACGGAACGATCGTATCGGGCGATGCGCCGCCCGTGCAGCAGAACAATGCGCCGCCGCAAAACGCCGCCGGCCTTGCGCCCGTCATGCCGATCGCGGCGCCGGCCGAACCTGCTGCTCCCGCTTCGCCGCCGAGCACCGACACGGCCGCTGCGTCACCGGCGGCCCCGACTGCGGTCGACCCGACCCCCACGGCGTCAAATCAGGATAATGGGCAAGGTTCCGGCGAGGCGAGCAATCAAGTCAGCGAGCCCAAGCCAACGAAAGTCGCCGATGCGCGTCCCGAGGCCAGCGAGGTCGCCTCGAGTCGCGGTTTCGATGTCCAGCTCGCCGCTCCGGCGACGGAGGCCGAGGCACGGCAGGCCCTGAGCAAGCTGCAGGAGCAATATCGCGGCGAGCTCTCCGGCCACCGCCTTAAATATCACAGAGCTTCGGTCGGCAATAAGTCAGTCTGGCGTGTTCGTGTCGTCGGCCTGTCGCACGAAGGGGCGACTGCGCTTTGCCAAAAGGTGCAGGCCAAGGGTGGAAGCTGCTTCGTCGCGCGCGATTGAGCCGACAAAGCTCCGGATGAAATGAGGACATGGCGCGCGCCTTCATTTGCGGCTGTAGCGGCCTGTCCTTGACGAAAGAAGAGCGCGCCTTCATTCGCGAGAGCCATCCGTTCGGCTTCATTCTTTTCCAGCGCAATGTCGAGACGCCCGATCAGGTCCGCGCGCTCATTGCGAGCTTCCGGGACTGCATCGGCGCCGAGGCAGCCGTTCTCGTCGACCAAGAGGGGGGACGTGTACAAAGGCTCAGGTCGCCACATTGGCGCGCCTATCCGGCGGCGGCCGAGTTCGGGCGGCTCGACCTGCCGCTCGAGCGCAAGCAAAGGCTTGTGAGGCTTGCGAGCGCGCTCATCGGCCAGGATTTGAGCCGCCTCGGGATCAATATCGATTGCGCGCCGGTTCTCGACGTGCCGGCCGAGGGCAGCCATGGCGTCATTGGCGATCGCGCCTATTCGCGCGATCCGCATCTCGTCGCCAGCCTCGGCCGTGCGGCCGCGCTCGGTCTCTCTGATGCCGGCGTCTTGCCGGTCATCAAACATATTCCCGGCCACGGCCGCGCGAAATGCGACAGCCATCTCGATCTGCCGGTGGTGGACGCGTCGCTAGAAACTTTGGTTCAAACGGATTTCGCCCCTTTTGCCGCCAATGCCGATCTGCCGATCGCCATGACCGCCCATATCGTTTATCGGATGCTCGATCCCGACCGGCCGGCGACGCTCTCGCCGGTGCTCATCGATTATATTCGCGAGAAAATCGGCTTTTCCGGCCTTCTCCTCAGCGATGATCTCTCGATGAAGGCGCTCACCGGCGGTTTGCGTCAGCGTGCCGAGGCGGCTTATAAGGCGGGTGTCGATATCGCGCTGCATTGCAACGGCGATCTTGCCGAGGCGATGGAAGTTGCAGCGGCGGCGCCTCTGCTTTCGGGCGAGTCCTCAAGGCGGGCGTCGCGCGCCCTCGGCTGGCAGGGCGAGAGGCGGCCCTTCGATCCTGTGGAAGCTTGGGCGGAGGTCGCGGCCGCGCTTGCGATCGCGGCTTGATCGGGGGAAGCTCGCGCCCCGTGTCCGGGGATCCGTTTTTTCTGCGATTCGGGCTGAACAGCATGACGCAAGGGGATGATTCGTCGCTCGCTTTCGAAGCGCCGCAGGACACCGAGCCGGCGTTTTTCGTCGACGTCGACGGGTTCGAAGGCCCGCTCGATCTTCTTCTCGAATTGGCGCGCCGTCAGAAAGTCGATCTTGCCAAGATCTCCGTTCTCGCCCTGGCAGAACAATATCTCGCCTTCATTGAAGAGGCGCGCAATTTGCGGTTCGAGCTCGCGGCCGATTATCTGGTCATGGCGGCCTGGCTTGCTTACTTGAAGTCGCGGCTGCTCCTGCCGCAGGCGCAGAAAGAGGAAGAGCCGCTTGCCACGGATCTTGCCGCGGCGCTGGCGCTGCGGCTGCGGCGGCTGGAAGCGATCCGGGCGGCGGCCGAAGCGCTGGTCAACCGGCCGCGGCTCGGCCGCGACATGTTCCAGCGCGGCCAGCCGGAAGGCGTTGAAGTCTCGCGCAAGCCGCAATGGCAGGCGAGCTTGCACGATCTTCTCTCGGCCTATGCGCGGCAGAGGCAGAAACATGCCGCCTCGCACATGCGGCTCAAGCAGCGCTTCGTCTGGTCGCTCGTCGAGGCGCGCGAGGCCTTACAGAGGCTCGTGGGGCAGGCGGTCGATTGGACGGTGCTCGATACGTTTCTCGCGGCCTATTGCCCGACCCGCGAGAAGCGCCGCGCGGTGCGCGCTTCGGGCTTTGCCGCGGCACTCGAAATGGTGCTGCAAGGCGATGTGAGCCTGCGTCAGGATCGCGCCTTTGCGCCGCTCTGGATCAAGCAACGCGCGGTCGAAACGGGACAGTCGAGTTAGGGGGATTGATTGGCAGAGGTGGCCAGATTGTTTGCCGACGACAGGGAGAGGGAGACGGATGCAGCTCTCCTCGGCGAGGCCATGCGCATTGCCGAAGCGATGTTGTTCGCCGCATCTGAACCGCTCGAGGAAGCGGAAATCGCGCGACGCATGCCGGAAGGGCTCGAGGTCGCAACGGTCCTTTCGCGCCTCAAGCAGGATTATGCCGCGCGCGGCGTCAATCTCATGCGCGTCGGCAAGAAATGGTTCTTCCGCACCGCTGCCGACCTCGGCTGGCTTTTGTCGAAGGACATTGTCGAGCCGCGAAAATTGTCGCGCGCGGCGCTCGAGACCTTGGCCATCATCGCCTATCACCAACCGGTCACGCGTGCCGAGATCGAGGATATTCGCGGCGTGGCAATCTCGAAGGGCACGATGGACGTGTTGATCGAGACGGGCTGGGTGAGATTGCGCGGCAGGCGGCGCGCGCCGGGCCGGCCGCTCACCTATGGCACGAGCGAAGCTTTTTTGATGCATTTCGGTCTGGAGGCGATCGGCGATCTGCCGGGCCTCGAGGAACTCAAAGGCGCCGGGCTTTTCGATGGGCCCTTGCCGCAGAATTTCGTCGTGCCGCAACCGCGCGACGATCTGGCATTGATGGAAGACGAGGACCCGCTGGACGAAGGCGCGGAAGCTCGCGACGACGAAAGCCTGCCGGAGCCGGAAGAGTCGAACGAGATGGATGCGCTCGAAGATGAAAGTCTTGAAGACGAGTAGCAGCGGAGGCGCAGCAGCCCCCGCCGCCCGCTTATCGCGCTAAATTTGGATTGCCCCTCAAAGGGCGCTCGTCAGGCCGCCGACGGCCCCGAGAACCGTGCCGAGAAGACCGCTGACCAAGCCGCCGACTTGGCCAACCAGCCCGGATACGGCGCCGGTGACGTCGCTCGCATTGACGCCAACATGCGCAGTGACCGAGAGCCCGCCGGAAACCTCGTCGAGCTCGGAAGCAGTCAATTCACGTATCGTTTCGGTCTGAGGCATTTTCACATCCTTCTGTGATGATGCGGGTTCAGATGCAGAGATCGCGCTGATCTCGCGATGCAGCGCAACCTGGTACATCAAAGCCCCTAACGCGTTGCCCAGGCTTTTGTTCAACCAGAGAGGTAATTTTCCGTGCACTGTGGCGTAAAGCCAAGTAGATTTGCTGAATATCTAAGCACAGAATCGCCGTGGCATAAGGAATAGCCTGTGACTCGGTGACAACATCTGTTGCATATTTGCATATTGCCAAGCTTGATCCGGCTATACCTGCGCTTTTAACGCGGAACATTCTGCCTGTACCGGAAGTTTTGAGGTGGGGTTTGCAAGTCGCTCGGCGCCGATCTGGCGCATCAGGTTCCAAGAGACAGGGTTTCGGCATGGCGCTTTTTCGCAGCGAGGTCATCGAGGCGCGAAAAAACGCGTGGCTTGGTCCCGTCCATCTGGTGCAGCCGCTTTCGGTAAAGCTCGTTGCGACGATCAGCGTCGCCCTCCTCGGCGCGGCGGTCCTGTTCGCGCTGTTCGGCACTTACACGCGCCGGGTTCATGCAACGGGCGTCCTTTTGCCGAAAACGGGATTGATCACGCTCGCTAGCCCCGCCGCCGGCGTGGTCACCACGGCGGCCGTGAAGGAAGGCCAAAAGGTCGAGAAGGGCGCGCTGCTGTTCATCGTCAATCTCGACACGCATTCCTCGAATGGCGCGACCGAGCAGCAAGTCATTGCCCAGCTCACCGCTCAGAAGGCCAATCTTGAAAAGCAACGCCAGATCCGGCTCTCGATGGCCGGCCTGCAGAAAAAGGCGCTGAAGGAGCAACTCGCCAACCTGCAGAGCCAATATGATCAGCTCGAGCAGCAAATCGCGATTCAGAATTCGGCCGTCACCGCAATGAAGACCAAGGCCGACGAATTGCAGCGCGGGGTCAGGGCGGGTTTCGTCGCCGATCCCGATTATCAGGGCCAAAATTACATCTATATCCAGGCGCTTGCGCAGGGCGCGCAATTTCAGCAGAACGCCTTGCAGGTCAAAGGCCGTATCGCCGAAATCGACGATGAATTGTCGATGTTCGACGATAAGCTCGCTCAAGACATCAATGCGATCGACCGCGACGCCTTGCATGTCGACGAACTCATTGCCGAGGGCCAGGCCAAACGCAGCATCGAGGTGCGCGCGCCGGAGGAGGGCACCGCCACGTCCATTCGCGTTCACGCCGGCCAACAAGTTGCAGCCGGCACGCCGCTCGTCACGCTTCTCCCGCGTACCGGCGATCTCGAAGTCAATCTTTTCGTCAACAGCGCGGCGATCGGGTTCATCGAAAAGGGTGCGCCGGTCGTGCTGCGCTACGCGGCTTATCCCTTCCAGCGCTACGGTCTTTATCGCGGCACGGTGAAGGAAGCGACCCGCGCCCCGGTCGACATGCCGAGCGGCGAACAAGCTGTGCAACCGGCAGCTCCGCAGAGCGGATCAGGAGAGATGATCTACCGAATTCTCGTAACGCCCGAGACGAACTACGTCTCGGTCGACGGTCGGCGCAAGGCGCTCGAGGCGGGCATGCGCGTCGATGCCGATATCGCGCTCGAAAAGCGCCCGCTCTATCGCTGGCTGTTCGATCCGCTCTATCACCTGCAGCGCAGCGTCCGGCTCGTGAGCGGCGGGGCATAATGGATCTAGGGAGCTCTTTGCGCTTCGGGTTCGGGCGCCGGCTGCCGATCATTCTGCAGACCGAGGCGGCCGAATGCGGCTTGGCGTGTCTTGCCATGATACTCGGCTATTACGGCCATCCGATCGATCTTGCGGCTCTCAGGCGCCGCTACGCGGTGTCGATCAAGGGCACGACCTTGCGCCATCTCATGGACATCGCGGGCTCGATGGGGCTTGCGGTGCGGGCCTTGCGGCTCGAGGTCGAGGACCTCTCGCGGCTGCGGCTGCCGTGCATTCTGCATTGGGATCTCAACCATTTCGTGGTGCTCGAACGCGTCGGTCATAAGACCGTGACCGTCCATGATCCCGTGTCCGGGCGCCGCAAGCTGAGCTTCCGCGACGTGTCGCGGCTCTTCACCGGTGTCGCGCTCGAGGTACATCCCTCGAACATGTTCGTGAAGAAGGACGAGCGCAATGCGCTGCGCCTTCGTCATCTCTTCCGCAACATCAAGGGCCTTTCTCCGGCGCTCGCGCAAATCCTCCTGCTCTCGCTCGGCATCGAGGCAGTGACACTTCTTATTCCGATGGCGTCGCAAGTCATCATCGACGAAGTGATCGTCAATGCCGACCAGGACTTGCTGCTCGTCGTGGCAATTGGGCTCGGCCTTCTCCTTCTCGTGCAGCTCGCCATCGCCGTTGCGCGCGGTTGGGCGATCATGCTGACCGGGACGCGGATCGCGCTGCAATGGGGCACGAGCCTCTTCGATCATCTGACGAGATTGCCGCTCGATTATTTCGAGAGCCGCCATGTCGGCGATCTCATCTCGCGCTTCACGTCGCTCACGACCATCCAAAAATCCCTCACAACCGACCTCGTCCAGGCAGTCCTCGACGGCGTCATGGCGGTCGGCATGCTGGTGATGCTGTTTCTTTATGGTGGTTGGCTCGGCTTTGTCGCCATTGGTTCGGTCACGCTCAACGTCATCCTGCGCATCTTCGCCTATCGGTCTTATAGGGAGGGAACGGAAGAGGCGATCGTCAACGAGGCGAAGCAGCAAACCCATTTCATCGAGACGATGCGCGGCATCGCGAGCGTCAAGCTCCTCGGGCTTGCCGAGCGGCGCCGGGCCATCTGGCTCAATCATTTCGTAGAGGCGCTGAACGCACGCCTGCGCTTGCAGCGGCTCGATCTCCTATTCAGCCGCGCCAATGAATTTCTCTTCGGCGCGGACCGCGTCATTCTCCTGGTTCTGGGCGCGAAAATGGTGATCGAGAACCATATGACGCTCGGCATGCTCGTCGCCTTCCTTGCCTACAAGGACCAGTTCACCACGCGCATCGGCAATCTGCTCACCTCGGCGCTGCAATTGCGAACCCTCAATGTGCAGACCGAGCGGCTGTCCGACATCGTGCTGGCCGAGCCGGAGCCGAGGCGGGAAGGGCGTATGAATCTCATTACGCCGCCCGGCCAGCAAGGCTCGAAGCTCGTCGCCTCGGGCATTTCGCTGCGCTATGGCGACAACGAGCCCTGGATCTTCCGCAATGCCGACCTGACGATCGAGGCCGGACAATGCTGCGCCATCACTGGTCCGTCGGGTTGCGGCAAGACTTCGCTTTTGAAGGTTCTGATGGGCCTCTTGCAGCCGAGCGAAGGCTCGATCGCGATCGACGGCTGCGACGTCAGAACGCTGAGCCCTGTGAATTATCGTCGGCTGATCGGCGGCGTATTGCAAAACGATGGTCTATTTGCAGGCACGATTGCGGAGAATATCTCCGGCTTCGACGATCACCCCGACATGGCGCTGATCGAGGAATGCGCCGCGCAGGCGGCGATCCTCGAAGACATCCGGCGGATGCCGATGGGATTTGAAACGCTCGTCGGAGATATGGGAAGCGCTCTATCGGGCGGCCAGATGCAGCGCGTCGTCCTGGCGCGCGCTCTCTATCTCAAGCCGCGCATTCTCTTTCTCGATGAAGCGACGAGCCATCTCGACGAGCCGACCGAAGCGCGTATCGCCGCGACCTTGCGCGACTTGCGCATGACGCGCGTCATCGCTGCGCACCGTCCAGCGACCGTCGCGCATGCCGATATCGTCATTCCTTTCGTCACGCTCAATCAGCTCGCTACGAGCTTGAACGTTCATGCGGCGGAGTGATTTCCTATTCCCTGCGTGGGACGGGCAGGACCGATTTTATTCATTGAGCGATCTTCGGCCGCTGATGAAAGGACTGCCGCGAAGATAAAATCGCAGGAGCCTGTGCGCGTCACGCGAAATGCCTATCCTGACGCTCTGCCCGATTTCGCCGGGCTCGTCCTCACGATGTCCAAGCCATAGCGGGCCTTCTCGGCAAAGATCCACCCCATCGAGCGCGCTATCGATCCGCAGCGCCGCGGCGAGCCTTCCTGGTCCTCGTGCCAAGTCGCGCAAGCGTTCGATGCCGCGATTTAAGCGCATGATCTCTATGCCCTGAAGCGGCTCGATCGCCCGGATCAGAACGCCGGCTCCGATCCCGGGCTTCTCGCTCGAAACGTTGAGCATGTACGAACTGCCGTAGGCGAGGTAGACATAGGCGTGTCCGCGCTCGAGAAACAACGATCGATTGCGCTTGGTCATGCCGCGGAAGGCGTGCCCGGCGGCGTCGCCGATCACATAGGCTTCGGTCTCGACAATGCGGCCGCTAGCCATGCCTTCCGGCAATTCTCTCACCAACATTTTGCCGATCAGATATCGGGCGAGAGCGGCCGTATCGATCGGTAGCTTCGAACGGGCGAGTGGTACGGTCTTTATGGAACCGGTGTTCCCGGATCCTCCGGTCCCGGTGAACATCCCCGCTCAATGGGGCACTGCTTCTTCGAGAACACGCAGTTTCGGCGCGTAATTCGAAGCATTGGCGCGCCCGGTGCTGGCATCGCGCGAAAACAAAATCAAATGATAGGCCTGGATCGCCGTGGCGAGGATCGCTTCGATATCGCCGCGCTTGAACAGCGGCTTGGCGAATCTCCAGAAGATCGCCCGATAGTCAGCGACAATTCCGAGGTGCCAGATCACTTTCGCGAGCATGACGAGACCGCGCAGGAGATTGCGCGGCGACGTGCGATAGCCGCCGAGTGGGCGGGGCAGGCGGTTGGGCCAGGTCTCCTGCATCTGATAGGCGAACCGCTCGAACAAGCGCTCCGGTTCATAGGCCTCCTTCATGCAGCGTTGCCACATGGCGACGACTTCGTCGTAAGGCATGAGAAAGCGGACGTTCGATTCGCGGCTTTCGTCTTCGTCGATCCTGCCGTCGCGCGCGAGCCTGTCCCAGAGCGGCGTACGCGGCAAAGCCTGCAGGAGATTGATGGTCAGCATCGGGATTTTGGATTCCTCGATGAAATCGAGGAGGCGCTGTCCCGATTCCGGCGTATCGGTATCGAGCCCGAGAATGATGCCGGAGACCACTTGCATGCCGTGCTTGTTGATCTGGCGGATCGAATCGAGGATGGGCATGACGAGATTTTGCTTCTTCTCCATGCCGCGCAGTGCTTCGGGCTCCGGCGTTTCTATTCCGCAGAAGACCGTATCGAATCCCGCTTCGCGCATGAGCGCGAGAACTTCCGGCGTGCGAGCGATGTTGAGTGTGGCCTCGCAGGAGAAATTGATTGGATAGGAATTGCGCTTCTGCCATTCGATCACGTGCGGCAGAAGCTCGGTGACGGCGCGCCGGTTGGCGATGAAATTGTCATCGACGAAATAGATGGCCCCTGCGATCCGGCGTTCGAGCAGCTTGTCGAGCTCGGCAATGATCTGTTGCGGCGTCTTGATGCGCGGCACGCGTCCGTAGAGACCCGGAATGTCGCAGAATTCGCAGCGATAGGGGCAGCCGCTGGAATATTGAATCGAGCCCAGCAGATAGCGGTCGATCTGCGCGAGATCGTAAGCCGGGACAGGGAAATCCGCGAGCTCGCGGCGCACCTTCGTCGTCAGAACAATCTGCCGCTCCGGCCGGCGCGTGTCCTCGGCGAGGCGGGCAAAAAGCTCTTCCGTGGCATCGCCAAGCTCTCCGACATGCAGATAGTCGAAGCTCGGATAATATTCCGGGCAGGCCGAGACCGAAGGACCGCCGAGCGCGACGATCTTGTCGTGGCGATGCGCTCTGCGGCAGATCTCTTCGATCTGCCGACGCTGGACATGCATGCCGCTCACGAAAACCGCATCGGCCCAGGCAAAGTCCTTGTCGCCCGCAAGCTCCATGTTTTCGTCGATGAAGCGGACTTGCCAATGCGGCGGCAGGCTCGCTGCAATCAGCAAAAGGCCCTGCGGCGGCATGAAGGCGCGCGTGCCCATCGTCAGTCGATAGGAATATTCGAAAGTTCCGAACGAAGGCGTATAGCGCGGGAAAACGCAAAGGATGCGACGTACACAATCATGCACCGAATGCGCCATGGCAAAGCCCCTCAGCCTTCATCCTTGTTCGTTGGGTTTATCAAAGCGAATCCCCAGCGTTCTGTATAGCCGGTATCTGGCCCCACTGCTGCTGTTGTCGCTGCGCGGTGCGATCAAATCGGAACCGCTCCGCTTTTTTGCGCGCGCGTTCAATATCTTGCAGCCTTGTGCCGGATGAGACCGCAGCGCGCGCACATTGGCTCTGGCAAAGCTTGGCGCGGAATCTGCTTGGCGCCCCTGCCGCGCCGTTCCCGGGTGAGGCGAGGAGTCGCATGCCCGCCCATGTTTTGGACTTATTGCTCGTGTTATTCCCCGCCAGCCCCAGCTTCTCGGCGCCACACGCGACCGGTTCCGGGCTCGGATAGCTCAGACTTAGACAGCTCGAACATTGTCTCCCGCGCCGTTCATGGTGGCGCGTGCTCGGATGAATTTCGGAAGGATCTATTTGTTCGGCCATTCCATGAATTTTCTTATCCGCTTCAGCCGGAAGCCGCACGACATCTCCCTCTCGCCAGTCTCGCGCGCCGTCAAGCGCGCTCAGCGACGCCGAATGATCCTGCGGGATTGAGCCTATCCCAGCGCGGCTTGAACCTCAGCCGCAGCTGCGCCGACCAAAGGGACGGCAACCAATCAAGGTCTTCATTATGAGCGAGGGCGCGCAAGGCGAAACCAATGGCTCTTAACGTTTCCGCCCTATCCATTCGCAAACCCTTGCCGGCGATCGCCTTGGCGCTGGTGATGCTCACGCTCGGCTGTTTGAGTTTCAAAAAGCTGCCCGTCACGCTGTTGCCGAATGTCGACCCGCCGATCGTTTCGGTGATCGTCACCCAGATCGGCACGCCTCCGTCGAAACTCGAAACGCAAGTGACGGCGAAAATCGAAAATGCCGTCGCCGGACTTGCGGGCTTGCGCCACACGATGTCCTCGGTGAGCGATGGAATATCCGCGACCACGCTCACCTTCGCCCTCGATGTCGATCCGGAGCGCGCCTTTGCCGAAGCCAAAGAGGCGATCGGGCAGGTTCGGGGCGATTTGCCGGCGAATTGCGACCTCGTCGTGCGGCGGGTCGATGCCATCGGCCTCGGGATTCTGACCTATGCTGCGATCTCGCCCGGCAAGAGCGCGGAGCAATTGTCCGCCTTCCTCGATGACGACGTCATAGGCAGGCTGAAGGCTGTGCCCGGGGTCAATTCGGTCGAGCGCATCGGCGGCGTCGACCGGGAAGTCGAGGTCAAGCTCGATCCCGATAGCCTTGCCGCCGACGGCCTGACCGCCGAAGAGGTCGAGCGGCACATCGCGCCGCTAGCCGGACAGGGCGGCATAGCCGAGCTCGCCGCGCGCCTCATCCCGCTGCCGCGCGGGGGCCAGGTGCGCCTCGACAAAATCGCGACGGTGACGGATACGATCGCACCGCCGCGCACATTCGCCCGCCTCAACGGCCAGCCGATCGTGGCATTCAGCATTTTGCGCGCAAAGGGCGCCAGCGATGTTTCGGTGGCTGCGAGGGTCGAAGCGCTCGTCAACAAGGTCAAGGCGGAACATCCCGACTTCGACCTGCGGCTGATCGATACGTCCGTTCATTATACCGAAGGCAATTACGAATCCGCGCTGCACACGTTCTTCGAAGGGGCGGCGCTCGCGGTGATCATCGTCTTTCTCTTCTTGCGCGACTTGCGCGCGACGCTCATTGCAGCGATCGCTCTGCCCCTGTCGATCATCCCCGCCTTCTGGGTGATGGATCTTCTCGGATTTTCGCTCAACGTCGTCAGCCTTCTCGCGGTCACGCTCGCAACCGGTATTCTCGTCGATGATGCGATCGTCGAGATCGAGAACATCGTGCGCCATATGCGCATGGGCAAGTCTGCGTACAAGGCGGCGATGGACGCGGCCGACGAGATCGGATTGGCCGTCATCGCGATCAGCCTGACCATCGTTGCGGTCTTCGCTCCGGTAAGCTTCATCGGCAATATCGCCGGGCAATATTTCAAGCAATTCGGCCTGACGATCGCGGCCGAGGTCATTTTCTCGCTGATTGCAGCGCGGCTCATCACGCCCATGCTTGCGGCTTATTTCCTCAAATCGGATGGGCGTCACGAAAAGACCGGACGGGTTTGCCTGTTGTATGGACGGCTGGTGAAATGGACGGTCGAGAATCGATATAAGTCCGTGCTGATCGGGCTCTTTCTTTTCGCTCTCTCGATTCTCAGCATCACCAGCAATCTCGTCTCGCGGGATTTCCAGCCGACGCAGGATTCCGGCCGTTCGCATCTCGCAATCGAATTGCCGCCCGGCACAGCGCTCGATCGGACCGCCGAGGTCACCGACATGGTTTCCGCTCGGCTGCGCAAGCGGCCCGAAATCGCAAGCGTGCTGATCGACGGCGGACGCATGCTGCCGGGAACGCCGGAAGTGCGCAAAGCACAGCTCGTCATCAATTACGTTCCCAAGCAAAAGCGCCGCCTGTCCGTGCCGCAATTGCAGGAGGTGATCGGCAAGGATCTCGCGAACGTTCCGGATATCAAATTCTGGTTCGTCGACGATTACGGCACGCGGCCCGTCTCGCGGATCGTAACGGGCCAGGACCCGGCGCTTGTTGCAAAATTCGCCGCCGAACTTGCGAGCGAGATGCGGAAACTGCCGCTGGTCACGGACGTCGTCGCCTCGATCGCGCCCGATCGGCAGGAACTGCGCATAGAGCCCGACGAGGCGCTCGCGGCAAAGCTGCGCGTTTCGGCCGATGCGCTCGCCGAGACCATCAAACTTGCCACGATCGGAGACCTCGACGGCAAGCTGACGATCGGCGGACGGCTCGTTCCAATCCGGCTCGAGTTCGATGACCGGGCACGCGCCAATCCAAATTTCCTCGGTGCGCTTGGCGTGCCAAGCACGGCGGGAGATCCCGTTCCGCTCGGCAGGCTCGCCAAGATCGATCTCGCCGAAGGGCCGGCCAGCATCACGCATTTCGATCGTGCCCGTTCGGCGACGATCGAGGCCGATCTCGTCGATGGGGCGGCGCTCGGCGATGTCGAGAAATCCTTGGATGCTCTCGCGCTGATCCATCATCTTCCGCCGGGCATCAGCCTGCGCAAGTCGGCAAGCACGGAGGCAATGGACGATTTGAGCAGCGGCTTCGGCGAGGCCATGCGCAACGGGCTTGCCATGGTCTATGCGGTCCTCGTGATCCTCTTTGCGAGCTTCCTGCAGCCGATCACCATTCTCTTCTCGCTTCCCTTGTCGATCGGCGGCGCGATTCTCGCGCTTCTCGTCACCGGCCGGCCGCTCAGTCTGCCCGTGGTCATCGGCATTTTGATGCTGATGGGAATCGTGACGAAGAACGCAATCATGCTCGTCGATTTTTCGATTCGAGCGATGAAGGACGGTCTCGAGCGCACGACGGCGATCGTGGAGGCCGGCAAGAAACGGATGCGGCCGATCATCATGACCACGGTCGCAATGGTTGCGGGCATGGTGCCGAGCGCGCTCGGGATCGGCGCGGGGGGCGAGTTTCGCTCTCCCATGGCAACGGCCGTGATCGGCGGGCTCCTTGTCTCGACCTGCCTCTCGCTTCTCTTCGTTCCCGCCTTTTTCGCCGTGATCGACGACCTGCGGCTTGCCATCCTGCGCTTTTGGCGCACAGTTACGGGTGCGCCGCGGCTTACCGCCGAGATGGAGAAGCCCGCCCCCGCGGAATAGGCGGCTATTGCCTGCGGCATGGCGGGCGAGGCATGAAGGAACATTGGCCACGGCATGTGCCGGTCGTGAAACTGGACGCGGCCGCAGTCGAGGCGCTTGTCCTGCCGTTCTTTCCGGGAAATCGGATTCTCAGTATCGAACCGGTCAAGGGCGGGCTCATCAATACGAATCTGAAGATCCGCCTCTCCAAGCGCCCGGGCGCTGTCTTGCTTCGCCTCTACCAACGCGGCGTCGCACCCGCCGAGAAGGAAATGGCCGTCTATCGGCTGGTCGCCGGTCATGTGCCCGTGCCGCATTTCATCCATTTCAGCCCAAAGAGCAGCATCGCCGGTCATCCTTATGCGCTCATCGACTGGATCGAAGGTTGCGAGCTGCAGGCGATGTTTGCGTCGCTTTCGGCCGAGAAAATCGTGGATCTCGGCTATGCCATCGGCCGCATGCTGGCGCGCATTCACGCCTTTCATTTCGATCAATTCGGGTTTTTGGACTCGAATCTCAAAGTCGCGGCTCCGATCGATCTCGATAGGGAGGGCATGCTCCATTATTTGAAGGATTGTTTCATCGAGGGGCCTGGCCGCGAGAGACTGGGCGAGAAGCTTACCTTCGCGCTGATCGAATATGCCTCACGCAGGGGCGATAGTCTCTCGCAATGGCCGCAGCCGACCCTCGTGCACGGCGATTTCAACGGATCGAACATTCTGATCCGCAGGCCGGCCGGTGTGTGGGAGATCGCGGCTGTTATCGATTGGGAATATGCGCTCAGCGCTTCACCCGCCTTCGACTTCGGCAATCTGCTGCGCCCGCCGCTCGACAATAATCCGAAATTCTCTGCTTCGCTTGCGCGCGGCTATCGCGAGGGCGGCGGCTTTCTGCCCCAGAATTGGGAGGCGATCGCACGTCTTGCAGACATGTTTTCCTTCGCCGATATTTTGAGCCGGCCGGCGACCAATACAGTCGTCATCGAAGACGCGAAGGCGGTGATTGCGAAACTGCTGGCGAGCTAACTTCTCACTCCTCGTCCGGGGAGGGCGATAGAGAGGGACCGGGTGATTAGCACATTGTTGCGGCGCCTCAGCCCCTCGGTCTAATCCTCTCTCCATCTCGTCTCGTTCGCGGGGAGGAGCGTCAATCGTTGCGCGCCTGATAGCGATGGACCTTGAGCTTTCGCGATTGGTCGCGCGGCTCTTCGCCGACGCGCGACCAGTTCTGGTCGCCGCAGAACACGCCGCCCATCACGCAGCCCTCGATTTTGAGCACATTGCTGCTGACGAGCGACATATGCGCGTCATATTTTTCGCCGTCGGCTGCGTTCACCACGACGCCGGACCACAGGCCGCCATTGGGCTTCATATCGATCAGGACTTCGCGGCCCACGAGATTGGCGCCATCCTTCGACCAGGCGACGAAGCCGCAGAGGTTCTGGCCGCACGGACGGATCGCAACATTGGCGGTTCCGTCTGCAACCTGCCAGACGCCAACGGGTCCCGCGACCGAGGCCGCCCCGGCAAACGGCGAGGAGCTCATGAAAATCAGCGAAGCCGCGGCAATGAGAGTACGCGTGTCCATGACCACCTCCATCGGGCCGGCGGGAGTGCCAGAATCTGACCGGTACTTAGAAATGCGCAACCCGCCTCCTAAGTTTCCGGCTCGGAGCGCGGTGCAAGGATAAGGACCGGTCTACGGCATTATTAAGATTGCAAAAGTCGCGCCCGAATGGTGCTCGCTATTCGGAGGTTTCTCAGATGGCCTGCGCAATTCGCGCGCGGCTATTGCGGGGAATCCGGAGCGCCCGAAAGGCTGTTGAGCAAAGCGCCGAGGCCTTTCATAATGGCGGCACCGCCGGGCCCGCCGAGCAAATTGCCGATTGCGCGCCCGGTATCGACGTCGGCGCTGACCCGCGGCGCATTCCAAGGTCCGCGCAGGAGGATGGTTGTGCCGAGGTCTGTCGGCCGGTCGCTGTTCGCGCCGCCGGCCAATTTCGGTTCGAAATGCAGATCGAGTGTCTCTCCGACAAGATCGATCGTCCCTTTCCCACTCACATCGAGCACGGGACTGGCGATCCGAATGTCGTCCGTATCGGCCTCGCCCGTGGCGACCGCAAATCGCGCATGCGCCGAGTTGATCGCGATCTTGTCGAGATTGCCGATCTTGGGCAGAAAGGGCGCAACCGCGCTCAACAGAGTCGAAAGGCCGCTGACCGTGCCATTGGTGAAGTCGAGCTCGGCAGTCCCGGCGAGGCCGTTCGCGATGGTTTTAATCTCGGCGCCCTCCGAGGCGAGATCGAAAGCCGCGCTCAAAGTGCCTTGCCCTTCGACGCCAGCCAAATTGAGCAGTTGAGCTGCCTGAACGCCCGAAAAATCGGCTTTGAGCTTTTCCTTCGGGCTGGGTTGCGCCGCATCGATTGCAAGATCCGCGTCGGCCTTACCCGCATAGAAATCGCCGGCGGCGAGTGAAGACGTGAGCCGTCCTTTATCGAGCTTGGCGGCAATCGCGATTTTTCGCGCTTGAATGCCGCTGGCGCTGAGCGTGCCCGCCTTGAGGGTGAGCGCGCCGTCGAGCAGGCGCAGATCTTTGAGATCGATCGGATGGTCGGCTCCCAATTGTAAAGCACCAAGATCGAGCCGATCGGCGTCGATATTCGCCTCGAGCCTGGGCGCCTCGCCGGTCCACCGGAAAAAGCCTGCACCGTGCAGTGTTCCGCCGGAGGCGCTGAGCGCTAGATCGTCGAAGCCGAAACTTCCCTCCCCGAGGCGGAGGCGGGCATGAAGTCTCGCCCCCCTGGTATCCGTTCCCTCGAAAGCGGTCGCGCGTCCCGCGATGAAATCCGAAACCGAATGGAGCGCGCCATCGAGCCGGAGATCGGTTCCGTCGAGCTTTCCGCCAAAGCGCAGGGCGAGACCGCCGTCCTCTCTCGGTGTGGCGACGAGCGCAATGGATTGAATCTCGGCGCTCATGTCGCGGCGCAGGTTCCGGTAAACCAAGCGCCCGTCGCGCGCCGTGAGAGTGCCACCGAGCGCGAAAGAGTCGCGATGGGCCGCCTCTGCGTCCAGCGCCTGCTGAGTGATCTGCAGAACGGGACGTTCGAGCGAGAGATCCGCAATGTTCATCTTGCCGTCGAACAGGTCCTCCCAGGCAAAGCCGAAATGAATGTGATCGGCGCTGAGACTCCAGCCTTGCGGCGAATTGAGAGTTACGTCGTCAGCGACTATTTTCGGAGGCGAGGAAAAGACCAATTTGGCCGCGCGGATCTTTGCGTGAAGCCCCGAGGCGGCATGGATGCGGAGCGCCAAGATCTCGGCCAATACAGGACGAGACAAGAGATCTGCCGCGCCGATCGCAACGGCGAGTGCAACAAAGAAAAGAGCGATCTTCTTGGCAAGACTCATCCAACCCAACCTCGAACTCGGCTTATGTGACGATCCCGCAGTCGCGAACGTGGCGCGACGTTCAATTTCATTGCGGTCTAATTTAGACAGCGAAAATTCGCTTCAACCCCGCGAGCGGGCTTTGCATGATCCACCTCGTATCCGGCGCTACGCGGGCGGCCATCGCGCTACATGGCGCCGAGCTCAAGGACTGGCGGGTCGGCGAAACGCCCTTGCTTTGGGCGCCGGACCCGGAAGTATGGAACGAGACGGCGCCCTTGCTTTTCCCGGTGGTCGGCTGGACGAAGGACCGTCGGGTGCGTGTCGGCGAAAAGATCTATCCGCTCGGTCTGCACGGATTCGCCCGCCATTTCCCGTTTCGTGCCCTCGCGCGGGGAGAGGATTACGCGCGGCTCGTCTTGACGAGCGATGTGGCGACGCGCGCGCTTTACCCTTTCGATTTTCGCCTGACCGCCGATTATCACCTCAGCGCGGCCGCGATTTTCGTTGCCCTCACCGTTGAGAATTGCGGGCCCGGACCAATGCCCTATGCCTGCGGGCTTCATCCAGGATTTCGCTGGCCTTTCGCCGGCGGCAGACCGAAGGACTATTCTCTGCGCTTTTCTTCGGCCGAAGATCCCTTCGTCCCCGTGATCGCGCGAGGCGGCCTCATCTCGCAGGCGCGACGGCCAATTCCGTTCGAAGGCGCTGCCTTGCGGCTCGACCCGCAGCTTTTCGAGAAGGATGCACTTTGCTTAATTGGCGCCCGGAGCCGATCCGTGCGCTTCGAGGCCCCGAACGGGCCGGCAATCGTGATTGAAAGCAGTTTCCCACATTTCGCGCTCTGGTGCCGGCCTGGCCGGGGGTTTCTGTGCATCGAAGAATGGACCGGCTACAGCGATCCGGAAGATTTCGCTGGCGATCTCTTCGACAAACCTTCCATGCTCGTCTTGCCGCCAGGCGCCAGCGGGCGGCATTGGGCGCGCTTTGCCTATGAAAATCCGCCGCACTGACCCGCCTTGGCAGGAGCGAGGAAAACTGACAATAAGCGCCTTCGGTTTTGAGCGGGAGGATGCGTTTCCATGACTTTGGCCACGGACCAGCAGGCACAAGCGGATATTTTGCGGCCATCGGGCCAGAAGGCCTTGCTGATCGACGGCAAGAAGATCGCCGAGTCGGTTCTGGCGGAAGTCGCTGCGGGCGCCGCGGCATTGACCGGAGAGGGCGTGAAGCCCGGTCTCGCCGTCGTTCTCGTCGGCGAGAATCCGGCGAGCCAAGTCTATGTGAGATCCAAGGGCAAGGCGGCGCAATCCTGCGGCTTTCATTCGGTTCAGCACGATCTGCCCGCGACTGTCAGCGAGGGGGAATTGCTCGCGCTCGTCGATCGGCTCAATGCCGATCCCGCCATTCACGGCATCCTGATCCAATTGCCATTGCCACCGCAAGTCAACGCGGCACGCGTGCTCGAGCGTGTCTCGCCGGCGAAGGATGTCGATGGTTTCCATCCATTCAATGCGGGTCTGCTCTCGATTGGTGAACTCGAGCGCGCGCTCGTGCCTTGTACGCCGGCCGGCTCTATGCTGCTGCTCGAAAGAGCTGCGAAGGCCCTCGGCGTGGAAATTTCGGGCGCCGATGCCGTGGTTGTCGGGCGTTCCAATATTGTCGGCAAACCGATGGCCCAATTGCTGCTCTCGCGCAATGCGACGGTGACGATCGCCCATTCGCGCAGTCGCGATCTCAAGGGAATCGTCGGGCGTGCCGATATTGTCGTTGCGGCCGTCGGCCGTCCGGAAATGATCCGCGGCGAATGGATCAAAGAAGGCGCCATCGTTATCGACGTCGGCATCAATCGCGTTCCCGGCGAGGGCGTCACTGCGCAAGGTCAGCCCAAGACCCGGCTCGTCGGCGATGTCGCTTTCGATTCCTCTTTGCCGCGCGCGGGGGCGATCACGCCGGTGCCCGGCGGCGTCGGTCCTATGACCATTGCGATGTTGATGGCCAACACATTGCGTGCGGCGCAATTGTCGCGCGGCGCGCGCTCGTAAAATTATCAGTCCGGCGGCGTATAGCTCGTCGCATCATCCGGCAGGTCGCCGTTGTGCCGCGGCTTCGGGGGAAGACGTAGATCAGGTTCGGCTTGGACGAACTGGAAATCGTCCCAGCCGCCGGTCACGCGCAATGTAAGGGGCGTGGTTGCGCTCCGCGCCTTGCCGGCGGCCGACGTCATTGTGCCGAGCGCCGAAAGGTCGAGACTTCGATTGCGCAAATCGGCGCTCCCGGCGAAGTCGAGCTGCAGGCCAGGCATGCTCAACTGACCCTGGGTGAAGTCGGCAAAGCCCTTGCCGAGGCTGACCGCAAAGCTCAGCCGGTCGAACCCGGTGCTCCCGTCCACGGATTTGAAACCTTGGCCGATGGGCACGGCCTGCTGCAAGGTCGAGCCGACGTCGATCCCTTTGATTTGGCCGCCAGTGACCAAGACCTGGGCGTGGCCGGCGAGACTCTCGATGATCTGCTGGAGGTCGCCGCCGGAGCCGGCAAGCGCGAGCGATGCATTGAGCGAACCGGCAAGCGGGCGCCGTTTGAGACCCAGATCCATCGGCTCGAGATCGACGTCCTTGCCGTTGCCGGCAACATGAAGCGCGAGTGTCCCGCCCTTGGCAGCGAGCGTCAGGCGTCCCTTGATCGTGCCCTGGTTCGCGGTGGCTTCGCCGAGGTTGAGGTCGATGAGGCCCGGCTTGGTAATGACGGACAAAGCCGCGTCGCCGACCTCCACGTCGTTGAAGCGCAGGCGAGAGGCCGAGATGCGCAAATCCAGATCCGCGAAACGCAGGTCGGAAAGATCGAGCCCATGATGTTGCCATTGGCCGGAATCGCTCAATGAGCCGGGCGGAACGGCGAGGAAAGGCGTGATGTCGAGCAAATTGCTGGCCAAAGTCCCGGATACTTGCAGCGAATTGTCCCGGTAGCCGAGCGCGACGTCTCCCTCGTAGTCATTGCCGTCGAGACTGAGGTGCAGGTTGGTGAGCGCTGCGCTTTCGCTCTCGAAATCGAGGTCCCCGCGCATTTCGAGATTGGCGAAGCTTCCATGCCGCGGGAAAGGATGACCGAGGACATCCGCCAATCTGCGCAGTGATTCCGCCGTTGCGAAGACGCGTCCGACGTATTGAAAATGCGGCCGAGCCGAGACATTGCCGGAGGTCGAGAGCGTCAGGGCGTCGGAGCGCAGCCGCAGGATCGTGGCGGACGGATTGCCGCTCAGGAATTCAAGCGGCTGCGAGAGCCATGCGTCCAGACTGATCGGCATCCCCCGCAAGGTAAGACTGCCGTTGAGAGCGGCCGAAGCGTAGGCGCTCGGCCATTCGAGGCTGAGATTGATCGCCTCGATCGTGGTTGTATCCGCTTGTTGGGCTTGGAAACGAGCGCGCCCGTCCACGATCTCGATACGTCCAAAGAGATTGCCCGATTTCGCCGGCTGAGACCTCAGGACTAGAGCCAATCCTTCGCCGGGTCGCGGCTTGCGGTCTAAGGAGACGAAGATATTGGGCTGATAGAGGACCGCATGGCCGATCTCGAGTCGCCCGCCGAAAAGCGGAAGGATCCGCAAATAGGCGCTGGTCGTCGCGATGTCGACGCGGACGGCGCCCGAAGGATCGGAGAGCACGACGTCGTCGGCATCGATGCGCGGCTCAGGCAGAAGATGGAAACGCACGTGCCCGTCGACGACGGCCGTCAACCCGGTCGCGCGGTCGATTTGCCCGGCAAGCTGATTGGCGAGAATTTCCGCCGGGAGAAACCAAGAGGCGATCGCGGTCGCGATCATGCCGAGGGCCAAAAGGCCGGCGAGCATGAGCGCGATCGAGCGTTTTCGCGGCATAGCCGGCAAGGCGGCGGAAAAGGACCCGCTCATCAGAGGCGACATGTTCGGCCTGCGAGCCGGCGACGAAGGTCGAGAAAGATCACGGCACGAAGGTTCACGAGATAGGCCTTCACATGCAAAGGAACGGCAAACGATTTTGCGAAGGACCTTGCACGAGATCTAGGATCGATGCCGTCTCACGAGCGCAAATTGATGCCTGGATCGCGGCGGATTTGCGTCTATCGAGCTCTTCTTGCGCTCGTGCGCATTCGACAAGCCAAGCCCTTGCCGAGGCCCCGATGCTAGAAGCTTGGCTCAGGAAAGTCCATCGCGATCCGGCCTGATCGGCAGCCCGGCTGGATAGGCAGATTAATGGGCCGGTCCGATCTGTTCCCGCAGCGCGGCCGCGAGCTCGTTGATTTGAAACGGCTTCTGCAGAACCTTGCGGTTTGCGTAGGCGGCCGGAACCCCGTCCTGTCCGTAGCCGGTCGTGAAAATGAAAGGACAACGGCGTTCGGCAAGCAGATCGGCGACGGGATCGATTGTCTCGTTTCCCAATTTAACGTCGAGCAGAGCGATGTCGACGTTTCCGTCTGCGAGAAATTCCCTGGCCTGCGAGACCTGCGATACGCTCGCCGCGACCTCGTAGCCGAGTTCCTCAAGCATGTCGGCGAGCATGACGGCGACGAAGGCCTCATCCTCGACGATCAGGATCCGCGGCTTGCTCTGCGGCTCTCTCTTATCTTCCATTTTGGGCCTGTGTTGTTCTGGCCCGCGCGCGACCTCGCATGCTTAGGAAATTGGGCGGCGCGCGTCAATGTGATCGGCGCCTGCGGCGCCTCAAATCCGGCGCAATCGGTTTCCTCGGACTGCACTTCGGCCCGGAAGAATTCAACCGCTGCGAAAGAGGCGGCAGAATGCCACCGCGGCGCAAGCGAGCCAGCCGGCAATCATCAGGAATCCGCCTACAGGGGCGGCGAGTGGAAGAAATTTCCGCCCGAGAAACGCATGCGCGCTGAGTTCGCCACAGAAAAGGAATGTGCCGAGCAAGAGGCCCGCGGCAGCGAAAAGCAAGAGACGCGATGACGTGGCGAAGGCGAAGGCGCTGATCGCGATCACCGCTGCGGCATTGACGACGAGCATATCGGCGGAGATTTTGACGAGAGGGCTTGCGAGTGCATGCGCGCCGGCCGCCGCCTCCATAATGCCTGCTGCACCATAAAGTGCCGCAAACCCGGCAAGCGCATAGGCCCATCTAGTCATAGGTCTCGCTCCCTCTGACCGGCCGCTCGAGATTTCGGGCCCGTTCCATAGAACGCTGCCGCGCCGCTTCGAATCCCCAGACCATGCCGAAGAGCAGGAAAATCTGCCGCCAATGGTCGATGTCGATCTGAAAGGCTTGCAGAATGATGGCGAAGAGCGCTGGCCAGGCGACTTGCGCCAGCCGGCGGTAAGGCGAGGGCACCGAGATCAGCCGGAAACCGAGGACGACCGTCGAAGAGACGATGAAGATCCAAGTAAATCCGCCGAGCCAGCCGCTGTTGGCGAAAGCGCCGACATAGGAATTATGCGGTTCGAGCCCGAAATGCTGGCGAAACCTGAGCGGCCCCAATCCTTCAGGATGGTCGAGCAACATCGGAATTGAACGCAATTGGTTGCCGAAACGACCGGTCTCGCCCTCGTCATAGGTCTGCAGCACGGCACGCTGATAAAAGAATTCGCGAATGTCGTGCTGCGAAAGGACGAACAGGAGAACCAAGGCGACGACCCCGAAGACGATGGCGCTCATGATCACGATCCGCCGGCGTGTCGCGCTGTTGTTGCAGGTCGTATAGCTCAGAACGGTAATCATCACGAAGACGAGCAGCGTCGCGCCCCAAGAGCCGCGCGAAAATGAAACGAAAACGCCGGCCATCAAAATGCCGAGCGCGAGGAGCGAAACAATTCGCCTCCATCCGCTGCCGATCAAAAGGTCCTGCACGACGTAGGCGATCCCGAGGATCATGTAGGAACCGTAGACGTTCGGATCTTTGAAGGTCGAGGCGGCCCGTTCGTAAAGAACCGTGCCCGAGAGACCGGCGTAGCCGAAATAGCCGAGGACGCCGATCGTAGCGGCGACAACGGCGCCGAGCGTATAGGCCTTGAGGCAGATCTCGGCGCGTTCCAGCGAGCGCTCGCCGAAGAACAATGTGTAGCAGATGGCGGTGAAATAGAGATAGAGCGATGTGAACTGATAATTGCGCGCGTCCGGATCGTTCAGATAGAGCATGAGGCCGGCGAAGCCGGCAATCGTCAATACGCACCAGAGCAGGACGGCGACGAGTTGAACGCGGCGGATTCGAAAGCCGCCGAGAAGCCAGGCAGGGAAGGCGATGAAGGCAAGCCCATCATAGGGGGAAGGCTCGATGAATGCGATAAATCCGCTGAAGACAAAAACGGCGAAGAGCGCGTCGAGGAGTTTTTGATAGGTGACGCGCGGTCTGGCGCCTGCGCCGATCTGCAACGTCATGGCTCACCTGCCATCCGCGCCTGGCGGTGTCGGTGAGACTGGCCGCCTCTCATTGACGAGCCTAATAGGCGTTTGCGGTCTTGAACAGCGCGAAGGGCGTCGCCAAGAGGATGGATATGTCGAGCCAGATCGACCAATTCTCGATGTAATAGAGGTCGCATTCGACGCGGCCTTGGATTTTGTCCGTCGTATCGGTCTCGCCGCGCCAGCCATTGATCTGCGCCCAGCCGGTAATGCCGGGACGCACGCGATGCCGGGCGAAATAGCTGTCGACGACCTTGTCATATTCGCGCTCGGCCGCCTTGGCGTGAAGCGCGTGCGGACGGGGGCCGACGAGAGAAAGATTGCCCTTGAACACGACGTTGAAGAGCTGCGGCAACTCGTCGAGGGATGTCTTGCGAATGAAGCGCCCGACCCGCGTGACGCGCGGATCGCCCTTGCTCACCAGTTTCGCCGCGCCGAAATCGAGCGTGTCGATATACATGGATCGGAATTTGTAGATCTCGATCACCTCATTGTTGAAGCCATAGCGCTTCTGTTTGAAGAGGATCGGACCCTTCGAATCCAACCTGACGGCAAGGGCGACGAGCGCCATCACGGGCGCAAGCAGCAAAAGGCAGAGCGCACCGACAATCCTGTCGAAGCAATGTTTGATGACGAGGTCCCAGTCCGCGATCGGCTTCTCGAAAATATCGATGAGCGGAACCGTGCCGAGGTAGGAATAGGAATGGGGCCGGAACTGCAGCTTGCTCATATGCGCCGCAAGGCGAATATCGATGGGCAGGACCCACAGCTTGCGCAGCATCTGCAAGAGCCGCTGCTCGGCCGTGATCGGCAGCGTGAAGATGACGAGATCTATGCGTGTTCGGCGCGCGAATTCGAGAAGATCGTCGACCGTGCCGAGCTTCGGAAAGCCGGCGACGACGTCCGGCGAACGTTCGTCGGTGCGGTCGTCGAAAATGCCGAGGATCTGCAAGTCGGGCGGCGCCTGCGCAAAAAGTTGCTGGAGCAGAGCATCGGCCGGCGACCCGCCGCCGACGAGCGCGGTGCGCCGAACGAGCCGGCCGCTCTTGATGAGCCGATCGACAATGAGCGCCAACCCCGCGCGTTCGCAGAGGAGCAGGAGGAGCGTGCTGCCGAACCAGGTAGCCAAGAATTCGCGCGGATAAATCGCCTCCAGCCGGAAGAGAAGCAAAATGGCAAAGGCTATTCCGAAGACCGAGGCAATGATCGCTCCAAGGCGCAGCGCCTTCCACTTTCTGATGAAGCCGAGCTTGTAGAGACTAGAGCTTTGAAAGGCGAGCACGAGCCCGGCAGCGACGAGCACTGCGGCTATCGCGAGGGGCGCGCGTGCGACGGGCGTTTCCATGAACCCAAGACTAAGCCCGGTGGCCGCGATCAGCACGAATTCCACGATGCGCGCGAATCCTTCGAGAACGACACGCGAAATGGCCGGCGTCGCGGCGCTCGATTGCAAGGCGCGTGTGGCGGCGAGAAGCCGTTGCGCCTCGTTCTCTCTCTCTGGGGGCTCGGGCGTCGCGATGTCGCGCAGTACGTTCGTCATTTTATTTGTGCGAAGATGGGAGGGCGAAAGATATTGCGGATTGGGCTTTTTGCCGGGAACCGATAGCCTCGCGATAGCCGGCGAGGACGGAATCGGCCATTTCATCTATGGTAAAGCGGGTCGCAACGAATGCGGCGAGCATGTCGGCTTGGCGCCGAAGCTCGGCAGGATCCTTTAGCAAGCTCGCTTCGAGCGCTTGAGCGAGAGCCAGCGGATCGTTGGAGCCGATAAGCCGGCCTTTATGGGGGCCGAAGATTTCGCCGATACCGCCGACGTTGGTGGCGATCATCGGCACGCGCGCCGCCGCGGCTTCGAGCACAATATATGGAAGCGATTCAGCCCTGCTGGGGACGACGAGGATACGCCCGCGCCTGAACGCATCGCGGGCCGGCATCGCGCCGGCAAAGGTGACCGTCTCGGCAAGCCCGTTCGCCCGCACCTTGGCAACGAGCGCGGCTTCATCGCGCCCGGCTCCGACAAGCAGGAGACGCGGGCGAATGGCGCGCTGCGACAAGGCGGCCATGGCATCGATCAGCGTATCGATGCCTTTGGCCGCGCAGAGCTCGCCGATGAAAACGAAATCCGCCGCTTCCGGAGAGGCTTCGACGGGGGTGAACTCGGACGCACGCAAACCGTTGACGACGGTGCGCACGAGGCCGCGCGGCGGCCCGATGCGCTCGATGAGCCGGTCGCGCGCATAGGCGCTTTCGAAAAGAAAAAGGTCGGTCCGCGCCGCGAGAATGCGCTCGGCGGCCCGGTAGCTCGCGCCGTTGAAATGGAGGCTGCCGCCATGCGGCGTATAGGCGCGCACCGGCGCGCCGAGCCCCGGCAGAAAACCTGGCAATCGCGCGTAGACTCCGCCCTTTGAGCCGTGGCCGTGTATGACATCGGCGCGCAGCCTGCGCGCATGGAGCGCGATTCGCGCCGCGAGCGGCAAATCGAGCGGACTAGGCTGGCGTTGCATCGGCAGGCGCAGAAGGCCGAGGGACAGCGCCGATGTGAGCTCGGCGAAAACCGCTTCGGCCCGCTCGCCGCCGGTCGAGGAATCGGCGACGAGCCCGACCGCGTGGCCGCGCGCCGCCTGTTCTCTGGCGAGATCGGCGACATGCCGGAAGAGCCCGCCGACCGGCGTGCGCAATACATGCAGAATGCGCAGCTTGCTATCGGCGGACTTTGCCATGGGCTCGCCTCTCTAAAACCAGCGTTCTCGCACGACGATCGTATCGCCGGGGTTAATCGGATGTTTGATCGACACTTCGCCCGTCACCTGCCGTCCGTCGATCGTGCGGGTGAGCTCGACGCTCTCCTTATAGGCGCGCGGAGTGAACCCGCCCGCGATGGCAACGGCGGTCTCCGCAGTCATGCCGTTGACGTAAGGGTATTGGCCAGGCGTCGTGACCTCGCCGAGCACAAAGAAAGGCCGAAAGGCTTCGACCTCCACCGAGACATGCGGATCGCGCAAGAAGCCGTTGCGCAATCGTATCTCGATATCTCTTGCCAGTTCGGCAGTGGTCTTGCCCTCCGCGGTGACTATGCCGATGAGCGGCATCTGGATATGGCCCGAGCCGTCGACGGCATAGGAGTTGCTCAAGTCATCCTGGCCGAAAACGATGACGCGCAAGCGGTCGCCGCTCGCCAGCCGGTAGGGCACATTCGGATCCGAATCGAAATAGGCCGAGTAGGACGGTGCGCAGGCCGACACGAGCAGAGACACGGCCAAAATGACGATTGAAACGATGATGCGCCGCATGATCCCTGCCGCAGGAATGGGCTCTCGCCAAGGGGTTGCAGTGTGTTCCGATTTTTATAGAGCGGCATGGTTAATAAACCTTAACCTTCGATCTTTGATTTGAGGAGGTTATTAACCTCGTTTCAACCTTCGCACGTCTTGATGTGCCACCGAAGCTCATGAGCGCCGATCCGATGCGCCGCGAGGTTGCGCATGACCCAGGTTTTCGAGCCGGACATTGAATTCGAGGAGCGCTCGAACGACCTCGACCTCGGAGCGCTCGGCTCTGCGATCTATCGTAAGCGCTATTGGATTCTGATCTCGACGGCGCTCGGCTTTCTCGCCGCCAGCCTCTTCGTGACGATGGTCAAGCCGCGCTATACCGCGCAGGCGCAAGTTCTGCTCGAAAATCAGGAGAACTTCCTCACGGGGCCGCAACTCACCGAGCAACAGATTCAGCAAAATACCGAGGCGACCGACGAGGCGCTGGTCGGCAGCCAGGTTCAGCTCATCACCTCTCCCGATCTCGGGCGCAAGGCGATCGATGACCTCGGTCTCGTCGGCAATCCGGAGTTCGACCCCTATGCGCACGGCCTCAGCGTCGTCTCGCGCCTCTTCGTCATGTTCGGCTTGATGCGCGATCCGATGCGCGTTCCGGCAGAAGACCGCGTGCTCAATACGTTCGAGCAGAGATTGACGGTCTTTTCACCCACCAAGACGCGTGTCATCACGATCCAATTCTGGTCCAAGGATCCGCAACTCGCAGCCCATGCCGCCAATGAGATCGCCAGCCTCTATTTGCAGATGCAATCGAACGCAAAGCGGGAGCTCGCAAAGAAGGCAGCGACGTCCCTTTCCGCCCAGATCGACGAGCTGAAGGACAAGGCGGTTCGCGCGGCCGACGAGGTCGAGCGCTACCGCGCCAGCACCGGCCTTCTCGCCGGCAATAATAATATGACCATTACCAGCCAGCAGCTCGCCGAGCTCAACAGCGAGTTGTCGCGCGCGCGCACACAGCAGGCGGACAGCCAGGCGAGAGCCTCGCTCATTCGCGATATGTTGCGCCAGGGGCGCATTTCCGAAGTACCGGACGTCGCCAATAATGATCTTATCCGACGCATTGCCGAACAATTGGTGACGGCCAGGGCGCAGCTCGCGCTCGAATCCGGTGCTCTTCTTCCCGGCCATCCGCGGATAAAAGAGCTCCATGCTGAGATCACGAATCTGGAAACGCAGCTGCGCGCCGCGGCCGAGACCATTGCTCGTGCGCTCGAGAATGATTCCAAGATCGCGGCCTCGCGCGTTGCGAATATAGAAGGGACCATCGAGCAACAGAAGACGCAAGTCGTCGCCTCGAACACGGACGCCGTGCATCTGCGCGATCTCGAGCGCGCCGCTCAGGCCTTGCGGACGGAGCTCGATGCCAGCATGACGAAATATCAAGAGGCCCTGGCGGTCGAATATTCGACGTCGACACCGGCCGACGCGCGCATCATTTCACGCGCCACGCCGCCCGATGAGCCTTCCTTCCCGAAAAAAATCCCGACGCTCGCCTTCGGAACCATTGCGGCCTTTGTTCTCTCGCTCGGGGCCGCGGTCGGCAGCGAATTACTTTCCGGCGGCCCGCGCGATGCAGTCGATGAGTCGAGGCCGAGCGGATTTGCCGAGACGATCGAGCGCGTCAAACAGTTCGGCCGCTCGCGCGAAGGAGGTGCGACGGCCGAAGCCGGGGTCGCGGAGGCTTTGCGCGAAGAGATCGCGGCGGAGCGCGACCCGAAGGAAAAGATCGCCGCGCGCGCTACGACCGATCAAGGCGTTTATGTCCTCGCGACGCGAGCGTCGGAAAGCGAAGCGGCGACCGCCGCTCTGATCGGCTTTGCGCGCTCTCTCGCTCGGGAGGGCCGCCCCATCATGATCGATCTCGACCGCAAAGCGGCGCAAGTGGCGGCGCTGATGCCAAATGCGGGAAAGAAAATGATCGGCCTCACCGATCTCCTCGACGGCACGGCCTCGTTCGCCGACGTGATCCATCGCGATCAAGATTCGCGGCTGCATTTCGTTGCGTTCGGCTCGGCCGACGATTTCGATCCGGACGAACTCGATGTCATTCTCCATGCTCTCACCCAGACCTACGATTTCGTCGTGCTGGCCGCGCCGCCGCTGACGGCGAGCGACACGCCGAAAGTGCTCGCGCCTTTCGCCGATTTCGTCGTGCTCGCTATGCCGGACAAAAACGATACGGAAACCGAAGCGGCGCGCGCCACACTCAAGGCTGCCGGCGCCCCGGAGGTCCTCGTCATCGACAACGTGGATAGCGGAGAGAGCAGCGAGACTGGCGCCGCGCTCAACGCCTGAGCCGCCTGAATAGCGAACGCAGCGCGTTTCACAACATGGTTTAAAGCTTTCTTATGCCTGCGCCCGCTAGTCTCAAGCCGGAGGTGAGGATGGCTTTCATCGCCGAAAAGATTGCGAGCAAAGCGTCGCCGGAGGAAGGTGTAGATCCTCTGCGCTTGGCGGCTTATGTCGCTCTGATCACAGGGACAGTCATTCATTTCATCGGCCTCGATCAGACGCTTTGGTTCGATGAAACGGGGACGGGTGCGATCGTTGCGCCAAGCTCGCTAAAGGACTCATTCGAGCTGATGCTCGTCGACGTGAATGCACCCCTTTACTATCTCATACTCCACTTTTGGACGGGAGTTTTTGGCCTGTCGAATATTGCTCTACGCGTGCCGAGCGCCATTTTTGCGGCCGCTGCCGCATGGATTGCGCTAGCGAGCCGTTCCATTCCAACCCGGGGATTGAAGTTCTACTGGGGTGCATTGCTTGCCCTCTGGATCCCGGGCTTTACCTTTGCGCACGAGGCACGCTGCTACGCGCTGCTCATTCTATTGGCGACGTTCAACACAATTCTCTTCGTCCAACTCCTGCTCGCTCCAGCCAGACGTGTCGCGTTCGGTTGGGCCGCCGTGGGTGTTCTTCTCCTTCTCACGCATTATTACGCAGGCTTTTTGATCGCCATACAATCGATCATCCTCCTCGTCCGCTTGCGCGGCGGCATCGTGCCACTCTGGCCGGCTGCTTTGGTCTTTGTTCCTCTTCCAATCTGGCTGGCGTTCCATCTGGGCCATTTCCTTCCTTATCTGAACCCGCAGATCGCCTGGTACTCGCTGCTCGGCCCTAGTGATTTGTGGACGGCGATCGACGTCCTCTCGAACTTCTGGATCGTCGCGGCGCTCGCCGTACTCTTGTTTCTCGCAAGTCTGCTGTGGTGGCCGCGCCCGGTTTCGGAGGAGGAGCGCGCCCTCTGGCTCGTTCCCGCCGCGGCATTGGTTTCGGTTGGCGTCGTTGTGGCAATTGGCTTTATTCGGCCGTGTTTCACGTTCCGCTATTTGATGCCCTTCGGTCCTGGCGCTTTGTTCGGACTGGCTCTCATTTTCTGCCGGATCAGACGCAATTGGGAATTTGCGCCGCTCATCATATTATGCTTTTATTCGGCTATCGCATTCATTGTGGTCGCCAGCCAGATCAATTCTCCAGGTAGAGCTTTTAGCTTCGAGCGGGCGGCACAAGCCCTGATGGCGGCCAAAACGGACCGCATCGTCCTATTCTTCGACAATCCGGCGAACCGCACGATCGATCCGCGTCTCCTGACGGCGACCGGGCGATTTTTCTTCATGCGGGCCGGTGTGCCGGTTGAGGTGACGCCGGTGTTCTTCGGCGCCAACGAGGATCCGAACAAGCGCCTGATCGAGGAAGCGAGGGCGCATGATGCCGCGATCCTTTGGATCTATTACACCGGATTTAGGGGAACGGTTGCGCGACTTCATCCGCCGATGATCGACGTTGTCGACAAGACCTGGACGTGCCGGGATTTCGGCAGAGACCATTATGGGATTGTCGCCTGCCGCCAGAAGACCAAAGCCGCCTGAACCATCCATCAGGTCGGAAAGAAAGGCGTCACGCGCTTGGGGCGAGCGGTGTATGATCCAAGCTGCAGGCGCGAACAAACATGGCTAAAGAATTGTCGCGGCGCGCTGAAAGCGGGGCTCGATCGCCTTTAAGCCTCGAGAGCGGTCCGCAAGAGGAGCTGGGCGCGTTCTTTGGTATTCATCGCCGGCACCAGCGCCGTCGAAAGCTGGAAGAAATTGATGATCATCTCGGCAAGATGATCGGCTGCGGGTGAAGTCCTGCGGCTGCGGCGCAGAACGAATTCGAAATCGGGCAGAGCCGGAAGCGCCTCGGCGCTGCCTAAAGCTTTAAGCCTGTCCGGCAAGCTATATTCGGGAAAGATCGTGATCGCGAGCCCGGCGTCGAGCGCGGCGAGAATGCCGGTCGTCCCGGCGCTCTGAATGACGAGCGTCCAGGGCCGCCCTGCCTGGTCGAGCTGTTCGAGCGCGAGCTTGCGCCAGCGGCAAAAGGGCGGATAGAGCGCGAGCGGCGCAGGTTCGTCGGGCGCGAGGCGCATGGCGCGCCCGGCCGCCCAGACGCGGCGCTCACGGCAAAGAGCAATCCCATCGCCTTCGCCGATCTCGTTGCTGACGATCGCAAGGTCGAGCGCGCCGTCATCGATCAGCTCGGAAATATCCGGTCCGATGCCGAGCTCGATTTGCAGCCGCACATCGGGATAACGCGCCGAGAATTGCGCGAGCAGCGAGGAGAGCGTGTGGAGATCGAAATATTCCGGCGCGCCGATGCGGATCAGGTTGTCGCCTTCGCGGCCCAGGCGCTCGCCGGCCTCCTTGAAGAGCGCGAGGATGCGCCTCGCATACGAAAGCAGAATTTCGCCCTGTTCGGTAAGCTCGATGCCGCGCGCATTGCGTTGGATGAGCAGGGCACCGACCTGGTCCTCCAGGCGCTTGACGTGCAGGCTCACGGCGGATTGCGTGAGGTTCACTGCGCGCGCCGCTTTGGTGAAACTGCCGGAGTCGCAAACGGCGGCGAAAGTGCGCAAAAGGGTCGTATCGTAGAGCATTATGACCTTCGCGCCCCAGTTCGCGCGCATGAGCCGCGCTCATCGCGACCATGAGACAATTAAATGTCGTGCGTCGCGAATGCCGGTGTATGATCGAAAGATAACCGCGGCTAGAGTAAGTCCAAGGAATTGAAGAGGCAAGCGGATGGCATCGAGCGGGCTTGGTGGAGCGATTTTGAGTAGAGCGATTTTGGTCTTGTTGGCGGGCGTCGCGTTCTGCGCCGCAGCTTTGGCGCAGACGTCCGGGTCCGCGACTCCGCAGGATAATGACGCCAATTCGACGGATGCGATGAAAGACGGATTGCAAGACCCGCGCATCGAGGGCGCCGAGCCCGGCAAGAGCTGGGGCATGTGGGACATCGGCCGGCCGCATCCTCTGCAAGGCAAGGGCGCTTTCGAGGATCATGATCCGATCGGCGTCGCCGCGGGCAAGCTCATTCCGACCGATTGTTCTTTCAATTGGACGGATCCCGATACGCATCAGGTCTTCTGCTTCGGGAGCCAGGCATCGCTCGTCTATTTCCTCAGCGCGCCGAAAACGAACGAGTCGCGCGCCGAAAAGCGCTGGCGCATGCTGAAAGGGCTGCCGACGGGGTAGGCGTCATTGCGAGGACCGCACGCGGAAGCAATCCAGACCTGCAACGGGATTGCTCGCTTCGCTCGCAATGAGGGATGTGGATGGCCGGGTCGAGCCCGGCCATGACGCGCCAAGCCGCGCGAGGCTCAACTACATCCCGTCGTCGCCCCGCAGGTGTCGCATTTGAGGCACGTGCCGTTGCGCACGAGCGTGAAATTATTGCACTCGGGGCAGGCTTCGCCGGTGTATCCCTTCATCCGCGCTTCGCTGCGCTTGGAAGCGACGCTCGTGCGCTCGGCAGGCACCGACCAGTCGAGCTCGCCGAGCTCCGCCTCGATCTCGTTTTCGAGGTTCTTTTTGAGCGCCGTCGCCCCTTGTCCGGCGCCTTGCACGAGCATCAGCTTATCGGCTTTCGCGCGCACGAAACCTTTCGAGACGAGTTTCGCCGCACCTTGCGGCGGGCGGCTTTGATCCTCGCCCTTGCCGAGCACGTCATGGCCGATATCGGTCGGATCGATATGGGCGAGATCGTTGCGGCCGAGATAGGAGATCGCGAGTTCCCGGAAGATGTAATCGATGATCGAGGTCGCATTCTTGATCGCGTCATTGCCTTGGACGAGACCGGCCGGCTCGAACCGCGTGAAGATGAAGGCATCGACATATTCCTCGAGCGGCACGCCATATTGCAGACCGACCGAAATGGCGATGGCGAAATTATTCATCAGCGAGCGGAAGGCCGCGCCTTCCTTGTGCATATCGATGAAGATTTCGCCGAGGCGCCCGTCTGCATATTCGCCGGTGCGCAAATAGACCTTGTGGCCGCCGACCACCGCCTTTTGCGTATAGCCCTTGCGCCGGTCGGGCAGGCGCTCGCGCTCGCGCGTGCGCTCGATCCGCTCGACAATGCGCTCGACGATCTTCTCGGCAACTACGGTCGCGCGCGCCGGCACGTTCGATGCGACGAGCGCTTCGACCGCTTCTTCCTCTTCCTCCTCGTCGGCGATGAGCTGAGCGTTCAAGGGCTGCGAAAGCTTCGAGCCGTCGCGATAGAGCGCATTGGCTTTGAGCCCGAGCCGCCAGGAAAGCATATAGGCGCTTTTGCAATCCTCGACGCTCGCCTCGTTCGGCATGTTGATGGTCTTAGAGATCGCACCCGAGATGAAGGGCTGCGCCGCCGCCATCATGCGAATATGGCTTTCGACCGAAAGGTAGCGCTTGCCGGTGCGCCCGCAGGGATTGGCGCAATCGAAGACCGGATAATGTTCGCTCCTTAGGTGCGGCGCGCCCTCTACCGTCATCGCGCCGCAGACATGGATATTGGCGGCTTCGATCTCGGCTTTGCTGAAGCCGAGGAAAGTCAGGAGATCGAAGGTCGCATCGTCGAGCTTCTCTTCCGGCACTTTAAGCGCGTGGACGAGGAAATCGGCCCCGAGCGTCCATTTGTTGAAGACGAATTTGATGTCGAAAGCGGTGGCGAGCGCCTTTTCGAGCTCTTCGAGCTTTGCCTCGGTGAAGCTCTTTTGCTTGAGGCTCGTATGATTGATCGCCGGCGCTTGGCGCAGCGACGCATGGCCGACGGCATAGGCTTCGATCTCGGCGATTTCCGAGGGCCTGTAACCGAGTGCCCGCAAGCCTTCGGGCACGGCGCGGTTGATGATCTTGAAATAGCCGCCTCCGGCGAGCTTCTTGAATTTGACGAGGGCGAAATCGGGTTCGATCCCGGTCGTGTCGCAATCCATGACAAGGCCGATCGTGCCGGTCGGCGCTACGACCGTCGTCTGCGCGTTGCGATAGCCATGTGCCTCGCCGAGCTCGACCGCCTTGTCCCAAGCGGCAATCGCATGGATACCGAGATTGCGGTCGGGCAGGGCGGCATGATCGAGCGGCACGGGCGCCGTCGCGAGCGCCTCATAGCCCGAAGCTTCGCCGAGCGCGGCGCGCCGGTGATTGCGCATCACACGCAGCATGGCATCGCGATTCTCGGCGAAATGAGTGAAGGGGCCATGTTCGCGCGCCATTTCGGCGGATGTCGCATAGGCGATGCCGGTCATTACGGCCGAGAGCGCGCCGCAGATTGCGCGCCCCTCGTCCGAATCATAAGCGATACCGGACGACATCAGGAGGCCGCCGATATTGGCATAGCCGAGGCCGAGGGTGCGGTAATTGTAGGAAAGCCTGGCGACTTCTTTCGACGGGAATTGCGCCATCAGCACCGAAATTTCGAGCGCGATCGTCCAGAGCCGGACCGCGTGTTCGTAGGATTCGATGTCGAAGGTTCGCGTCTGCGGATCGAGAAACGGCAGAAGGTTCAGCGAGGCGAGATTGCACGCCGTGTCGTCGAGGAACATATATTCCGAGCACGGATTGGATGCGACGATCGGGCCCGCCGCCGGGCAGGTGTGCCAATCGTTGATCGTCGAATGGAATTGCAAGCCCGGGTCGGCCGAAGCCCAGGCGGCATAGCCGATCTTCTCCCAGAGCTCGCGCGCCTTCAGCACCTTGTGCGGTTTGCCGTCGAGGCGGCGCGTCAAGGTCCAATCGCCGTCTTCCTCCACGGCGCGCAGGAAGCCATCCGCGATACGGACAGAATTGTTGGAATTCTGGCCTGAGACGGTGAGATAGGCTTCCGAATCCCAGTCCGTCGTGAACGTGTCGAAGGAGATGACTTCGTCGACGTCCTTATAGCCTTGCCGCGCGAATTGGATGATCTTCTTGATCATGCCGTCCGGCACCGACGCTCGCCTGGCGAGCTTGATCTCTTTCTTCAGAGCCGGGTTCTTTTCGGGATTGAAGCAATCGTCGCCCGGTCCATCGCAATTGACGCAGGCGCGCAGGATTGCTTTGAGCGCCTTCTTCACGATCTTCGAGCCGGCGACGAGCGCAGCGACCTTCTCTTCCTCTTTGACCTTCCAGTCGATGAAGGCCTCGATGTCTGGATGGTCCACGTCGACGACCACCATCTTGGCCGCGCGGCGCGTCGTCCCGCCGGATTTGATCGCCCCGGCCGCCCGGTCGCCGATCTTCAAGAAAGACATGAGGCCGGAGGATTTGCCGCCTCCCGAGAGAGCCTCGTTCTCGCCTCGCAGCTTGGAGAAATTCGAGCCGGTCCCCGAGCCATATTTGAAGAGCCGCGCTTCGCGCACCCAAAGGTCCATAATGCCGCCTTCGTTGACGAGATCGTCGGCGACCGACTGGATGAAACAGGCGTGCGGCTGGGGATGCTCATAGGCCGATTTCGATTTGACGAGCTTGCCGGTTTCGAAATCGATGTAGAAATGACCCTGGCTCGGCCCGTTGATGCCATAGGCCCAATGAAGGCCCGTGTTGAACCATTGCGGCGAATTGGGCGCCGCCATTTGCTTGGCCAGCATGAAGCGCAATTCGTCATAGAAGGCGCGCGCGTCCTCTTCGCCGTCGAAATATTTGCCCTTCCAACCCCAATAGGTCCAAGCGCCGGCGAGCCGGTCGAAGACTTGGCGGGCGGAGCGCTCCGAACCATAGCGTTCGGCCTTCGGCATGTGTTCGAGCGCCGCTTCGTCGGCGATCTTGCGCCAGAGAAAAGACGGCACGTCCGGCTCTTCGAAAGGCTTCAGCCGCGCCGGCACGCCAGCCTTGCGGAAATATTTTTGCGCGAGCACGTCGGCCGCCACCTGACTCCAGGCGGCCGGAACCTCGATCCCATCGAGCGCAAAAACGGTCGAGCCGTCCGGATTGCGAATCTCGCTCCGGGTTGTCCGGAATTCGATCGCCTCATAGGGCGAAGTGTCTGCCTTTGTGTAGCGCCGCTCGATCCGCATGAATTTGTCCCCGAATTGCCGCGGGATCGCTCCCGCGCGGACCCTTGGGTCCGCCCCCACATTACAGCGCCGATCGCGACTCCGCGCCGTACCACCTCAGCCTAGCGCAGCGTTTCACGACGTCAAGCTTTAGTGGTCAGTGGCAGACTAGCTACAAAATATTGTGTAAATCTTAAAAAATTCAAGCCTTGCAGAGCCTTGAATTCTTCGCCGCGCGATCGCCCTAACACAAGGGCGGGCAAGGATTTTCCCGCTATCCCCAGGCCCAGGTGCGGACAGGCCGCCACAAGATCGCGATGAACCCTGCCTGAAACTTGCGGTGCTGGACAAGGAAGGCCGCCCTCGCCATAGTCCGCGCCGATAAAGCGCGACGCGAGGAAAATCATCGCAATCGCGTTTCAGGTTTCCGATTGAGCATGTTTTTTCGGAAAACCGGTTCCCGCTTTTCCGGAACATGCTCTAACTCGCGGACAATTCGATGCACTGGCTCCTGCGCCTTTTCACTTGGTGGCACGGCGCGACTCTCAACACGCTCTTCTATACGTCGCGGAAGGGCGAACTCGTCGGCACGGACGAGTTCGGCAATCGCTATTATCGGACGCGCGGCGGCGCCAAGGACCCGGCGCTCGGATTCGAGCGTCGCTGGGTCATCTATTCGGGTTTGGCCGAAGGCTCGATGACGCCGCCCGGCTGGTATGGCTGGCTGCATCACACGGTCGATGTGCCGCCGCCCGACGAAAATTACGCGCCGCGCAATTGGCAGGCGCCTTATCAGCCCAATCTGACTGGAACGCCGCAGGCCTGGCGTCCGCCGGGCTCGACGCTCGCGGAAGGCGTGCGCCCGCCTGCGACCGGCGATTACGAGGCCTGGACGCCGGAAGGCTAAGGCGCGACGACGAGCGGCGCGGGTTCCGCCCCCGAATCGAAAAAGACTCGATTGCCGGAAAGCCTGATTCGGCCGGCGGCGACCGCCGCCAGAGCCGCCGGATAGATCCTGTGTTCCTGTTCCAGCACGCGGCCGGCAAGCGTCTGGGACGTATCCGAATCGCGCACGGCGATCGCCGCCTGCGCAATGATCGGGCCCTCGTCCACCGCCGGGACAACGAAATGAACCGTGCAGCCGTGGATCTTCACGCCGTCGGCGAGCGCCCGTTCATGCGTATGAAGGCCGCGATAGGCCGGCAGGAGGGCAGGGTGGACATTGATCACCCGCCCTTCCCAGGCCCGTACGAAAGACGGCGTGAGGAGCCGCAGGAAACCGGCAAGGCAAATCAGCTCGATGCGATGAATCTCGAGCAGAACCTGCACGCTCGCCTCGAAATTCTCGCGTCCCGCATGGATCTTGTGATCGACCGCGGCGGTATTGATCCCGAGCCCCTTGGCGATCGCGAGACCTTCGGCTTCCGGCCTATTCGAGAGAACGAGCGCGATCTCGGCCGGGTAGCGCGGGTTGGACGCCGCTTCGATGAGCGCGCGCATATTCGAGCCGCGGCCCGAAATGAAGATCGCGGTACGCTTGCGGCTCACAGCGCAAGCCGGCCGGCATAGGCGACGCCGGACCCTTCGACGACAGTGCCGATCGCTGCGGGCTCTTCGCCGGCGGCGCGGAGCGCGGATTGGAGGCGATCCGCGTGCTCCGGCGCGCAGATCACCGCCATCCCGATCCCGCAATTGAAGGTCCGCAGCATCTCCTTTTCCTCGACCGGGCCGCTGCTGGCGAGCCAGCCGAAGACCGGCGGCACGGGAATGGCCGTAAGATCGAGCTTAATCCCGAGGCCTTTCGGCAAAACGCGCGGCAAATTATCGGGAAAGCCGCCCCCGGTAATATGTGCGAGCGCTTTGATCGCGTGACCTTCCTTCAGGACGCGAAGGACCGGCCGCACGTAAATCCGGGTCGGCGTCAGCAAGGCTTTGGCGAGGCTTATTCCGGGCGCGAAGGGCGCGGCATCGGAAAGGGCGAGCTTCGCCTCTTCGAGAATCTGGCGCACGAGCGAAAAGCCGTTGGAATGCAGCCCGGACGAGCGAAGGCCGAGAACGGCGTCACCCGCTACCACCGCCTTCGGCAAAAGATTGCCGCGTTCGACAGCGCCCACGGCAAAGCCCGCGAGGTCGTAGTCCTCGCCCGAATAGAGGCCGGGCATTTCCGCCGTCTCGCCGCCGATCAGCGCGGCGCCTGCCTCGATACAGCCTTGCGCTATTCCTTCGACGATCTTGGCGCCGACCTCCGGATCGAGCTTGCCCGTCGCATAATAGTCGAGAAAGAAGAGGGGCTCGGCGCCTTGGACGAGGAGATCGTTAACGCACATTGCGACGAGATCGATGCCGATCGTCGTGTGAAGGCCGCTTGCTATCGCGAGCTTGAGTTTTGAGCCGACCCCGTCGTTGGCGGCCACCAGGATCGGGTCGGTGAAGCCCGCAGCCTTGAGATCGAAAAGGCCCCCAAAGCCGCCGATTTCGGCGTCGGCGCCCCGCCGCCGTGTCGCCCGGACGATCGGCTTGATCCGCTCGACCATAGCGTTGCCGGCGTCGATATCGACTCCGCTGTCGGCGTAAGTGAGGCTCTTCTTCACCATGTCGCTCTCGCGCGCAGGCCTAACCGCTCGGCTGGCGCAAGGCAAGCGCGGCAACCGCCAGGTCCCGAGGGCATTTCCGGTATGCCTGAAATTGGCGCTATGTATCGCCCATAGGGCCAATCCATGCCGGTTTACGCCAGTCTTCCCAATCTCATTACGCTTGCTAGGCTCGGCCTCGTGCCGGTCGTGATCGCCATGATCTCGGCCGGAAATTGGCAGGGCGCCTGCATCCTTTTTATTCTCGCCGGGGTCTCCGATGCGGTAGACGGCTGGCTTGCCAAAAGCTTCAATCTGCGTACCGAACTCGGCGCCTATCTCGACCCCTTGGCCGATAAGGCGCTGCTCGTCTCGATTTACGTGGCGCTCGCCGTCGTCGGCGCTCTGCCGAGCACGCTCGCCATTGTCGTCGTCGCCCGCGACTTCATGATCATCGGCGCCTTCATGATTTCCTGGGTCATGGGCAAGCCGATCAAGATCAGGCCGCTTTTGATCTCGAAGATCAACACGGTGGCGCAGATCGCTTTCGCCGCGGCGGTTCTCGGGGCCAAGGCCTTTCAATTCACACTCGGGCCCTGGTTTACCCTCACCGCTTACGGGGTGGCGGCATTGACGCTCGCGTCGCTCGCGGCCTATCTGGCCAGCTGGTCGAGGCACATGAGCCTCTAGAGCATTGGACCCAGGACGGGCACCGGTTTTGGGATAAATCCGATGCTCGGACCAAATTCGCGATGGAATCACGGCATTTGGCCATCGTACTTTAGGTTTTGATTGGGCATGATCTTTCGGATCATGCTCTAGTTAAGTCCGCCCCGGCGGCCGAGAGTTCTTCATGCGGATCGAGTGGCAAATCGGCTTCTGGGCCGCGGCCTTGGCCCTTCTCGTTCTCTTTCTTTGGGTGTTCAGCGGCGTCCTTCTGCCCTTCGCCGCCGCCTTCCTCATTGCCTATCTCCTCCATCCGATCGCCGATCGCCTCCAGAGCCTCGGAATGAACAGGCTCGCGGCGACGCTTTTGATTCTCTTCGGCGGCCTGACCATCCTCGCTTTGATCCTCACTTTGATCGTCCCGGTCCTGAGCCATCAGTTCGCAGAATTCGTCAGGGCGCTGCCGGATCTTCTCAACAATTTGCAGAAGCTGATGGTGAGCGCAGGCGGGAAAGTTCTGCACGATTACGCGGGACCGCTGCTGCAGCGATTTGGCGTTGGGACCGGCGTGCCGGACGTTCGCGCGAGCTTGGGCGAGCTCGCCGGCCAGGCGGCGTCGTGGACGGCATCATTCTTGAATTCGCTCGTCACGCACGGCTTCGCCTTGATCAGCCTCGCCTCGGTTGTCGTGGTGACGCCGGTCGTCGCCTTCTACATGTTGCTCGATTATCAAAAGATGATTTCGGAGGTCGATAACCTCGTTCCGCCGCGCCATCGGCCCGTGGTGCGACAGATTGCGAAGGAAATCGATCAGGCCATGGCCGGTTTCCTGCGCGGACAATCGCTCGTCTGCCTGTTCCTCGGCGTCTGGTATAGCCTCGGCCTGTCGCTCGTGGGCCTCAACTTCGGGCTGTTGATCGGCATTACCGGGGGATTTTTGAGCTTCATTCCCTATGTGGGTTCGCTCATCGCGCTCGTCGTCGCGGCAATCGTGGCCATCGTACAAGGCTGGCCGCACTGGAACTTGCTCGCCATGGCGATGGGGGTCGTCATCGTCGGGCAATTGCTCGAAGCCAATATTCTCTCGCCAAAACTCGTCGGCGACAGAGTGGGCGTGCATCCGGTCTGGCTGATCTTCGCGCTTCTCGCCTTCGGCAGCCTGTTCGGTTTCACGGGCCTCATTATTGCCGTGCCGGTTGCGGCGGCCGCCGGCGTCATCCTGCGCTATGCGGTTCGCCGGTACCGGGGCAGCAATCTCTATAGCAGCCTTCCGGAGCTGCACGTCGCCGCCGAAACCGGCTTGCTTGCAAAGAAAGCCGCGGATCAACAGAAGATCATCGAAGATCGCTAAAGCCATGTTGCCCGACTATTGGCACCAGCTCGGTCTCGATCTGCCCCTTGCGCCGCATTTCCGCCGAGAGGATTTTCTCGTCTCGCAGTCGAATGCCGTAGCGTTGCGCATGATCGAGGCCTGGCCTTCCTGGCCTGACCATGTGCTGCTTCTGGTCGGCCCTTCGGGAGCCGGGAAGAGTCATCTCGCGGCGATCTGGGCTGCCCAGACGGCGGCCGAAATCTCCTTCGGCCGTTTGCTGGAAGGCTCTGACGTCGCCGCGCTTGCGGGCAAGCCGGCGCTCGTCCTCGAAGGTGCGGACGAGATCGGCGGGGCGGAAGCCGCGCTGTTTCATCTTCTCAACCTTGTCCGCCAGCAAAAGACGAGCCTGCTGTTGACTGCGCGTCGCAAGCCCGATCTCTGGGGCATTTCCACGCCTGATCTTCTGTCGCGCTTGCGCCTTGCCCCAGTGGTCGAGCTCGGCGCGCCTGATGATGTCTTGCTCAGGGCTGTGCTCGGCAAGCTATTTCGCGATCGCCAGCTCAACGTCGATGCGGGCGTTCTCGAATTTATCGCTTTGCATATCGAGCGCTCGCTGGACACCGCCCGCTATTTCGTCGATCTGCTCGATCGCACGGCTTTAGCGCGCGGCCGTCCTATTACGCGGGTCCTGGCGCGCGAACTTCTGCAGGAGTTCAGCGGCGACGAGGAACAAGCGTAGATTGCGCCGTCCCTCTCGCAATTTCGCATCGGGGAAATTTCCATCGGGAGAGAGAAATTTTCGCCACTTGAACAAGGAGAATTTTGCATGCAGTTTCGGCGCGATTGATCCTTCCTGCGACCAAAGCGTTCGAGATGGCGCCGTGATCCGAATTCTTTTCTTCGCCTTGCTTCTTGCCGCCGGCGCCGGCTCGCGATCCTTTGCCCAGACCAACCCGGCTGCGCCGCCGGTGAGTTCCGAGCCCGAAGTGACGACCGCGACTTACGGCGCTTGGACTTTGCACTGCGTGCGCCAGCAGCAACATGTTTGCGAGGTCGAGCAGAGCGTGGTGCCGGATGGTCAGCAGCGCCCCATCGCGCAAATCGCCGTCGACCGCCAGCCGGGCAAGGATGAATTCCGCGTCACCGCCGTTCTGCCGACCGACATCACGTTTGAGGTTTCGCCGCGCGTCACCGCGCAGGACAAGGATCCGGGCGTCGAACTCGCGTGGCGGCGCTGCGTGCCGGGCGGTTGTATCGCCGATGCCGACCTGAAAGAGGAGACCTTGCGCGCCTGGCATTCCGTGGAGTCCGACACGGGGCGTCTCTATTTCACCAATGCGGCCGGGCGGAAAGTCGCGATTGAATTTTCCTTCCGCGGTTTCGGCCAGGCGATGGACGCCTTTAACCGCGAACGTTCCTAGCGCCGCTTTCAGACGCATGAAGCCTTGAGGCACGCCTGACCTTCGCCCGCCGCGCGGCGGGGCCCCGGATTGACAGATCCCCGTACGTTATGTAATAACATTACTATTCTAGCGCCGATGGGGGTCGCGTGCGGATTGTTCTCGTTGCGGTGTTTTTTGTGGGTGTCGCGGGGCCGGCGCTTGCCCAACAGGCATTGCCGCAAGTCAATGTCACGGCGCCGGCGCAATCCTCGCAGCTCGATCTGACGGCGAGCCCGGGCATGGTTCAGCAAACTGACGAACTCGATCGAGCGCGGCAGACCATATTCACCAGCATCGGCGCCAACAGCTACGAGATCAACGAGAACGCGATCAACGATCTGCCGCAGGGTCCCAATACGCCGCTCGACAAGGTTCTGCTGCAGGCGCCCGGCGTCTCGCAGGATTCAGCCGCCAGCGGCGACCTGCACGTGCGCAACGAGCATGCCAACGTGCAATATCGGATCAATGGCGTGCTTTTGCCGGATGGCGTCTCGGGTTTCGGCCAGGTGCTTGAGACGAATTTCATCGGCAGCCTGGCACTGGTCGACGGCGCGCTCCCGGCCGAATATGGCCTTCATACCGCTGCGCTCGTCGATATTATGACCCGTGGGGGCGCGTCACAGCCGGGCGGCAGCATCAGCCTTTACGGCGGCAGCCATTCGACCGTATCGCCCTATGTGACTTACGGCGGCACGATCGGCCAGACGCAATTCTTCGTCACCGGCCGCCTGCTTACGGATGACGTCGGGATCGAAAATCCGACGCCAAATTACGACGCCATCCACGATCGGACGCGGCAGGGCCGGTTCTTCGGTTATGCTTCGACCATCTTGGACGACGGCACGCGGCTGATGTTCATCACCGGCACGGCAATCAACAAATATCAGATCCCGAACAATCCGGATCAAGCACCGCAATTCACCGCCTTCGGTGTGAGCGACTTCAATTCCGCCGATTTGAACGAGAACCAGGTCGAACGGAATTTTTATAATGTGCTCGCGGCGCAGAAGACCGTCGGCGCGATCGATGCGCAAATCTCCGTGTTCTCGCGCGACTCGACGCTGCACTTCATTCCCGACCCGGTCGGCGACCTCGTCTTCAACGGCGTCGCCTCCGACGTGACGCGCGACAGCTTGCTCAACGGCATAGAGGGCGATTTCGCCGATCATCTCGGCCCGCATACTTTGCGCTTCGGCTTTTACGTCAGCGGCGAGGATACCCAGGCGCTCAATTCCGACGCCGTCCTCCCTGTCGATATGAGCGGCAATCCCGTCGATGCGCCGTTCACGATCAATGACAATAGTTCCAAGCTCGGCTGGCTCGGGTCGCTCTATGCGCAAGACGAGTGGGAGATCGCGCGCGGGCTTATTCTCAATGCCGGTCTGCGCTTCGATCAGATGGCCGAATATGTCAGCGCCAATCAGGTGAGCCCGCGCGTGAGCCTGACCTATACGCCGCTCCCGGGCACGACCTTCCATGCAGGATATGCGCGTTATTTCACGCCGCCGGAGCAGGCGCTCGCGGCGCCGACCAATCTAGCGCTCTTTGCCAATACGACGGCGGCGGCCGCGGTCGCGCAGAACAGTCCGGTCCAGCCGGAACGCTCGAACGTCTTCGACGCCGGCGTCACGCAAAAGCTTCTTCCGGGGCTGGAAGCGGGGGTCGATGCCTATTACAAGCGCGCGACCAATCTTCTCGATGACGGCCAGTTCGGCCAGGCGCTCGTGCTCACCGCTTTCAATTATGCGCGCGCCTATAATACCGGCGTCGAAGTCAAGGCGAATTATCAAGTCGGCAGCCTCTCGGCCTACGCCAATATTGCCTGGGCGCGCCAACGCGCGACGCAAGTCTCGTCCAACCAATATTTATTCGATCCCGCCGAGCTCGCCTATATCGCCAGTAATTACATTTATACCGACCACGACCAGACTTGGACGGGCTCCGCCGGGATTTCCTATCTTTGGCAGGCGACGCGCTTCAGCGCCGATTTGATCTACGGCAGCGGGTTGCGCAACGGCTTTGCCAATACCGGCACCGTTGCGCCCTATACGCAGGTCAACCTCGGCGTCACGCATGATTTCATCTTGCCGGCGAGTACAGGACTCGGGCCGCTGACTTTGCGTTTCGACGTCGTCAACCTGTTCGATACGGTCTATCAGATCCGGGACGGATCGGGCATCGGCGTCTTCGCGCCCCAGTATGGACCACGGCGCGGATTTTTCGGCGGCCTGACGCAGAGGTTTTAGAAGAGCCCGAAAAGGCGACGAAGCAATCCAGGTTCGGCCTACCGCGTTCTGGATTGCTCCGCTTCGCGCGTAATGACGGAGCACCTGACTTCCAGGCCTCGGCTTGACGAGCCGACTTGACCGGATCGCGAACAGCGGCCAAAGCAGGTCGCAGTCTCTTGAAAGGCTCCCATGCTTTACTTCGCTTATGGCTCCAATATGGATCGTGCCGCCATGCACCGGCGCTGCCCCAATTCGCGTGCGCTCGGGCGCGCGCGTCTCGCCCGGCACAGGCTCTTCATTGCGGCGCCCGGCTATGTCTCGATCAAGACCGATCCGCGCGCCGACGTGCATGGCGTGCTCTATGACCTCGCGCTGTCCGACGTGGCGGCCCTCGATCGTTATGAGGAGGTCGGGCGCGGGCTTTATCGCAAGATCATGCAGCCTGTCTTACGCGAAGGCGGAGGTCCCGTTCGCGCGCTCGTCTATGCCGGCACCAATCAGGCCGAAGCCAAACCCATTCCGGCGCATTTGAAAGCCATCATCGCCGCAGCACGAGACTGGGCGCTGCCGGAGGCCTATATTGCTTCGATCGTCGCGCTCGGCGACGACAAGGAAGCGCCGCGCGCGGTCCGGTTGAGAGGCGTCGAGGTTTGAGCGTGCAATCCGCGCAAGGCGTTGCGATCGTCCGCACGGTCGCGCTGTTGCGCGGGATGCTCGAGCAATGGCGCGCCGCCGGCGAGCCTATCGCGCTCGTGCCGACAATGGGCGCGCTCCACGCCGGGCATTTGTCGCTCGTCGAAGAGGCGAAGAAGCGCGCGCGGCGCATTGTTCTGTCGATCTTCGTCAACCCGACGCAATTCGCGCCGGGTGAGGATTTCGGATCCTATCCACGGCCCTTTGCGCGCGATGTTCAATCTTTCGCGGCAGCAGGGGGCGATCTCGTCTTCGCGCCGGAAACGAAAGAGGTCTATCCGGCCGGATTTGCTACGACCATCCTCGTCGGCGGTCCGGCCAAGGCCGGACTCGAGGACAAATTCCGCCCGGATCATTTCGCGGGCGTTGCGACCATCGTCGCCAAGCTCTTCAACCAATGCCGGCCTGACCTCGCCGTGTTCGGCGAGAAGGATTATCAGCAACTCAAAGTGATCACGCAGATGGTGCGCGATCTCGATCTCGACATCGCGATCGTGCCTGTACCGACGGTGCGGGCCGAAGATGGCTTGGCACTCTCTTCGCGCAACGAATATCTCTCGGCCGAGGAGCGGGCGCGCGCACCGCTCCTCCACGCGGCGCTCGCGCTCTGCCGCGACGCTTTGAGGCAAGGCATGCCGCTCAAGGACGCGCTGGTGCAAGCGCACGATATGCTGACCAACGCCGGCTTCGTCCTCGATTATTTCGAAGCCCGTCATGCCGAGACGCTTGCGCCGCTAGACCAGGAAGGCCCGATCCGGCTGCTTGCCGCCGCGAGGCTCGGCAACACGCGGCTCATCGACAATATCGGGGTCTAGGGCGGATCTGCGGGCGCTTGAAGTCCCGCTCCGCCGCGGCCTATAGACCGTCGCAGGAGGCGGCATGCGCATCGGCGTCGATCTCGGCGGCACAAAAATCGAGGCGATCGCGCTCGGAAAGGACGGCGCTATTCTCGCGCGTCGCAGGCTGCCGACACCGCGCGACTATGAGGCGATTATTCTGGCAATCGGCGAGCTCGTCGGTGCGCTCGAAGAGGAATTTGGGCACGGCACCATCGGCGTCGCAATGCCCGGCTCGCTCTCGCCGAAGAGCCGTCTCATCCGCAATGCCAATACAATCGTCTTGAACGGCAAGCCTTTCGACCGCGATCTCGAGAAACATCTTTGCCGGCCGGTGCGCTTGGAAAACGATGCCAATTGCCTGGCTTTGTCCGAAGCGATCGACGGGGCCGGGGCGGACGCATCTTGCGTCTTCGGCGTTATTCTCGGCACGGGGGTTGGCGGCGGGCTGGTGATCGACCGCAAGCTCCTCTCTGGCCGCAACAAGATCGCCGGCGAATGGGGGCATAATCCCATGCCGCTGACCCCCGAGGAGCGGCGGAGCGAGCCGCGGCCCTGTTACTGCGGCAGGTCGGATTGCGTCGAAACCTGGCTAAGCGGGAGCGCGCTCACGCTGGAACATCGGCAGCGCACGGGGGAGCAAGCGAGCGCGGAATCCATTGCTGAGGCCGCGGCAAAAGGCGAAAGAGAAGCGCGCCGCACGGTTGAAATCTACGCCGGCCGATTGGCGCGTGCGCTCGCCATTGTCGTCAATATCATCGATCCGGATGCGATCGTGCTCGGCGGCGGGCTCTCGAACGTCGCGCCGCTTTATGACCTCGTCCCGTCCTTGCTAGGCAGGCACGCCTTTTCGGACGTCGTGACGACCCGTGTTTTGAAGGCGATGCACGGCGATTCGAGCGGCGTACGCGGCGCCGCCTGGCTTTGGCCGGAAGATATTTGAGTTTTTGGCTCGCCTTCCATGCCATGCGCCGGACGGATAGGCTAGGAAGGCCCGATGATCACGACCATCCAGACCCTCGTTCTTCTGCTCGGCGTCATTGCCGCCGTGGCTTTCGCTGCGGCGCGGCTCAAGATCCCGCCGGCCATTCTCCTGGTTTTGACGGGCGTTGTGCTGGCGCTCATTCCCGGCCTTCCCTCGGTTCAGCTCGAGCCGAAATTCGTCTTGATGCTCATTCTGCCGCCCATCGTCTATTCCTCGGCTGTGGCGATGAGCTGGCGCGAATTCCGCTTCAATCTGCGTCCCATTGGCCTGCTTGCGATCGGCTGCGTGATCTTCACGACGGTCGCGGTTGCGGCAGCCTGCCATCTTCTGTTGCACCTCTCCTGGCCGGTTGGGTTCGTCCTCGGCGCGATCGTCTCGCCGCCCGACGCCGTCGCGCCGCTTTCGATCGCCGAACGAATGGGATTGCCGCGGCGCATCCTTGTCATCCTCGAAGGCGAGGGCCTGGCGAACGACGCAACTGCGCTCATTCTCTATCGCTTCGCTGTTACGGCCGTAAGCATCGGCACGTTCTCGCTCGAAAGGGCGTCGATGACTTTCGCCGCAATTCTCGTCGGCGAGATCTTCTGGGGTGTTGGCGTCGGCTGGCTGATGCTCCGGCTGCGCCGCTGGGTCAACGATCCGCGCATCGAGCTTCTGCTCTCGATCCTGACGCCCTTCATCGCTTATTGGCCGCCTGAGCAATTGGGCGGCTCGGGCGTGCTCGCGACCGTCACCGCCGGCCTCTACATCAGCTGGAACGGCCTCAGATTGATCAGCGCCGCGACCCGTCTGCAGGGAATTTTCTTCTGGGAGTCGTTCATTTACGTGATCGAAGGCATGGTCTTCCTGATCACGGGTCTCCAGGCGCGCAGGCTATTTGGGGGGATAGATCATTATTCGACCTATGATCTTGTCCTCTCGGCGGCGATCGTTTGCGCGGTTGTCATCGTCACGCGCTTCATCTGGGTCTATCCGGCGACTTATCTTCCGCGCCAGATTCCGGCAATTGCGCGCAAGGATCCCTCGCCCCCCTGGCAATATCCCTTCATCATCTCTTTCACCGGGGTTCGCGGCATCGTTTCGCTCGCCGCGGCGCTGGCGATTCCATTTACCACCCGGACGGGCCAAGCCTTCCCCGGGCGCGACCTCATTCTCTTTCTTACCTTTGCGGTGATCATCGTGACATTGGTCGGGCAGGGGCTGGCATTGCCCTTCGTCATCCGTGCGCTGGGCCTTGCCAATGCAGGCCGCCGCGAGCGTCAGGCCGACAAGGCCGAAGAATACAAGGTTCGCCGCCAAGCGGTCGAAGCGGCGATGCAACAGCTCGAGCGCCTCGCCGTCGAACGCAAACTTCCCGAAGACATCGTCGGGCCGATGCGCGCCTTTTATCGCGAGCGTTTGAAGCGGGTGACGCATCGTAGCGACGGCGACGACGGTCACAGGAAGCTCACACGGATTCGCGACGATGTCGATACGGAATTGATTGCTGCCGAGCGCAAGCTCATCAACGATCTTTATCGCAAGGGCAAGCTGAAAGACGAGGCGCGGCGCCGGATCGAACGCGAGCTCGACCTGCGCGAGGCGCATTTCGCGAGCATCAGAGCGGAGGAATGACGCGTTCGGAACCAAACGTGCCCATCGCGCCGCGCCATCGCCCGCCGAGCGGAACTTATACGCTGCGTTAGCCGTTAATGGGCTGCGGCTTTCATGGTCGGGTGATTTGTGCGTCCGATTCTGCTCGCAATCCTCGCGGCGACGTCATGCTCGTCGGCTTGGGCAACGGAGCGACGCGAAGCCATAGACGCATTGATCGCGGAATCTGCCGCCCGCGCAGATGTGCCGGTCTCCCTTGTAAAAAATGTCGTACAACGCGAGAGCCGGTATGACCCGGCGGCGGTGCATGCCGGCTGTTACGGGCTGATGCAGATCACTTATCGGACCGCTCGCCGCATGGGGTATGGAGGAAAGCCGGACGGCTTGCTCGACCCGGCAATCAACTTGAGATTCGCGGTTCCTTATCTCGCCCGCGCCTATCGTTTGGCGAAGGGCAACGAGGCCCGGACCATGCGGCTCTATCGCGCGGGGTTTTAACGGCGGCGTTACGCGCGGCCCAGACGGCGGGTCCGAAAGGCGGCGCTGATTGGCTGCCGTTCCTGAACGCTTATAGAACCATGTGCCTCGCCCCGGAACCGGATTTCCGGCGCGTTCTCGAAGAAATCCGGGACGCTCGGCTGGCGGCCTGAATATCCGTGGACCGCTGTTTAGTCGATGGTTGACATCGACCTTCGAATCGAGTGTAAAGTGACACCTAAACAGACGACGGAGCGTGAAACCATGAAGGCCGGGAGGGAGAAGTTCGGCGCGTTCATCCGCCGCGAGCGGGAGGCGAAGGAGATCGGGCTGAGGGAGATGGCGAAGAAGATCGGGGTGAGCCCGACCTATCTGTCGAAGGTGGAGCGGGACGAGTTTCCGCCGCCGGCGGAAGACAAGGTCAGGAAGATCGCCGGTATCATCGGGCAGGATGCGGACGAACTGCTGGCGATGGCAGGCCGCGTTGCATCCGAATTGACCGACATCATCCGCGAGCGCCCGCGGGAAATGGCGGACTTCCTGAGGGCGGCGAAAGGGTTGACGGCAGAGGATATGGCCCGCCTGGCACGGCAGGCACAGAAGGCGAAGGATAAGTAGGGCGCCGGCGGGCAGCGCACAGATGATGCAAATGAGGATTAAGTGAATGACCCTTCGAGTCCCCTATATCGCCGATGACGCCATCGAACGCGACGCTGCGGCCCTGCTTGGCGAATTCGCCCACGCAAGAGGCATCGAGGTGCGCGCTCCGATCCCGATTGAGGATATCGTCGAGAAGCACCTGAAGCTTCATGTCGAGTTCGACGATTTGCACCGGCTGCTCGATGTTCCGCGCAGCGGGATCGGCCTCGACCCGGACATGTTCGGCGCGATCTGGCTCGAAGCCGGCAGGATCGTCATCGACGAGAGCCTCGACCCCGAGGAGCGGCCCGAGCGCGAGGGGCGCTACAGGTTCACGCTTGCGCACGAAGGCGGTGGACATTGGCGGCTGCACCGACCGCTTGTCCGCCCGACCCGAGATCAAGGTTCGCTCTTGGTCGATCGTGCGCGACCGACGGTCATCTGCCGCTCAAGCCAAGCTAAAGAGCGGGTGGAGTGGCAGGCGGACTTTTACGCTTCGTGCCTGCTGATGCCGCGCAAGATGGTTTTTGCCGCCTGGGACGAAGCGTTTCCCGACCGCAAGCAGCGCGTCCTGCAACCGGAAACACCGATCGAACACCCCTTCGTCGAGATTGGCCGCGATTTCGACGACGACGAAGATCGGGTGCTTGATAGCTTTGCCCGGCCGTTCGCCGAGCGCTTCCTCGTCTCGCCGATCGCGATGCG
>JAJPIC010000027.1 GCA_021324915.1 Beijerinckiaceae bacterium | reverse complement strand
ATGACCGGGATAGGCGTCCCCTTCTCCATCTGCGCGGTGCGCGCATTGAAGGCCTTGCAGAATTCCATGATGTTGAGGCCGCGCTGGCCGAGCGCGGGACCGATCGGCGGCGACGGATTCGCCGCGCCGGCCGGCACCTGCAGTTTTACATAGCCGGTGATCTTCTTTGCCATAGTTCACTCCACGAGCCCGGCTCGCCGGGCGGTTGCGGTTGCGTGGTCGGACGAAAGCGCCGGTTGGCGGCCGGAGCCCGTCTCCCACGCGGTCGATGCGAAGAAAGGCTCTTCGCATATCACTCTTTCGAGGGCTCCTGCGGAGCGCCTCCAAACATCAGACTTTCTCTACCTGCCCATATTCCAATTCGACCGGCGTGGCGCGGCCGAAGATCGACACGGCGACCTTGACCCGCGAACGGGCCTCATCGACTTCCTCGACCGTTCCGTTGAACGAGGCGAAGGGCCCATCGGCCACGCGGACCGTCTCGCCGATCTCGTAGGAGACGGAAGACTTCGGCCGCTCGACGCCTTCCGCCACCTGCCCCTTGATGCGATCCGCCTCGGCATCCGAGATGGGCATGGGCTTTTTGTCGGCGCCGAGAAAGCCGGTCACCTTCGGCGTGTTCTTGATGAGATGATAGATCTCATCGGTCAGGTCGCATTTGACGAGCACGTAGCCCGGGAAGAACTTGCGCTCCGAATTCACCTTGCGGCCCTTGCGGACCTCGACGACCTGTTCGGTCGGCACGAGGATCTCTTCGAACTTTTCGGAGAGACCGCGCTGGGCCGCCTGTTCGCGGATCGATTCGGCGACCTTCTTCTCGAAATTGGAATAGGCGTGGACGATGTACCAGCGCATGCTCATGGCTGGGAATGCTCCTGGATCAATGGCCGAGGTTCAAGATCAACTGAACCAAAAGGTGCAGGATCTCATCGACGGCAAGAAAAAACAGGCTGGCAAAAATCACCAAAAGAATCACGAGCCCGGTGGTGATCAGCGTCTCGCGCCGCGTCGGCCAGGTCACCTTGCTCGCTTCCTGGCGCACCTCTTGAATGAATTGCAATGGATTGACCATTGTTCACACGTCCGATGAATTTGCCGGCTGAAGGATGGTCTGCGGCTCTGCCGGCATTCGTCCGGATCGCTCAGGCCAAAAAAGTCGCGGCGCGGAGCCAGGGGCCGCGCGCCACAAGCCCATATAGTCGATAAGACCAGCGCCGCCAAGTATTTTTGCGGCCCAAGAGCTTGGCAAGTAAAATTTCAGTCGAAGCCCCGGCGCGCCGCTCTGGTCTTCAGATTGCGTAATCCTCGTAGAAAGAATGGGGGTTGCGCAGCTTGATGAATACTTCCTGATCGACTTTCAGCGCCAGGTCTCGGTAGGCCTGGGTCGTCAGCGCCGCATCGACCTGTTGATGATCGTCGAGCTTGATGAGCTCGACGTTCACCGCCGAGCCGAGGAATCCGATGTGCGTGACCTTGGCCGCAATTCCCGAACCGTCGGCATTGTCTCGCAGGATCTCGATGTCGTGCGGCCGCACGAAAGTCGCGGGCGTGGAAGGCGTCTCCGATCTCGGAGCGCCGTCGCGCCGGCCGTGGAACAGATTGAAATTGCCGAGGAAGCCATAGACGAAAGGATTGGCGGGGCGCTCATAAACCTCTTCCGGCGGCGCGAATTGCTCGATCCGGCCTGCGTTCATGACGGCGACGCGGTCGGCGACTTCGAGCGCCTCCTCCTGGTCGTGGGTGACGAAGATCGAGGTGACGTGAATGCGGTCGTGGAGCTTGCGAAGCCAGCGGCGCAATTCGCGCCGCACTGTGGCATCGAGCGCGCCGAAGGGCTCATCGAGCAGGAGGACCCGCGGCTCGACGGCGAGCGCGCGGGCGAGCGCCACGCGCTGGCGCTGACCGCCCGAGAGTTGCGAAGGATATCGCGGAGCGAAATTCTGCAATTGAACGAGCGCAAGGAGCTCCTCGACTTTCGCTTTGATGGCGGCATTCGAGGGCCGTTCTTGCCGCGGCTTGGAACGCAGACCGAAGGCAATGTTCTCGAAGACGCTCATATGTTTGAACAGGGCATAGTGCTGGAACACAAAGCCGATGCGGCGCTTGCCGAGATCGGTTGCCGACACGTCGGTGCCGTCGAAGAAGATCCTGCCGCCCGGGTCTGGGGACTCGATCCCCGCGATGATCCGCAGCAGCGTGGTCTTGCCGGAACCGCTCGGCCCGAGGAGCGCGATGAGCTCGCCCGTACTGACCTTAAGGTTCACGTCCCTGAGTGCCTGGGAGGAGCCGTAGGACTTGTTGATCCCCCGCACTTCTATGCTCATCCGACTTCAACTCCAGTTCGCGCGGTTCCGGCGCCCGCGTATGGCCCGTTTTCCATTCGACCACGCTCTTGACGATCAGCGTCAAGACCGCAAGTCCCGAAAGCAAGGTCGCGACGCTGAAGGCCGCTTGCATGTCATAGGCATCCCAAAGCTTCTCGATCCGCAGTGGCATCGTATCGTTCGAATCGATATGGCCGGAAACGACCGAGACGGCGCCGAATTCGCCGAAGGTGCGCGCCGTGCACAGGATCGCACCATAAAGGAGCGCCCATTTGATATTGGCGAGGGTCACGGTTCGGAAAGTCCGCCATCCGCCGGCGCCGAGCGAGAGCGCCGCAATCTCCTCTTCCGATCCTTGCGCTTCCATGAGCGGAATGACCGATCGCGCAACGAAGGGAAATGTCACGAAGATCGTCGCCAGGATGATGGCGAGCGGCGTGAACATGATGCCGGACTCGCTGCGGGTGAAGGCGAACGGCCACCAATGGCCCTCGAAGCCCTGCCAGGCGATCGAGGTCGGATCGGGCCAGGTCAGGTTCGTTGCCCAATCGCCGAAAATACCGGTCCGGCCGAAGAGCAGAACGAACATCATTCCGGCGATCACCGGCGAGATGGAAAAGGGAAGATCGATCAAGGTGAGAAGGAAAACGCGCCCTCTGAAACGGAATTTGGCGATCGCCCAAGCCGCCGCGAGGCCGAAAATCATGTTGAGCGGAACGACGCAGGCAGCGACAAAGCAACTGAGCCTTATCGCGCTCCAGGTCCGCTCCGCCCGAGCCGCCTTGGCGACGATCCGGTGCCGCTCGCGAAAAGACAAATTCGCATTTTGCGCCGGCTTCTCGACGTAGAACGTCTCGACATAGGCGCCGACCCCCTTCGATAAAGCTTCGGTGAAGACATTCGCCACCGGCAGGATGACGAAGAGGGTCAAGAACAGGATCGTGCCGGCAACGAGCAGCCGGCTGGCGAGAGAACGCTTCTTGCGCGTCCGTTGCTTGGCCGGTTGCGCGGCGCCTTTGATGGCCGAGACTTCCGCCATTACGCCACCTGCTCGCGGCGCCGCGCCCAGACTTCGATGCCGTTGATGGCGAGCAGAATGAGGAGCGAGGCGAAAAGAAGGACGACGCCGATCGCGGTTGCTTCCGAATATTGGAATTCATCGAGCTTGGTGACGATCTGCAGCGGCACGATCTGCGACTTGCCGGGAATATTGCTGGCGATGAAAATAACCGACCCGTATTCGCCGATGGCGCGGGCGAAGGCGAGCGTCATGCCGCTGAGCCAAGCCGGAAAAATCTCCGGGAAGATGACGCGCCGAAACGTCGTCCAGCCGTTCGCGCCGAGGCTTTCGGCCGCCTGTTCCTGTTCGAGGTCCCATTCCTGCAAGACCGGCTGAACGGTGCGCACGACGAAAGGCAGCCCGACGAAAATCAGAACGACGACGATGCCGGCATTCGTATTACTCAAAGGAAAATCGAGAAAGCTCAAGGCGCCGGAAGGGATGAAGTCGGGATGGCCGAGGCGAGCCGCGACCCAGTTCGTCCCGGATACGAGATGATCGCCGAACCCGCCGATCCAGCCGCTGCCGATATAAAGCGTGCTGAACGCGATGCCGGCGACCGCCGTCGGCAGAGCGAAGGGAAAATCGATCAGCGCATCGAAAAGCTTGCGCCCGGGGAAAGGCTCGCGCACGAGAACCCAGGCGACCATCAGCCCGCAGATGCCGTTGATGAGCGCAGCGAGCGCAGAAGCGCCGAAGGTCAGCCGGAATGCGGCGACGACGACCGGATCGGTGATCGTGTGCCAGAACTCGCCCCAAGTCAGCTGCGTCGTCTTGAAGACGAGACCGGCAAGCGGGATCAGCACGAAGAGCGAGAGGTAGAAAAGCGTATAGCCGAGGGTGAGCGAGAAGCCCGGAATGACGGGAGTGGCGCGACCCATGACTAGTCTTTCACTGAACGCGAGACTGAATTTCGCGAGAATATGACGCGAACAGGCCGCAACGCAAATCGCCTAGTTCGTCGGCTTGTAGATCTGATCGAATATCCCGCCGTCGGCGAAGAAAGTCTTCTGCGCCCGCGCCCAGCCGCCGAACGTCTCGTCGACGGTGAAGAGCTTCAGCGGCGGAAGCTCGGCGCTATATTTCTTCAGCGTCTCGATGTCGCGCGGGCGATAATGCCATTGCCCGATCACGTCCTGCGCGGCCTTCGAATAGAGGAAGTCGAGATAGGCTTGCGCGACCGCGCGGGTTTTCTTCTTGTCGACGACCGAATCGACGATTGCCACGGGCGGCTCGCCGAGAATGCTCGTCGAAGGATAGACGATGTCGAACTTGTCGCCGCCGAATTCGTCCTGGGCGAGATAGAGCTCGTTCTCCCAGTTGAGGAGAACGTCGCCGATGCCCTTTTGTGCAAACGTAACGGTTGCGCCGCGCGAACCGGTATCGAGCACCGGCACGTGTTTATAGAGTTCGGTCACCGCGGCCAGCGCGGCCGCATTCTTGTAAGCGGGAAAATCCTTCGCCGCCTTGCCGGCCGCGATCGAAGCAGCAAGACCCTCGGGCGTCGAGAGATCGTAAGTCTTGGCGCCGGCCGTCGCGCCCCAGAGCGCAAGGAAGGACCAGCGAGCCGCCCCGCTCGTCTTCGGATTGGCGACGATAACCTGCACGTCCGAGCGCAGCAGGTCCTTCCAGTCCTTGATATGTTTCGGATTGCCTTTGCGCACCAGAAAAGCGACGGTCGAAGTATAAGGCGAGGCATTGTCGGGGAAACGGTCCTGCCAGCCGGGCTTGATCAGCCCCGCCTTCTCGATCGCAAGAATGTCGGAGCCGACGCCGAGCGTCACGACATCGGCCTGCAACCCGTCGATGACGGCGCGCGCCTGTTTGCTCGAGCCGCCATGCGATTGTTCGACCGTAACGTTGACGCCGGTCTTGGCCTTATAGGCTTCGGTGAAGAGATCATTGATCGCGGAATAGAGCTCGCGGGTCGGATCATAGGAGACGTTGAGCAGCGTGACGTCCTGCCCGCTCCTTGCCTGACGGGCAGGCCCGACAGCGAGTGCCGCCGCCGCAACAACAAGACCGATGACCGCAATCTTCGACCTGAACATATCCATCCCCGAAAGCGCGAACTATCTGTCGCACCTAAGATTTCGGGGCGAATTCTGTCAATCCTAAATTCCACCAATTTAGTAGAAAGTTAATTCGGAACAGTCGCTGAATTGCAGGCTCAAACCTGTTTGGCCCGCCCCAGCAATTCGTCCCGTTCCTTCAAAAGAGAGGCGAGAAGCTGTTCCTGTTCGGCGATACGTTCCGAAGCGAAACTGTCGTCTTCGGCGCCGGAAAAGGCGGCCGCCTGTTCCGTCAGCTCCTGAAGATTTTCGCGCACGAGCGCGATGCGTTCTTCAAGCTCGGTGAGGGTTTTTGCGCCGGACATCGCGGCCTCCCGAGTCTATGCGCCAAAATCTGCCGCGCCGCTGGCAGGAGAGGAGGGACTCGAACCCCCAACCCCCGGTTTTGGAGACCGGTGCTCTAACCAATTGAGCTACACTCCTACGCTCTCGGCTTTTAGCCGGATGGCGCTCGGCAAAGCAAGCCTCGAAGCCTTACCTCGCCCCATCGGAAACCCTGCGCTTTTCGCGCAGCGCCGCCGACAAGCGAAAATAATCGACGATGACTTCGGCAAGGCTCTCGGCGGCGGCCGAGGCGCCATGCTTGCGGAGCAATATATATTCGAAATCGGGCAGGTCCGGGAGACCATCGGTCTCGCCGAGCGCCTTGAGCGAGCCGCTGAGATTGTTCTGCGCCAAGACCGATACGGCAAGCCCGGCTTCGACCGCGGCGAGAAGGCCCGCCAGGCCCGCGCTCTCGACAACAAGCCGCCAGGGGCGCCCCCGCCCATCGAGCTTTGCCAGCGCCATTTGCCTCCAGCCGCAATATGCAGGGAAAAGGGCGAGCGGCACGGCCGCGTTGAGGTCGAGCGAAAAGCTTTGCGCCGCGGCCCAGAGGCGGCGTTCGCGACGCAGCACGATTCCCTCCCCTTCGCCTAGTTCGCGGTAGACGACCGCAAGATCGAGCCGACCCTTCTCGAACTGCCGGAAAATGTCGGGGCCAATGCTGATCTCGACCTCCACCGCCGGATTGCGGATCGAGAACTGCCCGAGCAAGGAGGCGAGCGTCGCCGGATCGAAATATTCGGGCGCACCGAGCCGCACCAAACCGCTCGGCTGGCGGCCGAGCCGGTCTCCGACCTCCTGGTGCAGAGCGAGGATGCGCCGCGCGTAAGAGAGAAGCAGTTCGCCGTCTTCCGTGAGCCCAAGATGGGGCGTGCGCGTCAGCAGCCGGCGGCCGACCTGGTCCTCCAGCCGCTTGATGTGCAGGCTGACCGCCGAGCGCGTGAGATTCACCCGCTGCGCCGCCAAGGTAAAGCTTCGCGTCTCGGAAATCGCGATGAAGCTTCTGAGCAAGCTCGGGTCGTAGAGCATGGGACCTCGGGGTTCTAAGACCAGTATAGAATTGCTAGGACCCGTCCGCCACGGGCTCGTGATGAGGCTTTGTCACCGCTGCGGTCAGACATCTTCACTCGGGGTCCGCAGCAATGTCTGATATAAATCAGCCGAAGAATTCGAACCCCAGGGTTCGAGCTCCAATGGGAGGGCTAAATGAATCTTCGGGCCAAACTTGTCGCTGCGCTCGCCTTGACCGGCTCCCTCGTCGCCGCCGAGGCCTTCGCCCAATCCTCGGTGCTGCCCGGCGCGATCAATCAGGATCCCCGCTCGACCGCCTCACTCCAGGCCGGAACCGGAATTTGGAAAGCCGTCGTGCCGCCCACGAGAATGGCGGGCGCTTTTGATGATAATGATCCGATCGGCGTGATCACCGGCCGCAGGATCCCCGCCGATTGCTCGATCAATTGGACGGATCCCGACAGCCATCGGCTCTTCTGTTTCTCGAGCGCGACATCGCTTGTCTATTTTTTGACGGCGCCCAAGGCAAACACGGCGCGCGCCGAAAAGTCCTGGCGCATGCTCAAGGGCACGCCGACCGGCTAGGTGCGGCCGACGCAGCTCTCCCGCGAACGCGGTGTCGTTGCGAGCGAAGCGATCCAGATTGAAGCAACGGCTTCCCGGATGCTTCGTCGCTCGCTGCTCGCAATGGCGTATTGGGAGCCTTGTCGCGATACAGTCGAAAGACGAAGATTAAGCCGGCTCGACCCAGACCGCTGTGCCATAGGCCAGCACTTCGGTAATGCCGTCCATGATTTCGTTTGCGTCATAGCGCATGCAGACCACGGCATTGGCGCCGCCCTGCGCCGCATGTTCGCACATGTGGTCATAGGCTTCTTGGCGTGCCGTTTCGGCCAGTTGCACGAATGCGCTCAACTTGCCACCGAAGATCGATTGAATTCCGCCGACGAGATTTCCGACGACGCTGCGCGAACGCACGGTTATTCCGCGCACGAGGCCGAGATGGCGGACGATCCGGTAGCCTGCGATTTCATTGCTTGTCGCGACGATCATTTCCCCTCCCGCGCGAAAGCGCGCCGCGGAGGAGCCTGAAGACCGCGTCCGATCTCCAGGCCCGCTTTATTGCTTACCAGCAGCGACGGCGCACCCAGCAGCGCCCGTAACGGCACCAGCGATGCACGCGGCACCAGGCCTTCTCGACCGGCGCGCTGTAATGCGCCGTCTGACCGACGAAGGCGCCTTCGGACATCGGAGCGGCCGAAGCCGTGGAGATTCCGGCAAAGCCCAACCCGAGCGCGGCGACCCCTGCCAAGAGCATCATCTTCATCTCTCTCCCCTTTTTCGATTGGAGCGGGTGAAGGGAATCGAACCCTCGTATTCAGCTTGGAAGGCTGCTGCTCTACCATTGAGCTACACCCGCAAACGCCGCGACTATGCTATGGACGAAAGCCCATTGCAACCGATGCGCCGTGCTCGCGATTTCATTCGCCGAGCAGACAGGAATTTAGAAAATTACGGAGGAAATAAACCTTCGCGCGGGCCTCGTCAAAAATATGTAATCTCGTTCTCCACACCCGCACGATCAAGCAATCCCGCGCCGTCGAGGCGAGCCATCGACCCTCGAACGTTCGAGAATATTGCCCTGCGCGTCGACGACGAGCCGGAAGCTTCTGCCCGGCGAAAGGAACGTGAGCCGATAGCGGCCCTCGTCCGCATCGATCCCTCGTTCGCACAAGCTCGTGATCCCACCCTCCCGCATGCGCTCTTGGAGCCGCGCGGGCGACAATCCCAGGCCCTCGGCAATGATTGCCGCATCGACCTCGATCGACTCTCCGAGAAATGTGATGCTCGGCATCTTCCCTGAGCTTTCCGCTTGCCTGAGCTTTCCGCCGATTCGGCACGGTTCACATGCAAAGTGCCGGCCTAAATAGATGTATTTTTAATACATCTTATTATTTGCCCTCCGCCCAGGCAAGGGCTAGGATGAATTGCCTATCGGAGACAGGCGCATGCGGCTGACCCGCTATACCGATTATTCCTTGCGCGTCCTCATCTATCTTGGCTTGCAACAGGACCGACTGAGCTCGATCCGGGAGATCGCGGAGGTCTATGGCATATCGGAAAGCCATTTGATGAAAGTCGTCCAAGCGCTCGGCCAATTCGGTTATGTCGCGACGCTACGCGGCCGCAACGGCGGCTTGAAACTCGCGAGAGCGCCGAGCGAGATCAATCTGGGCGAGGTGGTCCGCAATACGGAAGAGGATTTCACTCTCGTCGATTGTTTCGCGCAGGCGCCGGACTGCCGGATCGCAGGCCCATGCCGGCTGGAACATGCGCTCCGAAAAGCACTCGAAGCCTTCTTCCAGGTTCTCGATGATTATACCCTGGCCGATCTGCTGCGGCCGAAATTCGCCTCCCTAAAAGCCAGCCTCGGGCTTGCTGCGTCCTGAAGCCGCGCGCGAGCGGCTTGAAACGCTGGCCACGCGATAATATTCATTTTGTATGCATCTTTATCCGCCGAAGACTGCGATCGCCCAATGACAGACATTTCTACGCCGGTTACCGCAGCCGAGCGCCGTGCCGCGCTCAGCGCCGAAATCCAAGCCGCGACGGGCATTGACGAGCCGATGATCGAGCGTCTCGTGCGGGCCTTCTATGCGCGCGTGCAGAAAGATGCGCTGATCGGCCCGATATTCGCGGCGCGGATTACGGATTGGGAACCGCATCTCGCCCGCATGTGCGCCTTCTGGTCGTCCGTCGCGCTGATGACCGGACGCTACCACGGCCAACCCATGCGCATGCATCTGCCGCTGCCGATCGGCGCGCAACATTTCGATCGCTGGCTCGAACTCTTCGAGGCAACCGCGAAGGAAATCTGCCCGCCGAAAGCGGCAGAACATTTCGTTGCGCTTTCCCGGCGCATCGGCGAGAGCCTGGAACTCGGAATTGCGGGCGCCAATGGCGTCATTCTCGGCAAAGGCGAGCGCTACCGCCCCCAATAGGCATCGGAATCCGCATCTGCGCTGCGAGAGGCCTTGTCCGAATCGCGAGCTTGGAACGAGTCCGTACGTCGCGCTGTTGTCTTGGCAGTTGCGTGAGCCGACAAGTGGGGCCTGCCGTCATGAAATGGTGGCTTCTCTTCCTCTTTGACCTAGCGGTCATCGTCACCGGCATTCGGGCTTGCTACTTGACCTATGCGGCGAGCAAAGGCGTCCAAGATCGTGCTTGGGTCGCCTCCGAAGCTGCCGGTTGGATGGCCGTCGCCTGCGTCGTCGCATTCGCAGCCTTCGTTGCTGCCGCGGTGCCCGGATGAAAGATCCGCCAACTCCTATTGCGGCGGGACGCGCTGCAACCTGCTGAACCCGGGTCCCGGGGCCGTATCCGTGTTGGTGCCGACGACGTGCCCTTGCGCGTCGGTCCAATAGTAATTTTCCGTGTTCGAGACGACATATTGCTGGCCGGTTGCCGGGTCTGAATAATAATCGATGCCGAGGCGCTCGCGTGAGCCTTCGTCCATCACCCGGTCGATCGTCGCCTCGCGATTCTCGTAGGATTCCATGATGTCCTGCGAGATGGCGTTTTCGGTCTGAGTCGCGATCTGCGAGACTTTCATGGCGACTTGCTGCTGGCCCTGGAGCCAAGCCGGATTGAGTTCCACCGACTTGATCATGTGCGAGAACATGCCGGCGACCGTTCCGGCAAGCGGCGTCGGCGTCAAAAAGGCGAGCACCGGATAGGGATACCAGATCGCGCCGAGCTGGCCGCTGATCGTGTTCGATTGCGCGAAAACGTAAGCCGTCATCGGCAGGCCATCCTTGCTGCAGGTGAACGTGGCTTCGCCGGCATCGGCGCCGAGCCCGAAAGATCGCGCGAGCTGGCTCAGCTGCTGATTGACGTCGGGCCGCGCGCCGCTGCTTACGAGCGCGATGTTCGTGCAGAAGCTCGGCAGAGTGACCTGCCCATACCAAGACGCGAATTGCTGGCCGTTCTGATAAGGCGCAACCACGTATCTTGTGCCGCCTCCCCCATCGTAGATGCTGCCGATCTTGAAGCCGGCATAGGCCATAAGCGCTGTCGGCACGACATAGCTCACGAGCCGTGCGTCGTTGAGGGCGATGATCGTATTGCCGTTCGGCGAGACCGTCATCTCGGCGCCGAAGACTTGCAGCGCATTGCGCCGGACCGTGCCGCCCGCGTTCTTCCAGCCTGCCGGCACATCGAGGCTGAACGCGCCCTCGACGGGATCGCTGAATCTCGTCCATTTGACGAGCGGGAGCGCCGCAATCGGCTGATATTGGACTTGGCCGACGGCCCCGAGGGGACAAGCCGCGACCAGAAGAAATGCTGCCGCTGTGAGTCTCGGCTTCATGGCGTCACCCTATTGGATGCGTTTTGCCGTCGCGGTGCTCGTCTTGATCGTATTGGCATCGACCACTTGCAATTGCTCGGTCTGCGGCGTGAGGTTGAGCGCCACGCATTGATTGGTCTGGAGATTGCAGATCTCATTGGGATTGGGTCCGTTGGAGACCTGCCCGCCGGTCGGCCTCTCGGTCAGAGTCGCGCCCTGCACCGTGTAATTGCCCCAGACCTGCACGACCTGATTTCCGAGCTGCGGTGTCTGCGGAAAGCGCAGAAATTCGTTGTAGACGCCACTCGCCTGGAAAACGAGAATTCCATCCTCCGGGATGCCTTCCGAATTGGCCTGGAAACTCCATTTGCCGACAAGATTGATGTTCGGCACCGGGCTCGCGCCCCAGCCCTCCGGGAGCGGCATGGCGCCCGGGCTCGTGGATGGCGCAGCGCTCGGCGCGGCGCTCGGGGAAGCAGATGGCGGGGCGCTCGGCGCCGGCGATGCGCTTGGCGCTTGCTGGAGCGGCGGGAGCGGTAAACCCGGCGTCGGCAAGGCGTTGGTTTGCGCCAAGACCGGAGCGGCGAAAAACAATGCCGCCGTAAAAATCGGGCCGCGTTTCATTATCGCCTCCCAATAAACTTATTTTCAAAATTCGTGGGGAGCTCGGAGCGCCCGAACTCCCGAAATATAGCTCGAACTATACTGCAGATATCCGGCAATGAAAATCAAGCGCCAAGCGCACTTACCGGCATGCGCCGCGCGAAGCATGCGGCAAGGATGCCTTGCGAAAGAACGCGTCCGGATCGTCTCGCCGGTGCGAGATCAGTCCGCGGCGATCACGAGCTTGGATCGCGCCCAATGCTTCCATCTCAATTCGAAATCCGGCTCGCGAAGGCATAGATGAAAGCCGATCGCATTATCCTCGGGTCAGAGGTCGACATGGAAAAGGTGTTTTACCAGACACGCCCGAAAGGCAGGGCGAGAGAGTATGAGCGCTGGACGCTCTTTACGGATGCCGCCGGCGCACATGTAAAGCATGAGGTCGTCATCTATAACGAGACCCTCGCTTTGGAGCCCTTTACTCCGACGACCGATATTTGCGAGGTCGAGCATTTCCTTTCGAGCGACCAGGACAGCCGCGCCAAGGATGAACTGCGTAAAATCCTCGCCGAGATGAAACCGGATCCAAAATAACGGGCATGTGCTGCAGGTTTCTTCAGCTGGCGGCTTTGTGTGACGACAGGCGGAGCATGATTGCGAAGAGCCGGCGTCCAAATGTTCCAGAAGCAGACGGCGGCTCTGTGCCTTTGGAAGCGGTGGTGGGGGAGGTAGGACTCGAACCTACGAAGGCATAGCCAGCGGATTTACAGTCCGCCCCCTTTGCCGCTCGGGACACTCCCCCGCAAGATGTTGCGGTTGATCGCCGGGCGCTTATGGAAAGAGCCGCCCCGATCTGTCAATCCCAAAGGCGCCGCGGCACTCGGACCGCTGCGCCGCCTCTGCGAGGCTTGGAGAGGTCAGCCCCATGAAGAACCGGCAGCCCTGGCCGAAACATCGCGGCAAAGCGCAGAAGCCAGAGGCCAAAGCTGCGCCCCGCGGCCGCGAGCCGGTCTTTCATCGCCCGGCGGGTGATGTCGTCGTCATTTATGGCTTTCATGCGGTGCGGGAAGCCCTGCGGGCCAAACGCCGCGATCTCCTGGCGCTCTCAGCGACGGAGACGGCTGCCGCGCGGCTCGAGGCGGAGGCCGCTGAGGCCGGCCTCAAGCCACGCATCGTCGCGCCGGAAGACCTCGACCGCCGCCTGGGACCCGACGCCGTGCATCAGGGCGTGCTCCTCGAAGCACGCCCTCTGCCCCCGATGACCATCGAGGACATCGCCGCAAAGGGCGGCCTCGTCCTCATGCTCGACCAAATCACAGATCCGCATAATGTCGGCGCGATCCTGCGGACTGCGGCGGCCTTTGCCGTCGATGCCTTGATCACGACCGAGCGCCATGCGCCGGCGCTTTCCGGCGTCCTCGCCAAGGCGGCCTCGGGCGGACTCGAACTCGTCCCGATCGTCGAAGTCGTGAACCTCGCCCGCGCGCTCGATGATCTCGGCGACTTCGGCTATCTCCGCGTCGGACTCGACTCAGAGGCGCCGGTAAGCCTCACCGAGGCGCCGCTCACGCGCCCGCTCGCCCTTGTGCTCGGCGCCGAAGGCAAGGGCCTGCGCCGCCTCAGCCGGGAGAAATGCGATGTCCTGGCAAAGCTCGATATGCCTGGCGCGATCAAGAGCCTCAACGTTTCGAATGCCTGCGCCGTCGCGCTCGCGCTTGTCCACACGAAGCTCAAAGGAGGTGCGTGAGCGCAAATCGACGGCAGCGCGGCAGTGAGAAATTAGCTGCAGGTGAAAGGCGTCCCGTAGACGACGCGCGGCAATTTGGTGTGGTGTTGTGGCGGCGCGACATGAATGAGCAGCGGCTTGACGCAAGGCTGCGGCATGTCCGGCATGCCATAGGCATAATAAGGTGGCGGGCCGCCATAGGGTCCGTAATAGGGCAGCGGTCCGTAATCCGGCCCTTGCCCCTGCTCCGGCGTGCCAGAGATGAATGTGCCCGACCAGAGAGTCGAATAAGGCCCACCCCATCCGGCGAAGCCGCCGTGGCGGTCGTGCCCCGCGAGGACCTGTGGATGCGCCTCCCGATTCTGCCCATGAAAGCCAGAAGCGTGCGTTTGTCGGACGGCAAAGCCTTGGACCGCGTGGATCCCGCCTGACGCCGCAAGCGCCGGACCGCCGAGGCCGAGCGCTAAAATCGCGAGGAACACCCGACCCTTCATCGCAGAACCTCATGGTTTACGAAAAGTAAACCGAACCTAGCGCGCGAAAGCCGGACGGTCCAGCGGGCGATTTCCCAAGGGCCAAGCCTGCGCTTTCAATCGGCAGCCGGCGCGCCTTCCGACGGGGCTTCAGCCGGCGCTTTCGGCGGGATGCGCAGGGCCGCAAAAAGCCGCTCGATGCGGCGATGCTCCTCCATATCGGGCGCCCGTAAGACTCCCGCGACGACATAGACGAGCAGGTTCACGCCGAGCGCGATGAGCCCGGCGTTCAGTCCGAATGCCCAAGGTATTGCGAGGGGCCAGCGCAAATCGAGCACGGCAAGGGTCGCGATGCCGGCAATCAGGCCACCGGCCGCGCCCGTCGAATTTCCGAAACGCGTGAAAATGCCCAGGTACAGAGGAACCGAGAGTTGGATCACGGCCTGCAGTCCGAAGAGAACGAGCGTGAAGAGTTGCGGCAAAGGCAGACAGGCGATCGCCGCCGTCGCAATCGTGAGAATGGCGATCGTCGCCCGCGCGATGCGCGTGAGCTGGCGGCTCGATAATTTGAGGCAGGCGCCGAGCACGTCATTGGCGAGCTGCGTTGCGCAGGACTGAACCGTCGCATCGAAATTTCCCATCGACGCCGCGAACACCATCGTTCCAGCGAGCGCGAGCGCGAACGGCCCTCCGGCTCGGCCGGCAAGCGCAAACCAAGCGTCCTGAGGTTTGCCGGCAACGCCCGGAAGCGCCGTGCTCAGCAGCGCCAGCAAATTGAGGCCGCCCAGAAAAACGAGCGCGATCGGCGCGCCGAGCGCCGCACCCTGTTTGACGCTGCGCACGCCGTCGGCTGTGTAGAGCCGGATGAAGAGGTCAGGAAAGCAGAGAGAGCCCAGAACGAGCGTGAGTTCCAGGGAAAAGAAGGCCAGCGGAACCGGACTTGCCGGACCCGGGAAAACGTAGAGCCGCGGCTCGACAGACGTGAAGCCGATGCCTTGTGCGCCGAGCCACGCAATCAAGCCGATAATCAGCAAAGTACCGATCCCATAGGCCACGATGCCCTGAAAGAAATCGGAGATCACGATGCCGCGCATACCCATGTTCATGGTCCAGATCTGGCGCACAGCCATGGCGGCGACGCCGATGACGACCGCGCTCGTATAGCCGATCCGACCGAACGAGAGCGCGCTGAACACGGCGCCTAACGATTGCATGCCGAGGACCAGAAACGGCAAGAGCGCAAGAACGCCGACGAGAGAGGCAAGAATCCGTACCGCGCGGCTGCCGAACCGCAGCCCCAAGAGATCGGCCTGCGTGCGCAGGTCGTAGGTCGAACCCCATGTCCACACACGCCGGGCCATGACGTACATCGTGAGCTGCCCGATAAGGCAGGCGGGGAGCTGATAGAAGCCGATCACGCCCTTGCTTGCGATGAACCCGACGCCGGCGATGAATATGGTTCCGGGCAGATAAGTGTTGAGAAAAGCCATCGCCTGATAGGCGCCGCCGAACGAGCGCCCGGCGACCGCAAATTCGGTGAAATTGCGGTCCTTGATATGCGCCACTTGCAGGATCAGGACGACGATCGCGAAGAAGACAGCAAGAGTTCCGTAGGTAATGAGGATGGCGCTGGTCATGAGGTTCAGGCCTTCGTGCCGTCCAGCAGCCACGCCAGCGCGAGTCCGGCGGTCAGGAGCGCGCTGAAGCCGAAAAGATAGAAAAGCGACCGCGGCAAACCGAAGATCGGATAGGATCCGCTGGCGAGCCAATGGAGCGGCGGGAACAAGACGAGGAAGAGACCTGCGATCAGCAGCAGGCCTGCTCCGTCCAGTCGCGATTTTGTGCCAGTAAGAGAGCGCGGTTTCATCGAGCCTTGCCACACGCGATGCGGATTTGACGGAAGGCGATGTAGCCTGCGATGGCACCTGGCGCTTGTATGAACGTGCTGCGAGGAACAAAGCTTGGAAAGGCTATGGCATATCGGCGAGGGCTTGAGCTTTCTCGTTGCGCCCGCCGGGCGGCTCACCAGTCACAAGGGCGGTGCACCGGTCTATCTTCTCGGGCTCTACGGCAAATTCCGTTTGCGCGTGGAGGAAGGAGAATGGCACTCCTGCCGCGCGGCCGTCATTCCGCCGGGGCTGCGTCACGAACTCGATTTCGGCGGCGAGCCGGTTGCGGCGCTTTACCTCGAGCCGCAGACCGGCGGGATTGAAACACTGGCGAGGTTACTTCCCGGTTCGCGTGATCTTGGTGGCGCACGCATCGGCAACGGCGGCAATATCTCCTTCCTCCGGACGCTCTATGAAACGCGTCCAGAGGAACTCGGCGCGGCGCTGGCAGACTTGATCGGCTATTCAAGGCGCCTGGCTTTGCCGGACGGAAGCGATCCGCGCCTCAATCGCATATTCGAATATTTGCATCTCCACGCCGGCGAGCTTGCGCCGGCGGCACACATCGCCGAGAGCGTGCGGCTTTCAAGCTCGCGTTTGCAGCATCTTTTTACGCAGCATGCGGGCGTGCCCTTCCGCTATTACCGCGCCTGGACCAGGCTGCGGGCAGCGATGCGCGAGATCGCGAAAGGCACCACTTTCACCTCGGCCGCACATGAAAGCGGATATGTGGACTCGGCGCATTTTGCGCATGATTTTCGCCGCATGTTCGGATCGACCGCGACGCTCACCTTGCGGCCGCACCTCCCGGTCCGACGCAGTGGTAACCCGCCCGTGGCTAGGGCTGTTTGTCCGGTTCGTTCCGCCGCTGCGCGAAAAATACCGTGAGATCCCAGGTGTTGCGGATATTCACGAGCAGAGAAAAGATCAGTGCGCCGGCCAAGAGCGGCGGCCCGATTCTCGAATGTCGATAGACGAGGACCGCCGCAACCAGCGTCGCCGCATAGGAAAGCGGCGGGCATATGCCATAGCCGAGATGGTCGTCGATATCGGTGACGGAGCTCGACAGAACCCGGCGCAGGATGAAGATCGAATAGCCGAGTGCGCCGGCCGCACTGAACCCAACGATCAGACCAATCGATATGTCGCTCGTGTCCGGCATCAGCGCGATCAAGCTGACGAACAGCACGTAAGTGTAGTGAAACAGCACCGGGCTCGTGAACGTGCGCGTCGGGCCGCCGCGCTGCGCACTCATGAAGCCGGTCCCGATCGAGGCGGCGACGAAGAGCAGCGCCGCGAGTGCCGCCGCCGCGGTGCCGAGCAGGGAATAAAATTCGTGCCAGGTTTCGAGCATAAAATACCTACGCAGGAAGCGAGCCGAGTTCTGCCATGGCGGCGAGCGAGGCGTCCCTGGCGCGTTGCAGAAAGTCGAGCAGCAGCGCGAGCTCTTTGTCCGAATAGGACGAGAGCGACGCGATAGCCGCCTTTTGCATAGGCTCGAAGAGCGGCGCGATCTTCTTCTCGATTGCCGGCAACGCACGGACCAGAACCTTGCGCCTATCGTTGGCGTCGCGTTCGCGGGCGGCGAAACCGGCGCGCTCGAGCCGGTCGATCACGCCGGTGATCGCTCCGCTGGTCAGTCCCGTTGCGGCAGCCAACGCGCCGGCCGTGAGCGGGCCGCGCAGAGCGATATGGTCGAGACATTCGAGATCGGTGCTGTTGATCCCGAGCCGTTGGGCCACCGCCTGGCTGTAGAGCACCCCCTGCCCGCTCGCCTCGCGCATGGCCGTGTTCAGTGCGGCAATCAAATCCTGCCGGGTCTTGCTTGACTTCATCCGCAATATCCCTTAGCAACAAATTATCTTAGCAACTAAGATAATGAGGTGCGACATGCAGTTCCAAGCGAAAAAGGCAAGGCCGTATCGAGGGATGCCCATGGAGGGGCTGCTCGCGACTTGGTATGCCCGAAATACGCTCAAGAGCCTTGCCGATTATCGCGCAACGGCGCAACGCATTGCTGCGAATCTGCCGCCGCATGCTGCCGTCCTCGAAGTTGCGCCCGGACCCGGCTATTTGGCCATCGAGCTCGCCAAGCTCGGGGCTTATCGGATCACGGGGCTCGATATCAGCCAGTCTTTCGTACGGATTGCGACGGAAAATGCGGCGCGCGCCGGTGCCGTTGTGGATTTCCGGCAAGGTGAGGCTGCCGCCCTGCCCTTTGCCGGCGACAGCTTCGATCTCGTCGTCTGCCGCGCCGCTTTCAAGAATTTCACCGACCCGCTCGGGGCATTGCGCGAGATGCACCGCGTGCTGCGGCCGGGCGGCCGCGCGCTCGTCATCGATCTGCGCAACGATGCCTCGGACGAGGCGATCGACGATATCGTCGATCAGATGAATCTCAGCGCGTTCGATTCCTTCATGACCCGCGTGATCTTCAAACACAGTTTGCGAAAACGGGCCTATTCGCGAGAAGAACTCGCGCAGATGTTTGCCGCGACGCCTTTCGGCGCGGGCCATTTCGACGAGACATCGCTCGGCTTTGAAATTCGCCTGGTGAAGCGGCCATGAACGCGCAGGGCCCGCGAACGGGCCCTGTGGAGATCTGCGAAGCGAAACTTAATTGCAGACGCGCACGCGGCGCACGACATAGGCGCCGGCATAGCCGTCCCAGACTTGCTCGGGCTCATACCAGCAACGCGGGCCATAATAGGGGCCGGGCGCATAAGCCGGCGCGTAATAGCCGGGCGGCGGAGGCGGCGGGGCAGCAGCTGCTGCAGCACTGCCCGCGATGAAGCCGAGCGCTGTTCCGCCAAGGATGCCGGCGGCGATGGCGCCGCCATCGCCAGCCTGCGCCGGGGCGCTCGCGGCCAGAACGACGCTGCCGGCCAATGCCAGAGCGAGGCCAGATTTTACTGCTGATCCGAACGTCATCGACATTGGTCCCCTCCAGGCGCCCCTTGGCGCAATTGCTTTGGTCGATTCGGCGTCTTTTCGGCTTCGCATTTGCTGGCGAGCGAACAAGACCGGCTCGACCGCGCATCTTAGTAGGCATTACGGCAAGGTTGCGGCCAAAGTCAGGGGTTGCGGGAGCCGCGCGACGCCGGCCGTACTCGGCCTTCCTAGCGTCAATCTTGGCGAGACATGGATAATAAAGATTTAAAGCGCGCCGACCCCGAATGCAAAGAAGCCCGGCATCACCGGCATCTTCGAGCTTGCCGATCTCGCGCGGGACCTATTGACCTGTTACCAGCGCATACACGGCGACGGCGAAGCAGAAAGTCCAGAGGATCGCGTAAATGGTCGTTTGGACCGGATCCATGTTTTCTTTCCCCTCATGTTGCGCCGCACCAAACCAAATTTTCGGCCCATGGAGATTTCGCGAAAAATCGGCGATTTCTGCGTTTGATAGGGCAAAAATTCAATTTCGTTCGCCTCGAACGCCCTAGAATAGCCGAAAGTTTCCAGATTTCGAGCAGAATCTGCTCGATTTCAGAATTTTTGCATCGCATCAATATTGCTGGAAACCGAGCCGGCGGACGGTTGGCGCGACGGTTGCAAGTCACCTCTCGCGCTGCTAGCTGAGCCGCGTTAGCTTGCTTGAGGCGCCGCGGCGGATTTTAGCGGCGATTCGCGTGCCGGTTTAGCTCAGTTGGTAGAGCAACTGATTTGTAATCAGTAGGTCGCGGGTTCGACTCCTGCAACCGGCACCAGCAATCAGTAAGTTAGCTGTAATTTCTATATACAAATCGATGTCCAGAATGGCGCCGGGTAAAGCATGGGTCGCGTCTCGCCGCCCCTTGGAAAGCTCGCGTCCGCGAGTTCGCTTGGCGTGCCAAAGAGAGCCGCCGGGCAACCCTAGTAAATCCGAGCTAGCCCGGCGCAGGTACGCCTATACAGGCCCTTGCCCGGCTCGCCGCCAGCGGCAAAAGCGCCAATCTCATTGATCGATACGGCTGGGATCGCGCTGTTGGATTGTTGAATACGCTCTCGTGCCGGTGCGCTGAACGGCAGAAGTGGAATGCTTCGCTGCCGCGTGCGGCGCCTAGTTCGTGGATCTCGATCAGCCTGACTGAGAGGCGTGTCTCAAGGTCGTGAACCGGTATATCGAATGACCGAAAATGGTGGATACTGGCCCACAACCGAGGGGCGTAGCCGCTTTGCGCTAGCGCCTTAGCGATGGTGCCCTGTATCTTAGCCCGCATGGCAAGATGCACAGCGCCAGTAAGAGGCCATCGCACAGCGAGCGCTGAAGCGGACTGCCCCGCATGTGGTAGCCGCTATGGGCGCTATAGCAGCTCCAGCTACGGGTCGTACTCGTCCCCGTCCCCGTTTTACTCCGCCTCATGGAGCAGCGGCGGCGGGTCCGGCAGAAGCAGCGGCGGGTCCAGCAGAAGCGTAAGGCCAAGATGGTCGCGCGCCGGCTCGGTAGTGTTGTACACGCCTGAAGAAGTGCGGGCGCTCACGCCGGTCCGCGAGAACGTGGAGAAGCAAGCGTCCCTTGACCTTCGTGACGTCTTCCTCTGCCATGCGGGGGCGACCGGCAGGGCGCCGCCAAGCAGCTGCACGATCTGCTCGAGTCGCTCGGTGTCTCGGTCTGGTTCAGCGAGAAGGACGTCGCCCTCGGCACGCCGTTGCTCCGCGCCATCGACAAGGGCTTGGCGAACTCGCGGATTGGGATCGTGCTGGTGACCCCCGCGCTACTGCGCCGCCTCCCAGCAGAGGGTATCGCCGACAAAGAGCTATCAGTACTCCTCGCGCGTGAGCGGCTCGTCCCCGTCGTGCACGGCACGACGTACGACGCTCTCCGCGACGTCAGCCCCATGCTGGCCTCGCGAACCGGCCTGAGCACTGCAGAAGAGTCGATGGCAGACGTCGCGGCCAAGCTCGCCGATCTGGTCGCCCTCTAGCTCTATGTCTATCCAACTCCTGCTCCAACCCGTTTTGTCGCTCATCGGCGGCTGGCTTGCCGCAACATTCGCGTTGCGAAATTTCCGTAGTCAAAAAGTTTGGGAGCGGAAGGCCGAAGCGTACACCTCAATCTTCGACGCGTTGTACGACATGGCTCGATGGTATGATGAGCATTACGACGCGGAAATCAGCGGTCGCAAGATGACGGAAGACAAGGTAAGCGAACTATCGAAAGCCTACACGGCGGCGAAAGAAAAGCTCAAACGGCGGGTCGCTTCCGAGACGTGGCTCCTTGCAGAAGCGGCCTCAAAAAGGCTCGAAGAGCTCTTCAAATGCCTCTCAATCGAGAGAAACGATTGGTTTCGGATGCTCGATGAGGACAGTTACTCTATCTCCGAGGCAACCCGTGATTTGCGCGTAATGGTTCGGAAAGATTTGAGGCTCGAAGGTCCTCTGTGGCCCCTCCTGGCGAAGCAGTTATCCACTCGATTCAGGGAGCTCTCATCGCGCTCGGCACAATCGGAAAAGCAAAAGTCGTGACGGATGTGAATGCACGCCCTCGTGGGACGATGAAGTCGGCCAAATGGGTCGCCTGAAATCTTAATCAAGATCGAGATAGATAAGGCTGCTTGGCGTCTGCCTAATTTTGTTTCCGTTCGCCTGGGCGAGCCGATGCCCGTCCTTGTCATACGAAATGAAACCTTGCAGGCAGACTGGAAGAAGATTGGGATATTCCTCGGTAAGCCAGCGGAAATTCCGCTTCGTCCAATGCAGGACGACGCATTGAAGCGGGTAATCCCACCTGTGCAGGTAATTCTTGTGTCTATTGATCAGTTGCAGGCCTAGAACGTTGAGGCAGAAGCCGAGAATGCGAGCTCCCACAAAATTTGGAAAGCGGTCCATTTCGCGAATTTTATCGTAGAGTTTGCGTCGAATTTTGAATTTCAGCGCGGCTAGGGCCTTGGACGGCTGATAGAAATTCAGAGCTCCCGCCCAGACCACATTGTGCTGTATGTCCCAGCATCTGAACTCTGGCTGCGCAACGAATGCAGCGTGCAACACCGCCTCGTAAAACAACGCGGCAAGGCCATCGTAAGGATCAAGAGGGAGATCTTTTCGCTCGCGCAACGAGGTAGGCGCGATTTGGAGCTTGTCCATGACTTTGACGGCGAACTCAATAAAACGAATCGAATGGCTTAGCCCGGCATAGGCCGGAGACCGGTACCAGCTCTCGCCCATGCTTTCCACCGTCGACATTTGCGACGTCATGCTCTCGAACGATCCAAGAAGCCGCGCGAAGGCATAGGAGTGAATCCGACCTCTTGTCTTTTCCAGATAGACTGTGACGAAAGATGTGGCAGCGCGGTAGAACCCCTCGATTGTCTCTTCGTCGAATCTGCCGATCTTCCGATAGTCCACGTCCAGCGGCGACCAGCGCTTCGAAGCACATCGCTCGACGAGTTCGTAGTTGCCGAAAACGGCATTGGAAATCGGCTTGGCATAACGTGAGTAGCCCGATCCGAACACGTCCTCCCGATAGAATGCCGAGTTCGTGTTGGCGATAAACTCCTGTCCGATAAAGTGTGCGAAATCTGCGAAGGGCACGGTGGGATAAGTCGAGGCTAAGCGAAAGCATCGCAATGCTAGACCGGGAACCCGGTCGACGACAACATGACAGAACCGGCGGTCCGCTAGAATAAGCATAACGTCGTGAGCGAGGAGCGATGTCAACGACGGATTGTCGTCAATCTGTATCTTCGATGCATAAACAAAGATGTCTTCGATTGCTGACGAAAGCTCCTCCGCTATCGCCTGGAGGCGGTCGGTGTTGCCCTGATGAACATAGTAATTTGTCACTTCGTAAAACCGGCGCGCGTTCATCTGCCAAAAGCGCGGCGGCCACACGAAACAGGCGGCGACAAACACATAGACGATTGCGGCGAAGAAGGTCGCTAGAACAAGTTTGAGGTTGGCATAGCTGTTGAGAAAGTGGGGCAACAAAAAATGATTTTGAAACCAGAACTCGGTCAAGATTAAAATTAGACTGATCGAAATGATGGCCCCAAGACCAATCGTTCGGACATTCAGCGGCCAGACGGATGCTCGGTAGCGATAACGAAAATCCGAGACGTTAAAAATCGTCACGAACAGAGCGAGGATCGCGAAGAATTCCGCCAGCCCGAAAATACCAGTCGCGTCTCCCTCGACATGGGCTGGCTCAAGCGCAAGCCAGTCCGAAAGGTGCAAGATAGGGGCCGATCCAGTTCCAAAAAGAACGATAGCTACAATGACGGCGAGCGTCGCGACAACGATTGCGCGGAAAATGAGATCTTTTGGCAAGGCTCTTGAACTTTCCGTCCCGCTTCTCCGTAGAGCAAGCCCTCCACGCTGCCTTTCGACAAGTTTTTCGAAATCGGGCTACACATAAGCAATCCTCGCCACGCCGAAACGAAAGGTCCGCCAGCGATAGCCGGCCGGAGCCAGCTTGGAGGTAAAGCCGCACTGGCTGGCGCCTCTCGCGACCCCTCACCGCACGAAATTGCTCCGCCTCCGCGCATGGGGATCTTCGCTGGCCGCGCGTAGCCGAAAACAAGACTTTTCTGGATGCGGGAATTTCATGGAAGACCCATCCTGAGGTTTTCCATAGCGTTTCAGCTTAACCTCATGCGGCGAAATGAGATTTTGTCCGGGCATAGGTGCAGTTCCTGGGGAATCCCTATTCCGACCCTTTTCTCCGCAGGAGGTTTGAGCCCGGCTGTCACTCACCAGCTGCCAAGCTAGCAACTTCGATAATTCGAATGCGGGAGGAAGGAATGGGACGCCATCTTTCGGGAAGTACTTTGTTGCGCGCGGCGCTCGTCGCACTGGCTTTAACGCCGATCGGCGCAGCCGCGCAGGAATTTCGCGATCTTAAACCCTCGCCGCCACTCCTTCTCGCAGGCGAAGGGAGCTTCTTCATCGACGGATATACCCAGCCGATCGCGTCCAAATACATTTCCCCGTCAGCCTTCGCGAGCGACGCCGGAAATTCAATGGTCAATCAAATGTATGTCCAATATCAGAAGCCATTGATCAGAAATGGTAGATTTCCTCTGATCATTGTGCACGGCTGTTGCCTGAGTTCCAAGTCATGGCAGACGACCCCGGACGGCCGTATGGGGTGGGACGAATATTTCGTGCGCAAAGGATTCGATACTTACCTCGCCGAACAGGTCAGCCGTGGCCGTTCGGGATTCAATGCCCTTCAATATCAAAAGGTGCTCGTCGGCGACGCACCGCCAAGCTCGAATCCGCCGATTCTCATTGCGACGGATGCTTTTGCCTGGAACGTATTCCGGTGGGGGAATTACGCGACCCTCACACCCTATCCGGACGAGCAGTTCCCGATGAATACGGTTGGGGTGGGCCCGGGATCCACGCTCACGTTCTACAATCAAGTCATACCCGACCTGAATTCCACTTTGCCCAATGTTCCCGCTGGCTGCGCCGACGGGACATGCACGCCGACCGATCCGAACACTATCTACAGCACACCGGCTGCAATGGCCCAGCTCGCAAACGATCTCGATGGCGCGATCCTGATGGGTCACTCGCAATCGAGCGGATATCCCACAATGGCCGCCCTTCAGCCGGGCTCAAAAGGCGTTCGCGGGATCATCCAGCTCGAGACCGGCTGCTTTTCCAACCTTACGCCAGCCGACGTCCAGATCCTGAAGCACATCCCGATTCTTATCGTCGTGGCCGATCACTTCTCGACTCCGCAACCCTCCCCGACCTGCGTTCAGGAAATGCAGCAGATCAACAATGCGGGGGGCGATATGACATTCATCTCGCTGCCGGCGATCGGCATTCACGGCAACAGCCATATGATGATGCTCGATCACAATAATCTGCAAGTGGCGGACGTGATCATCCATTGGATCTTCACTCATGTGAAAGGTGGACACGTCTGACGTTTGGTCTTCACGAGTGATCTCCCAGCGTGGGAGATCACTCTCTTATCTTGCTTGTCTTGATCCGAAACGAAGGCCGACCGACATGTCAGGAACATGGAAATACGCTCTGCCTACGATAGCCCTTGCGGCGGCATCGCAGATGCTTTTTGACGCCAAAGTCGCGAGCTTTGGCTGCGGCTCGAAAGAAGAGATTGCGGAACTCCAGCATATTCGACCGAACAATGCGGAGTTTCAAAAGAAGCTTTACGAGCAGATCTTCTTGGGTCAATGCGTCGAGATTTCGAAGGGCACGGTGGTAGAAGGCATAGCCGACGAGGCTAATCCCTCCATGTTACTCGTCGACCGGCAGATACAACCGCCAGGCTATCTCGCCCCTCGAGACGACTTCGAAATCAAGCGGTCAGCGGAAGGCAAATGACTCGCCTGAGGCCGACGAGCCGGGCCAAGTTTGTTCCAGGCCGGAAAGGGAGCGGGCTCGACTGCCCACCCGGTGTCAATCGATAGAGATATCTTTTGAATTTCAACGTTTGGGGAATGGACCTGCTCCGTTTACGTCTCGGACGGCCTGCGGGGGCTTTCGGCCTCCAGAACCGATTGTCGTCGAAGATGGCCGCGAGCTTTGTACTCGCTGCTAAACTTTCTTCTCTACGCCGGCTAGACTCCTCCGGCACCAAACGTGCCTCTTTCCGCAAACGGAGGAACTCATGAAAAAATGGATCTTGGTTGCCGTATTCGCCGGTTTTTCGGCGACTTCGGCACTGGCGGCTGCCGAGAGCTATTACCTGGTAAAGGATTCGGTCGGGAACTGCTCCGCCGTTTTTTCCTCCGGTGGTCGACACTACCCCGGCATGAAAGTTATCAGCCAGGCATATTCATCCCAAGCAGCTGCAAGAGAGGCGGCGGGCAGCAAGGGCGAATGCAAAGAGAGCGCAAAGCCTTTCTAAAGGATGTCGCGATCTCAGCCGCCGACCTTTCAGGAATCGGCGGCTTTCACGGTCAACGACCGGGGCGCCGGCAGCATTGAAAACCGGCTTTGGGTGCGCCAACTTGAAGCCTATAGGCCATGCAACGTTTCCTCTCGGCCATCGCATTGGCAAGTACGATCCCAGCGCTCCTCGCCGCGCCTGCATCGGCGCGCGATCCCACGGGACAATGGCGCAACAGCCCCCACCACGACTGGTTCTCCAGGGCAGAGAACAGATTGGGCGAGCCATGCTGCGCCAAGAGCGATGCGCACGTGCTGGAAAACGGCGACTGGCGCATGAACAAGAACGGATATGAAGCGCGTATAGATTCGCGCTGGTATGCGGTCGATCAGAGTCAGCTCGTCTTCGGCAATCTGACCGGCCATGCCGTACTCTGGTATACGCCTACGAGCAGAGGCCCGGTCATTTCCTGCTTCAGCCCCGGCTCGGAATATTGAAGAGCCGCTTTGCCCCGCCGATGACGCGCAGCCCCGCCCAAATATCTTGTTAAAGACCCGAGCTTAGCACTTTACCAGTTTTGTGGATGTGATTCGATTGGTTCCAGCCCCTATCGATCGAGACTCAGGGGTTAGAGCCGCTTAGTGGCGCCCCCCGCGACTGGGCGGCTCGCCGATTTGACGCGCTCGAGCCTGCGCTTGCGTTGTAGAGCCCGCAGCCGCTTCCGCATGCGCCTCACCGGCGCCCGCCGCTCACATAAAGGCAACTTCGAGCCGCGTATCTCTCTTGCTTACGACGCTGCAGAATCGCGACAGATTGTCGGAATTGATGCGCAGCTTGAATCGATCCGGAACGCCGGCTGAGCTGATGACATCGAGACAGGCGCCCGCATCGGAGAGGCCGCGCACGGTGCAATCGATCACTGAATTTCCGGCATTGAACGCAATTTGCCCTGCCTTGAAGACCTTTTGCATGACATTGGGCCGCGTCGCGCCGCTCGCCCGCCATTCCGCGCATTGATTGCGCCCGGCTTCCTTGGCCGCATAGAGCGCTTCGTCCGCGCGCCTCAAGAGTTCGTCGACATCCGCTGCGCCGCGGTCGAGCTCGGCGACACCGAAACTCGCGCTGACTTTGACGCGGCCTTCCGGCCTCGCAACCGAGACTTTGGCGATCGCGCGCCGAGCCTTTTCCGCGACCCGCGTCGCGGGCGCGGCGGCCGTGTGAGGCAATATAACGGCGAATTCTTCGCCGCCGATCCGGCCGAGAACATCCGATTTGCGCAAGCTCGCCCGGCAGGCTTCGACCGCACCCCTCAAAACGAAATCACCGACGGAATGGCCATAACGGTCGTTGATGTCTTTGAAATGGTCCAGATCGAAAATCATGCAGCTCAAAGCATGTCCGTGGCGCACGGCGAGCAGTTTCGCGCGTTCTGCTTCGTCCTTGAAAGCGCGCCGCGAGAGTGCGCCGGTCAGGGGATCCGTGCTGGCCAGAAGCCGCAGATCGAGCTCGGTCATGACCGCTTTGGCGAGATCGGCGAGGATCGCAGTCTGCTCGGGGCCGAATTTATGCGGCTTGGTATCCATGACGCAGAGCACGCCTACCTTGTGCCCGTCGCGAGTTAGCAGCGGCGCGCCGGCATAAAAGCGCAGATGCGGATCATCGAGGACATAGGGGTTCGAGCACAGGCGAGCGTCTTCTTTGGTATCTTCGATAACCAATGGTTCATCCTGCTCGATCGCGACGTTGCAGATGGCGTCGCGTCTTTTCCCTTCCTTGATTGTCAGGCCCTGCTTTGATTTGAGCCAGTGCCGGTGGCCGTCGATGAAGTTGATCGCCGCCATCGGCATACGAAAGATCTTCCGCGTCATATTGGTGATGCGGTCGAACGCCTCTTCGGGCGGCGTGTCGAGGATGTCGTAGCGATCGAGGGCGCTAAGTCGCTCATCTTCTTGAACAGGATCCATTGCCAAGCAATCCATTGCACAAGCAAAGCCTTAATTCCGATTAGCAAAATCGGATTGCCGAAGAATTGAATCGTTTCCTAGAATTCTAGCGAGCGTAATTGGCGGCGGCCCTGCCGTGGGCGGTTGCGGCAGGGTTAAGGGATCCGAAGCGGGAGGTCCTTCGTCGCCTCGTCTGCCTTTTCGATCTGCGCAAGGCATTCGGCGCGTGCCGACCCCGAGGTCGCCGAACATTGGCGCATGGCATCGGCGATCTGGCGGAGCTGCGCGCTCGCGTCACTCATTCTGACCGCAAGCTGAACCAGAAACAGCATGGATACGAAGAGAAAACATGCGGCCAGGAAATCGAAATAGGCCACGCGGCCGGCCAGTTTCGAGGCCCAATTGCGCATGTTGGCAAAAATGCTCAAGGTGCGTCGCGGCTTGCTATCCGCACGAGGTCCGGCCGAGCGCCACGCTTCGATCGTAAGGCCGACGAGATAGCCGAGCTGGAGGCTCACGATTATGACGACGAGCGTAAGGGCAGCGGAAGAAATGTTTGCGGAATGGACAACGACCGCGCCGAGAACAAAGACGCCCGCCAGGATAAATGCATAAACGAGAATCACGATCGTGAACCGGCCGAGGAGTGCACCTAGGCCGAATCCAATGAGCGCTGAGAGGATCGCGAACATCATGCCAATTCCTCATCCAATATACACAACTCAGAGACGAGAAAGTAAGTGCCAATATCAATAGTTTGCAGTGCAGCATGCATTTTCGCAGAATGCCTTGACTATAAAGCGACACTTACCTTCGTTGAACGCGCTGCAGCATTGCCGTTTTCCGCCGGGGATTTCCGGAGGCATCTTTTCTCGAACCGCAAGGGTCAGCGTGAAATCAGGGCCATGAACGTTCTCATCATCGTCGACATCCAGAACGACTTTTGCGCCGGCGGCGCGCTGGCGGTGCCGCAAGCCAACGACGTCATTCCTGTCGTCAATCGCCTCGCCCGCCGATTCGCCAACGTCGTCCTCACGCAGGATTGGCACCCGCCGGACCATCTGTCCTTTGCCTCGGCGCATCGAGGCCGCAGACCCTACGAGACCGTCGAGCTCGATTATGGACCACAGATCCTCTGGCCCGATCATTGCGTGCAAGGCAGCCATGGTGCCGAATTTCACCAAGACCTCGAAGTTCCGCATGCCGCTTTGATCTTGCGCAAAGGATTTCGCCGCGAGATCGATTCCTATTCGGCCTTTTACGAGAACGATCGTCGGACGCCGACGGGCCTTACCGGCTATTTGCGCGAGCGCGGCTTGAATCACATATTTCTGGCAGGCCTCGCCTTCGATTTCTGCGTGCGCTATTCGGCCGAAGATGCGCGGGCCGAAGGCTTCGATGTCACGGTGATCGAAGAGGCCTGTCGCGGCATCGACGTCGACGGCTCGATCGCAGAGACACGCGCGAGCTTCACCCGCAATGGCATCGAGCTCGTTGGCTGATCATGCTTACAATCCAAGGCGGCGATCGCATTCGGCCGCAAGGTCCTTGAGCGCCTGCGAAACTTCGACCGGATAGGCGAACGGCTCGCGCCGGCGCAACGGCTCGGGCAGATGGGCGAGCTCGTTCTGCGCATGCGCCCGGATATCGGCGAGCGAGGACCGTCCGCAAGCCATTCCGTTCCGCATCGCGGGTTTCAAAAGCTCGTCTCCGGCTTGGCGCTCGTCGACGAGCCCGATGATGTCGCCGGCGAAGACGCCATCTGCGGCGCGCCGGCGCCAGACCTGTTTGCGGCCCGGGTAAGTCGCCTTGCCTTCCGAGCGCTTACGCCGTGCAATCCCGGCATATTCCTGCAGTTTATAGGCGCAATCGAGCGCCGGCGCGTCGGACGACACGTCGAGGCTCGTGCCGATTCCATAGCCGGCGATGGGCACCCCGGCGCGGGTGAACTCGGCGAGATCCTCTTCATCGATGCCGCCGCTCGCAAAGATCGTGACCTCGGTGAGCCCGCCCTCGTCGAGAATGGCGCGCACGTTTCGCGCATGCGCAGCGAGGTCCCCGCTATCGATGCGCACCGCTTGAATTACGATGCCGGCGCCGGCAAGCCGCTTTGCCAGATCGACCAGTCTTTTGGCGGCGCGCTCCGTGTCGTAAGTATCGATCAGAAGGACGATGCCCCGCGGCCGGGCGTGCGCGAAATTTTCGAAAGCGGCGATCTCGTCTTCATGCGCTTCTATGTAAGAATGCGCCATTGTACCGAAGAGCGGAATGCCGAAGCGCGGCGCAGCGAGAACGGTCGCCGTTCCGGCAAATCCGGCGATGTAGCTCGCGCGCGCCGCGAGCAGTGCGGCTTCGGCCCCGTGCGCGCGTCGTGCGCCGAAATCGACCAGCTGCTTGCCGGGCGCCGCCAGGACCATTCGCGCCGCTTTCGAGGCGATGATCGTCTCGACGTTCAAAAGATTCATCAGCCGCGTCTCGACGAGCTGCGCCTGTGGCATCGGCGCCGTGAGGCGCAGGATCGGCTCGCCCGCGAAAAACGCGGTGCCTTCCGGCACGGCATCGACGTGGCCGGTGAAGCGGAAATCCGCGAGATAATCGACGAGCCGCGAGGAAAATCGCCCGGATTGCGCGATCCAGGCGAGCACCTCGCTGTCGAAACGAAGGGACGCAAGATAATCGATCACCTGTTCGAGCCCCGCCGCGAGCAGAAAGCCGCGCCGCTCCGGCAATTTGCGCACGAAAAATTCGAAGACGGCCGGCTCGTTCATCCCCTCCGCGAGATAGGCGTCCGCCATGGTGAGCTCATAGAGGTCGATGAGCAGCGGCTTTTCGGAATCGAGCCGGGGCATTGAGGTGTCCTTGATCGTATCTCAGCCGATCTTTCCGGCTCGTGCAAGAATGCGGTCTTCGATTCCGCCCGGAGCCGCGCTCTGATATAATCTCCGTCTTCTCAGGTTCAGCCCATGTCGCATCGCGCCGTCTGTTTCGTCATCATGCCTTTCGGCCGCAAGCCGGATGCGTCGGGGCGCGAGATCGATTTCGACCTCGTTTACAAGGAGATTATCGAGCCGGGCGTTGGCGACGCCGGCTTCGAGCCGGTGCGCGCCGACGAGGAATTGCACGCCGGGCTCATTCACAAGGCGATGTACGAGCGCCTGATGCTCAGCGAATATGCGGTGGCCGATCTCACGATTTTCAATCCGAACGTCTATTACGAGCTGGGCGTTCGCCATGCGGTGCGGCCGCAAACGACCGTGCTGATGGCGGCGGACGCGAGCCGCCTGCCGTTCGATGTGGGCCATCTGCGCACCCTGCCCTATAGGCTGGACGAGAAGGGCCGGCCGAAAGAAGCGGCCGCGGCGCGTGCGGCCCTCGCCAAGCGGCTCGACGATTGCAAGCGCCACGGCGAAGCGGATAGTCCGCTCTTCAAATTGCTCGACGGTTTCAAGCCGGCCGAGATCGAACATGCCAAGACGGATACGTTTCGTCAGCAGGTCACCTATTCGCGCGAATTGAAGGCGAAGCTCGCCGCGGCTCGCGCTCTGAAAAAGAACGAGGGCGTCGCGGCACTCGATTTGATCCGCGCCGAGCTCGGCGACATCAGTACGGTCGAAGCCGGAGTCGCCATCGACCTTTATCTCTCGTACCGCGCCGCGAGCGCCTGGGAGAGGATGATCGAGCTCTATAACGCTTTCGACCCCGTGTTGCGTCATTCGGCCATGGCACGCGAACAATATGCGATGGCGCTCAACCGCATCGGGCATCGCGACGAGGCGGAAAAGGTTCTGAGCGACTTGATCGAAGAACGCGGCGCTTCGAGCGAGACCTATGGGCTGCTCGGCCGCGTCTACAAGGATCGCTGGGACGCGGCAAAGAAGACCGAAGATTTCGCCGCACCGGCCTGGGCCGAGAAGGCAATCGAAGCCTATCTGAGGGGCTTCGAAGCCGATTGGCGCGACGCCTATCCCGGCGTGAACGCGGTCACGCTCATCGCGCTCACCGATCCCGAGAATCCGCGCATCGCGCAGCTTGCCCCCGTCGTGCGCTATTCGGTCGAGCGCAAGATCGCACGCGGCCAAGCCGATTACTGGGACTATGCCACGCTCGTCGAACTTGCGGTCATCGCCGGCCAACTCAACGAGGCCATGAAATTGCTGCCCAACGCGCTTGTGCATCTGAAAGAGGGCTGGAACGCGGAAACGACCGCGCGCAATCTCTCGTTGATCCGCGACGCCTGGCGCGATGCCGGCAAGCCGGACGCGCAACTCTCGAAGATCATCGCGGCGCTCGAGGCACGGGCGGGGTAATTTCTCTCCCCATGGCGAAGCGAATGGGGAGAGGCAGATCAAATCTCGCGCTTTGCCGCCGCGAAAGCCGTGGCGACATCTTGCGCCGACGACGGGCGGTATTGCGGCGAAACCGCGAGAAGCCGCGTCACGAGCGCCGCGATCGCCGGGGGCACGCGGAGGCTGCCGAGCTCCTGCGCAACAGCCTTGCTGCGGCGTGCGCCACTGACAATTCCGAGAAGTCCGGGCTCCGGCGCCTCGGGCAAGCGGCCCGCGAGAATTTCGTAGGCAATGAGGCCGAGAGAATAGAGGTCGCTGCGCGCATCGGCCCAGCCGGCCTTGGTCTGTTCCGGCGCGGAATAGACGAGCGTCCGCGCTGCATCCTTTCCCTGCCAGACTCGGCCGATCGCGCTAATTCCGAAATCGATGATCACCGGCGCCTCGGCGCGATTGTCGCGTAAAATCACATTCTCCGGCTTGAGATCGCGATGAACGACGGAGCCGGCGTGGATCGCCGCCAAGGCGAACGAAAGATTGGCGAGGAGCGCGAGCTTCTCGGAAAAATCGAGCTTGCTTTGCGAAATCGCGTCGCGCAGCGTCTTGCCTTCTATGAATTCGCGCACCAGCAACGCCTCCCCGTTCGGCTCGCGCAGCAAGCCGAAGACGCGACCGACGCCAGGATGTCTGACGCGTGAGGCGGCGGCGACTTCCATTTCGGCGGCATGCAGCCGGTCGGCCTGTTCGGCGACATCATAGATGGCCTCGAGGCGCAAATGTTTGAGCGCGACCTTGCTGCCGTTCTGTGCATCGTAAGCGCTCTCGACCGAGCCGAAGCCTCCCCCGCCGAGCGTTTCGCGCCCGTAATAGAGGTCCTTCGAATTGGCCGTCGTTATTGCCGGCGCCGCGCCCGGCATCCAGGCGCCGGGCGTGCGCCCGCTGGCGGCAAATTGTTCGAGAACCATGCCCCGGTAAGAGGAGAGCTGCCGCTCGATCGCCTGTTGCAAGGCGGCCGCGAGCGTGGCGTCCGCCTCTTCGCGGCGGCCCAATTGATCGAGACTCTTGGCCTGCAAAATGCGGGCGCCGACTTCGCGCCCAGGCAGATCGTCGGCGAAATAGCGCGCAATCACTTTGCCGATGCGCTCCAAAGCGGCGGCATAATCTTTCTTCGCGAAATGCGCCTCCGCCTCGGCATGGGCTTGCTCGATCCAGCTGAAATTCTCGGAATCGTCCGCCGGGAGAAGCGCGCGCGCCTCGGCAAGGGTTTGTTCCGCGTCTTCGATTCGTCCTTTTGCCAGAGCGATACGGGCGCGTTCGAGCAGAGCAAGGTGGCGCAGGCGCGGTGTCGCGAAATTAGGATCGATCTCGGCCAAAGCGGATTCGGCCTTCTCGGTCTCGCCCACTGCGACGAGTGCCTGAAGCGCATTGACGCGCGCCTTGCAGGTTTCGAGAGGCTTGAGCTCCGTGGCACCAATGGCCAGCCCGCGCGCAAGAAAGCGATACGCCTCTTCGGGCCTGCCGATCTCGATACCTAGCCGTCCGGTTTCCAGCATCGCGCGCGCGAGGCTAGGCCGATCGTCGTTCGCCTCGGCAATCGTCCTTAAGAGCGCGAGCGAGGCCTCGCGCGCATTGGCCCTCCAATTGTGCACGAGGGCAATGGCGCGCCAGGTTTCCGCGAGCGCCGGACGATCCTCGAGCCTCTCGAAAATATCGGCGGCGGTTCTCAGATCGTCGAGCGCATCGAAGCCGAGCCGGTTGAGCGCCAATCCGCGCGCGTGCAGAAGCCGCGCACGATCGCGCGGATCCGTGCATGAGGATTCGAGGTCGCGCAGGCGCGCGATGATTTCTTCCGCGCGCACATTGGCATCGAGGTCGTGAAAAGCCTGGTCGAGCGATGCGGTCGTTTCGGACATGGCATTCCCTCGCATTCCTGATGGCCGCATCGGACCTAATGCCGCGACCTTAAGGCTCGATCGACTTGCCGATGAAAAGGCGCGCCCATCCTTCGAGATCTTGCAGCATCAGCATCGCCAAAGCATGGATATCGGCGGCGAGATCGTCCGACAGGAAGGGGCGGCGCGGCATCCCGCGTTCGGCGCGCTGCTTCATCTGCTCGATTCCCACCTTTGCGAGGAGCAGTTCTTCGCGCATCTGGCTCGATTGTTCGACGAGGAGCTGCAGTTCCGTATAGCTTCTGATTCCGAAAGCCGCGGCCGAAATTGCGGGAAGTACGATGGTCAACCAGGTCAGGAAACCAAACCCTGCTTCGGAAATGACGTGCAGCGCCGAGAGGCCGGAAGCCACGTGTGACGCGACCGTCGGAGCATGACCCAACAGGACGAGGGCGAACTTCACAATCACCAAAATAAAGACCAAGGTGAAACTGCCGTTGCCGATGTGGAAAAAGGTCTCGTCGGCGTGGCTCGCCATTTCGGCACGATCGCGATGATATTGCAATTGTTCTTCGATCAGGCCTTCGAGCACGTCCTTCTGGATGACGCCCGAGAGCGCCTCGGAAATATTGCCGCGCGGCATGGGCGCGGCGCGTTCCCAGGACGCGAAAATCCAGGTCACCCAACCAGTGCGGTCGACGATGGCAGCGGCTTCGGAGCCTGAGATATCGAGCTTCTGTCTTTCGCTCTCCCGTTTCCGCAGCATGACGCGGCGCAGTGCGCCGAGCGAGACCGCCTGGCCCAACAGGGCGAGCACCTGCTGCTTGCGGCAGAGTTCAGCCAGAAGCCGATAATCGATCGAGCGCTCGTGCCATTCGCCGCGAATTGCGAATGCGACGGAAAGCCCGATCAGAAGCAAGGTGACCGCTTCGAGGAATATGGCGGGTAACGCGAATACGGTTCCATGGGAGACTGCCGCGGCGGCGCCGAACACGACGGCCGCCGTCGCAAGGAGGAAGAGCCAGACATAAGTCGAGCGGTAGAGCGCCGCATATTCGGACGCGCGCGTGTCGGTCGGCTGATAAAGCGAGAACCAATAGCCGGCGACGGGATCGCTCGGCTGACGCGGCGGCGTCCATGGCGGATTGCACCCGGAAGCCCAGCGCATCACGTGAATATAGGTTTTGGCGTAATTATTGCGCAAAGACTCGTTCAGGAACCCGGGACTCGTCGCGAAATATTCCGCCTCGAACGAGGTCTCCCTGCCCTGGCCGAGCCGTGCCAGCCGTTCGAGCCAGCTATGGGATTGGCGCGCAATGGGGCGCGGCGGCTCGAACTGCCGCCTGAGATAGGTTTTGAGATCGTGCGCGGCGGTTCCGGAAACGGCCGCTTCTTCCGATAGCCGGCGCTGCGTGCCGATCACCGGCTTTGCGCCGTCGAGGTCGGCGCGCAGACCCTGGACGCTGGCGATCCATACAGGCGGCCTTTCTTCGACCGCATGGATCCACCAAACCGGCACGCCATTGGCCGCCGCATATTCGATGATTTCCGCCGTGCCACCGCGTCCTGCCGCGGGCTTGCCGTTCCAGATCGCGATCAAAAAATCGCAATTGCGGACCACGAAACGCCCGACATTCTCATAAGCGCGGTTCTCGTCCTCGCGATCGCCATCGAGCGCGAACCAATCCTCGCCGGCGCGCGCGAGCAAGGATCTGAATTCTCCAAGATCTTCTTGCGCCGAAAGCCGCACCGCTTCGGGAGCCTTGGCGGGATCGATGCCGGTGAAATCCCTCTCATATTCCTCTTGCCCGAAAGGCATCGGAACGTAGAGGCTGAAATTGCGATCGAGCGCACTATGCGCGACCAGTCGATCGGCGCCCCGCGCGAGGGGCGAAAGCAGGCGCAAGATCGGCACCGCGTCGGCGCCGTAGAATTTGGCGACGGCGTCTCGTTTCGCGAGCTCCGCCAGCTCGGTTCGAACGAAGTCGAGGACTTCGTCCACCTCGGCGCGCAATCTGCCGATCCTGCCCGCATTCAGCGTGCGTGCGCCCGTAACGGCGACGCGCAAGGCGAGCCGCGGGCGCGTATCCTCCGACTGGCGCTTCGGTTCGAACAAAAATGCCTCGCCGCTGCTTTGGCAGCTCTACTTGCCATGAAGGCGCGTCATGAACAAGAAGCCGGCGAGGCGTTGGGATCAATGCCGCGAAACGGAAAAAGAAGCCCGCAGCAGGGCTGCGGGCCGGACGAGTTTCGGAATCGCGTTCGCGACTCCGTTAGCATCTTGTTTCGCTCTTCGAATAAGTATCGCCCGTATCTTCATTATGGACCGTTTTGCTGCGGTGTTCGCAGCCATGGTCGCTCGGACCCGGGCCGACCTGAACGCCGGCGACGCCTGGGACGCCGACATAGGCGCCGGGCGGGGATGCCGGCCGGTCGCGGGTGACGGTGGTGCTGGTCTCGGTATCCTGCGCCACTGCGGCCGTGATCCAGAAGATCGCACTCGCCGCGATGGCCAATTTGCCGATCGCTTTCATCTTGGCCTCCTTTCAGCTTGCGGCCGCTCAAGTTGCGGTCCGTCAGGAAAGGAACGGCCGCCACCGAATAGGGTTCCGCGGAGGCTTCGTCAGCCTTCGCCTTGATTTATAAGATGAATCTTGGCCGCGCAAATTTCTCTAGCGGGCCTTTGACGCGGCCGCGGCCAGCTCAGATTCCGGAACCGTCCACCTCGGGTGGGTCGGGAAGGCGCCGCGCAAGACCGGGCGTCCGGAAGGGCGGCGACCAGGACGGAAGCGGCATCCAGTTCGCCACTTCCCAGTCGTCATAGATAATGGCGCAGTCTTGGTCCGATTCCGTCGACATCCAGCAATATTCGCCATGCGACGGCGGCTTCGCCCAGCGCACGACATCGACGTCCGACGATCCCTGCTCGCTCGCCCGGATCACGACAATGATGCGCGTCCCATCCCTTGGCGCGCTCGTCATGGATCGCCATTGTTCCGGCTCAGGTGCGGGCATCGGTCTGCCTCACTTCGGCGCATCGTCCTTTCTTCGACGCATCATTCACGTCCAGAATGACGACAATAATAAGATTCGCGAACTCGGTAGCAAGCCTCGCGCCAATTTGAGGCCTCAATTTGAAGAGAGCAGCCCGGGGTGCGCCTGTTCGACATGGGCTTTCGTCATCTCGGCGCGCACCTGGTTGGCAAAGGCCGTGGGGTGACCATCGCCCGGGATCTTTAGATCCTTGCCAGGAAACTTCACAGCCTGCAGCGTCACGTCGAGCACGTCGAGGCCAGATTTGCGCATCGACCGAATAATGTCTTCGTCGGTATAGCCGGAGCGCTGCAGATAGGGTTCGTCCTCGCGAATATAGAGGATCAGCGTCGGCGCGTCATATTTCTCCCGCGCCAATTGCGCCGCGCGCGCGAGGACCGCGACGTAAAGATCGACGTCCGCATGAGAGGGGCCGCCGAAGACCGGTTCGATGAACATTCGATAGAGAGACGTATTGGCGAAGAGCTGGATCGGTGCCGTCCAATGCTGGTAGCAGGCCCCGCGATAAATCGGGCGGCCGCCAACCAGCTCGTAGCGCGGCGCGCGCAACATGAAGCCTGCCTGACAAGACGTGCGCCCGGCGTGAAACGCAGCCGTCTCGTAAACGAACAGGCGCGCGCGTCCGCGCAGCAGCGAATCGTAGATGCCGGTCTCGAGCGCACGCAGGAATTGCTGCGGGCCATAACCGGGAAAGCCGAAATCGAGCACGCCTATCTTGCGCTGATAGAGATCAGCAAAGATCTGCGGCAATGTTTCCGAATCCTGCAGGCCAGTGCCGAACGTGAAGGAATCGCCGAAGAAGGCGACCGCCGGCCCGCTCTCGGCCGAAATCACTTTGCGATTGAGATGCGCATCGATCGTATAGGTCGCGTCGTAGATTACGCTGTGCGTGCGGGCCGCATATTTCACATTGCGGAAGGCGCCCGGGTGCTGCGGGCCCCAGCCGAGAACCGGCCTCGAGACCGAATAGCCCTCGGCGCGCGTCTCGACCGGCCGTGCCTGGGTGAGTACCGAATAGGCTTCTATCCCGGCAAGCCCGATCAAGATCGTCGCGGCAACGATGCTGACATCGCGCAGACGGCCCACGAAAATGACGGCGAGATAAATGGCGAGCGCCGCTGCGAGCAGGAAATATTCGGCGCCGCCCCAATTGCTGTAGGGCGCCTCGTAGAGGAAGAGGATTGCACTGATGATCGCCAGCGGCACAAGAATTTTCGCCGCGCGCCTCAACTGGCTCTTGCGGCCTGAGGATCGAGCGCGCTGCGAAACATCCTCTTTCATGCGCGGCCTTAAGCCTTTGGTTCAGGCAGATTGAGCCTAATGTGAAGTTCACGCAATTGTTTGGCACTGACCGGCGAGGGCGCTCCCATCAGCAGGTCCTGCGCCTTCTGGTTCATCGGGAAGAGCACGACCTCGCGCAAGTTCTCCTCGCCGGCGAGCAGCATGACGATGCGATCGACCCCTGGCGCAATTCCGCCGTGCGGCGGCGCGCCATATTGAAAGGCGCGATAGAGGCCGCCGAACCTCTCCTCGAGAGTCTCCTCGCCATAGCCGGCGATCGCAAAGGCCTTTTTCATCACGTCGGGGCGATGATTGCGGATCGCACCCGAGGAAAGTTCGACGCCATTGCAGACGACGTCATATTGAAAGGCCTTGATCGCGAGGATCTTCTCCCTGTCGGCCGGATCCAGCGCCATGAAGGCATCGTGATCATAGTTCGGCATCGAAAAAGGATTGTGCGAGAAATCGATTCTGCCCTCTTCCTCATTCCATTCATACATCGGGAAATCGACGATCCAACAGAATTCGAACACATCCTGGCGCGTGAGGCCGAGCTCGGCCCCGATCTTGAGACGAGCGAGCCCCGCGAGCTTCGCCGCCTTGGCTTCCTGATCGCAGGTGAAGAAGACGGCATCGCCGGGACCGACCCCGGCCTTTGCGGCGATCGCCTGCTGAACATCGGCCGGCAGAAATTTGGCGATCGGGCCTTTGCCGCCGCCCTCCTCGAAGACGATATAGCCGAGCCCCGGCGCTCCCTCCCCGCGGGCCCAATCATTGAGCTTGTCGAAGAATGAGCGCGGCTGCGAAGCAGCGCCCGGCGCCGGAATGGCGCGCACGACTCCGCCCACCTTGATGACGTTCTTGAAGGCGTTGAAACTCACGTCGTCGCGGGCGAAGTCCGCCGTCACATCGGCAATGACGAGCGGATTGCGCAAATCCGGTTTGTCGGACCCATATTTCAACTGGGCCTCGGCATAGGGGATCAGCGGAAATTTCTGCGTCACCGGCTTGCCGCCGCCGAATTCCTCGAAGACGCCGCGCAGCACCGGCTCGATTGCGGCAAACACGTCCTCTTGGGTCACGAAGCTCATTTCGAGGTCGAGCTGATAGAACTCGCCGGGGCTGCGGTCGGCGCGCGCATCCTCGTCGCGGAAACAGGGCGCGATCTGGAAATAGCGGTCGAAGCCCGCGGCCATAATGAGCTGTTTGAACTGCTGCGGCGCCTGCGGCAGCGCATAGAACTCGCCCGGATGCAGCCGTGAGGGGACGAGGAAGTCGCGCGCCCCTTCCGGGCTCGAGGCGGTCAGGATCGGCGTCTGGAATTCGAAAAAGCCTTGCGCCTTCATCCGCGCCCGCAAGCTATCGATGACCTGACCGCGCAGCATGATGTTGCGATGGAGCTTCTCGCGGCGCAGATCGAGGAAGCGATATTTGAGCCGCATGTCCTCGGGATATTGGTGCTCGCCGAAAACGGGCAGCGGCAGTTCGGCGGCAGGCCCGAGGACTTCGATGGCGCGAACATAGACTTCGATGAAGCCGGTCGGCATTTCGGGATTCTCGGTTCCCGCCGGGCGCTGGCGCACCGTGCCGTCGAATTTCACGACCCATTCGGAGCGCAGTTTCTCGGCAGCGGCGAAGGCCGGCGAATCCGGATCGACCACGCATTGGGTGATGCCGTAATGGTCGCGCAGATCGACGAAGAGCACGCCGCCATGATCGCGGATCCGGTGGCACCAGCCCGATAATCTGACCTCGGCGCCGGCGTCCGCCTCGCGCAGATCGCCGCAAGTATGGCTACGGTAGCGATGTGTCATTGTTATTGAGGCCGCTGCAGTGCTGGCGCTCAGGACTTGTTCAAAGCGTCGAGCGCCTGGCCGAAGCCGTGGAATGTCATGGGCAGAGAAACTTGATCGCCGCCGGCATCCTGAAAGACGATCGTGCCGGTCGTATCGAGCCCGTGCCACAAGGTGACCGTGGCATCGGGGAGAACGGCGTCGGCGAAACAGGCGCCCGGAATGCAGCGCTGCCAGGCGAGCTCGAAGCCCCACTTGTCTTTGTCGCTCGTCCGGATGTGGACCGAGCTCGGAAAGGAGACGTTGTTCGGCAGTATGACCGCGACATGCATCTCCTTGCCTGAAGGGCGGCCGACCGAGATTTTCGCGATCGGCTGCGAATGTTCCTTCTCCTCAATGACTTGGCTCACCTCGCACAGCCGCGGCTGCGTGCCGTTGGCGGCCTGACAGCGCAAGGTCCAATCGCCGAAGACGGTCGAGGTCATGGCCTGTTTGTCCGATTTGGCTGCCGGTTTCGCCGGCTTTGCAGGCGCTGCGGGCTGTTTTGTCTCCTGCGCAGCAGCCGGCAATGAAAGACCGGCGAGAACAAGGAAAAGGGCACAGAACTGGCGGTGAGACATGGATCCGTTCGCGTGATTGAAGAAGGAGGCGCCTTCCTTATACGAGAATTCAAAGGATCGATAGGGAGTCCCTCCTGGCAGCGGGACGGTCCTTCCTTTATCTACCACGCATGAGCTTGATTACGACGAGTCGCGCCTTGGCGGAGGCCTGTCGCCGCCTGTCCCAGCATAATTTCATCACGGTCGACACGGAATTCTTAAGGGAAACAACCTTCTGGCCCAAACTCTGCGTTGTCCAGATCGCCTCGCCCGAGGAGGCGATCGCAGTCGACGCATTGGCGGAAGGGCTCGATCTCGCCCCTTTTTTCGACCTGATGGCCGACCCGAAGCTCACCAAGGTCTTCCATGCCGCGCGACAAGATATTGAAATTATATGGAATCTTGCCAGGCTGGTGCCGGCGCCGCTGTTCGACACGCAGGTCGCCGCGATGGTCTGCGGCTTCGGCGACCAGATTTCCTACGGCGAACTGGTGCAGTCGATCGACAAAGTGACGCTCGACAAATCCTCGCGCTTCACCGACTGGTCGCGCCGTCCGCTCTCGGAGGCGCAGGTCCAATATGCGATCGCCGACGTGACCTATCTGCGCGACATCTACCATTATCTGCGCGAGAAGCTCGAGGCCACCGGGCGGCTCGCCTGGCTCGACGACGAGATGGCTCTCCTCACCTCCTCTGCGACCTATGAGCAAAATCCGGAGCATGCCTGGGAGCGGTTCCGCAACCGGGTGCGCAGGCCGCGCGATCTTGCCGTCCTGATCGAGCTTGCGGCTTGGCGCGAGACCGAGGCGCAGAGCCGCGATATTCCGCGCGGCCGCGTGCTGAAAGACGACACTTTGATGGAGATTGTCCAAGCGGCGCCCCGGACGCTGGAGGAATTGGGCAATCTGCGCGCCTTTCCGCGCGGCATGGAACGCTCGCGCGCCGGCATGGAGATCCTCGCGGCAATCCACAGAGGTCTCGCGCGCGATCCCAAGACTCTCCCCAAGATCGAACGGGAGCGCCGGTCAGGCGCCGGCGGCGCCAGTGTCGAACTGCTCAAAGTCCTGCTGCGTCAAGTCAGCGAAGTTCATGGCGTCGCCTCGAAAATGATCGCCACGGTCGAGGATCTCGAAGCCATTGCGCTCGACGATCGTGCCGACGTCCCTGCCCTCTCGGGCTGGCGGCGCGAGATCTTCGGCGCGCGGGCGCTCGAGCTGAAACATGGAAAACTGGCGCTGACCATGGAGCGCGGAAAAGTGATCGCGCTCGAATGGCGCGAGATGGCGGAAGATACGCAGCGCTAGTCTAGTGCGCTCCGAACGACCCTCGCTTCGCCTATTCCGCCGCGTGGCGCTGCGGATTCCTGATCGTCTGCACGACGTTGAAGCCCTCGAATTGCGGGTGGCCGAGAGTCTTGGGTTTTTCGTCTCCCGCCTGCGCATGCGCGGCGCGGAACTGCTCGGACCTCGTCCAGGCGAGGAAAGCCTCCTCGCTGGCCCAAATCGTGTGCGAAACATAGAGGATGTGATCCTCGTATTCCGGCCCGCGCAAGAGATGGAACACGACGAAACCAGACATTTCCTCAAGCCGCGAGACGCGATTCTTCCAGACCTCTTCGAACGCCTGCGCCTGATCCTTGAGGACCTTGAATCGATTCATGGCGATATACATGGGCTTCTCCCGAAGATCGTCATTAAGCTCGCGTAAGCGAGGCCGGGCAATGAATGAGTGCCAGCGAGGGTGCGCCCATGAGCTCAATCACACATCTCATTCCTGAAATTCGTGCGTTCCGGCCTTTTCTTCCCGCAAAGGACTATAAGACAAGTCTCGCTTTTTATCAGGCGATAGGCTTCGAAGCCTATCCGCTCGGGGGCACCCTCGCCGAGTTAAGCCTCGGAACGCATGCTTTTCTGCTCCAGGGCTACTACGTCAAGGAATGGGCCGAAAACACAATGATGCATGTGCTCGTCGGCGATGTTGCCAGATGGTGGCGGCACATCTCTTCGCTGGATCTCGCCGGTCGGTTCGGCGTTTCGCCTCCCGCGGCGCCCAAAATCGAGCCATGGGGCCTTACAGTGGCCTATGTGTTCGATCCATCCGGGGTTCTCTGGCACTTTGCGGAAGTGACGCAGCCGGAAAAAAGCGAACCTTAAGTTCCTCGAGGTTAAGGCTCGCAAGATGCCGCTCAGTCGCCGATTGCCAGGATTGTTTCGCGCCCGATGAGGCGGCCAAGCTGCTTCAAGCGATTGCTGAGCCTGTCGCTGGCGAGCGCGGCGAGATCCCGCGGCAAGGTCAAGGTCAATTTCGCCTTCGTGCAGCTCATCGGCACGCGCGGCAGGACATCGGCCATTCCGGCCGAGATGACATAGGCCACGCGCGTCGCCGCGGCGAGCAAGCGCGCGCGATCGAGCAAGCGCGGCGAAACGAGCGCGCGGATCTGCGGATTGACGTCGGCGTCGATGCCCAGATAGCGATACGCCATGGCGAGCGCAATGAAGCATCGGCCAGGATGATCGATCCCGGTGAAGGCGGCATTCGCGACAATATTGAGGCTCTGCTCGCTGCGATAATCGGGATGCGCGCGCCAATTCACGTCGGCGAGCAGGCAGGCCGCGTGGCGCAGCCGCCTCTCCTCGGCGCTTTCCTCGAACCGCGCCGATTGCATGAATTGATCCGTCCAGTCGCACAAATCATCCGCATGGCGCGGCGAGCGCGCGTTGATGTCGTTGAGCGCACGCGCCGCCACGAGCAAGGGATCTTCTCGCCGCTCGGGCGGGCTGAGACGTTCGTAAAGCAGGCCTTCGCGCAGACCCGCCGCCGAAATCGTGACCTCTTTCGGCTGTGCCTTGCGGATGATCTCGTCGAGAACGATGGCGCCATAGGCAAGGAGCGGCCGGCGGGCCGGCGCGACCGCCTCGACTGCGACGAGCGCCTCGGCATTGACGCGCTCGACGAGGCCGGCGAAATCGGCGGCTTCGCGCGCCGGAATGACATAGCCGTGCATCACGCTCAGGAAGTAATTGCGCTGGCGCATATGCAGCTTGGCCAGCGCCCGCCAGGTGCCGCCGACGGCATAAAGCGTGCGCCCGCGCATCTGCGTGAGCATCCTGACGTCGGCCAAAGCGTCGCGAGCGATCTTGACGGCCGTGCGCAAAGAATGATCGGACGCATCCATCAGCGAAAGACCCCCGAGCGGCAGGCTGATGCCTTTGCCGACCCGCGTGTCCTTGATGTCGATGAGTTCAAGCGAACCGCCGCCGAGATCGGCGACGATTCCATCCGGCGCATGAAACCCGGAAATGACGCCCAGCGCCGACAATTCGGCCTCGCGCCGACCCGAGAGAAGATCGACGGGCGCGCCGATCGCCGCGGATGCATCGGCGATGAAGGCCGGACCGTTCGACGCATCGCGCGCCGCGGCGGTTGCCATCGCATAGATGTCTTCGACACCCATGATCGAGATCAGCGTCCGAAACCGGCGCAGGGCGGCGAGCGCCTTCTCGGCGCCGATAGGCGAGAGCTGCCCGGTCTTGGCGACGCCGTGGCCGAGGGCGCAGAGCGCTTTCTCGTTGAAGATCGGCGTCGGCGCGCGGCTCAGCGCATCGTAGACGACGAGCCGAACCGAGTTCGAGCCGATATCGACCACCGCAACCGGAGCCTTGGCTTGCGGCTCCGGAAGGACATTGGTGAAAAGCTTCGGAAGCGTGAGGTTCACAGATCAACCAACCTTTTCAGCAGCGTTTTTGGACTTGATTCGCGTAAGGATTTGCCGCGCCCGGAGAGGCTCGGATTGGTCATGAAATAGGAATGGGCGTTGAAGGGCTCCTCCCCCGCGGCGTTGATTCTCGTGCTCGAACCGTCCGGCAGTACCCGATAGCTCTGCTGATTGTCGAGCAGATTGGCCACCATGATCTGGTCGAGCACTTGTTCGTGGCAAGTCGGGTTCGTGATGGGCAGAAGCGCCTCGACGCGCCGGTCGAGATTGCGCGGCATCAAATCGGCCGAAGAAATATAAACATGTGCCTTGGGATGGGGCAAACCATAGCCGCCGCCGAAGGCATAGACGCGCGCATGTTCGAGGAAGCGGCCGACGATCGACTTCACGCGGATATTGTCGGAAAGCCCGGGAACGCCCGGCCTCAGGCAACAGATGCCGCGCACGATCAAGTTGATTTTGACGCCGGCTTGGCTTGCGCCGTAGAGCGCGTCGATCACTTCCGAATCGACGAGCGCATTGCACTTGCCCCAGAACGCCGCCGGCTTGCCAGCCTTGGCGAACTCGATTTCCTGCGCGATATGCTCGAGCAGCCGCGTCTTGAGATTGATGGGCGAGATCGCCATCCGCTCGAGGCCGGCGGGCTCCGCGTAGCCGGTGATGTAATTGAAGATGCGCGAGACGTCGCGCCCGATCGCCGGATCGGCGGTAAAGAAGGAAATGTCGGTATAGATCCGCGCCGTCACCGGATGATAATTGCCGGTACCGACGTGACAATAAGTGACGAGCGAGCCTTGCTCGCGGCGCACGACCATCGAGAGTTTGGCATGGGTCTTCAGCGCGATGAAGCCGAAGACCACTTGCGCACCCGCGCGTTCGAGATCGCGCGCCCAGCGGATATTGGCTTCCTCATCGAAGCGCGCCTTGAGTTCGACGAGCGCGGTAACGGATTTGCCGGCCTCGGCCGCTTCGATGAGCGCGCGCACGATCGGACTGTCGTTCGAAGTGCGATAAAGCGTCTGCTTGATCGCCACGACATTGGGATCGGCCGCCGCCTGATTGAGGAATTGCACGACCACATCGAAGGATTCGTAAGGGTGATGGACGACGAGATCCTTCTGCTTGATCGCGAGGAAACAATCGCCGCCATTCTCCCGGACCCGCTCGGGAAAGCGCGGATTATAGGGCTTGAACTTCAGGTCCGGCCGGTCGATGCCGACGAGTTCCGAAAGCTCGTTCTGAGCGAGCATGCCGTCGAGCACGAAAATTTCATCCGGTATGACGTCGAGCTCTTCGGCAACGAAATTGCGCAATTGCTCGGGCATATCGCTGTCGACTTCGAGCCTGATAACCGAGCCGCGCCGGCGGCGCTTGAGCGCACTCTCGAAGAGAAGCACGAGATCTTCCGCCTCTTCTTCGACCTCGATATCGCTATCGCGAATGACGCGAAAGACGCCTGAGCCGCGCACCAGATAGCCTGGGAAGAGCGCTTGGGTGAACATGCCGACGAGGCTTTCGAGCGCGATGAAGCGCTGGCCGCCCGGTCCATCCTGCATGCGCACGAAGCGGCCGATCTTGGCCGGCAGCCTCACGAGCGCCTTGAGATATTTATTGTCGCGCGGCTGCACGAGCTCGAGCGCCATCGTGAATCCGAGATTGGGAATGAAGGGAAATGGATGCGCCGGATCGATGGCAAGCGGGGTCAGAACCGGAAAGACGTGCAGCAGAAAATAATGTTCGAGCCAGGCGACGTCGGCCGGCTCGAGTTCCTGCGGGTCGACGAGCGTGACGCCGGCAACGCGCAATTCTTTGCGCAATTCGCGCCAGCGCCGTTGCTGTTCGGCGGCGAGAAGCCCGGCGCGTTCGCGGATCTTGATCAATTGGTCGGCCGGCGTGAGCCCGTCTTCGGAGGCGGAAGAAACGCCGGCGCGCACTTGGCCGCGCAATCCCGCAACGCGCACCATGAAGAATTCGTCGAGGTTGTTGGCGGAGATCGAAAGAAACCGCAATTGCTCGAGCAGCGGATGGTTGCGATTCGAGGCTTCCTGCAGAACCCGGCGATTGAATTCGAGCCAGGAGAGCTCGCGATTGATGAAACGCTCGGGCGAATGAGCAAGCTCCGCCGGCCGCTCGGCGAGGCTGCCGAGCTCGTTCATGATCGGTATCGAGGCCGCGGGCGAGGTCTCGCCGGTGAGCGCCGGATCGGCGCTCGCGTTCTCGACAGAAGTATCGCTGCTTGGCTGCAAGTTAACCTCCTTCGGTTTGCCTCGCCCAAGGCTGCGTCTTCCCCGTGATATTATCATGACTTACGGCCCGCAATATGCGCCGGAGCCCCCGACGCCGGCCCAAAAGGCCTAGTCCCCAAGAAGGTTTACCGAACGCGGTTACTTTCGCCGCAGGCCGCCCGGCCGTCTGCCCGATATGGGCCCAAGCAGCGCGGCAGGCAAGTTCCGATCGATCACGGCACGCAGCGCAAAGCTCGATTGAATGCGCGCGACCCTCGGCAGACGGGCCAATTGCGTCTTGTGAATATGTTCGAAATCCGCGATGTCGCGGCAGAGCACGACGAGCTGATAATCGTCGTTTCCCGACATCAAGTAGCAGCGCACGACCGAAGTGCATTGGCCCACCGCGCGTTCGAAGGCTTCGAAATCCTCCTCTCTTTGCGATTCGAGACTGATTCGCACGAGAACGGTCGCCGAAAATCCGAGCCGCTGATGATCGAGCGTGGCGTGATAGCCTTGTATGATTCGGCGTTCCTCGAGCGCCTTCAGCCGCCGTGCACAGGCGGTGCTCGAGAGTCCAATTCGCGGCGCAAGATCCGCGATGCTGATGCGCGCATCCGCTGCGAGCGCCGCCAGAATGGCGCGGTCGAAACGATCGAGATCCTGGTCGGCGGAATCCTGCGTCAACATCATCTTTTTCGCCGTTAACCTGCGTTTAGCTGCTTGTCCTTACTGTAATTGCCGAAATTCTGCTTGGATAGAGGCGTAAACGGATTCGAGACTAATTTCCGAATCATCGAGGTGATTCCATGCGGGTCGGCGTCGTCAAGGAGATCAAAGTTCATGAATATCGCGTCGGCCTCACGCCCGATTCGGCACGCGAATTCGTCGCCGCCGGCCATGAGGTCGCAGTCGAAACCGGCGCCGGCGAAGGCATCGGCGCAAGCGACGCCGATTATCTCGCGGTCGGCGCCGAGATCGCGCCGAGCGCGAGGGAAATCTTCGCCCAGTCGGAGCTGATCGTGAAGGTGAAGGAACCGCAGCCTTCCGAATGGGTGCAACTGCGCGAGGATCAGATCCTCTTCGCCTATCTGCATCTCGCGCCCGATCCGCGCCAGGCCGAAGGATTGATGGCATCGGGCTGTACGGCGATCGCCTATGAGACCGTGATCGGCCCCGACGGCACGAGCCTGCCCTTGCTCGCCCCGATGAGCGAAGTCGCAGGCCGGCTCGCAATCGAAGCGGCCGGAACGGCGCTGCAGCGCCACAGCGGTGGACGCGGCATGTTGCTCGGCGGCGTTCCCGGCGTGGCGCCCGCTCGCGTGGCGATCCTCGGGGGCGGAGTGGTCGGAACCCAGGCGGCGCGGATGGCTGTCGGGCTCGGCGCGGAAGTAAGCGTGCTCGACCGCTCCTTGCCGCGCCTGCGCCAGCTCGACGATCTGTTCCAGGGCCGGGTGCGCACGCGTTTTGCCTCGCATGCCGCGATCGAAGCGGAAGTGCTCGGAGCCGACGCCGTGATCGGCGCTGTTCTGATCGCCGGAGCCAGCGCGCCCAAGCTCGTTACCCGCGCGATGCTGAAAGAGATGAAGAAGGGCGCGGTGCTGGTCGATGTCTCGATCGACCAGGGCGGCTGTTTCGAAACCTCGCATCCGATAACTCATGCCGAGCCCACATACGTCGTGGACGGCATCGTCCATTATTGCGTCGCCAATATGCCGGGCGCCGTGCCGCATACTTCGAGCCACGCGCTCAACAATGCGACCCTTCCTTACGGGCTGAAGATCGCCTCGGGCGGCCGCGCGGCCATCTTCGAAGATCCGGGACTGCGCGCCGGGCTCAATGTCGACCGCGGTTCCATTACGCATCCGGCGGTCGCAAAGAGCCTCGGGCTGGCGCTCAAGCGGCCGGTGCTTGCGGCCTAGCCTGCAATCCGACAAATAGACAATGAACGGGTGTTAGAATGACCGGAGGAAACATGAAGAGACTTCTCGGAGCGACGCTTTTGGCGAGCCTTTTCTGCGTCGCTCACGCCGCGGCGCAAGCCCAAAGCGCGCCCAAGTGCAAGGTAGCGGAAATTAACCCCGTGACCAATCACGCCCATTGTATCGATCCGGTCGGCGGCGTGCTCCCGCCTGACGCGCCGAAGCCTTGCCAGAACGTGCACCAAACTGGCAATTGGGCGATGTCGAACACCTGCGACACGGCGCCGGCGACTAAAGCGAATTGAACGCGCGCGGCGCTCATTCGTCGCCGTGAGCGCGTTCGTCGATCGTGATCGTCTTCATATTCGAGAAGTCGACGGAGACGGGCTGTTTCTCGCGCGCCGCCGCCAGCTGAAACGTCTTGATGACGTGTTCGAGGCGCCTGTACGTCTCCTTATATTCCGGCGTCTTGTCGGATATGCCGAGCGGCTTCAAGCAGAATTCGATGATCTCGCGCGGCCTGTTATATTTCGTCATGCGTCTCTCCTAAAATTGTTCCGGGCGGCGATCCGGAGGCGGAAAGCCGCCTTCGGAAACGAAGTCCCGTTGCGGCCGGCGGCTGTTTGGCTCCTCCCGCGCCTGCAAATATTCGGGAAGAATCGACTTGTCGTCGCGCCGGCCAATCGCAATAGCGGCTTCGGGCCGATAATCCTCCGGTATTCCGAGATCGACAATCGTGCGTTCGACATGGAAGCCGGCCATGGCATGGGCCGCCCAGCCGAGCCGCATCGCTTCGAGCGCGAGATAGCCCCAGGCGGTTCCCGTATCGAAGGAATGGGTGCGGGAAGGAGCGACCTTGTCGGTCCCGCTGACCGGCTGCGTCGTCTTCGAGATCAAAACAACGAGCGCACCCGCGTTCTTCGCCCAGACCTTGTTGCCGTCGACAAGAAGCGCGAGGAATTTCTCGAAATGCGGCGTGCCCTGTCGCGCATAGAGAAAGCGCCACGGCTGTAGATTGCTGGAGGAAGGCGCCCAGCGCGCGGCTTCGAACATGGTACGAAGCTCATTTTCGGGCACCGGCTCGCCGGTGAAGGCACGCGGCGACCAGCGCTCGAGGAATTGTCTGTCGATCGGATAATCGGCCACGCGCGGATTGACTTCGCTCATATCCATTCCTGTTCACGAATCCTGAAATTCAATGCGGATCATGCGCTTCGATCGACCGCCCACGCCGCAGTCCGAAGAGAAAGACGCCCGGCCCGCGGCCCGGCAGCGCGTCCGGCACGGGATCATAGCCCGAGGTTCCCCGGGGATGGCAGCGGCAAAGGCGCGCGAGGCCGAGCAGGCCGCCGGCCCAAAGTCCATGTCGTGCGATGGCCTCGTCCATATAGGCCGAGCACGAGGGCTCGTGCCGGCACTGGCGCCCGGCAAAAGCGGAAAAGGTCAGCTGATAGGCGCGGATCGCATAATGCGCGAAGCGGCGAGGCAGAACGGCGATGCGCGCGTAAAGATCTGCAAAGCCCGGGGCTTGCTTATCCTCATTCTGCGGCATGGACCGCCTGCTCGATCTGCTCCACGGCGTCGACGGTGGCTTCGAATGTCAGCAAGGTCGAGGCGTGGCGGGCCTTGTAATCGCGTACCGGCTCGAGGACTGCGATTTCGGCCCATTTGCCCTCCGGAGGCGGACCGTTCTCCTTCAACATGGCACGCACCTCGTCGCGCAATTTGCGCAACTCGGGGCCAGTCGCGCCGATGACGTTGCGCGCCATGATCGAGGCCGCTGCCTGGCCGAGCGCGCAGGCCTTCACGTCATGCGCGAAATCCGTGACCTTGCCGTCGCGCATTTTGAGGTCGACGATCACGGTCGATCCGCAGAGCTTGGAATGGGCACGCGCCGTCGCGTCGGGCATGGGCAGCCTGCCCTGGCGGGGAATGTTCGCCGCAAGCTCGAGAATCTTGGCGCTGTAGACGTCATTCAGCATGGGTCAAGATGGCAAAGAGGCCCGGATGACGGCACCGAACAAACCCTATATAGGATACCGAGGCTTGGCGAACGAGATTTGGGAGATTTCCGACCGCTGCTGCCCGAAATGACCGCAATGACCTTGCTCGGCGGGGGTTGCGGCAATAGATGACCCTTATAGGAGGCACCACATGGATGACGTGGTTAAGTCCTTGCTCGATCGCAAGCAGCAGCAACCAAGACCCGCCGCGACCCCACCGATCCGTCCCACCCGCGAAGAAGCCGAAGCCGCCGTTAGAACGCTCATTCTGTGGGCGGGCGATGATCCGGACCGCGAAGGACTGCGCGACACGCCGCTGCGCGTGGTCAAGGCCTATGAGGAATTTTTTTCGGGCTATAGCGCCGACGCGAGCGACGTGCTGTCGCGCGTCTTCGAGGACGTGCAGGGCTACGACGATCTGATCCTCGTTCGCGACATTTCCTTTTCGTCGCATTGCGAGCATCACATGGTGCCTTTCGTCGGCAAGGTCCACATTGCCTATTACGTCGGCGAAAACGAGGGCGTCGTCGGCCTCTCCAAGCTCGCGCGGCTGGTCGATATTTATGCGCGCCGCCTGCAGACGCAAGAATCCCTCACCGCGCAGATCGTCGGCGCCATCGAGCGCTATTTGAAGCCGCGCGGCTGCGCCGTGATGATCGAGGCCGAACATATGTGCATGTCGATGCGCGGCGTGTTGAAGCAAGGCACGACGACGGTGACCAATCAATTCACCGGCGTTTTCCGCGACGATCCGGCCGAGCAAGTGCGCTTTCTCACCTTGGTGCGAAGCAAGTAGCGGGTGCGCCCGCGGCGGCCTAAGGTCGCGTCCGGAAGGATCCATGCCCTTTCAAGCTCCCGTGACCAAGCATGAGCTCGAGGAAGGCAAGGTTTTCACGCCGCGCTTCGACCGCGACGGACTGATCGGCTGTATCGTGATCGATGCGCACGACGGCGCCGTGCTCATGTTCGCCTATATGAACGAAGAAGCGCTGCGGCTCACGCTCGAGACCGGCATCGCGCATTATTGGTCGCGCTCGCGCCAAAGCCTCTGGCGCAAGGGCGATACCTCCGGTCAGCAGCAGAAGGTCAAGGAAATCCGCACCGACTGCGACCAGGACGTGCTGCTTTTGAAGGTCGAGCCCGCCGGCGACGGCGGCGCCTGCCACACCGGCCGGCGCTCATGCTTTTATCGGCGATTGGCGGCAAGCTCCGAAGGCACGAGCCTTATTTTCGATTAGGCGGCGAGAAGCCTTCGTTGCGAAGAGCCTTGCGACGAAGCAATCCGGATCCAATGCTGGACTGGTTCGCTGAATTGAACATCGGGCCGACAAAGAGGCTCGCGAAAAGGCCCGCTAAAAGAAACGCCGCCCTGCGGCGGCGCGCCAATGTCGACTTATGGATTTTCTAGGCGGCGGAGGCGATATAGTCGCGCATCGCCGAATGTTCGTGCTCCATTTCGGCGAGCCGGAATTTCATCACGTCGCCGATCGAGACAATGCCGGCAAGCCGGCCTTCTTTGACGACGGGCATGTGCCTGAATCGGCCGGCAGTCATTTTCTCCGCCATCGCCAGGACGGTTTCTTCCTCGCTCGCCGTGATGACCTGCGTCGTCATATGCATGGACGCGGCGTCGTCGAGTGCTTTGGCGCCGCGGTGGGCGACCGCCCGAACGATGTCACGCTCGGACAAAATTCCCAGGACGCTGCCTTGGATATCGGCAACGACGACGGCGCCGATGCCGCGCGCAGCGAGAATTTCCGCAACTTCTCTCAAGGTCCTGTGCGGCTGCGCCGTTTGGACCTCACGGCCCTTGGTAGCAAGTATGCGCGCCACAGTCATTTCACCCTCCTCTTTGGTCGGAGCGTTTCCTTTTCCCTGTCCATCGCTCTTCGGCGATTGGATTTTTGAAGCATGCCTCGCTTCTGGTAAAGGCGCAACTCCCAAGGCGACATTCGCGTCAGACGCTACGTTTCGCCCGAAGAGAGTCCAAGCGGCGCTTTTCCAGGGAAGATTCCAATAAGTCATGCGATTAGACCTCGGCGTTAAGGTTACGCGGGGCGCAAGCGTTATCCTGAGCTTTCTGAGAGCCTTTAACTCTAAAGCGATGCCGAAGTTCCAACGCGGTGCAACACGTGCATCGCGTGGTTGCCGAAGATCAGCCTTCGCTCATGCGAGAGGATTGGTCGCCCGCGGCGCATCGGCGGGCGGATCGAAGAGCGCAAAGCACAACAGGCCGAAGAGAAAGCCGCCGATATGCGCCTGCCAGGCAACGGTGGCTCCGGGCATGCCGAGAGATGTCGCGCCAATCCCGATGCCGAAGAGAATATCGCCGCCGAACCAGAGGAGCAAAAAAGCCAAAGCGGTTCGGTTGGCGATCACATCACGAAGCGCAAGCGGCGGCACGCGATAGGGCGGACGTTCCCGATCTCGGCTGCCGAGCAAGAAACCCGCACCAGGCTGGAAGACGAAACGCAGCGCGGCCCCCATCATGCCGGACACGATAGCGGAAGCGCCGATCACCGGCTGGAGATCGGTCATATGCGTGACGTAATGTGCCAAGGCGCCGGCAATCGCCGTTGCCACGCAAAATAGAACAAAGCGCAAATTGCCGAACCGGCGTGCCACCGCAGCACCGAACGGAACGAGCCAGAGGCAATTCAATCCGACATGCATCCAGCCCGCGTGCAGCAAAGAATAAGTCAGCGGCGTCCACCAGAGCGGGTGTCCGGAGCCCAGAAAGAACCGCTCAAGCTCGGCCTGCGTCGCGTCAGCGCTCGCCGTGAGCGTCGCGGCTATTCGGTCTGGATCGAAGGCGAAAGTGAAGCGCCCCGGCACGAAGCCGAAATTGGCAACGAGATCGAGATCGCGTTCGGGCGGAAGAAGCTCGCGCACGGCTTCGATGCCGACGAGCAGAAGCACGAACCAGACGATGACGGCCGGGATGTTGAAAATTTTTTCGCGTTGCTTGTTCACGCCGCGCTCCTCTCAACGAGGCGCGCGCCGCCTCGCAGTTCGCCCGGTCCCGCGTCTGCTCAGATCAATCGACGTCCTCGACTTCCGCCGGGCCGCCACCATGGACCTTTTGCGCGAGCGCAGCTTCCATGAAGGATGAAAGATCGCCGTCGAGAACGTCGCTCGGCGTTCCCGACGTGACGCCGGTGCGTAAATCCTTGACGAGCTGATAAGGCTGCAAAACATAAGAGCGGATCTGATGCCCCCAGCCGATGTCCGTCTTGGCGGCTTCGGTTGCATTGGCTGCCGCCTCGCGCTTTTCCATCTCGCGCTCGTAAAGGCGCGCGCGCAGCATATTCCAGGCGGTCGCGCGGTTCTTATGCTGCGAACGCTCGCTCTGGCAGGCAACGACAATTCCCGTCGGCATATGGGTGATGCGCACGGCCGAGTCGGTGGTGTTCACGTGCTGCCCGCCGGCGCCGGACGAGCGATAGGTGTCGATCCGGCAGTCGGATTCCTTCACGTCTATATTGATGCGGTCGTCGATCACCGGATAGACCCAGACCGAAGCAAAGCTCGTATGGCGCCGCGCATTGGCATCGAACGGCGAGATGCGAACCAGACGGTGGACACCCGATTCCGTCTTCGCCCAGCCATGCGCATTATGACCCTTCACGAGCAACGTGCCGGACTTGATGCCGGCCTCTTCGCCCGGCGTCTCTTCGATAATCTCGACCTTGAACTTCTGCCGCTCGGCCCAACGGATATACATGCGCAGCAGCATGCGCGCCCAGTCGCAGCTCTCGGTGCCCCCGGCGCCCGCGTGGACTTCGATATAAGTGTCGTTCTGATCGGCTTCGCCCGAGAGCAGCGCCTCGATTTGCCGCCGCTCCGCCTCCTTCTTCAGGGCCCGGAGCTGGCCGAGACCTTCCGCCTCCGCGTCAGCATCGCCTTCGGTTTCGCCGAGCTCGACCAAAGTCGTTGCGTCTTCAAGCTCGGATTCGAAATGCGCAAGCGAGCCGAGCCGCTCCTCGAGCTCGGTCCTTTCGCGCATGATCTTCTGCGCGGCTTCCGTATCGCTCCAGAGATTCGGGTCTTCCGCCTTGGCGTTCAGTTCGGCCAGTCGGCGCGTGGCGGCATCGACGTCAAAGATGCCTCCTCAGCAGGCCCATGGACTGCTTGATCGATTGAACAAGCGCTTCGGCTTCGGCGCGCATGATTTTTCTCGTGAATGGAAGGAATGTTCGCACTGGTAGATAGTGGGCGCGAACGCGGCTGTAAACCACCCGCCTGCACGAGGCTCATGGCGCTATTCAGTAAAGTCCGCCCGTACCGGTGCTCAGCCGCTGATCGACATCGGGGTCGACCGGTTGATCGACCTGCGAAGTCGTCGCGGCGCTCGTTCCGTAATTGAACGTGTCGGGCGGCGCCGTGCCGGGCTTGAAGGCTTCGAGGATCGTGCCCGGGCCGGATGCGCGCACGCCAGTCTTGACGTCGACCGAAATGAGTTTGATGCCCGGCGGGACGCGGAACGGGATGTCGGGCTTGTCTTTCAGCGCCATTTTCATGAAGTCGCGGAAGATCGGCGCGGTATAGAGCGCCGCCTGGGCCGAATCGCCGAGCGAGCGCGGCCGGTCGTAACCCATGAACACGCCGACCGTCAGGTCGGGCGAATAGCCGACGAACCACAAATCCTTGGCGTCATTGGTCGTACCCGTCTTGCCGGCGAGATGTTTGCCGACCGCAAGGATCGCCTGACCAGTGCCGCGTTGGATCACGCCTTCCATGATCGACGTGATCTGATAGGCGGTCAGCGGATCGATCACCTGCTCGCGGTTGTCGATGATCTTCGGCTCGTCCTGGTTCTCCCATTTCTGCGCATCGCAACCCTCGCAGATGCGCTGATCGTGCCGATAGATCGTATGGCCCCAGCGGTCCTGAATACGGTCGATCAGCGTCGGAATGATGCGTTTGCCGCCATTGCAGAGCATGGAATAGGCGGTGGTCATGCGCATCAGCGTCGTCTCGCCCGAACCGAGCGACATAGAGAGATAGGGCGGCAGGTCGTCGTAAATGCCGAAGCGCTTGGCGTATTCGGAGATCAGAGGCATGCCGACATCGCGCGCCAGCCGCACCGTCATCTGATTGATCGAATGTTCGATCGCATAGCGCAACGTATGCGGCCCGCTCGACTTGCCCTCGAAATTCTCCGGCCGCCAGATGCCGAGCCCGGCGCCTTGATCGATTTCGATCGGCTCGTCGAGCTCGATCGAGGAAGGCGTATAGCCGTTGTCGATCGCCGCCGCATAGACGAACGGTTTGAAGGAGGATCCGGGCTGGCGCCAGGCCTGCGTCGCGCGATTGAATTCCGATTGATCGAAGGAGAAGCCGCCGACCATCGCGAAGACGCGCCCCGTATAGGGGTCCATGACGATGATCGCGCCGCTCACTTCCGGGATCTGCCGCAGCCGATATTGGCCGGGCTTGCCGTCAAGGGGCTCGGCATAGATGACATCGCCCGGGACGAGCATCGATTTCTGCCCGCGATGCGCCCAGCGCAGCCCGATGGGCATGAGCGTGCCGATCTCCCGCTGGGGGCTCACGTCGCCCGAGGGTTCGCGCTTCGGCTGCAGGCCGATGCGAAGTTGGCTCTCGTTGCCGTCGAGCACCACTGCGAGCCGCCAGGGGGCGACATCGCCGAGTGCCGGGATATTGGCGAGCGGCGGTCCCCAATCCTGGCCAATGTCGATATGGCGCATCGCGCCGCGGAACCCATGCGCTTCGTCATAGCGCACGAGCCCGTCGACGAGGGCGCGGCGCGCCATCATCTGGACCTTCGGATCGAGCGTCGTGCGCACCGACAAGCCGCCCTCGTAGAGCTTCTTCTCTCCATAGCGATCGAGAAGCTCACGCCGCACTTCCTCGGCGAAATAGCCTGCCGCGTAAGTGTTGGGCGAAAGCACGCGCGGGGTCACGCCGAGCGGTTCGGCCTTGGCGAGTTCGCCGTCCTTGGCCGAGACGTAGCCGTTCTCGACCATGCGATCGATCACCCAATTGCGCCGCTCGATCGCCCGTTCGCGTTGCAGGAAGGGATGGTAATTGTTCGGCGCCTTCGGCAGAGCGGCGAGGTAAGCGACTTCCGAAACCGTCAGCTCGTTGACCGATTTGTCGAAATAATTCAGCGCCGCGGCTGCGACGCCGTAATTGCCGAGACCGAGATAGATCTCGTTGAGATAGAGTTCGAGAATCTTCTCTTTCGAATACGTCGCCTCGATCCGGAACGAGAGAAGCGCTTCTCTGATCTTACGCGTCATGGAGCGTTCGCTGCTCAAGAAGAAATTCTTGGCGACCTGCTGCGTGATGGTCGAGGCGCCCTGCATATGATGGCCGCCTTCGACGAAAATGAGGGCCGCGCGTGCCACGCCTTCGAAATCGACGCCGGCATGACTGTAGAAGTTCTTGTCTTCGGCGGAGATGAACGCCTCTTTGACCAGCGGCGGAATGGCCGAGCTCGGCAGGTACAGCCGTCGCTCCTTGGCATATTCGGCGAGCACGGAACCGTCGGCCGCATGCACGCGGGTCATCACCGGCGGCTCGTAATTCTTAAGCTGCGTGTAATCGGGCAGATCCTGCTCGAATTTCCAGACCAATGCGCCGGCACCGGCGGCGACGACCACGAAGACGATCGCGCAGCTCGCGAAGATGAATCCGAGGAACCGGGCGATCAACCGCATGTGGAATTAAGCCCTTCGAAGTCCGCGAATTCGTGGCGCGGCTTTCCAAGATCGGTTTGCGCGACAGGCAGCCAGCCGGCGGTGCCGGGCCGTAAACATACGTTTGGTGGTGCGGTGCTTTTGTGTTGATAGTTTGACGCCTGGATCACGATGCTTTTGGGCGTATCGACGCAAGAGCAGATCCAGCCGCCGCCCTATAGCCTGTTCCCGTTCTTGGCACCAGCGGGCTATTTGTTTTCGGCCGCCCTTTCGGGCACGCTTGCCGCGTCGGACTGCCCTGGTTCAGCGGCACCGAAATTACCGCGCTTGACGTCAAAATAGGCATTGATTGCCGATGCCACCCGGCTTGCGGTCGATTCGCGCCAGGCGGCCGAGACGAGATTGGCGGCGTCCTGCGGATTGGAAAGGTAGCCCAGCTCGATCAAAACGGAGGGCACATCGGGCGCTTTCAGGACGCGAAATCCCGCCGCGCGCTCGGGGTTCTTGTTGAGCCGCGCGGCGACCCGCCAGTAATTGACCAGGGTGCGGGCAAACACATGGCTATAGGCGCGCGTTTCCTGGCGCGTCAGATCGGCCAATATGTCGGAAACGTCGCCCGGCTCGTCATTGCCGACAACGCCGGCCGTCGCGTCGGCGCGGTTCTCATCTTCGGCGATGCGCGCGGCTTCCGCATCGGTCGCATGATCGGAAAGCGTATAGACCGTCGCGCCGGAAACTTGCGCCGCATCCGAAATCGTATCGGCATGGACTGATACGAACAGCGCAGCGCCCGAATCCTGCGCGATGCGCACCCGCTCACCCAAAGGCAGAAACACGTCGCTGTCACGCGTCATGACGATTTTATAACGCCCGCTCGCGGTCAGTTTAGCGGCAAGAGCCTTGGCGAATTCGAAGACGATATTCTTCTCGACGAGGCCCTTGACGATTGCGCCGCTGTCGATGCCGCCGTGCCCGGGATCGATGACGATGAGCGGCAGGCCCGGCGCCGTCGGCTTGGCGGGGCTCGGCTGCTCTGGCGCATTCATCTCGGCTTCGAGAGTCGATCTTTGTGCTGCGGCCTGAAAAGCCGCTCGGTCGGTCTTGGCGAGCTCGATGACGAGATGGGCGGCGGTCCCGGCCGGCTCGCTTTCCGCTCGAACGACCCGAGCCGGGCCTGCAAGATCGATCACGATCCGCGACTTGCCGGGCGCGAAAAGGCCGAAGCGGAAGGAGGAAATAAGCCCCGCCTGTCCCGGGCGGCGATGCTTTCTCTCACACCCGATCTGAGGATTGATGCGGAAATCGATCTGCGGCAGGTCGACGACGAGCCGGTCCGGCGCGGTCAGCACGAAGGACCCAGCCTTGACCGGACGCGTCAGAGCGAACGTAAGCCTTGCCTTTTCCGGGCCATTTTCGAGATCGACCGAGCCTGCGGCCACCGGCGGGTTCGCGCCAGGACCGCCATGCGGGCCGAGCGGGCCGTCCGCTCGTGTCGCAAAGCCCGATAGGCAAAGCAAAAACGCGGTCAAGCCAAGCTTAAGCCAGGCAGGGACCCGCGCCCGGCGCTTGCGCGCCACTGATGTTTCGCGCCGTATCAGCCCCATGTCCCGGCAATTCTTTCCCGGTTCGCCGCCCAGCCCGGCCCATTGCGAACTCAGAATGAATCTGGGCGGTTAACGTTGAATGACCATGCCAGAAGAACGTTTGTCCCACAGTTACCGTTCGGCAACAGCGCGCAGAAAACTTGCCAAATCACGGGGCAAGCCGGTAGAAAGAGACGTTCGGGTTCGAGTGCAAAGGATCGACAGATCCGCCGGACATTTGGGTTTTCGGCACGAGAGCCGCGCCCGCGGCGACGCTGCTTGATGCATCCGAAGGGCACGGCCGTGCCGCTCTGCATTCGAACTGAATTTTCTGCCGGCTCCCCGAGCCGGCGCGCGGGTTATGTAACTATGCTCTGCCTCCCGGGTGACCAGCCCAGGTCAAAAGCTTCGAGCCTGCGTCCAGGAGTTCGGACGCGCATCGTCCCGCTTGATCGTGGCCGATACCCTTCAGCCGCGCGCTTCTTCACACCTCGATTCGCGCCTCGCGAGTCGCATTCCTTCCACCACCCTTTGCAGATGGCGCCTGTCGTGCCGCTAAGCCGCGCTTGCATCCCGAGCGCCTCGAGCAGCGGTGCAGGTGCCTCGCCTCAACGAGTTCAATATGCCCAACAAAATGCTCATCGATGCTTCCCACCCGGAAGAGACCCGGGTGGTCGTCCTCCGCGGCAATCGCGTCGAGGAATTCGACTTCGAATCGGCGGATAAGAGACAGCTTCGCGGTAACATCTACCTCGCCAAAGTGACGCGCGTGGAGCCCTCGCTCCAGGCCGCCTTTGTCGATTACGGCGGCAACCGCCACGGCTTCCTCGCCTTTTCGGAAATTCACCCGGACTATTATCAAATCCCGGTTTCCGATCGGCAGGAGCTCCTCGAAGAGGACGCGCGTGCACACCGCGAGGAGGAGGAGGACGGGCGCAAGCGTAGCCGCCGGCATCGGCGCGGCGAACGCGCCGAGAAACGGCGCGGTCCGGAAGACGAAAAATTGGCCGACACTCAGCCGGCGGACCTCGAACCGGCACCGCCCGAACCGCAGGATGCGCAAGTTGCGCAGGTGGCCGAAGCCGAGGCGGTGCTCGAAGATACGCTGGGCGCTATAGCTTCGCCGGGCGAGCCCGACGAAGGCCGGCCTGATGAACTCGCCGGCGAAACCGAAGCGCCGGAGATGCCCCGGACCGAGACCGCCGCCGAAACGAGCGAAGCGGGCGAACCCGAGCCGCTCGACGCCGCGCCTGAGGCTGCGCAAGAGATTGCCGGTGCAGCGCAGTCCGAGCATGAGCGCCACCGTCTGGCGACCGATCCCGAAGGATTTGCGGTCGTCGAAGGCGAGGAGCCCGTATCGATCGAATCCGAGTTCGAGACCCGGTTGCGTGAGAAGCCGGTCGAAGAGAAGCCCGCAGAAGACGGCGAGGACGAAGAGGAAGATCAGGAAGAGCAGATCGAGCAGATCGGCGGCGATGCGATGGAGGAAGTGCCGATGCGCCCGCATCGGCCGCGCCGGCAATATAAGATCCAAGAAGTCATCAAGCGCCGGCAAGTCTTGCTCGTCCAGGTCGTCAAGGAAGAGCGCGGCAACAAGGGCGCGGCGCTCACGACCTATCTCTCGCTCGCCGGACGCTATTCGGTGCTGATGCCGAATACCGCGCGCGGCGGCGGCATTTCCCGTAAGATCACCGATGCCACCGACCGGCAGAGATTGAAGAGCATTGCGCAAGACCTCGAAGTGCCGGAAGGCATGGGCGTCATCCTGCGCACGGCGGGCGCCACGCGCACCAAGGCCGAGGTCAAGCGCGACTTCGAATATCTCCTGCGCATGTGGGAGACGGTACGCGAGATGACGCTGAAATCGACGGCCCCTACCCTCGTCTATGAGGAAGGATCGCTGATCAAGCGCGCGATTCGCGACCTCTACAATAAAGACATCGACGAAGTGATCGTCTCGGGCGAGCCCGCCTATCGCGAGGCGAAGGAGTTCATGCGCATGCTCATGCCGAGCCATGCCAAGAACGTCCACCTTTACCGCGATCAGCAGCCGATGTTCGCGAAATATAGCGTCGAGGCGCAGCTCGATGCCATGTTCACCAATCAGGTGACGCTGAAATCCGGCGGCTATCTCGTCATCAATCAGACGGAAGCACTCGTCGCCATAGACGTCAATTCCGGCCGCTCGACGCGCGAACACGACATCGAAGATACGGCGCTGCGCACCAATCTCGAGGCGGCCGACGAGATCGCCCGCCAGCTGCGCCTGCGCGACCTCGCCGGGCTCATCGTGGTCGATTTCATCGACATGGAGGAGAGCCGCAACAATCGCGCGGTCGAGCGGCGCTTGAAGGAAGCGCTGAAGAACGACCGGGCGCGCATTCAGATCGGCCGGATCTCGCATTTCGGGCTGCTCGAAATGTCGCGCCAGCGGATCAGGACGGGCGTGCTCGAAGGCTCGACCGTGATCTGTCCGCATTGCGGCGGATCGGGCACGGTGCGCTCGACTTCATCGATCGCGCTGCACGTGCTGCGGCTTTTGGAAGATGCGCTCATCAAGAGCGCCGCACATAATATCGTGCTTCGCACCCGCGCCGAAGTGGCACTTTATATCCTCAACCAGAAGCGCGCCAATCTGCGCGAACTCGAACAGCGGTTCGGCGTCAAGATCACGATCACCGCCGACGATACATTGACCGGGACTGCCTATCACGCGATGGAGCGCGGCGAACCCGCAATCGGCGTGACGGAGCCGCCACGGCTCGAAGCGCCGCGTCCTATCGAGGAGGACGAGGACGAAGAAATCGAAGACGCCGAAAGCCGGGCGGACGAGTCGCGCCCGGCTCATGCGGAAGGTGCGGAATCCGAGGAAGAGGACGGCCAGAGGCGCAGGCGGCGCCGGCGCCGGCGGCGCGGCCGCGGCGCGGACCGCGGCGAACCTGCGGCAATCTCCGGCAATGCGCCGCAGCCGTCGGATGACGGCTTGGCGTTGGTCGCGGGCATGGAGGGTCAGGCCGCAACGCATGCAGAAGAAAATGACGAGACCGCGCCACGGCGCGACGGCGGCCGGCGGCGGCGTTCGCGGCGCAGGGGCCGCGGATTCGGTAGACCGGGCGAGGCGCCGCTGAACGGATCGAGCGAGACCGGGGCGCAGTCACAGGAAGAGACCAGTTTCGACGAAAGGGACGAAGTTCAGGCTGAAGCGCAATCGCAGGCCGAAGACGCGCGTGAGCCGGAGGCTGAGTCTTTAGGGAAAGCGCATGTCGAGCCGGAAGCGCAGGAGCCGGAAGCAGCACCCGAGTCCTCCGCACCGGAGCCTCTGCCCGAACAATCTTCCGAAGCCGCGGGTGAAGCTCCCGAATCCGACCGGCCGAAACGAACTGGCTGGTGGCAACGCGCCAAGGCAAGCCTAGGCGGCTGAACCGCCGCGCCCTGGCTGCGCTTAAGACGGAACTGGCGCCGGAGAGTGTGCATTGCAGTGCGGGAGGAAAATCCCGCAATGAAAACAGTGCAAATTCCACCTTGGTGGATACGCATTCTCTCGGTCTATCTCCCTGCCTGGCTGATCAGCGCTCTTGTGCTGGTCTTGGCGGCCGGGCTCGCGCTTTTATTCCACCGCACGATCATCCGATTGGTGCGGCGCTTCATCGGCCCGCAGCACATATTCGTCCAATCGCTTATTTCGCGCGGCTATGGCGCGACGCGCTTTGCGCTCGTTCTGGCGGCTCTCGCGCTCGCCCTGCCGATCGTGCCGCTCGCCCCCGCGACGGCACTTGTTATCGCCGAGAGCCTTGCGGTCGGCCTCACTCTGCTCATCGGTTGGGCGGCGATCACGGCGATCGAGCTTGCCGCTGATTTTTATATCCGCCGATTCCGCATCGACGTGGCCGATAATTTGCTCGCGCGCAAACATCTGACGCAGGTTCGGGTCCTGCGCCGGGTGAGCGAATCGATCGTGATCATGATCACAATTGCGGTCGCTTTGATGAGCATTCCGCAGGTGAGGCAATTCGGCGTCAGCCTGATAGCATCCGCCGGCGTTGCCGGCATTATCGTCGGCCTTGCGGCGCGGCCCGTCCTCGCCAACCTCATCGCCGGCCTACAGATCGCCTTGACCCAGCCGATCCGGATCGGCGACGCGGTCGTCGTCGAAAACGAATGGGGCTGGATCGAGGAGATTGCCAGCACCTATGTCGTGATCCAGATTTGGGACTGGCGCCGGCTGATCGTGCCCATCTCGTATTTTCTTGAAAAGCCCTTCCAGAATTGGACGCGCATGTCGGCCGAGCTTATCGGAACGGTGCTGCTTTGGGTCGATTATACGACGCCGGTCGACCGCGTGCGCGAAAAGCTCAACGAGATCGTGAAGAATTCGAAATTATGGGACGGACGGGTGGTCAATTTACAAGTCACCGACGCGTCCGAACATTCGATCCAGATTCGGGCGCTCGCCACGGCCCGCAATTCGCAGGACGTCTGGGACTTGCGCTGCGAAATCCGCGAGAAGCTCGTGGCCTTTTTGCGCGAGACCTATCCCGACGCTCTGCCCAAGCGGCGCACCGAATTGCACGCGCTCGATGGGAATTCGGCACTCCCCCGCTTCGTGCCGGATACGCCCTACGCGCGCGCCGGCAGGCAGGCGCGCGGCTGAACTTCTATTCCGTCGCGGCTTCCGCGGTGAGCCAGGTCTGCCAATCCTTGGCCGATCCATAGAAGGCATTGCGGTCGACATAGCCGCGGATGCCGGGCACTTGGCCCTGCGCGGTATGTTGCCAGAAATCCCATTTCAGCGTGCCGTATTTGACGGCCGGGTAATCCTTCACGCTGCGCACCCACATCGGATAACCGGTAATATTGCCCTCGAGCACGTCATGGTAGAAATCGATCGACGTATAGATGATCGGCCGCTTGCCATAGGTGCGCTGCATCGCGTCGAGTATGGTCTGGATGGTGGCCAGCGCCTCCTCGCGCGAGATGTGCCGCGGGCAGGTCTTGGAGTGCGAATTCCATTCGACATCGAGGACCGGCGGCAATGCGCTCGGATCGTTCGGCACATTGGCGACGAACCAGGAGGCCTGCTCGGTGCCCGACCGGCACCAATAGGCGAAATGATAGGCGCCACGCGGCACGCCGGCCGCTTTGGCCTCTTCCCAATTCTGGTTGAATTTTTCGTCGACGACGTCGCCGCCCTCCGTCGCCTTGATCCAGGCGAATTTCACGCCGGCCGTACGCACGGCGTTCCAATCGATATCGCCTTGATATTTCGAGACATCTATCCCGTGAACCTCGAAATCCTCGGGGCTCGGATAGACGTCCGTCATCCCGCCGGTGGCGCAAGCCGAGAGCAGCAAGGAGAGGCAGAGGGCAAGAACGAGAAAGGCCGGGCTTAGCATCCCGAAATGGGATTCGGGATCGCGCCGAGACTGCAGTGAGGTACCGGTACGTCGGATCATAACATCGATTTATCCGATGCCAGGCAATGACTCGTTAACAAGGGCAGCAATCACTGTCCAGAAGCGGAAGCTCGCCTCCTCTGTTCTCAGCAGGGATAATTGCGGGTTGCGGCAAACCGGAGGCAGCCGGCAGAAGTTAACCGGCTGCCGCGCGCACCGGCTCGGGAGCCGAATCCAGGAGCCGTTTGAGATCCGGCGGTGTCGCTTCATCGGCGAGCCGGGCCAAGGCGGCCTCTAAACTCATCGTTTCCTGATCTTGCGTGCCGAGCCGGCGCAGGGAGAGCGTGCGCTCGGCAGCCTCGCGCTTGCCGACCACCATGAGGACCGGGATTTTGGCGAGCGAATGCTCACGCACCTTGTAGGTGATCTTCTCGTTCCTGAGATCGGCCTCGGCCCGCAGCCCCGCAGCTTGCGCGCCCGCCAGCACCTCCAAGGCGTACTCGTCCGCATCCTGGGTGATCGTGGCGATCATGATCTGCACCGGTGCGAGCCAAAGCGGCAAATGACCGGCGAAATGTTCGATGAGAATGCCGGTGAAGCGTTCGAGCGAGCCGAACATGGCGCGGTGGATCATCACCGGCGTTTTCTTCTCGCTGTCCGCCCCGACATAGAAAGCGCCGAGACGGCCGGGCATGTTGAAATCGACCTGCGTCGTGCCGCACTGCCATTCGCGCCCTATGGCGTCGCGCAACGTATATTCGAGCTTCGGTCCGTAAAAAGCGCCCTCGCCCGGATTGAGGCCGACCTTGAAGCCGCGCGCCTCGAGCTCCTCGAGCACGCGCGTGAGTGCCGCTTCCGCCTTGTCCCAAGCTTCGTCCGTTCCGACACGCTTTTCCGGGCGCGTCGACATTTTGATAACGATGTCTTCGAAGCCGAAATCCTTGTAGATCGAAAGGATGAGATCGTTGATCCGCAGCGCCTCCTGCATGATCTGGTCTTCGGTGCAGAAAATATGCGCATCGTCCTGCGTGAAAGCGCGCACGCGCATGATGCCGTGCAAGGCGCCGGAAGGTTCGTAGCGATGCACGATGCCGAATTCGGCGATCTTCAAAGGGAGATCGCGATAGGATTTGAGACCATTCTTGAAGATCTGGATGTGGCCCGGGCAATTCATCGGCTTTAGCGCGAAGACCCGCTCGTCTTCCGTCATGGTGACGAACATGTTCTCGCGAAATGTCTGCCAATGGCCCGACATTTCCCAGAGCGCTCGGTCGAGCACTTGCGGCGTGTTGACCTCGAGATAGGAATCGGCCTGCTGTCGGCGCCGCATATAGGCGATGAGAGTCTGGAACAAGGTCCAGCCTTTCGGGTGCCAGAACACCGTGCCCGGCCCTTCTTCCTGGAAATGGAAGAGGTCCATCTCGCGCCCGAGCCGGCGGTGATCGCGCCGCTCGGCCTCGGCAAGCTGATGGAGATAGGCGTCGAGCTCGGCTTTGCTCGCAAAGGCCGTCGCATAGATGCGCTGGAGCATCGGCCTCGTCGAATCGCCGCGCCAATAAGCGCCTGCCACCTTCATGAGCTTGAACGCTTGGCCGATCTTGCCGGTCGAAGTCATGTGCGGGCCGCGACAGAGGTCGAGCCATTCGCCCTGTTTATAGATCTTCACCGGCTCGTTATGCGGGATCGCGTCGACGAGTTCGACCTTGAAGGCTTCGCCCTGCTTCTCGAACCAGGATTTTGCCTCGTCGCGCGACCAGATCTCCTTGGTGAAGGGCCGGTCCTTGGCGATGATCTCCGCCATTTTCTTCTCGATTTCCGGGAAATCCTCCGGCGTGAACGGCTCGGCGCGATAGAAGTCGTAATAGAAGCCGTTCTCGATCACCGGACCGATCGTCACCTGCGTGCCGGGATAAAGCGTCTGCACGGCTTCGGCGAGCACATGGGCCGCATCGTGGCGGATCAGTTCGAGCGCGCGCGGATCATCGCGGTCGATGAATTCGACGTTGGCGTCTTCTTCGATCGGATCGGCGAGATCGCTGAGCTTGCCGTCGACGAACATCGCGACGGCGCGTTTGGCGAGCGAAGGCGAAATGCTCTTGGCAATTTCGGCTCCCCGCACGCCGGCGGGGTAAGAGCGCGAAGCGCCGTCCGGAAATGTGATGGAAATCATCGTGTCTCCTTGAGCTCACTCGCCGATACCAATCGGCGTAAGCGCGAGAATGCGGAAATTGAGCTTCCGACATGCGCCAATGGAAGGTTTTTGCGGGCTTTGTCAACCGCCCGGAGCGATTGTCGGATCAAGGCCCGGGAGAAGAGCGCGATCCAGGAATAAGCACACAGTCCGGACCCCGGATCTTCGCCCGCTTCGCGGGCTCATCCGGGGAAGCGGTGCTCTAGTCGACGGCGATCATGACGTCGGATGCCTTGATCAGGGCGTGAACGTCTTTGCCGTTCTCGAGCTCCAGATCATCGACCGCTTCGTTGGTGATCGAGGCGGTAATGATGACACCATGGCCGATATCGACATGGACGTGGGCGGTGGTTGCTCCCTTCTTGACGTCGACAACCTTGCCTTTGATGAAATTGCGTCCGGAGATTTTCATTGCTGCACGTCCCGTAGATATCGTCGGATGACAGGGCGGATGATCTTCGTCACGGCGGGCAGATTTGAGGCCGCGCCTTTATCTGCGATATTATATCAAATGGCTCTTTTGGGAGAGACCCACGACAGACACTTTGCCACGGCCTGGAATTGACGAGTTCATCCGGGCAAACTTGCCGTTGGCTCGGGTACCGTCGATGCCGGAGATTTCGCTGCATACGGCGGGTCCGAAGAGCGGTCTGCGGCGTCTTGCCGAATTGGACGAGGATTTTGGCTCACCCTATTGGGCCTATGTTTGGGGCGGCGGCCTCGCGCTCGCCCGCTACATCCTGGACTGTCCCGAAATCGTCGCGCGACGTCGCATACTCGATCTCGGCTGCGGATCCGGGCTCGTCGCGATAGCCGCGGCAAAGGCCGGCGCAAAGAGCGTGATCGCGGCCGATGTCGACCCCTACGCGATCGCCGCCACTCGTTTGAACGCCGTGGCAAACGGTGTGAGCCTTGTTCCGCTGTTCGGCGACCTCACCCGCCCCCTGTCGATGTGATTCTCGTCGGCGATTTGTTTTATGCGCAGGATCTCGCCGAACGCGTTTCGGCCTTCCTTGAAAGATGCGTCCAATCGGAAATCGACGTGTTTGTGGGCGATCCTGGGCGCGCCTTTCTGCCCCGTTCGCGACTGAAACTGCTGGCCGAATATCCCGGACCCGATTTCGGCGAGGGCGCCGGGAGCCGTAATGCCGTTTTCTCCTTCGGCCTTCGCATGAGCCTATAAGATTCGAGGGCGGAAATTGATAAATTCCGGAAGTTCTCCCCGCGAACCGCCGCCGCTCCGTTTGTCGCGGCGCACACCCACGCGGCAATCCTCCGCTCCCCTCACTCGGGACGGACAACAGGATTGGCACGAGCCGTTCGAAAGTGCCTTGCCGTCGAGGCCGCAAGATCATGGATCGCCTCTCCATTGCGAGCGCGCCGCGCTCCGCCCGGAGCGAGAATCAATAAATCCAATTCGTTGCGCAACTCGGCGCGGCAGGCGTCACTGAATTGGCGCAAAGGATCGAGCGCCTCTTTGTCCAGATCGGCTTTGAGCTGCTCGAGATTCTTGTTCGGCTGCAGATAGGTCTCGACGAGGATGCGGATGACGCCCTCCGCGCTGGCGACGACCGGAGCGGACGACATGAAACGCATCTTTCCGACCTTGGCGTAGAGGTTGACGAAATCCCCCGGTTGCGGGCTGTCGTGGGTCACGGCCTGCACATAGAGACGCGAGGCCTCATCGATGAATTCGCCGTAAAGCGTCTCGAGCTTCGATATATGTTCGGCGAGTTGCTGGGCTCTCGTCTGCGAGCGCTGCGCCAACAAGGTCGAGGCGATGGATGTAACGCCGCCCATGGCGGAGCCCGCAAGCACGGCGACGGCGGAGAAGATTGCTGAGCTCATTAAGACCTCCTGCGCCACGCGCCTTATGCGACTTGCCGAAAATCAATGGGCAGCGGGAGCCGCCCCGCCGAGCTTGATCTTGCGCAGCAGCAGCGCGAGCAGCGCCGTGACGGCGGAAATCACCATCAATGTCCAGAAGACGTCGATATAGCCGAGCAGCGTCGCCTGCGCCTCGACCTGCTTGCCGATCCAGCCGATGGCTTGTTGTTGCGCTTGCAGAAGCGAGCTGCCCTGCGCGATGAAAAAGTCGGTCACCTGTTTGAGCGTATCGCGATATTGGGGGCTCGCGGGATTGGCAAGCTCGACGAGCCGGCTGTGATGGAACTGCTCGCGGTGCGCGAGCACATTATTGGCAAGCGATATGCCGATCGAGCCGCCGGTATTGCGCGCCGCATTGATCAAAGCGGAGGCCAAATCGGTCTTGTTCGGAGGAACGCCGTCGTAGGACGCCGTTATGACCGGAAGAAAGATGAGCGGCAGGCCAACACCGAGATAGATGCGCGACTGAGCGAAAAACCAGAAGTTCACGTCGGGAGTGATCCGCGTCATGTCGTACATGGCCAGCGCGCAGATCGCTGCGCCGGCGGAAATCAGCCAACGCGGCTGCACTTTCCCCGTCAGCCACCCGGCGACCGGCATCATGAAGGCCGTGACAAGCCCGCCCGGCGTCAGCACGAGGCCGGCCCAGGAAGCGGTATAGCCATATTGCTCCTGCACAAGCTGCGGCAGGAATTGGGTGGTCGCGAGCAGAATGCCGCCGGTCGCCAGCATCACCAGAAAAGACGTGCCGAACTGACGCGTGCCGACGATTCGAAAATCGATCATCGGGTTACGCCGGCTGAGCTCCCACGGGATCATGCTGAGGAAGGCGAGCACGCAAAGGACGCTGACCGCGACAATGAAGGACGAGGCGAACCAATCGTCTTCGAGCCCGCGGTCGAGCGCGACCTCGAGCGAGCCGAGAAAAGTTGCGATCAGCGCAAAGCCGACGAGATCGAACCCGATCCCCTGCCGTTTGAACCGCTTGCGCTCGGCGAGCGAAGCATCCGACTCGTGAAAGAGCGCGGAGATGAGCGCGATCGTCGCCAATCCCACCGGACCGTTGATCTCGAAACACCATTGCCAGGAGAAATTATCCGAGAGCCAGCCGCCGAGCGTCGGGCCGACGACGGGCGCCACGACCACCGCGATGCCGAACAGCGCAAAACCCTGGCCGCGCTTCTCCGGCGGAAACGAATCCGCCAAGATCGATTGCGAGACCGGCACCATTCCGCCCCCGCCGAGGCCTTGCGCGATGCGCAGAAGCAGCAAGGTGCCAAGGTTCGGGGCAAAGCCGCATGCGAGCGAGCTCGCGGTGAAGAGTGCAAGGCAGACGAGGAAGAACGGCTTGCGGCCGAAGCGCTGGGCGAGATAGCTGCTCGCCGTCAGACTGACCGCGTTGGCGACGAGATAGGTCGTCACGACCCAGGAGGCTTCGTCCTCGCTCACCCCCATGCCGCCGGCAATATAGGGGAGCGCGACATTGGCGATGGTGGTGTCGAGCACCTCCATGAAGGTCGCGAGCGCAACCAAGACCGCGATCAGCCATGGGTTGCTGCCGGCGCGCCTCGTTGCGGGGGACGCGCCGGCCGCCGCGGCGCGGACGCTCATAGCCAGCTCCTCAGCCGCTCGTAGAGCGAAGGCGCGGGATTGACCCGAACGGTGGGCTCGACCGACATGCCGGGGCCTAGCGCGACATCGACGGGCGGATTATCCATGATGATCTTCACCGGCACGCGTTGGACGATCTTGACGTAATTGCCGGTCGCATTCTCCGGCGGCAGCAGCGAGAAGGCGGTGCCCGAACCATATTGAACGCTGGCGAGGTGCCCTTCGATGGCGCGCTCGGGATAGGCGTCGATGCGGATCGTCACCGGCTCGCCGGGCCGCATCCGGTCGAGTTGCGTCTCCTTGAAATTGGCGGTGATCCAGGTGTTGTCCGGCACGAAATTGCTGAGCGCCGTGCCGGCCTGTACATATTGGCCGACTGCCGCCGAAAGATTGGCGATATGTCCGGCCTGCGTGGCCGTGACATTTGTATAAGACAGGTTCAACTGCGCCTGATCGCGCTGTGCTTTAGCCGCCGCGAGGTCGGCAAGGGCCTTATCGCGCTGCGCCTTCAGCGACTCGACTTGTCGCTGCGCCACTTTGAGATTGGCCTGCGCGCTCTTGAGCGTTGCCTGCTGCGCGTCGAGCTGCGAAGAATATTGCTGCGCATTCTGGACGCTGCCGACGCCTCGATTTGCGAGATAGCCGTAGCGGGTGGCCTGCTGCTGGGCGAAAACCAGGGCTGCCTGCGCCTGGTCGACCTGCGCCTGGCTGGCGTTGATTTGCGCCTCTTGCACATTGATTTGCGCGTCGATGTTCTGGATGCTCGCCTCGGCGCCGGCGACCTGCGCCTGCGCCTGATCGAGCGCGGCGCGATAATCGCGATCATCGATGCGCGCAACGACGGCGCCTGCGGCGACATGCTGGTTGTCGGTAACCGGCACGGCGGTGATGTAGCCCGACACTTTCGGCGCGATGGAAAACTGCCGCGCGGCAATGAAAGCATCGTCCGTCGTCTCGAAATGGCTCGTATAATCCCAATAGACATAGCCGCCGGCGGCGATCAGAAGAGCTAAAAGCGATCCCATAGCGGACGCGAAAGGATGCCGGCGCAGGAAGCTCCTGCGCCGCTTTTCGGTGCTCTTGCCGCCCTCGGCCTGCTCCGATGGGTGATCTTCGTAAAGAGGCGGCGCCTCGACGACCCCCGGTTCGCCGCTCTTTCGCGGCGTCTCGCCGGAGGGGCGTTGTTGCGGCCCCCGCACTCGCGCGCGCAGCGCATGATCGTCTGACGCCCGCGCTTCCTGAGGAAAAACGGGAGCCGGCTCGATTCCCTCGAGCAGCAATTGCTCGTCCCGGTCTTTTGGCTCGAATGACATTGCGGAACTGACCTCCCCGGTGCCGATCCTCTGAGAAACAGAACGGTACCGTATCGTTCGCTTATCTAGCGCGTGGAAGGTCCCGGGTCAATATAAAATCGTACCGTACCGTTTCGTTTATTTACTTTGTCATATAATACAATATATTACGATAATCGCTGGAGGCTAGTCTCGCCGGGTTCCGGGAAGATGGGAAGGATGTCCATGGTGAAGGTTCAGTTGGCCGAAATACCGAAGCGCAGGATGGTGCGCAGGGGGCGCCCGCCGCAGCAGCTCGCCGGCGAGGTGGAAACCCGCATTCTCGACGCGGCCCGGCACGTGTTTCTCGAACACGGGTTGGCCGGAGCGAGCATGGATGAGATCGCCGCCCTCGCCCGGGCCGGCAAGCAGACCATCTATGCGCGGTTTGCCGGCAAGGAAGCGCTTTTCGCCGAAGTGGTCAGGCGCAACGTCGCAACGGTCACCGCGCAGTTAGAAGGCCATATTCCTGCAAGCGGACCCATTGAACACCGTCTCGCAAGCGTGGCGATGACCGTGTTGCACTGGGCGCTGGTCGGTAACACCGTCGATCTGATGCGCGTCGGCATCGCCGAAGCCACGCGCTTTCCCGAGCTCGCGATCCGCGTTCACCGAATGGCGCACGAGCTCGCGACCGAATCGGTCGCTCGCCTCTTGCGTGAGGCGGCGCAATCCGATGAGCTCGGCACGCTGCCGGCATTTGCACCCGAGCGCCTTCCTACAACGGCGCGATTCTTTCTCAGCCTGGTTTTCCTGCCGCTGGTGCTTCGCGCGCTCTACGGCGAAAAGCTCGAGACGCTGCGTGCAGAGATCGAACCACATGTGGCGCGCGCGATCCCCTTCTTTCTCGCCGCCTGCCGGCATTTACCGGCGCATTGAGCCCGATTGCAGCGCTTCAGCATGCGCTCGCATCGCTGTCGCATGCGGATTTTTCGCGCATCTGCTGAATGCCTTGGATCATGACGACGAGCAGTGTCAGCACCGCTATATCCATTGCCTTGACATTATAGCGCGCAGCGGCGGTCGAAAGACCGCCGGTGACCACCGCATTGGCAAGCACAAAGGTCGCGCTATAGGCGAGAAACGTCAAAACGCGCTGCGACCGGTACAATCCCCATCCGACAAAGAGAACAGCGGCGCTGGCAATCCCGAGCAGCAGGGCGAACTTATAATATTTCAGATAGGCGAACGGCGTCGCCGAGGATTCCTGCCAGGAACGCAAGAAGCTGCGCAGATCGTAGAAGCTCGCCATTTGCCCGGAAAGCCAGCCGTCGGGCGCGTAGCGCACGCCGTAAAGATGAGAAAGATCGTTGGGAAAGATCGTAAGCGTTCGGACCGAGCGGGCGATGACGCGCTTTAGGAACTCCCCCGGCTCGGCAGCGATCGACGCGAGATCGATCGCCGTCAGCAGCTTCTGATTGGACGGATCGAAGATCCCTACCCCCTGCCCCGGGCCTCCCCAGAGGAGCGTCTGGCTATCCTTGCCTTCATAGAGGCTCCGTTTCATGCAAATCGGATTGCTGTTCTCGCGGCAAATGCGATCGAGCGCAGCATCGGTGAGACCGTCACCGGTCAGGGTGGCGAACAGAAAAGCGCCGCTGCTCGCAATCGGCGAGGCGATGCCGTAGCTGGCTTCGTTTGCGAGGGTTGCGAACGCCAGGCCGGAGAAAATGGCTCCGGCGGCTAAGCCCGAACGGGCAAGATTCAACGCGCGAGGCCGGCAGGAAGCATAGCTTACCGCAAGGAGCATCAGCAACGCCGCTGCCAGGATGATCCCGTTCGCCGGCGCAAACAGCACGCTCAAAGTGACGAGTGCGGCATAAAGATAGGTTGCTCGCCTCGCCTCGGCCACCAAAAGATAGACGGCAAGAAACCCGATTGCACTCCATATGTCCGGCATCAGAGCGCAGCACTGGACCGCGAGATAGGAGAACGCAACGGCGAGCGCCAGCGCGAAGAGCAACAGATTGGACCGGGCGTGCGTAAAAGCCAGATCCCGCAGCAAAACGGCAATGAGAAGGGCTTGCGACAGGCAAACGAGCGGCAGCGAGGTGCGCCCGAGGCTCGCGGCAAAAATATAGAGCGAATAGAATATCGGTCTTTGCGGCGGCGGCGAGACGAGCGACTGCACGTTCCAATAGGCCGAGATATAGGTCCCGCTATCCCAGAAGACGATGGGATAGCCATTGAGGACGAGCGGGAGGAGCATCGCCCCGACGAGCGTCAGCAGAGCGCGGTTTTTGAACGATGCCGCGGACCGTAGATCCGCGGCCAAGGCGTGCGTCGGATGGATCGCTTTGTTCTCCAACACGTGCCGGCCTTCCTTTTCGAGCGCTGCGGCTATGCGCCTTTCAGCAATCCATAGAGGAAGGACGTCGCCACGATTTCGACGCCCATCGTCATGAAGGCGCCAGCCGGGATTGTATCGCGCAGAACCTTCACCGGATCGAGCTGAGAGAATCCGGTTCTCCCCCAGAGATAAAAAGTATAGGCGGCGTACACGAAGCCAAGCAGGAAGACGCCCAAGCCGACCAGGGCGCCAAGCTCGAGCGAGAAGCGGCTCAGAAGGCGCGCCGTCTTGCTATCGGCCCATTGCTCGCCGCCCGCGCAGATCTTGCTTACGAGCCCGAACAGGAAGACTTGCAGTCCCAGAGCCGCTGCAGAGGCGCTGTACAACATGGTGTTGATGTCGAGCGTCAGACCGAGAAGATGAAGCGCTCCGAAGTGGAGCCGCGCCATCAACAGGCAGCCTGCCAGCAGAAGGATCAGCCCCGGATAGATGAAGAGCCAGTTCGGGCTATAGAGCAACATGAAGCGCAGGTGGCGCCAGCCGTCGCCAAAGGTCCGCAGATGCGGCGGGCGGTTTCTTCCGTCGCGCGCGAGCCGCGTCGGCACTTCGACGATTTTCAACTTTCTGAGCGAGGCTTTGACCACCATCTCGCTGGCATATTCCATGCCCGAGGTCAGGAGATCGAGGTCGAGAATTGCGCGCTTGCGAAAAGCCCGCAATCCGCAATGAACGTCGCTCACCGGCACGCCGAAGAAGAGGCGGCTGAGAAAACTCAACACGGGATTTCCGATGTAGCGATGCAGAACCGGCATTGCTCCCGGCGCAATTCCTCCTTTGAATCTGTTGCCGATCACGAGATCGGCGCCATCGCGCAAGCCGGCCAAGAATGGATCGAGATCCCCGAAGTCGTAGCTCTCGTCCGCATCGCCCATAATGATGAAGCGTCCCCGTGCCGCCTTTATCCCCGCGCGGAGGGCCGCACCATAACCGCGTTCCTGAACATCGATGACCCGCGCTCCGGCTCGAGTGGCGATCGCGCCGGAGCCGTCCTCGGAGCAATTGTCGGCAACGAGGACCTCGCCGCAAATCCCCGCCCGTCGCAAGTAAGCGATTGCTTCCTCGACGCAGCCGGCAATGGTGCGTGCCTCGTTGAGGCATGGCATGAGGATTGTGAGCTCGCATGCCGTATCAATGCCGATAGGGTCGGTAACGAGGCGAACCGCTGCGTGATGTTCCATTGTGGCGTGAAACGAAGCAAAGCCGGCTAAGCGGACGCCAGCCAAATAAAGAAATGAGACCCGGTTCTTAAAACCGCGATCGGATGAAAACCTGAGCTTTAGGCGATCTTAGCGATTTCCGGTGCCGTCGAGAAGGCCCCAGGATCGCGGCCGCGGCGCCGCACTTTCCTCGAAAGAGGGTTCCGGGCGGGCCCCGGTAGCCGAGCGCGATCGGGGAAAGCGAAGGTCACGCCCCTGGCTGCACGGCTCTATATGGCCGGCCGCACCGACAGGCAGTTCTCGGTAGGAAGCGGAAGGCGGCCTGCCGCACGAAATGATGTTGATTGTTGCGCCGAGGGATGACTGAATGAGAACAAGAAAGAAGTGAGGGAGGCACCCGATGAACGAGCAGCTTAAGCCTGAGACCTTCTTCGGCGCCTGTCCGCACGATTGTCCCGACACGTGTTCGATGGTCTACGAGGTCCGGGGCGGCAAGCTCACCGAAGTCCGTGGCAACCGCGAGCACCCGATGACGCGCGGCGGGCTCTGCGTGAAGCTCAAAGACTTCCATGATCACCATGCGAATCCCGATCGGCTGATGTATCCACTGCGCCGCAGCGGTCCGAAGGGCTCGAAGCAGTTTGAACGCATCACATGGGACGAGGCCATCGCCGAGATTGGCAAACGTTGGCGGGAGATCATCGCCACCTACGGTTCGCAGGCTATCATGCCCTACAGCTATCTCGGCAACATGGGCCTCGTACAAGGCATCAACTCGGGCGATCCTTTCTTCAATCGGCTCGGCACGACAGTAAACGAGAAGACGTTCTGCGCGTCGGGATCATCGACTGCTTGGCTGCTCACCGTTGGCCCAACGGGCGGGGTCGATCCAGAGAGCTTCGTGCACGCCAAATACATCGTGATCTGGGCCTGCAATTCGATTTCGACCAACTTGCACCACTGGCCTTTCGTGCTCGAGGCGCAAAAGCGTGGGGCCAAAGTCGTCGTCGTCGATGCCTATCGGTCGCGTACGGCGAAGGCCGGCGATTGGCATATCTGCCCCCGTCCCGGCACGGATGGAGCGCTGGCGATGGGACTCATCAATTCCATCATTCAACAAGGCCTGGTTGATCAGGAATGGGTCGATAGACATACTTACGGGTTCGCGGAGCTCAAGGCGCGCGCGGCCGATTTTACGCCCGAATATGTCGAGCAGGTCACGGGCGTCAAAGCCACTGATGTCGTGACGTTTGCGCGCGAGTTCGCAACCGCGCAGCCCTCCGTGATTCGCCTCGGCGTCGCGCTGGAGCGCTCGGCCGGCGGAGGACAGGCGATCCGCGCGGTTTGCGCTCTCCCGGCACTCGTCGGATCCTGGAAGTATGTGGGCGGCGGACTTCTGCAGATGCCGCTTTGGGATTTTCCGATCGATTGGGCCAAGGTCTCACGCGGCGATTGGGTCAAGCCCGGCACGCGGGTCATAAACAATCTGAGGCTCGGAGCCGCACTTACCGGCGAGATGGCGCTCGACCCTCCCCTGAAGTCCCTATTCGTATTCTGCACCAACCCGGTGAGCCAGGCGCCCGAAACGAACAAGATCGTAAAGGGGCTAGAGCGCGAGGATCTCTTCACAATCGTGGCGGAGCACTTCCTGACGGACACGGCCAAATATGCCGACATCGTGTTGCCTGCGGCTATGGCCGGCGAAGCGGAAGACATGATGTGGAGTTGGGGCCACTTTTATCTGACCTATAATGAGAAAGCGGTCGAACCCCCGGGAGAATGTTTGCCGACCTCCGAAATGTGGCGGCGCCTCGCCAAGGAAATGGGCTTCGACGATCCAATCTTTAAAATGACCGATCGCGAGCTTGCTGCCCATTACATCAACTGGGACGATCCCAAAATGGGTGGCATCGACATGGCCTACTTCAAGCAGCACGGCTATTATAGAATCGACGTTGGCTCGGCGGATACGCGTGCGCCTCACAGGGACGGTAAATTCCCGACGCCGTCGGGGAAAGTGGAGTTCCTGCTTCACGATGCCAAGAACTTCGTCGCGGGACCGTTCCGGGCCATGTATGACGGCGATCAGGACGGCACGCCGATCGATCCGCTGCCTGGCTACGTGCCGCCGCGCGAGGCGCCCGATACCAACCCGGCCCGGGCGAAGCTCTACTCCTTGAATATCATCTCGCCGAAGAGCCACGGGTTTCTTAATTCCTGCTATGCCAACGAACCGCACAAGATCAAAGGTCAGGGCGAGCAGTTTGTTCTGATCTCACCGGCCGACGCGGCAAAGCGTTCCATTCGGGATGGCGACCCGGTACGTGTTTATAATGCGCGCGGCGATTTCGAGGGTATTGCTCGTCTCACTGAGGATGTGAATCCCGGCATCGTTGTCGCGACTCTCGGCTATTGGCGCTCTCTCAACCGCTCCGACGGATCGGTGAACTCGATTTCCTCACAGGAGTGGGGCGGGCTGGGTCGGTGCCCGAGCTTCTCCGACAATCTCGTGGAGGTCGCACGCGTGAACTAGCCCAGCGCCGCGAGCGGATGCCACTAAAGGAGTGCCCCGAACAAGCGTGGGCAGCTGGCGCACGCTGAAGCGAGCAGCTGGAGCACATGTGCGCTGTCGAGCGGCCGGACACGATCGCTACCGGCGCCAAAATCCTAGCGATCTCACTGCATTGGTCGGAGTGGCGGGATTCGAACCCACGACCCCTAGTCCCCCAGACTAGTGTAAAACATTTGGCGATCGAGTAGATGGTTGAATGCTTCGGGAGAATTTCTGGACTGAGCTCAGGGAAATCGCACGTCAGCAAAAAGCGATTTCCACGTGATCATTGTGCCTATTTGGCTCTCCTATGAAGATGTGATGCCCGCCCCGAGCAGATGATGGGACATTCAGCGCAGTGGCTTTTCCCGCTGCGGGCCGCTTCGTCGACATGCGCAAGGCGCATCTGTTAACAGCTAAGCCAAAGGCTCTAGCTTATGCATTGCATTTTCGATATGTTGCCGAAAGCGTGGACGGGAGAGCGTCATGCGCACCCCAATTGCTGCGGTAATTATTGCTTTGTCGATTGCGAGCTGCGCGAAGGACGCGAGTCAGGTCAGCGCAACTTACGTCTCTCCGATCACGTACGAGAACTACACATGCCCGCAATTGGCGGAGGAAGCCCAACGTGTTCAGGTTCGGGCGGCGCAGGCCGCAGGCGTGCAGGATCAAAAGGCAACCAATGATAAGGTCGCGATGGGTGTCGGGCTTGTGATCTTTTGGCCTGCGCTATTTTTCACGAAAGGTAATGACGAGAATACCGCTGAACTTGCTCGTCTTAAGGGCGAGATGGATGCGGTAGAGGAAGCGTCGATCCAAAAACGTTGCGGAATAACGTTCCAACATGGGGCGCCGCCGGCGCACTAAAGCATCTCGTCTTCAGAAGCTTTGGTTTCGGAGCTCGCTTTCTGAGGAACTACCAATGCGGGCGATGGCGAGCTGTCGCCGTCGCACGCAATTTCGCTCAGACAACTTAGCTGGGTAGACCGATCACTTGATCTCCGGAAAGGCTTCTAAGCCCCGATGTCAGAAATTATGCCGTGACGGAACGCCGCGTGAGCCGGTTCGGGATTTTTCCGGGACTCTCTACTACGCCCAACGAGCGCCTTGTGTCCCTTCCGTTCCTTTTCGCCCGCGAGGCCGCGCTCGCGGCAGCGATAAACTTCCAATGATATCAGCGATTAATATTGGTCGGAGTGGCGGGATTCGAACCCACGACCCCTAGTCCCCCAGACTAGTGCGCTAACCGGGCTGCGCTACACTCCGAACCGAGGCTTTATAAAGAAATGCGCCCTGGCTCGCAATCAGCCGGCTCGCGCGGTGCTGAGCAGCCGCTCGCATTCGCCGAGTTCGGTCAGGATCTGCTCCAGCGCCTCAAATCCACCGTGCGGCGGCGGCTCGGCACTGACACTGGGCGGTGGCTCCGCTGCGGCTTCGCTCGCTTCTTCGGCGGAATCTTCGGGTGCGGTGACGTCCGCAGCTTGCGCACGGAGCCGCCAAGCGGCAACGACGCCGCGCGCGCCCTGCTCCTTGAAGATCTTCTGCACGCCTTTGATCGTATAGCCCTCGCCATAAAGCAGCTGGCGAATGGCGCGCAGAAGCTCGATATCCTCGCGCCGGTAATAGCGGCGCCCACCGCCGCGCTTCAGCGGCTTGATTTGGATAAACCGCGTTTCCCAAAAGCGCAGCACATGCTGCGGTAGATCGAGGTCCTCTGCAACTTCGCTGATGGTTCTGAACGCGTCGGCAGTCTTTTCCATGGCTCGTCTCTGTCCGACGGACAATGTAGCCCGTGGGTCATCTCGAATCTTCGAATAGAATGTGGCGCGAGCGAGTCGAGCGCAACGAAATTCGCTCATTGTCTCACGATCTTTCGCGGACGCCTGGAACAAGCCGCGAGCAAGGCGCCCTGCGCGAGCTTGGTGGCCGCGTATTTCCGCTAGGGAAGCTCAGTGTCGAATTGGCCGCGGCCGGTCAGTCGTCGCCGCCTTCGGCCAATTGTCCGTTGATCCGCGCCTTCAAGAGGTTCGACGACTTGAAGACAAGCACGCGCCGTTCCTTGATCGGCACTTCCACCCCGGTCTTTGGATTGCGCCCGATCCGCTGCCCTTTATGGCGAACGGTGAAGGAGCCGAACGAAGACAGGCGCACCGGCTCGCCGGCGATCAGGCGGTTGGTCATTTCGTCGAGCACCATCTCGACCAGTGCCGCGGATTCCTTTCGTGACAGTCCGACCTGTTGGTAGACCGCTTCGGCAAGGTTGACGCGCGTGATCGTACGTGGCCCTTGTGTCTTCGTCGTCGCCGAATTGCTCGGCGCCGGTCCCGGCGCATGACTACCCGCCGCCAACTCGCTCTTCACCATCTTTAGCCCGATGACTTCGTCGATCGCGACGTTTCGCCGTGCACGTGCCGAACAAAGCTTTGGTCCGCGACCTCGCCTTTGCGCTGCACGATCATACGTCGGGCGTTGCGATCCCCCCGGATTTCAATCGACTTTCAGCATCTCGTCAGGGCAAAGTCTGGTACAAAACAAAATCTAACGCAATAGAGCTTAGGCGCTGCACCGACACGGTTCCGACGAAAAACCGCAATGTTGCGCTTAATCTGCTGGCCCTGTTGCAACGAGGTCGCAGCTACCAACGAATGAGTGCCGCCCCCCAGGTGAAGCCGCCGCCCATCGCTTCGAGCATGACGAGATCGCCCTTTCGGATACGGCCGTCGTCGCGGGCAACGTTCAGCGCAAGAGGGATGGAGGCAGCCGATGTATTGCCGTGAAGATCGACCGTCTTGACCACTTTGTGCGGTGCGATCCCGAGCTTTTCGGCAGATGCGTCGATGATCCTGCTGTTGGCTTGGTGCGGAACGAACCAGTCGAGAGCTTCCGGCGTGGTCTTGGTTGACGCAAAGGCAGCTTCGACGACATCGGCGATCATGGTCACGGCCAGACGAAAGACTTCGCGTCCCTGCATCCGAATATGGCCGCTCGTCGCCGTCGAAGACGGGCCGCCATCGACGTAAAGCTTGTCGCCGTGGCGGCCATCGGCGCGCAAATGTGCCGTGAGCACACCCCGATCGGCGCTCGTCCCCTCCCCTTCCTGGGCTTCGAGAATAAGGGCGCCGGCACCGTCGCCGAAGAGAACGCAGGTCGCACGATCCTCCCAATCGAGGATCCGCGAGAGCGTATCGGCGCCGATGATCAGCGCGCGTTTATTCGCACCCGCAGTCAAGAACTTGTCGGCGGTCGCCAGCGCGAAGACGAAACCGGAGCAGACGGCTTGCAGATCGAAGGCCGCCCCGGCCGTGATCCCGAGCGCCGCCTGGACCTGCGTCGCCACCGAGGGAAAGGTTTGGTCGGGCGTCGTCGTCGCCACGATCACGAGATCGATGTCGGCACCCGAAAGGCCGGCGTCCTCGAGCGCCGCTCGTGCTGCCGCGATCGCCAGAGTCGAGGTGCGCTCGTCGTCCGATGCGATATGGCGCTGTCTAATGCCGGTGCGATGCACGATCCATTCGTCGGTCGTGTCGAGAGACTTTTCGAGATCCGCATTGCTGACGACACGCTTCGGAAGCGAGGCACCTAATCCGACGACAACTGAGCGGAGCTTGGCGCATTGGGGCTGGGTCACGCAGATTTCCAATATTGTTGAAGAAGCGAGGGTCGGCGGCTCATGAACGCACGGCTGCCGGCGAATAGGCGGGCGCCTCGGAGCGTCCGCTGAGCGAATCTCTAATCTTGCCCAAGAGCCCGTCGCGGACCGCGTCACAGCCGATTTCGAGCGCCCGCGCCGTGCCAACCGCATCCGATCCGCCGTGACTCTTGATCACAACTCCATCGAGGCCCAGAAATATGCCGCCATTCACCCGGCGCGGATCCATCTTCACCGCAAGTGCGCGGAAAGCATGACGCGCCAGAAAATAGCCGAGCTTCGAGGTAAAGCTGCTGTTCAGCGCCTCGCGCAGGTAGGCGCTGATCTGTTTGGCGGTTCCCTCCGCCGTTTTCAACGCGATATTTCCGGTGAACCCTTCCGTCACGACGACGTCGACCGTTCCCTTGCCGATGTCGTCGCCTTCGACGAAGCCGCGATAGTCGAGGTCCGGCACGGCCGCTTCGCGCAGGATTCGCGAGGCAGCCTTCACCTCCTCGATACCCTTGATCTCTTCGGTGCCGACGTTGAGCAAGCCGACCTTCGGCCGATCGAGGCCGAAGACAATCCGCGCCATGGCCGAGCCCATAATGGCGAGCTCGACGAGATGTTGAGCATCGGCGCCGATGGTTGCACCGACATCGAGCACGATGGATTCGCCGCGCAGCGTCGGCCAGAGCACGGCAATGGCCGGGCGGTCGACATGCGCCATCGTGTGAAGACAGATCTTCGCCATGGCCATCAGCGCGCCGGTATTGCCGGCGGAAAAGGCGGCATCCGCCTCGTTCTTCTTCACCGCTTCGAGGGCGAGCCACATGGAGGAGGCGCGCCGCCCCGCCCGCAAAGCCTGGCTCGGCTTATCGTCCATGCGCACGGCGATCGGTGTATGGCGCACCGTCGAGACCGCCATGAGCGCGGGATCCGCCGAAAGCAGCGGCTTGATCTTCGCCTCGTCGCCGAAAAAGGTGAAGGTCATTTCCGGACGCTGGACCCGCGCCAAAGCGGCCCCCGGCACAATGACCTCGGGGCCGTGATCTCCTCCCATGGCATCGATCGCGATCCGCACTGGCCTCATATGGCTCCTGCGAGCTGGTTTGCTTCCGGCGCCGCTGACAACGGCCGACGCTGGAACGGAGCAGGCCGTGTTCCGCTACGGCAAAGCGCGCCGGATCGCAAGCGCCGGCAAAGGTGCATCACCTCTCCCCGTCCCTCAGCCCCGGTCGGTCAATTTTCTCAAGACGTCGAAAGGCCCGTCCTTCTCCTCCGGGTCGGTCATAGGCGCAAATTCCACCCCCGGCTTTTTCGGATAGGGATCGAGCCCCAGGGCGAGGAATTCGGCCGCGAGCGCGCCGACATCGATCGTGCCGTCGACGAGCGGATCGGGTGGATCGCGTTCCGGCGCACCGGGCACGCCGACGATCGTGCCGGCGCTCTCCGCGGCACGCGCGGCTTCGCTTGGCGGAGCAAAATCGACGTCGATCTCCTCGACAATCTCGCTGTCGAAGGGTTCGAGGCTCAAGACGCAGACCTGAGTCACCTTGGCCCGCAAGGTCCCGCTCACATTGAACGTCTCGAGGCCTTGGCGGGCGACATGGAAATCGGCCTCCAAGCTTTCTATCCCGGCGAGTCCGTCCGCCTCCGCAAGCGCCTGGCGCGCCGCCGGATCGGCGGAAATCGAGAGGTCGAGCCCCTGCTCCGGCACGTCTTCGATATAGACGAGGTGGGAGAAGATCTTACCTGTCGGCTGCGGGTTGCTTTCTGGCATGGCTGCCTCCTCACGCGATCGCGGCGGGCTTGCGCGCGAATATAGGCCCTTCGACGAGTTCTGCGAGGCTGGCTTTGGCAAGGCCGTCTTCGAGCGCTTGCACATAGCGCGCGAGCCGTTCCGCCCCGCCTTGCCCGGCATAGACATTGCGCGAGAGCGCCGCAGCGAGTGCCGCAGGGCCGGCGTTCAACGCTTCATGATAGGCCTTGGCGCGCCCGAGAAAGGCTTCGGCGAATTTCTTCATCCGCTTCGGCACGCTCATATCGCCCACACCCATTTCGCGCAGCGCAATATCGAAATGGCGAAACAATTCATCGGTGAGGTCTTGCGCAATTTCCGGTGCGGGCGCCGGCAACGCATTCAGCCGCCGCAGCACGAGGGCGGCATGCAAAGCGAGCGACTCGAAACGCCCGTCGAGGTCGTCCGGAATGCCATATTCCGTGAACAAAACCGGTTCGCGCGCGGCGGCGACGATTTCCCCGTGCAAGTGGTCGATCAACCTGCGACTGGTGCCCCGGAAAAGTCCAAAAAACATGACTGTAGATTCCGTTTGGGACCGGCGGACTTCGTGCGCTTGCTTTTCACTGGCGCGGGGGTTACGCCCCGATGCAAGCAATTTTCGGTTCGCAACCGGCCGGCGAGAGGCCATTCCTAGGCCGGTTTGTTCCAAGGCCAGTTTATAGAGGCGCTGCGTGGCTCGAAACCTCAAATTGAGTGCGAATATTGCGGCGAGGCTCGCCTTTGCCTTCGGTCTCGCGGTGGGGCTTTCCGGCTGCCTCGGCTATGATGGCGAGGTCGTTCACGGCTATCAGATCGATCAGCATTTGCTCGATCAGGTCAAGATCGGCTCTTCTGCCGAGCAGGCGCTGATCGTGATGGGAACGCCTTCGACGACATCCACCGTCGGCGGCGATGCCTGGTATTACATCGAGCAGAAGACCGACCGTACGGTCCAATTCATGGATCCGAAGATCACCGACCAGCGCGTGCTCGCGATCTATTTCGACAAGGACAAAAAGGTCGAGCGCATCGCCAACTACGGTCTCAAGGACGGCAAGGTCTTCGACTTCGTCTCGCGCACGACGCCGACCGGCGGCGCCGAATCGACCTTCCTCACCGGATTGTTCCGCAGCCTGTTGCGCTTCGGCTGATTTGGCGTATCGCAGCTTCAAACGGGATTGGCCGGCACGCCGAAGCGCCGAAGCCACCACTTTCCCGGCCGGCGCTTCGCGCCGAACCGGGATCTAGCGGCAACTGCACCCTCGCGATGACATTGCCCGGCGGCCCCTGGATCCCGGATATTCGCCGGCGGATTTGATCTGCGGCTCGTCCCGGAAAGTGAGCCGGCGCTCAATGCGCCAGAATGGCGAGGAGCAAGAGCGCCACGATATTGGTGATCTTGATCGCCGGATTGACCGCCGGGCCTGCCGTATCCTTGTAAGGATCGCCGACCGTATCGCCCGTCACCGAAGCCTTATGCGCCTCGCTGCCCTTGAAGTGCTTCACGCCATCCTTGTCGATGAAGCCGTCCTCGAAGCTCTTCTTGGCATTGTCCCAGGCTCCGCCGCCAGAGGTCATCGAGATCGCCACGAAGAGGCCGTTGACGATCACACCGAGCAGCGAGGCGCCGAGCGCCGCGAGCGCCGAAGCTTTCGAGCCGGAGATGAAGAGGACGCCGAAATAGACGATGAGCGGCGCCAAGACCGGGAGGAGCGACGGCACGATCATCTCGCGGATCGCCGCCCGCGTCAGCATATCGACGGCGCGTCCGTAATCGGGGCGCTCCGTTCCCGCCATGATCCCGGGCTTGTCGCGGAATTGCCGGCGCACTTCTTCGACCACCGATCCTGCCGCACGGCCGACCGCGGTCATGGCGATGCCGCCGAAGAGATAGGGAATGATGCCGCCGAAGATGAGGCCGGCGACGACGTAAGGATTCGAGAGATCGAAATTGACCGCCGCGACATCCTTGAAATAGGTCACGCCCGTATCGACGAAATGTTTGATGTCGTTGGTATAGGCGGCAAAGAGGACGAGCGCGCCGAGGCCGGCCGAGCCGATCGCATAGCCCTTCGTCACCGCTTTCGTCGTATTGCCGACGGCATCGAGCGCGTCGGTCGAATGGCGCACTTCTTTCGGCAATCCCGCCATCTCGGCAATGCCGCCGGCATTATCGGTGACCGGGCCGAAGGCGTCGAGGGTGACGATCATCCCGGCGAGGCCGAGCATCGTGGTCACCGCGATCGCGATGCCGAAGAGTCCCGCGAGCTGCGATGCGATGATGATGCCGCCGACGATCACGAGAGCCGGCAGGGCCGTTGCCTCGAGCGAGACAGCGAGGCCTTGAATGACATTCGTGCCGTGCCCCGTCACCGAGGCCTGTGCGATCGATACGACGGGACGCTTGCCGGTGCCCGTATAATATTCGGTGATCCAGACGATGAGCCCGGTGACGGCGAGGCCGACGAGCCCGCAGACGAAGAGATGGGTACCATGGATTGCCGCACCATTGACGGTGCCGATCTTGCCCCAGCCGATGACGAATTGGGTTGCGACCGCAAGCCCGACGATCGACAGCAGACCTGTTGCGATGAGGCCCTTGTAGAGCGCACCCATGATCGAATTGGTCGGGCCGAGCTTGACGAAAAACGTGCCGGCGATCGAGGTGACGATACAGGCGGCGCAGATCGCGAGCGGATAGAGCATCGCGGTGCCGAGCACGGATTGGCCGGTGAAGAAGATCGCGGCCAGCACCATCGTGGCGACGACCGTCACCACATAGGTCTCGAAAAGATCGGCCGCCATGCCGGCGCAATCGCCGACATTATCGCCGACGTTGTCGGCGATCGTTGCGGGATTGCGCGGATCGTCTTCCGGAATTCCCGCTTCCACTTTGCCGACGAGATCGGCGCCGACATCGGCGCCCTTGGTGAAGATTCCGCCCCCCAGTCGCGCGAAGATCGAGATCAGCGATGCGCCGAAGCCGAGCGCGACGAGCGCATCGACGACTTCCCGGCTGTTCTGCGCATGGCCCAAGGGGCCGGTCAGGATCGCGTAATAGACAGAGACGCCGAGCAGCGCGAGACCGGCGACGAGCATTCCCGTCACCGCCCCGGCCTTGAACGATATGTCGAGCCCGGCGCCGAGCGATTTCGCCGCCGCCTGCGCGGTGCGCACATTGGCGCGGACCGACACGTTCATGCCGATGAAGCCTGCCGTGCCCGATAGCACGGCACCAATCAGAAAGCCGACCGCCACCGTCCAGGAGAGTAGCAGGCCGAGAATGATGAAGATCACCGCTCCGACGATGGCGATCGTCGAATATTGCCGCCTCAGATAGGCTTGCGCGCCTTCGGCGATCGCGGCGGCGATCTCCTGCATTCGGGCCGAACCGGTGTCAGCCTTGAGAAGCTCCGTTACCGTCACGATCCCATAGGCGACGGCAAGGAGCCCCGCTACGATAACAAACCAAATCGAATACATTTACTCGCCCTTCGTTGTGTGAGAGCGCGCTTTCGGATGCTCGTCCGCGGAAAGGCAAGCCTTCCTGCGGATGCCGCCGACCCTCCCCCGCGCGCGAAAATGCTTGAGGCGGGCGGATCTCTCCACCCTTGGGCGCGGACCATGGCGGAAAGCCGCAAATTTCGCAATCTCGGCTGTCGCAGCGGTGGCAACTCTCAACAGTTCAAGGGGTTGCGGTGGCCTGCCGGGTCAAAAATGCCGAAAGGAAGCCGCAGAAAAGGCCAAAGGCAGGCCTTCGGCGTCTTTGACGAGCGGCTTTTCCTCGCCTCGCCGAGCCCTTGCGAGGGGGGTCACGGTGAGCCCGCCCGCCGCCGCTTCCTGCTTGAAACCGGCCTCATTCTCGGGCGCCACGGCGCAGAGAATTTCATAATCGTCTCCCCCCGTCAGCATCGGCTCGACAAGCGTCGGATCTTGCGCCAGCGCCTGGCGCGCCGCTTTCGAGAGCGGAATTTCGGTGAGCGCCAGCTCGGCCGTCATGCCGCTCAGGCGCAACATCTGCGTAAGGTCGCCGAGAAGTCCATCGGAGACATCCATCGCAGCACGGGCATGCGCGCGAAGCCCGTCGCGCAGCCCGAGCCGCGGCAAAGGCAGGAGATAGCGCATCAGCAGATAATCGCGCGCAGGCGAGCTCAAAGCCTGCCCCCAGGGCCGTTCGGCACCGTTTCCACGACGCAGCCGCAGGCCCAGCGCAGCGTCCCCGATCGTGCCCGTAACGTAGAGAACATCGCCCTCCTCGACGCCACGCCGCGGGATGAATTTCCCCTTCGGCACAGTACCGAGCGCCGTGATCGTCAGGGTAAGCCCGCCAAGGCTTTTCACCGTATCGCCGCCGATGAGCGGACAAGCGAAACAGGCGGCATCATCCGCAAGGCCTTTCGCGAAACCGTCGAGCCATTCCGCCGTCCAGTCGCCGGGCAGAGCAAGCCCGAGGAGGAATCCGATCGGCTCGGCTGCCTTGGCAGCGAGGTCCGATAGGTTGACGCGCAGCGCCTTGCGGGCGATGGCATCGGGCGGATCGCTGGCGAAGAAATGCACGCCCGACGTCAATACGTCGGTCGTCATGACGAGCTCGCTGTCGTCCGCAACCGAGAGCAGAGCCGCATCATCGCGCAAGCCGAGACCCGCCGGTCCGGCAAGCGGCGCAAAGAAGTTCTCGATGATCTCGTCTTCGGTCGGGCGCAGAGTCACGGGCGCTGCCAAGCCATTGTCGAGCCTCTATCGTACTCGCTCTAAGCCCGCGACGCGAATTCACCCGCTCGGAACTGGCGCGCCAACCCATCGAGCACGGCGTTAATCATGCCCGCCTCGTCCTGTCCGAAGAAGGCGCCGGCCACATCGACATATTCCTTAATGGCGACGCGAGCCGGAATATCCGCGCGCTTTTTCAGCTCATAGGTGCCGGCACGCAGGATCGCGCGCATCACGGAATCGACGCGCGCCAAGGGCCAGCCTTCGGCCAAGGTCTTGTCGATTGCGCGATCGATCGGACCCTGATTTTCGAGAACGCCGCCGAGTACGTCGCGGAAGAAGGCGACTTCCGCATCCTTATAGCGCGCGCCTTCGATCTCGCCGCCGATCCAGTAGGTTTCGAATTCGGCGAGCGTCTCGGCCAATCCTTTGCCCGAAACTTCCATCTGATAGAGCGCCTGGACTGCGGCGAGCCGCGCCGCCGAGCGCTGCCGAGCCTCTCCCATCAAATCCCCCGCCCGGCTTTGAGGCGGTAGAGCGCAAGAGCGGCGCGCGCCGCATCTCCGCCCTTGTCGCCGCGCCGCGGATCGGCGCGCTCCTTCGCCTGGGCTGCATTTTCGACCGTCAGAATGCCGTTGCCGACAGGAAGTCGCCTTGCGAGTGCGAGATCCATCAAAGCGCGGGCGCTTTCGTGCGCGACGATTTCGAAATGCGCCGTCTCGCCGCGGATCACGCAGCCGAGCGCCAACGCGCCGTGAAAAGGCGTCCCCGAAGCCTCCGCCGCTTCGAGCGCGATCGCCATGGCGATCGGAATTTCGAGCGCACCCGGCACTTGCCAGGAAAGATAATGCGCCTGCGCTCGCTTCAACGCGGCAACGGCGCCCTCATGCAGCTGCGCAGCGACATCCTCATAGAAGCGCGCCTCGACAATGAGGAAACGCGCCCCTTCGACGCTTTCTTCGGTCAGTTCGGATCGGCGCGGCTTAACCATTGTCCCTGTTCCTGCGGCGGCCTGACTAACAAGCCGCATCTCGTGCTGCAAGCGGCACCCCGAGGAGAACGCCTGCCGCATCGCGGCGATGCGCCGCCCTGGTCCACCGATCGCTCGGAATTTCGGCTAATCGAGCTCGAGCAGCCGCGCGGCATAGCGCGCAATGAGATCGACTTCGATATTGAGCTCGTCGCCGACCTGTCTCTCATCCCAAGTGGTCACCGCCAGAGTATGCGGGATGAGCAGGATCGAAAAGCAATCGCCCTTGACGTCGTTGACGGTCAGCGAAGTTCCATCGAGCGCCACGGAGCCTTTGACGGCAATGAATCGGCAGAGGTGCGGCGGCGCCTCGATCGCGAAGCGCTTCATTCCGTCGAACGCGTCGATGCCTCGGATCTTAGCGACGCCATCGACATGTCCCGTCACCCAATGGCCGCCGAGCTCGTCGCCGATCTTGAGCGAACGTTCGAGATTGAGCTTGGTGCCGACGCGCCAATTGCGCGCCGTGGTGCGTGCCAGAGTCTCGGCGCCGACGTCGATCTCGAACCAGGTTTCGGCGTCGGCGCCGCAAGCGGCAACCGTAAGGCACGGCCCATTGCAGGCGATCGAGGCGCCGACAGAAATGTCCTCCGGCGGTGCGGAACAAGAGATCCGCGCCCGTTTCAATTCGCCGCGCGGCTCGATTTCTTCGATCCTTCCGACCATGCTGATGAGACCGGTGAACATAATTCAAAGCACCCGTTCGTAACGCAGATAAGAATCCTCGCCGAGCCGTCCGTTTTCCGCAAGCCGGTAGCGGCTCGTATCGGCAAGCGCCGCGCGGCTTGAAGCGTCGAGCGCGGGCTTGCCCGCTGCGCCGAGCGGCTTGTCGCTGCGCAAAAGCAGGATTTCGTCGGCGAGATTGCGCGCAACGAGTGCTGCGGCGAGCGAGGGCCCACCTTCGCAGAGGACGCGCGTTATGCCGCGCGCGCCCAAAACGGCGAGCGCCGCGGCAAGATCGGCATGCCCGGCGCTGTCCCAAGCGACGCGCTCGATTTCGACGTTAGCCTCGAGCAGCCGCGCGCCAGCTTCGGTCGAGGCGCCCTCGCCGGCGATGACGAGCGTCGGATATTCGCGCGCGCTCGTCACGAGCCGCGCGTGCATGGGAAGATCGAGATGCGAATCGAGCACGACCCGCAAAGGCTTGCGATCTTCGACCCCGGGCAGACGCACGTTCAGCATGGGATCATCGGCAATCGCCGTACCGGCCCCGATCATCACGGCATCATACATGGCGCGCAATATGTGCACGCGCGCGTTGGCCGGTGCGCCGGTGATCATCAGGCGCGGCGCGCCAGCCGGCCCGGCGGCGTAGAGATCGGCGGTCTCGGCGAGTTTGAGCGTTACCATGGGCCGCCTGCGCCGCACGCGCAGAACATGGCCGAGATTGGCGCGCAGCGCCGCTTCGGCCAGCACGCCCGTCGCAACGGCAATCCCGGCATCGCGCAGACGCTGGAACCCCGAGCCGGCGACGCGCGGATCAGGATCCTCGATGGTCGACACGACTCTGGCAATCCCGACTGCGACGATCGCATCAGCGCAAGGCGGCGTCTTGCCGTGATGGCTGCAAGGCTCGAGCGTCACGTAGAGCGTTGCGCCCGCAGCGGCGGCCCCGGCTTCGCGGATCGCAAGCGTCTCGGCATGCGGGCGCCCGCCTTCCCCCGTAGCACCCCGCCCGATCACGGCACCCTCTTTGACAATGAGCGCACCGACAGCGGGATTGGGAGCGGTGCGGCCGAGCCCTCGCCGGGCGAGGTTGAGCGCCGCCGCCATGAAGCGCTCGTCTTCCTTGGCGGAAGAACGCGGCGTTCCGCTCATGCCTGGAGCTTGGACTTCGCCGGGCGCGGCTCGTCCGGCGCGCCTTGCGAGAGCTCGTCGATCAGGGTGTTGAAGTCGCGCGCTTCGCGGAAATTGCGATAGACGGAGGCAAAGCGCACATAGGCGACGCTGTCGAGCGAGCGCAGGCCTTCCATGACCAATTCGCCGATCCGGTCGCTCTGGATCTCCGCCTCGCCCTGGCTTTCCAGCTGGCGCACGATGCCGCTGACCATGCGCTCGACGCGCTCGGGATCGACCGGGCGCTTACGCAAGGCGATCTCGACCGAGCGCATCAGCTTGTCGCGATCGAAGGGTACGCGCCGGCCGGATTTTTTGACGACGGTGAGCTCGCGCAATTGCACGCGCTCGAAGGTCGTGAAACGGCCGCCGCAATCGGGACAGACGCGGCGGCGGCGAATCGACGAGGCGTCCTCAGTCGGGCGCGAGTCCTTCACTTGCGTTTCGAGACTGCCGCAATAAGGGCACCTCATCGAGGCTCCTCAATAGATCGGGAAGCGTTGCGTCAGCTCTTCGACCTTGGCTTTGACGCCCGCCTCGACAGCCGCATTGGCGGCATCGCCGTTCTTTGCGAGACCGTCGAGACACTCGATGATCAATTCGCCGATCTTCTTGAATTCGGCAACGCCGAAGCCGCGCGAAGTTCCGGCCGGCGTTCCGAGCCTGACACCGGAGGTGACCATCGGGCTTGCCGTGTCGAAAGGCACGCCGTTCTTGTTGCAGGTGATATGTGCGCGCGAAAGCGCCGCCTCGGCGGCTTTGCCGGTGAGGTTCTTCGGGCGCAAATCGACGAGCATCAAGTGGTTGTCCGTCCCACCCGTGGTGATGGCAAAGCCACCCTCGACGATCGTGGCGGCGAGCGCTTTGGCGTTCTCCACGACTTGGCGGGCATAGACCTTGAAGCTCGGCCGCAGCGCCTCGCCGAAGGCCACCGCCTTGCCGGCGATGACATGTTCGAGCGGGCCGCCTTGCAGGCCCGGGAAGACCGCCGAGTTGATCTTCTTGGCGATCTCCGGATCATTGGTCAGCACGATGCCGCCGCGCGGCCCGCGCAAGGTCTTGTGCGTGGTCGAGGTCGCGACATGCGCATGCGGGAACGGCGAAGGATGCACGCCGCCCGCAACGAGTCCGGCGAAATGCGCCATATCGACGAAGAAATAGGCGCCGATCGAATCGGCGATCTGCCGGAACTTCTCGAATTCCCAGAAACGCGGATAGGCCGAGCCGCCGGCGATGATGAGCTTCGGCCGGTGCTCCTCGGCGAGCCGGGCGACCGCTTCCATGTCGATGCGATTATCGTCGCGGCGCACGCCATACGACACGGGCTTGAACCAGCGGCCAGAGAGATTGACCGGCGAGCCATGTGTCAGATGCCCGCCCGCGGCGAGATCGAGGCCCATGAACGTGTCGCCCGGCTGAAGCAGAGCGAGAAACACGGCCTGGTTGGCCTGACTTCCGGAATTCGGCTGAACATTGGCGAACTTGCAATCGAACAGCCGGCAGAGGCGCTCGATCGCGAGCGTCTCGACGATATCGACATATTGGCAGCCGCCGTAGTAGCGCCGGCCAGGATAGCCCTCGGCATATTTATTGGTGAGGATCGAGCCCTGCGCTTCCAGCACCGCCTTCGAGACGATGTTCTCCGAGGCGATGAGCTCGATCTCGTTTCTCTGGCGGCCAAGCTCCTTGTCGATGGCGGCGGCGATTTCCGGATCGGAGGCGGCGAGAGAAGCGGAAAAGAAAGAATTGGACGCTGCGTGAGCGCCGGCTTCGGACTGGGTCATGAGCTACGCACCTTGAATAGCGGCGTGACGGAATGCGCACGGGCAGGGTAAGCCTCGACCTGCACTTAGCATGCCGATCTGCCAGCGTGAAGAAGGCAGGAATTTGCCTTCTTAGGAGGGAGGCACCATGCGCCGCAATGCGCGCTTGCGCCGCGCTATTGCTGCTGACCGTCCATCGGCGGCAGCGGCTGCTGGTCTATATCCTGGCTGGGCGACCAATCCTGCTGCTGCGAGGGCGCCTGCGGCACTTCCTGGGGCGGCGGAGCTGGAGATTCGGTTGAAACCGGCTGGGTCGGCGGAGGTGGCGCGCCCGGCATCTGAACCGGCATTTGCGCCGAGGCGATCGAGCTCAGACCGTCGCGCTGATAAATATCGTCGCGGAACTGGACGATCCCGTCCGGCGTAGCCCAAGCGGTAATATAGACCCAATAGACCGGCACCGGTTCGGGGAGCTTCACGTCGACCTGCTGGCCGGAGCGGATGACGTCGTCGATATGCTGGCGGTCCCAGCCCGGCGTATCCTTGAGCAGCCAGGCGACGTAGTCGCGCACATCCTGGACGCGGATGCAGCCCGAAGAGATGAACCGGTAATCGTCGCCGAAAATGCCCTTCTCCGGCGTATCGTGCATATAGACGCCGTAAGGATTGGGGATGTTGATCCGCACGACGCCCAGCGAATTCAAGTCCTCGCCGGTGTCCTGACGGAACTTGTAATTGACCGCCTCGTCCGAGTTCCAGTCGATCTGATTCGGCTGCAGCTCGTTGCCGTTCCGGTCGAAGATGCGGATCTTGTGCTGGGTGAGATAATTCGGATTGGCCTGCATGCGCGGGATGAGATCCTTGCGGATGATCGAGACCGGCACCGTCCAATAGGGATTGAAATTGATCTCGGTCGCCTTGGTCATCATCACCGGCGATTGCCGGTCGATGCGCCCGACCCCGGCGATATGATGGGTGACGACAACACCATTCTCGACGGTCTCGACGGCGGCCGCGGGAATATTGGCGACGACGAAACGCTCGCCCAAATTGCCTGAATAGGCCTTGAGCCTCACGATATTGATCTCGAGCTGGCGCAGCCGAACATCGGCGGGCACGTTCAGCGCGGCGAACGTATCCTTATCGACGACGCCTGTCTGATTGAGTCCGTTACGGGCCTGGAAGCGCTTGACGCCGGCCTCTACGAAAGAGTCGAAGACAGGAGACGTTCCGGCAGTGGGATCGAGGTCGCCCGTGATCGAAAGCCGGCGGCGTAAAGTGGCAACGGCATCCCCTTCCGAACCGAGCCGCAGCTTGCGGTCGGAGGGCACCTGCGGCCAGCCGCCGTTGGCGGCGATCTGCCGATAGCGCTCGGCCGCCTGTTCCGTCGCGGTGAACGTATCGGGCGACAGCACCGGAGTCGAAGAACGATGGACGGCAAGATGTTCGTCGGCATCGTAGCTCTGCGCCCATTCCGCCTGATTGCCGAACAAATCCTCGGCGAAGGCATAGCCGCAGGCGCCGAACGCCGCGGCAGATGCGATCGCCGCAAAAGCAAAAACCCGGCCCGCGCGAAAAACCCTTGAAGGGAGGAATGAATGCCGCCTCAATGCGAACTCCGAAATTCCGTCAATCGGACCCCGGCGCTTTCCGCGGATCGATTGGACCTAGACCTGCCGAACGCCGGCTCGTCCGATGATGATTTATTGCCTTGGTTAAAAGGGCCCAAATGGGCGGCGATTTTGTGGCGCAGGCGTGCGGCGGGCGAAGAGCCGCGCAGCCTGCCTCCCACGCCGGGCATGCTAAGGTGATTCCCCCTTCCGCGCACGCGACCGGCAGTCAATTCATTGCGATGATCGCGCGAAAGCGAAGTGTTCAGGAAAGCGAATTGCGCGAAAAATAAGCAAAAAGTCGGCGCATCCCCCGCGGGGATGCGCCGCGACTTGGCGCAAGACGATCAATTCAGAGGCGAAAGCGGATCTGATCGGTCCAGAACCGCTCGAGCCGGTTCAAGGATTGATTGAGCCGGTTGAATTCGTCGAGCGAAATCCCGCCGATCTGCTCGACCGTCAGCACATGCTTATCGTAAAGCGCGGCGACAATGTCATGCACTTCCTTACCCTTCGGCGTCAGGCTGATGCGCACCGAACGCCGGTCGAGACGCGAACGCGCATGATGGAGATAGTTCATCTCCACGAGCTTCTTGACGTTGTAGGAAACGTTCGACCCCAAATAATAGCCGCGCGTACGCAATTCGCCGGCGGTCAGTTCCTTGTCGCCGATATTATAGAGCAGCAGCGCCTGCACCGAATTGACGTCGCTGCGCCCCCGCCGATCGAATTCATCCTTGATAACGTCGAGCAAGCGCCGATGCAGGCGCTCGACGAGTGTGAGCGCCTCGATATAGGCCGGCCTCACTTCGGCCACCCGCCCCGCGCGCGCCTGAGCGACGTCGGTCTTGAGAACGCTGTTCATGACCAGTCCCTTCATTTCAAAACGAGCCTCCCCATGCCGCGGCTCATGAGAGATGATCTATAATGCCCGCCAATGAAAACGAGTTTAAGTAACAAGCTGAATCATAGGTTTAGCAATTGGAGTGAATCAATCTTGAATTCAATTTGATCTTTACGATAAGGATGCTTAAGAATTGAGATCGTTAACCTATAATTATGCGCCTGGATCAAAGAAAGACACTTGGAAAGGCGCAAGTAACATCTATGCCTCTGCTGCAAGAGCGCGCCGGAAAGCTTGTATTTACGGCTCGCGCACCTCTCCGGCCTTGTAGGTGAGGAAGAAATAGATCGCGATCAAAAAGACATCGAGGCCGATCCAGACAAGGGAAATCGAGTTCTTGATCGCGATCGCGACAAAGATCTGAGAACTCGCGGCAAAGAGCCAGAGGGCACCACCCCAGGGCGTTGCGAGCCAGAGGCCGACGCCGGCGACAAGATCGGCGATCGCGAAGAAGATGACCGCCGCCGAGGTGGCGCCCGGCAGAGTGGCGAAGAGGGTCTGGTCGGGCAGGAGGACGCGGGCCCAAGCAGCAAGCCCCTGGCAGATCCAAAGGCAGGCCAGCAGGCGCATAAAAATGACGAGGATCGATCCCCAAGGCGTATGCGTCAGGTTCGCCCGCGGATTTTCGAGCCGAATGGCCGAGCCAGGCGCCGGCCGTTCCGCACCGCGATCGACGGAGCCGAACAATTTCATGCGGCACCTTCGGTCAACACGAGCTCCTCGGCCTGCGGCGCGAAATAAGCACCGATCTCGGCCTCGGTGACCTCGCGGATCGACGGCGGCTGCCAATTCGGCGCATGATCCTTGGCGACGAGAACGGCGCGCACGCCTTCATAGAAATCATGCCCATGCACAATCCTGTTGGCGATACGATATTCCATGCGCAACGCCTCCGCGAAGCCGAGCGCAGGTCCGATCTGCATCTGCCGCAATGCGAGAGCCATACTGGTCGGCGAACGCGTCTTCATCAAGGCGAGCGCCGATTGCGCGAAGGGTGCATCCGTATCTTCGAGCGCCGCGAAAATACCGGCAAGGTTCGGTGCGCCGAAGCAACGTGCGATGAGATCGCGGTTCTGCAGCAGTTCCGAGGCTGGCGGCGTGCTCGCCTCCGCCGCAATCGCGCGCTCGACCGCTTCGCCGGTGACGAGCCGCTCGAAAAGCGCATCGAAGCGCTCGGCCGGCACATGCGCATTCGCAAGCCCCAGCGCAACGACATCGCCGAGCGCGACGCGGACGCCGGTAACCGCCAGATAGGTCCCGATGCGCGCCGGCAGGCGTGACAGAAAATAACTCGAGCCGACATCCGGAAAAAATCCGATGCCGACTTCCGGCATGGCAAAAGTGACGCGTTCGCCGACGACGCGATAGGCGCCATTTACGCCGATACCGGCGCCACCGCCCATGACGATCCCATCGATCAGGGCGACGTAGGGCTTCGGATAAAATTTGATCCTATGGCAATTCTGATATTCGGTGCGCAGGAAGGCGAGCTGTTCGGCATGCTTGCCCTCTATGCCAAGCTCGGCGACCCGTTTGATATCGGCCCCGGCGCAAAAGGCCGCCGCGCTGGTGCTGCGCACAACGACGCAGCCGATGGCCTCGTCCTTCGCGAAAGCGTCGAGCGCGCGCGCCATTCCGGTAACCATGGCGGAGCTCAGGGCATTGAGCACGCGCGGACGATCGAGCGTGATGACGCCGCAATGTCCGATTTTTTCGCAGCCGATTTCAGCTTCGCTCATCGGATTTGGATTACCCGCGTCGAGGTCAAGCCGTCAATCCTCGGTCCGGCGCGGAAGATTTCGACAACTTGCAATTTACCTCCGGCGGCGTGCTAAAAACGAAGGTCTCGTTGCAAGGCGAACCATGATCAAACCTGAAAAGCTCGAGTTGCGGCTGCGGCTGCGGCGCAATCGCAAGGCGGAATGGACGCGCCGGCTCGTGCGCGAGCATGAGCTTTCGACCGCCGATCTCATCTGGCCGATTTTCCTCATCGAAGGCACGGGACGCCAGCCCATCGACTCTATGCCCGGAGTCGAGCGGCTATCGATCGATGCGGCGGCCCATGCGGCGAGCGAAGCCGCAGAGCTCGGCATTCCGGCGATCGCGCTCTTTCCCTATACCGATCCATCGCTGCGCGACGCTGAAGCGAGCGAAGCGCTCAACGAAGCCAATCTCGTCTGCCGTGCGACGCGGGCCATCAAGCGCGCCGTACCGCAGGTGGGCATCATCACCGACGTCGCGCTCGATCCCTATACGAGCCACGGTCACGACGGGTTGCTCGAAGGCGAGGAGATCGTCAACGATCCGACCGTCTCGGTGCTCGTCGGGCAAGCGCTCAACCAAGCGCGCGCCGGCGCCGACATCATTGCGCCCTCCGACATGATGGACGGACGGGTCGGCGCGATCCGCGCGGCGCTCGATGCGGAAGGATTCGAGCACGTCAGCATCATGTCCTACGCGGCCAAATACGCCTCGGCCTTCTATGGTCCGTTCCGAGATGCGATCGGCACAAAGGCGACGCTCGTCGGCGACAAGCGCACCTATCAAATGGATCCGGCCAATGGCGAAGAGGCTCTGCGCGAAGTCGCCGCCGATCTCGAAGAAGGGGCCGATATGCTCATCGTCAAACCGGGCTTGCCATATCTCGACGTGCTCTTCCGGGTGAAGGAAACGTTCGGCGTGCCGACCTTCGCCTATCAGGTCTCGGGCGAATATGCGATGATCATGGCGGCCGTGAACGCGGGCTGGCTCGATGCCGACCGGACCATCCTAGAAAGCCTGATGGCCTTCAAACGCGCCGGCGCCAACGGCGTCCTCACCTATTTCGCCCCGCGCGCGGCCAAAGCACTGAGGCTCGGTTAGATCATTGATAAGTTTTATGTTCTTTCGAGAGCCGCTTTCGGGTGCGGTGTCGCACTTGCCTCAGGGGCCGCCTGCGTTTACCCCTTCGCTTTGAACTTGCTGATCTTTCAATTCGCGCGAGGGGTCGGTTCGTCCTCGACGAGCCGGTCGAGGAACCTAGATTCGTCCTATCCCAAGGCGCAGCCTATCTGACGAGTAGCCATGTCGATGCAAACCAAAAGCATGAACCGCCTCGCCCCGATCGACGAGGCCGTGAAGGCGGCTGTGCGCTGGCTCGATGCCCATCAGGAGCCCGAGGGCTTCTGGGTCGGAATGATCGAAACCAATTGCTGCATGGAAGCCGAGTGGCTCATGGCCAGCCATATTCTCGGTATCAAACTGCCGATGGAAGATGGGCTTGTCCGCGCGATCCTGAAAGGGCAGCGGCCGGACGGCGCCTGGGAGACCTATCCGGGCGCGACTGGCGGCGATATCAATTCCACCGTCGAATCCTATGTCGCGCTGCGCCTCAAGGGGTTGTCGCCCAGCGATCCGGTGATGACGAAGGCGCGCAATTGGATCCTACAGAACGGCGGCTTGCGCAAGGTTCGCGTCTTCACCCGCTATTGGCTTGCAATGCTGGGCATTTGGCCCTGGCAGGCGACGCCTAATGTTCCGCCTGAAGTCATCCGGTTTCCGCGTTGGTTTCCATTCAACATCTATAATTTCGCGCAATGGGCGCGGGCAACCTTCGTGCCTCTGACGGTCATCTCGGCGCGCCGTGCCGTCTTTCCGCTTCCCTGTGGTCGGCTCGATGAGCTCTTTCCCGACGGTTATGAAAATTTTGATTTCTACACGCCGGTCAAAGACGCGGACTTTCTCTCGCTCGAATGGATTTTCCTCAAGGTCGACAGGATCCTGCATGCGCTGCAGAACGCGCGCCTGACGCCAGGGCGCGAGAACGCGATCAAGCTTTGCCTCGAATGGGTCATCAAGCATCAGGACGCCGATGGCGCCTGGGGCGGAATTCAGCCGCCCTGGATCTACGCGCTCATCGCGCTGCACGTCGAGGGCTATGCGCTCGATCATCCCGTGCTCGCCAAGGGCATTTCCACTCTGAGCGATCATTGGAGCTATGAGCGCGATGGCGTCACTCATATCCAAGCCAGCGAGTCGCCAGTGGGACACGTTGCTCGCTCTGCTCGCAATGCACGAGGCGGGTTCTCCGCTCAAGAGCTCGCCTTCCATGCGGAAGGCGCTCGACTGGGTCCTGCAAAAACAGGTCGACTGGCCAGGCGATTGGTCGATCACGGTCAAGAACACAGTCTCGGGCGGCTGGGCGTTCGAACGCGCCAATCTCTATTACCCGGACATCGACGACACCGCCGTCGCCTTGCTTATGTTGGGAAGAATTCGGGGCAGCGCCGAGCCGGCGCTCCGCGAGCGGATCGAGACGGCGATCGAACGAGGGGTCGCCTGGACGCTTGCCATGCAATCGCGCTCGGGCGGCTGGGGCGCCTTCGACAAGGACAATGACAAGGAGATCATTTCCAAGATCCCCTTCTGCAATTTCGGCGAAGCGCTCGATCCGCCGAGCGCCGACGTGACGGGCCACGTTCTAGAGGCTTTGGGCGCGCTCGGATTTACGAAGGACCATCCGGCCGTTGCCAAGGGATTGGCCTTCCTGCGCGCCGAACAGGAGGAGGACGGAAGCTGGTTCGGCCGCTGGGGCGTCAATCATATCTATGGGACGGCGGCGGTGCTGCCGGCGCTCGAAGCAATCGGGGAGGACATGGGCCAGGACTACGTCCGGCGCGCCGCCGATTGGCTCGCCTCGAAGCAAAATCCGGACGGCGGCTGGGGCGAGACCTGCGCCTCCTATATGGATCCGAAATTGCGCGGCACCGGTCCCAGCACGCCCTCGCAAACCGCCTGGGGGCTGATGTCGCTGCTCGCGGTGAATAGTTCGGACCATGCCGCCCCGATCCGCAAGGGCGTCGATTTTCTCATCAAGAACCAGGACGAAAGCGGCACGTGGGACGAGCGCTACTATACGGGTACCGGTTTTCCGGGATATGGCGTCGGCGCCCGCATGAATCTCGACGCCGAGGGTCTCAGCAGAAAACTCGGGCAAGGCACCGAACTGTCGCGCGGATTCCTGCTCGGCTACAACATGTACCGGCACTCTTTTCCGCTTCTCGCGCTCGGCCGGGCTAAGCACTGGCTCGAAACGGCAGGATAAACGTCGAGTCAGAGGCGGGGCGCATATTCAGCCGGGACGGCGCCCCTCTTGTTTCCGGATCGGCTCGGCGCCACATCTCCTCGCAGCCGTCGGCTAAGCTGAAAGCCCGGCTTCGATTGAGGAGAGCATGATGAGCACGATCGGCGGTTTCGATCGAAGCGCCCCAACCTTCTTTCACGTGAGCCTTCCGCCGCAGGCGCTTGCCGGCGTGCGGACCCGCCGCATTCTGGCGCTCGGTATCGATTTTATCATCGTTTCGATTCTCTCGTTCGTAATCTGGCTCGCGCTCGTGATTTTCACGCTCGGCCTGTCGCTCTTTTTCGTTCCGCCGCTCTTTCCCCTGGTCGCCTTCTTCTATAACGGGCTCACAGTTTCCGGCCCGCGCATGGCCACGCCGGGCATGCACGCCATGGACCTCGAAATGCGCTGCACGGACGGGAGCCGTGTGCCCTTCCTCAATGCTGCGGTGCACGCCGTGCTGTTTTACCTGAGCTGGATGTTTCCGCCGATCTTCCTGATCTCGCTCCTGTCCGACGACAAGCGCTGCCTGCATGACATTCTCGCCGGGGTGGTCGTCACCCGCCGGCCGTCTTATTTTCTGTGATGATTCCGCTTTGCGGCGGACGGCCGGCACGCTAACTTGATGCTTGCCGCGGACGAAGGCTCCGAATCGCGCCGCTCGGCAAGCCGCGGCGGATTGCAGACGGTTGCTCGCTGATGGGTAGAGAAACGAGCTTGACGCGAGAGCTGCGCGAGGCGCCGCAGTTCTACCTCACCGCGCCCTCGCCCTGCCCCTATCTGCCGAGCCGGGAAGAACGGAAAGTTTTTACCCATCTGATCGGGCGGCGCGCGGCGACCCTTAACGATACTTTGACGCAATCGGGATTTCGGCGCTCGCAGACGATCGCCTATCGGCCGGCGTGCGAGAATTGCCGCGCTTGCGTATCGGTGCGGGTCAAGGTCGACGAATTCCGGCTTTCGAAAAACTTGCGACGCACTTTGAGCCGCAATCGCGACATCGCCGCCAGTGTCGTGCGGGTCGAGCCGACATCCGAACAATATTCCTTGTTTCGCGCCTATCTCGATGCGCGCCATAGCGACGGCGGCATGGCGGACATGACGGTGCTCGACTATTCGATGATGATCGAAGACAGCCACGTCGATACGCGTCTCATCGAATATCGCAGCGGGGCCTATTTGCTTGGCGTCTGCCTCACCGACATTCTCGCCGACGGGCTCTCGATGGTCTATTCCTTCTACGAACCCGAAGAGGAACGCCGCTCGCTCGGCACTTACATGATCCTCGATCATATCGACCGCGCCCGGCGTTTCGGACTGCCGCATCTCTATCTCGGCTACTGGGTCAAGGGTTCGCGCAAAATGGCCTATAAGGCGCGATTCCTGCCACAAGAACGGCTCGGCATGAACGGCTGGGAACGGGTGGATTAGCCCGTTTTCCGGCCGGCGAAGCGAAGGGCCGGGATCCAGGCGCGATGTCACCTTCTACCGCCGCCCGAACACGACGAGCAGTCCCGCAACGGGAGAATTGGCTTCGAGCCGGATCGTCGTTTCGCGCAGTTCGACGAGCGTGAAGTCCGCGCCCGCCAGTCTCTCGATATAATCGCGCGCATGCGCAAAGCGGCCTGACGGAAGCACGAGAAAATCAGCCTCGTTCGTCGTCTCGACATTGAAGGCGAGGAGACCGCCTGCGCGCATGACTTTCGCCAAAGAGGCGAAGAGAAATTGAAGATCGCCGAAGTAAACCAAGAGATCGGCGGCGACGATGAGATCGTAAGTCTCCTGTGTTTCGCAGAGGAAGCCGCCGACTTCCTGCTCGATCAGACGATCATAGAGCCCGCGTGCAGCAGCCTTCGCCAGCATGCGTGGCGAAAGATCGACGCCCGTAAGCTTCGCTCCGAGCGGGCGCAAAAGGGGCGCGCTGAGCCCCGTGCCGCAACCGAGATCCAACATGTTCTCGAAGTTCCGGCCCGCATGCGCCAGAATGGCGGCGAGCTCCTCGGGCACGCGGTAATTGAGCACGTCGACGAGTTTCGATTCGAACCCGTCGGCGAAATTGTCGAAATAGGCGGCGAGATAATCGTCCGGCGCGCGCGCGAGCGGCGCCTTCTCGAGCGCGGCGAGGAGATAGGCCTGCATCGGATCGTCGGGCTTGCGCTCGAGCCGCGCGCGCCCGAGCTTGATCGCCGCCTCGCGATGACCGAAGCCGCTCAGGAAGTGAAACGCGGTTGCGGTGACGCCATCGATATCGTCCGCATGAGGGCCCGCCGCTTGGCGATAGACGGCAATTGCTTCTTCAGCGCTTCCATGAATGACGGCTTCGATGAGGCGAAGCCTCGCCAGTTTTTCGGCGATCTTGCCATCGCCAGGAGCAGATCGGGCGGCAATCGTCAGAACGGCTATGGCACCGGAAAAATCGCCCGTGAGAAACAGGGCCTGCCCGAGACAGACAAAAAGGCCGAGTCCTTTGCCGCCGCCGTCCATCGCCTTGCGCAATTGCGCAATCGCCTCGTCGAAACGGCGCTGCTGAAAATAGAGGACGCCCAAGCCGAATGAGGCATCCGCCAGATTCGGATCGAGCCGCAGCGCGGTGAGATAGAAGCTTTCGGCGCTCTTGAGGTCGCCGGCGCCGCTGTCGAGCGTCGCCATCATCAGCCAGCCTTGCGCTTGCGTCGGATCGCGTTCGAGCGCGAGATGCTGAGCGGTACGCGCTTCGCCCGTGCGGCCAAGCGTATAGAGCGCGCCGGCAAGATCGCTCCAGAGCGCCGCCTCGTGCGGAGCCAGCGCAATGGCGGATTTGAAAATCCCGATCGCCGCTTCCGCCTCCCCCTTCGCCCAGAGCGTGAGGCCGAATTGGCGCAACGCCTGATGTGGCGGATGCCGCACCAACATGTCATCGAGCGAGGGGCTGAGCGCGCGCCAGCCGGCGAGCGCGTGATCGACGGACTGGGCAGCGGGAAGTTCGATCTGCATCGGGCGCGCTCCGCAGCGGAACTGCTGCAGGATAAGGCCTAGAGGCAGCGGCTTGCGCCGGGCTTTCGGACCCGTCTCCCTCTACGGCAGAAGGCAGCAGCCCGTTCGCGGCGACCGCCCTCCTTATGACGCTCAGCCGAATTTATTGTTCTTCGGGAACCCCTTCGGCGGCAGGCGTCCGGCCTCGGCCCGATTGCCGATCCAATCGCGCAAATCCCGGAAAGCCACGGTGAACGTGCGGCCGGCCGAATCCTGCCAGCTCAGGCCCTGCGCGCGTGCAAAGATCTGCGCATCCGACAGGCCGCCCTCGCGGTAGCGCTGCAGGCGCACGCCCTTGCCGCGCGCCATCTCCGGCACTTGCTCGCGCGGAAAGATAAGCAGCTTGCGGTTCTGCCCGACGGTTGCGACGTAATCGCCGTTGGCCGGGGTGATCAGCGCGGCTTTCGCGCCGTCGACATTGAGCAGAATTTTGCCCTTCCGCGTGCCGCCGACCATTTCGTCGCAAGGCGCGATGAAACCGCGCCCGTCGCTCGTCGCAACGAGCATTTTCTCGCCGGCAATATAGGGAAAGACCGAGACGATATCCTCTCCCTCGCCGATATCGGCCATCAGCCGCAAGGGCTCGCCCTGCCCGCGCCCGCCCGGCAATTTCGAAGCCTCGATAGTGAAGATCCGCCCGTCGGTGGCGAGCACGAGGATCTTTGCCGTGGTCTCAGTGAAGAAGGCTTGCTTCAGCTCGTCATCGCCCTTGAACTGAACGTTGGTGAGATCTTCCACCTGCCCCTTCAAGGCGCGGATCCAGCCCTTCTGCGACACGACCACGGTAATCGGCTCGCGCTCGATCATGGCAGCGGCAAGATCGACATTGCCGACATCGGGCGCCGCTTCGAAACTGGTGCGCCGGCGCCCGAGCTTGGTATCGAGCCCGTATTTCTTCTTCAAATCACGGATCTCGGCACCGACCGCCCGCCATTGCATGGCGTCATTGCCGAGCAATTTCTCGATCTCGCTCTTTTCCTTGCGGAGCTGCTCGAATTCGCGGCGCAACTGCATTTCCTCGATCCGCCGCAGGCTGCGCAGCCGCGTGTCGAGAATATAATTCGCCTGCACCTCCGAGAGCCGGAAGGTCGCCATCAAGACGTCCTTCGGCTCGTCCTCTTCGCGGATGATGCGAATCACCTCGTCGAGGTTGAGGAAGACGATGCGCATGCCGGCGACGATTTCGAGCCGGTGATCGATCTCGCCGAGCCGGAAGCGCGAACGCCTCTGCAACACGACGCGGCGATGGTCGAGCCATTGCTGCAAGGCCTCTTTGAGAGAGACGACGCGCGGCACGACTCCGTCGACGAGCACGTTCATGTTCATCGGGAAGCGGCTCTCGAGCTCGGTCGCCCGAAAGAGCTGCTCCATCATCAAAGCGCAATCGACGGTGCGCGATCGGGGCTCGATGACGATGCGCACGTCCTCGGCCGATTCGTCGCGGATGTCGGCGACGAGCGGCAGTTTCTTCTCGGCAAGAAGCTCGGCGATCTTTTCGATGAGGCGCGACTTCTGCACCATGTAGGGAATCTCGGTGATCACCACCGCGTAAGCGCCGCGTGCGCCCTCCTCCCTCGTCCAGCGCGCCCGCACGCGGAACGAGCCGCGCCCCGTGCGATAGGTCTCGGCGATCTCTTCCTTCGAATCCACGATGATGCCGCCGGTCGGAAAATCGGGACCGGGCACGAAGGCGAGGAGATCGTCGGTCGTCGCCCTCTTGTGCGAAATCAGGTGCAACGCGGCGTCGCAGAGTTCGGCGACGTTGTGCGAGGGGATCGAGGTCGCCATGCCGACGGCAATCCCTTGCGCGCCATTGGCGAGCAGATTGGGAAAGGCGGCGGGCAGAACGATCGGCTCGCGCAGGTCGCCCGAGTAATTGTCGCGGAAATCGACCGCATCCTCGTCGATGCCTTCGAGCAGCAGGCGGGCGACTTCCGTCATCCGCGCTTCGGTATAGCGGTAGGCGGCGGCGCCATCACCGTCGATATTGCCGAAATTGCCCTGGCCGTCGACCAGCGGATAGCGGGAGGAAAAGTCCTGCGCGAGGCGCACGAGCGCGTCATAAATCGCCTGATCGCCATGCGGATGGAAGGAACCCATCACGTCGCCGACGATCTTCGCGCATTTCTTGAAGGCGGCGCTCGGATCGAGCCGCAGGATCCGCATGCCGTAAAGGATCCGCCGGTGAACCGGCTTCAGCCCGTCGCGCGCATCCGGCAGTGCCCGGCCCATGATGGTCGAGAGCGCATAGGCGAGATAGCGCTCTTCCAGCGCTTCGCGCAGATTGACCGGTTCGCTGTTGTCGCTCGGCGGCGGCGGAACGTTCTTTCCCATGAGTCAATTCTCGTCGCAGGCGAATAAGATTCGCCTCATGTAAAGGATCCACTGAGTCGCGGCAAATCGCGCTTGCAACCTGCGGCTCTGATTGGAATTCAATCTGTGTTGCAGGCGTGCACTAGGCCGGCTCGGCCGGACGCCCTAAATTCAAAACGAATCACGGGCGCTTGGGGGCGTCTGCATCGGTGCTTGCGAGCACGACCAAGAATTGGCTTTAGCCAAGAGCAGGCGATGACGAAACTCATTTTCGGCCTCGGTTTAGTCACGAGCTTGGCAATTTTCGCCATAGCTTTGATGGGTGCGCCGGCGACGAGCGGAGATGGCATACATCAAGCCGTCACACAGGACGCGGCCAAGCGGTGCAACGTCGAGGTGTTCTCGCTCGACGACGGCTATGGCATCAGCCGCAAGGCCGAACGGCGCGTCTGCACGCAATAGATTGTTTCGAGCATCGGATTCAACCCAAAACCGGACCCGCTTTTGGGATTTGCGCCTTCACCACCGCGGCAAGATAGGCGCGGCGCGGACCGGGCAAATCGAGGCCGCGCGGCCCGAATACGTCGCGCTCGAGAAAATAGGCGGTGAGCGCAAATCCGTCGGCGAGATCGGACGCCCCCGGCGGCTCGATGATGTCGCTACGCAGAAAGTCCGGCAGCCTGAGGAGCTTTTCGCGATAAGGCGCCCCTGCCTCCCGCGAGACCGCGCGGCCGGTCTTCGGCGAGACATAAATCAGATCCTCCGTCGCTCCGGTCGCGGCGCAGCGCGCGAGGTCGAGGCCGAAGCCGAGTTCGGCCAGCAGCGCGAGCTCGAGCCGAACGAGAAGCGCCGGCGTCAGGGAGGCATCGTCGAGGCGATCGACGATAAGAGAGGCCGCCTCATAAAGCTGCGGATGCGGATCGCGTTCGGCAAGGAGCCGTAACAGAGCCGCGACCAGATTGAACCCGCTAAGCGCTGCAGCGCTCGCCATCAGCCTTGCGGCGCGCGGCTCGACGAGTTCGACCAGATAAAGACCGAGATGATCTTCGAGCCGCGCCCGCCAGGTGAGCGCCACCTGATTGCCAGGCTGCAACATCGGCTGCATGCGCCGCGAGCGCCCGCCCCGCACGAGGCCAAAATGGCGCCCATGTGCGAGGGTCATGGCTTCGAGGATCACGCTCGTCTCGCCGTATTTCTTGACCCCGATGATCAGGCCTTGGTCGCGCCATTCCATGGGGAGCGCTCGTTCAAGCGGATGTTCAGAGACTCGGAATTGCCGCTCATTGTTAGCTCAGCATCGGATTCGTCCAAAACCGGTGCCACTTTGGGTTTGACGATCAATCCTCGTCCTCGTCATAACGATAGCCGACGCCGTGGACGGTGCGGATGATGCGCGGAGAGGCGGGATCGAGCTCGATCTTCTTGCGCAGCGCCGACACATATTGATCGAGCGCCCGGCTGTTCGGCATATAATCGCGCCCCCAGCAAAGATCGAACAATTCGTCGCGCGAGACCGCCTGCCCGCGGCGCTCGTAGAGCGCAGCCAGAATTGCGACCTCGCGGCTCGTCAAATCGATCCGGTGCTCGCCGCGATAGGCGCGCATCGCCTTCTGATCGATCACGAGATCGCCCATATGCAATCGCCCGTTTTCGTTGCGCGCCGGCGCGCCTGCCACCTTCGTCCGGCGCAGCGCCGCCTTGATCCTCGCGACGAGCTCGCGTGCGCTGAAAGGCTTGGCGACATAATCGTCGGCGCCGATCTCGAGCCCGCGCACCCGGTCGCCCTCCTCGCCACGTGCCGAAAGAAGGAGAATGGGCACGAGCGGATCGATACGGCGGACCTCGCGACAGAGCGTCAAGCCATCCATCACCGGCATCATGACGTCGAAGACGCAGATCTCCGGTTTCTCCGCCTTGAACAAAGCAAGCGCCTTGGCGCCGTCGTCGGCCACCTGGCATTGAAAACCTTCGAGGCTGAGAAGGTCGACAATGCCTGCGCGCAGATGCGGATCATCCTCGGCGATCAGGATGGACATTCGGCCTCCTCGGCTTTGGCCTCGACCGCGATTTTCATGGACACCGTAAAGCGCACGCCGGGATCTGCATCTTCGATCGCAAGCGCGCCCCCATTCGCCGCGGCGAGCTCGCGGACCACGACGAGGCCGAGGCCAAATCCATCCTTCGCACCGCCGGCAGCGAGATTGGGTGCGAGCAGCCGTTCTCTCGATGCTGGATCGAGACCCGGCCCATGATCGCGGACCGCAAGATAGAGCATTGTGTCTTCTTCGCGCGTTGCAACTTCGATCCGGCCAGGCGCATATTTGCAGGCATTGTCCAGCAGATTGATCAAGATACGCTCGAAGCCCATCCGGTCGAAACGCCCGGCACGCGGCGCGCCATGCCGAACCTCGATTGTCGAACCGGTGGCAGTAAAGAGATTGCGATAGCGCTCGATCGTTGCGTCAAGCACGACGTCGGGCACCGCCTGATCGAGCCGGATCGGCGCGGGCGCCGCGGTGCGGCCGTAAACAATCGTGTTGTCGGCCAAAAGTGCGAGGCGCTCGATTTCCGCACTCAAGACATTCGAATAGCGCAGCACGGTCGCCTCGTCGCCGGCGCGGCGAGCGAGGAGATCCGCGTAGAGGCGCAGATTGGCGATCGGCGTGCGCAGGTCATGGGAAAGCTTGGCGGTCATTTCGCTGCGGAACGTGCTCTCCATCAGGCGCGCTTGTTGATTGCGATACATATACCAGACGAGGAGCAGCCAGCAGCCAATGAGCGGAATGGTAATCGCAATCAGCGGAAGAATTCCGTGGTAGGTGCCGCTTGGCGTCGATGTCTCCATATGCCATCCGCGCATGGATCCGGAAAGTTCGGCGATCGAGGATGTGCTGAGCGATGTCGGGCCGTGACTCCAAAGCGCGCGGCCAGCGGGATCGCGCAGGACGATGAGCCGGTCGTCGATCTTTGCCGTCGCGGCGTCGAGCGCCACTTCGAGGACCGGATCGAGCGTGATCTCGTCGAAAACCGCGCAGATGTCGCGTCCCTTCGTGTCGCGCTCGCAATAGACGAAGGAAATGAGCGTATCGCCGACCGTCCAGAGTCCGGCTTTCGAGGCCGCCGGCCCGCTTCCGAGATCGGAACGCAATTCGGAGATCGCGCCTCCGACGCGCCGCATCATCGCATTCTCCGTCTCGAGCGTGCCGACGGCGAGCGGCAGAACGCGCCCGTCGGAATAATGGACGAAGATGAAGCGCACTTCATTGACGAAGCCCGCGACGCGGACATTGCGGACCACGTCCCCCTCGCCGTCGAGCGCGGTGCGGATCTGGTGGATCGCCTGATCCGCCTTGGCGTTGATCGCGTCGTTAGCGACGCGCCCGAGCGCCGCGACTTTTTTGGAGGCGTCCGAGACCTCCCGCGTCCGCGTGACGGCATAATCGGCGTCGATGAGATAGGCGGCGAAGATCCCGAACACGACCAGCGGCAGCGCCATGAGCACACCGAACCAGGTCACGGTGCGCCAGATATCCGGCGTCTGCGGCCGACCGAGCAGGAAGGCGCGGCGCCTGCGAGACTCCTTGTTCATTTCCGCGGGTTCATTCCCTTTCGCCGAAGCGCCCAATTCCTTCCATAGATAAGAGCAGGCGCCCCTGCCGGCCAAATAGCCGCCAAGACCGGCAATTCCGCAAGAGGCAGCAAGGGATTTCGGCTGCACCCTCGAGATTTGCCGGCGCGAAGAACCTCGGTCATTTCTTACATAGATCTTACATTATTCTTGCCAGGCCCTGACCAACTCATTCTGGCGGCCCCTTAGGATCGCCCTACATCGAGTTTCAAGGGCAACTCCGGGTGCCCGAAGTCTCGGAAGGCTAACAGGAGGATATCATGGCTTGGACAACCCCGATCGTTTCTGAAGTTTGCGTCGGCATGGAAGTCACCAGCTACGAGTCGGCCGAAATCTAACCGCATGGGTGCAGTCGCTTTTGCGGCGCACCATGAAGAATGGAGCAAGGAGAGGAGCTCGGTCACCGGGCTCCTTTCTTTTTGTTTAGCTCTTTTTTGTTTAGCTTTGCGCGTTGGCTCTGGCGCCCGGCGGACCTGAGAATAGGCTAAGCCTCTGCCCGGCTTTTTGTCCGGCTCACTCCCGCGGAAATTCGAGACCCATGACGCGATAGTGCTCGGGATCGTCGGGCCAATCGCGGACTTTCACGAAAAGAAAGAGATGGATCTTCTGATCCGCGGCCGCCTCGATCTCGCGCCGCGCCGCCATGCCGATCGCCTTGATCGTGCGCCCCTTCTCGCCCAGCACGATCTTCCTATGCGCTTCGCGCGTGACATAGATCGTCTGCTCGATACGCGCCGAACCGTCCTTCAAATCCGTCCAGCTCTGGGTCTCGACCGTCGTGTGATAAGGCAATTCGTCATGCAGGCGATCGAAGATCTTTTCGCGGGTGATCTCGGCGGCGAGCGCGCGAACCGGCGCGTCGGAAATCTGGTCTTCCGGATAAAGCCAGGGCCCCGCCGGCATCAAAGCCGCGAGCCTTTCTTTGAGATGTGCAATGCCGTCCCCGGTAAGGGCCGAGATCATGAAAGTCTCGGCGAAAGCCGTTCGCGCATTGAGCTCGGCTGCGAGCTCAAGCAGCTTCGGCCGGGCGACGAGATCGACCTTGTTGAGCACCAGCACGCGCGCCGCTGCGGCGGAAGGCAGACTGGCGAGAATCGTGGCGACCTCCTCATCCACTCCCTTGCGTGAATCGATGAGCAGCGCGACGACGTCGGCGTCCTTCGCTCCGCTCCAGGCCGAGGCGACCATGGCGCGGTCGAGCCGCCGGCGCGGGGCGAAAATTCCCGGCGTGTCGACGAAGATGATTTGCGCAACGCCCTTGATCGCGACGCCGCGCACCAGCGAGCGCGTCGTTTGAACTTTGCGCGAGACGATCGAGATCTTGGCGCCGACGAGCGCATTGAGCAGCGTTGACTTGCCCGCATTCGGCGCGCCGATCAAAGCGACGAAGCCGCATCGTCTCCCGGATGGATCTGCGCCTTCGTTCATGACGCCGTCATTGCTGGCCAATGCCTTCGCGGGCGAGGAACTGGAGCGCAGCCGCCTGTTCCGCGCCGCGCTTCGAGGAGCCTTTGGCTTCGGCCGAAGCGAAGCCCGTCACCGTGACGGAAATTGTAAATTCCGGTGCGTGATGCGGCCCGGCACGGCCGACCTCGCGATAGAGCGGCGCCTCGAGCCCGCGCGCCTGCGCCCATTCCTGCAAAGCGGTCTTCGGATCGCGCAACGGCCGGCGCGGCGCACGCATCAAAGGCTCGAAGGCACGCACGATCACGTCCTTCGCCGCCGCATAATCCGCATCGAGGAACACGGCGCCGATCAAGGATTCGCAAACGTCGGAAAGGATCGTCACCTTGTTGCTTGCCTGACGCTCGCCCTCGCCGAGCCTCAAATGCGCTTCGACGCCCCATTCGCGCGCTACTTCGGCGCAAGTCTCACGGCGCACGAGATCGGCGAGGCGGCGCGACAATTCTCCTTCCTCGGCTTCGGGAAAACTCGCATAGAGCAACTCGGCGACGACAAGCCCGAGAACCCGATCGCCCAAAAATTCGAGCCGCTGATAGCTTTCGCGCCGTCCGCTGGCTCCGCTGATATGGGTGAGTGCCAGCGCGGCAAGATCGCGATTGGTGAATCTATGCCCGATGCGGGTCTCGAGCGGTTCTATGTCGAGCGTCTTCGGCGCCATCTATCGCACGAGCGTGAACAGCCGGTTCCAGCGTACGCTCCAAGGCCATTCCCAGAAAGCCCAGGCGGGATAGCCCTGCTTGACCGAAAAGAAAATCACTTCCGCGCGCCCGACGAGATCCTCGGCCGGCACATAACCAACGCCGCCGCTCGTACCCCCCGGGGGGACGCGGCTATCGGTCGAATTGTCCCGATTATCGCCCATCATGAAATAATTGCCCGGCGGGACCTTGTAGACGCCGGTATTGTCGTAGACGCCATTATCGCCTTCGAGCTGGATGATGGTATGGGACACTCCGCCCGGCAAGGTCTCCTTGTAGGTCGGCACATCGCGCACGCGGCCAAAGAAATCCTGCGCTTTCACCGGGGCCATCGGCTCGCGCGGCACGAGCTGGCCGTTGATATAGAGGCGCGCTTGCTTCACCTGGATCGTGTCGCCCGGCAGGCCGATCACCCGTTTGATATAATCGGTCTGCCCGTCGCTCGGAAGCTTGAAGACGACGACGTCGCCGCGCTTCGGCGGCGAGAAGAGAATGCGGCCATTGAACAGCGGCGGACTGAACGGCAGCGAGTGATTCGAATAACCATAGGCATATTTCGAAACGAAAAGAAAATCACCGATATCGAGGGTCGGGATCATCGAGCCGGACGGAATATTGAAAGGCTGGAAGAGCAATGTGCGCACGACGAGCGCGATGAGGCCCGCCTGAATGATGACTTTCACAAGCTCGCCGAAAAAGCCGCCTTCCTTGCCGCTCTGCATTGAACTCTCGTCCTTTTCGTTCAAACCTAAATTTTCGGTCATGTTTCTTGGCTCTCCGAGTTCGCCGCAGGGCAGCGCTCCTTAGCACGCAGGAGCGGAGCGGTGAAGCGCGGCCTGCACGCGCGCCTCACACGCGCGCCTTTTCATCGTTGGCGGGCTTCGGCGCGACAGGTGGACTTTCAATGACCTCGATAATCACTTGGGCTTGGGCAAACGGATATTCATCGGTCAACGTCAGGTGAATCTGGGCAGTGTGGCCGCTCGGCGTCAGCCGCGTCAAACGATGCGCAGCTCCGCCGGTCAGCAGCAGACTCGGCTGCCCGGACAAAAGATTGATCACGCCCATGTCGCGCCAATAGACGCCCTGGGTCAAGCCGGTGCCGAGCGCCTTGGCGCAAGCCTCCTTGGCGGCAAAGCGTTTTGCATAGGAAGCTGCACGATTGGCGCGCGCATCCGATTTCTCGCGTTCGACCTCGGTGAAACAACGCAGGATGAAGCGATCGCCAAACCGGGTCAGCAATTGATCGACGCGACGAATGTCGCAGAGGTCGATACCGAAGCCGATGATCATTCGGGATAGGCCCGGCCGGCGTCCATGGCCGCGCGCATTTTCCTGATGGCGGCGTCGAGCCCGATGAAGATCGCCTCGGCGACAAGAAAATGGCCGATATTGAGCTCGACGATTTGCGGCAGGCGCGAAATCGAGCGCGCGGTCTCGTAATCGAGACCATGGCCGGCGTGGCATTCAATTCCGGTCTCAAAAGCGAGCGTTGCGGCCGCGCGCAATCGCGCGAATTCCTGCTCGGCGCGCGCCTCATTCGTGTCGAGCACGGCATTGCACCAGGCGCCGGTGTGAAGCTCGATCGCCGGCGCGCCAATGGAGCGCGCCGCTTCGATCGCCTCGCGCTCGGGCTCGATGAAGAGAGCGACAATGATTCCGGCCCGGCCGAGTTCGGCAACGAAGGGCTTCAGGTGATCGTGTCCGCCGAGCACATCGAGCCCGCCCTCGGTGGTGCGCTCCGTCCGCCGTTCCGGCACGAGACAGGCGGCATGCGGCTTGATGGCGAGCGCAATATCGAGCATCTGCTCGGTTGCGGCCATTTCGAAATTGAGCGGAGCCCGTATTGCCGCCTTGATCCGCAGCATGTCGTCGTCGCGGATATGGCGGCGATCTTCGCGCAAATGCGCGGTGATCCCATCGGCGCCGGCGGCAAGAGCGAGCTCGGCGGCGCGCAACGGATCGGGCACCGCCCCTCCGCGTGCGTTCCGCAGGGTCGCGACGTGGTCGATATTCACTCCGAGACGCAGCGGCGCCGGCATTATCCGTTCACCCTTTCGACTTTGCTCGCGACCGGCTTCGTCCTGAGCTCGGCGATGATCCCGTTCAGATGTTTGAGATCGGCGACTTCGACATCGAAGATCAATTCATGAAAATCCGGCGAGATTACGTGGATCGTGATGTTGTCGATATTTGCGCCCATGTCGCCGATGACCGTTGCGATCGTGCCCAGGGTGCCCGGCTCATTGATTGCCGTGACGAGGATTCGCGCCGGAAAAAAGCGCTTGTGCCCGGCTTCGAGATCCCAACGCACATCGAGCCAGCGCTCCGGCTGATCGTCGAAGGCCGTGAGATCTGGCGACTGAATGGGATAAATGGTGATCCCTTCTCCCGGAGTCACGATCCCGACGATACGATCGCCCGGCACGGCGCCGCCGTTCGGCGCAAAGCGCACCGGCAGATCGCCGCGCAGACCGTGAATGGGCAGCGCCTCGGATTCGCCGGTGCGGCCCGGAAATTTGAAGACGAGGCTTTCGGCCTTGGGCAGGCCGAACCAACCGCCCTCCCCCTCCGGCCGCCATTGTCGCGCGCCGACCTTGCGGTCGTCCGAAAAATCGGGATAGACGGCCTTGACGACGTCGCCGGAATAGATCTCGCCGCGTCCGACCGCTGCGAGCACGTCGTCGACGCCGGCACGCGCCAGACGCGGCAAAGCCGTCTTCAGTTTCTCTTCCGCGAAAGGCTTGCCCGCCCGTTCGAAAGCACGCACGACGATCTGCTTGCCGAGGTCCATATATTGCGTGCGCACCGCGTCGCGCGTCGCGCGCCGAATCGCCGCGCGCGCCTTGCCGGTGACGACCAGCTTCTCCCAGACCGCGGGCGGCACTTGGCCCCCGGCGCGCACGATCTCGACTTCGTCGCCGTTCTGCAATTGCGAGCCGAGCGGTGCGACGCGCCCGTTGATCTTGGCGCCGACGGCGGAATTGCCGACGTCGGTGTGGACCGCATAAGCAAAATCGATCGGGGTTGCGCCGCGCGGAAGCGCGATAAGCTGACCTTTCGGCGTGAAACAGAAGACTTGATCGGGAAAGAGTTCGAGCTTCGTGTGCTCGAGAAATTCTTCCGGAGAATCGCCCTCCGCCAGAAGATCGATCGTGCGCTGCAGCCACTGATAGGCGCGGCTCTCGCGCGTCAAGACTTCGCGGTCGGCGACTCGCCCGTCTTTGTAGAGCGCATGCGCCGCGATTCCGAAGTGCGCGACTTCGTGCATATCATAGGTACGCACCTGCAGTTCGACGCGCTGGCGGCCCGGGCCGACCACCGTCGTGTGAATCGAACGATAATCATTTTCCTTCGGCGTCGAGATATAATCCTTGAAGCGGCCGGGAACGCTCGGCCATTTCGTGTGGACGACGCCGATCACGCGATAGCAATCTTCGACCGTATTGACACAGACGCGAAAGCCGAAAATGTCGGACAATTGCTCGAAAGCGATCGACTTGCGCTCCATCTTGCGCCAGATCGAATAAGGCAATTTCTGGCGCCCCTCGACCTTGGCTTCAATGCCCCGAGCGTAAAGTTCATCGCGCAATTCCTGTTCGACGCTGGCAATGATGCGGCCGTTCTTCACGCGAAGCTCATCGAGCCGCGCCTTGATCGTCGCAAAAGCCTCCGGCATGAGATGGCGAAACGCGAGTTCCTCGAGCTCGTCGCGCATGCTCTGCATGCCCATGCGCCCGGCAAGCGGCGCATAAATATCGAGCGTTTCTTCCGCAATCCTCTGCTGCTTGTCGGGCGGCATGAATTGCAGAGTGCGCATATTGTGCAGGCGGTCGGCCAGCTTGACGAGCAATACGCGCACATCGGCAGCGATGGCGAGCAGGAGCTTGCGGAAGTTCTCGGCCTGGACCGCCCGTTTGGAGACGAGATCGAGGCGCTTGAGCTTCGTCAATCCTTCGACGAGGCGGCCGATGTCGGGACCGAACAGCCGGTCGATCTCCTCGCGGGTCGAATCGGTATCTTCGATCGTGTCGTGCAGGACCGCCGCGACAATCGTCGCATCGTCGAGCTTCAAGTCCGTGAGAATTGCGGCGACTTCGAGCGGATGCGAGAAGAAGGGATCGCCGGAGGCGCGCATTTGCGCGCCATGTGCCTTCATCGCATAGACATAGGCGCGATCAAGCAAGTCCTCGTCGGTGTGCGGATTGTAGTGCCGGACACGCTCGACGAGCTCGTATTGCCGCATCATGGTTCTTTTCGATCCCATGCGAGCCCGCGTGGCAGCAAACACGCCTCAGCTCCTCGAACTCTGCCTCCCCCGTGTCTAGCCGCCGAGCCCCACAAAGCCCAGGCAGGCCTCAGTCACCCTCGTCTTCGGTTTCGGCCGGCGGAACGAGACCTTCAAGGCCGCGCAACAAATCTTCTTCCGTCATCCGATCGAACTGGACATCGCCGAATGCATCGGATTGCGGCTTGTCGGCGGGAGCGAGCGCCGGAACAGCCTCGGCTTCCGGTTCGTCAACCTCGACGTGCTTCTGCAGCGAATGGATAAAATCTTCTTTAAGATCTTCCGGCGCGAGCGTTGCCTCGGCGATTTCGCGCAGCGCGACGACGGCGTTTTTGTCTTTGTCCCGGTCGACGGTTATCGGCGCGCCCGATGCGATCATGCGGGCCCGATGCGCCGAAACCAGCACGAGCTCGAAACGATTCTCGACCTTATCTATACAGTCTTCAACAGTGACGCGCGCCATTCAACACTCCTTGATTTGCTTAATATGGAATATTCAGGCTTCCTACAGAAGCTGTAGCCTTTCATCAAGCTGACAGTGGCCCCTGTGATTCTGAAATGGGATCGCGGGAGCCGGATGTAACCGTTTCGGGGGTACCAAGTTTTGGATTTCGAATTAGATCAAGGGGATCGCCCTTGACGGGCAAGGCCCCCAGGGCCACATACCTTCGGTCGAAAGCACAGGCAATAGGCTCGCGCATCCGACGCCGGAAGGATTTTACGATCCCATTTCCGATACCAAACACTTGACCTAGCGACCTCCGACGACAAACAAGAGAACCTTTATGGCCGATCAGGAGCGAATTGCGCTTTTCATCGATGGCGCAAACCTTTACGCCACAGCCAAATCTCTGGGCTTCGACATCGATTACAAGCGCCTGTTGAAGGAATTCCAAAGTAGGGGCAAGCTTATTCGCGCCTTCTATTATACCGCCTTGGTCGAGGACCAAGAATATTCCTCGATCCGGCCGCTGATCGACTGGCTCGATTATAACGGCTATTCGGTCGTCACCAAGCCGACCAAGGAATTCGTCGATTCGCTCGGACGCCGAAAGGTCAAGGGAAACATGGACATCGAGCTCGCCGTCGATGCCATGGAAATGGCGGAGCATCTCGATCACATCGTGCTCTTTTCGGGCGATGGCGATTTCCGCTCCCTCGTCGAAGCCGTACAGCGTAAAGGCGTGCGAGTCTCCGTCGTATCTACGAATACCACGCAGCCGGCGATGGTCGCCGATGAATTGCGCCGCCAAGCCGACGAATTCATCGATCTCGTTCATCTCGCCGCGAAGATCGGTCGCGATCCTGTCGAGCGCGCCGAGCGCGCGCAGAAATATCAAGACCGGCGTCCCGCTCAGGCCGTCTCGGGCGGTTATGATCAAGACATGCTAGACGATTGAGCACGGCCGAACGTGCAAAAGAAGCGACAGGCGCGGCTGAGCCGGATCATGATTGTCCGCGCTGTCCGCGCCTCGTCGCATTCAGGACCGAAAATCGCCGCGAACACCCGGATTGGTTCAACGCGCCCGTTCCTACGTTCGGATCGCGCGGCGCACGACTGCTCATCGTCGGGCTTGCGCCCGGGCTGCGCGGCGCCAATCGCACGGGGCGACCTTTCACGGGCGATTTCGCCGGCCATCTTCTCTACGGCACCCTGCTCCACTGCGGCTTAGCTTCCGGCACTTACGAGGAGCGCGTCGACGATTCGTTGCAACTCGTCGATTGTGCGATCACCAATGCGGTGCGCTGCGTGCCGCCGCAAAACAAACCGCTGCCGGAAGAGATCTCGAACTGCCGGACTTTCCTCAGCGCGACGATCGCCGCCCTCCCGAACCTCGAAGCGATCATCGCTCTGGGGCGCATTGCGCACGATTCGGTGGTGCGCGCGTTCGGCCAAAAACTCTCCGCCCTGCCCTTCGCGCACGGCGCCGAACACGCCCTGCAAGATTCGCGACGCGAGCTGACGCTTTTCGATTCCTATCATTGCTCGCGCTACAACACCGCGACTGCGGTTCTGACCGAGGCGATGTTCAGGGAAGTCTTTGCAAGCGCGTGCCGGCGTCTTGCCGTTGCGGCAGGGTGATAGGCCATCGGCCCTGCATCCGCAGATACTCGGTTTTTCTTTGAAGCCTATCCCCTGTCACGCAAGAGCCGGCCCTTTTCGCGGTTCCAATCGCGCTGCTTCTCGGTTTGTCGCTTGTCATGAAGCTTCTTGCCGCGCGCCAGGGCGAGTTCGATCTTGGCTCGGCCGCGATCGTTGAAATAGATCTTGAGCGGCACGATCGTCATGCCCTCTCGCTCGATGCCCTTGGCGAGCCGGCTGATCTCGCGCGATTTCAGGAGCAATTTGCGTGACCGCTTCGGATCGTGATTGAAGCGATTGGCCTGCAGGTATTCCGGAATGTTAGCGTTGATCAGGTAAAGCTCGCCGGCTTTGTCGACGCTCGCATAGCTCTCGCCGATCGAGGCCTTTCCGGTGCGTAAGGACTTTACCTCGGTGCCGGTCAGCACCAGGCCGGCTTCGAACGTCTCGCCGATCTCGTAATCGAATCGCGCCCGGCGATTGTCCGCGACCACTTTGAAATTAGTGTCCTGCTTTGTGGCCAAGACGATCCCCCGCTCACTGCGGCAAGAGCCCGGCATGGACCATGGCGGACTTGATCGCGGCTTGCGCGGCGGCCGCGGCCGGCAGCATGGGCAGGCGGAGCTCGTTCTCGATCTTGCCGAGGAGAGCGAGGGCGTATTTTGCGCCGGCCGGATTAGGATCGACGAAGAGCGCGGCGTGCAGCGGCGTCAGCCGGTCCTGGATTTTCAATGCAGCGGCGAAATCGCCCTTCAGGCAGGCTTCCTGCATGTCGGCGCAGATGCGCGGGGCGACATTGGCGGTGACGGAAATGCAGCCGTCGCCGCCATGCGCCATCACCGCGAGCGCGGTTAAGTCTTCGCCGGACAATTGGATGAAGTCCGGCCCCAGCGCATGGCGCTGCAGAGCGGTGCGGGCGAGATTGCCGGTTGCGTCCTTCACGCCGGCGATATTCTTCAGCTCGAAGAGCCGCTGCATCGTCTCGATCGAGAGATCGACCACCGAGCGCGGCGGGATATTGTAAAGAATGATCGGAATGCCGATTGCGTCGTTGATCGCCTTGAAATGGCGATACATGCCTTCTTGCGAGGGCTTGTTGTAATAGGGCGTCACGACGAGCACGCCGTCGGCGCCGGATTTTTCCGCATGCCGGGCGAGCTCGATCGCCTCGGTCGTGTTGTTCGACCCGGCGCCGGCGATGATCGGAACCCGGCCGCGCGCTTCCGCAATGCAGACCTCGATGACACGCCTGTGTTCCGCGTGGGAGAGCGTAGCGCTTTCTCCCGTCGTGCCGACTGGCGCCAGCGCATGTGTGCCGTTGGTGATTTGCCAGTCGACAAGCGCACGATAGGCGGCTTCGTCGAACGCGCCGTTCCTGAACGGCGTGACGAGGGCGGTGATCGAGCCTTTGAATGCGGCCTTCTTGGTCATAGAAATTCTCTCTGGATGCCGCTCAGGGCGCCTTAGTTTTGCACCGTTCTTCCGACAATTATGGCGGGAAGTCCATGTCGCCATACGCCGATTATGGCCGGGTTGCGCGCTAGGATGGGCTGGATTGCAAGCTATTGAACTCGCATTTGGAATTTATGGGGGAATTGCCGCGGGCGCAATGCCACGGTCACGGTTGACGTTTCATAAGGCAAAATTCGCCAAGATGGGCAGGGCCTGATGGTCGCGGCCGCAGGAATAAGGCGCGCTCGAAAACGCAGGAGAACCATGCGGCGTCTCGCTTTGCGCACGTTGCCGTCGGCTTTAATCCTTGTGGGACTTGGGCTTTGCTTGGCGTGGGTTTACGTCAATTTGCCCAGTCCCAAGATCGACCGCGCGGCGCCGGCGCAGCTCGCGGAGTGGATCAACGGCGCGCTTTATCAGGCAACGGCAAGCATCGAACGGCTATTCGAGCCGCACACAATTCCCGCTCCTCCCGCCAATGAGCGAATTGAGCAAAGTGCGGCGCCGCCGATCGACCGCGCCGCGGCGCTAGGTCTCGACCCGAAGGGCCTGCGCGAGGCCCTGCCCTTCTATAAGGCAGGCGATCTCACGCATGGCGATCTGCAAGCGATGGCCGCGACCGACCCGATTGTGCGTACAACGCTCGAATGGGTGGCGCTGCGCGAGGCGCGCGATGTCAGCTATGCGAGGCTCGAAGCCTTCGTCGAAGCCCATCCCTCCTGGCCGGCGAATGATTTCCTCGAGCGGCACATCGAGGACCAGCTTTATGCGCATGCCGATCCCAAGCTCGTCGAAGATTATTTCGCCCATAGCGAGCCGCAGATCGCGGTCGGCAAGCTTGCCGTCGCCCGGGCCTGGATCGCCGAGGGAAAGAGCGAGGGCCGGGATCTCGTGCGCAGCGTCTGGCGCAAATCGGACCTGATCGGCATCGAGTCGCGGGTGAAGAGCGAGTTCGGCGCCTACCTGACCGCCGCCGATCACAAAGCGCGCGCCGACCGGCTGCTCTACGAGGAAGAGAACGAAGCGGGCTTGCGCGCCGCCGCGCTTGCCGGCCCGCAAGTTCTCGCGCTCGCAAAATTGCGCGTCGCCCTGAACAACGAGGCTGCAAACGACAAAATGTTCGCTGCCGTGCCCGCGTCGATGCAGAGCGATCCGGCCTATCTTTTCGCCCGGATCCAGAAGGCGCGGCGCGCCGACAAGGTCAAGGAGGCGGCAGCGTTGATGCTGAGCGCGCCGCGCGATCCCGATCTCATCGTCGATGGCGATGCCTGGTGGGTCGAGCGGCGCCTCATTGCCCGCAAGCTCCTCGACCTCGGCGATCCCGTGACCGCCTATCGCATCTGTGCCGAACATTCGGCCGAGAGCAACGAATCGAGGATCGAAGCCGAATTTCACGCCGGCTGGATCGCGCTGCGTTTCCTCAACGATCCGATCCGCGCCGCGAGCCATTTCGACGCGGCGGCGCTCATCGCCCGTACGCCGACGTCGATTGCACGCATTGCCTATTGGCAAGGACGGACCGCAGAGGTTTCGCCCGGCGAGGACGCCGCGCGGCGCGCCAAGGCCTATTATGAAAAAGCCGCAGCGCAGGTTGCGACCTATTATGGACAGCTTGCCCGCGATCGCTTGCAGCTCAAGGCGATCACTTTGCGCAGGCTTTCCCCTGCCGCGACCGGAACCGCGCGCGATGAATCCGTCCGCGTCGTCGAATTGCTCTTCGCGCTGGACGAACGGGAGCTCGCCCTCAATCTCGCCGTCGCCGCCGCGCAACATCTGACGAGCGAATCACAGATTGCCGCGCTCGCCGATGTCGTGGGGGCGGAACGCGACGCACATATGTCGCTCGTGATCGGCAAGATCCTCGCGCAGCGCGGCATGGCGGTCGACAGTCTCGCCTTCCCCACCTACGGCGTCCCCGATTTCGCGCCGCTCGACAATTCCGCGCCGCAAGCAATCGTCTATGCGATCGCCCGGCAAGAAAGCGGCTTCGATTCGCACGCCGTTTCCTCGGCCGGCGCCAAAGGCCTGATGCAGATGATCGACTCGACGGCCAAACGGACGGCGGAACGCGCCAAGATCGAATTCGATGCCACGCGGCTGACAACCGATGCCGCATTCAATGCCCGGCTCGGCGCCGCGCATCTCGGCGAATTATTCGCCGAGCATCGCGGCTCTCCTATCCTCGTCTTCGCCGATTATAATGCCGGAGGACGGCGGGTGAAGGAATGGATCGAAGCCTATGGCGATCCGCGCTCTCCGGGGGTCGATCCGGTCGATTGGGTGGAGCGCATTCCCTTCGAAGAGACGCGCAATTACGTGCAGCGGGTCATGGAAAACTGGGCCATGTACCAGGCGAGCTTCGGCACGCCGAAGCCGCAGGAAAGCTTGCTGCAGGCCGCGCGCTTATGAAGCGAGACAGATCGGCTGGGTGATCATTTGGGTCACCGCAGCGATAAGCCGAGCGGCGGTGAAGGGCTTGGGAAGGAACAAAATATCCCCCGGCAGCGCCGGCCGGCTCCGCCCCGAGATCAGGATCACGCGGGTCTCCGGCCAGGAGCCGCCGATATGCCGGGCGAGATCGATGCCGTCGAGTTCGCCCGGCATGTCGATGTCGCTCATCACGAGATCGAACGGACGTGCCGCGAGCTCGCGCAAAGCCTCTCGTGCACAATCGGCCTCTTGCGCTTCGAAGCCGGCCTCGCGCAGGATATCGACGAGAAGCTCGCGGACGAGCATGTCGTCTTCGACAATGAGAATCCGGGCGTGACGGTTCTGTTGCATGGCGGAAGAATGACTAGAATTCGATTTAAGTTCCAGCTATCCCCTTTTATGGTAAAGGAAAACTTAGAGCGGGATGCGAAAGGGCGGACGCCGGTTTTCGCGCGATCCCCGTTCTAAATCTTTAGAATAGATCCCGTTCATGCTTTTGGATCGATCCGATCCAAAGCATCCTGACCTAGCGCGGAGCGCGGATGCCGCCTTTCGTTAGCCGTTTCATCGGCGCCCCCGACGGGCTGAGACTCCACGCGCGCGACTATGGCTCGCCGGCCGATCCCGGCCTGCCCCTCGTCTGTCTCGCCGGCCTTTCGCGCAACGCGGCTGATTTCGGCCCGCTCGCCGAAGCCCTCGCCGGCGGAGCGGCTGGAAGCAAAAGGCGCGTGCTCGCGCTCGATTACCGCGGCCGCGGCCTTTCGGATTTCGATCCGGACTGGCGCAACTACGAAATCCCGGTGGAGAATGTCGACGTCGAGGCCATGCTCACCGCCTGCGAAGTCGATCGCGCGATCTTCGTCGGAACTTCGCGCGGCGGCTTTCACGTCATGTCGCTCGCCGCGCGCCGGCCGAACCTCGTCGCCGGCGCCGTGCTCAACGACATCGGGCCGGTGATCGAGCCTCAGGGCTTTACCCGGATCCGCCATTATCTGCGCCATATGGGCGCGCCGAGCTCGCTCCCCGACGCAATCGACTGCGTGAAGAAGATCATGAGCGCGCAATTTCCGGCATTGAGCGAGGCGGATTTCGCCGCCCATGCGCGCGCGACATTTCAGAAGGCCGACGGAAGCTTCGGCCTCACCTTCGATCCGAAATTGGTGAAGCCGCTCGAGCGGCTCCAGCTCGACGAGCCGCTGCCGCCGGTCTGGCAGCTTTTCGATGCGCTCGCCGACGTGCCTTTGCTCGTCATCCGCGGCGCCAATTCGGACGCGCTCGCCCCGGCAACGCTTGTGGAAATGGCCCGCCGGCACCCACATTGCGCGACTTATGTCGTCGAGGGCCAGGGCCACGCCCCGCTTCTTTATGACGAAGCCTCGATCGGCCGGATCGCCCAATTCGTCGCCGAGGTGGAGGCCAACGAGCGGATCGCCGCATGAGGGCGCAGGCGCCTCTGCCGCCGACGAATGGCCGGACATTCCTGCCGGAAGACGCGCGCTTGCTATCGCCAAGCGGCTCGGGCATTGTCCGCCCGCCGGGAGACGTGGCCGAGAGGCTGAAGGCGGCGGTTTGCTAAACCGTTATAGGGTTGTAAAGCCCTATCGAGGGTTCGAATCCCTCCGTCTCCGCCAAAGCCTACGCCAGAGCACGATACGGTGTCCGATGTCGCCGCGGGCGTCCGTAACGTGAAACGTTCTCGTCGGCCAGAAAACGCATCACTCGGCAGCGAGAACCGTTTCATGCTGCAGGTAATCGGCAGCAAAGGACAGCACCGCCCGCACATCGTCCTCTGTAAGTTGGGGGTAGGCTTCGCGTATATCCGCAATCGACCGGCCAGCACCCAACTTGCGCAAGATCAACTCTACGGTAATCCGGGTCCCCTTGATGCAGGGCTTGCCCATCATGATGCCCGGATCGGCGGTGATGCGTGCGTTTGACATACTGGCGCTTCAATGAGCCGAGGCGCATGCGCCTCAAAGGGCTATAGCATAGACATAATGCTCATTATCGTCGGTCGTGGCCCGCCAGGGGAATATCACCCTGTTGCGATGTCATAGATAGTGGCCGATTCCCGAGCGGCGCTGGACACCATTGCTCGTCAGGCCACCTGCCTTGTTTTCGGTGAGACGGCCAGTCCGAGAAACACGAGCACGGCCCGATTGAGTCTCAGGATATCCTCGTCGTCCAACCTGCCGACGCGTGCCCCAAACTTGGTCTTGGGGACGGTGGTGATCTTGTCCACCATCAAGCGGCACGCCGTTCGCAAACCGTTGCGCTCGTTCGGCTCGAGGGGCAGGCGGAACAAGGGTGCTTCGGTTTCGTCAGTGGTGAAGGCGCAAATCGTGATCGAGTCGGTTGCGTCGAAACTGTCGTCCTGAACAATGACGACCGGGCGCGGCTTGCCCGCATAGTCCTTCCCGCCGGAGACGGTCCAGACCTCGCCCCGCTTCATTCATCGCCCCAATCCGATACGGCGTCGATGAACGCCTGATCCTCATGAGTTTGCGCGCTCGTGGCCACGGCCAACGACTGGCGATGCGCCTCAGACCGGAAGGACGGCGCGCGCACGTCCGGCACCCAAATCTGAATCGGGCGCAGACCCTGCGCACGCAGTCGCTCGCGATGTTGCCGCACCTTCGTGCGCGAAGACTTGGGTTTTGATGCCGGGGCCATATATTCTCCGAATAGGTTATATGTAACCTATCACAGACTGTGGGCTTTGGCCTGCTTCTTTGCTCTCGCGCCTGCCCTCGTTCCCGAGTCGGAGGCGGGTTAGCTCCATCGCGCGGGCCGGATGGAGCTACACCAATTCGATCTGCGCGCTATGGCCGGCGGCTGAGGCCAAACGTCTGTCGCGCGTCAGCAATGGCACCTCGAGCGCCTCAGCCAGCGCGACATAGGCGGCGGCGTAAGCCGTCAGATTGTTCCGCAGGTTCCAGATGCGCGGCAAAAGGAAATCGTGCGGGTATCGCCGCAACGGAAAATCCGCCAAGTCAGTGAGAGCCATGCGACCGCATTCGCTGTCGATTTCGCCGCTGGCGGCATAACGCCGGATCACCTGTGCGACCTCGACATCCAGTAGATGAGGCGCATGGAGCGTTTGACGGGGAGCGAACAGCCGTTCCTCGACCGCTTTCGCCGCCGGCGTGCGCAGAAGAGTTTCAAGTAGAGCCGAAGCGTCGACGACCATTATGAGCGATCGCGCTCGGCGCGAACCGCTTCGGCCGGCGGCACGGAGAGCGATGTTTGCATGCGGCTATGCAACCGCGCCCGCAGCTCGTCGAGCGTCGGTCGCTCCGCCACTTGACGAATCTCGTTAAGCAGAAAGTCGGACAACGACATGCCGGCAAGCGCCGCGCGCGATTTGAGCCGGCGATGCAATGCATCCGGAACATTGCGAATTTGGATCATCGTCGACATGTGAAGAGCATATAAACATGTCATCACATGTCAACGCGCTTGTGGATCAGAGGGCGCGATAAGATAAAGCGTCTTGGTCCACTCGCTATTCCTATCGCGCGCATTCGTCTGACCGCAGCATAGCTGAGCTAATAGGGTGGCGCCTCGCGCGCGCGTTGAGCGCGGGCTGCCTGCGTCCACCATGCGAGATCGTCGGCAAAGCGGCCAAAGCCGTTCTCGAGCGCTTTGCCGCCTTCGCCGATGGGCGCTCCGTCAGCGTCCAGTGTCTGCGAAATCGGGCCGACTGCGAGTGTGCTCGAAATCACCACCATGCCCATTTCCGACAGAATGCCGTGCCATACGGTTCCGGATCGTACGCCCGAGAAACGTCCCGCCGAATAGCTGGCGATCGCGGCAGGTCGCCAAAACCATTCTTCCAGAAAATGGTCCGTCAGATTTTTGAGGCCGGGCTGCGGACCCCAATTATATTCGCCTGTCACGAAGATGAAGGCATCGGCTTGGCGAAGCTTTTCTGCCAAGATCTCCATAGGTGCCGGCGCTGTGCCTTTCGGATATTCTTTATACATGCGATCGAGGATCGGCAGGCCGATAGCCTTCGCATCGATAAGTTCCGGCGCCGCGCCACGCTGCTGCAATCTGCCGACGATGTAATTCGCGAGCCGGATGCCAAGCCGGTCGGACCGGTAGGATCCATAAAAGACCAGAATGCGATCAGCCATACCGGACCTCAGTGGAGGAGCTTCGCCGCAAAATGCATTCTTTCGGCGCGAACGTCATGCGATCCGCTCGACCCTAACGCCGATGGATCACGATACTATGATCTCGTTCGGCGATCCTATCATTCATTATCGCAATTCGTAATGTGCTCAAGGGCTGTCGTTTAAGGAATAATTGTCGTTGTCCGACTCGCTTCACACGTCCTTTGCTTATTCGTCGGCGACGCGGCGTTTGCGGACGATCGCAGTGATCTTGCTCGTTGGTGCAGGCTGCGTGAATTATCTGGACCGCGCCGCGGTCGCTGTGGCCGAGCCGCAGATCCACCAGGAGTTGAAGCTTTCCTACGACCAGCTTGGTGTCGTGCTCTCGGCCTTCGCTTGGAGCTACGGTGTTGCGCAGATTCCCGCCGGGACCTTGATCGATCGATTCGGGCCGCGCCGAATTTTGGGCGCCGGTTTGATCTTGTGGTCGGTCGCCCAAATTGCCGCGACTTCGGTGCGCTCGCTTGGGCAATTCATCGCGGCACGCGTCGCTCTCGGGCTCGGCGAATCGCCGATGTACATCGGCGGATCGCGTGTCTGCACGGACTGGTACGCGCTGGACCAACGAGCATTGCCAATTGCGATTTTCAATTCGTCGTCCGGGCTGGCGCCGGCGCTCGCGCCGCCCTTGTTGACCTGGCTGATGCTGGCGTTCGGTTGGCGGATCATGTTTCTGATCGCCGGCTTGGCCGGGTTTGCGATTGCCATCCTCTGGGTCGCGCTTTATCGCGCGCCCGAGTCGGCATCTATTCCGGCGGCCGATTTGACCGAAATTCGGCGTCAGGACTCCGCCAACGTTCAACACGTCGGCTTTCAGCAGGCTCTCTGGCTGCTCCGCTTTCCGACGTCGTGGGGCATGTTTTTCGGCTTCTTCGGCGTCGTCTATATTTCCTGGCTTTATGCCACATGGCTGCCGGCCTATTTGGAAAATGTCCGTCACCAAAGCATCGCCAGCGCCGGCTTTTGGGCTGCGGTCCCGCTAGGCGCAGGCTTTCTTGGCGCTCTCGGAGGTGGATTCATCGCGCGCGCACTTGATGAACACGGCCTCGATGCGGTGACGAGCTGCAGAATGCCGACCATTGCGGGCTTGCTTGCAGCCGGCGCGTTTACGCTTGCAGGTTCCGCTAGCGGCAACCTTTACGTCGCAATCTGCTTGATGGCTTGCGGCCTGTTCGCCGCCAATGTTTCGTCGAGCTGCGGATGGGCTTTGGCGGCCGTCATCGCGCCGCCAAATGCCGTCGCAACTCTCGAAGCCATTCAAAATGTGGGCGGCTCGTTGGGCGGCGCACTTGCGCCTTTCCTGACCGGGCTTTTGGTTCAGGCAAGCGGTTCGTTCACGCCGGCCTTCGCTCTCGCAGGTGGAGTCTCAGTTGTTTGCGCTCTCGTCTATCACGTCTCGACCCACCGCAAAATTTCAATGCCAAGCTCGTCAAGCCGAGATGTGGAGCACCTGCCGCGCCACTCGGGATAGAAGGAGTTCGCGAATGCGTTCTGATATCGTACCCGGGAGCACTTTTCCCGATTATCAGCTGCCCGACCACACGGGCTCGCTGCGCAAACTCAGCGAATTGCAAGGAGATGATCCGCTGATCCTCACGCTCGCGCGCGGCCATTACTGCCCGAAGGAGCACCAGCAACATCTTGAGCTGGCCTCTTTCTATCCGAAAATCGCCGTCGGCTACACGCAGATCGCTACGATCTCTACGGACGACCACCACACCTTGCAGGAGTTCCGGGCGTCCATCGGTGCCGAGTGGACGTTTCTATCCGATCCCGAACGGACAGTGCAGAAGGACCTCGACATCCGCGAATATACCGATCCCGAGCACGATCCGATGATTCCCCATACGCTCGTGCTGAAACCGCGCCTCATCATCCATCGCATCTATAACGGCTATTGGTTCTGGGGCCGCCCTTCCGTTGTCGACCTCTGGCACGACCTGCGCACGGTCACGAGCCAGATCCGCCCTGATTGGGACCTGAGTGCTCCGGGGTTGCGCGATGCGTGGGACGCGGGCGACCGGTCGGCATTTCACGGATGGAACAAGCGTGCGTGAGCACGCAACTGCCTGGCCGCACAAGAACTCCACCAGCAAGTGCAATGGACCTTGCGCCAATCGAGCCCTCTACCTAATTTCCGCTTCGCAGAATTCCGGCGCCGTGATGCCCATCGGCGCGGCGGCATTGTGGCGAATACGATTGTCGCAGGAAAATCCATGAAGCGCACATGGACCATCATTGGCGTCGCTGACGTGACGCATAGTTTCACGTGGTATCAGTCGCTGCTTGGCCTGCCTGAGACCGCGCCCGCGCATGATTACTTCGGGCAGATCGTCGATTCGGATGGAACGGTCTTGCTCTGTCTGCACAAGTGGGGCGTCCACGAACATCCCCCATTGACGAGTCCTCATCGCGCCGAGCCGGGCAATGGTCTCCTCTTGTTTTTTCGGGTCGATGATTTCGATCTGGCTTTGGAAGGGGCGCGCGGGCTCGTCAGCCGGCTCGAAGAAGAGCCGCATGTGAATCTCAGCACGGGAACGATGGAGTTTTCGCTCCGAGATCCTGACGGATATTACGTCACGGTCAACGCGCTCGATCCGGCCTAAACCTGTGAGAGGGCTGCAAGCAGAGCGCAGACCGCGCTCAATGTCGGCTCAGTTTCTCTTTTTCCGCGGGCGTCAAGATTTTGGCTTCTGCAGCGCTGAGCGCGCCATAGCCTGCGATCTGCACCGCGCTTTTGTCATTGTAGGCGGGAGGAGAGATTGCGCCTTGTTGCTGTTTCCTTTTTTCATTGCTCGGTTCCGGCACTGAATCTTCATCCCCGTCTCCTCCGCCGTAGCCGACGACATCGACGATAATGATCGAGGGTATGTTGTTCGTCTTGTTCGTCGCGGGCGGCGCAATGGCCGCCTGGACCGCGCCTGCGGCACTATTGGCCGTCGTCAAAGCACCGACATTGGGCGAGGTCACGACCGGAATGCCGACCGAGGCGCCTTGCACCGTAATGTTTGCGGTGTTGACCACCTGAAGCGCCGCGACATTGAAACTGCCTGAGACGCGAATACCCGCCTCGCCCGCATCGACGATGCCTTCCGGAGCGACGAGATTGAGAGCGCCCGGCGGAACTTGCGGGATCGGATTGAGCGTGGCGATACCCGCGCCGGTCGACGGCACCTGTGGCGACAAGGTGACATTTCCGTAAGTATCGTAGGTGCGCAGCGGCGGCGTATAGACCAGAGTCGTTTTCGAGCCCTTGCCGGCGTCGATATTGCCCGTTGCCGACCAGATGACGATATTGCCGCCGAACGTGGTCATGATGCGACTCTCGCCGAGCGACACGCTGCCCAGCGAATACATGTCTATGTCCCCGGTGCCTTGCGTGATGACGCCGGCGCTGCCCGGCGGCGTTGCGCCCTCGACGCCAACGATGGTTTGGCCTCCGGGCGTCAAGGTCTCTATAGCGCCGCCGAACTCGGTATGAATGCCGGAAGCGCCGAACATGGTAACGTCGCCGGCATAGACGATCGGGTCGCCGTTGGCATCGGTCGTCGGGAAGAGAGTGGCAATCGCCTGCTTGCCGCGCACATAGGTCTTGTAATCCTCGACGGCAGGATTGTTGAAGTCGAGACCCGAAGCGTTCAACTCGTCGAAATAGACCTGCCGCAAAAAGACGTCCTGCTGCAGCGCCGGCAGCGTCTCGAAATAAGCATAGGCATCCGTCTCGCTGCCGGTATAGCCGTAATTTTGTTCGAGCCAGGCCGTCAGCACCGCGTTGTACGTGAATTCGCTTTGCTGGCTTGCCGGAAGGCCCAAGAAATAAGCGAGCGCATCGCCCTGGTCACCGATATAGCCCTGAGTTTTGAGCCATGCAAAGAGCGCCGGGTTCGAGGGAAATTTGGCGCGTTCGCTTGCCGGCAGGCTGTTGAAGAAGGCGAGCGCACCGGATTCATTGCCGCTATAGCCCGCTTCGACTTTGACCCAGGAATAGAGATCGCTGAGTTGGGCGAGCGCGTCGGCGGTTTGGATCGCCTTGCCGGGCTGCCCATCGATCGGCAAAGACGGAATGGCGGCATTTGCCGGGTTCAAATATTGATTGGCGAAGGCGGCATAATCGGGTCCGCTGGCGCCGACACCGGCGAGCAACGTGATCCCCGCGCCTGTATCGTTGCTTTGCTGGTTGACGTTATAGACCGCGCCCACGCTGACGAGCGATGCCTGGTTGGCCGCGTAATAATTATCGCCCGCCTGCACGACGAACTCGCCCGGGCCGCCGATCTGCATGCCCGAATAGATGATGTTGCGACCGGCCTGCATGAGCGACACATCCGTCGGATTATCGTTCAGGATGAAGCCGAAGGTCGGTACGATCGAACCGCTATAGGCGCTGGGGATCTCCGCACCGGCAAGCACGATGTCGCCGCCGGCAATGATGTCGGCCGCCTTCGCGCCGATGTACCATGTCGAGGGTGTGATCCGTGGTCCGTAGAACTGCGGCTGAAAGTTCAGCACCGCCCCGAAGTCGAGGCCGACAATATCGCCGGTCGCCGCATAAATGCGAATGGGATCGGGATCGTCGGCATGCAGATCCGTGGTCGGAGTATCGGGTCCGAATGTGAAGAAGGAACTGCCGCTGTAACCGTAGCCATAGGTGTTGGGATTGACGTTGGTGATACTTGGAATGTTGAAGCCGTACGGGATCGCGAATGCCGGATTGAACGGCGTCGGGGTCATGGATGGATCTGCGCCGGACATCGCAATATCCGCGGCAATGATTGATCCTTGCGCCAGCAAGTTGAGCTGACCGTCGGCAGCGGGCGCCAATTCCACCATCGGCTGCGTAAGGCTGCCTGGAACGACAGGGAAATAGATGCTTCCCGATACCGCGACGGCGTTCAGAGTCGATGGATAAATGTAAAGGCCGTAACCGAGGCCGGCCTCGGATTGGCCCTGGTATTCAGTAGGCGCCAAATTGCCGCCGGCGGAGAAGAGGTTGATGGCAGTGGCGTCAGTCCACAACGAGAACCAGCCGTCGCCGCCGCCCGCATAATTTACGCCGCCGCTTGTGAAGGGCGTGGTGTTGGGTTCGCTACCGAGCCCCGGGTCGCCGACATCGGCGAGCACGAGATCGCCGCGCGTCGAGATGGTAACGGACCCGTCACCCGGCTCGACCGTGAGTCCGCCACTTATGTTGGCGCTATCGGCCTCGAGGGGGCCGATATAACGCGGATCAAGCACACCCGAGCCACTGAAACTATAACCATAGGCACCGCCATAGGCCGGCGCGATCGTGCCGACTGCGCCTGCGTCGATCGTCGTGTCGCCGCGCAGGTCGGTGAAGAGGCTTCCGTTGCCGTTCGCATCGGTCCCGATCGTCCCGCCGACATTGACGACCAAATCACCGCCGCCGGTCTCGACCGGGCTCCCGCCATTTGCCGGCACGCGGCCAGTGCTCGCCACGGCCGCGACCACGCCGTTCGCATTGCCGCCCACGTCCAGCGTGACATTGCCGCCGCCAAGCGTGCCGATGCCGGTGAACCCAACTAGACCGATGTAAGTGCCGCTGCCGCCGGGTATCTGCGCGTACGTGCCGAAATTGATCCACCAGGCGGCGTCTTGCCCAGCAACCGCGCCGCCTTGCGTCCATAGCCAATTGCCGACGGGATTGCCGCCAATCGCATTGAGGTCGCCTTGGACTGAGACGAGCACGTCGCCGCCACCCGCTGGATAATAGGCTGAGTAATCCCCGATCGAGGGCTCATAGGAGGGGAAGTTGCTGTAGCTCCCGAGCACCGTGCCCGAACCGTCCGAATTCAGCCCGCGTGGAAGGTTGTAAGAATCTTCGCCATTTGGTCCGACATCCGCTGACTGCGTGCCCGCTGTGTAAATGCCGAACGGCGAGTCCTCATCGACATTGCCCCCTGCGAGCAGGCTGAGGCTCCCCGTGCCGGTGCGGATCACGCTGAAGGACTGAGAAGGCGTCGGGCCAAAGAAACCGGGTATTCCGTCGCCCGCATGGGGATCATTCAGCGTTAGATTGCCGCTGCCGGCGAGCTGGGCAGCCGATTGCAGGACGCTCGCGCTGGCGGCAGTCGTATCGGCACCGGCCCCGAGTTGCATGGACCAGGACAAATCGCCCGCCGCCAGCATGGGCGCGAGCGCGTAGACATGGTGTCCGGCTTGCGGGATCTCGGAAGCACCGTAAGGGCCGCTCGGCCCGACCAAGTCCGCGCCTGCGGGAATTGTGCTTCCGGCGGCAACAGACACATTGGCATAGGTGGTGACGTCGCCCGTGAAGCTCAGCGTATCGCCGGCGGGCCACATCGTGCTGTCGATTGCGACATCAAAGGGAAGCTGCGCTCCGGCCCCTAAGGTCGTCCCGGTCGGCAAGATTGTTCCCACCGGAATTGTCTGACCGGCCGTGTACGTCCGCGTCGGCGTCACGATCGTGCCGCCGGCGACAATGCTGGACGACAGGGTGTAGTCCGCCGCCAACGTCACCGTCAGGCCCGCCGGGATGACCGCGTTCTGCTGCAGTTCCGCCAAGCTCTGGATATAGGCGGTGGTCGGAAACACGGTGCCGGCTGAAAGCTGCGTACCGGCGGGGAGAGTTATGGCCGAAGCGAGTTTCGTTCCCTGATTATAGGTGAAATCGACAGACACCCCATCGGTGAAAGTGCCGGCTGGAATCGTATATGGCGCAGAGACCTGGAAATAGACAATGTCGGTTCCGGCCGGCACGATCTGCCCGGGACCATAAGAATTGAAATTGCTATCGTAGACGACATCGACCGAGTCAGGGACGGTCCAGGCTGTTTTGGTCGTGGCAATCGGGGTGGAGAAGTCGATGTAATAATTGCCACTCCCGTCTACGCCCTGCGTGTTCAACGTATCCCCCACGCCGAAGTGATCGGGTACGAGCAGCGTCGTTGTAAGAACTGTACCTGCAGGCACGGTGTAGCTTTTCGCCAGGGTCACGCTGGTCGGCGCCGCTTTATCGGCCGGCAGAGTGCCGCCGAGGATCGGGATGGAATAGCCGAGCGCGCTGCCCACACCGAACGTCGTGCCTGGACCAAGGACGACGCCGGTGCTCAATGTCACATCGGAGCTGACGGGACCGGCGCTCATCGCAATCCAGCCAAGGTCGTCGGGGCTGCTCGGCGGCGCGCCGAATCCGTCCGTGATACTGCCGCTGATGGTGAGATTGCCGCCCGCACGCAGCACCAGCACGCCGGGCTCGCCGGATCCGTAAACCGCGGGATTGACGCGCAGGCCGTAATTCGATGCATCCGAATAACGATAGCCGGAAAGGTCGAGATCGCCTTGGACGGTCAGATCGCCATTTGGCGTGGCGCTCTCGATCTCTACGCCCGGGCGCAGGTGGAAGATCGAACCATAGCTGGTGAGCCCGGCGATCTTCTGCTGGAACGAGCTATTAGCGTCGACTGCAGCCATGAAGGTTTGGCTGTCGGAATTGATCTGATCGAGATAGGCCTGGGTGATGATTTGGCCGTTCGGATCGTTGGGATCGGCCGGCGCATTTTTATATGTCGCAAATCCGTTGAGAGCGACCGACCTCGCACCGACGATGCCGATTGTGCCAATTGCCACGACGTCGATGCCATCTCCGGTGGCGTCGAGCGCTCCGGTAGAACTGTCGATCCGCGGCGCATTGAGCTCGACGTCGCCTTGCGCAGCTTGCAGCGCGCCTTGCGGGGTCGTCACGCTCACATCGATTTTCGAACCGCCGCTCAGCGTCAGCAATCCGGCCACGGCGGTGAGGTTCACCGTGCCCGCGTTCTCGGCGTCGATCGGATTGCCGTAACTATCCTTCTGCAGCACCGTACCGTGCGCGTCGAGCACGCCGTTCAGAGTGAGATTGTCTGCCGCAGCGAGGCTGATGCTGCCCGGCGTGATGCCGCTCGCATTGATCGTCCCTTCGATCGTCAAGCTTCCATTGTCGATCGAGACGCTGACTTGATGCGCCACGACTTCGTTGCCGATCGTGAGATCGCCCTCTTTCAGATCGAACGAGCGCGACCAGGAGAAGCCGTCCGAGTCCAACGCGGCGTTGAGTGCGGCGAAATCGGCGGTGAGGTTCGAGGCGCTCCCGCTCGACAAGGTTTGGGCCGCAACCGAAATCGAGCCGCCCGCGAGATCGGCAGTCAAGCCGGGTGTCAGGGTGGCGGAGGCCTTGAGCGTTCCGTCGAGCGCCACTTGCCCTGCCCCGGCGCCGATCGCCTGAATCGTAAGCGAGCCCGCATTGTTGTCGACCGCCGAGATATCGATCACCGACCCGGCAGCCTGGAGGATATTTCCATTTGCGCTCGCTAAGACGACGTCACCGCCCCAGCTATATTCGGTCTGGTCGATGACCTTCGTCGCCTGCCCCGCGAGGTCGAGGTTCGCGCCGGACTGGAGATCGATATCGCCGTTCGCGGTAATCGTGAGTTTGCCGCTCGGCAGAAGAACCGCGCTGTCCACGTTGACGCTGCCGCCCGCGAGATCGATTTCCGCGCCCAGCGCGCTCGTTGCCGACGCAGCGGCAGGGGAACCATTGGGCGGAGCAACGATGGTAAGGACGCCGCCTGCGGTCACGCTCATGACCGATCCGGCCGCACCGGTCAGCAAGGGCGTTTCAAGATCGAGCGTGCCGCCGACCCCGGGGCCCGATGGATCGGCGCCCTGCGCTTGATAGACCGCGAGCGTGTTCTTACCGCTCGAGGTGATTTCGGGCGCGATCATATCGACCTGCGAGAAACCGTACATCACACGGTCGTATGTTGTCTGGTCATCCGGCACGACGTTGTTCGGAAAACCGAAAGTGATCTCGTTGGCGACGATGTTGAACGTGCCCGAGCCGGTGCCCGGTCCGTTCGCCGTGATCGGGCCGGGCGGCGCCGAAATCGTTTTGCCATTGGCGTTGGTAGCGGCGACGCCGCCCCACGTAAGGGTGCCGACCGTCAAAGTGGCGCTGTCGCTCGCGCTGCCGTAGCCGTAAATGGCGGGCGTATTGAGCACCAGGTTCAGATCCGGCTTGCCGGTTGCCGGATCGATGACGTCGAGATCGACCGAACCGAACACGTTGACGGACTGCGATGCCGTCAGCGTCAGAGTCTGAAGCGCCGGCGCGCCGACGGACGTGTCGCCCGCCAGCAATTGGTCGAGCCTGGCCTGGGTGAGATTGAAGCCGGCCGGAGCATTGGCCGAAGCCATGACGGCAGGATCGCCAATATTGATATCAGCAGCGCTGAATCCGACATCGGCCGTGCCGAACGTCGCCCCGTCGGCAATGGTGACTGGGCCGCCCGCGGCGAAACCGATCGAGCCGTCCGAATAGAGCTTGGCTCCATCTTCGATATTGATCGTCGAGTAGGCTGGGCCGAATATTGGCGAGACCTTATATTCAAGAGTGACATCGGCATTCGAGACGACAAGTTCTGCATCGCTGAGCGCGACGATAGAATTGTTGCCGTTCACGCTGACCGGCGGTGTCCCCATGCCGATCGTATCGATTTCGGCGCCCGGCTGAAGCGTAATCGCATCATTGGCGGCCGCGATCAGAACGACCTGCGCCGCCCTTAAATCGACGCCGCTGTCGAGGGTCACGTTGCCGTTGGCGGCATTGATCGTCAGACTCGGGGCGGCGATATTGTCGAGAGCGCCGACGTCGAGCGAAACCCCCGAAAAGCCTTGTGTCGGCGCATCGGCATAGACCTCGATATCGCCGTTCTGATTGTCGACCACGACCTGGCCGGGTTGACCCGTGGCACCCGTCTGCGCATCCGCACCGGGGCCGAACAGCGCCGTTCCGTCGAACGTGAGGGCTGTCTGCCCATTGTTTGGGGAACCGTTGAAATTGAAGGTGAGCGTGCCGCCGTCCATCGGAAGGAAAGGCCGGATGTTTTCGACGGATTTGGCGAGCCCGATCTGATAGGCGCTGTAATTCACCTCGTCATAACTGGAATTGTTGCGCACGGCGCTGCCCGGCATGACGATCAGCTTGGTCGGGAGCGCGTTGCGAATTCCGGTATTGGCGACGTCCTCAAAGCCGTCGATCACATAAGCGCCATTGCCCGTCGGCGCAGCGCCCTGCAATGCCGATGCGGCCGTAACGGTTCCGGCGAGTTCGACGCGATAGCCGCCCGGCAGGAGCGCATAATTGGCCGGTAGAAGCGTATAGGTTCCGGCTGGCAGGCCGGGGACGCCGGACGGTATTGTGACTTGCTGACCTATTGTCGGCGCAGCGCCCGCCACGGGATCGACCGGCGCGTAGCCGCTCTGATAACCCGGAACGATGGCATAGACCTGATCGGTGGCGGAACTATAGGTATTGGCGGGATTGGCGTTGACGAGAGGCGTCGTCAGCACGTTAACGGAACCGCCCTCGCCGCTGATGAAGCCGGCCCCCGCAATATCGCCGCCCCCGGACACGTCGATGACCGCGCCTGCGGCGACGTTCACCGATGGAGCGTCCAAATCAAGGCTGTTGCCGCCCAACGTATATGTATTGTTCAGCGTAGTGCCGGCATAGGTCCAAGTGATCCCATCAACAGTCCCGCCGACCAGCATCGTGAGCCCGTCCATGCTGCTCGACGTAATGCTCCCGGGGAGCAGATTGATCGCATTTGTCGCATCGAACGTGACATCGCCGTAAGGCGCCCGAATGACGCCGCCTTGATCGATCGTACCGGCAGTAAACGTGAGCTGCCCGATAATCGAATAAGGAACGGCCGGATCGACACTGCTGATCCGTTTGATGGTGATCAGGCTGTTGGGATCGGTTGCACCGCCTGCTTCTGCGCCAGCGACGATGAAGGCCTGGGTAGGTTGGACTCCCGACGTGTTGGGATTGATCGCCCCGTTTATCACCGGATAGAGCTGAGCTGCCGTGAACGTCAGGTCGCCCGAGGTCTCGAGCTGCGAAGCGCGTTCGGTCGCCACGGTCGGCGGAAGGAAACGGATATCGCCCTGGCTCGTCAGGTTCACATTCGCGAAGCTTGCATAATCGTAAGTGACCGGCGTGCCGACCGAATTCGTTGTTGCCGGCGAATCGATGCCGAACACCACTTGGTTCGAGACATCGATCAGATCGGCATCGATGGTGAAACTGCCCGTGCTTTGCTGCGTCGAGGGTTGCCAGCCGAAGCCCCACAAGGAGGGATAGACGCTGATGACGTTCGTATCGATGCCCGTGTTGCCGTCGAGCTGAACGTAAGGCGCCGTGATCGTGACCTGCGCCGCCGCGCTCGTATCGCCGATCGCTCCTTCATGGAAGGCGATGCTTTGCTTGGCGGCAAGATTGACGTCGCCATCGAACACGATCGCGTCGAACGCTGTAAACGAAAGCGCGCCGAAGCCGTCGGCGGCAAGAGTATCCGCGCTGAACCGTGCTTGACCGAATTGCAGCGAAGGGACGCTGATCCCCGGCTGCAGATCCGTGGGCAATTGCTGCCCAACGGGCGCCTGGCTCAGCGTGATCACGCGCGGCACGAAGGACGGCGCCGTCGGATCATATTGCCCATATGCCGGCGTCTCCAATGTGACGTTGAGCGCGCCACCCGCAGCGCTCGGACCGCCTGCCGCAGCCATCATTGTGCCATCGACATAGATCCCGCTGTAGGAGCTCAGGGTGATCGCGCCGCCATTGCTGGCAACTGAGATCGGAGAGACGGCACTGGCCGATTGCAGCAATGATGGGGTTGTGCCGGCGTCCGGATCGATCAGCGCGCTGGTTCCCGAGGCATCGAGCACGGCGCCCGGGCGTACGACAATGAAGTCGAATGTGGATTCGATAATGTCGGCGCCGTTGAGGACGTCGCCTGCGGCGCCCAAAGTTATCGAACCGCCGTTCGGAACCACACCATAAGTCTGGTCGAATTGGCCGACCGCGGTGACCGCTCGTGCGGAAACATCGAGCACCGCGTCACCGCCGATCCAAATCGACTGGCCTTTCGCGCTGTTGTCATTGCCGCCAATGTCGACGATCGAAATATTGCCGCTGGGTGCACGCAGAATTCCATCGACGGTAATCTGGCTCGGAGAGCCGATATCGATGGATTGGCCGGGATCGACGGAGATCAGCGCGCCCGCACCGATCGTTATCGGGCTGGCAGCAATGCCGGCAAGATTGATGCCGTCCAATGTGATGCTGGCGCCGGCGCGAGAGGTGATTTGACCCGTTTGGGGATTCGGCAGGTAGAGCGGCGGCGTCCAAAGGCTAAGTGCCGAACCCGGCGCGCTGCCCGTCGGCGCCGAATAGCTCGCCGAGGTGAGCTGATAGACCGGCTCGACCACATCGATTTGCGTGCCGGGCGCGACGGTGACGCCATTCCCACCCGTGATGCTATAATTGGAAAACCCGCTTTCGAATAATGACGGCGACAAGTTCAAGAGCGGTCGGATATCGACATTTTGTGCGAAGACGGCGCCGGCCGGAGCCGGGGTTCCGGCAGCAAGGGTGACGGGCTCGCTCAACACCGTTCCTTGCGGAACATTGACCGTCACCGGATTGATGGCAATGCCATCGGGGAAGACACTTGCGGGAACCACATAGCCCGCAGGCAAGTTACCGGACCCGCTCGTCAGCAGCGTTCCGGCAGGAACGATCTGGCCGGCGTTATACTGATTGCCGGAACTATCGACTACCGTGAGTCCGGCCGGGACGGTCCAGCCGCTGCTGCTTGCGCTGACCTGCAGACCTACGCCGTTATCGGCAAAAGTCGGCGTGGCACCGACGGAGAGCGACTGGCCGGCAGCATCCGTCGCGAAACTCTGCGGCACTGGGAATGGCGCGACGCCCCCCGCCGGAATGTCGACCTCCGCCGCGAGCACCAATTGCGTCGGAGCGGCCTGGCCGGCGGCGAGCACGTTGTCGGCCAGCGCCGGCTGATCGGCAATGTAAACGCTTTGACCTGTTCCAATCGTGAGCGCGCCGCCTTTGGTGACGCCATAAGCGCTGAGCGTGCCATCGAGGATCAAAGGAGCGGTCGCGACGGAACTCACGGCTGGATCGTCGACAATCAAGTCGATATTGCCGCCGGCGCCGCCTTGGAACTTGCCGTTTTGTAGAATGGCGCCGCCCGACGACGTATCGATCACGCTTCCCGAAGCGAGCGTGACGCCCTGGCTCATGTCGATCGAGACGGCGCCGCCGTTCACCAAGGCCAGGCCCGCAACATTGGTCGGGTCAAGCACCGCGTTCGTCCACAGGCCTTGCGTATCGATGGTAACGCCCGCTTCCAAGGTTGCCTGCGCCAAGCCATTCTGATCCACCTGGACCTGCGGTGTGTTGCCGGCCTCATAGAAGTTGGTGATCGATATAGTGCCGCCGCGATCGGTAAGGTTCGCGGCAATATCGATATCCGATCCGAGGAGTTTTACGCTGGCACCCGGCGCAAATGTCAGCGGCGCGCTAACGGTGATGGAGCCGGATGTCGCGATCGAGAGGCCGCCCAAAGACGCGTCGGAAATTTGGCCCGCATCGAAATAGACCGTGCCGACGAGGTTCGCCGGGATCGGATCGCTCGCCGATATCGAGCCCGCGTCAGCGGACTGAGCGTCGAAGGCGACCGTTGTCGTATACGGAGCAAAGAAACCCGCGGCATCATATTGGCCGAGATCGATCTGCCCCGCCAAAGGCACGGTTGTCTGCGTCAGAAGATAAGGATCGCTGACATTGGCGGGCCGCGCATTTGTCTGGTTGGCGCCGTCGATCACACCCGCTTCGACCGTGCCGTCGAAGACGGACGTAGGCGTCGAAAGAATGAGACTGCCCGCATCGCGCCCGACCGTATAGCCCTGCTCATAGATCTGCGAGCGGATGAGCGGACTCCAAAAATACTGCGTAATCCCCCAATGCGGATGACTATCGGCATAGCCTTGGTAGACGCCGGTGTAAGTGATGTCGGCCGGCGCTGTATTGATATTATAGATCCGCCCGTCGCTGCCGATCAGATAGCTTTGCTGAATATAGCCGCTCTGATATTGGATCGCGCCGCCGGAAATGTTGAACACGGAACCTGGCTGCGCGACCACCGCCCCGCTCGATCCGGTCGAGAGCGTAATCGACCCGCCGCTGGCTAACCATTCCCCGATCGTATGGCCTGTGTCGTTGAGCCAGCCGGAGACTTCGAGCACGCCGCCCGCTGTATAATAGCGGTCGGACGAATCGCCCCCCGTCCCGGCAGGCACGTAGATCAACTGGCGATCATCGACATAAACCGTATCGCTGAAGAGCGTACCGGTATCGCGATTGTTCGGATCGTCGCGCAGCTCATTGCCTTGGATATCGACGGCGACGTCATTCGCCGGCATCGGCAGCGTGGTCTCCTCCCCCGCGACGTCGAGCAATGCGCCGGTGTCGACCTGAACTCTGTTCGTGGCGCTCACTGCGATCTGGCCGCCGACCGCGGTGGTCGTCGAGCCGTTCTGGAAATCGACCGTCCCGCCAGTCACGATCTCGATCCGGCTTTCGTCTTCGACGTCGGCCAGCAGGGAAAGATCGTCGAACTGGCCCAGAATGAGCTTGTTGCGACTGGCATTCTGGGTAGCCGAATCCGAAATCAGGGCGGCGCGCACACTATTGTATGCGGTCGCGCCCGACGTATCGGGCAGGATGAGACTGAGGCTGTTGCCGGTCAGCGTGACGCTGCTCAAAGGATCCGAAGCCGAAGACAGAAGATGGATCGTGCCGCGGACGTTGACCGAAGTGGTCGAATAGGCGACGCCGTCTTGGACGACGCTCTCGCCGGCGAGCGTGATGTCGCCGGTATCGGCTTCGATATAGCCGGAATTATCGACCCAGCCGCTGCCGCCGCTTGCACCGCTCCCCGGGTTGTTCAGCTCCACCGCGATTTCATTGCCGCGGGTCGTCGAAGTCTGGTTGGCGGTCGTGCCGTAACCGGGACGCAGGATGAAACTATCGCCCGCCGCGAGCTCAGTCTGGCCGTCCGGCGTGACAATGGAGCCCTGGTTCTCGACCTCCGTGCCCATCAACAGCACATAGCCGCCGCCCTGCGTGACCGAGCTCGGCGTATTGGTTGTGATCTCGGCGCCCGGCTCGACCGTGATGGCGCCGCCGGCATCGGTGAAGCTCGGGTTGTATGTGCTCCCCGCCTGCGTCGAATAGATCCCGTTCGCTAGGAATTGGCTGTCGGCAATGTCCGCCGTCGAGGCAATGAGCGAGCCGACATTGATCTGGCTCGAGCCCCCGAAAATGATCCCGTTCGGATTGATGAGATAGACTTGGCCATCGGCCTTGATCCGCCCGAGAATCTGGCTCGGCTGGCCCGAGGGATCGATGATCCGGTTCAGCGCGACCCAGGTGCTGTTGCCCTGCTGATCGAAATCGACCGTTGTGTTCTTGCCGACATTAAAAGTCTGCCAGGTGAGAATGGCTTGCGGCGCTGTCTGCTGAATGGTGACGGTCGTCTGCCCGGCACTAAGGGTCTGGGTCGGCGCATTGGCGTTCTGCCAGAGATTTGAGCCGGGGACCGCGCCCGGTGCGACTTGAAGACCGCCGGCAACCAATCCATTCGGAATGGCGCTCGGTGCCTGAAGCGCGAGATTATGTGCGGCGGCCTGCGCTGCCTGCATGGCCTGAATTGCCTGCGTCGCCTGGCGGAGCGCATTCATCGCCTGCTGCGCCACACTCGACGATTGCTGTGCGCTCGTCAGCGCCGCGCTCGTCGCGGCAGTAATTGCCGATGTGCTCGCGCCCGTCGAATAGAGCGAACGGGCTTCGACGGGAGCCGCGGCCACGCCGAGCGCTACGGCGCTGACGGTACCGAGCAAAGCCATGCGACGCTTTAACCAGCCGGACCGAAGCGCGTGATCAATGGGCATTGCGAGTCCTGGAGCTTGCTGAGGATCGATCGAGCGGCGGGTAGATACGCACCCCGGCCTATTCCGATACCCGGATTGTTTCTTTCGAGGTGCGTCGAGCCTGCAGCAGCAAACGCTGCCACGCTCGAGCCCTCACGTAATTGACCGCCACCCTCCGGCCGATACCGAACAGCGAAATGAAAATTTTTCTCGGAATCGCGTTGTGAAGCTTTTCTGACAAGCGCGGCGCGATCAGCCCAGAAGCACGATGCCGCCCGGAAGAAAAGTCGCGCGCGCATCGAACGTCTGCACGATGTGCTCGACGATTTCGTCGATTCGGTCGATGTGAATGCTGGCAACCACGTCGCGCTCGGCCAGGTCTTTGTCGACGAGAATGATCCGCCCCGGCCGATAGCGGTTTACTTCGTCGATGACCCGCGCCAACGTTTCATGCCGGAAGATGAGCATGCCCTGCTGCCAGGCGGTCGCCACGACGACATCGACCGCCAGTACCGGCCCGATTCCCTCGCCGCTGTAGGTCGCCTGATGTCCCGGCGGCAGGGTCACCGATTGGTGCTGCTTGACGATCTCGACCTCGCCGTCGAGGCTCGTGACGCGAACATTGGCGCCCTCGCGGCGGACATCGAATCTTGCTGCGGATGCGCTCGTCAGCCCGTCGGCCGCGAGGACCTGAAGGGGCGCGGCAGCCTTCGCCGTCACGGCAGCCTCGCCCGAAATCAGTTCGATCAGGTGAGATCCCGACGAGGCTTTTTGCACGTTGATGCTCGTCTGGGTGTTCAATATCAGCGAGACATTCGCGGCCACCGCGATCCGGCGCTGCTCGCCGGTTCCGGTCCGATAATCGGCGAATAATTCGCTGACGGAGGGCCAGAAGTGGAAGGGCGGCCGCGACCCGAAATATCCAATCGCGCCTGTCGAAGCGGCCAGGGCTCCGCCGAGGAAGGCACGCCGAGCGATGCCGGTTGCGCTCCGAGCCCGCGCGCCCACACCATCTCCGTGTGGCGCAACTTCTTGCGCGGCTGGTCCTAAGGCATCCCAGAGCAGTTTGACCTCGGCAAATGCCTGCCGGTGCACCTCGCTCTCACCGCACCAGCGCTGCAAGGCAGCCGCGTCCTCCACTGTCGCCTCGCCCGAAGTCAGGCGCGCGATCCAAGCCGCGGCCTGATCTCCCGCCGTCTCGGCGTCCCTATTTTTCATCTTTCCCGACCGCTCGGCCAAAGCTGCTTCCTATTCTTTAGACGCCGCTGAGCCGGTCGAACCGAACGGTTTCGGGTCGTTCAATTCAAAATAATGGCGGCAGTGGTCGAGTGCCCGTTTGAGCTCGCGCTCCACAAGGCGCGTGGAGATTCCGAGCCTTGCTGCAATCGCCGCATGGGTCAGCCCCTCCAGGCGGGTGGCGACAAGGATCGTCCGCTGGCGCGACGGCAAGTCTCGAAGCACGCGAGCCAGCTTACGAAGCGATGAGCGCGCCGCAGCGACGCGTTCGGGGTCGATTTCGTCCTTTTCGAGCTGCAGGAGCAGTTCGATTTCGGAGCGCTGCAACCGGCGCTTTTCCGAGCGGCGCAGGTCGGAGGCCGTATTGACCGCGATGCGAAAGAGATAGGGCAACGGCCGTACGATCGCGCCGACCCGTTCGATGCGCTCGACCCGCATGTAGGTTTCCTGCAAAGCCTCCTCTGCCGCTTCGACCGAGCCGAGCCGACGCGCCAAGCGCCCCTTCAGTGTGGTGTAATTGCTCGTGAACAGCCGCAGCAACAACGCCTGATCGTCCTCAGCCATGAACAGCCGCCGGCCTTCTCACACTTCAAAACACGCTCTCACCCCTCGCCCTCGTTCGCGCGGAACAAGAGCTGCCGGATGGTCCGGCATCGCCGGACTCCGAAAATTATATGAAAGCAATATCATTCTTTTTTGTCAGCCGCGGCGGGGAGATCGCCTATCGGCAGTCGCCGCTGTCCTGCGAGGAACGGGGCAAAATCACCATGACGATCGGTTGCGGAAGATCTGGAGGCGGAAGCGCACCGATCGAAAGTCCCCTGAGAACTTCACTCACCCGCAGGTCCCGCTGCGGATCGCCTGTGGACCCGAGCAAATCGATACTCGAAACGATCCCGGAAGAATCGAGGCGCAATTGGAGCGCGATACGGTACGCCCCCGGGCGCATGTCTGGCTCTTCGCAAAGCGCGCGAAGGACTGCCTGTTGGATGAAAGCCGAATAGTCTCGATAGAGCGCGCTGTTCTCCGGAGCGGCGGCCGGGGCATCGATCGAAAGCGTGATGGCGTCGGCGCCGACGCGCCTCGCGTCGAGGCCAGTGCCGGTCAGCAAGATCCGCAGAGCCTCTGCCGGCGTGAGAAGACCTTTGACCGCGGTCGATTTGCGGCCGAGCGTCACATGCCCGTCTACGATGACTTCTATCCCGGTCGTCGCGTCGAACGCATAAAGCGCGTCCTCCAGCGATTGCGCTGGAATGTCGAACTCCATGGCTGTGCCTAGCCGATCTTTCGTTCCACTGCTTTGCGCGCCCGCCGTAGAAGCTCCCGAAAAAGCGAGCAATGTCACTAAGATGACTACGCGGTAAACGAGCACCGCCGGATTGAATCGCCGGCATAGGCCGTCGCACGCCCGGATGCCGTGCCGAGCGGCGGGATTTGCGTCTCGGCGTTGATGCTTGGACATAGATCGGAACGCCAGATCGGCGGCTCCTCGCTCTTCACGAATTTGATAACCTCGCGGTCTTGAGCCCACCCCATCCAAACCGCGCTCAGCCTGTCGCGGCTTCGAGCGAAGCGGTGACATGCGCATTGTCGAGCCGCAGCGTCAGGCAGAATGCGGCTCCGCCGGAAAGGATGAAAGGAGCAAGATCGACCTCTTCGATCTTATAGCCCCGGCCTGCGAGAATTGCGCGCCAGGACCGAGGCGCCTTGGACATGACGATGGTCCTGCCGAGATTGACCGCATTGATGCAGAATGCGGCCGCGGCTTGCGCATCTGCCTCGATCAGTGCCTGCGGCGCGACGCGGGCCCGGATCGCTCGAAGAGCATCGTCGGTAAAGGCCGGCGGATAATAGAGGACTTCGCCCCCGGATAGCGGACAGAAACACGTATCGAGATGGTAGAAGCGCGGGCTGGCGAGTTCGAGCGGCACCGTCTCGGCGCCGAGAACGTCGCCGATCCAAAGCGCTGCCGATCTGTCGGAGCGCTGGCCGTAGCCGGCCCAGAAAATCCGGCGCGTCACGTCCCAGATGAAGTCGCCTGCCCCTTCTTGGATCATGCCAGGCGGCAGAGAAATGATCTCCTTGTCCGCCCTGGCGCCCAAGGCAGCACGGAAATGCGCTTCTTCGCCCCGCCGCTCTTCGTGGCGGAAGCGCGCGAGCACGAATTTCCGATCGAAGACGACCGCGAGGTTGGCCGCAAACACCATGTCAGGCCAGCCGGGAGTGCTTTCGATGACGCTTACATCGGCGCCGGCGCGTTCGAGCGCGCGTTTCAGATCTTGCCAGGCGCGGATCGCCGAAGACAGATGTTCGGGCGTCCATTCCGCCGGTCGCATCCAAGGATTGATTTCATAGCGCACGTCATAATGCGCCGGATCGGTCATCAGGATTGCCGGTTTCAACCGCTCGACCTCGCGTCCAATGTTTCGCCGATTTTAGGCGGTAAGAGAAAAAGTGGACACCGGTTTTTCGCAAGTCCCGCTCTAGAGCTTTAGAATCGATCACGTTCATGCCTTTGATTCGATTCGCTCCAAGGCATCGTGATTTAGCGCCGCGACGGTCTGCCTGTTCGCACCTGTGCGGCAAATTCACACTAAATGTGGGAAAGTCTTTGAAATGTTAGTTTTGCGGACCGGCGAATGCTGCATGCGGCGGCTTGGAAGAAGATGCCTGGCATGCGGATCTCGCAATGCTGCTATCCCGCGCTCAATTTCTGCTGATGGGCGACCCAGCGCAGCCGCGCGAGTTTGTAGGTGTCCATGATCGACACGGAATAGATGAAGAGCCCGCCGGCCAGCCTTCCGATGAGGCTTTGTTGCGGGGTCGTCAGGTGCCAGGTGATCCAACCCAGTGCCACCATGAAAAGCTGCATGATGAGGCCGCGCTGTGCCAAGCCCAGCAGAACATAGCCGGAGCCCGGCAGCAGAATGGAAGCAAGCAAAATCCAATAAGGATGTATCGGCCGCTGCAATTGGCTCATGTCAACTCCATGTGCCGGACCGCCGGCCGTTTCTGCGGACCGACCGAGCGATAAATGTCCGCGGCCGCTTGTAAGAGCCGAGCCGCAAGCCCCGGCGCAAGTCGCGTCTCGGCGAATTCGCTTTGCCGCAGGACTGCATAGGTGCCGCGGCTTGCTTGCGCGGCCTGATAGACGAGCCTCACGCCCTTTGGCGTGACCAGCAGTTCTTTCATTTTGGGATCGTCGAAAAGATGGAGATGTTCGGCAAAGACCGCCAAAGGCGGCATATTGGCGCTATCGTCGCTGCGAATGATGGCGTCAGCCGGCCAGTCTTGTGGCCTCGCGATCTCGAAAGGCAGATCGAAGGCTGGCGAATAGAGTTCCATGCCGCGCGGCCTGATCAGAAGATCGAAAATGCCGGAATAGCGCACGGGCGCCTTCAGGCTGACTTTGATCCAGAGCGAGGGCAGTTTGCGAACCGTGAGATCATCGATGATCGGCTCGATCTCGATGTCGAGCCCTTGGTATCTTCCCGCGAGGACCGGGTAATGCAAATGGTCCTGCGTGATCACCCATTTCTCGAACAGCGGACAGCATTCGGCGAAAAAGGCGCCCCTCATCATGCGCCGGCGTTCGCGTTCACGCCGATAGGACCAAGTCAGCCAGAGGACCGCAACGAAGAGGATTGCTAACGGAGCCCAGTGCACCTTCAACCTTCTTGAAGAAAAGTGCGCCGGCATCGCAGCACGAGTACCGATGCCGGCGCAAGTTCAGGGAGGGTTCGCGATGCTTCCACTTTTTGTCAGTATCCTTGCGGCCGCGGCCAGGGCATCGTGAACTGATCGCCGCGCTTCACAAAGCGGTAGCGATAGAACGCGAACCAGCAGGAGGCGATGATATAGAAGGCCATCATCGCCAAGAGCTGGCGGCCGTAGCCGAGATAGACCGCAAAGAACGTCACCGTACAAAGAACGAAGAGCGTTATCGCCGGCAGCGGGTGGAACGGATGCTCGAAGCCTCTTTGGATCGAGCCAAGCGGCCACATGCGCCGGAATTTCCACATGTTGATCGGCATGAAGGTGTAGTTGAGCAGCCCAGAGAGGATCGAGAAGGTGATCACCTGGGCGAGCGGGATGAAGAGCGCGAAGATCGCCGCGATCGGAATGAGAAACAGGATCGAGCGGAACGGCGTGCGATAACGCGGATGCACCGCGCCGAACCAAGTCGGCAGATAGCGGTCGCGTCCCATGGAGAACCAGGCCCGCGAGGCATCGTTGATGCAACCGTTTGCCGAGGCGATCGCCGAGAACAGAGTTCCGACGAAGAGAGCCACCGTCAAAAACGCATTACCGGTCACGTGCGCAGCGTCATAAAGCGGCGCAAGCTCGTTGTCCCAACCGAGATATTCCCACGGCAAGAGGCCGCAGCAGACGTACCAGGTGAGTGCGGCTGCGATCAAAAGCGTGATGATGCCGAGCATCGTTCCCATGGGAAGCGCGCGTCCGGGAGAGCGCACTTCCTCTGCCGCCTGGCATGTGCCTTCGATGCCGAGATAATACCAGATTCCGAAGTGGAGCGAGGCGAGCACGCCGATCCAGCCGTAGGGAAGCTGGGTCAAGAGGTCCTTGTGCAGGAGCACGGCGCCCGGATTCCACGGCTCGGTTCCGATCACGAGCAGGATAATGGAGCAGAACGCCGCCGCCGTGATCACGAAGTTGACGCTCAACGTGACGAAGACGCCGCGATAATTGATGAAAGCCAGAATCATCAGCGTCATGACCGTGAACGGCTGCCAAGGAATATTGTAGCCGAAGTTTCCGGCGCCGATCTGCAGAAGCTGCCCGGCAACTTGGACGTCGCCCGCTTCGAGCATCGTATAGGCGAGAACGAGATAGAGGCCGACGTTGAAAGCCATCAGCGGGCCGATCATGTGTTTGGCTTGCGTATATTGCCCGCCGGCCGCCGCCACAGTCGACGTGATCTCTGAATCGATCATGGCCACGCAGGTATAGAGCAGCCCGATGACCCAGCAGGCGATCAGGGCGCCGAGCGCTCCCCCTTTGCCGACCGCGTAGTTCCAGCCCATGAACTCGCCGACGAGGACGATCCCGACGCCCAGCGCCCAGATGTGGACCGGCCCCAGGACTTTGAGCAATTGAAGCTGTTTGGGCTGCTCTTGTGCGACTTGATAGGTCATCGGATTACTTCCCCCGTGAGCCATTGTTTCCGGTGCCGAACAGGTCGTCGACGCCTTCGCGAGAGCTGAGCAGAACGCCCTCGTCGTATTTTTTGTTGACGCCCAGGAAATCTACGAACATCCACAGAAAGAGGACCGCCGAAATGATCCATGCGGCCCATATGATCGCATCCCACATCGTAAACCTCGCAATCGAATTCAGTTCGCGAATTCTGTTTCGCCTGGATCAGATTCGGCGCTCGCCGAACTTTTCGGCGACCACCTGCTTGTATTCTTTTTCCGACATGAACAGCATGAAGGCGAAATAGCCGATGACGACGATAGCGGTTGAGCCGATGCCGATGACATCGACGTCATATTGGAAAGGCTGCGTGATAATGTCGGCTGCCTGTTCCTTCGTGTAACCCAGCTTCTTCCACTGGGCCTGCATGACGGGGTTCTGCCCGAGCTTCTCCCAGCTCAGTCCCGTCCACGTCTTGGTGCCGTTCGCCGCGGTCTGATAGGAGACGCCGGGCGGCAGCTTTTCGACGCGCGACGGAACCGCGATCTTGAGCCAGATCGGAAGGAACAATGCGCCGAAGACGAGCGCGAGCAGGAAGGCGACATCGAAGAGCTGCATAGCAACGCTCTGCTTGGGCGGCACGTATCGTTGAACCATGGCGTTTCCTCCCCGGGCTTGCTCAGCGGCCCGCATCCAAGTGTTTGATGTCGACCGAATAGATGTGGTTTTTGTCGTGCAGATAGTGGCGAACCATCGCGGTGATCGACGTGGTGTTGAACAACACCAGCATGAAAGCGGCGATCCAGCAGACGGTTTCGACAGCCGGATTTGCGATGTAGGAATGAACTTCGAGGAGAACGAAAAATATCGTTGCCCAAAGCGCAACCACGAAGCCAATGGCGATCGCGCGATCACGCGCATACATGGCGTCGATCCGCTGTTGCAGAGCGCTCGAAATCTCCTCGGACGCCGTCGCCTGCTTGGACGGCACAGCCACTTGCTCCATCATTTTCCTCCTCGCTTCTATCCAGGCGCCGTTCCCACGAGGGCGACAGGATTCCCGGTTTGAAAAGCTGCGGTTCCTCTCCAGAAAGAAAGTTTCCCTGACGCAAATCTTCCCCGACTGGCGCGGACGCGACAGCCATATTCTCTTTGAGTTTTCGTGGGATAGGATTCAGCGACCAGGGTCGCGTCGCGGCGGATGTTGCGCTTCCACTTGTCGCGTCTCCTCCAGGACAGTTCTTATACGTAATATTTATTTCTTAACAAGAAAGGCTACACCCTCCGCGGCTCTTGTCAAGACGTTTACGGCGATTTCTCCGGTTTTCGGGGCCGTTTTCGCTCGTTTTGCGACGCAAAAACAGGGTTTTTGAGGGGCGAAACCCGTGTTTTCGCGCTCCCGCGGGCGCGTTTTTTGTCGGCCCGATCCTGCCATGCGAAGATGCGCGGGCCAATATTCGGCGGTGCCTCGATTTCACATGCGAGGCGCCAATCCATAGGAATTATTCGAAAGAATTGCCAAGGCGAAACGGTCTTGCCCGGCGCTGCGGCCCGGTTCGCGAGAGAGAAGCGCGTCCGCAGGGGACGCGCTTCGGCAAATACTCAAGGCGTTACGTCATGGGCCGTGCAATGCGGCTGGGCGAACTCGGAAGGCACGACTTGATTGGGGCTCGTGAGCTGACCTCCCGGGCCGGGACCGGCATAATAGGCGATATTGTCGGTTCCATTATTGACGCCGAAGCCGGAGGGCGGTGCGTAGCCGGCGAGCGCGCGCGTGCGATAGGCGATGGCATGATCGGCGCAAGACGTATCGCCGCTCACTCCGAAGCCGCCGATGACCTGACCGCCTTGATAGAGCGCGACGCCGCCGCCGAAGGTGATGATGCCGCCCGGCACTTTCACCGAAACTTCCGAGGCGGAAGCACTTGCATAATCGCGCGAGCCGCCGAGGGAGCCTTGCGCATTATAAAACGGATTGTATGGGTTGGAATTATTGAGCCCGTAAAGCGAGCCGCCGGGCTGTGTCGGCCCATAAAGATTGGCGGTCGACAAAGCGAGCGCACTATTGCTGAAGTCATTCGCGGTGCCCGCCTTGGCAACGGCAATGTCGCGACTGCCGGGCCAGGGATCATTGCCGGTGTTGAATACCGCGCAAATATTGCCCTGCCTATCGACGAGCGCGCCCCACATGCGATTGGGGAAGAACAGGCCGCCGTTGTGATCGGCCGGCGTCATGCTCGAAGACGTCACGCCGGTGATGATGTTGAGATCGGCTTTGAACTTATAGACGATGCTGGGTGACAGATTGCAAGGCGAACTCTCGGTCGGATCGGCCTGAGCGAATGCCGCCGTTGAGCAAAACAGACAGAAGCCGATGGCAAGCAGGGCTTTTTTCATGATACCCTCCAAATTGCTTGAAAAAATCAGACCGGCGAAAGCCGATCCCCGCCGCAACTTTGTCAGGCTACACCAGGTTGATGACGCTTTGATGCGTGTGCGAGTCGCAACCGGGTGGCGCTGAAATTCAATATCCAAATTCGATTTGTCTAAAGTTGCTTCGTCCGGCAGGATGCGGCGCATCTCTGCCCATAGCGCTTCTCTCGCGCCGCCTTAAGGAGCGACGTCGAGCGCCTTGAATTCCGAGTTGCGAAACGTGTTGCTGGCAACCGCCTTATGCACGAAGGCATATTTGGGATCGAGCCGGATCGCCTCGGTGTAATCGGCAATGGCGCGGTCGAAATCGCCGGCAGCTTGATAGGCCTTGCCGCGGATGTTGTAAGCAAAGGCCACATAGACGCCCGGCCCGCGGCTCGATTCAATCACGCGCGTACAGCCTTTGATCTGCTGCGCGGGATCCGACACGTCGTCGCTACACCAATTGGCTTGCCGATGAATTTGCAGACCGACCGGAATGGCGATGAGCATAGCGGCCAGGGCCGCGATAAAAGCGGCAGTTGTCGTTTCGTGAAGCATGCGATCAGGAAAGCTTCGAATTGACATGACAGGCCTCCCCTCGGTGCATCTTGAAAACGCTACACCTTCAAGGCCGCGAATCAGCCGGTCGCGTTGCAATATTACCATTGTCAAATCAGAAGTGAAGCGGAAAGGAAATCGTAAAAAGTGATTGATTTCAAAGATCCACAGATATGTCGGGACCGCTCTGCCTTATTATAGGCGCCTATCGGTCACAATTCGCCTCGACTGCGGCCTCGATCGGATTGGCGCGGAGCGCCTCGATCTGCTCAGCTAGGCGGCAAGCTCGAGCGGCATGCATCGGCTACATTGAGACTGCGCATCTCTTTGCATTTCGACCCGCGACCCCGCATCCATCGATTGGAAGCTCCGCAACGATCGAATCTTCTGACTTTAGAGACGCGCCGAAACTGCGCACGCGATACCGGTGAACTTATCGTCGAAGCTTATCGGTCGCAATAGCGACGCGGTCCGAAGAAGGGTTGATAAGTGCAATCGGACGCGCGAAACGAATGATAATATTGCTCGCAGACCGGAATGTCGCATTGAGCGCTCTGGCCGTCAGTGGCCGCGCTCCTGTCATCGGCAGAAGTCTCAGCAGACCCTTGCTGTCCACCTGTCGGCCTCTGCTCGTCTGCCTCTCCCTGCTCATCTGCCGATCGCTGCTCTTTGGCCGCTCGCTGCTCCGCGTCCGGCTGGCGTTCCTCGTACGCTGGCGCCGTTTCGCTCGCGGCGTTCGGCGCCTCCGTGCTCGCCTGCGTCGGGCTCGGGGAACCGCTCGGACCGGCCTTTTCCATGAAATCTTTCCACATGGACGCGGGCAGCGTGCCGCCGAAGACTTCTTTCATCGGACTGTGATCGTCATTGCCGACCCATACGCCGACGACGAGCGAATCGTTGAAGCCGATGAACCAGGCATCGCGGTAATCCTGGCTCGTCCCCGTCTTGCCGGCGGCAAAGCCGTCGAGCGCCGCCGCCCGTCCGGTCCCGCGCTCGACCACCGCCTGCAGCAGTTCCATCATCTCGTTCTGATTTTGAACCGCGTGCTGCTTCTCGTCGGGCCGGCCGACTTTTATTTCATGTTGATCGCCTCCCATCCGAAGGCTCGCAATTCCCCACGGCTCGACCGGCGCGACCCCGGCGCGGACCGCAGCATAGGCTGAGGTCAGATCGATGAGGCTGACTTCGGACGTACCGAGCGCGAGGCTCGGGTTATTGGCGAGCGGTGCATGCAGGCCGAGATCGCGGGCGGCCGTGATCACTTGGCTGATGCCGATCTGCTGCGACAGACGCACCGTAGCGGCATTGAGCGAATGGGCAAACGCGTCGATGAGCGTCACCCGCCCGTGATAGTGCTGCTCATCGTTTTCCGGAGTCCAGCCCTTGATATCGACCGGCTCGTCGAGAACCTCGTCGTCGAGCGAAAATCCGTTGCGCAAAGCCGCGTAATAATCGAAGAGCTTGAACGAGGAGCCGGGCTGTCGCTTTGCCTGAACCGCGCGATTGAACTGGCTCTGGGCATAATCGCCTCCCCCGACCATAGCCACGACGGCGCCGTCCGGCCGCATTGCGACAAGCGCCGCTTCACTCGCATGGCGGTCAGCGCCGTATTCGCCAAGCGTGGTGTCGACGATCCTTTGGGCCGTTTCCTGCAAGTGGGGATCGAGCGTCGTGCGGATGCGGATCGTGCCATGGAGCGAGCCGGTGATCGCATTCGCCTTGTCATTAATCCAGTCGGCAAACCAGCCGGCTGAAGGCGAAGAGAGATCGCTCGGATTTGGCGTTGCCGGATGAAGCTTCGCGGCGAGCGCCGCCTCCTGGGTGAGCTTTCCGTTCGCAACCATCGTATCGAGAACCGTTGCGGCGCGCGCTTGCGCGGCTTGCAGATTGCGCAAGGGATCGTATTGGACCGGGGCCTTGATCATGCCCGCGAGCATGGCGGCCTCTGGCAGCGAGAGGTCTTTAGCATCCTTGCCGAAATAGAATTTGGCCGCGGCGGGAAAGCCGTAGGCGCCGGAACCGAGATAGACATTGTTGAGGTAGCTCGTCAGAATTTCGTCCTTGGTCAGATGATGCTCGAGCCATATGGCGATCGCCGCCTCCTGGATCTTGCGCTTATACGTGCGCTGCGATCCGACGAAGAACATTTTGACCAGTTGCTGGGTGATCGTGCTGCCGCCGGCGACGATCTGCCCTTTTTGCTCGTTCTCGATGAAGGCGCGCAAAATCGAACGCGGATCGACCGCGCCTGTCTGATAAAAACGCCGGTCTTCGACGCTGATCACCGCGTTGACGACATTCGGCATGTCCTTGGCCGCGACCGGCGGCAACCGGAAGGCGCCCTTGCTCATGATGATCTGGCCGTCGGAAGCTTCGAGCACGATAACCCGCCGCGACGTGACTTCCGCGGGCGAGGGAAATTGCAGACCGACGAGCGCCCAAGCCACGACGCCCCCGGCGACACAAGCCGCGATGAACGCCAGAGCGAAGACGCAGGCGAGGAGAAATAGTGCCGGATGCCGGCGCTTGCGCGTAGCGTCGGCTGTCGTCGTGGTGCTGCCCGGTGAGAAATCTTCAGGATTCGGCATCATCCGCGTTCCGCACAGACGGCCAACGCCAAGCTTCTCAATCAACGAAGGGGCGCAATTGTTCCGAAGCAAATGAGCGCAGCGAACTTTGGCTGCGCTTTAGCGCGCCGCGATCGCATGCTCTTCGCGGCGGATGAAACGGATTTTGGACTCCAGATCGCGACGATCGCATTGCGATGCTCCGCGCGATTTGGCAAAGCGCCAACACCGATGCGCCTGCTCGCGATCAATGCTGCACTTTCGCCCATTCGGCTTGCGCCGCGGGAGGCAGTTTGTCCAAGTGTTTCAAAAAGAGCGCGAGGGTCCAGATCTGTTCATCCGTCAATGTCGTTTTCCAGGACGGCATGGCCGTCCAGCGGATGCCATGCTTGATCTTCCAGAAGGTGACACCTTCGGGATCGTCTTCGACACCTTCCGAGGCAAGCTGCGGCGGCTTCGGATAGAGACTCTTTGCGACCGAGGTGGCGGATGCGTCGCCTTGTGCCGTGCCGTGGCAAAAAGCGCAATGACGCCCGTAAAGCTTGATGCCGGCGATCAGATTCTCATCCGTGAGCGCAACGGGATTGGCTTCCTTCGGCGCCTTTCGCCCGAGATAGGCCTCGAGCGAAGTCCTCGCCGCCCATTTCTCAAACGGGAGCGCTCGCCCGTCCGCATTCGCCGGTATGAGACCCGCGCGCAGGACGGCATATCCGGCGATGATCGCCAGCGCGATAGCGGCCAGAAAACCTAGAACAAAGCTTCTGAACATGACTGCCTCCTGCGCCGGCAGCTTGGTCTCGCTCCGCTCGGAATTAAATCCGAAATCGAGACCTCGAAACTCCGGTCGATCCGCGTCACTGGGCAGGCCGCGGCGCAACCCCGTTCTGCGAAGGCGATTGGGTGGGCGCGATTCCATTCGGCGCGGGAGCCTGGCTCGGCGCCACCGGAGGTGGGGCTGGCGCAGCGGCAGTTTCGCTCGGCGGCGGCGCGGTTTCGGCCCAGGTAAATGGCGCATTTCCGCCACCGGTCAAAGACCAGGTCCTGCCGGATTGAGTTTCATATCTGACGATTTCCCAATTGCCTTTCTGATCGAGCGCCTCGACCAGCGACATATGATAATCCCCCACGGGTAATGGCGCGGGTTCCACGACCGGGGCATAAGCCTTCGCATCTGCTCCCCAGCCCCAAACGCTCACGACTTGGCCAGTTGCGACATTGATCCGGAAGATCGCCGGATTCATGCTTCCTGTCGCCGGAGGTACGACGACGAACTCGTAGGAACCTGCTGCGGCTGCGCTCATTCCAGCGAAAATCAATGAAATGGTCGCGGCGATGAGTATGAGAAGCTTCATGACTTTATCCTCAAATGCCTTGCGTCGAAGATTGCCGGAAAGTGCTGGCGCAAGCTGAGGCTATCGGAGCAGGGTTTTGGGTCAATAATTTTACCGCCAACCCGAATCCGAGCGTTTCCGGCCTCTCGGGTTTGCAGTCCCCTGCCCGCTTTCCACAATCCAACTCAACTGATAGGGTCGCACAGCGAAAGGAGCTGGGGTGTTCGTTCGCGCGGCCAACGGGCGGGCTTCGGGCGCCGGCACAGTCGGCGCCAGGCCGGGGCGGCAGATTGCCGTCTGGCTTGCTATTTTCGGTCTTTACGTCCAGCTCTTTGCCGCTGCGCTCTGCACGTCGGCGGCAGCGGGCGATGCGCTCACGAATGGCGTTTCGCTCTGCCATTCTGCGGCCGCCAATCACGACTCCGCGCCGGCACCCGATCGCGCCCATCATGATTGTCCCTTCTGCGCGATCCATTGCCATGGGGCCGTGGTCGCGTCGCCTTCGCTCGGCATTGTCGAGAATTTCGTCTCGGTTTTGACGCAGGCGCCCGTGGCGCTTTACAGCGCCCCTGCTCCAACTCGTTCCTTCGCCGGCGCCTCGCCGCGCGGTCCCCCGGTCTGAATAGAGCCACCTCCAATTTCGCAGCCTTTGTTCGCGTGTGAGATCACACGTGGGCAATCCGCCATGCGAATGCGCTTCGCTCAATTCAGACTGAGGTCTTCATGTCCCGCAAAGCTTATCTCGCCGCGGCGGCCATGCTGCTCGGCATTCCTCCGGCGCTCGCCCATACGATCGTCGGCAACCGCGTATTTCCCGTGACGCTGACGATCGACGATCCAGGCGTCAACGACGAGCTCGCTCTACCCGCATTCGCCTATATGGCGACCTCCAATCCCGACGGCACGCCCGGTGCGCTGACCTACGCGCTCTCCTGGGAATATGCCAAGACGATCACGCCGGATTTCGCACTCTCGATCGGCAATCAATTCGATTGGCAGAAGAACCCGTCCGCCTCCGGCTGGACGAATATCGAAACGCAAGGAAAATATGTTCTCTATCAGAACGCGGAGCACGAATTCATCTTGGCGACCGCGCTGAGCGTCGAATGGGGTGGCACCGGAAGCCCGCAAAGCTCCTCCCTCCCCGCCGATCCCTTCTCGACCATCACGCAGAAAGCCTTCGTCGGCAAAGGGTTCGGCGATGCGCCGATCGATTGGCTACGGCCTTTCGCAGTGACCGGCGAGATGGACCTCGCGATCCCGACGGTCGCCGTCAACCCGGATCAAAGCCTCAATCCGACGGTCCTGACCTATGGCGCGAGCCTGCAATATAGCCTGCTCTACGAGAACTCCTTCGTTCACCAGCTTCCCGAATTCTTCAACAAGCTGATCCCTGCTTTCGAGGGTGTGTTCAGCGCGCCGCTCGCCAATATCAACCCCTCCGTGCCCGGCGAATTCTCGCCTTCCGAGACGACCGGCGTGGTGGGCCCCTCTCTTTATTATATAGGCCAGACCTACGAGGTCGGGCTTATGGCTCAGGTTCCGATCAATGCGGCGAGCGGCCGGCACGTCGGCGCCATGGCGGTCCTCGACTTTTTCCTCGACGACATCGCGCCCACCACGCTCGGCAAGCCGTTGTTCAGCCCGCCGACCCGAAACCCGTGAGGACATCATGCTACGCTCGTTTCCCGCTTTCTCCGCGGCGGCTCTCGTTTGCTTGCTCGCAGCGACGCCCGCCTGCGCCCATGCTTTTCTCGATCATGCAACCCCCGCTGTCGGCTCTACCGTAAGCGGTTCGCCAGGCGAATTGCGATTGAGCTTCACCGAGAACGTGGTGGCGCCCTTTTCGAACGTGCATGTCACGGCTGAAGGTGGCGGGCCCGTTCCCGCCGCAAAACCGCGACTCGGCGCCCCCAACGAACTCATTATCAGGCTCGGGCATCCCTTGAAGCCCGGCACTTATGTCGTGAGCTGGCACGTCGTTTCGGTCGACACCCATCCGACGCAAGGAACCTACAAATTCACAATCACACGCTGAGCCTTGCGCATGCCGAGAGCGGAGCGGATTGGCCGAAACTCTGAAATTCGCTCAGGCAAAGAAATGGAGCTGGATATCTTCTAAAAGCCATCCAGCTCCGGCGCGAGGCCGCGCACCGGAACGCTCATGACCGCCTTCGTCCTCGGACGCGCAATCCATTTCGCCGCGCTTTTTGCTCTCTTCGGCTGCCCCCTCTTTTGGCTCGTCGCGGGAAAAGAGGCGCGCCTCGGCTCACCCCGAAGCTTCCGGGCGACGGTCCTCTTGCTGCGCATCGCTGCGCCTCTCGCCCTCGTCTCGGGTGTCGTCTGGCTTCTCGGGATCGTTGCCAATATGGCCGGCGGCATGAGCGATCTCGACGCGGCGAGCTTGCAAGCCTTCTTCTTTCAAACGCAATTCGGTCCTGTCGCGATCCTGCGCCTCGTCCTTCTCACGGCTGCTGCGGCAATCGCCCTCCTCACTCGCGCCGACCGCGCTTTGTTGGCGGGCGTCTTTGCCGCCGCCACGCTGCTTCTTCTGGATCAGGCTTGGCTCGGGCATGCGGCGGAAGGCGGTGCAAGCCTCCATGGCGCGTTGATGATCCTCGCTTACGCCGTGCATATGTTCGCCGGCGCTGCCTGGGTCGGCGGACTGGCGCCCCTCCTTCTTTGTCTTGCCCAGCAGCGTGGATCGCCGGAGGCCCGCACGCGCAGTCTCCATATCCTGGCGCGCTTCTCGCTTTTGGGGATCTTCGCCGTGACGGCGGTCGTCGTCAGCGGCATCGCCAATGCGCTTTTTCATGATGCCGGCGCGAAATTCTTCCGTACGGCCTATGGCGAGGTCTTGGGCCTCAAGCTTCTGCTCGTTGCCGCGATGCTGGCGCTCGCCTCTTTCAACCGCTTCGTCGCGATGCCGCGGCTCCGCGCCGACCCCTTCAAAGCTCGGGCGCACGAGGTAAATCTCCGCATCAGCGTCGGACTCGAGTTGACCTTCGGGCTGATGGTCGTTGCCGTTGCGGCCTTGCTCGGCCTCACGCCCCCGCCGCACTGAGCGCTCGGCCCGGCAGCCGCGCGACCAGGTTCGTGCCATGATACGGGCTTAGTTCTCGTCTTTGTCGAGGGGGTAGAAGGGCGAGCGGCAGAATGCGCCAAAGGATGAGCCGGACGAGATCTCAAGATCCGCGTTGCGATGCGATCCCTCGTTCGGGTTGGCGCGCCGGCTTTTTGGCGCTGGCATTCGGGTTCGCGGTCGAGACGTTATATCTTGCGCAGGCTTCGGCGCAGGATTCGACGCAAGCCGAAGCATCGGATGCCGGCGCTCCCATGCCGCCGGTCCGGCCATCGACGCTTCCGAAACCCGTGCCGCAGGTCGTTCCGGTCACGCCACCAGAGCCGGGGTCCGCTCCTAACGATCCCCCGCCCTGGACGCCAGGCAAGCTCCTTCAGCTCCCGCCCTATACGCGCGCCCGTATGCACGAATGCGCGCTCGAATGGCAGAAGATGAAGGCGGAGGGCGAAGCGACCGAAAAGATCTGGTTCAACTTCGCCCAATCCTGCCTATCAGGTAGGTCTTGAAGTCCGCACGCCGCGATGAATGCCTGGCGCTGGGACAGACGGAGGCGGAACAACCGGCCCTCGCAATAGCCCGTGCCTATCCAAGGCACGAAAGGTCGGACAGACCGTCTCCGTCCCCTCCTGAAATGAGTTTAGATCGTCTCCGGCATCGAGGCCGATGCGGCCTTCGGAGAAGCCTTGCGCCTCTTCCGAGCCGGCGACTTGCGGGCCGTCGTCCTGACGGCCTTCTTGGCCGCACTCTTTACAGCTCTTTTCTTCGAAGCGCTCTTCTTCGAGCTCTTCTTCGAGACCGACTTCCGCACGGCCTTCTTCGCGCTGCTCTTCTTCGCAGCGCTCTTCTTGGCCGGTTTACGCTTGGTGGTAGCCTTCACCATGTTTGAGTTCCCTCTGTTCATCTGTCGACGTTCGCGCCGACAAGAGGCGTAATTAGCGTAGCGCGGTTAATCAGTCGTGCAAGAGGTTTGTGCATGAAGATTCGAGAATCGTGCTTCGATCTTGCTTCGTCGCGCGAGCATTCGAGCCCTTCGTCGAGGTCTCAACGACGCGCTGAACGCGCTTGATTGCCTTCCGATGAGCTCATGCATCGCGCGAGTGGCGGCACTGCGATGATCGGCTCGAAGCGCTGATCGGATCCTTCGACGAAGCCGCGCGAGCGCAGTGCGCAATCGAGGTGCGTAAAGTAAAGTCATTGTTTTTCTTGACTCTCTCATGAGTCGAAGGACGAGCAATCGCCGCTCGATGCGCCCCTTGCACCTCTCCTTGCCGGCACGCGAGGGCGCGCTGTTAAGCATCGATGCGCGGCAAAGCATTGAGCTACGCATCGTCTCTTCTGCGGAAGATCGATCGGGTTCTTCGGGGTAGTTTGGCGTGCGCTGGGGCCCCAAAAAAATTTTTGTGGGACAAAAGAAAATTTGCCGGAAAGAGCGCCGCGAGGCCCTCGCCGGCGCCTCGCCAAGCGAATCGGGCGAATCGAACCGACCGTTCGAGAGCCCGTCAGATGCCGAGTTTGGCTTTGAGGAGTTCGTTGACGGCCTGCGGATTGGCCTTGCCGCCGGTCCCTTTCATCACCTGACCGACGAACCATCCGAGCATCGAAGGCTTCGCCCGAGCTTGCGCGACCTTATCGGGATTGGCTGCAATGATGGCGTCGACAGCAGCTTCGATCGCGCCGAGATCGGTCACCTGCTTCATGCCGCGGGCCTCGACAATGACACGCGGGTCGCCCGCTTTCTCCTCTTCGATGAGGATCAGGAGCAGATCCTTGGCAATCTTGCCCGAGATCGTCCCTTCGGCGATGAGATCGACGATCCCAGCGATCTGCGCCGGCTCGAGATGGGTCTGCGGGATCGAAAGTCCGACGGAATTCGCGTAAGCGGCAACGTCGCCCATGATCCAATTGGCGACGGCCTTCGGATCGCGGCTCTTGCTCTCGTGCGCGATCGCCGCCTCGAAATAATCGGCGGTCTCCTTGTCGGCGACGAGCACGCCCGCATCATAGGCCGGCAGGCCATATTGGGCGATGAACCGCGCCTTCTTGGCATCGGGCAGTTCCGGCAGAGCCGCGGCGAGCTCATCGACATAGGCCTGATCGAGCTCGAGCGGCAGAAGATCCGGATCGGGAAAGTAGCGATAATCATGCGCTTCTTCTTTGGAACGCATGGACCTCGTCTCGCCGCGATTTGGATCGAAGAGCCGCGTCTCCTGTTCGATCGAGCCACCGTCTTCGAGGATGGCGATCTGGCGGCGCGCCTCGGCCTCGATCGCCTGGCCGATGAAGCGGATCGAATTGACGTTCTTGATCTCGCAGCGCGTGCCCAAAGGCCCGCCAGGCCGGCGGACGGAAACGTTGACGTCGGCGCGCAGCGAACCCTGTTCCATATTGCCGTCGCAGGTGCCGAGGTAGCGCAGGATCGTCCTGAGCTTGGCGACATAGGCCTTGGCCTCTTCGGACGAGCGCATGTCGGGCTTCGAGACAATCTCCATCAGGCCGACGCCGGCGCGGTTGAGATCGACGAAGGAATCGGTCGCCGATTGGTCGTGCAGCGACTTGCCGGCGTCCTGCTCGATGTGAAGCCGCTCGATTCCGACCTCGATCCGCTCGGTCGGCGAAACATCGACGAGGACGATCCCCTCGCCGACGATCGGGTTCTTGTACTGCGAGATCTGATAGCCCTGCGGCAGGTCCGGGTAGAAATAGTTCTTCCGGTCGAAATGCGAGCGAAGATTGATCCTGGCCTTGAGGCCGAGACCGCTGCGCACGGCCTGAGCGACGCATTCGGCATTGATCACCGGCAACATGCCGGGCATGGCGGCATCGACCAGAGACACATGGCTATTGGGCTCGCCGCCGAACTCCGCGGAGGCGCCCGAAAAGAGCTTGGCCTTGGAGATGATCTGAGCATGGACCTCCATGCCGATCACGACCTCCCAATCGCCGGTCGCGCCTTTGATGAGTTTCGAGGGATTGGTGTTCATGGCGGCTTCCCGTCTATCGATCCCACCATTTCGGCGGCAGAGCGATCTTCGGCGCGGATTCTTCGATTACAGAGGCGAGCGCAAACAAGGTCTCTTCCTCGAATGCCCGGCCGATGAGCTGCAGAGCGAGCGGCAGGCCTTCGGCGGATGTGCCGGCCGGCACGGCTATGCCCGGCAGGCCAGCCATGTTCACGGTCACGGTGAACACATCGTTCAAATACATTTCGACCGGATCGGCAGATCCCTTTTCGCCCAGGCCGAAAGCCGCCGAAGGCGTCGCCGGCGCCAGGATCGCATCGACCCCTTCGGCGAAAACCGTTTCGAAATCGCGCTTGATCAAGGTCCTGATCTTCTGTGCGCGCACATAATAGGCATCATAATAGCCGGCGGAGAGGACATAAGTGCCGATCATGATCCGGCGGCGCACTTCCCTGCCGAAACCCGCCGCGCGCGTCTTTTCATAGAGCTCGACCACGTCCTTGCCCGGCACGCGCAGCCCGTAGCGCACGCCGTCATAGCGAGCGAGATTGGATGAAGCCTCGGCAGGCGCGACGATATAATAGGCGGGGAGCGCGTAACGCGTGTGCGGCAGAGAAATTTCGACGATCTTGGCGCCCGCCGCCTTGAGCCAGGAAACGCCCTCGCTCCAGAGCCGATCGATCTCGGCCGGCATGCCGTCGAGCCGATATTCCTTAGGAATGCCGATCACCTTGCCTTGAATCGACGTGCCGACCGCGGCCGCGTAATCCGGCACCGGAAGATCGACCGATGTCGTATCTTTCGCGTCGTGGCCCGCCATGGATCGCAATAGAATTGCCGCATCGCGTACATTGCGCGCGATCGGGCCCGCCTGGTCGAGGGACGAGGCGAAGGCGACAATGCCCCAACGCGAACAGCGTCCATAAGTCGGCTTGATGCCCACCGTTCCGGTGAAAGCGGCAGGCTGGCGGATCGAACCGCCGGTATCTGTCCCCGTCGCGCCATAGCAGAGGCGCGCGGCAACGGCCGCCGCCGAGCCGCCGGACGAACCGCCCGGCACGATCTTCACATTCGAGCCGGGCCGGCGCCAAGGCGAGATCACCGGCCCGAAGTAAGACGTCTCGTTCGACGAGCCCATTGCGAATTCGTCGAGATTGAGCTTGCCGAGCATCACGGCGCCGTCGCGCCAGAGATTGGCGGTGACGGTCGATTCGTAAGTCGGGACGAAATTTTCGAGGATGTGGCTGGCGGCCGTCGTCCGCACGCCCTTGGTGCAATAAAGATCCTTGATGCCGAGCGGAATGCCTTCGAGCGGCCGCGCATCGCCGCGCGCAATCCGCGCATCGCAATCCGCCGCCGCGGCGAGCGCCTGATCCGGCGTCTCGCTGATGAAGCAATTGAGCACGCGGGCCGCCTCCATGGCCGCAATATGGGCCTTGGCGAGTTCGACGGCGGAGACTTGCCGTTTTGCGAGCGCTTCGCGCGCCGCGGCGAGGCTGAGTTCGGTCAAATCGGTCAATGTTGCTCTCTATGCCTATTCCACGACCTTCGGCACGACGAAATAATGATCCTCGGTCGCCGGCGCATTGGCGACGATCTCGTCGGCAATATTGCCCATTGTTACGACATCGGGGCGCTCTTTCATCCGCATCGGCGTGACCGAGGTCATGGGCTCGACGCCCTCGATATCGACGGCGGCAAGCTCTTCGATGAAGGCAAGGATCGCGTTGAGCTCGGAGGCGAGATGCGGCACCTCCGCGTCCTCGAGCTTGATGCGGGCGAGATGGGCGATGCGCCTTACGGTTGCGTGGTCGACGGCCATAGTTTCCTCTTTGGCGCGAGCCTATAGCATCGGGGCTCGCGCCCGGGCAAATGCGGCTGATCCTTCCCTCTCTGGGAAAGCGGCGGCGGCGAAGCGACGCCGCCGGATGGGGTTCTCTGCGAGAACCGACGTGGCCACGGCCCACGAGCTGCTCGGCTGCGCTTTCTCGGGCGCCTCGAGGAAATTCAGCAAAGCTCAGCTTCGTTGACGGATGCGGTCAAAGCGAGATGCTCTCACCGATCGCAGGCACAAGGACTTTCGGTGTCGCCCCCACTGCGGCGACAAATTCACTCGCATCCTGCGCCAAGGCATCGAATGTGCCGTAATGGCAGGGAACGACCAGGTCGAAAGAAAAATAGCGATGGACGGCTTCGGCCGCCTTCTTGCCGCCCATGGTGAAGCGGTCGCCGACCGGCACAATTCCGACCTTCGGATGATAAAATTCGTCGACCAGGGCCATGTCGGAGAACATGTCCGTGTCGCCCATGTGGTAAACCACAGGCCCCTCCTTCGGCGTGACCACGAGACCCATCGGATTGCCGAGATAGACGGGCTTGCCGTCGACGATCGTGGAGGAGGAATGCAGCGCCTGGGTAAAGCTGACGCCGAATTCGCCGCAGGCGATGGTTCCACCCGGATTGCCGGGATTGATCTTCTCGATGCCTTGCGCGGCGAGATACATGCAGACCTCGAAACTGGAGATCACCTGCGCGCCGCACGCTTTGGCGATCGCCACGGTATCGCCGACATGATCGTCATGACCATGGGTCAAAAGGATGTGCGTCGTACCTCGGGTTACCGCGCCGAAGTCGAGCTTGAATTTGGGATTGCCGCGCAGAAAAGGATCGATGAGGATGACCGCGGCACCGGTCTCGATACGAAAGGCCGAATGGCCGAGCCAAGTGAGTTTCATGGATCATGCTCCGCTTTGACGATCGCAAAATGGATAAGAACCGGGCCGCCGGCAATATCCAGGCACATCCCCGCGAGCTGCGAGAGCCGCGGACCGGATGGCCGACATGACGGAGCTTGCCAGGATCGAAGAACTGAGCCTCAGCGGCACGCAAAGGCTGATGGGGATCGACCTCGGCACCAGGACCATCGGCCTCGCGCTTTCCGACGTCGAGCGCCGGCTCGCGACCCCGCTCGAGACGATCCGGCGAACGAAATTTTCCACCGACGCCACAAGACTATTGGCGCGCGCCAGGGAATTCGACGTCGCCGCCTTTGTCATAGGTCTGCCGCTCAACATGGATGCGAGCGAAGGTCCGCGCGTCCAATCGACACGCGCTTTCGTCCGCAATCTCGGCGCGCTCACGCCAATTCCTTTCGTTTACTGGGACGAGCGCCTGTCGACGGCCGCGGTAACGCGCGCCCTGATCGAGCAGGATGTCTCGCGCGCCAAACGCGCCGAAGTGATCGACCGCATGGCCGCCGCCTATATTCTGCAAGGCGCGCTCGACCGGCTCAATCACGTGCGCGCGCAAGAGGGCTGATCACGCTGTCTCCAGGACGGATTCGCGGGCAAGCGGCAGGATGGCTTCGACCAGCGTTCCCTTGCCGGTGGCGCGCGGCATGATCATGAGCTGGCCGCCGCAGGCGCGGACGCGCTCGCCCATCCCAGTCAGCCCAAGCCCGCGTTCGAAGCCATCGGGCATGCCGATCCCATTATCCTCGACTTGTGCGCGCAGCACCGAACCGAGGCTGCCCTCGCTCTTGATGCACTCGACGCTGACGCGCGCGGTGGTCGCGCCGGCGTGGCGGAACACATTGGTCAGTCCTTCCTGGATCACGCGATAAGCGGCGAGAGTGATATCTTCGTCGATGCCGCCGAAATCGTCGGAAGCTTCGAGCGAAATCTCGAGTTCGGGATGTGCCGCCCGCCAGGACTCGACAAGCGCGCGCAAAGCTTCGGCAAGGCCAAGCTCTCCCAGCGCTGTCGGCCGCAGGCGCTGCAGCAGGCGGCGCAACAAGGTTTGGATCGCCTCTGCCTGTTCGCCGATCGCGGCCACCGTCCGCCCGACATAGCTCACCTCGGGCATCTTTCCCGAAAGCGCGCTGACGTTGGCACGAATGCAGAAGAGGTGCGGTCCCATTTCGTCGTGCAGATCGCGGGCAATCTGCGCGCGCTCCTCCTCCTGCACCTTCATGATCTGCCGGACGAGGCGGGTATTTTCCGCATTCACCCGGGCGAGATCGACCGCAAGTCCATTGAGCTTCTCCGAAATATCGATGAATTCGGGTGGGCCGTGCGGCACAAGCTTGATGGCCGTATCGCCCGCCGCAAGCCGCGTGATCGCCTGGCCGACCTGCGCGACGGGCGCAATCGCGCGGCCAACAAGGATCATGATCAAAACCAGAAAGCAGACGCCGAACAAAAGCGCGGTCGCAACGACAGACCCCATTTCCTGCCAGATCTCGAACAATTCCTGCGTCGGATCGGAAGCGATGGCGAGATTGCCGAAATTGTGCCCGTCGAGAACGACCGGCAGAAGCGAGAGCCGCGGGCTCGGCGCAAAAAGGCGGACGAACCATTGCGGCGGCCGATCCGCCGAATTTGAATAATTGATCACCGGCATCGAGAGCGCCTGCGCCTCGCTTGCGGCAAAATAGATCCGCACATGCCGGAGGTTCTGCAGATCCGCGACGAGCCGCTGCAAGCGCGGGCCCGGGTCAGGCGCGTCCTTGAGGCTTGCGAGCACGGTCGAAATGACATGCCGGGCCAGGCGCTCGTCGCTTTGATTTTCGGCGCGGATGCGCGGCCCGGCCTGCCAGGCGATGAGACTGATATTCAAAAGGAGCGAAAGGAAGAGAAGCGCGCAAAGCAGCAGATTCAAACGCGCCCGCAAGGACAATGACATCGAAAACGCCTCGGCAAATCCGGGCGCCGAATTTACCGGGCTTGCCGCCTATCGGCAAACAGGCATCATCTCGCAGCGCAAAATCGGGAGCACAATGATCAAATCAGAAGCGCAATTATTAAAGAGCGCGACGGTTGCCCGTCGCGCTCCAATGTTCACCATTCCTCGTAGCCGTAATAGCCGGGGCCGTAATAGGGCCCATAGCCATAGCCGTAATAGCCGTAAGGATAGCCGGTCGCTGCGGCAGCGGCGCCGCCGAGAATCCCAGCCGCCGTGCCGACGGCTGCTCCAATCGGGCCCGGTCCGTGGTGATAATAGGCGTAGCGGTGACGGTAGTGATGATACGGCGAGGCTGCCGCCGTCCCGATCACACCGATGGCAAAAACGCCAGCCAAGGCGATGCTCGCCATCTTTTTCATGCTTTGATTCATGGTTCGGTTCTCCTCTCTCTCAATCCGCCAAGGCTCTACCGGTCATGCACCGGGTAGATCCTTATTGAAGATGGCCTTACCATTGGTAGCGGTAATACGGGCCGTAGCCGTAAGCGTAAGGGCCGTAGTACGGATAGCCCATCGCGACCGCAGCGCTTCCGGTGAGCACGCCCGCCGCCGTGCCTACGGCCGCACCGATCGGTCCCGTACGGTAATAACCGTAGTACCCGCGATTGGGATAATAGGGATAGCCGTAGTCGTAGCGGCTGAAGACATGTCCGGTATTGTTGAACATGATCTTTGCATCGGCCGTATTTCTCGGCTGCGCGAAAGCTGCTCCCCCCGTCCCGAACAGAACTGCGCCTGCCAGAACAAGCGGCCTTTTCCAAGCTTGGTTCAGCATGGCCTTCTCCTGCTTTGAGCCGCAGGCTCGCTGCACTGCGGCCAGGCGTTCCGTGATTCAGCTCGTGCTGAATCGCTCTCCTGGCTTACGCAAGAGACGAAAAATCGTTCCATGACTGGAAATGAGCGCTACGCATCGACGGCGCTGCATTTGCGCCGGGCAAACGGCAAACGTCCGAATTGCTAATTTGAATTTGCTAAAATGCGCGAGATCGATGAGCGGCGCTGTCGCCGCTCATCGATAAATTAATCGAGCACGACATTGCGCGGCTTGCCCGCGACCCAGGCTTCGATATTGTCGACGAGCTGATTGGCAAGGCCCGTCATCGCTTCGATGCTCGCCCAGGCGACATGCGGCGTGATGATCAGGTTCGGCAGGTGCGCATCGAGGAGGATATTGCCGTTTTTCGGCGGCTCGACCGTCAGAACGTCGAAACCTGCGCCAGCGATTTCGCCGCTCTTCAGCGCTTCGAGAAGGGCCTTCTCGTCCACAAGCCCGCCGCGCGCCGTGTTGATGAGGATCGCGCTCTTTTTCATTTTCTTCAGTTCCGCCGCGCCGATCATATTGCGCGTCGTCTCGGTCAGCGGGCAATGCAGGGAGATAATGTCGCTTTGCGTGAGGATCGTGTCGAGATCCACTTTCCCCGGAAAATCGAACACATCGGTGGCGATCACTTTCATGCCCAGCGCCTCGGCGCGCGTTGCGACCGATTTGCCCAGCGCGCCGAACCCGACGAGCCCGAGCGTCGAACCCGAAATATCGTGGATCGGATGATCGAAATAGCAGAATTGATCGATCGTCTGCCATTTCCCGCGGCGAACGTCTTCGACGTACGGAATGAGATTGCGGCGCAATGCGAAAATGAGCGCCAGCGTATGTTCCGGAACTGTGTTCACGGCGTAATTGCGGATATTCGAGACCGTAATGCCGTGTGCCTTGCAATAGGCCTTGTCGACGCAATCCGTGCCGGTCGCAGCAACCGCGATCAACTTCAAATCGGGTAGTTTTTCGAGACTGGGTGGGCGCATCGGCACTTTGTTGATGATCGCGATCTCCGCCCCGGCTAGGCGTTCGGCCACCTCATCCTGCGAGGTTTCCTGATATTCCTTGTACGTATGAGGAAAATTGGGTTTGCGAACATCGACCCCGATCGTCGCGCGGTCGAGGAACACAATATTGTAACTCTTGTCTGACACGGGCGCTCTCTCCTTCTCCTCCCCTTCCTATTGGCGGCGCAGCGACACGTCAATGCGTGGCCGCAGCTTCGCCTCGGCCTAGGGAACGCAGGCGCCACCCGGACCGTTGATGGGCACGCATTCCTGCGCCCGAGCCGAAGCGCCTGAACCGGCGCAGATCGAATGTAAGAACCCCTCGAACGGAGCTGACCATGGGTCTCTTCACCAAGGACATCAGGAACATGGATGATCTCTTCATGCATCAGCTGAAGGACATCTATTACGCCGAAAAGCGCATCGTCGGGGCCCTGCCCAAGATGATCGAGAAGGCGAGCTCGCAAGAGCTGAAACAGGGCTTCGAGACGCATCTCGAGCAAACCAAGAACCACGTCAAGCGCGTCGAGCAAGTATTCGAATTGCAAGGCGAGAGCCCGGATACGGTCACCTGCCCGGCGATCGACGGCATTATCAAGGAGGCGGACGAAGTCGCGAGCGACGTAGCCGACAAGAACGTCCTCGACGCGGCTTTGATCGCTGCCGCCCAGGCGGTGGAACATTACGAGATTACCCGCTACGGAACGTTGATCGCCTGGGCGAAGGAGCTCGGCGCCGATGAGGCGATCGACCTTCTCGACCAAAATCTCGAGGAGGAAAAAGAGACCGACGAAAAGCTGACCAATCTTGCCGAAGGCAATATCAATCGCGCTGCGGCTTGAGCTGCTGCGCCCGAAGCGGGGAGCCATGCGCCCCGCTTGCGCCTTGGCCGATCCCTGATCGTTTTCCCGGCCTGATCCTTTTGGGTCAGAGCCGGGACGTCGGATGTACCCGCTGAACGGGCCCGTCCGCGAGCGCTGATCAAATGATCGGCTTGCCGCCGGTGACCGCGATCATGGTGCCGGAAATATAGCTCGCTTCATCGCTTGCCAGCATCACGTAGACGGGCGCGACCTCCTTCGGCTGCGCCGGGCGTTTCATCGGCACTTGTTCGCCGAAGTGCTGCACTTTCTCGGCCGGCATGGTGGACGGAATGAGCGGCGTCCATACCGGCCCCGGCGCCACGGAATTGGCGCGTATGCCCTTCTCGGCGAGAAGCTGGGCCAGTCCCGCCGTGAAATTCTCGATGGCACCCTTGGTCGTCGCATAGGCGAGAAGTTGCGGGCTCGGCGCATCGGCGTTGATCGAGCTCGTATTGATGATCGAGGAACCGGGCCGCATATGCGGAACCGCCGCCTTGGTCAGATAGAACATGGCCGAGATGTTGGTGGCGAAGGTACGGTCCCACTCCTCGTCGGAAATCTCGTCGATCTCCGTAAAGGTCATCTGATGGGCCGCGTTATTCACGAGAACGTCGATCCGCCCGAAAGCCTTGACGCATTGCTCGACGAGCGAGCGGCAATGTGCGGGTTCGGCAACATCGCCTGCGACGGGAATGCAGCGCCGCCCGGCATCTTCGACAAGATGCTGCGTCTCGCGAGCATCTTCGTCTTCGTTGAGATAGGACACGAGAAGATCGGCGCCTTCGCGCGCATAGGCGAGCGCGACGGCCCTGCCGATACCTGAATCACCGCCGGTCAAGAGGACCTTCTTGTCTTTGAGTCGGCCCGATCCTTTGTAGCTCGTCTCACCATGGTCGGGCTTTGGCCGCATCGGCGAACTCAATCCGGGGGCCTTTTGGCTCTGCGGCTCGAACGGCGGCTTGGGAAAAGTGCTGGGCATGTTGGGCGTCCTTGAAGTGACGCGCCGGGAACGCGATCGCGAAACACTTGGTTGCGGGCATGATGGTGCACGCTCCGGCTTCAAAGCAGGGCGTAACAGTATAATTCCGCGCATTTGCTGCTTTTTACCGGGGCCGAACGAGGCTGTGACCTTACAGTTTTCATGGATTACAGTGCTGTAACTTTACAATTTCGTGTAAATGCCAGTATTGTCAAACCTTCATCGGAACAACTGAGGGCATTTGGCTGTTGGCTCGAATGACGGGCAAGCCAGGGTAGATTAGGAAGTTCAGGAGATTTCGTAATGGCCAATGAGCGTCCGACCTCAAATCGGGGGTTCGCTTCCATGGACGGGGAAAAGCAGCGCGAGATCGCGCGCAAAGGCGGCGCGAGCGTTCCGGCAAACGAACGCAGCTTTTCGAAGGACCATTCCTTGGCCGCCGCGGCAGGCCGCAAGGGCGGTGCGAGCGTGCCGGGCGAAAAACGCAGCTTTTCGCAGGATCACGAGCTCGCAGCGCAAGCTGGCCGAAAGGGCGGCCGCGCCTCAGGCGGCAATTTTGCCAATGATCCGCGCCGCGCTTCGGAAGCAGGCCGAAAAGGCGGGCATGCCTCCGGCGGCAATTTTGCCAATAATCCGCGCCGCGCCTCCGAAGCCGGCCATCGCGGCGGTGAAGCCTCGCATCGGCGTTGAACTCGGCTCTTAGCTGAGACGAGCAGGATCACGTTCGCGCAATTCGTACCGCTTCCCTAAGATCAGCGACGAATTCGGCGAAGGCCTGATGGCGCGCCGCATCGTCCCTCATGCGAAGCACGGCCGACGGGTGAATGGTCGCCATGACGCGCCGGCCGTTCTCGAGCCCGATCACGCGGCCGCGATTTTGCCCGAGCACGATCGGCCGATTGAGCAGCGCATGCGCGGCAGTGGTGCCGAGCGCGAGGATAAGCTTCGGATCGACCAGAGCGAGCTCCCGATCGAGCCACCAGCGGCATGCGGTGACCTCTCCACGGTTGGGATGTTTATGGAGCCGGCGCTTGCCTCGCTGCTCATGCTTGAAGTGCTTGACTGCATTGGTGACGTAAGCCGAGGCGCGATCGAGGCCGACTTCGGCGAGCGCCGAATCGAGAATGCGTCCGGCAGGGCCGACGAAAGGCCGCCCCTGCCGGTCTTCTTGGTCCCCCGGCTGTTCACCGACGAGCATGATCAGCGCGCCGACCGGACCCTCGCCGAATATCGTTTGGGTAGCATCGCGATAAAGCGGGCAGCGCTCGCAGCTCGCTGCTTCATGCGCGATTTCGCGCAGTTCCTTGGCGGCATTGCCCTTGCCGGCGCGCCGTGCCGTAGCTTGGCGCGGACTCATGATGCCGCCTGCGCATAGATCGGCTCGCGCCGCGCGCCTGTTTCCTTCCGCCATTCGATGCCTAACTTGCGCATCAAAGCCTGCGCATCCTGCGGCGCGCGCAGCTTGTCGGTATTATCGAAATAGACGAAGACGTCGCGCGCGCGGGCCGGCCCCGGCTGCTGCACGAACCTGCCGTTACGCATCGACCTGCCCTGTGCCCAGGCGCGAATTCTTGCCGCCCATTCGTCAATGGCCTCGGCCTCGTAGCCGCTACGGTAAAGTTCGGTCGAACCGTGCAAGCGGCAATAGACAAAATCCGCCGTCAGATCCATCAGACGCGGCCATTCGACCGTATCGGCGCAAACGAGCGCCACATTGAAACTGCGCAAAAGATCGATGAAGGCCGGATCGGCAAAACTCTCGTGCCGGATCTCGACGGCGTGCCGGATGGCGCGCAGCGCGTCGGTCCGCAAATAGGCTCTACCCTGAATCCGGTGGTCATGTTTGCGCGCAAGGCGAGAGGCAGCCAACGTATCCTGCGGCAGGAGCGACAAGAATTCGCGCATGAGGTCGAGGTTCAGACGGAAGTTCGGCGGAAATTGCCAGAGCACCGGGCCGAGTTTGGCGCCGAGCCGCAGCGGCCCGGAGGCAAAGAAATTAGCAAGCGGGACAGTGATCTCGCGTGCTCTCTTCACATGCGTGATGAACCGCGGGCCTTTCAGCGAAAAGCAGAAATCCTCGGGGACCTCTCCGGCCCAGAAGCCAAATGTGTCGGGGTTCTGCAGCTTATAGAAAGTGCCGTTGATCTCGACCGTGGAGAAGATCGAACTCAAATAGGCGAGCTCGCGGCGCTGCGGCACGCCTTGCGGGTAGAACTGGCCGCGCCAGGGCGGATAAGTCCAGCCGGAAACGCCGACCCTGATTTCTGCCGCTCGCGCCATTTGTCCTCATGAGTCGCGCGCCTGCAGTTACGAAATCGGCGCCCTCCTACTTGGTTCCGGAACCCGGCGCTTTCGCCTGTTCCTCGGCCGAAGCGGCGGGTGTGGCGGGCTTTGTCGGGGGCGTAAGCTCGAGGACGAATTCGTAGGATCTGTGCGGGGCGGTGAGGGTCAGATCGAGCGGGACCCGACTGGGCATCGAGGCCGGCTCTTCGACGGCAGTAATGGCAAAGAGGCGACCTGAGCGCCGCCGCGTCTCGAAGGTCCAACCTTCCGGCGCTTCGGCAAAAAGATCCGATGGAACAAAATCGCCTTTCCAGGCGAGAAACCATGTTGGGTTTGCGGCGCTCTTATTGGGCGTGAGCACCATCATTGCGCTCGCCTCTTTCGGCGCCAGCCGGGTCGGCACGAGCGCCTCGGCCCTCCCGACGTCTGCGGCTTGCGGCCCCTCGCCGGATTGCGGCAAAACCAATTCGGCGCTGTTCCGCACGGGCACGCAAATATTGTCGCAGACGGCATAATCGATCGTGAGGTGTAAGCGCACCGGCTTAGCCGCATCTTGCGGTGCGACATGAATGGGAAAGGTGACGCCGCCACGATAGCCGAAGGCTTCGATGCCTTGTTCGTTGATCCGCTGCGGCGCCGGAAAAAGCACGGTTGCGTTCGCCACATTCTGCGAGCCGCTGATAGAAAATTTAGGCGGCACGCCGGCCTCGCCCGGGGCACGCCAATAGGTAATCGCGGTTGGCGAAAGGCTGATCTCGGCGGCGGCGCGATAAGTACCGTGGTCAATTCCGGCGGCGATAAGCCGCATCCGAGCATTCGCTTGCCCCGCCTGAGACGCCGCAAAAGGATCGGACTTGGCCGGAAGCGTCACAAGTAAAAACGCGATCCCGAGCCCGGCAAAAAGAGGATGGCAAAACCGCTGCCACTGCGCCAACATGGGGCCGGAGCTAAGAGACCTGCGAGAAACGATCTTCGACAACGATCACTCCCTGTGACACTTTACTGTGGCCGACAGCTGAAAATTGAAGCCGAGCGACCCATGTGATCCTATACTGAATAGGGCGCGAATGATGGCGAGCATGACATATCGTGGTAAGAGAAATGGCTATCTCGACGGGCAATTGCTGCTTGCCATGCCCGGCATGGCCGATGATCGCTTCGCACGCTCGGTAGTTTATCTTTGCGCCCATTCGGACGAAGGCGCGATGGGCATTATCATTAACCGCCGCGCACCCAGCTTGAACTTCTCGGAACTCCTGGTCCAGCTCGAGGTCATCGCCCCGGATGAGGCGATCAGGCTGCCGGCACAGGCCGGCGCCGTTCCGGTATTGAAGGGCGGACCGGTCGAGACGGGTCGCGGCTTCGTGCTGCATTCGAACGATTTCTATATCGATAACTCAACTCTCCCGATCGACGCCGGCGTTTCGCTCACCGCGACCATCGATATTTTGCGTGCGATCGCGCATGGGTCGGGTCCCGATCGTGCCGTTCTGGCGCTTGGTTACGCCGGCTGGTCTCCGGGCCAATTGGAAGACGAGATGCAACATAACGGCTGGCTCACCTGCCCTGCGGATAAGGAGCTCATTTTCGATACGCCGCTCGAATCCAAATATGAGCGCGCCTTGCGCAAGCTCGGCATCGATCCCGGATTCCTTTCAGCACAAGCCGGCCGCGCGTAAGTGGCCATCGCGTTTCAGGCTGCAGCCTGCGCCGCCCCGACGAGCTTGCGCGCATCCGCGGCGCTCATCGGATGGCCGAAGACATAGCCCTGCGCATATTCGCAACCGAGCTGATAGAGTTCGATCGCGTCGGATTCGGATTCGGCTCCTTCGGCGACGATGTCCATGTTGAGGTCATGTGCCAAGGTCACGATGGAGCGCAGAATCACCGGACGCGCGCCCTTGCCGTTGTGACGTACGAAAGAGCGGTCGATCTTGATCGTATCGAAGGGAAAGCGCTGAAGGTAAGCGAGCGAGGAATAGCCGGTACCGAAATCGTCGAGCGACAGGCCGGCGCCGAGCTCGTGAAGGCGGCCTAAAATCTGCGCCGCATATTCCGGATTTTCCATCGCGAGGCTCTCGGTCAATTCGAGCTTCAGCGTACCGCGTGCCACGCGCCAACGCGTAAGCACGGTCTTCACGTCCTGCAGAAGGTCATGGCGCAATAATTGCCGCGAGGAGATATTCACGCTGGCAAAGAGCGGCGGATCGACATCGAGCGCCGCCTGCCAGGCCGAGAGCTCGCGCGCCGTTCGCTCCATCGCGAAAACCCCGAGATCGACGATACTGCCGTTCTCTTCGGCGACGGGGATGAATTCCGCAGGACCCAGCCGGCCGAGGCGCGGATGGTCCCACCTGAGCAAGGCCTCAAATCCGGCCACGGTGCGGTCCTCGAGCCGAATGATCGGCTGAAAGAGGATGTTCATTTCGCCGCGATCGAGCGCGCGCCGCAGATCCCCTTCGAGCGTCAGTCGGTCGGAGCGCAAGGTACGCATCGAGGGCCGGAAAACCTCGATGCGATTGCCGCCGAGCCGCTTGGCATGGCGTACCGCGATCTCGGCATCGTTCAGCATGTCCTCGTGCTTGGCGTGCAGCTGCGGATCGTAAAGCGCAAGTCCGATCGAGGCAGATAGCGGGACTTCGTTTTCGCCGAAGGACACCGGCGTCGACACCGCGCGGCGCACGACGTTGGCGACCGAGATGATCTGATCCGTTTCGGTCTCGGAAAGAATGATGGCGGCAAACTGATCGGCGTTGAGACGGGCGAGGCAATCCTGCGGCTTCAAAATGCGGCCGAGCCTGCGGGCGACCGTCAGCAGGATCGAGTCCCCTGCGGAAAATCCGACGGTCTCGGTGATCTGCTTGAAGCGATCGATGTCGATGCAAATCACGGTCGGGCGCACCCGCGGATCGGTATGCGAAAGAGTGAGCGCCGCCTCGAGCCGGTCGAAGAAAAGTTCGCGATTGGGCAGCCCGGTGAGATTGTCGTGAACCGAGTCGTGCAGAAGCCGGACCTCGGCGGTCTTATGCTCGGTGACATCGGCGAGCGTGCCGATGACCCGGATGACTTCGCCTTCCTGGCCGATGACGGGCCGCGCTTTGAGCAGGAACCAGAAATAATGGCCGTCGGCGGCGCGCAGGCGGAATTCTTGGTTTATGCGGCCGCGCCTCTGTTCAAGCATCGTATCGAGACAGGCGCGGAAACGGTCGCGCTCGAACGGATGAAGAAGTTCGAGCCAGGCGGAAGCCGGCCCTTCGAGCGTGCCGCGGCTGAGCCCCAATTGCATTTCGACTTCCGGGCTCACGTAGATTCGGTCCGACATCACGTCCCAATCGAAGATGATGTCGCCGCAGCCCGTCAGCGCCAAGGCCTTGCGCTCGACGTCGCTAATGGCGCCATGGCTGCTGCCGGCGAAGGCGTTTTGCATGACTGTAAAGCCGATCAGCATCACGATCAGCACAAGACCGCCGATCAAAGCCGGAGAGACGAGGTCATTCGTGAGCGTGCCGGTCACCGTGAACGCCGCGGCGACGATCCACACAAGCAGGAGAAACCAGGTCGGGATCAGCATGACCGCACGGTCGTAGCCGTGCGTCGAAAGATAGAGCACCAAGATGAAGCCGACGCCGGCGATGGTCGCGAGCGAGATCCGCGCGACGCCGGCGGCCACGGGCGCATCATAGATCGCCAGTCCGACGAGCGCGACGAGGAACAAGAGCCAGCCGATCGCCACGCGCGAGGCGCGTACGTGCCAGCGATTGAGATTCAAATAGGCGAAGAGAAAGACGAGCAAAGTTGCGGCAAGCGCCGTCTCGGCGCCGGCTCGCCAGATCCGATTGGTCTGCGAGGACGTGTCGAAAATCTTGTCCCAGAATCCGAAATCGATGCAGACATAGGCGAGCACCGCCCAGGCAAGCGCTGCTGCAGCAGGAAAGATCACCGCGCCCTTGACGACGAAGACGATGGTGAGAAACAAGGCAAGGAGACCCGCAACTCCGATCACGATCCCCTTATAAAGAGCCAAGCTCGTCAGCTTGTCCTTGTAAGCGCCCGGCTGCCAAAGATAGAGCTGCGGTAAAGTCGAGGAGCGCAGCTCCGCGACATAGGTCACCGTCGTCCCAGGATCGAGCGTCAACAGGAACACGTCGGCATCGGGGCTTTCCTGACGCTCCGGCGGGAAACCTTGGCTTGCGGTGATCGCCGAAATTCGCCGCGCACCGAGATCCGGCCAGATCACGCCGGAGCCGACCAGGCGAAAATGCGGCGCGACAACGAGCCGCTCGATCTGTTCGTCCGTATCATTGGTGAGCGCGAAGACGATCCAGCTCGGATGCGTGCCCGGCTCGCGCGCCCGCACTTCAATGCGCCTGACGATTCCATCGGAGCCCGGCGCGGTCGAGACGAGCAGCCGGTCGCCTTGCGAACTGTAGTTTTCGACCGCTTTCGTCAAATCGATTGCCGCCGCGTCGAGCGGTATGCGGACAGATTCGATCGCATTGGCCGGAACGGCGCCCGCTCCAATGAAGATGAGCGTGAGCAGCAACCACCGAACCTGTGCGCGCAAAACCGACATACTGCCCCGTTCAGGCGCGATCGCGCCGTGAGACCCGCAACGGAAGCGGATCCGTTTCGAGAAGCGCATAAAGGACGTGATCCTGCCAGAGCCCATTGATCCGCAGATAGGCTCTCGCCAATCCTTCCCTTTTGAAACCATTGCGCTCCAGCAATTTTATCGACGCCTCGTTATGTGGCAAGCAAGCCGCTTCGATACGGTGCAGCCGCAAGCTGGTGAAGGCAAATCCCGTCGTCGCGCGCACCGCACGCGACATATAGCCTTTGCCCGCAAAGGGCAGGCCCATCCAATAGCCGAGCGTCGCCGATTGCGCGACACCGCGCTTGATCTGGCCGAGCGTAAGGCCGCCCATCAACGCATCGTCGCTCTCGCGGAAGACGAGGAAAGGATAGGCTTCGTCTTCGACCATTTCCTGCATATGACGCCGCAGTCTTCGGCGGAAGGCCGTGCGGGTCAGGTCGTCGCCCGGCCAGGTCGGCTCCCAGGGCGTCAGAAACGCCCGGCTCTTCTCGCGCAGATCCGCCCAGGCTTCGAAGTCACGCATCTCCGGTGGACGCAGATAGACGCCCTCGCCACGCACGAAATTGGTGACATCATTCGTCGGCCCGAGGCGAAACAGAGCCAAGTCTTCCTCCTTTAGATCGATCCGAGCCGTTCGCTGATGCGATCCGGCGAATAGACTTTCGCGACCGGTCCGACCGCGGCGACGGTCGGGCGCGTTTGGAGCGCCGCAGCGCCCGCTGCGCGAATCGCAGCAACCGACAGATTATCGATTTTTTCGACAATTTCCTCGCGCGTAAGCACGCGGTCGAACGCCAGCACCTGCCTCGCGATCTGTTCGGCGCGGGCGGTGGGAGATTCGAGAGCCGTAAGGATCGAGACTTTCATCTGCGCCTTCGCGCGCTGGACCTCCGCCTCGCTCAGATCGCTCGCGGCCGCCGCAAGGCAATCGAGCGCCACGGGCGTCAGTTCCGCGACATGCTTTTGTGCAGTCGCAGCATAAAAGCCGAAGAGACCCGTATCGGCATAGGCCCAGTGAAAGGCGTTGATCACGTAAGCGAGCCCACGCTTTTCGCGCACTTCCTGGAAGAGCCGCGAAGACATGCCCCCGCCCACCGCATTGGCGAAAACGTTCAGCGCATAATGGTCCTGGTTTTTATAAGGCAGGCCTTCGAAGCCGATGACGACATGCGCCTGTTCGAGCCGGCGTTTGACGCGCGTCTCGCCGCCGACATAGCGGGCGGGCAGAACGCTTTGCGCGGCATGACCCGGAAGATTGGCGAAGGCCTTGGCGACCGAGGCGACGATTGCCGCATGGTCCACCGCGCCCGCCGCGCCGACGGTCGTTGCACCGCTGCGGTAGTGATTTTCCAGATAGGCAGCGATCATGCCGCGGTCGAAACTCACGACGCGATCGGGCGTGCCGAGGATCGGCGAGCCGATCGGCTGATCGGGAAAGGCGGCGGCATTGAATAGATCGAAGACGAGATCGTCGGGCGTATCCTGCACGGCCGAGATCTCTTGCAGAATGACGCCTTTCTCGCGTTCGAGCTCCTGCGGGTCGAAGGTGCTCTCGGTAAGGATGTCGGCGAGAATATCGAGCGCGAGATGGGTATCGCCGGCCAGCACATGCGCGTAATAGGCCGTCTGCTCGACGCTGGTCGCCGCATTGAGATCGCCGCCCGCAGTCTCGATCTCCTCGGCGATGTCGCGCGCGGAACGCTTACGCGTGCCTTTGAACGCCATATGTTCGAGAAGGTGCGAAAGGCCGTGTTCGCGCGGGCGCTCGTGCCGCGAGCCCGCCGCGACCCATACCCCTAGCGATACGGTTTCCAGATTGTCCAGCCGATCTGTGACGATCCGCAGGCCCGACGGCAAGGTCGTGATCTCGACGCTCATGAGGCGGCAGCCCTTTCCGCTTCATGCAGCCTGCCGCGAATGAAGGATTCGAGCACCGCCTCGTCCCTCGCCAGAACGTCGTAATGTTCGCGGCGCGAAGCGAGATCGGCAAGATGCGCCGGAAGCGGAGGATCGATATTCGTCGCGCGCAGAATGGCGCTGGGAAATTTCGCAGGATGGGCGGTACCGAGAACGACCATGGGAATGGCGGGATGCTTTGCGAGAGCCGCGCGGGCCGCGCCGACCGCCACCGCGGTATGAGGGTCGATCAGCTTCTGCGTTTCGCGCCACACGCGCGCGATCTCCCCGGTTGTCTCCGCCTCCCCGATCCGAACCGCATCGAACTCGGCGCGGATCGCTGCAAGCGGCCCGGGCTCGATGCCGAAGCTGCCGGCCTGCTGCAATGCAGCCATCGCTCGGCGGATCGCCGCCGGATCCCGCCCACAGGCCTCAAACAGCAGCCGTTCGAAATTCGAAGATACCTGAATGTCCATTGAGGGCGATTGTGTGGCCTGAACCTGGCCGACTTCGTAACGGCCGGTTGCAAGGGCGCGTGCAAGTATATCATTGGCATTGGTTGCAATGACGAGCCGCTCGATGGGCAAGCCCATGCGCTTGGCAATCCAGCCGGCGAGAATATCGCCGAAATTGCCGGTCGGAACCGCGAAGGAGACTGCCCGGTGCGGCGCGCCAAGCGCGACCGCGCTCGTGAAATAATAGACCGCCTGCGCGACCACCCGCGCCCAATTGATCGAATTGACGCCGGCGAGCGAGAATTCCTCGCGCGCCCGCTTGTTGGCGAAGAGCGCTTTTACCAAGGCTTGCGCATCGTCGAACGTGCCTTCGATCGCGACGACGTGGGTGTTGGCGTCGCCAATCGTCGTCATTTGCCGGCGCTGGACATCGGAGATGCGCTCATGCGGATAAAGGATGAAGAGATCGAGTTCGGCGATACCTCGAAAGGCGGCGATGGCGGCGGCGCCCGTGTCGCCGGAAGTCGCCCCGAGGATCGTCGCCCGTTTGCCGCGCGCTGCCAGCACATGCCGCATGAGCCGGCTCAAGACCTGCATGGCGAGATCCTTGAAGGCGAGCGTCGGCCCGTGAAAGAGCTCGAGCAGGAAGAGATTGTCGCCGATCTGGCTGAGCGGCGCGACGGCGGCGTGATCGAATAGCGCGTAAGCCGCCTCGATCGCCGCGCGCAAATATTTGCGCTCCAATGCGTCTCCGACGAAGGGAGCGATGACGGCTTCGGCCACCTGTGCGTAAGGCTTGCCGGCGAAGCCCGCGATCTCGGCCGCCGAGAGCTGCGGATAGGCTTCGGGCAGATAGAGCCCACCATCCTGGGCGAGGCCGGCGATCAGAGCATCGGTGAAGTTGAGCGAGGGGGCCTCGCCGCGTGTCGAAATATATTTCACCATTGTACCTGGGCTGGGGGGATCCCGAGGTCGGTTTAGCACAAACGGCAACGAGCAGCAGGAATTACCTCAATCGACCTACCTGTCTTAGCCTGTCAAATCAACGATTTACCATTTCACCTCTTTGTTCGACCATTCTGGCGCGCAGCCAGCCCGCGAAAGTCGCGACCAGCCCCACCGCCAGGCCAAACCAGGTCAGCGCGTAGCTCAAGTGATTGTTTGGAATATCGATTTGCGTCATGCCGCCGATTGGCCAGCCGCCCGGCACCGGCGCCGGATCGGCATCGACAATAAAGGGCGCCACCTGCGACAGATGAAAATGCGCGGCGATCGGGGCTGGATCGCGGCTGAAATAGAGATTTTTGTCCGGCTCGTCGGCCGGGGTGAAGAGGTTGCGCTCCTCGGGCGGCCGCATCAGGCCCGCGAGCGTGACTTCGCCCGAGAGCTCGCCCTTAGCGCGGGTCGATTGTGCCGCAAGCGATGCCGGCACGAAGCCGCGATTGACGATGACAATGGCCCCCGACCGGAGCCGCAACGGGGTAAAAATGAGATAGCCGGGCCCGAGCTCGTGCGGCCCGGTGCCGTAGAAAACGTGCGCCTCATCGTCGTTCTCGAACGTGCCGGTGAGCCGGACGTGCCGATAGGCGTAGTCGTTTGCCGCGAGCTGCGGCCAGCTCGCAGGATCGGGCAGCGGCTGCGGCGGCGCCTTGGAGCGCGTCGCGATTTCCTCGATCAGCGTCTCCTTCCACGCAAGGCGATGCAATTGCCACGCGCCCAGCGAGACGAGAATTCCGCAGGCGACAAAGAAAAACGCAATGGGAACAAAAAGGCCCTTGCGCGCGGATTGAACGAGAGACGTCACGGTTTGAGCCGGCCCTGCTCGGCCTTGTTGCGGTATTGAAGCGCGATCAACAGCCCCTTCAAAGGCCGCAGGAGGCCGATGCAGACGATCAGGGTCAGCGGAAAGAAGACGACGATATAGACCCAGAACGGAGGCTCGAAGACAACCTCGGTCCAGAGGGCCGCACCGACCACCAGGAAACCGGCGAACAGCATGACGAAGACGGCAGGCCCGTCCCCCGAATCGGCAAAGGACAGGTCGAGTCCGCAGGACTTGCAGGACGGCGCGAGATTGAGAAAGCCGGAGAACATCTTGCCGCGTCCGCAGCGCGGGCAGTGCCCAGCGACGCCGGCGAGCGATGCCGAAAGCAACCGATCTTTTTCATTGCCGCTCATCGCGGCTCCATCGCGCAGCGAAGACGCCGCGGGTTCCAGCGCGTGCGAAGCCAAAAGGCCTCGCACGCAGATTGTCTCAGTGCTCCATCGGGGCGCCCCACGAGCCCCAGACATAGATGCAGGAGAAGAGGAATAGCCATACTACGTCGACGAAATGCCAATACCAGGCAGCGAACTCGAAGCCGAGATGACGCTGCGGCGTGAACTGGCCGGCGAGCGCGCGGATCAGGCAGACCGTCAGAAAGATCGTGCCGATGATAACATGGAAGCCGTGGAAGCCCGTGGCCATGAAGAAGGTCGAGCCGTAGATGGAGCCTTTGAAGCCGAAGGGCGCGTGGATGTATTCGTAAGCCTGCACAGATGTGAATGCGATGCCGAGCAGGATCGTGAGGATCAGCCCGTTCCTGAGACCCGTGCGATCGTTGTTGAGGAGCGCGTGATGCGCCCAGGTGACCGTGGTGCCCGACGTCAGCAAGATCAAAGTATTGAGCAGCGGGAAATGCCAGGGGTCGATGACCTCGATGCCCTTCGGCGGCCAATGCCCGCCAGTGAAGGCAACGCGCGCATATTGAATCTTCTCGCCGGCGAAGAGACTCGCGTCGAAGAAGGCCCAGAACCAGGCGACGAAGAACATGACCTCCGAAGCGATGAAGAGGATCATGCCGTAACGCAGGCCGATGGCCACGACGCGCGTATGATGGCCCTGGTATTCGGCTTCGCGGATCACGTCGATCCACCACGACGCCATCACATAAAGAACCAGGATCAGGCCCGCGCCGAAAATGTAGCTGCCCGGCTGCATGTTGAAGGCGACGATCGACTTCATCCACATGATGCCGCCGAGCGCCATCAGGAAAGCGCCGATAGCCCCGAGAATCGGCCAGGGGCTCGGGTCGACGAGATGATACTCGTGGTTTGGTTTTGCGTGGGCGTCGGCCATATCTGTCCCCTCTCCTAATTCGCGGCCTTATCGGCTTTATTCGGCTTTCTCTAAGCTGGGCTTGCTGCCTTCCCTGGCCGTTTGCACGGTTTAGTGCCGCCGGTCAAGGCGACGAATGGTCGTCAAAGTCTGTTTTTGCTTCCATTCTCGCCCGCAGCCGTCTGTTTCGACGCGTCCGCGGAATAGAATGTATATGACAAGGTGATCTCGTCGATCCCGTTCATCGTCTCGTCCTTTTCGAGGGCCGGGTCGAGAAAGAACACGACCGGCATTTCCGCCATCTGGTGCGGGCCGAGATGCTGGGTGTTGAAGCAAAAACAGGAAATCTTATCGAAATAGGCTCCGGACTGGCCGGGCGAGACATTGTAGACGGCACGCGCGGCCGTCTCTTGGTCGGTCAGATTGGTCACCTTGAAAAACACGGTCGCCGTTTGCCCGGTGAGCAAGGTGACCTGCGCAATTTCCGGCTCGAAACGCCAGGCAAGCCCGGCACCGACATTCGTGTCGAATCGCACGATCACCTGGCGCTTGCCGCGAGTGGTCGGCGCTACATGCGCAACCTGCGTCGTGCCGGCAAAGCCGGTCCTCGCGCAGAAGAGCCGATAGAGCGGCACGGCGGCGAAGGAGAGCCCGAGCATGGAAGCGGTGGCGAGGAGCACCGCAACGGCGACCCATTTATTGCTGAAAGAACCCTGGGCCATGTCGCTCTAAAGTGGCCGGTTGAGGACGCCGGGGCCGACCTTGACGATCGTTACGGCGTAGAAGAGCAGGACAAGAAAGCCGACGGCGAGCCCGATCGCAATATTGCGCTGGCGCCGGCTCTTGCTTTGTTCCGGCGTGAGGACGACCCCCTTGGAGTCGCGCTCGCTGTCCATGTTCATCTCAGAAATCCCATCGCCGACGCGATGAGCCTTTCGCTCAGGATCTCGGCGAAAAGCAAGAAGAGATAGAGGATCGAGAAGCCGAAGAGCCGCATCGCGCATTTATTGGCGCGGTCGCCTTCGCGTAAGCGATAGACCTGCCAGGCCAGTCCGACGAAGGCTGCGCCGAGGGCCGCGCTGACGACCCCATAGACCGGCGATGCGAAGCCGAGCACGAAAGGCAGAACACCAAGCGCGGCGAGGACGAGGCTGTAGATGAGGATTTCGAGCCGCGTGCGGTCGGCACCTTTGACATTCGGCATCATCGGCACGCCGGCGCGCCCGTAATCTCCCGAGCGCACCAGCGCCAGCGCCCAGAAATGCGGCGGCGTCCAAACGAAAATGATGGCGAAGAGAACCAGTGCCGCGAGACTCACCTGCCCGGTCGCGGCGACATATCCGACAACGGGTGGCAAAGCGCCCGCCGCTCCGCCGATGACGATGTTCTGCGGCGTCAGGCGCTTCAGCCACATCGTGTAGATCACGACATAAAAGAAGATGGTGAAGGCCAAAAGCGCGGCGGCCAAGAGATTGGCGACGAGGCCGAGCGTCAGCACCGCGAAAATCGCAAGCGTCAGCCCGAAGGCCAGTGCCTCCTGCCGCGTAACCTTCCCGGTGGGGATCGGCCTGCGGGACGTACGGCGCATGACGGCGTCGATATCGGCGTCGTACCACATGTTCAGCGCGCCCGCCGCGCCCGCCCCGACCGCGATTGCGAGAAGCGAGGCAAAGCCGATGACGATATTGACGTGCTGCGGCGAGAGCACGAGCCCGGTAAGCGCGGTGAAAACGACGAGCGACATCACGCGCGGCTTGAGCAGCGCGACATAATCATCCGGGCCGGCGGCCGAGATTGCCGCCAGCCCGGATACGCTTCTGCTTTCTCCGACGAAGGTCATCGTGCGACCGAACGCCAAGCGTCTTTCGTTTCGCCCGACCGCTTCGCCTCCAGATAGCTGGATCTCGACATTTCGTCTCTAGCCGGCCTCAATGTTCCGAACCCACAATGCGCGGCAGCGTCTCATAGGTATGGAACGGCGGCGGCGAAGGCAGGGTCCATTCGAGCGTCGTCGCTCCGACGCCCCAGGGATTGGCGCTCGCCGCGCGCTTCTTCAGGAAAGCGTCAATGATGAGATAGACGAAGAACAGCACGCCGATGCCCGAAATATAGGCGCCGATGGACGAGATCTCGTTCCAGAGCGCATAGGCGTTCGGGTAGTCGATGTAGCGCCGCGGCATGCCGGCAAGGCCAAGGAAATGCTGCGGGAAGAAGGTCAGGTTCACGCCGACGAACATCAGCCAGAAGTGAATCTTGCCGAGCGTCTCGTTATACATGTACCCGGTCATTTTCGGGAACCAGTAATAGAAGCCCGCGAAGATTGCAAAGACTGCGCCGAGCGACAAAACGTAGTGGAAATGCGCCACCACGTAATAAGTTTCGTGCAGCGCACGGTCGATGCCGGCGTTGGCGAGCACGACGCCGGTCACGCCGCCGACCGTAAACAGGAAGATGAATCCGGTCGCCCAGAGCATCGGTACGCGGAAGGAAATCGAGCCGCCCCACATGGTGGCGATCCAGGAGAAGACCTTCACGCCGGTCGGCACCGCAATCACCATGGTCGCGAAGACGAAATAGCGCTGCGTGTCGAGCGACAGCCCGACCGTGAACATATGATGCGCCCAAACCAGGAAGCCGACGACGCCGATCGCAACCATGGCATAGGCCATGCCGAGATAGCCGAAGATCGGCTTGCGCGAGAAGGTCGAGATGACGTGGCTGATGATGCCGAAGCCCGGCAGGATCAGGATGTAGACTTCCGGATGGCCGAAGAACCAGAACAGATGTTGGAAGAGGATCGGATCGCCGCCCTGGTTCGGATTGAAGAAGCTCGTGCCGAAATTGCGGTCGGTGAGCAGCATGGTGATCGCGCCCGCGAGCACCGGCAACGATAGGACGAGCAGGAACGCGGTCACGAGGATCGACCAGGCGAAAAGCGGCATCCGGTGCAGCGTCATGCCGGGCGCGCGCATATTAAAGATCGTGGTGATGAAATTGATCGCGCCGAGGATCGAGGAAGCGCCGGCGAGATGGATCGAGAGGATGACGAAATCCATCGCCGGACCCGGATGTCCGATGACCGACAGAGGCGGATAGAGCACCCAGCCGCCGCCGAAGCCTTTCATGCCGGGCGCGCCTTCCATGAAGAGCGAGATCACGAGCAGCGCAAAGGAAGCTGGCAGGAGCCAGAAGGAAATATTGTTCATCCGCGGAAAGGCCATGTCGGGCGCACCGATCATGAGCGGAACGAACCAATTGCCGAAGCCGCCGATCAAGGCCGGCATCACCACGAAGAAGATCATGATGAGGCCATGCGCGGTAATGACGACGTTATAGAGATTCTTGGCGTAATCGACCGCCATATCCGGCGGCGCCCCGTCGATGAGCTGCGCCAGGAACGGAAAGACCTGCAAGCCGGGCTCTTGCAACTCGGCGCGCATCAGGATCGACAAAAGCCCGCCGAAAAGTCCGGCACAGATCGCGAAGATCAAATAGAGCGTGCCGATGTCTTTATGATTGGTCGAGTAAAGAAAGCGCCGCCATCCCGTCGGATGGCTGTGGGCATCAGCGGTCGCGGTCGTATCCATTGTCGTTCCTCGAAAACTTGGGTCCGGAATCTGCGGGCTAGTTTCTCGCCGTGTTCTCGGCATAGCGGGCGGGCTCGGCGCGCGCGGCGAATTTCTTCTTCGCCTGCGCAAGCCACGCCTTGTATTCGTCGTCGCTCACCACGCGGAAAGCGATCGGCATATAGGCGTGATCCTCGCCGCAGAGCTTCGAGCACTGGCCGTAATAAGTGCCTTCCTTTTCGGCTCTGAACCAAGTCTGGTTGAGCCGGCCGGGAACGGCGTCGATGCGGATGCCGAAAGATTGGATGACGAAAGAATGGATGACGTCGCTCGCCGTCACCTGGACCAGGATCGTCTTGCCGACCGGCACGACGGCTTGATTGTCGACCGCGAGCTGGCGCAGGTCGCCGGGCTTCAGATCCTTGTCGTCCTTGATGTAGGAATCGAAGCTGAAGCCGCCGCCCTGGTCCGGCGGATATTCATAGCTCCAATACCATTGGTGACCGGTGACCTTCATGGTCATGTCGGCCGGCGGAATGACGAGCTGATGCGTCAGCAGCCGGAAAGAGGGAATGGCAATCACCACCAGGATCAGCACCGGAACGACGGTCCAGGCGACTTCGAGACCGGTATGATGCGTGAGCCGCGAAGGATTGGGATTGGCTCTTTCGTTGAACCGGAAGATGCAGATGCCAAGGAGCGCGGCCACGAAAAGGCTCACTGCAAAGATGATCGGCACCAAGACGTCATTGTGGAAAACATGCATTTCTTGGGCGATCGGCGTCACCGCAGTCTGCATGCCGATTTCGCCGGGGGTCGGCACGCCCGTGCCCGCCAAGGCCGGAGCGGCAAAGACAGAGAGAAAAGCGCCCGTCAGCGCCAATCGCATCGACCCTTGGCCAGGTTTTGCTGGAAATGTCATGGACTTTGGTCACTCCCCTCCACGGCTCGCATGTCGTTCTCTTTACCGCTCTACTGGTCTTTTGGCGGTCGAGCAATTCGTGGCTAAGCCGTTCCAAACCACAAAGATTTAATTCACGCAACCAGCCCGTTCCGTCCCTTCCTTGCGGCATAAACGCGCGAGGGCCTTGTAAAAGCCGCGATTTACGGCTGCAGCGGCCATCAGCGCCTCAAGGTGCGGAAAATCCGCGTCTCGCTCCCCGGCGCGATTTGCAACGCCGCCGCGATAGGCTAGGGAAATGTCAGGTTTTTCGACACGATCTCGATTCGATTGCGGCATATTTGCTGCGTTTTGCCGATTTAGCGAGAACCGGCGTGCCCGCGCCCGCCGGCGCGCGGCAAGAGAATGGCCATGATCCACATGACAACGAATCGCCGCGGCCTCATCGCCCGGTTGCCGCTCGTCCTTGGCCTCGCCGCCTCTTTTGTGTGCGGCGCAACGAACAATGGTTCATCGCAAGGCGTCGTCAAATCGAAATTCGGCGACTGGGAAGTGCGCTGCGAGACGCCGCCCGGAGCCCAGCACGAACAATGCGCGCTCCTGCAGAGCGTGGCGGCGGAAGACCGGCCGAACGTCAATCTCGTCGTGATCGTGCTCAAGACGGCGGACGGGAAGAGCCGGCTTTTGCGCGTGATCGCCCCGCTCGGCGTTTTGCTGCCCTCCGGGCTCGGCCTCAAGATCGACAATACAGATATCGGGCGGGCCGGCTTCGTCCGCTGCCTGCCGACCGGCTGCATTGCTGAAGTCATGATGGAGGATAAGCTGATCAATCAGATGAAAAATGGCCACAATGCCACATTCATTATCTTCCAGACACCCGAAGAGGGGATCGGCATTCCTCTCGCCCTGAACGGCTTCGGGCCGGGATTTGACTCGTTGCCCTGACATTAACCGGCCCCGAGTCAAAGTCGGATATCGGAGCGGGCCGCGATTGACCGCAATTCGGTTCGGTTCAAAAGATTGGAGTTGAGAATGGGAGGGCGAGCGGTTGATGGCAGATCTGGTCGTGCCCGGAGCCTGCGCCGCGCACGGGGAGTGACTTGCGCCGCGAGCATCGCCGCCTCGATTTTCCTTGTCGCCGCGCTTGCCGGCTGCAGCCGCAATACCGGCAGTTTCGACGTCGACGAGCCCGCGCAGCAGAAGTGGGACAATCTGATGGCGCTTGTCTCTTTCAAGCCCCTGCCCCGCCAGCCGCAGCCGACCGACCGTATCCTTTGTCCGGAGATCCAGATTCTCGACGGCACCGCCGCCGACCGCATTTATGGCCCGGGCACGGACCAGACGAACGCAAACGTGCGCTATCAATTCTCGATCGAAAATGTGGCGCGCGATTGCGAGGTCAGAGGCGGTCAGGTTGCCATGAAAATCGGCGTCGCCGGCCGTGTGCTGCTCGGGCCGCTCGGCAGCGCCGGCTCTTTCGACGCGCCCGTCCGTGTTGCCATCGTCCAGCGCAGTGACGACAGCCCGGTGTTGAGCAAGCTTTACCAAGTTCCGACCAGCGTGCCGGACGGCCAGACGGAAGCGCCCTTCACGCTCGTCACCGAGCCGCTCAGCGTTCCCGCGACGGGCAATTTCAAAGAGGACTACGCGATCAAGGTTGGCTTCGATCCGACCGCCAACGACAAGGGCTCCGGCGCGCAGGCGCCCCGGCATCATCGCAGGCACGCGGCGCCGAGCCAGGCGAGTAGCGCAGGCGGGGGCGCCGACTGAAAGAATGGGCGCAACGCGGCTCACGGTTGCGGTTGAAACTTTCCCGATCGCCGGCGGCTTCGTCATTTCCCGCGGCGCCAAGACCGAGGCAATTCTCGTCGTCGCAACTCTCGAATCGGACGGCTTTCGCGGTCGCGGCGAATGCGTGCCCTATGCCCGCTATGGCGAAAACGCGCAAAGCGTGTTGGCCGAGATCGAGGCGGTGCGGCAGACGATCGAAGCCGGCATCGACAACGCGGCCCTGCAGGAATTGATGCCGCCCGGCGCGGCACGCAACGCCCTCGATTGCGCGCTTTGGGATCTAAGGGCGAAACAGCGCGCCGTTCCCGTCCATAGACTCTTGGGTCTCCCCGCGCCGGCAACGGTCGTCACCGCATTCACGATCTCGCTCGGCTCGCCAGAAGCCATGGCGCAGGCCGCGAAAGCCGCGAGCTTCTATCCGCTGCTCAAGTTGAAACTCGGCGGCGACGGCGATGCGGAAAGATTGGCGGCGGTGCGCCAATCCGTGCCGAAAGCCGAACTCATCGGCGATGCCAACGAGGCCTGGTCGCCGCAAAATCTCGTCGCAAATCTCGAAGCCTGCGCCCGCCACGATGTTCGCCTGATCGAGCAGCCGCTGCCTGCCGGACAAGATGCGGTCCTCGCCGAGATCGCCCATTCGATTCCGATCTGCGCCGACGAGAGCTGCCACAAAGCGGCCGACGTTGCCGACCTGCGCGGGCTTTATGATGCCGTGAACGTCAAGCTCGACAAGACGGGCGGGCTCACGGAAGCGCTCGCCACCGTCGCCGAGGCCGAGCGGCTTGGATTTCAAATCATGATCGGCAGCATGGTCGGCACTTCGCTCGGCGTCGCCCCTGCTTTGCTGCTGGCCGGCAAAGCGCGCTACGTCGATCTCGACGGGCCGCTGCTGCTCGCTGCCGACCGCGCGAATGGCCTGCGCTATGACGGAGCGCGGATCTATCCGCCGGCGCCGGCTCTGTGGGGGTAATTCCCTCTTCCGCTTGCGGGAGAACGAACGCCGCGTCAAATTTGGTTCATCGGGTCCGGCTAGCTTCACCGGCTCCGCTGGACGATTTCTGTGCAGCAACCCAGCACTTCCTTGCGCCGCCGGCTGAGTGCGCTCTTCGACGACGACGCGCCGCAGACAAGAACGACCCGAATCTTCAACGCGCTACTCGCGGCGCTGATCATCGTCAATGTCGCCGCGGTAATCCTCGAATCCGTCGAGCCGATCCGGGCGCACAACGCGCGTCTTTTCACCCTCATCGAAACTTGCGCAACCACGATTTTCGCCATCGAATATGTGCTGCGGCTTTGGACCTCGGTCGATTTCCGCAGCGGACGATTTCATTCCCCCTTGTGGGGACGGCTCACTTATGCGAGGGGCTTCTTTCCGCTGATCGATCTGATCGCGGTTCTGCCGGCGGTTCTCGGCCTTATCGGCGCCGGCGATTTGCGCGTGCTCAGACTCTTGCGCCTGCTGCGCATGATAAAGCTCACGCGCCACTCGACCACATTCGCGCTTCTTTGGGCGGTGCTGCGTGAGGAGGCGCAGGCGATCGGAGCCTTGATCTTCGTCCTCGTCCTCACTCTGACGATCGGCGGCGCGCTCATGTATATGCTCGAAGGCGCTGCGCAGCCCAATGTCTTCACCTCGATTCCCGCGGCGATGTGGTGGGCGATCGAGACGATCACGACGGTCGGTTACGGCGATATCGTACCCGTAACTCTCGCCGGACGGATACTCGGCGGCATCATCTCTGTCATGGGAATCGGCGCGCTCGCGCTCTTTTCGGGTCTCATCACCGCCGGCTATCTCAATCAATTGCGGCTCCGGCGCGAGCAGCGCGCGAAAATTCATACGATCATCAGCGCCGATTTCGGTGCGCGTCACCATGCGCACATAGCGCATGCGGTCTGTCCGCATTGCGGCGGCATTCTGCCGGGCGCCCGCATCGACGGTGCGGCCGAAGCGCAATAGGAGCCAAGCCAAACCGCTTCACACTTTTCCGGATCATGCTTCTTGCTTGAGCATAATCTTGTCGGAAAACCGCTCCACACTTTTCCGGATCATGCTTTTGATTTGAGCATGGTCTCGTCGGAAAACCGCTTCACACTTTTCCGGATCATGCTTTTGATTTGAGCATGGTCTCGTCGGAAAACCGCTTCGCACTTTTCCGGATCATGCTTTTGATTTGAGCATGCTCTCGTCGGAAAACCGCTTCGCACTTTTCCGGATCATGCTTTTGGCTCGAGCATGATCTCGTCGGAAAACCGCTTCACACTTTTCCGGATCATGCTTTTGGCTCGAGCATGATCTCGTCGGGAAACCGCTCCACACTTTTCCGGATCATGCTTTTGGCTCGAGCATGATCTCGTCGGGAAACCGCTCCACACTTTTCCGGATCATGCTTTTTATTTGAGCATGGTCTCGTCGGAAAACCGCTTCGCACTTTTCCGGATCATGCTCTATTCCATCACCGCCGCCTTGAGAATGCAGACCATCATCGCGGCGGCCGGCTTCTCTGTGCGATTGCGGATGACATGCGGCCGATCGCACCGATAGCGCAATGTCTCCCCGGCCTTGGCGTGTTCGGCCATGCCGCCGACTTCGACCTCGAGCTCGCCGTCCGTCACCGAGAGACATTCGACCGAGCCGCGCTGGTGCGGTTCGGACGCGAGCACCCCGCCAGGTTCGGCGCTAAATCCGTACCATTGCAGCCATTCGACCGTCTTGATCCAGCCGATGATCGACAAATGACATTTGCCGTCATCGGAAACGAGAATGGGCGTGTCGCCCCTCGATGCTTTTTCGAGGAACGGCTCGTCCTCGCTGACCCTGAGCACACCCTCTATCGAGACGTCGAGCGCCTGGGCGAGGCGCCAGATCGTCGCGAGCGTCGGATTGGTCTCGTTGCGCTCGATCTGGCTGATGATCGACTTGGCGACGCCCGATTGCTCGGAGAGCTCCGAAAGCGAGAGGTTGTTGGCCTTGCGCAGCCGCTGCACGGCCTTGCCGAGTTGGCCGGAGACGGCAAGCGCGCCTGCTTCCAGCGCCTTGGCCTTGTCGCGACCTTCGATGCCCATGAACGACTCCGGGATAACGTCCCGGATAATAGACGATTTCGTTTGGAATATCGAACGAAAGTCTGGTGTGTCCCTGCTCCTCACCGCGCCAGGCCGAACAGCAGATCGAGGTCGATATGGGTGGCAAGGAGCGCGGCGCTCAAAATTCGATTCCCGCCTGGGCTTTCACCCCGGCATCGTAATGGTGTTTGACGAGCTTCATTTCCGTGACGAGATCGGCCGCCTCGATCAATTCGGGCCGCGCATTGCGCCCCGTGACGACGACATGAAGATCGGAGCGCCTATTGCGCAGAGCCGCAACGACCTCGTCGAGCGGCAGATAATCGTAGCGTAGTGCGATATTCAATTCGTCGAGCAGCAGGAGCCGGATCCTCGGATCTTCCATCAATTCGCGAGCCTTGGCCCAGCCTGCCTGCGCCGCCTCGATATCGCGCGCCAGATCCTGCGTTTCCCAGGTGAATCCCTCGCCCATCACGTGCCACGTAACGAGATCGGGAAAGCGCGCGACCGCCGCGCGTTCTCCCGTCTCCCATGTACCCTTTATGAATTGGACGACGCCGCAGGGCCAGCCGTGGCCGAGCGCCCGCATGAGGAGACCAAATCCTGCGGTCGATTTTCCCTTGCCCGCGCCGGTATTGACGATGAGCAGACCCTTTTCGATCGTGCGCTTGGCAATCTCCGAATCCTGCAAGGCCTTGCGCTTCGCCATCTTCGCGCGATAGCGCGCCGCGTCCTCCGTGAGATCGGTCATGCTAGTCGTTGCGCCCGGTCACCCGGTCCCAGAACGCACGCAGATTATGTTCCGTATTCTTGAACCGGACATTCGCCTCGTCCCAATTGACGAGGGGGCAACCGACGCCGCCCGCAGGACAGACCGGCGCGCGACCGGCATCGGCCAGATAGGCAACGAGAATCGTCAGCAGAATGCCCAAGATGACACCCAAAAACACGCGCATCGCGCCCTCCCTCTTATGTTTCGCGTCCGCGCTTCGCGATCTCAAGCATAAAGCTTTGCGGCCGGCGCGGAAGATCTAGGGCGAGAGAATTTCGCTGCCAGCTTGGGCGGTCAGGCAAAGAGCGCGAGCTTTTCCGAGATCGGCAATTTGTCGAGCCTTTCGAGCAGGGAATGGCGCGCGTCGCCGGACGAAGATTGGTCCGGCGATTTCTCCGGCTCGGGTTCGGGCAAAGCCGCGCGGCGCGGCTCGGGGGCGCGTTGCGGATTGGTCGAAGGGCTGTTCAGCCGCAAAAGCCCGGCGACTGCGCGTGCCTGGGCCTCGACGGCAGCGGAAAATTTGTCCGCGAGGCCCTCGGCACGCATCTCGCCCGCCATCCGATCGAGCGCCTGGGTGACTTCTTTCAGACGCTGAATGAGAAGCCGGACCGAGGGATCGGCCGGCTGCGCTTGCTGTTCGCGCACGACCTGTTCGAGCCGCGCCAGCCCGTCGAGCATCTGGCGCATTTCGTCGACCCGGCTGCGGCGGGCATATTCGGCGAGGAACCAGCGCCCGCGCACGGTCTCCGTGACCGCGGCCTCGATCGTCTCGTAATCCGTCTCGCTCATGCCCTCGGGTGGGGGAATCATCGCCATTTGGTCCTCGGGTCCGGGAGCTCGCCCGAATCATTCGCTGAAGCCAGTCTGCGCCGCACCTTTGCGAAATCAAGGCGCGTCGCATTGATTGCGCTCATTTCGCCGGCAAAGCGCGCACGAAAGCCAGCGCCGCATCCAGCAATTTCCGGCGCAGAGCGTCATCGCCGAAGGCCTGCGGCCCTGCCCGGACCCAGCCCTGCATGGGCTTTCCTCGCGAGATCATCGGCACAACATCGGCAAGGGCGAGCGCCCACCCGTCTTTGTCCTTGCCCAGGCGCACGAGCATGCCATCGTCGCGCGCTCCGCAGAGGAGATTGCCGTTGAGGAGAAAGGCGCGCCCGCCGAACATCGCCTTTTCCGCCACTCCCGGTTCTCCTTCGAGATCCTGGCGCAGCAATTCTTCGAGCCCTTCGTCCCGTGCCATTGTCTCCTCGAGCTGTCTTCGATGGGGCTTCGTCTACTCGGGCTTTGGCGTTGCGTTGCTTTGCTTAAGAGGCAAGCGCGGCGAAATCCGGGCCTTTTCCGCGGGCCGTGCGCTCCCCATATCGGACCCATGTTCGATCCAACTCTGACGTTTCTCCTTGATGAATCCAGCGGGCAGCCGGCAGGCGCCGGCGCCAATGTGCCGGCGGATGCCGCGCTGCTCGATGCCTATTCGCGCACGGTGACTGACGTCGTCGAGCGCGTCGCGCCAAGCGTCGTGCGGCTCGAAGTGCAGCATGGCGAGGGAAGGCGCGGCGGCACAGGCTCCGGCGTCATCGTTTCGCCCGACGGGCTCATCCTCACCAACAGCCACGTGGTGCAGGGTGCCAAACGCGCGCGCGTGACGACGCTCGACGGCCGCGATCTTTCCGCGCGCGTTCTGGGCGATGATCCCGATACCGATCTTGCGCTCGTGCGCGTCGAGGAAGACACGACCTTGCCCGCCGCCACGCTCGGCGATTCGAAACGATTGAAGCCCGGCGAGATCGCGATCGCCATCGGCAATCCGCTCGGCTTCGACGCGACCGTGACGGCCGGCATCGTCTCGGCGCTCGGCCGTTCGCTGCGCGCCAAATCCGGCCGCACGATAGACGACGTCATCCAAACGGATGCGGCTTTGAACCCCGGCAATTCGGGCGGCCCGCTCGTCTCCTCGCGCGGCGAGGTCATCGGCATCAACACGGCAATGATTGCCGGCGCACAAGGCATTTGTTTTGCGGTCGCGGCCAATACCGCGCTTTTCGTGCTGGGTGAGATCATCCGGCATGGCCGCGTGCGCCGCGCCCGGCTCGGCATCGGCGGCGGCACGGTGCCACTGCCGAGACGGATCGCCCTTCGGCTTGGATTGACGCAAGCGACGGGCGCGGTGGTGACCAGCGTCGAAAAGGGCGGGCCGGCCGACGAAGCAGGCCTCCTCACCGGGGATATCGTGCTCGCCGTCGACGGCACGCCCGTTTCCGGCACGGACGATCTCATCCGCCTGCTCGACGCGGACAAGATCGGCCGCACGATCCCGCTCGATATCCTGCGCCGGTCCGAGAAGCGCCGGTTCTGGGTGGCGCTGCGGGAGAGGTAAGCTTCTCCCACCCGAAATTTTCCAGAACCGCGCGCCACTCATTTGCTTAGAGCATCGGATTTCGTCCAAACTGGACCCGTTTAGAGTCCGGCGCTCTAATGCTCGACGGGTTCGCCCGCCTTCTCCCACGCGAGCATGCCGCCGCCGAAATGCGCACGAATGTCATCGCGCCCTGCTTCCTGCGCGAGTCTCAAGGCGGTAACCGACCGATTGCCCGAGCGGCAGGAGAGAACGATCCTTTTGCCGGGCTCCGGCCCCGGCAGCGCGTCCGGATCGAAACTCTGTAAAGGATTGAGCGAAGCGCCGGGAATGTGGCCCGCTGCATATTCGTGCGGCTCGCGCACGTCGACGAGCACGATCGAGCCATCAACGAGGCCTTCTTTCAATTCCGGCAAGGTTACGTTTTCCACGATAGGGGCATTTCCGGCCATATTATTCTCGCTGAGATATCCGGGAATTCCGTTGAACTTCTGAACATGGCCCAAGCGGCGGAAAGCGACAAGAGCCGGCTAGCTTGACCGGCGGAGGGCCGCCCCGCATGAGAGGGCAACAGGAGGCTTGGCTTGCGCCGCAAATATTATGTGCTCGACGTTTTCACCGAACGGGCGCTTGCCGGCAATCCGCTGGCTGCCGTCATCGATTGCGATGGTCTCGATACGTCGGCGATGCAGAAGATCGCTGCCGAATTCAACCTCTCCGAGACGATCTTCCTTTTCGAGCCGCATGATCCGGTGAATACGGCGCGGCTGCGCATTTTCACGCCGCGCGCGGAGCTTCCTTTTGCCGGGCATCCGACGCTTGGTGCGGCGATCCTCGTCGGCGAATTGCGGGCGCGCGATCTTTTGCGCGGGCAGGATCTGAGTGTCGTGCTCGAAGAGCCGATCGGCGCCATCGCCTGCGTGGTGCGGCACCGCCCCGGCAAGGCCCGGCAGGCGCATTTCACTCTGCCTCGCCTGCCGAGCCGTGTCGGCATGCCGCAAAGCTCCGACCGGCTTGCGGCTGCGCTCGGGCTTTCATCCGCCGACATCGGCTTCGACCGGCACGTGCCCTCGATCTACTCGGCCGGAACGGCCTTCACATTCGTTCCGGTCGCAACGCTCTCGGCCCTGGCCGGTGCGCGGGTGCGCGCCGATCTCTTTCCCGCGGCATTTACGCCGGCTGAAACGGCGCATGCTTTCCTCTATACGCGCGAATGTGTGGCCGGACATGACTTTCACGCGCGCATGTTCGCCCCGACCCTCGGCATCACCGAGGATCCGGCGACCGGCTCGGCAGCCGCCGCTTTCGCCGGCGTGCTGATGGCCTTCGAAAAAATACCGGATGGCAACCATGCCCTCGTCATCGAGCAGGGTTTCGAGATGGAGCGCCCGAGCCTGATCATCCTCAGTCTCGATGTCGAAAAAGGCGTGCTCGTCGAGGCGCAAGTCGGCGGGGCTGCGGTCATCGTGGCGGAAGGACATCTCGATCTATGAGATTTGCGCAGCCGCGTATCGAGAGGATTTCGGAAATCGACTTGCGGCTCGACGAAAGGCCCTGGGCATTCGAGGCCGAGAGGGCGCACCACATCGATGCGCATTGGCGCGAGCTCACGCGCAGGAAGCCGCAGCTCTATAACGGCCGGGTTCTTCTGCTCCATCGTTTTGCGCTCGCCGAACGCGAAGACGGACGCAGACTCGAAGGCGCCTGCCTCATGGCCCAATACAAGGCATTCCTCGCCTGGCGGGATTTCGGCTTCCCGGACGAAAGCGTCGCCAATATTTTCGCCATGGGAGCGCTCCTTTCGGCCGACGGAGCTTTTCTGCTGGGCGAGATGTCGAGCTCGACGGCGAATGCGGGACTTATCTATTTTCCGGCCGGAACGCCCGATCCCGGTGACCTTCTCGGCGACCGGGTCGATCTCGAAGGAAGCGTGCTGCGCGAGCTCGAAGAAGAAACCGGTATTGCCGCGAGCGAAGTCGCAGTGGATCCCGGCTGGAGCCTTGTATTTCAGGGCCCGCGCCTCGCCTGCATGAAGACGCTGCGCTCCACCCTATCGGCAGCCGAGCTCATCGCGCGCACCGCGCAATTCGTTGCGAGAGAAAAGGAGCCGGAGCTCACCAGGCTGAAAGCGGTGTTCGGCTTGGCGGATCTCGATCCGCGCATGCCGGACTTCATCGTGACCTATTTGCGATACGTGCTTGCTTCCCTCTCCCCGCTTGCGGAGAGAGGGTCAGGGTGACGGCCGCCAGCTTGGCACCATGCCCTCGCCCCTCACGCCTTTCGCTTCGCTCACGGATCGCCGTTACACGTGATAGCCGTGCTTTTGCTCGGAGATGCGGATTCTGCTCAGAGCCTCGTCGCTATTGCCGGCGGAACAGGCCTCGGCTGCATCGGTCAAATCATGCTCTATGTCAGCGAAGACCTGATCGCTCACATAGCCGGTCTGATGATCGGCAGTGACGACGCCCTGATAGCGGTTGATTTTCGCCGTGCAGGCAGCGTCGGGCGGCAGGCCGGAGAAATCCGCCGGAGCCGGCTGCGGAGGCGGCGCCTGGGGAACAGAAGCAACCGGCTGCGCCTCATTGCAACCGCAGAGTGCGAGAGCCGTGGCAAGCCAGACCCAAGTCCGCATTCCGTCCTCCCCAATCGAGAGGGGTCAGTTGAGACGATTCGTCGGCCCTCGGTCAAGTAAAACGGCTCGTCGCTCGTATCCAGTGACACGACCGTATTCTCGCATCTTTTGACAAGCGATTTTCGCTCGGGCTGAATGCCTCCATGTCGTCACGCGTGGCCGCTTTATTTCTTTCGTTGATTTCTTTCTCAGCCGGTCTTCTCGCCGTTTGGCTGATTGCTTCCTGGCTCGCGCCCTGGGATTACTACGTCATCTCGACACCCGGCTATCGAGCGCCAGATCCAATTCTCGGATGGAGACCCGCTCATCCAGGAATCTATCACGAAAGAAGATTCGATCCGCATTCCAATGCCACCATCTATGATGCGGATTACACCATAGATGATGCTCTCCAGCGGAAGACGATTTCATGCGAGAAGTGTGGAACAATCGCCTTTTTCGGCGATTCTTTGACATTCGGAACCGGGCTTGAGGACGCCGATACGCTCCCCCAGCAAGTTGCCAACCGGCTTCCCCAATATCGCATCGTCAATCTCGGGCTGCCGGGAAGCGGGGCACAACAATTCCTTCGCGAGCTCGAGACCGGGATTTTCGACAAGGCGATTGGATCGACGCCCGATCTCTTCGTTTATCTCACCGGCACTTGGATGGTCGCGCGATCCGCATGCAAGGAATCTTGGGTCGGCCCGGCCCCAAGGTACGAATTGGAGAATGGTTCGGTCGTTTATAAAGGCATCTGCGCCGATAAGAACGTCCTGCCTCAGTGGATGCGCAAAACACCGATCTATCACGCTTTCATCGAGCCGATCGTGCGCAGGATCGACCGACGCGATATCGACCTTGATGTTGCGATCCTCTTGAAGGCGGCCGAGATCGCGAAATCGAAATATGGCGTCCCTACCCTATTCCTTCATATAGATGAGGATGCAGTCACCGAGCAGATTGTCTCCAGACTTGGCGAAGCTGGACAGCGGACGCTCGACCTCGCTATCAGGAGAGACGGCCTTGTCATCAGCGGCGACGGGCATCCGACGGCTCTGGCCAATAGACTGCGCGCCGACATGATCTCTCATTATCTGCAGAGTAGCCAGTTCGCGCTTCATTGAGCAAAGGCTTCTCGCCGCCTGGCGAGACAATATGCGCACCTCACGGCGCGCGGTACGCGATTGACAGCTCCGGCGACACGCTGCATGACCCGGCTCGGCGATGGGGTTCCGCCGTATAACCGCCCACGGGGCTGATGACTCCTGAATGCATCTTCGATGCCGGGAGGAGTCATGCGAAGCCTCGGACCGTTTTCAAAAGATCTCGTCCTTTTTTGCGACGCCTTGCGCCTCTTTGCGCGAATGCGCGGCCGCTCCCCGACTTGCGCTGCTAACGGATAGCCAGACCATGTGGCCCTATGTGACCATTGCGATCGGCGGCGTCCTCGGCTGCTGGGCGCGTTACGCCATGACCAACTTCGTGTCGGCGATCAATGGCCGGGACTTCCCGTACGCCACGCTGTCGATCAATGTGCTCGCGTGTTTCCTCGTCGGCTTCATTTTCGTCGAGACCCTCGACCGGGTGACCATGGACCCAGCCGTCCGCGTCGGCCTGCTCACTGGCTTCGTCGGCGGGTTCTCGACCTTTTCGACCTTTGTCATGGAGACGGTTCTGCTTTTGGAAGAGGGTGAAATCGGCAAGAGCCTGCTCTATGTCACCCTCTCCCTGGTGCTCGGGATTTTTTCCACGCTCTGCGGGGTCTATCTCGCACGAATCCTGTGAGGTGGCATGGCGCAAGAGGTGACCTTGGTACGTATCTATCTGAGCGAAGCCGAACACGGCCGGCGGAAGACTCTCGTCCGCGAAATCATGGATATCCTGCATGACCGGCATAATGTGAAGGGCGTCACCGTCTTTCGAGGAATTGCCGGTTTCGGGGGGACGCGGGAAGTCCACCCTGCCGACCTCCTCCGCATCTTGGCCGACCTGCCCATCGTGATCGAATTTTTCGACGATCCGCCGATCGTCGACTCCGTCCTCGAAGGCCTGAAAGATCTCGTCCCGAGCGGGCGCATCGTGACGTGGCCAGCAACGCGCCGGTAGAGAGCGAAATTGCGGCGATCGATTGTTTCGGATGCCGCGCGCTGATAGATTGCTCACCTCAAGTTACAACAGACTGGTGCAAGACCTTGATCACGATCGCTCACGTGCGCGCGGCGCGCGGCCTCATCGGATGGTCCAAGGCGCGGCTTGCGCGCGAGGCCGATCTGCCTCTGCGCGACGTCAAAGATTATGAAGCCGGCGAGCACGTGCCCGACGACGCGCTCGAAGCCATGCGGCAAGCACTCGAAGCGGCCGGCGTTGAATTCTTGAACGGCGGCCAACCCGGCGTCCGCATGAAAGCGCCGCCGGCGGTCTTGCCGGTCGAGGAGCTCAACGCGAGCAATGACGAATAAGCATCGGACCCAAAAGTGGGTACCGGTTTTGGGGCCATCCGATGCGGATTGCCTCATTCGACCGCGGTTTTAGCGAAATTGGAGAGCACCACGGCCAGTGCTTCGACCGCCGGTTCCGCGGCACGATCGAGCCCGTAGCGGCGCGCCAGCCAGTGCGGATCGTTGTAGCTGAGCCAGACTTTTGCTGCTTCATCCTCCCAGGCGAGGATTTTCAGCGGCAGATCGAGGCCGATCGCCTGATTCGCCTGCATCAGCGGCGTGCCGGCCTTTGGATTGCCGAATATCAAGAGTTCTGTCGGCCGCAGATCCATGCCGACCGAGGCGGCGCCAGCCGCGTGGTCGATACGGGCGAAAATCGTGACGCCACGCGCGCGCAAAGCGGTTTCGAGGCGGTCGAGGGCTTCTCTGACCGGATAACGGCATTCGATCGTCACGAGACCTTCGGACATCGCTCTCCCCCGTTCTGTCGCAGTGCACAACACTGGACAGCGATGGCCGCCCCCGTCAAGGCGCGGCCCAGGGTGCTTTCGAAAATCTTTGCGCCAGAAAATCCATGAGCACCTGCACGCGCGCCGGCCGCATGGCGCCGGGGGGCGTGACAAGGTGTAGCGCGCCGGGAGCGGCGATCCAGTCTTGCATCGCGGCTTCGAGCCGGCCTTCGGCAAGATCACGCCAGACGAGGAATTCCGGCTGCAAAGCTAGGCCAAGGCCAGCGCAAAGCGCCGGCTGCAGCACGTCGGCGTTGTTGGCGCGCAAGGGCGCGCGCACGCGCACGCTATATTCGCCGTGCTGCTCATGGACGAAGCGCCACACGCCGGGGCTGCGCGAATAGGTGTAGAAAAGAACCGTGTGGTCGGCGAGATCCTTAGGATGGCGTGGCCGGCCGTGAACGCTGAAATAATCCGGCGCGCCGACGAGCAGGATCCGCACGCTGCAGAGCCGGCGGGCCAAAAGGCTCGAATCCGGCAGGACCGCGATCCGGAGCGCGAGATCGAAGCCTTCGCTGACGAGATCGACGATCTGATCGCTGAGACTCAATTCGAGCGAGACTTCCGGATAGAGCCCGAGGAACTCCGCCAGCAGCGGCGCAAGATGCGCGATGCCGAAGGACATGGGCGCGGCGACACGGACAAGACCGCGCGGCATGGCCGATTGCGCCGTGGCTTCGGCTTCCACCGCCTCGCCTTCCGCCAAGATCCGCGCCGCGCGCTCCAGCGTCCCCCGGCCGCTCTCGGTCAGCGACATGCGCCGCGACGTGCGGTGAAAGAGGCTCGTGCCGAGCTTGGCTTCCAACCGGCCGACCGCCTTCGAGACGGTAGCCTTGGAGAGGCCGAGCTCAGAGGCCGCACGGGCGAAAGAGCCGAGCTCCGCAACTTTCGCGAAAACGGCCCATGCTTCGAAATCCGGAAGCTTCGTCATGGCAAAATCGGAAACGGTCAATTTCCATCATTTCTATTTCAGATTTGATCGGGCCGTTCAATATGTTCGCAAAGACGGAGCCTGAACGGCTCGGAGGAGATGGCAATGATCGAACGCAGACCATTCGAAAGTCTCGGCGGTGCCGACCACGGCTGGCTGAAGGCCAAGCATCACTTTTCTTTTGCCGACTATCGCGACCCCAAGCGTATGGGATGGGGCGCTATACGTGTCTGGAATGACGACGCAATCGCGCCGCAGACCGGCTTTCCGCCGCATCCCCACGCCGATATGGAGATTGTCACTTACGTGCGCGAAGGTGCGATCACCCATCAGGACAGTCTCGGCAACAAAGGCAGGACTGAAGCGGGCGACGTCCAGGTGATGAGCGCCGGCACGGGCATAAGGCATGCCGAATATAATCTCGAGCCGGGCACGACGCGGCTCTTCCAGATCTGGATCTTACCGAAGGAGCGCGGTGTGCAGCCTTCCTGGGGCACGAAGCCCTTCCCCAAGGCCGATCGCTCCGGCCGGTTCGTGACGCTCGCTAGCGGCTTCGCCGAAGACGAAGACGCTCTGCCGATCCGCGCCGACGCGCGCGTGCTCGGTGCCAATCTCAAGGCAGGCGAGACGGCCGATTATGAGCTCGGCGCAGAACGCCACGCCTATCTTGTGCCGGCGAACGGAGCGATCGAGGTCAATGAAGTGAAGCTCGAGCCGCGCGACGGCGCCGCGATCTATGGCGAGAAAGCTTTGCGGGTGAAGGCGCTCGAGGATGCCGAGATCGTCCTCGTCGACGCCGCCTGAACCAATGCGGCTCCCCATGATCCTTCCGGACGGCTTTTTTCAACCGCACATGTCGAGGTGAACATGGCCAGGGTTCTTGTTCTTTACTATTCCTCTTATGGTCACATCGAGGCGATGGCCTATGCCGTTGCCGAAGGCGCGCGCCAAGCCGGCTCCGAGGTCGATGTAAAGAGAGTGCCGGAGCTCGTTCCGGACGAGGTTGCCAAGGCGGCGCATTACAAGCTCGACCAGCCCGCGCCGGTCGCCAATGTCGCCGAGCTCGCCGATTACGATGCGATCATCATAGGTACCGGCACGCGGTTCGGCCGCATGACCTCGCAAATGGCCAATTTCCTCGATCAGGCCGGCGGGCTTTGGGCCAGCGGCGCCTTAATCGGAAAAGTCGGCAGCGCCTTCGCCTCGACCGCAAGCCAACATGGCGGGCAGGAAACGACGCTCTTCTCGATCATCACCAATCTTTTGCATTTCGGCCTCGTGGTCGTCGGACTGCCCTACAGTTTCCAAGGGCAAATGAGGCTCGACGAGATCACCGGCGGCTCGCCCTACGGCATCACCACGATCGCCGCGGGGGACGGATCGAGAAAGCCGAGCGAAAACGAGCTTGCCGGGGCTCGATTCCAAGGCCGCCATGTCGCCGAAGTGGCGCAAAAGCTCTTCGCCTGAGCGGCACTGGCCGCCGGGCTCCGCTGCAAAAGCGGGGCCCGCCGGATCTCAGGTCCTTTCCGCAACCGACGCGCCCTCTAATTCTTAAGAGGCCCGGCCGCGGCTTGCGGCCTGCACGGAACTGTCAAAGCTGCCTGTTAGACTTTCCGCTTGCGGCCGAGGCCAAGATGGCTGCCGGTACACATTGTGCTATGATGGCTTTGCGGAGGCCGGAATGAGTGTCTCGATCTTTGGCTATTTGATTGCCGATGCCGAGCCCAGCCCAGGTGGCAGTGCAGTACCGCGGCTGCGCGATCTCATTCTCGGGCTCCTTTCGGGCGATATTTCCGCCGCCGGAATTCTGGCACGGCTCGATCCGAACCTCTCCGATGAAGTCCGCGCCTTGGTCGCTCACCGCGGCATAACGCCCGAGAGCTTCCTCGCCAATGCGCTCATGGCATTTGCTCTCGACGTTGCGGACGAATCTTGGCGCCAAGCGATCAAATATCGCGAGCCCGTCGCCGAAGATGCCGAAGCGGCGGCCTTCGCCGACCTTCTGAACGAGGTGATGCGACAGAGAATCGATCGCGAGATCTGCCTCGAGGCGCGGGCCGAGAAATCCGAGGTACACGCGACCCTCGCCCGCCGGGTCGGCTGACCTTCAGCCGAATTTCGGACATCTTCCACACGTTAAAGCTTAACTTGCGCCGCAGCACGCAAGCGATCATACTTTAAAGGCATAGTGAGAACGTCTGGTTTGCGTTCGACTGTAAGTCCTTGGCCGTCAGCCTATTTTTCGCACCGCTATGTCATACTCGGGTCATTCGAGTGGTCTCATGTGAATGATCATCCGCGAATCGGCGGCGTCGCGACTTCGAATGGATGAGGAGAACCGCTAGGCTCGAATTCATGCTGGAACTGTCGCCACGACCGCCGCAGATCGAGCCCCTGACGCTCAGAGCCCAATGGGCTGAGCGGCTTCGCCGCGCCGATCTTGCCGCCGTTCGCATCATCTCGCGCTCGGCGCGCCCAAAAGTCGGCCGGGCTTCTGCCATCGCCATCAGCAAGCTCGGAAATAGCTGGCTCTATCTGATCATCATCTCCGTCGTGTTCGAGGGCCTCGGGCGCACGGGCATCCGCGTCGTCTTCGTCGGCGCGCTGAATGCGGGCCTGCTGCATTGTCTCTTTCCCTATATCAAGCGCTGGTTCGGGCGGCCGCGTCCCTTCCAGGTCGATCCACGCCTGCCCTCTTTGCTCGCGGTTCTCGACGAACATTCATTCCCGAGCGGCCATCTGATGACGCTGTCGGGCGTGCTCGTCCCTGTCGTGCTGGTTTGGCCGTCCACCGTGATTTCCGCCATCGCCATAACGATCCTCATGGCCTGGTCGCGGATCGCAACGGGCCACCATTACGTCAGCGACGTGGTCGGCGGTGCCGTTCTCGGCATCCTGCTGGCCTATCCACTCTCGACCTATATTCTCGCCTGGTGGTGAGTGCGCCTCACGCGAAGGCGGATGCAACCGGCGCCTGAACCACGCCGCGCTTCTCGAGATCATAGGCCACCCGCAGCACAAGGTCCTCGCGCCAGGCCGGCCCGATCACTTGCACGCCGATCGGCAGGCGCTCGCCTTCCGTCCAAACCGGCACCGTGACGACCGGCAGGCCGATGAAGGAAATCGGCTGCGTATAGATGCCGAGATTGGCGCGAACGGAGACCTCCGCGCCGTCGAGTTCCATGAGCTTCTGGCCGGAAAGCGGTGCGCGGCAAGGCGTGGCCGGCGCGAGGATGAGATCGAATTCGGCGAAGATCGCGCGCGCCTGATCGCGAAACCAACGGCGGAACTTTTGCGCTTTGACCATCGCCTGCGCCGGAATCATCGCTCCGGCGAAGAGCCGGTCGCGCACCGCCGGGTCGAAATCCTTCGGCCGCTCGCGCAATCTCTCAAGGTGCAAGGCGGCCCCTTCGGCGGCCGTGATCAGATAGGCGGCCGCGCGCGCAACATCGGCACTTGGCAGGATCGCTTCCCTTTTTGTACCGAGCGCCGCGGCGATGCGATCGACCGCGGCAAAAGCTTCCGGCTTTCCGCCGCGGCGGAAATAATCGCCGGCAATTGCGATGCGCAGACCCTTGGCCCCTTCTTCGAGCAAAGCGCAGACCGGTTCGGCTGCACGATGCGTGCCGCCCTGCATGATATCGTAGAAGAGCGCGAGATCGCCGGCCGAGCGCGCGAGCAGGCCCGCGTGATCGAGGCTCGCGACGAAAGGACAGAGTCCCTCGCGCGAGAGACGGCCGAAAGTCGGCTTCAATCCGAAGAGGCCGCAGAGCGAGGCCGGCACGCGGATCGATCCGTTCGTGTCGGATCCTAGCGCGACCTTCACCATGCCGGATGCGACCGCCGCCGCAGAGCCGCCCGAAGAGCCGCCGGTCATATGACGCGGATCATGCGGATTGAGCGAATTGCCCCGATGGATATTTTCGCCGGTAAAGCCATAGGCAAATTCGTCCATATTGAGCGCGCCAAGCAGTATCGCGCCGGCCGCTTCCAATTGGCGGATCACAAAAGCGTCGGCCTTCGCCGGCGGATCATCGTCCGTGATGAGAGCGCCAGCCTGCGTGACGAGCCCGGCAACGTCGTAAAGGTTCTTGGCCGCGAAGGGCACGCCGGCAAGCGGGCCGGGCGCGCGGCCCGCCTTCCGCTCCGCATCGATTGCGGCAGCCTTGGCTCTCGCCCGCTCTGCGGTGACATAAGTGAAAGCTTTGAGCTTCGGATCATGCGCGCTGACGCGGGCGAGCGAGCTGTCGGTTATCTCGCTTGCGCGAGTCTCGCCCGACGCCACGCTTGCCGCGATCTCGCGCGCGCTTGCTTGAACGAGGTCAAGGCGCATGGCTAGGGCTCGAATTGAGGCGCAGGCTCGGCCCGATCGTCGAGCGGAAAGCCGCCGACGAGCTTCATCTGTTGCGCGATGACCCGCAGCCCGGCGATGATCTCGGCGCGCTCGCCGGCCTCGATCGGCAGATCGATGAGGCTCGCCATGGCCTCGCACCAGGCGGTGAGCGTAGCTTCGTTATCCATGTCATGATCCCACGACGAGGCATGAACCCTATTCCGCCGCGGTCTTCAAGCTTTCTCTGATTGTCGCGCGCAAAGCGTCGATGGGCGCAAGCCGGCCGCCGCGCTCGACGTGCCAGAACGTCCAGCCGTTGCAGGCCGGCAGGCCTTGCGCCAAAGCGCCGACTTTGTGGATCGAGCCGACGATCGAAAACGGGCTCGGGCCGCTCAGTGCGATACTGCCGTCGGCGCGCACAAGCGCGCGATGGCGCTTCTTTTCATCGACGAGAATCTCGCCAGCCTGGACGAGTCCCGCGTCGACGACGGAAGCAAAGGCGACGCGCGGCTGCGACCTTTTGCTCGGCGCCGCAGCGACCGCCGCGTCCGGCAGAGGCTTGACGGCGCTGATGCGTGCGCGCGCCGCCTCGATGTATGAGCCATCGCGTTCGACGCCGATGAAATTGCGGCCGAGCTTTCTGGCGACCGCGCCGGTCGTTCCGGAGCCGAAGAAGGGATCGAGCACGAGATCGCCGGGCTTGGAGGCTGAAAGAAGGATACGTGCCAAAAGCGCTTCCGGCTTTTGCGTCGGATGAGTCTTGTTCCCCGCCGCGTTTTTCAACCGCTCGGCTCCCGTGCAGATGGGAAAGAACCAATCGGAGCGCATCTGGCAGTCTTCATTGCCGGCCTTCAGCGCTTCGTAGTTGAACGTGTAGGATTTGGCGGCGGCGCTCTTGGCTGCCCAGATCAAAGTCTCATGCGCATTGGTGAAGCGGCGGCCGCGGAAGTTCGGCATCGGATTGGCTTTGCGCCAGATGATGTCATTCAAGATCCAGAAGCCCAGATCCTGCAGGATCGCGCCGACGCGAAAAATATTGTGGTAGGAGCCGATCACGAAGATCGTTGCGTTCTCCCGCATCACACGGCGCGCGCCGGAAAGCCAGGCGCGGGTAAAGGAATCGTAATCGGCGAAACTCGAGAATTTGTCCCAATCCTCGTCGACCGCATCGACGAGGCTCTGATCCGGGCGCGAGAGCGATTGTTCGAGCTGCAGATTATAGGGCGGATCGGCGAATACGAGATCGACGCTCTCGGCCGGAAGGCGCGCCAGTCGCTCGACGCAGTCACCAACGAGAATCTGATTGAGAGGCACTGGCTCCGACACGGCCGGGAGCCGCCCTCCTGTCTCACTACGCGTGACCTTAAGTTGAGACTTCGGGCAGGCAGTCCCGGCACGTGCGCTACGCATAAATTCCACCGGTTACGCAACAACGGACTCACTCTGCGCTGCGCACGGTAAAATCGGCGTATAGGCCAGGAGCCCCGCGCTGTCTCTTTTCAGAACGACTTGATTAAAAATAGCTTTTCATTCCGCGGCGAGACGGAACGGCGAGAAGCTCAAGCGATGATAGGGACACGGGCCGTATTTCGCGATGGCCGCAAGATGTTCTTCGGTCGAATAGCCGACGTGCCGGCTGAAGCCATAGACTGGAAAGACCGGACAAAGCCGCCGCATCAGACGATCGCGCGTGACTTTCGCGACAATCGAGGCCGCCGCAATCGAGATCGACTTCGTGTCGCCGTCGATGATCGTCTCGCCTTCGCAGCAGAGCGCGGGCGGCAGATCATTGCCGTCTATGAGAACGTAGCGCGGTCTGACGGCGAGCGCCGCGAGCGCCCGGCGCATGGCCAAGAGGCTCGCCTGCCTTATGTTGATACGGTCGATTTCGGCAGCGCTGGCGAAAGCCACCGAAACCGCGATCGCGCGCTCAAGGATTTTTTCATAAAGCTCTTCGCGCTCTCCCGGCTCGAGCTGTTTCGAATCATTGACGCCCCTCGGTAGGCGATCGGGATCGAGAATCACGGCGGCGGCGGCCACCGGACCCGCGAGCGGCCCGCGCCCCACTTCATCCATGCCGGCAACCGGCCAGATGTCGCCCTGGGCGAGCTTCCTCTCAAAACGAAAATGCGGCCGCGTGGCCTTTTTCTGCATGCCGGAGACTCGCTCTTGGCGAGTCCCATAGGCAGATGAGGTCCGCCAATCAAGTCGCGGCGCATGCGAGGAGCCCGGTTATAACCAGCAAGATCGCACCCTCAGAGCAGCCGCAATTGTTCGCCGATCCGCGCCGGCGGGACGAAAAGATCGTGCCGCAATTTCAGCTTCGTCCCGCCAAAACCGAGCTTCTTGATTGCCGCTTCGAACCGGCGGCCGATCATCCAGGCATAGGGACCGCTGCCCGTCATTCTTTTTCCAAAGGTCGAATCATAAATCTTTCCGTCACGGGTCGAACGAACGAGCGAGAGAACGTGCTGCGCCTTGCCCGGATAATGGGCGGCGAGCCATTCGCTGAAGAGGTCGTGCAATTCGAGCGGCAGGCGCAACATCACGTACCCAGCCTCGCGCACGCCGAGAGCTTTGGCGCGCGCGAGAATCGTCTCGATCTCGGAATCGTTGAGCGCCGGAATGATCGGCGCGACCATGACGCAGGTCGGAACGCCCGCTTTGGCCAGCGCCCCGAGCGTCGCAAGCCGCTTTTCCGGCGTGCTCGCGCGCGGCTCCATCCGCCGCGCAAGAACCGGATCGAGAGTCGTGACCGACAGCGCGACCTTGACGAGGCCCTTCTGCGCCATAGGCGCGAGCAGATCGAGATCGCGCAAGATGAGCGAGGATTTGGTGACGATGCCGACCGGATGATGCGTTCGCGCCAGGACTTCGAGCACTTGCCGCATGATCCTATGACGGCGCTCGATCGGCTGATAAGGGTCGGTATTGGTGCCGATCGCGATCGTGCGCGGCACGTAGTTCTTCGCGGCAAGCTCCTTTTCGAGCAGGCTCGCGGCGTCGGGCTTGGCGAAGAGCTTGCTTTCGAAATCGAGACCCGGCGACAATCCCATATAGGCATGTGTCGGGCGCGCGAAACAATAGATGCACCCGTGCTCGCAGCCGCGATAAGGATTGATCGAACGATCGAAGGAAATGTCGGGAGAATCGTTGCGCGTGATGATCGTCTTGGGCCGTTCGATCGTAACCGTCGTGTTCAATCGCGGCGGCTCCTCCAGGCTCCAGCCGTCATCGACCGGAACATAGGCGTGAAGCTCGAACCGGCCGCTCTCGTTCGTTTGAGCGCCGCGCCCGCGCTTGGGCGGGGGCATCGGCCGGTCCGCCTGCCGGCGCGCTTCGATTCGCACTGCAGCGGTCATGCGAAATCGCTCCTTATCGATCTGCTCGTTATCGATCTGCTCGCTCTGAGCCTTTGGAACATAATGCGAACATTTATAGAACTAATCATGCCCTGTCAACACAATGATGAGCTGCGCGGCGCATGAGGCTTTCGCTCGTTCTTCTCTGCAGCGGCCGCGGAGCCGAGGCCGAACCGGTCGTGCGGACCCTTTCGGCTTTCGTGGCGGCCTCGGTGCGCGGACTGATCTGCGACGCCGTGCTTGCCGGACCGCCCAACGCCGAACTCGGCCTCATCGCCGATCATGCCGGATGCGCCATGATCGAAAACGAAACGGAGAACGAGGCGCTGCGGCTCGCTCTGAGCTCAACCCGCGGTTCGGATGTCCTCATTCTCCGTTCCGGCCACCTCCCCGACATCGGGCTCATCGAGGCGATCGAAGACCTTCTTCAGTCGGGACGCACGCAGGAGCGCGGTTGGATCCTGCGGGTGGCGCCGGAGGGGCTCTCGCAGCGCCTCGTCCCGGTGCTTGCCCCGGCAGTCGGCTTGCTCGTAGGCCGCCGACTGTGCATGCCGGTGAGCGATCCTTCCTTCCGTCATCTCATCAAAGCCACGCGGGCGCGCTCGGCATCGCGCCTGAGGCTGCGCCGTATTGCTTGATGGTTACAACATCAATGCCGCGATGGGGGATCGACGTCGTCGAGAAACTCGGTCGGGATTTCTTTCAGCAGTTTCTCAAAAGCCGCAATTGACGTTGGGCGGCATAGGCGGAACCGTTCGGCCCAATAGCCTTGCTCGAATCCGAAGAGGCTGCGCGGCAGCCTGATTTCGTAGAGGCGCACGCCGAGCCCGTAGCGCCAATTCCGGATAAGGGAGCGAATTGTATAGACTTGGCCGACTGTCAGGAGATGCAGATTATCGTTTCCGCAGCCTTCGATGGGGCGGTTATTGACGCAAATGACAAGATCGCCTGGTCGCATCGGACTGATCCCGGTCGCCCGACAAGTCGATCAGCCGCCGGCCATCCTTCTTTTGAGCAGTACCGGCGACAGAAGATCATAGAAGATCATATTAGCAGAAACTCCGTTGCCTGAACATAGGTTCACGGCGCAAACGTATTGCACGAATCGATCTGCCCCGATTTGAGTCCGGTATTGAGCCATTGCACGCGTTGCGCCGCGGTGCCGTGGGTGAAGGAATCGGGCACGACATAGCCTTGCGCCGCTTGCTGCAGGCGGTCGTCGCCGATTGCCTGAGCGGTCGCGACTGCCTTTTCGACGTCGCCCGGATCGATGATGTGGTACTTGCTCTGCGCATTGGCGGCCCAGACGCCGGCGAGACAATCGGCCATAAGTTCAAGGCGGACGGAGAGCGCATTGGCGCCGGCGCGCGACCCGGCATTCATCTGCGCCGCTTCCACCTTGCCCAGAATGCCGAGCTGGTCCTGAATATGATGGCCCACTTCATGGGCGATCACATAGGCATAGGCGAAATCGCCGCCTCCACCGTAGCGTTGCTGCATGTCCCGAAAGAAGGACGTGTCGAGATAGATCTTCTTGTCGCGTGGACAATAGAACGGCCCCATGGCCGCTTGCGCCCCGCCGCAGCCCGAATAGGTCTGCCCGTTATAGAGGACGAGGCGCGGCGGCACGTAATTGATGCCTTTCTGCGCCGGCAACACGCTGGACCAGACATCCTCAGTCTGCGCGAGAACCGCAGCGACGAACTGGCCGATATTGTCGCTCGGCGTGCCGGTCTGCGCGTGTTGCTGTGGCAGGCTCGCCTCGCTCGTCTGGCTATATTGGCCGCCATTGCGCGCGTTCTGGATCATTTCGGCGCCGCCGATCAGCACGCGCGGGTCGATGCCGAGCGCCCAGCCGATCAGGCCGAGAACGACGATCGTGCCGAGGCCGAGATGGCCGACACTGACGCTCGGCATGCTGATTCCGCCACCGTCGCCGCCGGAATCGTCGCCCCGCCTGTCCTCGACATTTTCCGAGCGGCGAAAGTCCTGCCATTCCATGGGGCTCTCTCCCGATCTTGGCGTGGCGTGCGAGGCTCAATTCTCGCGTGCCCCGACCTTCTCGATGATCTTGGCGAGTTCGCGCAAATCCTGCCAAGCGAATTTTTTATGCGAGGGTTGGCGTAAAAGATAGGCCGGATGCAGCATGGCGAGCGTCGGAATTTTCGCCTCGGCACTATGATATTCGAACCAGCGGCCGCGAATGCGCATGATGCCGTCTCTTATGCCAAGAAGGGTCTGGCTGGCTGCGGCGCCGAGGCACACGAGGACTTTCGGCGAAACGAGCTCGATCTGCCGGCGCATGAACGGCAGGCAGGCCGCGGTTTCGATCGGCGTCGGGGTGCGATTGCCCGGCGGCCTCCACGGCACGACATTGGCAATATAGACGTGGCGCCGGTCGAGGCCGATTGAGGCCAGCATTTTATCGAGCAATTGTCCCGCTCGTCCGACGAATGGCAGGCCCTGGCGGTCTTCGTCGGCGCCCGGCGCCTCGCCGACGAACATGATCTTGGCTCGCGGATTGCCGTCTGCAAAGACGAGCTGGGTGGCCGTCGCCTTCAGTGCGCAGCCTTCGAATGCGTCGAGCCTGGCGCGCAATTCGTCGAGGGTTCGAGCGGATGCCGCGGCCTCGGCCGCCGATTGTGCCGCGGCCTCAGAAGAGAGCGGCACCGTTGCGGCCTGCGCTTTTGGCGCCTCCGGCCCCTGCGGCTTTGGAATATCCACAGGCTTTCTTGGCATCGCCCGGTCGGCGAATCGATCGTGCGGCTCGGGATCGAGCGCGACGTCGACTCCAGCCTCCGCATACCAGCGCAAGAGCCAGGCGAGCGCCTTCGGGTCTTCGAAGCTCGGATTTCCGGAACTCATGCACAACCTTAGCAGAGCCGTGGCGGGCCTGCCATGCAACCAGCGTTAGGGCGCGTATCTCGCCAGAAACATCGCGACCGCCGCGTCCACGTGGCGCTGAATCTTTTCCTCGGTAAGGGTTTCGGCACCCGGGGCGACCAGCAGCATAATGTGGCGATTGCCGACAACCGCGCCGAGAAATAGTCTGGCTGCGAGTTCAGGCTCAGGACAGTTCAAAATGCCCTGATCGGTCGCACGCTCGAGATAGGTGCTCACGTGCCGGAGGACTTGCGCCGGCCCTTGTTCGAAGAAAATGCGGCCGAGCTCGGGTGTCCGGGGTGTCTCGGCGACCAACATCCTGAAAAGGCAGATCGGATCGTCGTACAAGAGTTTGCCTAACAGATTTAGGCCGAGCTGCTTGAGTACTTCGCCCGGGTTCCCTCGGGGAAGCGACTCGTCTTCCAGCCCGGCATAGATACGCTCAGCTTTCGTCCGCACGACTTCGGAGAACAGCCCCTCCTTGCTACCAAAATGACGATAGAGCGTTTCCTTCGAAGCGCCGGCGCGGGAGGCGACGATCTGCATTGTCGTCTCGGTGAAACCGAGCTCGAGGAAAACACGTTCGGCGACAGCTGCGATTTCTTCACGCCGCTTTTCGCCTCGCGGGATCCGGCGGGGCTGCGACACTGCCACCTGGCGACCTTCGGTTGACATCGGAAGTGAGCAATCCTATACGAACTGAATGGTTCGCTTAAAGTAACCGACATCCTATCGATTACGCAAGTGCCTGTCGCGAGATCTTGCGTACCACCGCCAGCAAGCGGGTCGCCATGTCCAATTCGCAAGCTGAAGTTGAGGCCCCGGCGCGGGAGAAGCGCCAGTCCGCACCAGACTCGAAGGCGAGCGAAAAGCAGCGTGCGAACGAGCCGAAGAAGCCGCGCGGACGCCGCCGGCTCGCGTTCTTTCTGGCAGTGCTGCTTGTCGCGGGGCTTGCCGGCGCCGCCTATATGTACTGGTTCGCCGGGCTCGGCTACGAATCCACGGACGACGCCTTTGTCGCCGGCCGCGCGATTACGATTGCCCCGCAGGTCTCCGGGCAGGTCGTCTCCCTCGACGTGAACGACAATCAATTCGTCCACAAGGGCGATCCGCTGATCCACATCGACGACCGGCAATATGTCATCAGTCGCGACTTGGCGCAGGCGCAGCTCGCGACAGCCAAGGGACAGCTCGCCGGCTTCGAATTCGCCGCGGCGGTCGCGCAGAAGAATTTTCCGGCGCAGCTCAAAGCGGCCCAGGCGCAGCTTGCCTCGGCGAAAGCGGCATTAACGAGAGCACAGTCCGATTATGATCGGCAAGTGGCGCTGCCCAAACAGGCGACGACGCAGCAGGAAGTCGATGCGGCAACCGCGGCCCTGAAACAGGCGGAAGCGCAGGTTCAGCAGGCCGAAGCGCAAGTGCAAGAGGCGACGCCCGTGCCGCAACGCATCGGCCAGGCGCAAGCCCAAGTGAGACAGTTCGGCGGCCAGGTCGGGCAGTCGCAGGCGCAGCTCGATCAAGCTTTGCTCAATCTGTCTTGGACAGTGGTGAAAGCGCCGCAAGACGGTTGGATAACCAAGCGCAACGTTGAGGTCGGCAATTACGTCACGCCCGGCCAACAGATCCTGTCGATCGTCTCGCCGGAGATTTGGGTCACGGCCAATTTCAAAGAGACCCAGCTTCAGCATATGCGGTCGGGGCAGCCCGTCACCATCCACGTCGATGCTTACCCCGATCTCACGCTCAAGGGCCATGTCGATTCGATCGAACTCGGAACGGGTTCGCAATTCGCCGCCTTCCCGGTCGAGAATGCGACCGGAAATTTCGTCAAAATCGTCCAGCGCGTGCCGGTCAAGATCGTCATCGACAGCGGCCTCGATCCCAAGCGACCGCTGTCACTCGGTCTTTCGGTTGAACCGACGGTCACGGTGAAATGAACAGGCCGCAGCGCCCGCCCTTGGCCGCCGAGCGGCTCGATGAGGACCTGAGCGAGCGCGCGGAGCGAACGCCCGAAGATTCGCGCGAAGGTTCCGGCGATGACAAGCCCATGCCGCCTGCACCTCCGGGCGCCCCGCCGGCGGCGCCCAGCTCGCCGCCCGGCCCGGGATCGCCTTACGACCGAGGATGGGAACCAAGCTTCAATCCGTGGATCGTCGCCATCATCGTTACGATGGCGGCTTTCATGGAAATTCTCGACACGACGATCGTCAACGTCGCGCTGCCGCATATCGCCGGCAGTCTCTCTTCGAGCAACGACGAGGCGACCTGGACCCTCACGACCTATCTGATTGCCAACGGCATCGTGCTGACGATTTCGGGCTGGCTCGGCACGGTTTTGGGGCGCAAGCGCTATTTCCTGATTTGTCTTTCGATGTTCACCGTCTGCTCGTTTTTGTGCGGGACGTCGACGAGCCTGGGACAGCTCATTTTCTTCCGTTTGCTGCAGGGCTTTTTCGGCGGCGGACTACAGCCGAACCAGCAAGCGATCATCCTCGATTATTTTCCCCCTGCCCGACGCGGCGCGGCATTCGGCGTCACCGCGATTGCGACGATCGTCGCGCCGATTCTGGGCCCGACGCTCGGCGGCTATATCACCGACACGACCTCGTGGCGCTGGATCTTCTTCATCAATGTTCCGGTGGGCATCCTCGCCGTCGTTCTCGTCGGAATAATGGTCCAGGACCCGCCGTGGGTGAAGCGCGAGCGCCGTCCCATCGACCTGATCGGGCTCGGGCTCATCGGATTGGGTCTCGGTTGTCTCGAAGTCATGATGGACCGCGGCGAGGACGCCGATTGGTTCAACTCGAGCTTTATTTTCACGATGGCTCTGCTCGCCGCAACCGGTATCGTCGGCACCGTGATCTGGCTCATGATCGCGAAAAAGCCGATCATCAATCTCAACGTCTTCAGGGACAAGAACTTCGCCGCCGGCTGCTTGATGATCGGTGCCATGGGCGCCGTCCTCTACGCTTCGGCGGTGATCATTCCGCAATTTGCGCAGAGGGTGATCGGCTATGACGCGCTATGGGCCGGGCTCATTCTCTCGCCCGGCGGCCTCGTCGTGATCGCGCTCATTCCCTTTGTCGGCCGGCTCATGAACTTCGCTCAGACGCGCTATATCATCGCTTTCGGCTTTTTCGTAATGGGCTGTTCGTTGATCTTCTCGAGCAAGCTCGTGGTCGACATCAGCTATTTCCGGCTCGTATTGATCCGCGGTTCGCAAACGGTGGGCCTCGCCTTCCTTTTCGTGCCGATCAGCACGGTCACTTACGCGACCCTGCCGCGCGAGCTCAACGGCGACGCCACGGCGCTCTATTCGATGTTCCGAAACGTCGCCGGTTCGATCGGCATTGCCTTTTCGACTGCGCTCATCGAGCAGCGCTCGCAGGTTCACCAGGCCTATCTTGCGCGCTGGACATCGCCCTTCCATCAACCCTTCCAACAATTGATCGCTCATTATCAGGCGACGCTCGAAAGCATGGGCCACACGGCGAGCGCGGCTTACAACCTCGCTCTCGGCGAGGCCTTGCAGATGTTCAACGGGCAGGTGGCGGTGATGGCCTATTCCGACGTGTTTCTCTATTGTTCGGTGTTGGCTTTCGCCATGGTGCCGTTCTGTTTTCTATTGTCGCCGATCAAAGGCGGTCGAGGTGCTAGCGCCGGGGGGCATTAAAGTATGTCGGGGGAAAGAGTCACCGTCGGGACACGCGACAGATCAAAGTGAATGTCGCGATGAATCCTCGTCCAAATTGGCTTCAAACTCGTCTAGAGTGGGCTGTCGCTTGGGATCGCTCATGTTGACCGCCTTGCGTCTGACGTTCGGCCTGTCGCTCGCCTGTCTCCTCGCCGGCTGCGAAGTGGGACCGAACTTCATTCCGCCCAATCCCGGCCTGCCGCAGCAATCCTTTCTCATCCATCCGCATGCGCCTGTGGAGATCGCATCGACGTCGCCGGCGCCGCCCGATCCGCAATGGTGGGCGATCTTCAGGGACCGTGAGCTGACCGCGCTCGAAGATCGCGTCGCGGCCGCCAATCTCGACGTGGCGACCGCCACCGCCCGGCTCTTCGAGAGCCGTTTCCAACGCGACGTCACCGGATCCTCGCTCTTCCCCAATCTCAACGGCAACGCGTCCTACGAAAGGGAAAAGGCGAGCGCCAACGGCCTCCTCGGACTGTTCGGCAACCAGACGCCCGGCACTGAGGCGAGCGGGGCTTTCGGTACGGGCGCGGGCGGCGCACCCGGCAATCTCGCCTCCGTGCTCTCGAGTCCTTTGAGCCTCTGGCAATATGGATTCGATGCATCCTGGGAACTTGATGTCTGGGGCAAGGTGCGCCGGGAAGTCGAGGCTGCCGACGCGCAGGTCGCGCTCTCCGCCAATCAGCGCCGCGACGTGCTCGTTTCGAGCCTCGCCGAATTGGCACGCGACTATATGCAATTGCGCGGCATTCAAGAGCAGATCAAAATCGCCCAGGACAATCTGACGACGGCCAAAGACATCCTCTCCGTCACGCAAGAGCGGCAGCAAAAGGGTCTCGTCACCGGGCTCGATGTCGAAAATGCTGCGGCGGAAGTGGAATCGATCAGGGCGCAAATCCCCGATCTGCAGCGCCAAGAATCGGAGATGATCAACGCGCTTAGCCTGTTGCTCGCCGAACCGCCCGGCGGGCTTGCAACCGAGCTCGCGGCGCCGCGCGCCCTGCCCTTGCGTACGCCGCGACTGCCGGTCGGCATACCCTCGGAGCTTGCGCGCCGGCGCCCCGACATTCGCGAGGCCGAGGCGCAGCTCCATCAAGCCACCGCCAACATCGGCGTCGCTATCGGCGACTTTTATCCGAGCGTGGCGCTCAATGCGAGCGTCGGCTTCCAGGCGCTCGATTTCGTCAATCTATGGAAAGGCAGTTCGCTTCAATATGCGCTCGGGCCGAGCGTCACGCTGCCGATCTTCGAAGGCGGCCGGCTGAGGTCGACGCTCGAGTTGCGCGACGCGCAGCAGCAAGAAGCCGCAATCGCTTATCACGAGACGGTGCTCAAGGCCTGGCACGACGTCGTCAATGCGCTCATCGCTTATCGTACGGAACAGCAGCGGCGCCTGCACCTTGCCGCACAGGTCGATCATGCCGGCAAGGCGCTCGGTCTTGCACGCGACCGCTATAGAGACGGCGTTGCGCAATTCATCACCGTTCTCGATGCGCAACGAACGCTCCTTTCGGCCCAGCAGCAATTGGCTCAGAGCTCGACCAATGTCGCGGTCGATATCGTGTCGCTCTATAAGGCGCTCGGCGGTGGTTGGGAGGAGACGTTCCCGCCGCAGCCCGTGGCACCGATCCCGATCAAATTCCCTTGAACTTCGCGCTCAATGTTTCGCCGAGCCAATTGAAAGATCCGCAATTGCCGGTTCGCCTCCTTTCCATTCTCGTCGAGGGAGGCTTCGCGCCCGAGCGGCTCGAGGTCGAAGTCACCGAGGACGCGCTGGTGGCGGACCTCGACCAGGCTCGGGTAATCTTGAAATCCCTGCAGAACATCGGGATTCGTGTCGCGCTCGACGATTTCGGAACCGGCTATTCGAGCCTTTATCACCTTGATGAACTGCGCTTCGACCGGATCAAGATCGATCCTTCATTCAATTGATGAAGCCGAGAGAACGGCGAGATCATCAGTGCCATTATCTCTATGGGCAAAGGCCTCGGCCTGCCGACTACCGCGCAAGGTATCGAGGGTCACGAGCACGCGCGCAAGCTCGTGGAGCTCGGCTGCGAAACCGGTCGGGGTTATTATTTCGGCCGAGCGATGACCGCCGGCGAGGCGGGCGAACTCGCCGACCTGCGTGCGCCGACGACGCCCGACAAGCCCGCTCGCGCCATTCGTTTTGCGAGCTGACGGCTTTTTATTCGAATGCCACCGTCAGGCCGCGTCTTTCGCACTCGGCCGTGATGCCGGCCGCGATCCGCTGCAAATCCTCGACCTCGACTTCGCTGTCCTCATGCGGCGGATCCCAGGTGAGAACCTCGTCGAGCCGGACGACGAAATCGGCCGGGGCCGCCGCGCCCGGCAAATCGGGCTCGGGGAAAATGGTCAGGGATTTCGCACCGCAGGTGACGCGAAAAGCGCCTTCGGTGATCTCGACAGTCAAGCGCGGCCGGCCGCGCCCCGCGCCGCCCTTGCTGCTCATGAAGCGGACCTTTCGCGCCCTTCTACCAACCGCAGCTCCTGACTGCCGCAACGACTTTGCGCATGACGCTCGGCAAAGCCTCGGTCTCGAGATCTGCCTCTTTCACCCAGCGGCTGCCTGCCGGCGCGTCTTCGGTCACCTCGGCGACGAATATGTCCAGCGCTAAAGTAAAATGGGTAAAGACATGGGCAACGCACACCGACAATTTCTCATAATCGGCGATGAAGGGTGCCTCATGCAAGGCTCTTTCGACATCATAATCTTCTGTCCAGCTCGTGCCCGGTAGTTCGGCCATTCCGCCGAGCAGTCCATTGAGCGGACGCGTGCGCAACAGAACCGCACCATTGCGACGCAAGAAGAAGGCCGCGCCGCGGCGCTGCGGCCGAACCCGCTTTGCCGCTTTGCGCGGCCAATTTTCCGGTGCTGCACGCCCGAGGCAATCGTCGCCAAACGGGCAGACCCCGCACTTCGGGCCGCGCGGCGTGCAGATGGTGGCGCCGAGATCCATCAACGCTTGCAGAAAATCGCCGGGCCGCTCAGCCGATTGCAGCTGCGCGGCTTTCTCTTTCACACGCGCCCTCAAGGCCGGAAGCCGCTCTTCCAGCGCATAAAGCCGGGCGATCACACGCGTGATATTGCCGTCGACCGCAACAGACCTCCGGTTGAAAGCGATGGCCGCTATCGCCGCCGCCGTATAGGGCCCGATCCCGGGCAGAGCACGCAGTTCCGCCTCGGTCTGCGGAAAGACGCCGCCATGTTCGGTGGAGATCGCCTTGGCGCAGGCATGGAGATTGCGCGCGCGCGAATAATAGCCGAGCCCCGCCCATTGCTGCAGCACTGCTTCGAGCGGCGCCGCGGCGAGCGCCGTAACGTTGGGCCAACGGCGCAGGAACGAATTGAAATATGGGGTGACGGCCGCGACCGTCGTCTGCTGCAGCATGATTTCCGACAGCCAAACGACATAAGGATCGGCCGGCGCCCCAGGCTCTGCGCGCCACGCCAACACGCGTCGATGACGATCGTACCAATTGAGCAGCGCGATGGTTGCATCGCTCGAAGCGCCTTGGCGCGCGGTGCGAGTTGCGCTTCGCATGTTCGGCCCGCCCGCCCGATCCATGCCATCGAGCCGCGGCGTGTGCTCCTTTGATTCCCTCAAGCTCGCGGGCTATAAGAAGCGATGCGCAAAGACAAGCCTTTATGGTCGCGCCCGCTCGCCGATCTCGTCGGAGCGGCGATCGATCCGGTGCTCGCGCGGCAAGGTTTCAGTCAGTCGGACGTTGTCCTTTATTGGGAGGAAATCGTCGGCGAAAGGCTGGCCCACGCCTGCGAGCCCATCTGTTTGCGCTGGCCGCCACGCGCGCACCAGGAACCAGCGACGCTGGTGATCCGGGTCGAAAGCGGATTCGCGCTCGAATTGCAGCACCTTTCGGGCCTCGTCACCGAGCGGGTCAACGCGCATCTCGGCTATGCCTGCGTCGGCCGGCTCGTGCTAAAGCAAGGCCCGCTCCTGCGCCGGTCCGTGAAAAACCCCTGCCAGCCGCCCCGCCAGGAGGCGATCGCGGCCGCCGAGACCGCCGTCGCCGACATCGAAGATGCAGAACTGCGTCAGGCACTTAGCCGGCTTGGTGCACGGGTCCTCGACTCCGCTCTTGACCGGAAGCTCTGATCCGGCTTTTCAGCGCCGACAGCAAAAGACCCTGGCCTTCCGGCCTGCCCTGCACAGGACCTGAGATTTCGTCCATACTGCTAGCCCCGCTTTCGCCCTCCCCGCAATGGAAACGCTCATGCAGAAAAAGCATCCCAGCAGTCGCCGGACTTTTCTCGAGCTCACGATCGCCGTGCTCATCGCAACAACGACCGGCTCGATCGCGCCGGTCCGCGCGCAAGGCACCGGCACGGTCGTCGCCCCCGATCAGCTCATGGCCCCGCAGGCCGAGGCTCTGCCCGATATTGTCCAGGGCAAGGCCGACGCGCCGGTGACGATGATCGAATATGCCTCGATGACCTGCTCGCATTGCGCGCGTTTCCACGCCGAGACCTATCCGACGCTGCTCAAGAATTATGTGGATACCGGGAAGGTTAAGTTCATATTGCGCGAATTTCCGCTCGATCCGCTGGCGACCGCAGCCTTCATGCTGGCGCGCTGCTCCGGCGATAAGCGCAATCCCGTCGTCGATCTGCTCTTCGATCACCAAAAGGATTGGGCCTTCACCGACAAGCCGATCGAGGCCATGGCCAACCTGCTCAAACAGACCGGCATGAGCCAAGCGGATTTCGAGAAATGCATCAACAACCAGGATCTTTACAACAAGGTCACGAGCGAACGGGACTATGCGTCGGCCAAGTTCGGCATTGATGCCACGCCGACCTTCTTCGTCAACGGACGCAAGGTGAGCGGCGAGCTCACGCCTCAGCAACTCGGGCAGCTCCTCGATCCGCTGGTGAAGAAATAATGTCGCCGTTGCGCGTCCTCTTGAATTTGCTTTGGCTGGTTACCGGCGGGCTTTGGATGGCTGCCGGCTGGCTCATCGCCGGCATTCTCTTGGCCTTGACCATCGTCGGCCTGCCCTGGACGCGCGCGGCCTTCAACATTGCCTCTTATGCGTTCCTGCCGTTCGGATACCGCGCGGTCCCACGCAGCCAGTTCACGGGTCGCGAGGACATCGGAACGGGACCATTCGGGACGCTCGGCAATATCATCTGGCTCGTCCTCGCCGGCTGGTGGCTCGCGCTTCTGCATCTGGTACATGCGATCGTTCTGGCTGTGACCATCATCGGCCTGCCCTTCGCCTGGGCGCATCTGAAACTCGCCGGCCTCGCCCTTTGGCCGATCGGCAAGATGATCGTTCCGGTTGAGGCCTAGCGTAGCGAAGCTCGGATGAAATGACGGGAAGGTCGAGGCGCTCATCTGGCGCGGTCGCGCGGCGTGCGCCGCACTCGTGTATGATTTCCCGATTCGGGGACGATTGACGCAATGAAATTCACCAGGCTTCACCTCGCCGGATTCAAGACTTTCGTCGAGCCGACGGATTTTCTGATCGAGCCCGGGCTCACCGGCATCGTCGGGCCGAATGGCTGCGGCAAATCCAATCTTGTCGATGCGCTGCGCTGGGTGATGGGCGAGAGCTCGTCGAAGACCTTGCGCGGCAGCGAAATGGACGACGTGATCTTTTCCGGCAGCAATGCGCGCCCGAGCCGCAATACGGCCGAAGTGCGCTTGACCCTCGACAATGCCGACCGCACAGCGCCGGCTGCCTTCAACGAAACCGAGACGCTCGAAATCGCCCGGCGTATCGAACGCGAAGCAGGCTCGACCTTTCGCGTCAACGGCCGCGAGGTGCGCGCCCGCGACGTGCACTTGTTGTTTGCCGACGCCTCGACCGGTGCACGCTCCCCGGCGATCGTCAAACAGGGACAAATCGGCGAGATCATCTCGGTGAAGCCGCAGCAGCGCCGGCGCATTCTCGAGGAAGCGGCGGGAATTGCCGGCCTTTACTCGCGCCGTCACGAAGCCGAGCTCAGGCTCAAAGGCGCCGAGGATAATCTCAACCGGCTCGAAGACGTCGTGAGACAGATCGAGTCGCAGATCGACGGACTGAAACGGCAAGCCAAACAGGCGGTGCGCTATCGCAATCTCGCGGGCGAGATCAAAAGAAACGAGGCGCTTCTTGCGCTCGTCAACTACAGCGAGGCGAGCGATCACCTTGCCGGGGCCGAGCGCAAGCTCGAAGCCGATCTCAAAAAGCTGGCCGAGGAAACCTTGCGGCAGGCCGAGACCGCCCGCGAGCAGGCGATTGCCGCGCATGATCTGCCGCCGCTGCGCGAGGCGGAAGCGGCGGCAGGTACCGAGTTGCAGAAATTCGTGCTCGCCCGCGAGACGCTCGACGGGGAAGAACGCCGCGCCAAGGCGCGCATCGCCGAGCTCGAAAAGCGCATCGCCGATATGAACGCCGATCTCGCGCGCGAACAGACTTTGATCGAGGACGCGGCGAGCGCCCTCGAGCGCCTCGAGGCCGAGCTCGCCGAACTCACCGAGATGGGCGGCGATGAAGGTCAGGCGGAAGCTGCCGCGCGACGCCGGCTCGAACTGGCGGAATCGACGCTCGCGCTTTCGGAGAATGCGCTCGCCGCCGCGCAAAGTGCCTTTTCCGATGCCGAGGCGAGGCGGGAGGCGTTCGGCAAAACTCTGCGTGACGAAACACAAAGGGTCGCGCAATTTGAAGCCGAACTCGGCAAGATCCGCGAGGAACTCGCGGGCCTTCGCGCCGAACTCGCGGATGCAGAGGCGCAAGCAGGGCTCGAGGCCGCGCTCGAATCGGCGATCGCGAGGGCCAAGGCAGCCGAGGAGCAGATGAACGTCGCCGAAGCGCGCCATGCCGAAGCGCGGCAAGCCGAGATGGCGATGCATGCGCCGCTGCAGGAAGCCGAGCGCGCCGCTCAGGCGCTGGAGACGGAAGCGCAAACTCTCGCCAAATTGCTCAAATCGGAGGGAGTCAGCACCTGGCCCGCAATCATCGAGGAAATCAGCGTTGCCAGGGGCTATGAAGCAGCGCTCGGTGCGGCGCTCGGCGAGGATCTCGATGCATCGACCGATCCGGCAGCTCCCGCCCATTGGGCGCCGTCGCAAGGCGTCGATGATCCCTCGCTCCCGGAGGGTGTTGCGCCTCTTGCCGCGGAGGTCGAAGCCCCCCCTGCCCTTGCCCGGCGGCTGGCGCAGATCGGCATCGTGCCGAGGAGCGAGGGCAAGGCTTTGGCGGGGCGACTGAAGGCGGGCCAACGGCTCGTCTCGATCGAGGGCGATCTCTGGCGCTGGGATGGCTTGACGCTTGCAGCCGAGGCCCCGACGCCGGCCGCGCGCCGCCTCGCCGAGAAAAACCGGCTGGGCGATCTTGTTCGCGAAGCGGAAGTCGCCCGCGACGAGGCCAATCGCTGCAAAGCCAGAGCGGATCAGGCACTCGCCCAACTTCGTGAGAAGGCGGAAGTCGAGAGCAAGGCGCGGCAGGAACGACGCGAGGCCTTGCGCGAGCTCGAGGCGATGCGGGAAAAATCGGCGGCCGCCGAGCGCAAGAGGACGCAAATCGCGGCGCGCCTTTCGGCGCGCGAGGAAGCCGAGCAGCGATTGGATGCGAGCCTCACTGAGGCGCGCGAACATAGCGCGAGAGCGCAGGAAGCCTTGTCGGGGCTCGGCGCAACGGATGAGCTCGCCCAAGGCCTCGAAAAAGCGCGCGCGGCAGCCGCACGCGAGCGCGCGAGCGCAGCCGAAGCGCGCGCCGAATTGCAGGCGCTCCTCCATGCCGCGCAGATCCGCGCCAAGCGCCGCGAAGCCATCGCGCAGGAGCTTGCCTCCTGGCGGAGCCGGCGCGAGCGCGCGCTCTCGCAAATAGGCGCTTTCGAATCGCGCCTTTCGGAGACGCGGGCCGAACACGAGAAGCTTGCGGAGGCGCCGAACGAATTCCTCCGCATGCGCCGCGTGCTGCTCGATCAGATCGAAACGGCCGAAGCGGCGCGCCGCAATGCATCGGACGCGCGGGCGGCGGGCGAGCAAAAACTCGCCGAAACCGATCGCCTGGCGCGGGCGGCGCTCGATGACATGAGCACTGCGCGCGAGGAAAAGGCACGCAGCGAAGCCAGGCTCGAAGCCGCGCGCGAGCGTTTTGCCGAGATTACGCACCACATCGAGGCGGAGCTGCAATGCGAACCGCACGAGCTTGCGCGCCTCGCACAGATCGAAAGCGAGTCCCTGCCCGAGGCCCAGGCAATCGAATCCAAGCTCGAGCACTTCAAGCAGGAGCGCGATCGTTTGGGCGGGGTCAATTTGCGCGCCGAAGAAGAGCTCGCGGAGGTCGAAGCCTCGCGCAACGCACTCGTCGCCGAGCGCGAAGATCTGATCGAGGCGATCAGGCGCCTGCGGCAGGCCATCCACAACCTGAACAGGGAAGGCCGCGAACGCTTGGTCGCCGCCTTCGATGCGGTCAATGCGCATTTCAAAGATCTCTTCACGACGCTCTTCGGCGGCGGCGCGGCAGAGCTCCAGCTCATCGAATCCGAGGATCCGCTGGAAGCCGGACTTGAAATCCTCGCGCAGGCGCCGGGCAAGAAAATGCAGGCGCTCACGCTTCTTTCCGGCGGCGAGCAGGCGTTGACGGCGCTCTCCCTCATCTTCGCCATTTTCCTCACCAATCCGGCGCCGATCTGCGTGCTCGACGAAGTCGACGCGCCGCTCGACGATGCGAATGTCGAGCGCTTCTGCGATCTGCTCGATGCCATGTGCAAGCGCACCGACACACGCTTCGTGACGATTACGCACAATCCGATCACCATGGCGCGCATGGACCGCCTGTTCGGCGTCACAATGGCCGAACGCGGCGTGAGCCAGCTCGTATCGGTGGAATTGGCGGAAGCCGAGCGCTTCCTCGAAGCCGTCTGACCCCAAGGCCTAAGGTCCCGCTCAAGCCGGATCTCCGCGACGTTTGTTCAGTCGCGGTTAAGGGGCGGTTTGCGACAAACATGCGCCGGCATGAGCGGCGGGCAACCGCGACGCCCGCGCCGGCTCGAAGAAATTGCCAAGTGCTGATTCAACACCACTCGAAATCGAGAAGAGGGAGTCTCCATGTCGAAGAAGCTTTTCGCCACGACTCTGTTCGTCGCTTCCATCGCCTTCGCCCCGGTCGCCTTTGCTCAGACGGATACCGGCGCGCCGCCCACGACCCCGCCCAAGACGATGCATCACCATCACCACCACCACCATCATCACGTGATGACCCATCACCACGTCGTGCATCATCACCATATGGCGAAGCCGAAAGCACAGGCGCCGGAGCAGCAACAGCAACATTAACGAAGCTGCTTTAGCGCTTCGCGGAGCCGCGCGCGTCTCGATGTGACGCCCGCGGCTTTTCGTTTTTCAGCGACATGGCCCCGTGCGCCAATATCGCACGGGCGCTCCTATTGCGCGAAATTGCGCAGCGATCTCAAGAAGATGGTCCGCACGCGGCGAATAGCGCGCGAGCTTTGCGCCGAGAGTTCGGCGAGCGGGATTGCGCCATGATATGGCCAGAGGCTAAGCTCGACGCCTCACGGGATGGAGGGAAACGCTCAATGTCTAAGGTTATTACGTCCAGGGCTCTTTCGATTCTCGCTGCCGGATCGGCCGCGCTCATTTTTTCTTGCGTATCGGCTTTCGCCATCGATTCGAGCTACACGGCGAAATCGACCAATCCGCCTGACGCCGTCTGGAAAAAAGTCGGCAATTTCTGCGGGATCGCCGATTGGCATCCGGCGGTCGCCAAGTGCGAATTATCGCACAGCAAGAAGATTCGCACGCTCAGCCTGAAAGGCGGCGGCACGATCGTCGAGCGTCTGCTCAAATGGGACGACAAGGGCATGAGCTATAGCTACGCGATCGTCTCGAGCCCGCTGCCGATCACCCATTATGTCTCGACCATCAAGGTCGTGCCGGACGGATCGGGGTCCGACGTCGTCTGGTCGGGCAAATACAAGGCCAAGAAGGGCACGAGCGACGCCGACGCGCAAAAGACCATCGACGGAATCTATAAAGCCGGCGCTGACGCGCTCGCGCAATAATCCGAGTGCTGGCTCTATTCAAAATCTATAAGCGCGATGGCGATCCCATCGCGCTTTAACTTTTTAGACCCGCTCAATTGGGCGGAAACACCATGCTCGCGATGAAGCCGTGCGGCTCGTCGACCGGCGGCTCCGGAAATGGCGCAGCACGGCGAACGGCGGCAACGGCCTCTTTATCGAGCTCCGGATAGCCGCTCGTCCGATAGAGCGCGGTGTGGACGAGCGCGCCGGTCTCGTCGATCCAGAAGGCGACGACGGCGGTGGCGTTGGTGTGGCGATGCGGGCTCTGTGGAAAATGCTGCTGGCGCATAATCAAGCCATAGAGCACCGAGAGATAGCGCATGTCTTCCGTGCCGCCGGTGACCGGCGCGACCTTGGCCTCCGCAGCGATCGAATAATCCGGCGATTGCGTCAATGACGCGAGCTGGCGGGCAACTGCCGCCCTCTGGTCGTCCGGCAGAGGCGCACGCTCGCGCGCCTGTTTCATTTTCTGCTTGGCCTGCGCCGCTTTGGTCGGCGCTGATTTGTCGAGCGGTTCGGCGTCGGCCGAATCCTCCGGCTTTTCCGGGGCAGCCGTATTTTCGGCCGGCTCGGGCGCCGCGTTCTGGGCCGGCTTCGGCGCCTCCACCGGCTTCGTATCATTGGCCGGCGCCGGCTGGGCTTGCACCGGGGAGCGCGTCTGATTGTCAGTGATCTGACGCTTCAATGTTTCGTTGTTGGGCGTGCGCGGCGCATCGAATGCCGGTTTCTCCTCACGCAAATATTTCTGCTTCTCCGGCGGGGGCTTTTTCTCCTGCTCGACTTTCTTCTCCGGCGGCGGTGGAGGCGGAGGCGGAGGCGGTTGGACGATGACTTCGACCGGAATTTCGGTCTGCGCAATATTGTCGTTTTTATTCAACCGATCGTCGAGAATCAGAATGGCGATGATGGTCAAATGGAACAGAAGAACCGCGATGACCAGCGGCCCGAAGCGGCGCTTCGTCGCTCGCCAAATCGGATCGACGCTCGTGAGCAGCCGATCGCGTGGATCGACCGCCAGCAAAAATCCGGAAATGGAAGGCTTGATGGTCACGAGCGAATATCGATGTCACAGCATTGCATCGGCATTGTGCGCGAGCCGCTACGCCGAACGCCCGGGGCCAAGCGCGACCGGGCCCCGGCTTTTGCCACAGCTTTTCTCACACCCGGCCGAAGGCCGACAAGCGGCAAGCCGGGCGTTGACCTCGAGCGTGGCACTGGCGCCGATGCGCGGCCTTCTGCCGCGTTCGGCCGCACCGCGAAACGAGCGAGAAATGGCTGCATTTTTCGATACTTATGCCACGAGAGAGAGTGTGGCGGAAGCTTGACAGGGTTGCGCGGCGTTTTTAAGGTGCGCGCGGATTCAGCGGCAAAGTCCAACATCTCGCTCGCGGCCCCTCTGGACCGCGCGGGTGGTGCTCGCTTTTGGCGCCGGACCACATTATAGAGCGCTGTTTCGTCCGCAGGCGAGGCGGCAAACAGCAATGGCAAAGGGCAGGAAAGAAACTGAGGATCGGAGCGCGGCCGATCGCGATTTGGGGCGGGACGATGCGAGCTTGCAAGCGCGGCTTGACCGATTGTCGAACGCGCTCGAGAGACGCCAACAGCAATCCGCGAACGAAGCCGGCGGCGAGGCTCAGCGTCAGTCCTTTGCTGCAGCCAACCTCGGTCTTCGGGCGCTCATCGAATTCGTAACGGCAATTGTCGTCGCACCCCTCATCGGCTGGCAGATCGATACCTGGCTCAAGACCGGGCCGATTTTTCTCATCATCTTCCTGATGCTTGGGATGGCCGCGGGTTTGTTGAACGTCTATCGGATCGCAGTCGGCCCCACTGGCCCGCGCGAGCCAAAATAAGAGCGGAGCGCGCTCCGCAAGCTGATCGAAGGATAGAGAACGAGGCATGGATCCCATTCGTCAATTTACGGTGAAGCCGATCGTTGCGCTGCATCTCTTCGGGCTCGACCTCAGTTTCACCAATGCGTCCCTTTTCATGCTGATCGTCGTTGCCGCAATCTGCTTGCTGATGCTCGTCGGCACGTCGCAGCGCGCGCTCGTGCCCGGCCGGCTGCAGTCCGCCGCCGAGATGTCCTACGAATTCGTTGCCTCGATGGTGCGCATGACCTCCGGCACGGCCGGCATGGAGTTCTTTCCGCTGATTTTCACGATCTTTATGTTCATCCTCTTCTGCAACGTCCTGCGCCTGGTTCCTGGCGCCTTTGCGATAACGAGCCAGATCTTCATCACCGCATCCATGGCCGCCGGCGTCATTCTTCTGGTGATCGGCATCGGCGTTTATCGCCACGGTTTCCGCTTCCTGAAAACCTTCGTTCCCTCGGGCGTGACGCCCTTTCTGCTTCCCTTCATCGTCCTCGTCGAGATCGTATCCTTCGCGACCCGTCCGGTAAGCCTCTCGGTTCGTCTCTTCGCCAATATGCTCGCCGGGGACATCGTGCTGAAGGTCATGGCGGGCTTCGTCGCCGCGTTGATCGGCGCGGGCACCTTTGCCGTCATCGCTCCGTTTCCCTTTATCGGCGATATTGCCATGCTGGCATTCGAACTTTTGCAGGCAGTGCTGCAGGCCTATGTCTTCGCCATTCTCACTTGCGTCTACCTCAACGACGCAATTCACCCTGGCCACTGAATAAAGAGCGCAACAACAGATTGGTGGCCGCATAGTCAGGAGCATATGATGGATATTACTTCAGCAGCGAGATTCGTGGGGGCCGGCCTCGCCGCCATTGGTATGGGCGCCGCCGCCATCGGGGTGGGCTTGATTTTCGGTCATTTCCTTTCTGGCGCGCTGCGCAATCCGACGGCTTCCGATGCCCAGTTCGGGCGCGCCTTCATCGGCGTGGCCTTGGCGGAAGGTCTCGGCATTTTCGCGTTCCTCGTCGCGATCCTGCTGCTGTTCGTCTTGAAGTAATGCGCCTCATAAGCGCGGGTCTTCGGACCCGCGCTTTCGTTGATTTCGATAGGATTGATTATGGCGAGCACCTACGGAACGAGCACTGAGCAGCCTGCGGCGGCGCCGGCGGGAGACAAGACCTTTCCGCCTTTCGACTCGGCCAATTTCGCTTCCTTGCTTCTCTGGCTCGTCGTGTTTTTCGGCGGCCTCTATCTTCTGATGTCGAGGCTTGCGCTGCCTCGGGTCGCAAACATTTTGCGGGCCCGTCAGGACAAGATCAGCGGCGACGTCAACGAAGCCACCGCCAAACGCGCCGCAGCCGACCAAGCCGCCGCCGATTATCAGAAGACGCTCGCCGAAGCGCGCGCCAACGCGCAGGCGATCGCGCAGCAAACTTATGTGCGCCTCGCTGCCGAGACCGAAGCCAAGCGCAAGGCGCACGAGGCGGATCTCGCCGCCAAGCTCGCAGCCGCCGAGGCCAAGATCGAAGCGACGAAATCCAAGGCGATGGCGCATGTCGAAGAGATCGCGCACGAAGCCGCATCCGCAATTGTCGAACATATTACCGGCAAGCCGGCCGACCCGAAGGCAATCGCCTCGGCCCTCACCAAAGCGAAATCGTGAGCCGCCGCGCGCGACTCGACAGTTGAGAGAGCAACATGGAACTCTGGGACGTCGTCTGCTTCCTCGTCTTCATCGGCCTGCTCGGGTATGTCGGGCTGCACAAGAAGATCATTGCGGCGCTCGACAATCGCAAAGCGCGGATCGAGGCGGACCTCGCCGAGGCCGCCAATCTGCGCCGCGAAGCGGAGGAACTGCTCGCCTCCTTCGTGAAAAAGAAGGAAGAGGCCGAGGCCGAAGCCAAGGCGATCATCGCACAAGCCGAGAGCGAGGCCGAACTCATCGCGCAAGAGGCGCACGAGCGAGCCGCCGAATTCGTCCGCCGGCGGACCAAACAGGCGGAAGAAAAGATCGCCTCGGCCGAATCGCAAGCCATGGCGCAAGTGCGCGACGCAGCCGCGGAAGCCGCCACCAAGGCCGCCGAGATCGTCCTCAAAGTGCAGGCCAAGGGCGCCCTCGGCGAGGACCTCGTCGAAGAGGGTATCGCCGACCTGAAGCGCTTGCTGCATTAGGGATTTCTGCGCCCGGCCGCGGCCCCAAATTCGACAGGATCTTAGGTGCTTTTGCGGGTCGCTGACGCCCCAGCCCGTCACCGGATCGGCGCTGGATTTACGAATCAGTCCGGCCGAGCATGATAGCCGTCTTCAGAGCGCGCAGTGCGTCGGCCAATGGGGTCTCAATGACGCGATCATCGGATGATGGCTCGAGCGGCCGGGACCTTGACGATAAGCTTAGGGGGCCGATCTTTGCGGCCCTGCGCCTCGCCGCGCCGCTGCTTGCGCTGACCTCGCTTGTTTCCGGCGCCGCATTTTCCCAAGGCGTCGACTGCGCCGGACTTCGCGCACAGATCGCCGCGCTCGATCAGCAGGATGCCGCGAATAATCCTTATTTGGCGGCCGCGCGGAAAACGCGCGCGCAATTGCAGCACCAGATTGCCTACGCCCATTCGCTCGGTTGCGACCGGCAGCAATTTTTGTTCTTCGGCAGCCCGCCGCCTCCCCAATGCGGCGGATTAAATGGCCAGATCCAGCAACTCCAAGGGGAGCTTGGCCAATTGGAAGCCAATGCGCGAGCCAATAGTTCGCCGCAACGCCAGCAGCTCGCGTCGCAGTTCTACGCCTACTGCCGCCCCGATGCTCCGCAGCAGCCGCGTGGATTCTTCGAATCTCTTTTCGGCGGGCAGAGCAGTCCGCAGCCGCAATCGCCGGACATGGATCCGCTCGAGGAAGGGCCGGCTCCAACGGGGCCTGAAACGCCGCATGGCGGTTCCGAAGTGCTTTGCGTGCGCCATTGCGATGGCTACTTTTTCCCGATGACTTATTCGCCGCGCGGCTCGGCCAGTCTGCAGGATTTCTGCCAGGCCTCCTGCCCGGATGCGGAAGTGAGCGTCTATACGCGCGTGCCCGGCCAGGAGATCCAGACCGCGGTCGGACTCGACGGCAAGCCTTACACGGATCTGCCGGGGGCGCTGAAATATCAGAAGAGCCTCGATCCGAGTTGCACCTGCCGCAAGTCCGGCGAATCCTGGGCCGATACTTTGGCCGGGGCTGAACGCATTCTAAGCTACGGCGGCAAAGGCGATGCGATGGTGACGCCAGCCGAATCGGCCGCAATGGCGCGGCCGATTCAGCCGGGCAAATCGGCGAAGGGCCGCAAGGCCGTTCAGCCCGACAATATCGAGGCGACCGATGCCGCAGCCGCGGCGCAGGTGCCGACCGCCACGAACGATTCATCAGGGATCGCGACGGGCGACGTCAAGAACGGCACCGCCTATTCGCAGGGACAGGGCCAGACAATCGAAGAAGTGGGTCCCGACGGCGTCAAGCGGCGCGTCCGGATAGTCGCGCCTCAGCTTTAAGACGGCCGATCAGCGGCAAGAGCGCCGCAAGCTCCGGCCCCTGCTCGCGTCCCGTCAGGGCGACCCGCAGCGGGTGAAACAGGGCCTTTCCCTTCCGGTTGGTCCGCGCCTTGAGCGAAGCCGTCCAATGGGCAAAAGTCGCCTCGTCCCAAGGCTCTTCGGGAAGAGTCTCGCGCGCTGCCGCAAGAATCTCGGCATCTTCGAGACTCGGCTCGATTTCGCCCGTCACGACGTGCCACCAGCCGACGACTTCGTCGAAGAGCGAAAGATTGCCACGCACCGCGAGCCAGAAAGCTTCCGCCTTCGGCCCGCTGATACCGATCGCCGCCAGACGCTCGCGCACCCCCTCGAACTCCATCTGGTGCAGCGTGCGAGCCGAAAGGCTCCTAAGCTCGGCCGGATCGAAACGCGCCTGGGCGCGCGAAATATGCGAAAGGTCGAGCGCTCCCGCGAGTTCGTCGAGGGAATGGACCGGATGGACCGATTCCGAGGTTCCGGTCAGAACCGCGCAAGCCGCGACCGCGAGCGGCTCCAAACCCTCCTCGCGCAGCGCTGAGATCGACAAAGCACCGCTGCGCTTCGAAAGCCCTTCGCCGGAAGCCGCCGCGAGCAGATTGTGGTGGCCGAACCGGGGAATCGCGCCGCCCAATGCCTCGAAGAGTTGGATCTGGACGCCCGTATTGGTGACATGATCCTCGCCGCGGATGACGTGCGTCACGCAAAGATCGATGTCGTCGACCACCGATGGCAGCGTATAAAGATAAGTGCCGTCCTCGCGAAGAAGCACCGGATCGGAGAGCGAGGCGCAGTCGACATGGCTCTCGCCGCGGACGAGATCGTCCCAACGGACGACCTTGTGATCGAGCTTGAATCGCCAATGCGGACGCCGGCCTTCGGCTTCGAGGCGGGCGCGATCGGCCTCGCTCAGGGCGAGAGCGGCGCGATCGTAGATCGGCGGGTGGCCGCGCGCCTGCTGGCGCTTACGGCGACGCTCGAGCTCTTCCGCGGTCTCGTAAGCCGGGTAAAGGCGCCCGTCCACGCGCAATTTATCAGCAGCGGCACGATAAAAATCAAAGCGTTGCGATTGGCGGACGATCAGATCGGGGGTGATTCCGAGCCACGCGAGGTCGAATTCGATGGCCGCGGCATATTCCTCCTTCGACCTTGCCACATCAGTGTCATCGAATCGCAGAATGAATCGGCCATGTTGCTTTCTGGCGAAAAGGAAATTGACGAGCGCCGTGCGCGCGTTGCCGATATGGATCCGACCGGTCGGCGAAGGCGCGAAACGAACGATGGGGCTCATGATTTTCCTCTCGTTCCGGCCTACCGCCCCCCCGCCTGGAGGGCAAGCGGGATAGGTCTTGACAATTTACGGTCCACCTCGGCTCATCGAGCCCAGGATGCAGCAAAGCGTCGCGCCGAGACGTTTTGGCGGGACGGCACAGGGCACGGACTCCATTTCCCTGCTAATGCATCAAGGGGAAGAGCTGGGGGGCGTCGATGACGTTTGGCTATTGGGTGGGCCTCTTCTGCCTCATCCTGGTGATCCTGAATTTCATCAGCGTGGGCATTGCGATTCGCCGGGCGAAACCGCGCAAGACTCCCCTGCCGCCCCGCCCCGGCGCGCCGCCTGTGAGCCTCGTGCGTCCGGTCTGCGGCATCGACAATTTCTGTGAAGAGACTTTGGGCTCGAGCTTCCGGCTCGATTATCCCGAATATGAAGTCATCTTCTGCGTCGCGCGGGCCAATGACCCCGTCGTTCCCGTGGTCCGCAACCTGATTGCCGCCTATCCGAACGTGCCGGCGCAGCTCATCGTCGGTGACGAGAAAGTCAGCGCCAATCCCAAGCTCAATAATTGCGTGCGCGGCTGGGATGCGGCGCGCTACGAATGGATCATCCTCGCCGATTCGAATGTGCTGATGCCGCAGGATTATATCCAGCGGATGCTGGCAAGCTGGGGGTCGGACACCGGCCTCGTCTGCTCGATGCCGCAAGGTTCCCATCCGCAGAATATTTGGGCGGAATTCGAGATCGCCTTTCTCAATACCTATCAGTCGCGCTGGCAATATGCGGCGGACGGCGTCGGCACCGGCTTCGCGCAGGGCAAGAACATGCTATGGCGGCGCGATGTGCTCGAGAACGCCGGCGGAATCCGGGCGCTCGCGGCCGAGATCGCCGAAGACGCCGCCTCGACCAAAGTGGTGCGCAACGCCGGCCTGAAGATCAATCTCGTCGACAGTCCCTTCCAGCAGCCGCTCGGCAAGCGCACCTTTTACGACGTCTGGCATCGGCAGGTCCGTTGGGCGCGGATGCGGCGCAAGACTTTTCCCGCCTATTATTTTCCAGAGTTCCTGGCGGGTTGCGCTACCCCGGCGCTCGTCGGCGGCTATGCCGCCAATCTATTGGGCTGGAACGTGCCGCTGAGCGTCGCGCTTGTTCTCGCCGCGCTCTATTGTTCGGAGATGATCCTGGCTCTCGCCAATAAATGGTATTTCTCCTGGCGCATGTTTCCCCTCTTCCTGTTGCGCGACATCCTTCAGCCGGTCATCTATATCGACGCTTGGCTCATGGATGATTTCGTCTGGCGCGGCACCGCCATGACGGTGCGCGAGGAAGAAAAACCGAGCACTTAAGCTTCAAACCGGTTCCCACTTTTCCGGATCATGCTTTTTTGAGCATGATCCTCTCGGAAAACCGGTTCCCATTTTTCCGGATCATGCTTTTTTGAGCATGATCCTCTCGGAAAACCGGTTCCCACTTTTCCGGATCATGCTTTTTGTTCGAGCATGATCTTCTCGGAAAACCGGTTCCCACTTTTCCGGATCATGCTTTTTGAGCATGATCTCCTCGGAAAACCGGTTCCCACTTTTCCGGATCATGCTCTGATCTATTCCGCCGCGACCTCTGCGTGCGGGCGTTGCAGGCGCTCCGCCTTCAAAAGTTCGGCGACCAGGAAAGCGACTTCGATCGCCTGTTCCGCATTGAGCCGCGGATCGCAATAGGTGTGATAGCGGTCCGAAAGATCGGCCTCCGAGATCGCGCGGGCGCCGCCGGTGCATTCGGTGACGTTCTTGCCCGTCATTTCGAGATGCACGCCGCCGGCATAAGTGCCTTCCGCCTGATGCACGGCGAAAAAGGCGCGAACCTCGCTGATGATCCGCTCGAACGGCCGCGTCTTGTACCCGCTCTTCGCCTTGATCGTATTGCCGTGCATCGGATCGCAAGCCCAGAGCACATTGCGCCCCTCGCGCTGCACGGCGCGGATGAGCTTCGGCAGGTGATCGCCGACTTTATCCGCGCCGAAGCGGCAGATGAGCGTGAGGCGCCCGGGCTCGTTCTGCGGATCGAGAAGGTCGATGAGCTCGAGCAATTCTTCGGGCTTGAGCGACGGGCCGCATTTGAGCCCAAGCGGGTTTTTGATGCCGCGCACATATTCGACATGCGCGTGATCCGGCTGGCGGGTACGATCGCCGACCCAAAGCATGTGGCCGGAGGTCGCGTAATAATCGCCGGTCGTCGAATCGATCCGTGTCAGCGCCTGCTCGTAGCCGAGCAGCAGCGCTTCGTGCGAGGTGTAGAAATCCGTTTGCCGCAATTCCTGATGCGATTCCGGATCGAGGCCTATGGCGCGCATGAAGCCGATGGTCTCGCTGATGCGGTCGGCGAGTTCCTGATAGCGCGCCGATTGCGGGCTATCTTTGACGAAGCCGAGCATCCAACGGCTGGCATTCTCGAGATTGGCGTAGCCTCCCGAAGCAAAGGCGCGCAGCAGATTGAGGGTTGCCGCGGACTGGCGATAGGCCATGATCTGGCGCGCCGGATCGGGCACGCGCGCGGCTTCCGTGAAACCGATATCATTCACGATGTCGCCGCGATAGCTCGGCAGCGCGACGCCGTTCTTGATCTCCATCGGATCCGAGCGGGGCTTGGCGAATTGTCCGGCAATGCGGCCAACCTTCACCACAGGAAGAGCCGCGGCAAAGGTCATCACGACAGCCATCTGCAGAAAGACGCGGAAGAAATCGCGGATATTGTCCGCCCCGTGTTCGGCGAAGCTTTCGGCGCAATCCCCGCCCTGGAACAGGAAGGCCTCGCCTTTCGATGCTTTCGCGAGCAGCGCCTTCAGCTTGCGCGCCTCGCCGGCAAAGACGAGCGGCGGAAAGCTCGCAAGCTGGCGCTCGACGTCGGCAAGCGCCAGCGCGTCCGGAAAGACCGGCGCCTGTTCGGCGGCCTTCTTCCGCCAACTATCGGGCGACCATTGTTCGAGGGGCATCGTTCAAACTCGTTTCGTGCCGCCTTTTACACGCTGGGCGGCCGATTTGCGACGCTAATTTGTCGCTTTGGCTAGGGCATGCGCTCCTCATCGGGCAGAGCCGCGGCTTCCCCCGGATCGAGCTTCATCTGCTCATAGCGGGCGGTGCGGGAGCGGAGGGTCACCAGCTCTTCGGCAGATGTCGGATGGACTGCGACGGTCGCGTCGAAATCGGCCTTTTTTGCCCCCAATTTCACTGCGATTCCAAGGAGCTGCGCCATTTCCGCGGCACCCTCCCCGAGCACGTGGACGCCGAGGACGCGATCGGTCTCGCCGTCCACGACGATCTTCATGAGCACGGCCTCCTTGCGGCCGGAAAGGGCGGCCTTGAGCGGCCGAAAGCGGGTCGCGAAAATATCGACGCAGGAATATTGCGCCCGCGCCGCGGCCTCGGTCAGGCCGACGGTCCCGAGTTCCGGCGTCGAAAAGACCGCTGTGGCGACGTTCTTATGGTCGATGGCGCGCTTTTTGTCGCCGAAGACCGTGTCGGCAAAGGCGTGGCCCTCGCCCACCGCAACCGGCGTCAGCGCGAGCCGATTGGTCACATCGCCCACGGCGTAGATCGAAGGCACGCTCGAGCGCGAATATTGATCGACCTTGATCGCGCCTAACGCGTCCAAGGCGACGCCGAGATCTTCGAGACCAAGGCCACGTGTGTTCGGGTGCCGGCCGGTTGCGACCATCACCTCATCGGCGGCAATGCTGTCGCCGTTCGTCAGTGCCACGTTGAGCCCTTGCGGGGATTTTTCGATCTTCGTCGGCAGATTGGTGAACTTGAAGGCGACGCCCGCCTGCGCCAGCGCATCGCGCAGCGAAATCCGCAAATCTTCGTCGAATTCGCGCAGGATGTTTTCGCTGCGCATGGCGAGCGTGACTTGGCTGCCGAGACGCGCGAGGAGCGATGCAAATTCGACTGCGATATAGCCACCGCCGACGATCAGGATCCGCCGCGGCAGTTCCAGCAGATCGAAGATTTCGTTCGACGTGATCGCGTGTTCGAGGCCCGGAACATCCGGCGCAAGGAAGGGCGTCGCGCCGGTCGCAATCAGAATGACGCGGGCGGTGACGATCCGGCCCTCGCTTAGAATTCTGACGCTATGCGCATCCTCGAGGACGGCGCGCGATTCGACGAGCGTGACGCCCGCGGCTTCGAGATGCGAACGGTAAATGGCGGAAAGGCGCGAAATCTCTTTTTCTTTCGCCGCGACGAGCTTGCTCCAATCGAACCGCGCCTGCGGCATGCTCCAGCCGTAACCTTCGGCATCAGCGAACTCGTCGGCGAAGCGGCTGGCGTAGACCAAAAGCTTCTTCGGTACGCAGCCGCGAATGACGCAAGTGCCGCCGACGCGGAATTCTTCCGCGACCATCACTTTCGCGCCATAGCCCGCCGCAATGCGCGCGGCGCGCACCCCGCCCGAACCCGCTCCAATGACGAAGAGATCGACGTCAAACATAAGCGAGGCTTCCGTGAACTTCGATGCCTTTGGGGCCGGCCACAATGACGGCCTGCGCAAGACCGATGAACAGTCCGTGCTCGACCACGCCGGGAATGGCATTGAGCCTTGCGGCAAGTTCCTCCGGCTCCGGAATGGTACCGAAAGCGCAGTCGAGGATATAATTGCCGCCGTCGGTCACGAAAATATCCGCCTTTCTGCGCAGGTCGATCGTGCCTTTGCAGCCGGCTGCCTCCGCCTCGCGCATAATATGCCGCCGCGTTGTCTCGAAGCCGAAGCGTTCGACTTCGACGGGCAGCGGAAATCTGCCCAGAGTTTGCACGGCTTTCGAAGAATCCGCGATCACCACCATCCGGCGCGAGGCTGCCGCGACAATCTTCTCGCGCAACAGCGCACCGCCGCCGCCCTTGATGAGGCGCAGTTTCGGATCGAATTCATCCGCGCCGTCGATCGTGAGATCGAGTTCGACGACGTCGTCGAGCGTTGCGAGCGGAATGGCGAGTGCGGCGGCCTGCGCGCGGGTCGATTCCGAACTCGGCACACAAAGGACATCGAGACCTTGCGCCACGCGCACGCCGAGGAGCGCCACGAAATGCGCCGCCGTGCTGCCGCTTCCAAGTCCAAGCCGCATGCCGGGGCGCACGAGATCGAGGGCGACGGACGCCGCCTCGCGTTTGGCTTCCTCAACGTCTTTCATGAGATGCGGTTAGGCTTTGCGCTCTCCCTCGTCAACCGCCAGGGAGTGGCACGGGAGCCGCCCTATTTTGCCGGTGGCGTGCAGACGACATTGTCGTTCAGCACGTAGCAGATGGACATTGTGCCGGTGTGGAGCTCGACGCGGAAAATACCCCCTTCCCGCTCGTGGCTCGAGGCGACGAGGGCATAATCGCCGGCCGCCTGAGGACCCGCGCCCTGACCCGGCTCGTAGCAAAGGGTGACCCCGATCGTCCCCTCTTTCAAGCCATATTGGCAGGCCGCCACCTCGCCGGTCGCCTTGTCGAGCCGGTAGATGCGGTTCAGATCCTTCTCCGGCGCGGCGAGGAACTCGTAATTCGCGGCGAATGCGGCAGGCGCGAGGCCGGCAAGCCCGAGGCCGAGGCCGAGCGAGGCAAAATTCCAGAAAAGTCGCATGAATCGGGCTCCCCGAATCGAGTTCCATCCTTATACGCGAGCCTTGCGGTGAGCGCACGGTGCGGCCGAACGGGCGCTTGATCGACGGGCCGCACACGCTTAAGCGAGGCCCATGTCGCTGCTCGTTTTCGATCTCGACGGAACGCTCGCCGAAACGGCGCCCGATCTCGTCTCGACCCTGAATATCATCCTTACGCGCGAGGGCCTGCGGCCTCTCCCTTTTGAGACGGCTCGCGCCATGGTCGGCGGAGGCGCACGGCTCATGATCGAGCGCGGCCTGGCGCATGCCGGCGCCCGCCTCCCGGACGAGAAGATCGACCGGCTGTTCGAGGATTTTCTCGCGCATTACGAAGCCCATATCTGCGACGCGACTTATCTCTTTCCCGGCGTCGTCGATGCGCTCGATCGGTTCGAAGCGGAAGGCTGGCGCTTTGCGGTCTGCACCAACAAGATCGAACAGGCCTCCGTTCTGCTGCTCGGCGCACTGGGCATCGCGCATCGCTTTGCCGCGATCTGCGGGAAGGACACGTTTTCGGTGAGCAAGCCCGACGGGCGCGCGCTGCTGATGACCATCGAGAAAGCGGGAGGCAGCCCGCAGAACGCGATTATGGTCGGGGATTCGAAAGTCGATATCGAGACGGCGCAGAAAGCCGGCGTGCCGGTCGTTGCCGTCGATTTCGGCTATACCGATCAGCCGGTGGCAAATTACAAGCCGAACCGGGTGATCTCGCATTTCGATCAGCTTTGGGACGCGGTCGCCGATCTGGAAAAAGCCCTCTCTCGGATTTGAGCCGAGGGTGGAAACCGATCGCTATGTTGCCGAGGAAGCGGCGCGAATGCCCCGCCTCTCGAAGAAGCATGAGGAGCGGCGGGCTCACTTTCCCGAACGGCCCTCGGATGAGGTCCGAGGGCGAAGATCCGGAACCCAGGTCGGGCAATAGCGTCGCAAGGTTGTGTGGTCGCTCTGGATTCGGCTCGGCGGGACGCGCCGGCCGGGAAAGTGGCGGCTTGCTCCGGTCTCGGCCAGGAAGCACGAGAAGCGGCGGGCTCACTTTCCCGGACGAGCCCTCGGATGAGGTCCGAGGGCGAAGATCCGGGACCCAGAGTCACGGGGCAATAGCCTCGCAACGTTGCGTGGTCGCTCTGGATTCGGCTCGGCGCGACGCGCCGGCCGGGAAAGTGGCGGCTTGCTCCGGTCTCGGCCAGGCGGCGGCGTTGGCACCTTGACTTGGCGGATGGCTTTCGTAGAGGGTGTTGGACGTCGCGGACACCGCGGTCGGGCGCGTAGCTCAGCGGGAGAGCACTCCCTTCACACGGGAGGGGTCACAGGTTCAATCCCTGTCGCGCCCACCATATGCTTGTGCGACGAGAATTTCGGCCCTGTACCGGGCAGGAGTAACGCCCTGGATGCGCCGAAAGTACTCGCCAAGATGGCTCTGGCTACTGAAGCCGAGCATCAGGGCCAAGTCGACCAGCGAGAGATCCGGGTTGCTCAAGAGCGCCTTCGCCCGTTCCACCCGTCGTTCGATCTGGAACTGATGCGGGGATCGACCCGTGGTCTTCTTGAACGCCGAGCAGAGATATCGAGGCGTGAGACCTACGAGATCCGATAGTTCGGAGAGAACGATGTTCCGATGCAGATTGCGTTCGAGATGATTGATGACCATCTCAAACTTGCAGCGTGAAAGAGATGCCGGTTTAAAGCGTGGTCTGGCGCGCCCGAGAACATGCACCAATTGCGCTACAAACAACGACACGGAATTCTCGAGGAATATGCTTCCTCGTGGGAAATCCTGTGCGCATTCCTTTCGGATTTCCATGATGATAGCGCATAGCAATCTGTCATTGGACCAAGAATCGTCTATTCTTACGCCCTCGGCGAGCAGGCTCACCTGGTCTCCAACCACTCGAGGAGTGACGAAGATCCACAGGGCCTGTCCCCCGTGGCAGAAAGCTTCAAATTCAATACCGGGCGGAATTACGAGGAGCTCGCCCGACGTTACAATTTTCGCTTTCGACTGACCGATGTCGCTTTCGATCTCCCAGCTTGCTGCGCGTCCCGAGTCAGAGGCGAGAACGATGCCTATCGCGAAATCCTCCCGAGTGAACCTGTGCCTGCTGTTGCTCTGTGCAGGGTAGGACTTCAACAACACTGACCCACCCGCCCAACAGAACTGCTGATCTGGAGAAGTTTCGCCTCCGGTTCTCTCGTCTTCGCACGGCTTTTCCCGTGTCAGCGCCTTTGATTGTACCTCGATGCAACTGCGCCGCGCTTCGTTTTCAGGACCTGCGTTGATTGTTGCATATCGCCCGGTTGTCGCCGGGCACTCCGATCGATCCATTGCAATCATCCGGTCTGGCTCTTCCAAACTCCCCGCCAGGATGCAATCCAGGCGGGGATTTATCGGGATCACCGCGGGGCGTCCCCAGACTTCGGTCTCAATAAGTCAGGATCGAATCCCAGAAGGCACATTGATGCTCTGCCACGAACTGCGCACTGGAGATTGCCGAAAGAGCCGGGACGTTTTCCACCAGGATCGTCGATGCTTTCGGTTTATCCGGGTTATAGAGCGGCCAAGACTTTACCTTGGAACCTCCATTGGGATTGCCCGTCCAGGCGAAGTTTGTCCACGCAGCAACGAGTTCGTCCGATAATACTTCCTGGTGACTATTGAGAGGATGCACGATCCCGAGCGGGCCGCCGTGAAAGAGCGGGAAATAATACTGAAGGTCGGCCGTATGATAGGCGAGCGGCTGTAGTCCTGGCATTTGGGGGTAATATGATGGCGCCGTCTGGTCGTCGAACTCATACGCGTAGACCGGAACTTGCGAAGCGAACTCCCCATTAATGAAGTGCTGCTGGCAAGCCCACCCATCCGTCGTGATAGCGGCCATAGCCTGCGCTGGATTAGGATAAGCTGTGAGGGGATAATGGGCCGCAACGGCCTCTGGCGTTCCTGCTGGATAGTTCGTAAAGGGACCGAAAATGTTCTCCGATCCCGTGAAGCTATTGACTTGAGCGGTATAGTTTGCGGCCGTGAACGGTACGCGAGGCGATTCGTAATATTCCTGAGCCATGAGGGTGAAGGTGCCCTCATTCAGCGTCGTTCCGCTCATGATCGGCACGTGATTGAAGTGCCCGGCCTTGATGGCAGCGCGGTTAGTTTCCTTCGGCAGAATCTGGCCGTCCATTATATATCTCGCACCATAACGTGCCTGCCCCGTCAGGATCTGAGGAACCGTCAACCCGCGCAAACATCGCGCGACAGCCGCCCCGGCTCCCGAGCCGCAGCCGACGGACTTCGCGAAAGCTTCCGCATTGGATTCGGCGTCTGACAATGAGGTGGGTTCCGGCGTGACGCTTTCCAAAATCGCGCGATGAAAGAGACCCTTGGCAAGCGGCGAGACAACGTTGGAGAGGGTGGCCTCGGAGCCGGCGGATTGACCTCCTACAGTGACGTCATTTGGATCGCCTCCAAACTTCGCAATGTTGTTCTGGACCCATTGGAGTGCGAATTGCTGGTCGAGCTGGCCGTAATTGCCGAAGAGGTGACCCTCGGCGTCGATTGCGGGATGAGCAAAAAAGCCGAGCAACCCAAGGCGATAATTTATGGTCACAACCACGGTATTGCCCTGGGCAGCAAGCTTGCTGCCATCATAATCATTGCTCTCGCCGTCTATACTTCCCCCGCCATGAATGAAAACAATAACGGCAAGCCTCCCCTTAGCGTTCGCCGGCTTGTAGACGTTGAGATAGAGACAGTCTTCGTTATTGTTCGGCGGCCCTGCAAAGACGCCGAGTTCGCTGTTCTGTGCGCACGTTGGTCCAAAGGCCATCGCCTTTAGCACGCCCGACCAAGGCGCATGGGCGACGGTTGGGCACCAGCGCAGATTGGTGGGAGAACAAGCGGGCGCCGATGGATTCGTAGAGACCGGCGGCGCCGCATAAGGTATGCCAAGGAATTCTGCAACACCGGCGACGACGAAACCTTCCACCTTCCCCTCTGCAGTCGTGACGATTGGGTTGCTCGTGGCAGCATGAGCCTGGATTGCGAGCGGGCCGGCAGCACAGAGCCCTATGCCGAGCGCCGTCAAAGTTTTTGAAGCGACGTGTGTGGCGCGGCAGCGTAATCTTCTAAACATTTTTCCCCCTAACTTGACTTGGAAGAGCCGCAAGTTCGCGTCTCCCCCGGGACTCTTCACGTTCATAGCTCCCGTTCTCGGAGCATCACATGGCGATTTGCTTCATGTCTTCTCCGACGGGAGGAAGAAACGATATCTTTTCACAAAGAGATCGACGAACATATTTGAATTGTTCCTGACACACTTTGGAGATGTACCTTTTGGAGCTCCGGCATTTGCGCGACATGATCGCGGCCGCCGAGGATGGGAGTTTTTCCGATGCGGCTCGCGCGTTCGCGTAGCGCAACAGGCACCCTCTAAACGTGGATCTCGAAAGCGAATTAGGGGGCAGCTGTTCCAGCGGCAGCACGCGGCATCGGAATCTTTTTCGATCCTCTGCATCACGATCTGGAGGCTTCTCCGATCGCCGGCGTGGGTGCTTAATTGAGCGATGGCCCCCGCCTTTGTTATGGGCGGGGGATCTCAGACACACAGCTTCAGTACTTATGTTGAATATCACTCAGCCATTGAGTAAAGGCGGCCGCGATTTGGAGGTTGTTTTTTTCGAGCATCATCGTGTGGCCATTGCCATTGATGCCGATGTTTGGCAGGTAAAGATATGTATTCGGAACGCCCGCTTGAGTGAGATATTTCGACCAGCAGCCATCGGTGGGAGTGAGGAAGCTTGCTTGTGCGCCGACAACCAAGATTGGCGTATGCCGCAGGTTTGGAAGCACGTGAACAGGCGAAGCTTGTATCCAGCAACGCGCCAAATTGGGAGCATCGGGCGCTGTTTGCTGAACAAAGTGCAGATCGGACGGGCTCTTTAGAGCTGGCGCGTAGTTCAGTGGACCGAACGTCAGTCCGTAGGGATAGCCACCGGGCGTATACCCGACGACAGGTCCCCCTGCGGGCTCCACCGCGATCACGCCTCTGACCAGATCCGGGCGCGCATCTGCCAGCATGACCCCCCATATCCCGCTCTGGGAGTGACCCAATACATATGCCGGTCCAATTTGCTCCAGCAAGGCTATCAGAGAGGGTTTGTTAACGGCTTCAGCTTCCGCCCAACTCGCCATGCTAAAAACTTGAGAGGCATAGAACTGATCGAATATCGGGTCGCCGGGTAACCCTGTACCCGGCCATTGCGTGTGATACTTGGCCTGGGGATATTGATTGTAGAGCTGTGGGGCGGTGAAAGTTTCCGCGACTCCCTCAGCAGATGATTCCTCGGTGGGTCCGTAAACATTCGTCTGATAGACCGAGCGACCGCGACCTACCTGATCTACGACATAAACTGCGTAACCCTGGCTCACAAAGTATTGCGCCCACCCCTCGCGGCCATCGGGGGTGGATGTGTAATTCGTGCCGGTTTGATTCCCGCCGTGAATCATCACAACTGGATATTTCTGACTTGGCTTGGCCGGCAGAAAGTACTCCACGTACAGCTGATCGGCCATATAGTGCTGAGTCGAGCCGGCCGGAACGTAATACTGTCCGCCGACGAAGAAGTATCCATATTTTCCGATCGTTGTTGGCTTAGGATCATTCCCGTAAAGAGCGGAAGACGATAGAAGGATAGTTCCTGCAAGCGCAATGCAAGCTGATATTAAAGCCGTTTTTCGTTTCATTGTTTCCTCCCCATCCAGAGAAGAAGACGCTATCCTCTCGCCAAGAGATCGACGAACATATTTGAATTGTTCCTGATACAGTTTGGAGATGTACCTTGGAGCTCCGACATTTGCGCTACATGCTTGCGGTCGCCGAGGAAGGGAGTTTTTCTCATGCGGCTGCGCGGCTTCGCGTAGCGCAACAGGCACTCTCCAAACAGATCGCGGATCTCGAAAGCGAATTGGGGGTGCAGCTGTTCCTGCGGACGGCACGCGGCGTTACAGTGAGTCCAGCAGCTGCCGAGTTCTTGGACGAAGCTCGATCAATTCTTGCAATGAGCGCTCGCGCTACGGAAAAGGTCAGATCCTCCGGACCTCGGGGAAGAGAACGCATCAGAATCGGCATGAGCCAGATGCAAGACTATTACAATGCCCGCGTGGCTGCGGCGCTCAACGAATTTAGAAGATCGAATCCCTCCGTTGCGATCCAGGTTTTACAAATGAGCCCGGCAGCCCAGCTAGATTGCCTTCATGCTGGAACATTAGATGTCGGCATCGTCCATTCGCCTCCGGATAATTCTGGAGCGATCGACGGGACGGTCCTCGGACAGCAATCAATAGATCGCGTTCTCATTTCCATAGACCATCCCGTGGCGAAGCGGAAAAAGCTCGAGCTTCGCGATTTGCACGATTTTCCGTACCTGACATTCCCTCGAGAAGTGAACCCGCTATTGTACGATCATCTTCTCAATTCGCTGGGTCAGCGCGGTTTGACGCCGACGATGTCTATCATCAGCACGGTAGGTACCCCGTCCCTGGTCATTCCATTTGTCTCTGGTACTGACTTATGGACGCTGTATACGCCAACGCCCGACAATGCTGTGAGCACATCAAAGACCGTCACGACAAAACTATTTGCTGACGAGCCGATCTTCTTTTGCGCCTGGCTGCTTAGCCGCCGAGACACGGGCAATGTCCGGGTAGCGGAGTTTATTTCGCTCTGTAAATCGACTAGCCATATGCAAGAACAGGCAAGTATGGCGGCGACCTAGCCGGAGTTAGGCCGAGCTGAAATATTTTGCGCTTTAGGACTTGGTAGCGCATTGGCCTTAGCCCGTGTGTACTGAATTCTCGTGACTTCGTTCCGGAGATGGGAGGGGTCACAGGTTCAATCCCTGTCGCGCCCACCATCGAACCTCTAATGACCGTTACCGATCCTAACCATGCCGGACCTGGAACCGCTTAGCTTGCTTTGCGTTCAGCGCTTTGCATTGCCGAGCCACCCCGATGAGGAGTTCCCATGTCCGACGTTCATAGCATCTCGCGCGAGCTGCTCGCGAACGAAGCGCGCAATCTCCACGCCATTCAGAACAATGCCAAGGCGATGATGCACCGCGTGATCGACCGGCTGGATGATTATCCCGAAGCCAAGCAGCGCCTGACGGCCCACCTCTCGGACAAGGACAAGGAAATGCAGCGGCTGGAGCAAATCTTGCGCGGCCTGGGAGAAGACACCTCTTCGTTCAAAGACACGACCATGTCCATGATGGGGGGTCTGGCGGGGTCGATGACAGGCGCGCTGGGTGATGACATCATCAAAAGCAGCATGGCCACTTACGGCCTCGCCAATTACGAAATTTGCGCCTACGAGGGCATGATCCTGCTCGCGGAGAAAGCGGATCAACCGGCGGCCATTCCGCTGCTCAGGTCCTGTCTCGCCGAAGAGAAAGCCATGGCCGACTGGCTGCACGAACACATGGCGCCGACATTGGAGCGATATCTCGAATTGCGGAGCGAGGAGGGACGCGCGGCAGCGCACTAGGCTCCAGTCTGCTCCGCTAGGTTCAGGAGTCCGAAACATGCCCTGGACATCGAACGATGCCGAAAGGCATACGCACAAGGCGACTACGTCGGAGCTAAAAGAACTCTGGGCGAAGGTCGCCAACGAAAGCTTGGCACGGACAGGAGATGAAGGGCGCGCCATCCGCGAAGCTAACGCAGTCATCGCCCGGCAAGCGGAAGACGGGCGTGGCGAGCCGGGGAAGGCGCGTTGAGTCCAACCGAGATCCCGTGATCCCAAGCAGAGTTTCCGCGTGCGTCTTCGCGATGTGCTCGCCCATGCAGCGCGGCAACCTGGCGCCCGAGAAATTTCCTTCTTCTCGCTCGGACGCTCATCTTCGATTAGGGAGCACGCGCATTCGCACCGTTCATCAGTGCCGATGCCGGCTTTTCAAATGCTGGCCACTCACACGGGCGACATCCAATATCTGTTCCCGCTCTATCACGGCAGCCCGATAGGGACCCCGCATCCACTCAATGCCAAGCAAGAGCAACTCTCGGACGAGATGGTAGCCGCGTGGTGGTGAGTTGGTCTTCCCGGAGCCAAAGCTGGCAAGCCGTTGTCAAACATGGCTATGCTTGAACTCCTACGTGGAATACGGCCGGGCGTAACAGTGCACGGCTTCAGGTCGACGACCTTCCGAGATTGGGCCGCCGAAGAAAGCGGCTTTCCGCATGAAGTCTGCGAAATGGCACTCGCGCACAGGATTAAGGACGAGACGGAAGCGGCCTATCGGCGGGGCGATCTCTTTGCAAAGCGCCGAAGACTGATGGATGCATGGGCCGAAGCATGCGAACGGAGACGCTTCGCGAATGTCATAAAGATAACAGAGTTGGCTGAGTAAGCGCCGCCGCGCGCTATCAATGCGTGGCTTGAAAACTCACGAGACTGAGATGCCCTTGAAACCATTGTTTGGAGCTGGATGGGCGGGGCCCTTTTAGCGCTCTGGCACCTGCCCAGCAGCAAGATGGTTGAGTACAGGTAGGGCACCGCGAGATTTGTGTCGTCCCCTAAGAATCCTGATCGCCGCGAGGTCTACTTCGCAAGCCAATGCGCGATCCGGGGAATGCGTTAAGCCTGCGTTTTCAAGGACACACTGCTGGTTGGCTTCTTTCGCCGTGCAACTGGATTTAAACACAGTTAGCGAGCCGTCTGAATAAAGAAGGGCGAAACGACGTGTCATCGAAGGCGCTCGCCAGACCTGCGATAGTATTCTTTGCTCATGGGTTGCTCACGCCATCATCGGTTTGGATCAAAAGCCACATCAAACGAACATCCCAATTGTAGTCGCCTCTCTTCCTTTTTGTGACGGCCACAATCGTGGCCGTCACCTTTGCTTTTCCCCTGTGAGGCTCGTTGATGGACGCGAAAGCGTCAGTGACTCGTGCTTTCCTCATGGCAGAGGATAAAGGGCATCCCAGAAGTTGCACATGTGCCTTGAGGAGTATTGCGCATTGGTCAACGTCGATAACGCCGGCGTCTCTTCTGAAAGAAAAGCTGGTGATCCGGCGTTACCCTGGTAGAGCGGCCAGGAGCCGCTTCCATGTCCGTTCGGATTTCCCGTCCAGGCAAAATTCGTCCAAGCAGCGACGAGTTCGTCCGAAAGCATCTCCTGTTCTCTGTTCAGCGGGTGCTCGATGCCTGTTGGCCCACCATGCCAGAGCGGAAACACATACTGGAGGTCTGCAGTGTGATAGGCGAGCGGAACGAATCCCGGCATTTGCGGAAAGTAGGACGGGGCAGTCCTGTCATCAAACTCATAGGCATAAACCGGTATCTGAGAGGCTAGAACTCGGTCGGTTTGCTGTCCTGCACATAAAAAAGAATCGCCATTCTTTGCAGCCGCGTTCCACGCCAATTGTGGGCTTGGGTAAGCGCTGAGCGGATAGCGTGCTAAAACCCGGGCCGCCGTTCCGGCCGGATAAGTCGGCGGGACGTAGAATGTATTGACGAAATTTAGGTATTGCGCGGCAGTGGGCGGCGTGCGATCGGCGTTAACAGTGCTAGAGTTGTATTCTGTGAGACCGAGGAAAAAGTTTTCTTCGTCCCGCGTGTTTCCGTTCATTAAGGGCACGTGATTAAATTGTCCCTGAATGAGCGCGATGAGCGGCTGATTTGGCAACATTGTGCCATCCATAACGATGCCGGAGCTTCCTGAACCCGCAAGAGCTTCTACCTGCGCTGCTGGCAGGCTGCGCAGACATTTGGCTGTAGTGGCGTCAGTGCCAGCGCCACAGCCGGCCGCAACCGAGAAGGTTATGCCCTTCGTCTCGGCAGCCGCCATGGTCGATATGGTGCCCCCGAAAACAGTGCTTGGACAGGCGCTCATGCAGATCGCCTTGTGAAACAGGCCCTTTGCAAGCGGCGATACCATGTGCATTCCGACGTCTTCCGCGCCTACAGACTGCCCGGAGATAGTGACGTTATTCTTGTCACCGCCGAAATAACCAATGTTCCGCTGCACCCAGCGGAGCCCGGCAAGTTGATCCGTGAGTCCATAGTTGACGGCGAGGTGACCCTCCTTGTCGATCGCCGGATGTGCAAAAAAGCCGAAAACGTTGAGGCGATATCCGACGGTAACCACAACCGTGTTGCCTTGTGCCGCGAGTTTGCTCCCATCATAACCAGGAGTCTCGCCCCAGCTGTCACCGCCGCCGTAGATCCAGAAAATCACCGGAAGTTTTTCTCGGGCCGGCGGGTTTATTGGCGTGAAGACGTTCAGATAGAGACAGTCCTCATTGCTGTTAGGCGGGCCGGAGAAAGGCCCAAGTGATCCCTGGGCGCAGATGGGTGCGTAGGCGATCGCCTTTAGCACCCCTTTCCAGGGCGCGTGTAGCACCGCTGGGCGCCATCGCAGATTGCCAACCGGCGGCTCGGCGTAGGGAATGCCGAGGAACTGGTTAGCGCCGTTGGCGATGACCCCCTCGACGGTGCCCTCCGCTGTGGTTACCCGAGGTCCTGCGTCAGCATGAGCCGACGCGGCCGTCAGCATCGCTAAAAACATTAGCGGCAAGGATAGTTTGCGGTATGGTGCCATGAAATCCTCCCAAACGATTGGGTTTTTTTACGGGCGCCGTGATGTTCGACGCCACATTTTCCATAGTCGCTTCGAGTCGCGTAGTCGTGGGCACGCGCGAACTAATTATGGACTCGCCGGCACCATTAACGGAGAATGCCATACGACGACCGGCTCTCACCTGTGCCGCATTTGAAACGGAGTTTGAAGAGGAGCGGGCTAAGCGGAGGACCGGATCGTAGGCGCGCTACTTGAGTAGGAGGCTGGCGCGGCGGCGGAGATTTTTAGACTGCTACTAAAGGACGGTTGCCAGTTCGTGCCTACGTTGGCACTGCATTGGCTGTCCAGGGGAGGATGTCATGTCCAATAGGGAGGGCTCTCGCCAAACGTCTTCTGAGTGGATGGAGTGGGACTCTCGATCCTACCCGACGAGCAAGGCTTTTAGCCTTTACCGCGATTCAATGAATAGTGTGCTGATGCCTTGGGCGCCTGAACTCATTAAGGGGAGCCGACCTTTCCAAGCGCGCATCGAGACGATGGAGCTTGAGCAGGCATCAGTCATCCGGGTGAAATGCAACCCTCTGCTGGTCGCGAGAACATCCCTCGGCATAGCAAAATCATCGATGGCCTGTTTTTACATTTCGCAGGTGCTATCCGGAAAGTTCAGCCTGCGCCAGGCCGGTCGCGAAACATTCGCTGGACCGGGAGACGTTGTTTTATTTGACAGCGAGGAGCGGGCGTTGATTACGCATGACGCCGCAAACGACATCTCACTCCTGCTTATTGCAGTCCCTAAGGACCAAATGGAGAAGAGTTGCCTAGAAGACCACTTCACGAATTTGCTCATTCCAAAGTCGGCTATGCTGCCTGTTTTCTCGAGCTGCTTGGAGCACTTGACGGACGCTAGTCCGCCTTCAAAAAGAGAAGTGAGCGCGCTTTGCGATGCGTCCGTAGCATTGCTTCCTCTCGCAGCCGGCTGTTTCGGGCAGGAGGCTGATAGATATTTCAGTTCGGAACTGCTGGCGCGAATATGTGAGTACGTGCGCGATAATTTGTCCAACGCAAACCTGTCGCCAACCGACGTGGCGCTGGAATTTGGAATCTCGGTAAGGTATGTGCAGAAACTATTTGGTATGAAGAATACTTCCTTTACCGAATATGTGCTTCGGAAGCGACTAGATGGCGCTCGCCTTCAGTTGAATTCTCCGCAGTCCGGTACTCAGTCCGTAGCGACGATTGCATATAATTGGGGCTTTAACGACATTAGCTATTTCCACAGAGTCTTCAAACGGCGATACGGGTGCACGCCAAAGGCATTTCGTCATATTGTCGTAGGCTGAGATCGCGGGTCGTTTCGTCGAATCTATAGCAGTTACGAGGGACGAGTTCACGGTAACGGAGAAAAAAGCGGCTCGAGACGTCGTACGTTGGGCAATGCGGCCCGATAGGTTTGGCCGCCCAACGAATCCCGTGCTTCTGTTGACGGCTCATGAGTTGTTTTCTGATTAGGGGAGTAAGCCGCGTGCGGGAAAACCCGGCGACGCCTATACGCAAATTAGCGCGTCAAGGATCAAGAGCAGCATCGCTCGAGGAAAGAACCCTCCACCAAATCCCTCCGGCCTTTTCCTAGCGCAACGCAGCAAAAACGCTCGTCCATCTCCGAGCTTTGCGAACGATTGCACGCTTTGGATTACCCCGGCATTGGCCACCAACACCTCGCCCCGAGGCAGGCGCACGCGCTGCGGCGATAGATTCATAACAATCAGTGGTAGGATCATCTATATCGGCGTTGGTTCCGCCACAATCATAGGGTTGGCGTCGGCGCGCACGGCTGCCTGCCGAAGCTGTTCTTCGGTATGGACGAAAATCAAAATCACCTTCTCTCAAAGTCTCACGCCATGTACGTCGAGGGTGACCATTATCGGCAAGTCTCCATCTTGAAGAGCAAGTTGAGCCAAGGCGTTCCATTGAAATCACTGTAATATTGCGCAATGCGGGTACCTCAACAGGGATAAAAGGGGTTTTCGCCAATTGCCATGCCGAGACCTGTCTGAGGATTTTGGGGCAACGACGCCGGGCTCGACACGCGCGCCACATGCAGTTTTCAAGATTGCAAATCGCTGGAGCTGCCGAGCGCAACGGTGAAACCAAGCGCGTTGGCGTCTATGCGCGGCCATGCGGGATTGACGAGAAACACGACGTCATTTGCGCTTCCATTTCGCGTAATAGTCGGAGCACCTGCAAGCACGCCTCCTCCCTCAGAGCTTTCATGAGAACAGAGAACCTATCGGCTATTCGGAGATGGCAATGATTCCATTGCCCGGGCCGATGGTATCGCCGCTCATACTTCCGGCCGGATGGGCAGCGAAACCGCGACTCGCTTCGTGCTTGCGTTTCATTTCGCGCAGCACGTCTCAAGCCCCAGCCTAGCCGATATTGCATTTACGACTGATTCACAGGCGTGCGGAGCTCCCGCAGCGAATCGAGCGCTCGCCAAGTGAGTGCCGGTCCATGACCTCGCCTGAGCTTCCTGAGCTGTCACATAGCTGATATCCAGTACTTGTTCACATTTTTTCATGGCGGAAATTTAGGAATCACTGATCCGCTCAATGTCCGGCAGACGAAGCTTTCCGACGAGATGATGGGTTTTTGGATGAATTTAGCGGGCAGTGGCGCTATGGCCGACTATCTGCCTCTGACAACCTCAGAGGCATCTGTCCGACTTGTCATCGGCTCATTTATCGTCGGTCTCTCGAGCCAAGCTGGCCGCCGTCGGAGGCCAATTAGAGATCACGATCACGGATGCCCCACAGCGTTCAGCGCGACCGATTATCAAAACATGGTCAATTCCTACGGCTCCGAAGCCGCCCAGGTTCAGGCGCTCTATCCGCTCAACAAGTATTCGACGCCGGAACTGGCGATGGACGCAATCGGCACAGACCCCTGGGCTTGTAAGCAGCGCGGAATTAACACTTTGCTTGGCAGCCAGGTGCCGGTCTACGCCTATGAATTCGACGACCGTACGGCACCTATCTACTACCCCCGATGCCCGGTCTCCTCGAGCTGGCCACTCACACGGGCGACATCCAATATATGTTCCCCCTCTATCACGGCAGCCCGATAGGCATCCCGCATCCGCTCAATAGCCAGCAGGAGAAGCTGTCGGACGAAATGGTGGCCGCGTGGACGAACCTTGCTTGGACGGGCAATCCGAACGGCTTGGGTAACAGCCCCTGGCCGCGTTACGTGAACAGATCCATGCCCGCTTCGGAGCCGGCGCCGGCTATCCTCTCGGAAAACATTCCGGCCCTGTCGACATTCACGGATCATCAGTTTTCGCAGGCGCATCACTGCGACTTCTGGGACAATGTCGCGCCGTTCTAAGCCTTTCCTCCCGAAGGAGGCTCGCCCGAACAAGCGCCAAAAAGCGAGCGCCAAAAAGCGAGCGCCGTGCAAGCGGCGCTCGCTCTTTTTGTTTCTGCTTGTTTCCGCACAAGCCCATTCGCTCAAGGAGGCAGCGCTTTCCTGCTCAGGCCCCGCTCTGCGCTCCATGAACTTTTTTTGAACCTCAAAGTTCATCGGTTCGAGCAGTGCGAGCGTCGTCGCGCGAATTTGCGCCGACTCAACAGGTCAGGACCGAATGAAGCGATTGCGGATCAAAGAAACGTCTCTGGACCGCGCGATCAGCTCTTGGGTGATGCGGCAGGCTTCGCCGGTAGTCGAAGAGCCAAATCAGCTGCTGACGCTGGCCGGCGATGAAAACATCCTTATCGCCGCCGCGCTGGGGATTTGGGCCGCAATTCATACGACGCGGTCTCGCCGGCGCGACGCGAACCATCTGCTCTTGTGCGTGCTCACGACGGCTGCACTTCCCCACATACTCAAGCGCCTCTTATGCCGCGAGCGCCCGGAGCATCAAATGGTCCACAGTTCCAGCCGTGGCATACCGAAATCCGGAAGCCCGTACGATTCGTTCCCTTCCGGGCATGCGACCCATCTCGGCGCCATCGCCTCGGCTCTGTCATTTTCCTTCCCTCGCGCTGCGCCGGCAATTTGGGCGAACGCGATCCTCTTGTCGGCCACGAGAGTAATCCTCCTGGCACACTGGTTCACGGATGTCCTTGCAGGGCTCTTGACGGGTGCGGCCGTCGAACGCGCGCTTCGTCCGCTTTCCTTCTCGCCGCCGGTCGCAAAGGCTCGTCCGGCCGGCGTTCAAAAGAGCGATATGCAAAAGCGCGATGTGAAAGAGATTGGTTGAGCCGATGTCGCTCTCAGACAAGACCAGAACCGCACTCAATGACTCGCGCACTTTGATGCTCGGCGCGCAAATCCTTTTGGGCTTCCAAATAAGAGCGCCCTTTCAGGACGGGTTCGACGTGCTCCATCAAACCGAGAAAAGCCTCGAAGTCGTGGTGCTCATGCTGATGGTTGTGGTGGTCGGCCTGCTCATCGCGCCGACGGCGCGCCATCGAATTGTCGAGCGGGGTGAGGCGCGTGTCGAGTTCAATCATTTCGTCAGTCACGTCGCGTTCGTCACCTTGTTCCCCTTCGCATTCGCCGTCGGCCTCAATCTCTTCATCGCAGGAACCGTCTTTGCGAACTCCCGATGGATTGCATTTGCAAGCGGTATCGGTGGCTGTCTCGTTGCGCTCGCGCTTTGGTACGGACCTCTCATGATCAAAAGAAACAATCCGAAATCTCCCTCTGCAGACCGGCTCGAAAAAACGCCGCCGGCCAAGAAGATCGAGTTTGTGCTTACGGAAGCGCGCGTCGTGCTGCCGGGCGCACAGGCTCTGCTCGGGTTCCAGCTTTCAATCGTGCTCACGCGCGCCTTTGCGGAGCTCCCTTCTTCCTTGAAACTCCTCCACGGCCTGTCTTTGCTCTTCGTGGCTCTCGCGACGCTTCTTCTCGTTGCTCCGGCCGCCTTTCATCGCATTGTCTATGACGGATCCGACGATCCGAACTTCTACAGAACAGCGAGCCGCTTTGTGGTGGCAGGCACCGCTTTCCTCGCGGCTGGGCTGAGCGTCGAGACCTATGTGGTGGTTGCCAAGATCACCGGCAATTCGATTATTTCGCAAGCGCTGGCCTGGTCCGCCGCGGTCATTCTCTTCGGGATTTGGCACGTCTGGCCGGCGCTCATCCGCGTGACATCGGCTGCCCCAGGCAGTACCGGGAAGCTCGGCGGAGGATCTCAATAGGCGCTCGAGCCTCAGCGTGCCTCATATATTTTCGCACCTCGGCTTGCTCCGATTGGAGAAGACAGCATTCCCGAGACCAGTCCCGATCGTTAGGATCGCCCAACGATCAGACGCGGTCATGAAAGGAACCTCCGAGAGGCCTTGGACAACAGCATCATTGTGCATCAGAACCCGCGTGGCCTCTCCACCGATCTCCGGAATGATCCCTCGAATCCGGTCGGGAAGATTAAAGCCGCCGTTATCCCAATTGCCCCCCGGGAGATTCTGCCCGCCTCTGCTGATCACGCCGTCAGCCTCGATGCGTCCGGGGCACGCTATTCCGATGACCGGACCTAACCTGATCTTATGCCTCTCGGCCGCTTTGACGAGACCCTTGAGCATGCCGACGAGATCCCAGACAGCCGTGTCGCGATCGATGTCTTCATCGCGGTGACGCCAGAGTTCCGAGCGCCAAACGCTTGCTCTTTGCTTATCGGCCGCCTTTTTCCTCGAAGGTATGATTACGCCGGCTCTGATGTTGGAGCCGCCAATATCGACTGCGAGCATCCCACCGTAGCTGCAGGTCTCGGCAAAAGGAAAAAGATGAATCGCCCCTATGAGAGCGGCCTCGTCGGGATCTTCTTTGATCGGACTGAGTTCGATATCGGCGCCCATACTTTTGAGGAGCGCATTGGCCCGGCCAATCGCCATGACGCCAATGCGCCCCCGACTGAACCCGCCGCCAACGATAATTTCTTTCACCCCGCTCCACGCGGGTTGCTTCATGAACCGCTCGATGACTTCCTCAAGCGCCCGGGCGAAATCCTCTATGGCTCCCAGAATGACACCGGCCGCCTTCACATCCCCATTCATCAAAAGCTTTTCCAGTTTTCCTCTCGATAGATCCGCGGTCGGCTTTCGGCCAAGCGGGTCTTCGCCCCGCCGCCTGAACTCCTCTCGCCATTTCTCGAGCAAATCTACGAACGCTTGACGGTCCGCCCGGCTCCCGACGAACTTCCCGTTTTCTCGCAGTTCGAGCTCATATGCCTCCACTCTGACCTCTGGGAGCACACGCGCGCCATGGGTCAGGCCATTTATCTTCTCCGGAGCTTGTCTTTTTGGCACTCAACCGAACTTTTCGGCCTGTACCAAGGTTCCAGGCCGGTCGGCCGCCACGAAGACAAGCAGCCCATAATCCGGCCCCGCCAATTGCACAGGCTCGCGAGCCCTCACTCCCTCGCCCGGAATTCCGTTGGCGCCCTCCCGGCCCGGCCGGCCCGGCCGGTCGGGATGTTTTCAAGCTGTTGCGCCCGTCTGAGACCTGATCGGAACTTCCTGGAAGACGCGCCGGCGAGCTTTGTGCAAAGCCCGAACGATCCCCTTTGTGCAAAGCCCGAAACAATAAGGGCGCGCAACATGGCCGTTTGGGAGGAAATTATGTTTGAGTCTTCGAAACTATCGGTGGCGTCTCATCTGAATGCGGCAAAAGCATTCAAACCTGCGACCGCGGCCGCGCTTCTTCTGGGCGCCGCGGCTCTGGCCGCTCCGACCGAGGCTTTTGCCGGTCCTCCCATCGTTCAAACCGATGCAGGAAAGGTGCAAGGCATCTTCCAAAATGGTGTCTCGGAATTTCTTGGAATCCCCTATGCTGAGCCGCCGCTCGGCAATCTTCGCTGGAGGCCGCCCGTTGCGCATGCGCCTTGGTCGAATGTTCTGAAAACGATCGCCTACGGACCGATTTGCGCTCAGAGCAATGAGTTCGGCGTATTTGCAGGGCCGCCGAACAACAATGAAGATTGCCTTTATCTGAACGTATTCACACCGAGTCTCAATCCCAAGGCGAAGCTTCCCGTGGTCGTCTGGATCCACGGCGGCGGCAATGTCGATGGCGAGACCCCCGGTTACGACGGCAGCAAATTGGCCGCACAGGGCCACACGGTCGTCGTCTCCATGGAATATCGCCTGAACGTCCTCGGCTGGATGGCGCATCCTGCCTTGGATCACGAAGGTCATCTCTTCGGCAATTACGGGGTTCTCGACCAGCAGCTCGCGCTGAAATGGGTTCAGGCAAACATCGCCAACTTCGGCGGCGACAAGAACAACGTCACGGTCGGGGGTCAGTCTTCGGGCGCTCTCGATGCGGCGCTCAGCATGGTGTCGCCTTTGGCAAAGGGCCTGCTCAATAAGGTGATCTGCCAGAGCTATTGCCCGGCACCGCTCCTCCCCGGCGGGTTCTCCACCAATTTGGCAACGGCTGAAGCACGCGGCATTGCTTTTGCCGTGGCCGCCGGCTGCGGCTCCGGCACCGATGCCGCGACGGCCAAATGCCTGCGCAACCTCACCGCACAGCAGATCGAGACCATTGCGGCAACCGGCAATTACATCGGGGGTCAGGGCATCGTCGACGGTCAAATCGTGCCGTATCAGCCAATGACCGCCTTTACCAATGGCGAGTTCAACCACGTGCCTTTGATCAATGGAGACGTGGAGGACGAACAAACCTTCTTTATGGCCATCACGGAATATGATTCGAGCACCGTCAACGCGGATCGTACGCCGCCAAACGCCGCCCAATATACGAGCTACGTCAATTCGCGCTACACGACCCCGCCTTATCCTGCCGGAACGGCCGCCGCGATCCTGGCGCTCTATCCGATAAGCGCCTACGGCGGGAGTGCTGAATTGGCTTGGGATCGGGTTGGGACCGACTCGGCGATCTGCGGCCAGCGAATTCTCGATCGAATTCTGGCGCCCCAAATTCCCGTCTACGCCTATGAGTTCGACGACCAGACGGCGCCGTTCTACTTCCCCAAAATGCCGGGATTCGTTCCGCTCGCCTATCACACCGCGGACATCCAATATCTATTCCCGCTCTGGCACGGCGGCCCGAACGGCATTCCGCATGCGCTGAACAGGGCGCAGACGCAGCTCTCCGATAAGCTCGTTGCGGCCTGGTCGAATTTCGCCTGGACCGGCAATCCGAACGGACAGGGAAACAGCCCCTGGCCGCGCTATGCGGATCAGAGCATTCAGCCGGTCTGGCTGATCGAAAAAGAACCCGTGTTCACGACTCAAACGGACGCGCAATATTCCAATCTTCGCCACTGCGATTTCTGGGATCCGATCGCTTTTGTCGGATTCCCAGGGCCCTAATTCGCGCCTGTCCCGCCTCGCTAATCTCGCGGCCGTCCTTCTCTCGGACGGCCGCTTGTTTCTCGTAGGACTGAAGGATCGGTACCCGCCTTCTTCGATCGGCCGAAGCGCCGCGTTTGCGGCCCCTCGAGGATCAATTCGATTTCGGCTCGGGCCTGGTATTGTCGATGCTCGCATATCCCAATTTGCTCAGCGAGGTCCCATCGAGGCTTTGCTTGACCAGATCGGGCCGGCAGAATTTCTCGTGATAGGCGCTGATCGGCAGGACGCGATCGCCCAAGCGGACGTTGAGGTCCTCCTCGGCGGCCGGCGACGAGGGGCTGTAATAGCCCTCGGGAGATAAGACGAGAAAGCTTGCATCGTTGAAAGCGAAGAGCGCCGCGCGCTCTTTTCCCGAAGTTGCATCCCAGATCGTAACGGTGCCTTCCGTATTGCTCGAGGCGAGCGTCTGCCCATCCGGAGAGAATGCGACGGACGTAATTTCTCCCGAACGATCGCTGAAATCGCGCACCGCCTTTCCATTCGCGGCGTCCCATAGTTTGAGTCCGGCACCGCTCGGAATCGCCAACGTGCGTCCGTCCGATGAAAACGACACGGAGGTCGCTCCGCTCGCCAGCCCGCCGAATGTCTGCAGCTCCCGGCTGCTTCCAACGTCTATGAGCCTAACCTTCTGGTCCCAGCTTCCCGCGGCGAGCTCGCGCCCGTCCGGCGAGAACGCAACGAGAGAAATCGGAAGCGCGTATCCGCCGAATGTGTGCAGTTCGCGCCCGCTCGCGACGTCCCAGAGCTTGACCGATTTGTCCCAGCTCCCCGATGCTAATGTATGGCCATCCGGAGAGAAGGCGACCGAAAGCACCATAGCCGTATGGCCGTTGAACCTGCGCAATTCGCTTCCGCTCGCCACATCCCAGAGTGCAACCGATTTGTCGTCTGTGCCGGTCGCCAACATGCTGCCATCAGGGGAGAACGCGACCTCGTAGACAAAAGCCGAGAGATCCAAGCTGCGCATCTCGCGCCCGCTCGCGACGTCCCAGAACTTGACCGTGCCGTCCCAACTGCCGGAAGCCAAGGTGGCACCGTCCGGCGAAAACGCGGCGCAGGTCACATTGCGCGTGTGTCCGGTGAGGACCCGCACTTGGCGTCCATTTTCCACATCCCAGAGCTTGATGGTTTTGTCCGCGCTCGCAACGGCGAGCAGCTTGCCGTCTTTCGAGTAGCTCAAGAAATTGGCCGGCGCAGAATGACCGCTGAGCGTATGCGACTCCTGCCCGGTCTTTGTGTCCCAAAGCTTGATCGTGCCATCGTCGCTGGCCGAAGCGAGCGTTTGCCCATCGGGCGAAAAGGCGACGGAGTTCACCGCACCGGAATGTCCGGCGAAGGTGCGCAGCTCATGCCCGCTCGCCACGTCCCAGAGCTTGACGCTCTTGTCGGCGCTGCCGGAGGCGAGCAGCTTTCCGTCGGGCGAAAATGCGACGGATGTCTCGCCGGCGGCATGCCCTTTCAGCGCGCGCAGCTCCTGTCCGCTCGCCGCATCCCAAAATTTGGTGGTCTGGTCCCAGCTGCCCGAGGCGAGCGTGTGCCCGTCGGGCGAGAATTGAACCGCGAACACCACCGCGGTGTGGCCCTTGAGCGTGCGCAGGTCGTGGCCGGTCGCCACATCCCAGAGCTTGATCGTATTGTCGGAACTGCTCGAGGCGAGCGTGCGTCCATCGCCCGAGAATGCGACCGAATAGACGAGAGAGGAATGTCCGGTGAGCGTGCGCAGCTCCCGCCCGGTCGTCACGTCCCAAAGCTTGATCGTATGATCCCAACTTCCGGAAGCGAGCAGCTTGCCGTCCGGCGAGAAGGCGACGGAATTGATTCCCTTCGTATGTCCGCTCAGCGTTCGAATTTCGTTGCCGGTGGCGACGTCCCAGAGCTTGATCGTCTTGTCGCCGCTCGCCGAGGCGAGCAACTTGCCGTCCGGCGAGAATACGACGGATGTGACAGCAAGCGAATGTCCGGAAAGGCTGCGCAGCTCGCGCCCGCTCGTCGCGTCCCAAAGGATCACCAGGTGATCGAATGCGCCGCCCGATGCGATGAGATGACCGTCGGGCGAAAAGGCGACGGAAGTCACAGGCGAGGAATGGCCGAGCTGCGGGAAAATTTCGGGCCTGTCGTCTGCGCGAGCAAGACCGAAACATGCGAGCAGGAATGCCGCGATGAGCAATATCCGCGTTCTCATCATCGCCCCCTCTAAAAGATGAAGTGCGCCCCCGAAGAGCGCATGTGAAGGAAGATGACGGCCACGAATGTGGCCGTCACCTCAAGGTCGGCTTATCTCAGTAGCTGGGGCCGTAGGTGTACGGCAGCAGCGTGTCCCAGAAGGCGCACATGTGGCGCTGGGCATATTGTGCCGCCGTCAGCGACGACAGCGCCGAGATGTTTTCCGACAGATACTGACGCGTCGAGCCCGTCCAACGGTGCCAAGGCACGGTGCCGGTTCCGTTCGCATTACCCGTGTTCGCGAAGTTCGTCCAAGCAGCCACCAGCTCGTTCGAGAGCACGGTTTGCTTCGAGTTGAGCGGGTGCGGTATTCCCGCGCTACCGCCATGATAGAACGGGAACAGATATTGGATATCGGCCGTGTGATAGGCCAATGACTGGAACCCCGGCAATTTCGGGAAGTAGAACGGTGCCGTCCGGTCGTCGAACTCATAGGCATAGAGCGGTACTTTCGTGCCAAGGAGATCGTTGACATGGGTTTCGGCGCAGGAGGCCGGATCGGTCCCGACGGCGTCCCAGACCAATTGTGCGGACGGATACGAGCTCAAAGGATAATGAGCGAGAACCGCCGTCGGCGTGCCGGAAGGATACGGCACGCCGGGAGGTGCCGGGGGCGTGGTGTAAGTCGTGTTGACGAAGCTCTCGTATTGAGCCGCGGTCAGAGGTGCTTGCGGCGACTCGAAATATTCCAGGATGGCAAGCGAGAAGTTTTGTTCGTCTTCCACGCGCCCGTTCATGATGGTCATCGGCTTATTGAACGTGCCGCTATGCCAGGCCTGGATCGGCAGAACCGGCAGCACCGTGCCATCGACCATCGGACCTTGGATATAGGCGCTTTGCGTGCTCGCGGTTCCCGCGAAGGACTCGATCGTCGCGGCAGGGAGCGCGCGCAGACATGCGACGCGGGCAGCCGGGGTCGATTGTGAACCGCAGCCCGCCGCAGCCTCGAACGACGCACCCTTGTTCTCGGCGACCGACAGCAGTGCTTCATTGACCGGGCATGCGCTTTCGCAGATCCCGTGCCGGAAGAGGCCTGCCGACAGAGGCGACACCATATTGATGCCGGTATCGGTGGCGCCTGCCGACTGGCCGCCGACCGTGACATTCGTGGGGTCACCGCCGAAATTGGCAATATTGGCCTGCACCCACTTGAGCACGAATTGCTGGTCCATGATCCCGTAATTTCCGAACGGGTGGCCTTCGTGATTGTCGATGTCCGGGAGCGCCATGAAGCCGAATAGGTTCAGGCGATAATTGAGGGTGACGACGACGGTATTGCCTTGGGATGCAAGCTTGCTCCCATCATAGTCGTTGCTCTCGCCGTCCACATTGCCGCCGCCGTGGAGCCAGACCAGCACCGGACGTTTTGCCGAGGCGAGCGGATTCGGCGTGAAGACGTTCAGATAAAGGCAATCTTCGTTGTTGTTCGCGGGCCCGGCGAACACGCCGAGCGTGGTGATTTGCGCGCAGGTCGGCCCAAAGGCAGTCGCCTTCTTGACGCCGCCCCAAGGCGCGTGGGCAATCGGCGGGCGCCAGCGCAGATTACCGACAGGCGGCGCGGCATAAGGAATACCAAGAAATTCCGAAACGCCATTGACGACGAAACCCTGCACCTTTCCTTGGGTGGT
>JAJPIC010000005.1 GCA_021324915.1 Beijerinckiaceae bacterium | reverse complement strand
TATGTGTCCGTCCTGTCGGGCATTGGCGGCTGGATTGGTCTGCCTGTGACGGCCGGCCTCGACCTGAACGACAAGTTCGGCGCGATCGGCGCGACCGCGATGACGAAGGCCGCTGGTCTTGCGATGATCCCGCAAGGCGGCATGCTTTCGACCTTCCGCGTCTACCGCTAAGGGTATATATAAGGGTGTAACATTCGTTACCCTATTGACGCCCGGGCCTCTGGTTCCGGGCGTCAATACTTTTACCAAGCAAGGCTCGACCTAAGCCTTCAAATTCGCGTCGCTGACCATGATCCCCTTCGTCATTAAAGGCGCCAAGCTGGCGCTCCCCGCTTGCGCAATCGCCGCGCTCTTCACCTTCGCTCTTCCCTGCTCGGCTCAGGATACATCTTCGTCGACTGCGAATACGAGCGTGCAGCAAGAGAGCATGGCGAGAGAGAACAAGGCGCTCGCCAACGCCTTGCGCAAGATCGATTCCTTTCAGCCGCTCAATTCCGGCGATCGCGCCGCGCTCAAGTCGGCCGCCCGGAAAATGACGCTTCCGGCGCTGCGGGTCTGCGCAGATCCCGGCGACATGCCGATCACCAACGATCAGCAGCAAGGCTATTGGAACAAGATCCTCGATATTCTCGCCAAGGCGATGAATACGCATGTCGAATATTTTTGGCGGCCCTATATCGAGCGCGGCATGTTGCGCGAGACTTTCGGCAACGACAAATGCGACGTGCTCGTCGACCTACCCATGGACTACGAGGGCGTGGTCATGTCGGACCCGGTCTATAAGACCACGTTCGTCCTCGCCTACAAATCCGAGCGCAATTACAATTTCACGAATTTCGACGATCCGCGGCTCAAGAAGCTGAAGATCGGCGTTTATCAGATCTCGGCGATCCGGCAGGTGCTCGCGCAGCATCGCGTCAAGGATAATGTCGACATCTTGCCCGTAAGCCACGACGCCGACATCAATCCGAAGCATCAGCCTTCCTACCAAGTGCAGCAGATGATCGACGGACAATATGACGTCGTTGGCGTCTGGGGGCCTTTCGCGGGCTATTACAAGGCGGTGAAGAAGGCGCCGATCACTCTTCAGCCGGTCAATATGATGGAGGATAATTTCCCGCTCGAATACGAGCTCGGTCTCGGCGTTCAGCCGCAGGAGCGCATTCTCAAGTACAAGATCGATCTCGCGCTCAATGACACGCGGGCTGAAATCCAGAAGGTCCTCAATGATTACGGCGTTCCGCTCGTCAAATGCAGCGAATGCGTGATTGAAGGCGATCTGCCCGCGCATGGTCCCTATACTCAACCGATGCCGACGCCGCCGGCCGACAACAAGCCGACAGTGAGCCTCGACCAGCTCAAACAATGGCTCGCGCAAGGCGCCGATGTAAACGAGGAATTGGACAATGCTGTGCTCGCCGCGGACATGCAGCGCGTCAACTTCCTGCTGAGCAAGGGCGCTGACGTCAACAAACGCAACGAGCAGGGCGATACGCCGCTCAACATCGCGGTCCTGCAGCGCGATCCCGAGCTCGTCAAAGTGCTCGTCGAGCATCATTCCGACGTGAATGCGCGCGGCAGCGACGGCATGACGCCGCTGCTCGAATCCGTCATGCAGGACGATGTCCCGACGCTGAAGATTCTCACCTCGCATGGCGCCGATTTGGAAGCGCGCACCTCGGACGGAGCAACGCCGCTCGCCTTCGCTATTGCCGAGGACAAGATGAAGGCCGCCTTGGCGCTGATCGACGCGGGTGCGGACGTCAACAGCAAGAGCAGCAATCTAGGGTTGACGCCCCTCATGGTCGCCGCAGGGCGGGAGCCCTATGAGATCTCGCTTTCCGGCCAAAAGCACGAGCTCGAAAACGTCATGCTCGACCCCCATTATCCGGACGCGCTGCAGGTTGCGCGGGTGCTGATCGCGCACAAGGCCGATGTGAACGCGGTGAGCACTTCAGGCGTTACGGCTCTGATGCTCGCGGCTGCGCACAACAACACGCCGATCGTCGGATTGCTCCTCCAATCGGGCGCCGATGCGTCCAAGAAATCTCCGGACGGGAAGACGGCGCTCGACTTGGCGACCGAAAATGGCAATGATACCGTTGTCAGTCTCATCCGGCTGATGCAGCAGGCCAACGGTGGCAAGTGAGGAGAGGCTCGATGACGCGATGCGATCGGGCCGATAAGCATTGCGTATCAACCAGTTCCGTGGCACAAACCAAGCGCTCGGCAGGGCCGGAGGGCCGGGGGTGCTTTGAGCGTGTTCGCGGGCGCGACCTGCAAAACAAAATAGAGGAGGGGTTATGGTCAGGAGCGTATTGAGGAGTGCTCTCATTATTGGTTTTGCCCTGGGCGTCAATTATGCGACTGCTGCCCATGCGCAGAACAATAATTGCCACTTACAGGGCGGTTCGCTCGTATGCGAGGCGAAGCCGTCGTCGGGAACTCCCGCAGTCACGGGTGCAGCGGGTACGCCCCTCAGAACCGCTCAGACTGCCCCCAAGGGAACGCTCAAGAACCCTTACGCGGCCCAAGAAGCCAGCCACGACCAGAAGCTCGCCGAGGAAGGTCAGAAGATTTTCGCCGGGTACGGCTGCCCCGGTTGCCACGGCGGCGGCGGCGGCGGCGGCATGTGCCCGCCGATCACGAACGGCATCTGGATCTACGGCGATTCCGACGACACTTTGTTCCGCCTCGTCGCCCTCGGCTCTCAGGATCTCCAGGCCCAGGGCTTTACCCGCCAGGCGATCGAGAACATCGTCGCGCCGATGCCGTCTTTCGGCAGCATCATCAAGAGCGATGACGATCTCTGGAAGATCATCACCTGGGTCAAGATCCAGGCGTATGAGAACACCCACAAATAATAGGCCCATGCGGATGATCGCCGGAATTGCTTTTCAAATGGGGGCGGTCTGAAGCGGAGGTACGGGTGAGGGCCGAGCCGAACACGGACAAGCAGCGGCCGGTGGTGCGTTTTTTCCGAAGCTTGCCGATTCGCCGGCGCGAATTGGCAAGCGGGCTGCTTGCGCTGCTGTTGGGCGGATTTGTTCCGCTCATCGGCAGCGCGCTCCCGAGCGCCGCGCAGCAGCCGATGCCTGCCGCGCAGCCGCTGCAGGTGAACATTCTTTATCTCAGCCGGCAATATGACGAGCCCGCGCCCTTGTCGCTGACCGAGAAGGTCGTAACCGACAAGGGTGTTCAAGGCGCCAGAATCGGCATTGAAGACACCAATCGCACCGGGCGCTTTCTCAGTCAGAACTATCGCCTGTCAGAAGCGATTCTGGGTCTCGACGAAGACTTCAAAGCAAAGGCCAAGGCGGCGCTCGCATCCGGCGCCAATCTCATTATAGCCGATCTGGAAAAGCCCGATCTTCTTGCGCTTGCCGACATGCCGGAGGCGAAGAGCGCGGTCATTCTCGATATCAGGACGAGCGACGACAGTTTGCGGCAAGAGGATTGCCGAAGCAATGTCTTCCATATCCTGCCGAGCTGGGCGATGCGGGCCGATGCGCTCGGCCAATATCTCGTCTGGAAGAAATGGAATCGCTGGCTTCTCATAACCGGCAAGAATCCGCCCGATCTCGGCTATGCGGCGGCGGTCAAGCGGGCCGCGGCCCGTTTCGGGGCGAAGATCGTCGATGAACGTTCTTATGCTTATGCAGCCGGTTCGCGGCGCACGGATACCGGCCATCAGCAAGTCCAGCAGCAGATGCCGCTTTTGACCCAGAGCGCGCCGCCCTATGACGTCGCCTTCGTTTCCGACGAGAGCGAAACCTTCGGCGATTATTTACCCTATCGCACGTGGGACCCGCGCCCGGTCGTCGGCACCCAGGGCCTCTTCGCCGTTGCCTGGCATCGCGCCTTCGAGGAATATGGTGGAACGCAATTGCAGCACCGCTTCGAACGGGAGGTCGGGCGGATCATGACGGAGCGCGATTATGCCGGCTGGATGGCGGTGCGCTCGATCGGCGAGGCCGTCACGCATATCAATTCGGTCAAGCCGGCGGACGTGCGCGCCTATCTGCTTTCCGATAAATTCGGCGTCGACGGCTACAAGGGCGAGTCGATGAATTTCAGGACCTGGGATCTGCAATTGCGCCAGCCGGTGCTGATCGTCGATCCGACCGAGCTCGTCTCCATCTCGCCGCAGGAAGGATTCCTTCATCCCAAATATCTGACGGATACGTTGGGCTTCGATCAGCCCGAGTCGAAATGCCGATTGAAATAGCCGGATCACCTCGCGCGATGCACGCCACTCGTAAATTCCTGAGCTTCGTTTTGGCCTTCCTGTGCCTCGGCCCACTTCTGGCGACCGCCTCGATGGGCCAGGCCGAGGCGGCGATGATTTTCGTCACGAACGAAAAAGATGACACGGTCTCGGTCGTGGACAGCCAGAGCCTGAAGCTCGTCAACACGATTCAAGTGGGTCATCGGCCGCGCGGAATCATCATCACGCCGGACAAGAAGGATATCATCGTCTGTCTCGGCGATGACGCGCAGCTTGCCGTCATCGATGCGCAGAGTATGAAAGTGAAGCGGCTGCTCGATTCCGGACCCGATCCGGAGCTTCTCAACATTTCGCCGGACGGCAAGACGCTTTACATCGCCAACGAGGACGATTCCCTCGTCACCGTCATGGATTATAAGACGGGTCAGGTCACGCAGGAGATTCCGATCGGCGTCGAGCCGGAAGGCATGGGCGTGAGCCCGGATGGCAGCATCGTGGTCGCGACGTCCGAATCGACCAGCATGGCGCATTTCATCGATACGAAAACCTATAAGGTCATCGCCAATATTCTGGTCGACTCGCGTCCGCGCTATGCCGATTTCACGCATGACGGCGCCTACGTCTGGGTCACCTCCGAGGTCGGCGGCACGGTCTCGGTGATCGATGCCAAGACGCACAAAATCGTCAAAGTGATCGATTTCGAAATTCCCGGCGTGCGTCCGGAATTGATCGGGCCCGTCGGCATCAACTTTACAACGGACGGCAAGCGCGCCTTCATCTGCCTCGGAAAGGCAAATCGGTTGGCGGTCGTCGATACGTCGACCTACAAAGTCATCGATTACGTGCTCGTCGGCCAGCGTCCGTGGCATGCCGCGCTGAGCCCGGACGGCACGAAACTTTATTCCGCCAACGGGCTGACCAATGACATCACTGTCGTGGATGTGGCCTCGCTGCGCGCGGAAAAATCGGTACCCGTCGGCCGCCTCCCTTGGGGACTCGTGGTGCGGCCGTAACCGGAACAAAGAATTGCCCTATGCCTTTGGGAGGCTTTCAATGTCGCAAGGATTAATGCGCGCGCGGTGGGCGGTGTTGATCGGGTTCCTTGCGCTCTCGATGCCATGCGCGCTTGCCGCCGGCCAAACCAAGTTCTGGAACACGACCGGCGATAAGATCATCAAGTTCGAGCTTGCGCCGGCCGGCAGCGGCAATTGGGGTCCGGACCAATGCAAGAACGACAAGGACAATTCGGTCGATGATGACGAACGTCTGCAGATCAAGGACGTCGCCACGGGCTCCTATGACGCGCGCATGACGTTCGAAGACGGGCGCGTCTGCACGGCGAAAGCGATCCAGATCGTTCAAGGCAAGATCTTTTCGCTCGAACGCGGCGACCTCAAGGATTGTACGAATCCGCATTGACGCGGAGGGTAAGAAAAACCGAAAATAGTCCTAAGGGAGGACGCACGCAGAAGGGCTCAAAAATGAAAACCATCCTTCGCGATCTGGGGCGCGCGGCACCGTCGTTTTCGGCCATTATCGTCACGCTATTCGTGTTTGCGCCGCTGCTCATTTCGAGCGCTCATGGCGCGCAATCGGTCCCCTTCATCACCCTGAGCGGCCACACGGCCGATCTGACCGACGCCGAGTTCAGTCCGGATGGAGCGTTCGTCGTCACCGCTTCGAGCGACAAGACCGCCAAGATCTGGGATGCGCATACCGGCGCGGTGATCCGCACGCTCTCAGGCCATGCGGAAGGCATCAAGACCGCACGCTTCAGCCCGGACGGGAGCCGGGTCCTGACGTCATCGCAAGACAATACCGCGAAGATCTGGGACGCAAAGACGGGCAAGCTTCTCCTGACGCTCAGCGGTCACACCGATCCGTTGGAGGATGCCGAATATAGCCGCGACGGCAAATATGTCGTGACCGCCTCGCGCGATTCGACGGCGCGGATCTGGGACGCCGATAGCGGCGCGCTGCTTGCGACTTTGACCGGCCATACGGGGCCCGTCATGCGAGCCGTCTTCAGTCCGGACGGGAGGCGGGTTGCAACGGCATCGAGCGACCACACCGCCAAGGTCTGGGACGCTGCCTCCGGCAATCTCGTGTTTACCTTGACGGGACACCACGGGATCATCACCTCGATCGCCTTCAGCCCGAACGGCCATCGGATCGCGACCTCTTCCAGCGACAAGACGGCACGCATCTGGGACGCCGACACCGGCGCTTTGGTTGCGGCGCTCATCGGCCATACGCGCGCCGTCGAATTCGCCGTTTTCAGTCCGGACGGAAAAAAAATCGCAACGGGCTCGAGCGATAAGCTGGGCATCCTCTGGGACACGAATAGCGGGGCGCGCTTGATCACGCTCACGGGCCACGACCGAGCGCTCATGTCCGCGAGTTTCAGCCCGGACGGAAAAAAGCTTGCGACCGCGTCCTATGATCGGAGCGTGCGGATCTGGGACACGGGGACCGGCAACCCGCTCCTGGTTCTGGGTGGTCACGACCGGGAAGTGAGCCATGTGCGCTTCAGTCCGGACGGCCGCCATGTCGTCGATGCCTCGTTCGACATGACGGGACGGATCTGGGACGTGTCGGCTCCGCCGACCTTGATGGTTGCTCCCGCGGCAACTCCCGTTTCGGCCCCGGCCTCGCCTGCCAATAAATAGCGGGCGGCGGTCGGATCCGGGTCAAAGCGGGTCGCACTTAGGATCCGATGCTTATTCGAGCATCGGATTCCACTTTCCCGGATCATGCTCTAGACTAGAGGCTCGCTCCTTCGGTGCGCGGTTCCTCGTGTCTTGGTCATGCAGCAGCAGAAACGCGACGACTTGCTCGCCTTGATGGGCGAGCGCTCGATCATCATGGGAATTTTGAACGTCACGCCGGATTCGTTTTCCGACGGCGGCAAGTTCCAGTCGCGCGAGGCGGCGCTCGCCCAGGCGCGCAAGCTCGCCGCCGACGGAGCCGACATCATCGACGTCGGAGCCGAATCGACGCGTCCCGGCCATGTGCCGGTGCCGGAAGAGGTGGAGCTTGCAAGGCTCAATCCAATGCTTGCCGACATTGTCGGTGCTGTCGAACGGCCCGTTTCGATCGACACCTACAAGGCCGCCGTCGCGCGTCGCGCGCTCGAGCTCGGCGCTGTCATCGTCAACGATGTCTGGGGCATGCAAAAGGATCCGGCCATGGCCGACACCGTGGCCGAAGCCAAGGCGATCGTGGTGGTGATGCATAATCGCGAGAGCGTCGATCCGGATATCGACATCATCGCCGATATGCGCCGTTTCTTCGATCATTCGCTCGATCTGGCTGAGCGCGCCGGCATTCCCCGGCGCCACATCATTCTCGATCCCGGCATCGGCTTCGGCAAAACGAAAGAGCAGAACCTCGCGGCTTTGCGGGGCCTCGACGGCTTCCTCGAATTCTATGGGCTTCCCTTGCTTGTCGGAGTCTCGCGAAAGTCGCTATTCGGGCCGATTCTCGGCTCGGGCGTCGACGGGAGGCTCATCGGCACACTCGCCGCCAATCTCATTGCCGCCGCGCATGGCGCGACGATCTTTCGCGTGCACGATGCGGCCGAACATGTCGCTGCTTTCAAGGTCTACGATGCCATCGAGCACGGCTGAACCGGGCGCGCCGGTCGAGATCGGCTTGAGTCTCGGCAGCAATATCGGCGACGGGCCGGCGAACATCGCCGCTGCCTTGCGCCATCTCGAAGAGGGCGGCGCAGTCGAGATCACCGCAGTCTCATCCATTTATAAGACGGCGCCTTGGGGCTATCGCGACCAGCCGCCCTTTGCCAATGCTTGCGCCTTGGGGCGCACCTGCCTCAGCCCGAAAGCTTTGCTGGCTGCCGTCAAGAAGGTGGAGGCGGACATGGGGCGCAAGGAGACGGTGCGCTGGGGGCCGCGCTTGATCGACATAGATATTCTTTTCTATGGAGAGGAACCGCTCAACAGCGAAGATCTTGTCCTGCCGCACAAGGAACTCTTCAACCGCGCCTTCGTTCTCGTTCCGCTGGCCGAAATCGCACCCGATCTCAGGCTTGCCGGCCGATCGATCGCCGAGGCCGCGCGCGCGCTCGCGGGAAACGGGATCGAAAAATGGCCCGGCCGCTGATCCGGCGCTTCATGATCGGGAACATTATGGGCCATAGCATCCAGCTCACCGCCAAGGACGGCGTCGAAATCGGCGCCTATGAAAGCGCGCCGGAAGGAACGGTGCGCGGCGGCCTGGTCGTCGTGCAGGAAATCTTCGGGGTCAATCATCACATCCGCGACGTCGCCGACGATTTTGCGCACGCCGGCTATCATGTCATCGCGCCGGCGCTGTTCGACCGCGTCGCGCGCGATACCGAACTCGGCTATGACACGGATGACGTGGAGAAAGGGGTGGCGCTGCGCGCCAGAACGCAGCTCGACGCGGCGCTCCTGGACATCGGCGCGGCAGTCGGAGCCGCTGCGCAAGCCGGTAGGGTCGGGATCGTCGGCTATTGCTGGGGCGGGACGCTCGCCTATGCCTGCGCAGCCCGCGTCGAAGGGCTTGCCGCGGCGGTCGGCTATTACGGCTCCGGCATTGCCGGCATGCTCTCGGGCCAGCTCCTCTGTCCGGTCATGCTGCATTTCGGCGACCAGGACAAGAGCATTCCGCTCACCGACGTCGAGAAGATCCGCCGCGCGCATCCGGATGTTGCGATCCACATCTATCCGGCCGGGCACGCATTCAATAATACGGAGCGCCCGAGCTACAATCCGGCCGCCGCCGATCTCGCCCGCCAGCGCACGCTCGAATTCTTCGCCGAACATATTTGAGTCTAGCCCGGTTTCGCGCTTTGCCGCAGCAGTGTCGAAGAGAGCGTCGAGCGCGGCCCGTAGAGGAACAAAATGGCGGGCGGCTTTTCCTTGGCAAAGACCCGCGCCTGGCTTTCTCCGCGCCGATATTGGGCAAGTGCGATGGCCGCCTGCGAATGTGTCGCCGAGAGCGTAGCGCCCGGCCTGTCGATGATCGCAATCGGCACGGATTCGGCGATCTCCCGCCAGTGCTGCCAGCGATGAAAATTGGCCAGATTGTCGGCGCCCATGATCCAAACGAATTGGACACCGGGGCAGTGGCTCTTCAAATAAGAGATCGTCTCATAAGTATAGCGCGCCCCGATCTCTGCCTCGAATCCCGTCACCTCGATCCGCGGATGGCGCGCGATTTTCCGCGCCGCTGCGATCCGGGTCGAAAGCGAAGCAAGGTCGCGCGGGTCCTTCAAGGGATTGGCAGGACTGACGAGCCACCAGATCCGATCGAGTCCCAAGCGATTGAGCGCGATCAGGCTGGCGGTGCGATGTCCCTCGTGGGCGGGATTGAAACTGCCGCCGAAGAGGCCGATCCTCAACCCCGGCGCATGCGGACCAGGCAGCATGATGTCTTGCGACGTGGCGCTCCGCTCACGGCCTGATCTGACCGTTTCCGCGGACGCGATATTTGAACGTGGTGAGCTGGTCGACGCCGACCGGGCCGCGCGCGTGCATGCGCCCCGTGGCAATTCCGATCTCGCCGCCGAAGCCGAACTCGCCGCCGTCGGCGAATTGCGTCGAGGCGTTGTGCAAGACAATGGCCGAATCGACTTCGCGCAGGAAACGCTCGGCCGCTTCGCTGCTCTCGGTAATGATGCAGTCGGTATGATGCGAGCCGTAGGTTTCGATATGGGCGATGGCGGCATCGAGCCCTTCGACGACGCGCACCGAAATGATCGCATCGAGATATTCGCGCCGCCAGTCTTCTTCCGTCGCGGGTGTGACGCGCGGATCGACCGCTTGCGTCGACTCATCGCCCCGCACGACGCAGCCCGCATCGAGCAACATCTCGACGAGCGGTGCGAGATGCGTCGCCGCGCAAGCGCGATCGACCAGAAGGGTCTCGGCCGCACCGCAGACGGACGTGCGGCGCAATTTAGAATTGCGCAGGATCGTCTGCGCTTTCGCCAGATCGGCGTCGCGATCGACATAAACGTGCACGATCCCTTCGAGATGAGCGAAGACCGGCACGCGGGCTTCCGCCTCGACGCGGGCGACGAGGCTTTTTCCGCCGCGCGGCACGATCACGTCGAGATTGCCGGAAAGCCCCGCAAGCATTTCGCCGACCGCCGCACGATCCTTCATGGGCACCAGCGTGATCGCCGCCTCCGGCAGGCCGGCGGATTTGAGCCCCGCGACGAGACAATGATGAATGGCCTTGACCGAATTGAAGCTCTCCGATCCGCCGCGCAGGATCGCGGCATTGCCGGACTTGAGGCAGAGCCCGCCGGCATCCGCCGCGACGGACGGGCGGCTTTCGAAAATGACGCCGATGACGCCGAGCGGCGTCGCCACGCGATCGATGACGAGCCCGTTGGGACGCGAAAAACGGGCGAGAATCCGGCCAATCGGATCGGGCAGGGCGGCGATTTCCTCGAGGCTTTTGGCCATGCCCTTGATTTGCCGCGTATCGAGCTCGAGCCGGTCGAGGCTCGCCGCGGTCATTCCGTTGCCGCGCGCCTCCGCCATGTCCTTGGCATTGGCGGCGAGGATCTCCGGGGCATGTTCACGGATCTCCTTTGCGGCGGCCAGAAGCGCGTTGTTCCTGGTGTCCGCGGCGGCGAGCGCGAGCCTGAGGGCCGCCTCGCGCGCCGAACGGCCGAGCCCGGCCATCACGGCGCGAACGTGATCTGCCTCATGGCGGCGGACAAGTTTGAGATCCATATCTTCTGCCTCGCCCGGCCCTCGGCCGGGATTTCGACGCCATCCTGCCACAAAATCGATGACTGGCAACATAAGGGCTTTCGCCTACATTGGAATGAGCCCGTGAGCGGGATGCGAAAAGCCGGATGCCGGTTTTCGCACAAATCCCCCTCCAAGTCTCTAGATCGACCGCGTTCATGATTCGGATCCGATCGGATCCGAAATCCTCGCGATCTTGGGAAATATCGGAATGGTCCTCGCACTCGTGATCTTTACCGCCATCGTTCTCTCCGGCGCACTGGATCTCTACCTGGAGCGCCGGCAGGCGCATGCGGTCCTGGCGCACCGGGACCGCGTCCCGGCGCCCTTCGCCGGGCAGGTGAGCCTCGCCGACCACCAGCGCGCGGCCGATTACACCTTGGCTCGCACCCGGCTCAGCATGGGGCAGAGCGGCTTCGACACCGCGCTGGCCATCCTCTGGCTGGCGCTGCTGCTTGGTCCGGTCTCGAAGGCGGTCGAAGCCGTCGTCCCGCCTGGCCTGACGCGCAGCGTCGCCATTGTCCTTGCCGCCGGCGCAATCTCCTATGTCCTTCATCTGCCTTTCACGCTTATCCGCACATTCGGGCTCGAAGCGCGTTTCGGCTTCAATCGCACGACACCGCGGCTCTTTCTGCTCGATCAAGTGAAGGGCCTTGGCTTGCAGCTCGCGCTGGCCGTTCCTTTGCTTTACGGCTTCTTTGCCCTCCAGCGCGCCTTGCCCCATTATTGGTGGATTTTCGCGTGGGCCGGATTGATGAGCGTGATGATCGCGATGATCGTCATTTATCCGACGTTCATTGCGCCGCTCTTCAATAAGTTCACGCCGATGGCCGAGGGGCCGATGAAGATCGCAATCGAGATGCTCTTGAAGAAGTGCGGCTTCGAATCGAAGGGTCTCTTCATCATGGACGCGTCGAAGCGCTCGGCGCACGGCAATGCCTATTTCACCGGGTTCGGAAAGGCCAAGCGCATCGTCTTTTTCGATACCCTGCTCGAGAAACATTCAGGCGACGAAATCCTTTCGGTTCTCGCGCACGAGCTCGGGCATTATAAGTTCGGTCACGTCTATCTGCGCATCGTCGAGACGGCGATCCTTGCTTGGGTCGTCTTCATCATTCTGCATTGGGCCTTCGCCACGAGCGCGCTTGCGCATGCCTTCGGCCTGCCGAACGATCCCGGCGTCATTCTGATGGTCGTCACGATCGCGCTCGGGCCCGTTTCGCACCTCGTTTCGCCGATCACCAATTTTCTCTCGCGCCGCGCCGAATTTCAGGCCGATGCATTCGCAAAGTCCATGGTTGGCGGCGAGCCGATGATCGCGGCATTGACCAAGCTCTCGCGTGACAATCTGGCGACGCTGACGCCCGACCGGCTCTACGCCATGTTCAATTATTCGCACCCGCCCGTGCCCGAGCGGATCGCGCATTTGAAGGGCTGAGTTCCGCTAGTTTTCTGCTCGCCGAACCGCTCCGGAAGATTCGCCGGGGCGGTCGCAGCCGCAAGCGAAGCGGCCTGCGGCAATAGGCAGCGCAGTGCGGCTTCCTCTGCGGCATGGGAGGCGCAATTCTGTTCGATTTGCTTGATCGCGCGGCGCCCTAACGGACGTTCGACTTCGAAACACGATCCCTTGAGCTCAAGCGCGGCAATGAACATCCTAAAACTGGCGCGCCGGCGTTAACCACGCCCCCGACGCCGTGGTTTACAAACCGTTAACCGCGCCTACAATCTTAGGTATATTTCGTCAGACGGTGTCGCTGGGGTCAGAGCAGTGCTTACGCAGTCCATTCACTCCCTTACCCGACCCAAAGACGTTGAAATCAGTCCGGCTGAGGTTCTGGACGCGCTGCTTCACAAGGCCGGCCCGCTTCCACAACTCAAGCTAGAATATGACCGGGCGATCAAGACGCTTTGGGTGACGATCGCGCCCGAACCGAAGCCGGTCTTCACCTTCGATCTGGTGAGTAGCGTCTACCGATTGCAGAGCGCGATCGTCTCTCTTTGGGGACGCGAGCGCTATGCCCAATCGCCGCTCCGCTTCTTCGCCTATCGCGCCTCAGGGCCGATCTTCACCATGGGCGGCGATCTGGATTTCTATCTCGAGTGCATCGCCAAGGGCGATAAAGCCGCGCTCTTCGAACATGCGCGCCTGTCGATCGAAGGCGTATTGGGCAATGCGTCCTCGCTTTCGGGCGCCGCGATCACCATGGCGACGATCGAAGGCAAGGGATATGGCGGGGGGATCGATGCGCCGCTCTCCTGCAATCTGGTGATTGCCGAGGAGCAGACGTCGTTCAGCTATCCGGAAGTGAAGTTCAATCATTTTCCGATCGCCGCCGTCGCGGTCCTTTCCAACCGCATCGGTCCGCGCCAAGCCCATAAGCTGCTCGCGAATGGCACCGAAGTGTCGGCCTCTCAATTCGAGGATCTCGGCGCGCTCGATGCGGTCGTCCCGCAAGGGCAGGGCGAGGAATGGCTGCGCAAATATGCGCAGGAGACGCTGCCTATGCACAGCGCGCGGTTGAATTTGTTCGAGGCATTCTATCGGCGGCGCGCCGAGGCGCTGCGCGGCGAGCTCCATTCGCTGGCCAGCGCCTGGAGCGAACATATGCTGCGGCTCACTCCGGCGGAAATCGCTCGACTGCAACGCGTGAGCATCGGTCAGGATCGTATCCTGCAGCACGTCTACGCACGCAAAGCGTAAAGCGATACCTAATCCGATCGCAGAAACATCCCGAATTCGAGCTCGCATTTCATGCGTGCTTTGCCTAACGCGCGCGAGCGCGACGCAACCCGTGCTTTCGATAAAATTCGAGCAAATTCCAAGGAATTTAGGGATACGGCGTATCAACATTTTCATACGAAAGTTAATCCGGCAAATCATCAATTCAACTCAGGCGCATCGCGGTCGAGAATGCCCAGCGACGTTTCCAGAATCGAAAGGTGGAGAAGGGCGCTCGACCCGAAAGATTCGGCGCTCGACGACGGTCTCTACAATCATCTCGTCGCTTCTCTCTTTACCTCGCAGTCCTCGCTCAATTCCGCCAATCTCATGGGCGTGCTCATTACGCTCTGCGCCTATGGACTGACGCGGGAGAAGACATTTCTGCTCCTCATGGTTCTGGTCGGTGTGATCGGCACCGCGAGAGCGCTCCTCTTCCGTAGTTACGTTTGCCGCAAAGACCGGTTGCGGACGCGGCGAGCCTTCGCATGCTACGACCGCACGTTTTTCATCCTCTCGACGTGTTTCAGCATCGTCGTCGGGCTCACCTGCTATCGGCTCATCCAATACCCGTTCTCGACGGGAACTCATGCGATCGCGGCGGGGGTGTCCGTCGGCTATGCGATGGGTTTCGTCGCTCGCAATGCCGGACGCCCTCGGCTCGTCATCGTGCAGGTGATCACGACGCTTCTGCCGATGATCATCGGCTACGCGATGATGCAGACGGCATTCGGAATTGCAGCGGTCGTCCTGCTTTCCGGAACGGTTCTCGCGGCGAGCGCCGTCACCTTGTCGCTGCACGAGAATCTGATCGCCGTCTATAGCGCCAATGAAGAGACGCGGCAGCTCGCCCTCTTCGATAAGCTCACCGGTCTTTCGAACCGGCACACATTCGCCGAACGTGTCAGCGAGTGCATCGCCAATTCACCCGAGAGGCGGTTCGCGATCCTCTATCTCGATCTCGACCGCTTCAAGGAGATCAACGATACATTGGGGCATACGGCGGGCGATGATGTCATCGTCGAGGTTGCGCGGCGCCTCAAGTCTACGACGCGCGACAAGGACCTGATCGCGCGCTTCGGCGGCGACGAATTTCTCGTTCAGATCGCAGATCCCGATCCGCTCGAACTGGAGAGCATCGTCAAGAGGATCATCCACACGCTGACGCTTCCGTTGAGCATAGACGGCAAGATGTGGACGCCGTCGGTCAGTATCGGCCTCGCCCTCTTTCCCGACAATGGGGCGAGCGCCGAAGATATCATCAAGAACGCCGATATTTCGCTCTATGAAGCCAAGCGGGCCGGGGGCAGAACCTATCGAATGTTCGATCCCGAGTTGGAGCGCAAGCTGCATTTCGAGCACATGCTGCAGAACGAGATGCAACTCGCAATCGCACGGCGCGAGTTCGTTCTGCATTATCAGCCGATCTATGAGCTCGGTTCTCGGGAAGTCATCTCGGTCGAAGCGCTGCTGCGCTGGAATCATCCGAGCCGCGGCATGCTCGGCCCCAATCTCTTCATTCCCTTGGCCGAGCAGACGCAGGCGATCATCGATATCGGCGAGCAGGTGATCGAGAGCGCATGCCAGACGGCGATTACCCTTCCCGAGCGCATCTCGATCGCGGTCAATCTTTCGTCCGTTCAATTCAGACAGCCGGAGCGCCTGGTCTCGGCAATCGAGGAAACACTGCTCAAGACCGGGCTGAGCGCGGAACGGTTGAATCTCGAGATCACCGAATCGCTGCTGCTCGCCAATACGATCCAGATCAAGACGACGCTGCAGAAGCTCTCGGACCTCGGGGTCAAGCTCGTGCTCGACGATTTCGGGACCGGATATTCGTCGCTATCTTACATCCAGGATTTCCCTTTCTCGAAGATCAAGATCGACAAGAGGTTCACTGACAGTCTCTGCACGAATGCTGCCTCGCCCTCGATCATCCGGGCGATCACCCAGATCGCGCGGGACCTCTCGCTCGAAATCGTGGTCGAAGGGATCGAGACGGAGGAGCAGGAGTCCCTGATCCGGATACTCGGGCCGACGCAGGGGCAGGGATTTCTCTACAGCAAGCCGATCACGCGCGCCGACCTTGCCGCGCGTTTCGCATGGAAAGAGCCTGCGATCCGGCCCCGCCTGGTCGCGTCCCGCTGAGACCGGGAGCGACGAACGGTCGCACCCTCCCGCCTTAGGCAGGTCCCGATCGTGCTGCCCTTAGCTCGCGTCGCGTTTCTCCCGATCCGCAACGGATCGCTTTGGCTTTCTCGCGCGAGGCCGGGCCGGAGCGCCGATCAATCCGGTCGAAAACGAAACATTAATCGGCATTTTACTAAAAACCGCCTCAATGAGGCTTCAGCAAAGCCAGCGTGGGGTTTGGGGCTGGAGCTTTGGTTGAGCTAATCGCGTGAAATCCTTCGGAAAGCGGGGCGAATGACCTACGGCACTGGGACGTTTGATTTTAGTCCATCGCCGCGCGGTTACCTTTCTCGGGAAACCTTTCCCCACGCCGTTTCGGGTGCCGTCGCTCTCATCCTCAGCATGTTCGTCGGTGGCTGGGTCCTCTACGCCCATTCGATCGGCATGCTTTTTGCGCCCGGCGCGGCGCCTCCGTCTCGATTCTATAGCGCCGCGGAACTCAGCCCGGCGGTCAAGGACACGCCCGAGGCCTTCGGAGCGCTTCCCTCTGCCCCGGTCGCCAGCGCCGTCGAGGCGCCGCCCGCGCCTGCGTTGCCGGCATCCCCGCCCAAGACGGCTTCGACGCCGAGCGCGGCGCTCACACCCGACCGCATCGCCGAAGCACCTGTCGGCACGCCGGCAGCGATCCTCGCCTCGAAGGATTATATCGCGCTGCTCGACCCCGATTATCTGCTGACGGCGCCGGCTTCCCTCGACAAGAATTCACCGCTCGCCGCGAACTTTCAACTGCCGCCGGGGGCCGAAGCGCCGGCGGCTGTTGCAGAGAACGTCCGCCCGGTTCCTTTGCCGCCCGGCCCGCAGCAAATGGTGGAAAACGTTCCCTTGCCGACGCTGCGCCCGCCGGAATTCCAGATTCCCGCGAGCCATGGGCCGGCCCGCGCCTCGAGCCGCGAGGTCGCGCAAGAAAGCGCGCCGGAAGGTACACGCGAGAGAACGACGGTCGCCGCCACAGTGCCCACCGACAACCGGTCCTTCTTCGAGAAGATTTTCGGCGGACGGGAATCCTCGGGGCCGGAGCTCGCTTACGCCGCGCCGGAGGAGCCCGGCCAGGAGCAGAGGAGCGTCGCGGGCTCCTACGACCGCTATACGGCCGTCTATGACATCTCGGCGCACACGGTCTACCTGCCGGACGGAACGCGGCTCGAAGCCCATTCGGGACGCGGATATATGCTGGATAATCCCCGCTACGTGAACCAACGCATGTGGGGGGCTACGCCTCCCGACGTCTATGAGCTCAAGCCGCGCGAGGCGCTCTTTCACGGCGTGCAGGCGCTGCGCCTCATTCCGGTGGGCGACGGCAACGTCTATGGGCGCTCCGGCCTCTTGGCCCACACCTATATGCTCGGCCCGAACGGCGATTCTTTCGGCTGCGTGTCCTTCAGGAATTACAATGCATTCCTGCAGGCCTATGAGCGCGGCGAGATCCGGCGCCTCGCCGTTGTCGCAAGAATGAACTGAACCGGCCGATGCGAGCCGAAGGGTTCGCCATCTGCGGCTCTCGGATCAAGCCAAGATGATCCCCGCATCGAGGCCGTACGGCTTTATGCGCCGGAATGGCCGAGAAGAGCCGAGATCTTGCCCAAGAGCCCGGCGAAATCATCTGGATGCAGGGCAAGCGCGCCTTCGAACGGATAATCGAGCAGGCGAGCCAGCACGAGAATGCTGGTTATGCCGGCGGCAAAACAGGCCGCGATGATCGCCGCCGTCGAACTATAGGGGATTTCCGACATGGCGACGAACAAAGCGAGCGTCGCGGTGAACACGATCAGCACGACCCATAATGCCCCGGGTATGCCGGAGCCGGCTTGGAAGATCCGGCTTTCGCGCTGCGCATGCGCCTCCGCCATGAGCGATAAGAGTTCCGCTTTCTTGTCTCGCTGATCGTCGGGCAGGCGAAGGTTGGCGACCTCCTGCAAGAGAGTCTGCAGCTTGCCTTGGGTGCCTAGGTATGCGGTCCGATGCGCCGCCATGACCGGCCATTCCTCATCGATCACGCTTTCGACATAGCTGCGCTCCTCGCTGAGGATCGGCTTTGCCTGCGCGCCGGGCAAGGTCGCGGCAATCATGCCGATGGCATGCAAAGCGCCGACCTCGAGATCGATCGCCCCAGCCGCCTGGTTATATTCGCCCCAGGCTTCGCTGAAGACAAAGGCGAGCAGCACCGCGAAAACGACGCCAAGCTGGAGGAAGACGGTCGAGCCGACGTCATGATGCTTGCGCCGCAGATCGACTTCGATGACACGCTGAATGAAAATGGTGACAAGGACGGCGAGGAGCGCGGCGCCGGCGATGATTGAGGCTGCCGCGAAATAGCCCATGAACTCAGACCGATAGGATTCGTTTAAGCGCGCAGAGCGAGGAATTCGTTTTCTCGCGGGACCCAAGCGGCGCGTTTGGCACGGTCGACAGCATGCGTTGAATGTGTCCGATTCCCATTGCCTTGTCCACGGCGGGGATTGTCGGCTCGCATCTAAACCGGCTACAACGAGGCGTGTTCGAACATGTCTCGCAACTCATCGCGCATTATGGTTACTTCGCGGTCTTCGGCTTCGTCGCTTTGGAGAGCGCCGGGATTCCTTTGCCGGGCGAAAGCATACTCGTCAGCGCCGCGATCTTTGCCGGCACGAAACACGGCTTAAATATTGCCGGAATCATCACCGCCGCCGCTGCGGGCGCCATCTTCGGCGACAATATCGGCTTCTGGATCGGACGCGAGATCGGCCTTCGCCTGCTGCTGAGATACGGCCGATACATCAGGCTCGATGAATCGAAATTGAAGCTCGGCCAATATTTGTTTCTGAAGCACGGCGGCAAGATCGTGTTCTTCGGCCGCTTCGTTGCCGTCTTGCGCGCTTTCGCAGCTCTGCTCGCCGGCGCCAATGGATTCGATCCGAAACGCTTCTTTATCTTCAATGCGGCGGGCGGCATTTGCTGGGCCGTGATCTTCGGAACCTTGGGCTATCTCTTCGGCGCGAGCGCCCACAAGATCGCCGGTCCCTTCCGCATTGTGATGATCGCGGTCGCGCTCGTCGGGCTCTTCGTCGGGTGGCGCTTTTACAGGACGCATGAAGCGCGTCTCGAGCAGGAAGCGCAAGAGGCGCTGCCCGGTCCGCTGCAAATCCGCCGCGCAGGCAGCAATTGACAATCGCGGACTGAGCCGCCGCGCCTTCTCCCCTTTAATCCCCCTTCAGCACCATGTCGTCACGGTGGATGATCGCTGCCCGTCCGGGCATGCCGAGCAGAGCCTCGATATCGCGCGAGTTCCGCCCGGCGATCTTCAAAGCATCGTCGGCATCGTAATTGACGAGCCCGCGGCCGACTTCGCCGCCGTTCGCATCGCGGATCAGAACGCAGTCGCCGCGCGCGAACGTGCCTTCGATCTTCTTCACGCCCGCCGGCAATAAGCTCTTGCCCGACTGGATCGCGTCGATCGCGCCCTGGTCGATGGTCAGCGCGCCCCGCGCTTCGAGCGAGCCGGCGATCCATTTCTTCCGCGCCGTAATCGGATTGGAGCCCGTCAGGAACCAGGTGCAGGGCGCCCCATCCTTGATGCGCGAGACGGGATGGGGCACGCGCCCATCGGCGATCACCATATGCGTGCCGCCGGTCGTCGCGATCTTGCCCGCCTCGATCTTGGTGCGCATGCCGCCGCGCGAGAGAAGCGAGGCGGCGCCGCCCGCCATGGCTTCGATCTCCGGCGTGATCCGGGCCACAGCCGGAATCAATTCGGCGTCGGGATTGTCCGCCGGCGGGGCGCTATAAAGTCCGGCGACGTCCGAGAGCAGGATGAGCAGATCGGCCGACGCCATTGTGGCAACGCGCGCCGCGAGCCGGTCATTGTCGCCATAGCGGATCTCGGCGGTCGCCACCGTATCGTTCTCGTTGATGACGGGAATGGCGCGCATGTCGAGCAGGCGCTCGATGGTGGCGCGCGCATTGAGATAGCGGCGCCGCTCTTCCGTATCGGCGAAAGTGACCAGGATCTGGCCGGCCGTGAGCCCGCAGTTCCCCAGCGCCTCGGCCCATGTGCGCGCCAGCGCAATCTGGCCGACGGCCGCAGCGGCCTGGCTGTCTTCCAGTTTCAAGCTGCCTTTCGGCAGGCCAAGCACGCTGCGCCCGAGCGCCACCGCACCGGAGGAAACCACCAGAACGTCGGCGCCATCCTGGTGCAGGCCTGCCATATCGCCGGCGAGAGTTGCGAGCCAGTCGCGCTTCACGGCACCTTGCTGGGGATCGACAAGCAGCGAGGAGCCGACCTTGATCATGATGCGGCGGAACTGCGCGAGCTGCGGGAGGGCAGGGCGCTGAGCCTTACTCACGCGTGCCACTCCGCCTCGCGTTGGTCTTCGCGCGCCGCATCGATCACGCTCAGCAGCGCGCGCAGAACATCATCGATATTCTGCCCCGTCACGGCGGAGACGGCGCGTGGCCTGCGCTTGGCGGCGCGTTGCAGCCGCGCCATTTGCGTCTTCAGGGTTTCGGGGTCGATGCTGTCGATCTTGGAGAGCGCGACGATCTCCGGCTTTTCTTCGAGGTCGGCGCCATAGGCGGCAAGTTCCTGCCGTACGGTCTTATAAGCTTTGGCGACATCCTCCGAGCCCGCATCGACGAGATGCAAGAGCACCCGGCAGCGTTCGATATGGCCGAGAAAGCGGTCGCCCAGCCCCAAGCCTTCATGCGCGCCTTCGATCAGGCCGGGAATATCGGCGAGAACGAATTCGCGCCCGTCGATCGAGACGACGCCGAGCTGCGGATGGATCGTGGTGAACGGATAATCGGCGATTTTCGGCTTGGCGGCGGAAACCGCCGCGAGCAAGGTCGACTTGCCGGCATTGGGCAGGCCGACGAGGCCGGCGTCGGCAATGAGCTTCAGGCGCAGAATGATCGTGCGCTCTTGCGCCGGTTCGCCCGGATTGGCGCGGCGCGGCGCCCGATTGGTTGACGTCTTGAAATGCGCATTGCCGAAACCGCCATTGCCGCCGCGCGCGAGGACCACGCGCTGGCCGACTTCGGTCAGATCGGCAAGGAGATGCTCGTCCTCGAAAATCTGGGTGCCGACCGGCACTTTGAGAATGGCGTCGGCCCCCTTGCCGCCGGCGCGGTTCTTTCCCATGCCGTGGCCGCCGGTCTTGGCCTTGAAATGCTGCTGGTAGCGGTAATCGACGAGCGTATTGAGCCCGTCGACGCAGAGCGCGACGACATCGCCGCCGCGCCCGCCGTCGCCGCCGTCCGGTCCGCCGAATTCGATGAATTTCTCGCGGCGGAACGAGACGCATCCGGCGCCGCCGGCGCCGGATTTGATCATTACTCTCGCCTCGTCGAGGAATTTCATTTCGGATTATCGATCAGTCGCGCACGGTCATACTAGCCGCGTTGTCTTTTCGACCGAAAGCGCGATCCTGGTCAATAATCATGCAATTCGCCGGTGCGATCGGCAACCGGGGCTGCGAGAATGGCATCGGCCTCGTCGCGGCGCTGGTGCGCCATCGGCGGCAGGGGGCGCAATTTGGCGCTGTGCCGCCAGTCGGCGCGCTCGAGCCGGAACCGGTCGCATGGATGCATGCCACCGCGCGCGCCCAGCCAATCGAGCCCCGTATCGAGGAAGGCGAAGCCCGCTTTCTCCAGCACGCGGCGGGAGGCCGGGTTGTTCACGCGCGAATTGGCGAGGATCCGCAGGACGGGGGTCAGCGCAAAGACCGTGTCGATCATCATCCGCACGGCTTCCGTCGCATAGCCCTTGCCCCACATCTCGGGAGCGAGCGCATAACCGATCTCGACTTCGCTCTCGCCATTGGCAATGGCCGAAACCAGGCCGAAGACCGGCCGGACCGCCGACTTGCGGGTGATCGCAAGGTGGAGGGCCTTGCCTTCCGCATTCTCCGCCCGGGCCCTGAAGATGAAACGGTCGGCCTCCTTGGCGGGATAGGGGTGCGGAATATTGGCCGTCATTTGCGCCACTTCGGGCAGCGAGGCAAAGGCGGTGACCGCCGCCGAGTCGGAGGCGCGCGGCCAGCGCAGCCACAGCCGCTTGGTTTCCAGACGGAAGACATCGTCTCGGGTCAAATCCGGGAACATGTTGAGGCTCCGGTCCCTGGACCTTCGGTCCAAATAAAAAGGGAAGATGGTCTCCCATCTCCCCTATCAAAAACCCTGCCGGGGTTTTCGGGACTGGGCCTCGTCGGACCGTCCACCGGGTTCATGGGAGCCGGTGGGGTCCGTACGAACTCCCACCGCTATTCAGCGCCGGCTCGTTGAGCCGGAATAACCGATACGATCGGGCGACAGCTCGGGGCCGATTTGAACTCGACCGTGCCGTCGACGAGCGCAAAGAGGGTGTGATCCTTGCCCATGCCGACATTGGCGCCCGCGTGCCATTTGGTGCCGCGTTGGCGCACGATGATGTTGCCGCCGACGACAGATTCGCCGCCGAACTTCTTCACGCCGAGACGACGGCCTTCCGAATCGCGGCCATTGCGGGACGAACCGCCCGCTTTTTTATGCGCCATTTCCAGGCTCCGAACGTGTCAGCTCCGCGCCGGTTTGGCAGCGGAGCCCAATTTTCCCCAATCTAATCCGATTCCGGTTCCCCCGGAAGCTTTATCGGGCCGGTCGGCCCTAATTTCTAGCCCTGGGCGGCTGAAACCTCTGTGATTTTCACCAAAGTGAGGTCCTGCCGGTGTCCGCGCTTGCGCTTTGAATTCTGCCGGCGCCTTTTTTTGAAGGCATGGACCTTGGGCCCGCGCTTGTGATCGACGATCGTGCCCTTCACCTCAACGCCCTCGAGGAAGGGCGCGCCGAACTTTGCCGCCTCGCCATCCACCAGCATCAGCACATTCTCGAAAGTCACGGAATCGCCCGGCTGGCCGGGCAGGGTCATAACCGTGATCACGTCGTCGGCGGCGACACTATATTGCTTACCGCCGGTCTTGATGACTGCGAACATCCCACCCTCGGCTCGGAGAAGGGGCGAGCCAATCCCGTCGATCGCCCGCAACCGCTTGAATTCAATGAAAAAGCGCGGCGAGAGCCGCGCGCTTTCCTCTAGAGTTAGCGAGGCTCGCGCCCTCTGTCAACCTTAGGTCCTTGTCGAATCTGCCCAATTTGGGCCATCATCGCGAGGCTTCGTCTTAACAAATTTTGAGCATCGGCCCCGGCGGAGAGCCTCGGCTTCTCACATCGGGCGCATGAAATGTACTGCGCAGCAAGGCAGTTGGCTTAAGGGGGCCGAAAGGCCTCCGCCATACGAGGGGAACTTGTCTGGCGTATGCAGACGCTCAGCGCCTATGGTCGCACGCAATTTTCGGCTCTCGCCGATCTAGGGCTTGAACCCGCGATCGAGACGACCGATCGCCCGCAGCCGATGGACCGGCGCCGCGTTTCGCTGCGCTGGCTCTTCGGCACCATCCTGACGGGGCTTGCGGGCTTGGCGCTCATCGGCGCTGCGACTTATGCGGCCCTCGACCATGAATCGAATTTCGCCGAGGCGCCGATGCCGGCTCTGCCGGTTAAAAAAGACGGGGCGTCGGGCATCAATCCGCATAAGGGCGATCGGCTGGTCAAATCGATCGATATCGTAGCCGACAAACAGACCTTCAAATCTCCGATCACGATCAAGATCGGCAATAAGGAAATCGTCAAAACCCATTCTTTCACGCATATCGAAACGAATTTATTGACAGCCAGCGCCGGCTTTGGCGACGAAGTGCCTCCCTTCAATCCGCTGAAACTGCTTGCCGACGCGCGCAATCCGATCGATGCGCCGCCGGAGCCCGAGCAGGACGATTCCGACGTGTTCTGGTCGACGCGCGATCTGCCGGTGCAGAACCTCTCGCAGCAGGCGGTGCTCTCGCCGGAGGAGGTCGAGGCGCAGGTTGCCGAGCACATCAAGAATGCGCTTGCCGCCGGCGACGAGCCTTTCACGCTTCCGCCGCAGCTGCTGCTGATGCGCACGAGCCGCGCCAATCCGCTCGGCGCCCTCGCTTATGCCAATCCGAACGATCCGATCACCACGGCGCCCTTCACGCAGATCGAAGTGCGAATGGTGCCCGAGAACGTCACGGTCGTGCCGCGCAGTCCTGCGGTGCAGCCGACGCAGATGGAAGAGCGCCTCGTCGTGATCCATCACGGTGAGACGCTCGAAGAGGTGTTGCGGGCCGCGGGCGTCAGCGACGAAAGCATTGCGAATATCGTCACCGCCTTCGCGCCCAAGCGCGGCGAACCGGCCGTTGCGGAGGGCCGCCGCGTGAAACTGCTCATGGCCGATCTCGACGGCTCCGGCAAGAATATGTCGCTTGCCCGAATTTCGGTTTACAACGACGAAACTCTGGAGACGACCGTCGCGCTCACGGATAACGGCGATTATGTCCGCGTCGAGGACAATGAGGACGAGGCGAAGAGCAGCACGGAGGACAATGATCAGGACAGCGGCGGAATGGAGCTCTACCAGTCGTTCTACGAGACGGCATTGAAGCAGGAGATCCCGCGTCCGGTCATCGACGATCTCGTCCGCATCTTCGCCAATGACGTCGACTTCCAGGGGCCGGTCTCGAGCGGCGATTCATTCGAGGCGCTTTACGACGATGGGGAACCGGGCGAGCACCGCAACGAACTCCTCTATGCCGCCATGGTGGTCCATAACCAGGCCTACCGCTATTATCGCTTCAGGACTCCGGACGACTCGCTCGTCGATTATTATGACGAGAACGGCAAATCCTCGCGGAAATTCCTGATCCGCACGCCGATCATCGGCGCCAAGATGACCTCGCCCTTCGGCATGCGTTTCCACCCGATCCTCGGCTATACGCGGCTGCACACGGGCGTCGATTGGGCGGCGCCGATCGGCTCGCCGGTCTTTGCGGCAGGCAATGGCACGATCACTTCGGCGGGCTGGGATTCGGGCTACGGAAGGCGGATCGAGATTCAGCATGCCAATGGGTATGAGACGACCTACAATCATCTCTCGGCCTTCGCCCGCGGCATCCGAGATGGCGCGCAGGTCAAGCAGGGTCAGGTCATCGGCTATCTCGGAGAGACCGGGCTCGCCACCGGCCCGCATCTCCATTACGAAGTTCTCGTGAACGGGCATTTCGTCGACCCCATGCGGGTGAAGCTCGCGCGTACACGAGAATTCGACGGAAAGATGTTGACGGAGTTCAAACGCGAGCGCGATCGCATCGACGCGCTGGTGGCACGGGCGCCGAACAGCACGTCCATCATAGCCTTGCGGCAAGACCGGTGACCCGCCTCAGCCGGGAGGGGCGAATGTGCGGAGCCGGCGGCACGTCAGCCCGGCAATGCGATGAACGCGCATCCCCGGCTTCACCATATTCGGCGCGAGGATATTCCGTGCGCCGGGTAAGGTGTTATAAGGCCGATCATGGCTCGTAATCCTAGACCTTTGAAGCAGCAGGCCCCGGCGAAATCTGCGGCGCAAGCGCCCAGTTCGGCGCCGGAGCCGGAATTGGGGCTTAACAAGATGAAGCCAACATTGATCATGGTCGGCGCAGACAAGGGCGGGGTCGGTAAGACCACGGTCGCCCGCGCCCTTCTTGACTATTTCGCCAGTAATAATGTGATCGCGCGCGCTTTCGATACCGAATTTCCGCGCGGCACGTTGCATCGTTTTCATCCGGAGATCACCGAGGTCGTGGACATTACGCAGACCCCGGATCAGATGCGCATTCTCGACACGCTGAATACGTCGCAAGTCAAGGTTTCCGTCATCGACACACGCGCCGGCGCTTTGACGACGAGCCTCGAAGCCTTGCGTGAGGTCGGCTTTCTCGATGCGGCGAGAGCGGGCGATTTCAACTTCATGCTGTTTCACGTGCTCGGGCCCTCGATCGCTTCGCTCGGCGAGATCGCCGAAACGACGCCCTTCGTTTCCGATGCGCATTACTTCCTGGTGAAGAATTACATCAACGATGCGACGTTCTTCGATTGGGATCCGACCACCGCGCAAACCTATTTCGGCAAGGCGCGAAACGCCAGCGAAGTCGTCATTCCCAAGCTCAATGCTATGGCTTACGAACAGGTCGACCTCGCGGGTACGCCTTGGTCCACCTTCGTCGCAAACCGAACGGCGGCCGGGGAGCCCGCACAACATTCCTTTACTCTGCGCGGATACGTGCGCACATGGCAGAACAGAAACGCCGAGGAGTTCAAACGAATTCGCCTCCTCGATTTCGTCAACGGCCGGATTTGAGCCGAGCCATCGGCTTCGCTCGGCGCCCGTTCGGCCCGAAGAGCCGGTCTAGAGGCGCCGGCAGGGCTCTTGCGAGATGAGAAGCCGGACGCTGGCCTTCATCGTCTGTTCGCCTACCGGGCGTGTGGGCAATACGATCCTGGCGCGCCTGCTCGCCGATTATTTCCTGCTGAGCGGACGCAGCTTCGTCGGTTTCGATACGGACGCGCACGAGCCGGGCTTTGCGGCGCGCTTTCCGGACGAGGTCGTCGTCTCCGACCTCACGACGATCCAAGGCCAGATGGGGCTGATCGATCCGCTGCTTGTGGCTGACGGCGTGCCGAAGATCGTCGATCTTTGGCATCGGTCATTCGACGGTTTCTTCACGCTCCTCGAGCATACGGATTTCATGGCCGAAGCGCGAGGACAGGGGATCGAACCGGTGCTTCTCTATCTGGCCGACGGTTCGCCGCGCTCGATCGATGCGGCCGGCCGGCTCGCCGATCGTTATCCCGATCTGCAAATCATCCTCGTCGGCAACGACGGCACCGTGCCGGGTCTCGAGAGCCGCGCGCAATTTTATCATTATCCGCAGACGCGCACGTTCAAGATCGCGGCGCTCGACCCGGTATTGCGCCAGACGATCGATGAGCGGGGATTTTCCTTGTCCCGCTTCATGATGATGCCGCCGACCCATATGTCGATCGTCGTGCGCGCCGGCCTCAGAGAATGGCTGTGGCGGATCTTCTCGCAATTCAAAAGCTTCGAACTGCGGATGACGCTCGAGGAGACGGAGCACCTCGGGTAGGGCACTCGATGCATGAGCTCAGCCTGGAACTTCTCGGCACCGAGGCGGCCGCCGCCCATGTCGAAGACTGGCGCCGGCTCGCCGCTCTCTCGCTCGAGCCGAACGTCTTTCTCGATCCCTCCTTTGCTCTCCCGGCCGCGCAATATCTCGGAAGGACGCCGCAATTTCTTTTTGTCCGGTCGGCGTCCCGCCTCGTCAGGCTCTGTCCGCTGATCGCGCCGGCCCGCTTCGCGCCCTGGCAGATCGGGGTCTGGACGCACGAGCAGGCCCCGCTCGGCACGCCGCTCATCGATCCGCAGCACGCGGCGCAAGCGCTCGCGGCGATCTTTTCCTTTTGCAGGGATCATTGGCCGAATGCCACGGCGCTCTTCATCCCAGCCCTTCCACGAGATGGGTCCGTCGCGCGGCTCTTGCTTGCGCAAGCCGAGGCGGAGGGCCGCCGCGTGCGCGCGTTCAACGTTCACGAACGTGCCATGCTCACGACAGGGAAAATGGACGTTGCCCGATCGCTCGGATCGAAGCGGCGAAAGAACATCGAGGCAGCACGCCGCAAGCTGCGCGCCATGGGCGAGCTCGCCTTCCGGCTCTCCGGCGAGGGCGCGGAAATCGGCAAGGAAATCGGCAAGGAATTCGAAGAATTCTTCGCCCTCGAATCAAAGGGCTGGAAGGGCCGGCGCGGCACAGCTCTCCTCAAATCCGCGGGGCGGGCGGCCTTTGCCCGCGCAGCGCTCGGCGCGCTTGCGGCCGAAGGCAAATGCCGGATCGCGCGGCTCGATTGCGGCGGCGCGCCGATCGCCATGGGCCTCGTCCTGCAGAGCGGAAGGCAGGCCTATTTCTGGAAGATCGCGTATGATGAATCCTACGCGGCTTTCTCGCCCGGCGTTCTTCTGACGCTGGAGCTGAGCCAAGGGCTCAATGAGGATACGAGCGTCGCTCGCGTCGATTCCTGCGCGAGCCCCGACCATCCGATGATCGATCATCTCTGGCGGGAACGTCTGGCGCTCGCCGATTTCCTTGTCGAACTTGCGCCGGAGAGCCGTGGCTTTTCCGCCGCCGCGGGCGTCCAATGGCTGCGGTATGAGATGCGCGGCCGCGCGAAAGCGGCGCTCCGGCGGTTGCGGCAAATGAAGAGCGCGATTTTGAAACGCAAAACCTGAGCGGATGAGCCGGGCAGGGCGCATCCGGATAGCCGATCCGGATGCGTCAGGAATCAGATCACGTAGGACTTCAGCGGCGCAAATCCGTTGAAGCCCACGGAGGAATAGGTCGTCGTATAGGCGCCCGTCCCTTCGATCAGCACTTTCGAGCCGATTTCGAGGCTGATCGGCAACGGATAGGGCTCCTTCTCGTAGAGCACGTCGACCGAATCGCAGGAGGGACCTGCGATGACACAGGGCTCCATCGGATCGCCGTCGAAGGGCGTGCGAATGGGGTAGCGAATCATCTCGTCCATGGTCTCGGCCAGCCCGTTGAACTTGCCGATATCGAGATAGACCCAGCGGACCTTCTCGCCTTCCGACTTCTGCGAGATCAGCACGACCTCGGCCTCGATCACGCCGGCATTGCCGACAAGTCCACGGCCCGGCTCGATGATCGTCTCCGGAATCCGGTTGCCGAAGTGCTTGCGCAGCGCCCGGAAGATCGCCTGCCCGTAGGTCTTCACCGCCGGGACATCCTTTAGGTATTTGGCCGGGAAGCCGCCGCCGAGGTTGACCATCTGCAGGCCGATGCCGCGCTCGGCGAGGTCGCGGAAAACCGCTGACGCCGCCTTGAGCGCATTGTCCCAGCTCTTCGGGTTGCGCTGCTGCGAGCCCACGTGGAACGAGAGCCCATAGGCCACGAGCCCGAGCCGATGCGCGAGCTCGAGGACTTTCACGGCCATAGCCGGCTCGCAGCCGAATTTGCGCGACAGCGGCCATTCCGCCCCATTGTTGCTGCAGAGGATGCGGCAGAACACGCGAGAGCCCGGCGCCACGCGCGCGATCTTCTCGACTTCCGCTTCGCAATCGACCGCGAAGAGGCGCACGCCGAGCTCATAGGCTCGCGCAATGTCGCGCTCCTTCTTGATCGTGTTGCCGTAGCTGACGCGCTCGGGCCCGGCGCCCGCGGCGAGCACCTGCTCGATCTCGCCGACCGATGCGGTGTCGAAAGAGGAGCCGAGCCCCACCAGGAGATCGAGCACCTGGCGGTCGGGATTGGCCTTGACCGCATAATAGACGCGCGTGTCTGGCAGCGCCTTGGCGAAGGCGAGATAATTGTCGCGGACGACGTCGAGGTCGACGACAAGGCACGGGCCGTCGTCGCGTCGATTGCGGAGGAATTCGAGGATACGATCGGTCATCGCGGCATCCCTTCGAAGGCGCGGCGTTACCCGCGCAAAACGAACCAGCTTCGGGGTGATGACGCTGCGCTTTTTCGGCGCGTTGTGGAGACGCCGCCGTTTCAGTTTTGCGCCATCGGCGACCGCGTCCGCCACTTTCGTGGCTGCTGCGGCCAGATGCTGCGCCGTTGGCTATGCTTGGCCGCGCGGCAACGTGCCGTTCGAACCATTCATGGCCTTCGCTTGGAATGGGATGGACTCCCGTTCCGCACGCCCGGCAAGAAAGACAAGCCTCTTCGGTACGCCAGGTTTGGAAACTGGCAGAGACGAAAAAGCCCGGTCCGTCGTTGCTTTAAGTCGCGTCCC
>JAJPIC010000022.1 GCA_021324915.1 Beijerinckiaceae bacterium | reverse complement strand
CATGATCCGGAAAAGTGGGAACCGGTTTTCCGACAAGATCATGCTCGAACAAGAGGCCATGATCCGGAAAAGTGGGAACCGGTTTTCCGACAAGATCATGCTCGAACGAAAAGCCGAGCGGAATCGCCATTCAACGAAAAGTCATCCTGCTCTAGGTACGCGTTGCAAGTTCCGCGGCAAGCTGGGTGCGGATCTGGTCGGCCAGCACGCGGGCATTTCGGATTTCCGCATCACGCGCCGCGCGCACATCGGCAAATCGCGCGCTCGAGCGATCGTAGCTTGCCGACACATAGGCATGGCCCTTGAAAATCGGTCCGTTTCCCGCCACCGGAACGAGCTGGAAATTGGCTGTGGTCACGACGCTCGATCCGGTCGGAACGCCGGTCACCGTATCGATCAAAGGCGTTTGCGACGACTCGGCCAGCGTGACGACCAGGTGATATTTCGGCGTGACCTGGGCGCCGGTTCCGTTCAGCGCCAGGATGAGATCGTCGCCGAGGTAATGGCCGAGCCGGCTGCTGATCGGATCGACGGCGACCTCCTGCAGCTTCCTCGCCATGCCGTCGTCGGGTCCACCCCAGGATCCGTAGAGCGGCTGAACATTTGTGAGGCAGCCGCCGAGCAGCGGCAGCGGGGCCAGGAGGGTGAGCCGCAAAAGCCAAGACCTGCGCAACGCGAATCTAGGCGACGACATTGACGATCCTCTGCGGGACGATGATCACCTTCTTCACCGCCTTGCCATCGAGCGCGCGGCGCACCGGCTCGAGCGCCAGAGCCGCCTTCTCGATCGCGGCATTATCGGCATCGCGTTCGATCACGAGGTCCGCCCGCTTTTTGCCGTTCACTTGGACCGGCAGCCCGATCATATCTTCGACGATGAGGCTTTTATCCGCAACCGGCCAGGGCGCTTCGCAAACAAGCGTTTTGTGCCCGAGCCGCGCCCAGCACTCTTCGGCGAGATGCGGCATCATGGGCGCAAAAAGCCGCACGAATATGTCCGCCGCTTCGCGAAAGGCGTGGCGCAGATCGGCCGGGACCTGCTCGCTGTCGATATTGCCGATTGCCGCCGATATTTTGTTCGTCAGATCATAGATTTGCGCTATCGCCCGGTTGAACCGGAGGCGGCTTAGATCCTGCTCGACGCGCAGGAGCGCGCCGTGCGCGGCCTTGCGCATGTCCATCGCGGCGGGCGAAAATTGGTTGGGGATCGGAGCATCCCGGGGGGCGGCGAGGGAGGCGAGCTCTTCGACCAGCCGATAAATGCGCTGGACGAATTTCGATGCGGCCTGAACGCCCTCTTCCGTCCAGATCACATCGCGCTCGGGCGGCGAATCGGAGAGCATGAACCAGCGCGCCGTGTCGGCGCCATAGACCGCGATGATCTCGTCCGGATCGACCGTATTGCGCTTCGACTTCGACATTTTCTCGATCGGGCCGATCTCGACTGGACTTCCGTCAGCCAGGCGGAAAGCGCGGCGGCCCTCCGGGCCCGTCTCGAAGCGAACCTCGGAGGGCGCGAGATGGGTTCCGTCGACTGCGCGATAGGTTTCGTGCACGACCATGCCCTGGGTGAAGAGGCCGGCGAACGGCTCCCTCAGCTCGTCGGCATGACCGGTCGCGCTCATCGCGCGGGTAAAGAAGCGCGAATAGAGCAGGTGAAGGATCGCGTGTTCGATCCCGCCGATATATTGATCGACCGGCATCCAATGTCGGACCGCCCGGGGGTCGGTGGGCTCGGCCACGTCCCACGGATCGGTGAAGCGCAAAAAATACCAGGACGAATCGACGAACGTGTCCATCGTATCCGTTTCGCGCCGCGCCGCGCCCCCGCAGCGGGGGCAGGCGACGTATTTGAAAGTGGGATGGCGGTCGAGCGGATTGCCCGGCTGATCGAAAGAGACATCCTGCGGAAGTTCGACCGGCAGATCGGATAGCGGCACCGGCACGGCACCGCATGTCGGACAGTGAATGATCGGTATGGGACAGCCCCAATAGCGCTGCCGCGAAATGCCCCAATCGCGCAGGCGAAAATTGATTTGCCGGCGCGCCTGGGGCGCATCGCCGAGCTTTACCGATTCGAGCCGCTTGGCCACTTCCTCTTTCGCGGCGCTGCTCGAAAGCCCGTTCAAGAAGCGCGAGTTGATGAGCGTGCCGTCGCCTTCATAAGCCGCATCCTTGATCTCGAACGCGGCCGGATCGACGCCCGGCGGGCAAATCACCGGCGTTGCTCCAAGCCCGTAGGCACGAGCGAACTCGAGGTCGCGCTGGTCATGCGCCGGGCAGCCGAAAATGGCGCCGGTGCCATAATCCATCAGGACGAAGTTGGCGACATAGACAGGAAGGAGCCAATGGGGATCGAACGGATGGCGCGCTCTGAGCCCCGTGTCGTAGCCGCGCTTTTCCGCCGTTTCGATCGTCGCTTCCGACGTGCCGCGGCGCTGGCACTCGGCAATGAAAGCGGCAAGTTCCGGATCGCGTTCCGCCGCCTTCGCGGCGAGCGGATGATCTGGCGCGAGCGCCAAAAATTTCGCGCCGAAGAGCGTGTCGGGTCGCGTCGTATAGACTTCGATCTCGGAAGCTTCGTCCGCCGCCTCCAGGGCAAACCGCAAGCTCAAACCTTCCGATTTGCCGATCCAATTGCGCTGCATGAGCCGGACCTTTTCCGGCCAGCGTTCGAGCCCTTCGAGCGAGTCGAGCAGGTCTTCGGCAAATTCGGAGATTTTCAGGAACCATTGGGTGAGCTCGCGCTGCTCGACGAGTGCGCCGGAACGCCAGCCGCGCCCGTCGATCACCTGTTCATTGGCAAGCACGGTCTCGTCGACCGGGTCCCAATTGACTTTCGACTTCTTCCGATCGACGAAGCCGGCCGCGAGGAAATCCAAAAACATTTTCTGCTGGTGCTTGTAATAGGCGGGGTCGCAGGTCGCGATCTCGCGCGACCAGTCGAGCGACAGGCCCATGGATTTGAGCTGGGCTCGCATGGTCGCAATATTGGCATAGGTCCATGTCGCCGGATGCGTCTTGTTCTGCATGGCGGCGTTCTCGGCCGGCATGCCGAACGCGTCCCAGCCCATCGGATGGAGCACGTTGAAACCCCGGGCGCGCATGAACCGCGCAACCACGTCGCCCATGGCATAATTGCGCACGTGGCCCATATGAATGCGGCCTGACGGGTAGGGGAACATTTCGAGGACATAGTATTTCGGGCGCGGGTCGTCGTTACGCGTCCGGAATGATCCCGACTCGTCCCAGATTTTCTGCCATTTCCGCTCCGCTTCGCGGGCGTTGTAGCGCGACGGCTCCATGCTATCAGGGCTCCGGGAGACCGGCCGATACAGCATTATTTGTCAGGGCGGGTCAATGAGGAGGCCATGGAGAAAGATCAGGCCGTGCTGGCGCGGCTTGCCGAAGTCAAGGCGCGGCTTGCCCGGGCAGCACGCGACGGCGGCCGCGATCCCGAGGGGGTGACGCTTGTCTGCGTCACAAAGACCTTCGGGCCCGATGAGATCCGGCCGGTGCTGCAAGCGGGCGAGCGGTTCTTCGGCGAGAACCGGGTGCAAGAGGCGATGCGCAAATGGCCGGAGCTGCGCCTCGCCTATCCCGATATTGAATTGCACTTAATCGGACCGCTTCAGTCCAATAAGGCGCGCGAGGCGGTCGAATTTTTCGATGTGATCGAGACGGTCGATCGCGAGAAGATCGCAGGCGCCCTGGCGCAGGAAATCGCCCGCTCAGGGCGCTGTCCGCGGCTCTATGTTCAGGTCAACACAGGCTCCGAGCCACAAAAAGCAGGCGTGGTTCCCGAGGAGGCCGATGGGTTTATCGCCTATTGCCGCACTCTCGGGCTCGAAGTTTCGGGGCTCATGTGCATTCCCCCGCATGGCGAGCAAGCCTCGCCGCATTTCGCGCTGCTCAACAAGATTGCCGCGCGCAACGGGATTGCGACGCTTTCGATGGGCATGAGCTCCGATTTCGAAATTGCGATCGAGCTTGGCGCCACCCATGTGAGGATCGGGAGCGCGATTTTCGGTGCAAGATGACGGCTTCGGAACGGACCCGCCATTGGAACGGCGTCTAAGAAAGCAACGCCGAGGCCGAGCTGAGTTGGTTTCAAGAAAATCCAGCGCCCTCGCTCGACCTCATCCACGCCGCGAGCGCAGATCTTAAGACGCCCATCGTCGACATCGGCGGCGGCGCGTCGCGCCTCGTCGCATGTTTCGGCGGATCCCCCTCTCCCGATGAGCGTATCCTAGCCGGGCACCGAGCGCTATCGGATCCCACCGGCTTCTCCGTAAGGAACAGGCAAATCCCTTCGCCCTCACCGTGTCCCTGCATCAGGGACGGGGAAAGCGCTCAATGTTTCAGATCGTCCGGCACTTTGCCGCCGTTCGCGGCGAGCTGCGTCATGACTTCTTTGTGAAGCCAGATATTCATCTGCGCCGAATCGTCCGTGTCGCCCGAATAATGAAGCTCGGCCGCCAGGTGTTTGCGCGCCGAGAGGCTGCTGTCGAGATTGAGAGCTTTCAGGAGGTCGACAATCGAATGGCGCCAGTCGAGCCGCTCATGATGCTCCGCGACGAGCTTGTCCAGCACCGCTGCGACATCCACGGAATTGATCGAGGCGGACGGCTGCGCCGGCGCAGCCGTATGTGAAGCAGGGGCCGCGGAAGCGCCGGGCGCCGGTTGGGGGGCGGAGGCGTGGGTCGCGGCAGGTGCCGCAGCGGCGGCCCCGGTTTTTGCGTGGTGCGCGATGGCGGAGACGATGTCGCTGAAAATGCCCATCTGGTCCTCCCAAGGAAAGGGCCTCATTCTGCTCCGGCGTCGTGACAAGCAAATGGCCGCATGCGCCTTACCGGACGATGAGCCTTGCGTTGCGCGCGAGACGCGGAAGCAGTTTGCGCAGGTCGGATTGACGCAATGCGACGCAGCCCAAGGTCGGCGAAAGGCCGTCGCGCGCGCAATGGAGAAAGATGGCGCTGCCGCGATATTTCACGCGCGGGCAGATATTATAGTCGAGCACGATCACGACGTCGTACAGCCCGTCCTCGCGCCAGAGTGTCTCATGGCCTGCACGATTGGGCAGCCGGATAAGTCTATTATAGGCGCCGGACGCCGGATCCTCGCACCAGCCGAGAGTTTTCGTAATCTGCCGCAACGGCAAGGGGGTGGCGGGCCGAAGTCCGATGCCTGGCTTGAAAAAGCCTTCAATCAGGCGAAAATGCCCGGCGGGTGTCGTCCGGTCGCCCTCGCGCCTCGTGTGGCTTATCGAGCCTGCGCCGATCGCGCAGACGAAAGTCGTTGCGCCGGCTTGGAGCCGGCCGCGAGGCTGAAGCCCGGCTTTGGGCTCTGCAGCGACGACGAGACGGGTAAGTTTCGTCGGTCTCGCGCGGCCGGACTTGAGTTTCATGGGCATTCGGCCGAGCTCCAGCCGCTCGGCCGAAATTGACCGACCGATATTGCGGGGCAGAAATAGGACGGGCCATGGCGCAAGTGCGCAAGATCCTCATTGCGGACGATGACGACGATCTCCGTGGCGAGCTCGCCGAGCAGCTTTCCGTACACGCCGAATTCCAGCCTTTTCACGCGCCGACCGCAATGGCCGCGCTGGCCGTTGCGCGGCAGGAGACGCCGGACCTCGTCATTATGGACGTGGGGCTGCCGGACATGGATGGGCGCGAGGCGGTCAAGCAATTGCGGAAGGAAGGGTTCAAGAACCCGATCATTATGCTTACCGGGCATGATTCGGAAGCCGATACGCTCGACGGGCTCGAATCGGGCGCCAATGATTATGTGACCAAGCCCTTTCGTTTCTCGATCCTCCTCGCGCGCATGCGCGTGCATCTGCGTCAGCATGAGGCGAGCGACGATGCCTCGTTCCGCATCGGCCCGTTCACCTTCCAGCCGGGCTCCAAACATCTCATCAACGAGAAGGGCGGCAAGCTGCGCCTGACCGAGAAGGAGACGGCGATCCTGCGTTTCCTCTACCGCGCCGGGCAGAATGTCGTCACGCGCGAGGTCCTCCTGAAAGAGGTCTGGGGTTATAATTCCAACGTCACGACCCATACGCTCGAGACGCACATCTATCGTCTGCGCCAGAAGATCGAGCGCGATCCGGCTAAATCGCAACTCCTGATTACCGAAGCCGGCGGTTATAAGCTCGTTCCGTAACGGCCGCGCCTGTGTTATCGTGAGCCTATGGTGATCGAAGAAGACCTGCGCAATCTCGCCCGCAATCCGACGCTCTCTGTCTTCGAGCCGGCGGCGCTGCGCCGCCTCGCGCTCGCAGCTACGCCGCGCACATTGCGGGCCGGCGAAGTTCTGTTCCGCCGCGACGATATTTCCGACGGCGGCTTCTTCCTGCGCTCGGGATCGATCGCATTGGAGACTTCGGCCGATGGCGAGCCGCGCATGGTCAAGCCGCCGGCGCTCATCGGCGAGATGGCGCTCATCACCCGCACGCGCCGCCCCGCGACCGCGGTTGCGCGCGAGAATTCGAGCGTGCTTTTCATTCCGCGGACGCTCTTTCAGCGCAGCCTGAGCGAACAGCCCAAGAGCGCCGAGCGCCTGCGCCGGATCATGGCGGCGCGGTTGCGCGGCTTCGTCAAAGATCTGGACGACCTGCGCACGCGGGCGCTGGGCTGATTCTCCTTTTTCGCGCGAGACGCTGAAGCCCAGAGACGGCCGCCGTAGCGGCGAAGATCCGTGGCTCCAATGCGATTTTCATTCGGCCTGGGTCCCGGATCGGCGCATAGCGCCGTCCGGGAAAGCGGCTCCTGTTTCGCCCTGTTCAAGGGCGGAGTGGCGCGCTTATTCCGCCGCCACTCCCGTCCCGATCTGGCAGGCGACGCCCGTTCCGCCGAGCCCGCAATAGCCGCCCGGATTCTTGGCGAGATATTGCTGGTGATAATCCTCGGCATAGAAGAAGGGCGGCGCGTCGGCGATTTCGGTCGTGATCGGCGGAAGCCCGCGCGCGGCAAGCGCCTTCTCATAGACGGCCTTCGATTTTTCCGCCGCCTCGCGTTGCGCCGCGCTGGTCACATAGATCGCCGAGCGATATTGGGTGCCGACGTCATTGCCCTGGCGCATGCCTTGGGTCGGATTGTGGCTCTCCCAAAATGTCTTGAGCAAGGCTTCGTAGCTGATGCGCGCCGGATCATAGGCGACGAGCACCGCTTCGGCATGGCCGGTGCGGCCGGTGCAGACCTCCTCATAGGTCGGGTTGGGTGTCTCCCCGCCCGCATAACCGGCGGCGGTGGCGAAAATGCCGTCGCCGAGCTGCCAGAACTTGCGCTCCGCGCCCCAGAAACAGCCGAACGCGAAGAGCGCGGTCTCAATGCCGGCTGGAAAGGGCGGCTTAAGGGTGTGGCCGTTGACGAAATGCCGGCTGGCGGTCGGGATCGGATCGGGGCGGCCGGGCAGTGCTTCGCCGGCGCCCGGCAAAGTCAGCGATTTGCGCGAGAACATGGGAACCTCCGCGAGCTCGCTTCCCGGATGATCATATAGGGCGCGAGCGGCTGCGCACAGGAACGTGCTGTCGAAACGATTTACGCCCGGGGAGCGCTTCCGTTACGGACCGCGGCTCGAATAGCCGATCGGCGGGCGCCGCTTCTGGGTGACGAGCAGGACGAAGAGCCCGAGGACGCCGATCACGAGCCAGGTCGGCGCGGCCAAAACATGCACCATCACCGGATCCCAGAGGAGGGGCGGGAGCGCGTGCTGCACCTGCGGTTTCAAGACCGGGAATTTGTCGGGCATCAGCCAGAGCATCGTCTGGCCGAGCGGCGTCAGGGACAGCATGCCGCCGGCAATGCTGCGGGTCCCGTCGATGACGAGCGCCGCGAAGGCGGCGGCGAGGAGAAGCAGGCCGAGGAAGCGAAACGTCAGGCGGAACATGCGAGTCTCAGGCGGATTGCATAGGCTGAGGGCGACGCCCTGTCTATCGGCACAGACAGGGCCGGCTGCGGCTTGCACAGGCGGCTTTGCCGATTATAGTGCGGCCGCCGCCGAACCGGTCTGCGCTATCAGCGCGCGGTCGGAGCCGCCGAAATCGTTCCGCGCTTAGGCGAGCCGCGTCTGCGGCGAAACATATTTGGAGGGGTGGCCGAGTGGTTGAAGGCGCACGCCTGGAAAGTGTGTATAGGGGAAACCCTATCGCGGGTTCGAATCCCGCTCCCTCCGCCAAATCTACGCCAGAGCGCGACACGCTAACCGGCGACATCCCCGCGCCTACTCCGCCTTATGCGACCATAAGGCCGAGATGTTTCTCCATCGGGCCGAAATCCCGGTCGTCGTGCAACAACGCGTGGTGGTGCTCGATACAGAAGGTGCCGATGACGATATCGGCCGTCTTGCGGATCGTGATACCCAGTTCTCTCAACTTGCGATAGTTCCTGGCGCAGCGAGGGGCAAGATCGGCGCCCAGAAGCGGCACGAGAGCATACTGGCGCAGTCCGCGTTCAATCTGCGCAGCATGAGACTCATCTCGAGCGCCCTGAAGAATCTTAAGCAGGATGAGGTCGCCAATCAGAAGCGGTTCCCGACTGGCGGCGGCTTCCAGTTTGACCGTTGCCGGCGTTCGAAGGCCGCGCAGATGCGCGATCCAGACGGAACTGTCGACGAGAATCATCACCGGCGTGGCGAGCGGCCCTGGCGCATTTCGTTCAAATCGCCCTCCCAACCCAGTCCCTTGAGCGCCGCAAGCGCCTTGGCCTGTTTGCGCACGCGAACCAGAAGCCGCAAGCCCTCTTCCACTGTGGCTCGTTTGGTCGATAGACCAGCCGCAGCCATGGCTTGAGACAGCAACTCATCGTCGATATCGATATTGGTCCGCATCTCGGCGATCCGCCATGTGTGTATAAATCTTCCATTGCATACACATCATGGAGCGCCAGGTCAAGGGAGGGCAATGGCGTAGACGCAGTACTCATCATCGTCGGTCGCGGCCCGCCATCACACAGCAATACCTGGCCGCTCCGCCGCGGCCGCGCGCCTGTCTTTCGCGATTGAACCAGCGCCGGTCTTCGGGTCCGGCTGCTACCGTTCCGAGCCGAGCTTCATGTCTCGAAATAATGGGCCTCCATATCGGCAATGAGGCCGGCCTCTTTCGGCTGCCAACCCAGGCATTGGCGCGTGCGCGTGCCCGAAGTCGGCGCATCGATGCCGGCAAACATAGCGAACCAGCCGAAATGTTCCTTGGCTTCCTCGGGGCTCTTGCTGACGACCGGAAGATTGAGGCGGCGGCCGATCACTTCGGCGATCTCTTTGAACGGCACGCCGTCTTCGGCGATCGCGTGATAGGGCCCTTGCGTCGCGCCATCTTCGAGCGCGAGCCGATAAAGGCGGGCGGCGTCGAGGCGGTGCGCCGCCGGCCAGCGATTTGACCCCTCGCCCACATAGGCGGAGACGCCTTTCTCGCGCGCGAAGGCGATAAGCCGGGGCACAAAACCATGATCGCCTCTGCCGTGCGTGGATGGAGGAAGGCGCACTGCCGCCGCCCGCACGCCGCGCGCCCTTAAGGCGGCGGCTGCCGCTTCGGACTTGCGGGGAAAATTGGCCGTGGGTTCGTCCTCCTCGGTCGCCACTCGGCCTTGCGCCAAAAGCGCAACGCCGGAAGTAACGAGCAGCGGATGCTGGGAGCCTTCGAGCCCCGAGCCGAGCGCTTCGATGGCCCGCCGATCGAGCTCGCAATTCTCCGCAAACCTCGAGAAATCGTGGTTGAAGGCCAAGTGGATCACGCCGTCCGCCGCCGCCGCACCGCTCTTCAGGCTGTCGAGGTCTTCAAGCGAACCGCGATGGACCTCGGCACCCATTGCGGCAAGCGATTTGGCGCCGGCATCGGAGCGAGACAGGCCGACCACCCCATGACCCGCATTGAGGAGTTCCTGAACGACGGCAGCACCGACAAAGCCGGTGGCGCCGGTAACGAAGACACGCATCGCGATTCCCTTTTTTCTTCCAGTCACAACCGCATTCGCGGCTTCGTTATTAGGCGATCGAGGCGAGGACGATCTATTCTATGGCGTCCGCATTATCTTCGCGATCGTCCGGAATCAGTGATGGATCCGCTCTCAGACGTCCTGTCGCTGTTGAAGTTGCGCACCTACGCGGCGGGCGGCTTCGATATTGGAGGAGAATGGTCGCTCCGGTTCGGCCAGCATGACGGCATCAAATGCTATGCCCTGCTGGCCGGCGCGTGCTGGCTCTCGGTCGAGAGCGTCCCCGAACCTCTACGGCTCAACAAGGGTGATTGCTTCCTGCTGCCGCGCGGGCGGCCTTTCCGCCTCGCCAGCGACCTTGGTCTGACGCCGATCGACCTGCAGACGATCCTTCCGACAAAGCCCACGGGCAGCTTCGGCCTATATAATGGCGGCGGCTGCTTTGTCGCTGGCGGGCATTTTGCCCTCAGCGGCAGTCATACTGGGATCCTGCTCGGGGCGCTGCCGCCGATCGTCCATATCCGTAAAGAATCCGATAAAGCGGCGCTGCGCTGGTGTCTCGAACGGATGCGGCAAGAACTGCGCGAGCCCCAGCCGGGCGGCTTTCTCGTCGCCCAACATCTTGCGCATATGCTCCTGCTTCAAGCTTTGCGGCTGCATCTTGCGGAAGGTCGGGGCGTCGGTTGGCTATTCGCTCTCGCGGATAAGCACATGGCCGCGCCGATTACCGCGATGCACGAGGATCCGGCGCATCGCTGGACCCTGCAGGAGCTCGCCAAAGCCGCCGGCATGTCGCGATCGAGCTTTGCGCAGAAATTCAAGGAGACCGTCGGGGCCTCGCCCATGGATTATCTGACGCGCTGGCGCATGCTGCTCGCCGGCGACGGGCTTATCAATTCAGGCGACCCAATTTCTGTCATTGCCCTGTCGCTCGGCTATGAATCCGAGAGCGCATTCAGCACGGCGTTCAAGCGGGTCATGGGCTGCTCGCCGCGCCAATATAGCCGAATCTCGTCTTCCTCTTCGCAGGGCGAGGCGGAAGCGCGGAGCAAGCAGGCCGCCAACCGGCTCGAACCGATCGGCGGATGACGGGCGGATGCCGGCCAATGACGATGCGCAAGGTGAACTCATGCCGTCGAGCCGATGCGTTCATCCTGTCGCGGCGATCCACCCGCCCATGTCCACGCCGGATTCGACGAACTCCATTTCGAAATCATCGGCCTCGTCGGGGGCTAGTTCATCGAGGACAGCCGGGTTGGCGTAACAGGCAGCCGGCTTGTCAATCGAAGGCCACCAGAGAATTGTCCGCGTCTGTCGCATGACCTCGAAGAGCGCATCGAGGAAGGCCGGCACCAAGGGCGGGCGCTCGACGCAAAAACCTTCGATCTCCGGCCCTTCTTCGATTTGGAGATAGGACGAGCAGGGCTCGCCGTTCGGCAACTTCAAATACCAACCCGAATCATCCTGGCCATCGATCAGATCCTTGAAGGCGCTTTCCGCAATCTGGCGGTCGAAGACCCCTTTCTTGCCCTTGTCGAAAGCCGTCAGAAAAATATCGAAACTCATGTCCCCTCCTGCGGCCCCGTCCGCCGTTCCAGCACTAAGCATGACTTCATGAAAAGAACAAGACAAGAACATTTGATGGCGCGCGGAGAGCGGGCGCTCGCTCATGCGAATCTTTGGAGTCCTCAGGTTGCGTTCCGTCTCCCCTATGGGCTACCTCCGACGCTTCACCCCGGCGATGAAAGAAATGGCGCCAACCTCAGACCGCCTGTCCGCGCCGGCTGTTCAGCCGCCGGCGGATTCAAACAAGCCCGCAGCGACTCAAGCCGACGACGACATCCGCCCGATCGGCCAGGTTCATCTGGCGATCCTTGCACTCATTGTCGGAATCGTGACGGGCTTCGGCGCTGTCGGATTCCGCGATCTCATTGGTCTTATTCATAATGCGCTCTTCCTCGGCAAATTCGCGGTCCGCTACGACGCGAACCTCTTTACGCCTGCGAGCCCATGGGGCGCGGGCGTGATCCTGGTTCCGGTCATCGGCGCGATTGCGGTGACCTTTCTCGTCAAGAATTTCGCCCCCGAGGCGCGCGGTCATGGCGTGCCGGAAGTTATGGACTCGATCTATTACCGCGGAGGGGTGATCAGGCCCGTGGTGGCCGTCGTCAAATCGCTGGCATCGGCGATCTCGATCGGCAGCGGCGCGGCGGTCGGCCGCGAAGGCCCCATCATTCAGATCGGTTCGGGGCTCGGCTCGACCTTGGGCCAGATCGTCCACATGCCGGCTGCCCAGCGCATCATCCTCGTGGCGGCGGGCGCCGGCGCCGGAATCGCGGCGACCTTCAATACGCCGATCGGCGGCGTGATGTTCGCCATCGAATTGATGATGCCGGAAGTGAGCGTCCTCACCTTCCTCCCCGTCGCGATCAGCACGGGCACTGCGACTTTCATCGGACGCTTCTTCTTCGGCCTGCAGCCGGCCTTCGCGGTGCCGCCGCTCTCTCCAGTGCATCCCGATGTGACGGCGGCCTTGACGCTCTGCCTCTACGGCTTGCTGGGAGCGATCACCGGCGTCGCAGCCGCAGGCTTCGTGCGCGGCCTCCACCTCGCCGAGGATCTTTTAGAGAAGATAAAGGAGCCCTACACGCGCCATATCTTGGGCATGTTGGCCATAGGCCTTCTGATCTACGCCCTGCACGAACGCTTCGGCCATTATTATGTGCAGGGCGTCGGCTATGCGACAGTACAGGCCATTCTCCTCGGACAGATGTCCGGCCTCGGTCTCCTGTTCCTGCTCTTCCTCTGCAAAATGGGCGCGACCTCGGTGAGCATCGGCTCAGGCGCATCGGGCGGGGTATTTTCTCCCTCGCTCTTCATGGGGGCGACGATCGGCGGCACGTTCGCCGCGCTGCTCTCGGCTCTGCACCTGCCGGCCAATATCAATATCCCTTCTTTCGCCATGGTGGGCATGGGCGCGATGGTCGGCGGCTCGACCGGCGCGGTGATGACGGCGGTCGCCATGATCTTCGAGATGACGCGCCAATATGAGATCGTCATGCCGATGATCGTCGCCGTCGCGCTGAGCGTCGGCGTCCGCCGCCTCCTTTCGCCCGAAAGCATCTACACTCTGAAGCTCTTCCGCCGCGGCCACGTCATTCCCAAGGCGCTGCATGCGAATATGTTCCTCGTACGCCAGGCGCGCGAAGTCATGGACCCGGACGTCGTATCGGCGCCGGCCGAGATGACCTTCGACGAATTTCTCTCGCGGCCCGACCATGCCGGACGCATCCGCTATGCCGCGATCAGCGACAACAATCGCATTCTCGGAGTTCTGCGCGTCAACACGGCGCTGCGACAAGCCTCGCAGCCGTCAGTCACGCTGCGCGATGTCGCCAGCCGCGAATTCACGATCGTACGCGAGGACGACATTGTCTTCGATGTCATGCGGCGGATCTGGAATCGCAAGGCGGTGATGGCGCTCGTCGTGCGCGGCCGCGGCGTGCCCCGGCCGGATGACATCGCCGGCGTCATCACCAAGGAACACGTCGCCGATTCGGTCGCAGCAAGCATCCGAATGTATCCGACCGCGAGCTGATTGCCTGTTCCGAGCGCAACAGGGCTCCAGTCGCATCTTTTGGATCGAGTCAACCGGACCGCCGGTGTTCGATTGATTGGAATTGATGTACCAATAATTGCCGAGGAAGTCGTAATAGCCGGTCGTCGCGTCGATAATATTTCGAGCGCCAACAAAATAATCATATGAGAATAGTCAGCCGAAGAATGAACAATAAGATTTTTGGCAGCAATTAGACGATTCCCATGCGGCCTTTTGGTCAGTCGATCCGGAACAAAACAAACTATCGCCCGATCAAATCCTCGCTATGAACATAATGTGACAGTCAAAGCTCGCCCGTCTGTAACAACACAGAGGGCGTAAAATTGAAACCAGTCATGATTGCTGCATTCGCCGCGGCGCTCGTTGCTCCATGGGCGGGCGCAGCCCATGCCGGCACTTATGCTAATAGCGGTCTATACGGAGGTAGTCTGATCAAGGCTTCGTGGTATTCCTCAGGCTATCGGACAGCTTCTGGAGAACATTTCAATCCGAATGGATTAACGGCCGCGCATCGCAGCCTTCCCTTCGGGACGCGGCTTGCGGTCACCAATCCGGCGAACGGCCGCACGGTGATCGTGCGGATCAACGATCGCGGCCCGTTCGTGCGGGGCGTCGGGCTCGATCTTTCGCGCGGCGCCGCCTTCGCGCTCGGCATGCGCGGCACCGGCGTCGTTCGCATCGCGCGCGCCGGCGGCGAATCCTATGCGGGCTCCGAAAGCGGCGCTGCGAGCTGGCAGGCCGAGTATCGGCAATCCGGCAGGAGCATCAGGCGCCGCGCCTGGCATGCCGCGCAGAACGAGCCGCGTCATTCGTGGAAGTCCGAGAGCGGCTCGCGCAACGTAGCCGAGCGCTTCTGGGGCTCGCCCTTCGAACAGGCGGCCAACTAAACCCGCCTCTCAAGAAATCCCGGCGGCCAGGCCCTGCCTGGCCGCTTTTTTGCGCCGTCGCGGCCGAGTGCCCGATGCTACATAATGGCGCGAGCATGGGAAGCATGGCGTGACGCGCGGCCTCATCATCTCAGCCCCCCAATCGGGCGCCGGCAAGACCACTGTGACACTCGGCCTTCTCGCCGCGCTCGCGGGGCGCGGGGTCAAAGTGCGCGCCGCCAAATCCGGCCCCGACTATATCGATCCCGCCTTCCACGCCGCCGCGACCGGATCGCCAAGCGGCAATCTCGACACCTGGGCCATGCCGCCCGCCTACCTCGAGGCGCTCGTCGCGCATGCCGCGAAGAAAGCGGACGTTCTCGTGATCGAAGGCGCCATGGGTCTTTTCGACGGCGCGCCGATCGAAGCACGCAGCGGCGCCGTTGCCGATCTTGCCGCGCGGTTTGCCCTCCCGGTGGTGCTTGTTCTCGATGTCTTCGCTCAGGCGCAATCGGCGGCGGCGGTCGCCCGCGGATTTGCGGCGCATGATCCCAAGGTGCGGATTGCCGGCGTCATTCTCAATCGCGTGGCGGGCGAGGGCCATCGCGCGATGATCGCCAATGCCTTCGAGGTGTGCGGCATCAGGATTTTAGGCTCGCTGCCCTATGCCGCGAAGATCGAATTGCCGGAGCGCCACTTGGGGCTCGTGCAGGCGAACGAACATGGCGATCTCGGCGCCCGGCTCGCCGCGCTCGCCGATCTCGCCGAGCGCCATCTCGATCTCGATGCAATTCTCGCAAGCGCCGCGCCTCTGCCCGCGCTCGAGCCGAACGACGTGCACGCGCCTGCCCCGCCCGGCCAGCGCATCGCAATCGCAACCGACCAAGCTTTCAGTTTCATCTATCCGCATGTGCGCGATGGGTGGCGACGCGCCGGCGCCGAAATCGTTCCATTCTCTCCGCTCGCCGATGAGCCGCCGCCTGAAGATTGCGACGCCTGCTGGCTGCCAGGCGGCTATCCCGAGCTCTACGCCGGCCGATTGGCGACGGCGCAGAAGTTCCGTGCCGGCTTGACGCGCTTTGCCGAGACGCGGCCGGTGCATGGAGAATGCGGCGGCTACATGGTGCTGGGCGCGAGCCTCGAAGACGCGGAAGGCGTCACGCATGCGATGACCGGATTGCTCGGTCACGCGACGAGCTTCGCGCGGCACGAACTGAACCTCGGCTATCGCCAGGCCCGGCTCCTCTCGCCATGCCCGCTCGGCAAAGCCGGCGACATCCTGCGCGGGCACGAATTTCATTACGCGACGCTTTGCTCGGCCGGCGCCGATGAAGCGCTGGTCGATCTGACTGACGCCGAGAACCGACCGATGGGTCAAGCCGGCGGGCGGCGCGGCTTCGTCACCGGCGCATTCTTTCACGTCATGGCGCGGGGCTAAAATCTCGGCGCCTTGAGCGCTGCCGCATGCACGTCCGCAGCGATCGCCTGAAATGTGCCGCTTGCTTTGTCGAGTGCATAAAGGCGCCCGTCGGCCACGCCGAAATAGGCGCCGTGCAGCGCGAGCCGGCCTTCCTTCTCTGCCGCGCGAACAAAGGGAAAGCCGCGCAGATTGGCGAGCGTCTCGACAATGGCCGCTTGACCCAAGCGCTCGGCATAATCTTCGACCGGCTCACTGCAAGGCCCGAGCTTCTCGGCAGCAGGCGCCAGCAAAGTGATCCAATGGCCGATGAAGTCGCCTGGCGGAATCGTCCGGGCCGGATCCATCATCTGATCGACATAGGCGCGCACACCGCCGCAGCGCGCATGTCCCATAATGACGATGTGCTCGACCTTGAGGACGGCGAGCGCATATTCGAGGGCCGCCGAGGTGCCGTGATGTTCGTTATCGGGCTCGTAGGGGGGCACGAGATTGGCGATGTTGCGGACGACGAAGATCTCCCCGGGAAGAGCATCGAAAATGACTTCCGGCGAGACGCGCGAATCGCAACAGCCGATGAGCAGGATCTTGGGGCTTTGCCCGATCTGGGCAAGCTGGCGATAGCGGTCCTGCTCGCGGCGGAACCGCCCGCCGAGAAAGGATTCGTAGCCGGCGATAAGCCGTGCCGGTAAGAGAGTGGATTCGAATTCGCGTGTGCCCATGGTTCACTTTGAAGGTAGCGGCGCGGATGGAATGCGGGGCCGACCATGCCGCAATGTTTGCCGCGCTGCAATAGAGTTGCGGCACGTCACCGCATTCACCTGAGGCACCGGATCGCAGTCCTCGGGGTCAAGTCGCACCTTCTCCCTCGGCACGGAGAGAGCTTCATTCGCGTGCTTCGATTCCGCGTTGCGAAGAAGCACCCATGCGGCAACGGATTCGGGCCCCGGGCAGTTTTTCCCATCTGGCGGCCAAGATGAAACTCGGCTAACCAACCAGAAGTCGATCGTCGCGGCGGGAGGTAGCGAGTCCTATGAACATTCATGAATATCAGGCGAAACAATTATTGGCGCAGTTCGGCGTTGCGGTGCCGCCCGGCGCGGTCGCGTTTACTCCCGAACAGGCGGTCTATGTCGCAACCGAACTCGGCGGGTCGCGCTGGGCGGTCAAGGCGCAAATTCATGCGGGCGCCCGTGGCAAGGCGGGCGGCATCAAGCTCTGCTCGCATTATAAAGAGATCCGGCAAGCGGCGCACGATCTCCTCGGCAAGCGTCTCGTCACCGCGCAGACCGGCCCGGAAGGACAGCCAGTCCAGCGCGTCTATGTCGAGGTCGCCTCTCCCTTCGAACGCGAATTCTATCTCGGCTATGTGCTCGACCGCAAAACCGAGCGCGTGCGCGTGATCGCCTCGCGCCACGGCGGCATGGAAATCGAAGAGATCGTCAAGAGCGATCCCAATGCCGTCATTCAGGTCATTGTCGAGCCTGCGGTCGGCCTGCAGGCCTTCCAGGCGCGCGAGATCGCCTTCGAGCTTGGGCTCAACATCAAGCAGGTGGCGCGCGCGGCAACGACCATCCTCGGCGCTTATCGCGCGTTCCGCGATTGCGATGCGTTGATGCTTGAGATCAATCCGCTGGTGCTGACGGCCGACGACAAGATCATCGCGCTCGACGCAAAAATGTCGTTCGACGACAATGCGCTTTTCCGCCGCCACAATATCGCGGCCATGTACGATGCCTCCCAGCAGGATCCACGTGAGGCGCAAGCCGCCGAACATAATCTCAATTACATCGGGCTCGAGGGCGACATCGGCTGCATCGTCAACGGCGCCGGCCTCGCCATGGCGACGATGGATATGATCAAACATGCCGGCGGCAACCCGGCGAACTTTCTCGACGTCGGCGGCGGCGCTTCGCCCGAGCGCGTCGCGACCGCCTTCCGCCTCGTCCTCTCCGACGAGAAGGTCAAGAGCGTGCTCGTCAATATTTTCGCCGGCATCAATCGCTGCGATTGGGTCGCGCAGGGCGTCGTTCAGGCCTGCAAGGAAACCGAGATCAACGTGCCGCTGGTCGTGCGTCTCGCCGGCACCAATGTCGAGGCGGGCCGCAAGATCATCAAGGAGAGCGGCATTCCGATCATCAGCGCCGAAACGCTGGGAGAAGCGGCGGCCAAGGCGGTCGCCGCGAGCCGCACAGGCGGTGTCGGGGTCAAGGCCGCCGGCGCGCATTGACGTGTTGGAATATTTGCGCAGCTTTTAACGGATCGAGCCATGAGCATTCTGATCGACGAAAAGACTCCGATTCTCGTACAAGGTATTACGAGCGAAAAGGCGACGTTCCACACCAAGGAAATGATCGCCGCGGGCAGCAAGGTCGTCGCGGGCGTCACTCCCGGAAAGGGCGGACAGACGCATTGCGGCGTACCCGTGTTCAATACGGTCAAAGACGCCGTGAAGAACACGGGGGCCACGACAAGCATCACGTTCGTTGCGCCGGCCTTCGCCGCCGACGCGATCATGGAAGCGGCGGACGCCGGCATCCGCCTCGTCTGTTCGATCACCGACGGCATTCCGGCGCAGGACATGATGCGCGTCAAACGCTATCTGATGCGCTACCCCAAAGAGCGGCGCACCATGCTCGTCGGGCCGAATTGCGCCGGCATAATTTCACCCGGCAAGGCGATGCTCGGCATCATGCCGCCGCATATTTATATGCGCGGCTCGGTCGGGCTCATCTCGCGCTCGGGCACGCTCGGCTATGAAGCCGCCTCGCAGATGAAGGCGCTCGGCATCGGCATCACAACGAGCGTCGGAATCGGCGGCGATCCGATCAACGGCAGTTCGTTCATGGATCATCTCGCGCTCTTCGCCGAGGACGATGAAACCGAGGCCGTGCTGATGATCGGAGAGATCGGCGGCCCGCAGGAGGCGGAAGCGGCCGCCTGGATCAAGAGCAATATGTCGAAGCCCGTCGTCGGCTTTGTCGCGGGCCTCACGGCGCCGAAGGGCCGCCGCATGGGCCATGCAGGCGCGATCATTTCCGCCGCCGGCGACAGCGCCGCCGAAAAGGCCGAGATCATGCGCTCCTACGGACTGACGGTGGCGCCGAGCCCGGCTGAATTCGGCTCGACCATGGCGCAGGTCCTTGCGCAATCGCATGCGCGCCGGATCTCGGCTTAAGTCTCGGGGCGATCCATGAGCTTTACCCTGGTCGAGCAGGCGCGCCCGCGCCTCCATCGCTCCGAACTCGCCGTGCCCGGGTCCAATCCGGGCATATTCGAAAAGGCGGCGAAATCCGCCGCCGACATTATTTTTCTCGATCTCGAAGACGCGGTCGCGCCCGACGACAAGGAACAGGCGCGCCGCAACATTGTCGCCGGCCTCAATGAGATCGATTGGGGCAGCAAGACGATGATGGTTCGGATCAACGGGCTCGATACGCATTTTATGTATCGCGACGTCGTCGATGTGGTCGAAGCCTGCCCGCGGCTCGACATGATCCTCATCCCGAAAGTCGGCGTGCCGGCGGACGTCTATGCGCTCGACATGCTGGTTACGCAGATCGAGACGGCCAAGAAGCGCGAGAAGCGGATCGGCTTCGAGGTGCTGATCGAGACGGCGCTCGGCATGGCGAATGTCGAGGCGATCGCGCAATCGAGCAAGAGGCTCGAGGCCATGTCCTTTGGCGTCGCCGATTATGCCGCCTCGACCCGCGCCCGCACCACGGTCATCGGGGGAGTCAACCCGGATTATGGCGTGCTCTCCGACAAGGACACGGACGGAAAGCGCAGCTATTTCTGGGGCGACCAGTGGCATGCGGCGCAGACGCGGATGATGGTCGCCTGCCGCGCCTACGGGCTGCGGCCGATCGACGGGCCTTTCGGCGACTTCTCCGATCGCGACGGCTATCTCGCCGCGGCGCGCCGCGCCGCCGTGCTCGGCTATGAAGGAAAATGGGCGATCCATCCTTCGCAGATCGAGCTCGCCAACGAAGTCTTCACCCCGTCCGAGGCCGAAGTCACCAAGGCGAAACGCGTGGTCGAAGCCATGCAGCAGGCGGCGAGGGAAGGCAAAGGCGCGGTCTCGCTCGACGGAAGGCTCATCGATATCGCGAGCATCCGCATGGCCCAGGCGCTGCTCGACAAGGCCAACGCCGTCGCTGCACGCTAGATCACGATCTTCGGATCGAATCGATCCGAAGCACGAATGTGATCGATTGTAGAGATTTAGGGTGGGATTTGCGCGAAAGCCGGCGCCGCTTTTTCGCATCCCGCTCTAAGATAGGCCCTGGCGGCAGGGTTCATCGTGAGAGCCCCGGTCTTGGATTCGGGCGACGAAGCAATCCGCAAAGAATAGGCGATTGCCCTTGCTTCGCGTGGGCCCGCATCGCAAGGACGCTTCGGGATATGCTGCGCCTTCATTGCGCAGGTTATGCACTTTCGCTAAAACACGCGGCTGCTATCGCAAGGATTTGCCATGGGCGACGAAGAGCAAGTCGAAGGCGAGCGTGCTCGGCCGGTCGCCAATCCGGTGCCGCGCGAAAAACCGGTGATCGAAGGGCGCGCCGAAGAAATCGAAGGCAAACCTGCCGAATCAGAGCCGGCCGAGTCGCAGCCCGCTGGAACGGGCTCCTTCGATGCGCTTCCCGCGCCTCCCGAAGCCGAGGTGACCCCTCCCGAGCCGCCGGCCGATACGCCGCAAGAATCCGATACGCCGCACGAAGAGAAAGGGCCGCCTGCGCCGCGTGCGCCTATCTGGCCATTTGCCGCGGCGATTCTTCTTGCTGCGGTTCTCGCGCTTGCGGGCGCTTTTGGGCTTCATCGGCTCGATAAGGATTCGGATCGTTCAGCGCTTGCCAAACTCCAATCGCGTGTCGCGACGCTCGAACAGCGCCCCAGCCAGACCGGCGCCGAGGGATCGCTCGCCGATCGCGACGCGGCGCTCGAGACCTCCAGCGCAGACGTGAAATCTTCGATGTCCGCGCTGCGTGCGGAGCTCGAGAAGCTCGGAGCGCCGAAACCGGGCTCCGTCGATCTTGCCCCACTCGAATCGCGCGTATCCGCGCTCGAAGGAAAGCTCGCCGCGCTTGGCTCTGAAATCGGCGGCCTTGCCGAGAAGCTCGATGCCGAGAAAGGGCAAGTCAGCGCCGCCGCCAGTCGCGTAAGTCAATCTGCCACCGCCCGGGCCGACAGCGCGGCGCTCGCCATCCTCAGTGCGAACCTCCTTCACAAGGTCGAAGCCGGCGCGCCTTATAAGACCGAACTCGATGCGCTCGCGGGCCTCGGCTTCGATAAGGCAAAGCTCGCCCCGCTCGAAGATGCGGCGGCCTCGGGCGTTGCGACGCCTGCCGCGCTCGCCAAGCAATTTGCCGGTCTGAAGCCGGCCATGCTCGCGAGCGAGCCGCAACCGCCGGAACATGGATTTTTCGACCATCTCGTCAAAGGCGCCGAGCGCCTCGTGCGCGTCGAGAAGATCGGCGAGAGAGGCAATGATCTCGCCGGCCGGATCGCCCGGATCGAGGCGGCGCTCTCTACCGGCGCGGTGGACGAAGCCTATAGGCAATGGACCGATCTGCCTGACGCCGCCAGAGCCAAGTCTTCAAGCTTCGGTGCTGCCGCCAAGGCGCGGATCGAGGCGAGCGCTGCGGCGCGCGAGATCAATGGCGAGGCCATGGCGGCGCTCGCCAAGGCGCGGTCTTGAGTCACGCCCTCAGGCATGCCTTTGCGGCGGGTAATCATATGATAGGGTCGCTGCGCTAAATCTTCCGCCGGGCCCGTCATGATCCGCGTTCTTCTCTTCCTCGCCCTGCTCGCTCTCGCCGCGTTCGGCATCGTCTGGATCCTCGATCGGCCGGGCGAGATCGACGTCACTTGGCTCGGCTATCATGTCGAGACGAGCTTCGCCGTCGGGCTCGCCATCGTGGCGCTCGCCGCGGTCGCGCTCGCGTTGCTTCTTTGGCTCCTCGGCCTTGTCCTTCGGCTGCCGGCGAGTCTGAGGCGCCGCGCCCATGCCCGCCGGCGCGCCAAAGGTCATGCGGCGCTCTCGCGCGGCATGATCGCGGTCGGCGCGGGCGATGCGCGCCTCGCCCGCCGCTCGTCGCTCGAAGCGGATCGCTATCTTGCGGCCGAGCCTTTGACGCTTCTGCTCGCCGCGCAGGCGGCGCAGCTTTCGGGCGATCGCGCCGGCGCCGAAGCGGCGTTCGGCAAATTGGCGCAGAACGTCGAAACGCGCCTCCTCGGATTGCGCGGCCTCCATGTCGAGGCGCAGAGGCGCGGCGATCACGAGGCTGCCATTCATTTCGCCCAGGAGGCGCATAAGATCGCACCCCTGCCCTGGTCGGCGAAAGCCGTGCTCGATTATCACGCCGGCCGTTCGCAATGGGAGGCCGCGCTCGCCGCGCTCGAGAGCCATATCGCCGCAAAGCTCGTCGACAAGAAGACGGGCGAGCGCCAGCAGGCCGTGCTCGAAACGGCGATTGCGCTCGATAAGGCCCAAGGCGAGCCGGAGGAAGCCTTGCGCCTCGTCCGTCATGCGCTCGGCCACGCGCCCGATCTTGTTCCCGCCGTCGCTCTTGCCGCGCGGCTTTATGCGCGCAAAGGCGAATTGCGCAGAGCCGCCAAGCTCATCGAATCGGCCTGGCAGCGCCAGCCGCATCCCGAGCTCGCCGAAGTCTATCTCGATCTCAGGCCCGGTGATTCCAATGCCGATCGTCTCGCCAAGGCGCGCGCCCTCGCCCGCCTCATGCCGCGCGATCCCGAAAGCCGCATGATCGTCGCCCGCGCGGCACTCGCGGCGCGCGATTATCCTGCCGCGCGCGAGGCCATGGCGCCGCTTGTTGCCGAGGACGAGCGGCCGAGCGTGCGCATGTGCCTCATCATGGCCGAGCTCGAAGATGCCGAAACGGGCGACGAGGGCAAGGTGCGCCAATGGCTGGCGAAAAGCGCGCGGGCGCCGCGCGATCCGGCCTGGATGGCGGATGGCGTCGTTGCGGCGAATTGGGCGCCGGTTTCGCCCGTCACGGGAAGGCTCGATGCTTTCGTCTGGCAAAGACCGCCGGACCGGCTCGCCGTCGAGCTCGAGAGCGACGACTGGGCGCGCCGGGCGATCGAGGCGCCGGCTCGGCAGATCGCGCATGCGCCTACGCCCGTCCCCGAGCCTGCGTCGCATGAGCCGGCGCCCGCGGCAGCGAGCGGGCCGCCGGCCGCGGAGAGCATCGATGCCAAGCCGGCAGAAGTGAAACCGGCCGAAGCGAAACCGGCCGAAGCGAAGCCCGTTGCCGGGGAGACGAAAGCGGCCGCCGCCGAGGTCGAGGCGCCGCGCGCCCTGAAGGCGGGTCCCCGTGCCGTGATTTTTCCCATGCCTGCCCCGCCTGACGATCCCGGCCTCGCCGAGGAGCCGCCGGAAGAAAAAGATCGCGTCGGCTTGTTCTAGAGCGAAGGGCCGATCGGCTTGAATCGGCATCTCGCTCCAGCTTTTTGCTGGGCGTGATCTCGTCGAAACCCGCCGCCGCTTTCCGGATCATGCTCTCATTTCGCACCACTTTCCCGGACGGCGCGACGCGCCGATCCGCGATCCAGGAAGCTCGAACCGGGATGGCGGATCTCCGGCCGTGTTGATCCGAGTAGCTTGTCCGGACAAGGTCGAGCATCGGATCCACTTTTCCGGACCGTGCTCCAGTTCGCCACGCAGCACTTTCCCGGACGGCGCGACGCGCCGATCCGGGATCCAGGAAGCTTGGACCGGATGGCGGATCTCCGGCCGTGTTGATCCGAGTAGCTTGTCCGGGCAAGGTCGAGCATCGGGTTCCACTTTTCCGGACCCTGCAATTCGCCACGCACCACTTTCCCGGACGGCGCGGCGCGCCGATCCGGGATCCAGGAAGCTCGAACCGGGATGGCGGATCTCCGCCCGGGTTTGATCCGAGCAGTTCGTCCGGGAGGGTCGGGCATCGGGTTCTCTTTCTTCCGGGCCGTGCTCTCATTTCGCCACGCACCACTTTCCCGGACGGCGCGACGCGCCGATCCGGGATCCAGGAAGCTCGAACCGGGACGGCGGATCTCCGCCCGTGTTGATCCGAGTAGCTTGTCCGGGCAAGGTCGAGCTCGGGCCACTTTTCCGGACCGTGCTCCAGGATGCGGTTGCCAAGGCGCGCCGAACCGGCATAAGAAGGCGCGCGTGGCTTGGGCCCGCCGGACGCCGCAATAGCTCAGCTGGTAGAGCACCTCATTCGTAATGAGGGGGTCGGGGGTTCGAATCCCTCTTGCGGCACCACATAAGCTTTCGCCGGGCACGTGTGCAATTCGTAGCGTTTAAACGAGGAGTCAGGCTCGCTCCTCAGAACGTTGTAACCCCCTCCCACACTCCCCGCGCCACCTTCCCCGGCTCGATCGTGCGGCGAAGATGCTCCGCCGCCCGGGCGCCGCGGCGCGCGGCTTCGTCCGGTGCGGCCAATACGGCGCGCAGGGCCGCCACGGCCGATGCCAAATCAGGCTCGGCCCAGTTCTGATCCGGCGTGTAACTGGCGTTGGGCTCGGCCGGAGCGACCGGCGCGAGAGTCCAATCGACGAAGAAAACGCTGTCGGGCGAAAGATATTCCGCCGGCCCGCCCCAGCCGGTGATGATCACCGGCTTGCCGAGCAAGGCCGCCTCGAAAGCGCCGAGGCCCCAGCCTTCCGCCCGGCAGAGCGAAACGAAACAATCGCCGATTTCGTGAAGCGCGCGGATTTCGCCGTCGGGCAATTCGTCGGTGATGAGGTGGATCGCCGGCGGCATGCGTCCGTTGCTTTCAGCGGCGCGGGCGAGCATGGCTTCGAACTGCGGGCGAACCGGAACGCGCGCGCCCGCGTGGCCGGGGTCGCGACGCACGCGCTCGAGATCATAAGCATTCGTCTTGACGATCAGCGCCACGGGATCGTCGCGCTCGAAGGCTTGCGCGAAGGCCGAAACGAGCGGCGCGATCCCCTTGCGTTCGAGCCAGGCGGAAATCGTATAGAAGACGCGCCGGCCGCCCATATCCGGCAGCCGGCGACGCAAGTTCTCGATGTCAGCCGCCGCGGGCGGCGCGGAAAATTGCGGCAGGTGCGGGGCGACGATCATCGGGATCGAAACGCCGCTGCCGCGAAAGATTTCGCAATTCCACTGCGTCGGCACGATCACCGCATCGAGCTGATTGATGAGGGCCGGCCAATGCGCCGGCAGGCGATCCGTTTCCCAAACGGTATGGCCGATGATCCGGCGCGCGCCCCGGGCGCGTTCGCGCGCAATGAAAAAAGGATAATATTCCGGAACGAAGTGAACGATGCTCGTCTCGCAGGCGCGCCCGTCGTCGCGCAGAGCGCGCAGGTCCTCCGGGCCTGCATCGGTACAGGCCGCCGGCGCATAGCCGAGGCCCAAGGCGCCTCCCGGCAGCAGCGGCTCCCAGACGATGTCGACGCCGATGTCGCGCAGCGCGCGCACGAGCGCCGCGGCCGCAATTCCATATCCGGTGGCATCGCCGAGCCCGATATAGCGCAGGCTGGATTTATCCGGGGGGCGTCGCATTTTTCCGGGACGCTCTGTCCTAATCGAGAGGCGCGGCAAAATGGATTTCGAGGCCGAAAGAATTCGGCCAATTGCCGCCGGCTTCATCCATTATCTCGTGGAACTTACGAGCCGCCGTCCGCATAGGGATGGCGGCACCAGGGATGGAATATCGCTGATCCGGGACGTTTCATGCGCGCTTTCAAGACGGCTCAGCCGCATAAAATACCGAACGTCTATCATTTCGTCTTCGGGCTGCAGCCGCAGACCGAGCCCTTTCATCTCATGCATTATCTTTGCCTCGCCTCGTGCCTCGAGGTCAACGCGCCGGAGCGCATCGTCCTGCATCTTCGCCACGAGCCCTGGGGCGAGCTTTGGGATCTTATCCGGCCGCAGATCGAGATTGCGCCAATTCCGGAGAGCGATCTGGCGCTCGCGCTCGCCTATAACGACGATTACGATAAAAGATTCGGCTACGCCCATATCTCGGATTTCGTCCGCCTGCGCGTCCTCCACGAGCATGGCGGCATTTATGCGGATATGGATACGCTGTTCGTCGCCCGGCCGCCGGCCGAATTTTTCGATCAGTCGTGCGTCATGGGCCGGGAGGCGATCGATGCCTCCGCACCATCCCCGCCGGAAGGCTCGCTTTGCAACGCCTATATCATGGCCGAGCCTCGATCTGCCTTCATCGAATTATGGATGGAGCGCATGCCCAATGCTTTCGACGGCAGCTGGAGCAATCATTCGACCTTTTTGCCCTATCGGCTCGCCCGCGAATTTCCTCGCCTCATCCGCGTCGAGCCGGAGAGCCGCTTCTTCGCATTCGACTGGAGCCGCGAGGGCATTGGAGGACTATTCGAACGCGATTGCGCGCTTCCGTACGATGCCGTGAGCCTCCATCTCTGGGCGCATTTGTGGTGGGATCTGGAGCGCCGGGATTTCTCCGATTTCAGCCACGCGCATTTGACGCCTCTCTATGTCGCGCGCGCGGCTACGACTTACGCCCGGCTGGCACGGCCGTTTCTGCCGCCGCTCCTCGCCTCGTCGGCCGCCTCGGTCTAGCCGGACCAGCGGCGATCCGCCGCCCTCGCCCATGTCTTCCTTTATTCGTCATCGGATGATTTGGTCGCTCGCCAAAATCGAGCACCCGAACGAGGAGGGCTAACATGATCAGTTTGGAAAAGGCACATCGGGTCATCGCGGCGGGCGAGGCGAAGGCGCGCGAGATCGGCTGCCCGATGAATATCGCGGTGGTGGATGCCGGCACCAATCTCAAGGCTTTCATCCGCATGGATGGCGCCTGGCTCGGCAGCATCGATATCGCCATCAATAAAGCTTTCACGGCGAAGGCCTTCGATATTTCGACGAAGGCGCTTGGAGAAAACAGCCAGCCGGGCGACCAATTCTTCGGCATCAACGCATCGAACCACGGCCGCGTGATGATCTTCGCCGGCGGCGTCCCGCTGAAAGTCAATGGCGAAATCGTCGGAGCGGTCGGCGTCAGCGGCGGAAACGGCGAGCAGGATCAAACGGTGGCCGAAGCGGCAGCGGCCGTCTGCAGCTGAGCGGGTTGTAGGCGAACGAAGAGGCGCCGCGCAGCTAACTCGCGCTGCGCGCCGTCATGCGCGCGATGCCGCGCCATTGTTCGTGCTCTTTGGCGAGCGGAAACGTGTCGGCGGCGATCGTGCGATTGCGCCCCGAGCGCTTGGCCTCGTAAAGGGCGATATCCGCCTTCCTCAGGAGAGAATCCAAAGTATCGGCCGGTTTCCATTCGGCCAAGCCGATGCTGATCGTGACCTTGATCTCGCCGCCGGCGGCCGGGATCGCGAGCTCGGCGACCGCCGCCCGGAAACGTTCGGCGAGCTCGATCGCCCCGTCGGATGCCGCCTCCACCAGGAAGGCGAATTCCTCGCCGCCCAACCTGCCGGCGGGAACGCCCAGAGCCCGCGCTTCCGCGCTCACCTTTCGGAGCACCAGATCGCCGACTTCGTGCCCATAGGTGTCGTTGATCGACTTGAATTTGTCGAGGTCGCAGATGAGCGCCGAGAGCGGATGGCCGGTGGCGGCGCGCTCCAGCAATCTTTGCGCAGCCTCGACGAAAGCGCGGCGGTTGAGCAGGCCGGTCAGTGGATCGGTCTTTGCCAGGACGACGAGCTCGGCCTGCATGGATGTAATTCGATCCGCGGCGCGCAGCCGCGCGTGCAGCTCCTCGGTCATCGGCGGCTTGGAGATATAATCGTCGGCGCCGCCGTCGAGCGCTTCGATCATCTTCGATCGCTCGTGGCTCGAAGACATGACGATGATGTAGAGCGGGCGCTGCGGCTCGAGCGATGCGCGCACGTTCCTGACGAGCTGAATGCCGGACATGGAATCAAGTTCGATGCTCGATATGAGAACGCGGACGTCCGGTTCCACGTGCAAGAACGCGAGCGCCTCCGGCGCATCGGCGAACGAATAGACTTCGTGTCCCCAGGGTTCGATGAGGCCGGCAACGATCCGCTGGTTCGTTCGGCTCGGTTCCACCAGTGCGATGCGCATGGGCTTGGCACCCAGTTCGCTCTGGCCTGGGTCCTTTCGCGACTACCAATAAGCAAATTAGGATAACAATCCCTTTCGGGCCGCGGCAAAGCTCGTGGTAAAGGGCTCACCCGCGGCAGGCGAAGAGATTCCGGGCGATCGTTTCCTTAAAGATCCGTTCGGCGATTTCCCGGCTGAACGCCTCGGTATAGTGAACGTCGTCCACGTAGAGATTTTGCATGCGGGCGCGCTGCATGTCCCCGAGCCACAGGGCCTCGCCACGGCCGGTCGGTCCGGCCTGCTCCAGGATCTTGTAGCCGGCGGCGGTGAGGCGGAAGGGGGCGAATTGTCCGATATCGCCGCTGAATATGTTGAGATAGCGAAGATCATAGCCGAAAGTCGGGACCGGCTGGAGAACGTTGAGCACCTTGACGCCGAAGGTCTTGCCCAGGTTCTCGGTCATTCCTTCGTTGCGCAGCAATCTTTGCACGACGGCTTGCGCGCGCGACACGTCGTTCGCGTCCGGCTCCAGAGTGATGGGCGCAGGCGCCTCGTAAGAGGCGCGGGTCGACGTGTCGGGGATGATCGTCTCGTCCGATCCGCCGGGAGCGAGCAGCGCGTGGCGCTGTCCTTCGGCCAACATGTTACCGATCCAGCGCCCGATCGGCACGCGAGGCGCCAATTGCCTGAAGAGCAGCCCCACATCGGGCCTTCCCGCCATGAAATTTTGCAGGCGGTCCGTCCATTCGGGTTGGCCGTCATCGAAATGGAAGTCGTTCAGCCCATCCAGAAAGATGGCGATCGCCGGCACGTGCCCTTGCAGAAGAAGCTGTTGGAAGAGGATCCGCTCCTGCGTGCTGAAATAAAATGCCCGGCCGAAATTATAGACGGAGACCGCCGGATTGCATTGCCGGGCGAGGCTCTGGAAGTCCGACGCAATCGTGCGGTCGTCGGGAACGCCGACCCCCAGCGTCGTCGAACCGCCGAAGAAGAAAATATTGATGCCGGAAGGCAAGGGCGGCCAGGGCGCTTGCGCGCGCCCTATTCGAAAGCCGTCCGGCGAAATATTGATGAACCGGCTGTGCCCGGCAATGGGCCTAAATTGCGTGAAAGGTTCGAACGCGCTGACCGTGCCGATATTCGTCTCGGTAAAGAATTCGCGTAGATCGCCGAGCTTCCACCCCGGATAGGCATGCGAGAGGCGGGCGAACCCATATTTTTGCGCGAGCCAAAGGCCGGGGGGCTCCGGAGCCGCGCTGCCGTACGGAGCGGGCGAGATCCATGCGAGGCCGAGATTTACGACGAGGAAGAGAAGGATGAAGTTGAGCAGCATGATCGCTGCCGCAGCATAAAGGCGCCGGACATTGCGCAACATATCGGCTCTATTCCTTCCTTGCGGCGCAGATAGCGGCTTGAGAATGAGCGCATGGGCTCATAGAAGGCTCGCTTTGAGTTCCCCGCATGGCGGAAGCCCGCCCGAGGTGTGAATGGCGCATTTGAGTGAACTCACGGGTCGCCGCGTCTGGGTTGCAGGGCATCGCGGTCTCGTCGGATCGGCGCTCATGCGGCGCCTTCTTCGCGAAGGCGCCAAGCTGCTCAGCGTACCGCACGCGAGCCTCGATCTGCGCCGCCAAGCGGAAACGGAGGCCTGGGTCGCGCAGCATCGTCCCGAATTCATCTTCCTCGCCGCGGCCCGCGTCGGCGGCATTCTGGCCAATGCGACCTATCCCGGCCAATTCCTCTACGACAACCTGATGATCGAGGCGAATGTCATCGAAGCCGCACGCCGCTGTCGCGTGCAAAAGCTGATGTTGCTCGGCTCCTCTTGCATTTATCCGCGCCTCGCCCCGCAGCCCATGCCGGAATCTTCCCTTCTCGGCGGACCGCTCGAAGAAACCAATCAATGGTATGCGATCGCCAAGATCGCAGGCGTGAAGCTCGTGCAGGCCTATCGGCGCGAATATGGCATGAACCTCATTGCCGCCATGCCCACAAATCTCTACGGGCCGAACGATAATTACGATCTTGCCGCCAGCCACGTCGTCCCGGCGCTCATCCGGCGAATCCACGAGGCAAAGGCTGAGAACGCCGCGCGCGTCACGATCTGGGGTACGGGGGCGCCCAAGCGGGAGTTTCTGCACGTGGACGATCTCGCCGATGCCTGCGTTTTCCTGATGAAACATTGGGACGACGAGGAGCCGATCAATGTCGGCAGCGGCGAGGAGATCACGATTGCCGAACTCGCGCATCTCGTCGCCAAGACCGTCGGCTGGTCGGGACGGCTCGAATTCGATCCCGCAAAACCCGACGGTACGCCGCGCAAGCTTCTCGATACGCGCCGATTGACGGCGCTCGGCTGGAAGCCTTCGATCGGGCTTCGCGAAGGATTGGCGAACGCCTACGCCGATTTCCTCGGCAGATGGGAGGCAGGGGAATTCGCGCCGTAACACCCGCCGTGAGAAGTAGCTTCATGGAGGACTTGATCCGCGCGTCCATGCGCTCTCTATCATGAGCCTGGATCGCGGGGTGAAGCCCGGCCCTGAGCCCGTGCAGAACCTATTCCTGCCGATCGAGCAGTGCGGCAAGGCTTGCCGCATAGGCGTTCTTCGTCATTTTCGCCAGGATCTGGCGAACCTCGCGCTCACTGATCCATCCCGCGGCGAGCGCAATTTCCTCGGGGCTGGCGATCAGATTGCCCTGCCGCGTTTGGATGGTGCGGATGAATTCCGAAGCCTCCATAAGCGAATCGGGCGTGCCGGTATCGAGCCAGGCAAAACCCCGGCCCATTTTCATGACGTTCAATTCACCGCGTGCGAGATAGGCATTGTTGAGATCGGTAATCTCGAGCTCGCCGCGCGCCGACGGCTTCAATTTCGCGGCAAGTTCGGCCGCCCGCCCGTCGTAGAAATAAAGTCCGGTGACCGCCCAGTTGGAGCGCGGATTTTTGGGCTTCTCCTCGATCGACGTTGCGCGGCCGACTGAATCGAATTCGACGACGCCATAGCGTTCCGGATCTTTGACGTGATAGGCGAAAATCGTGGCGCCCCTCTTCTTCTGCGCGGCCGCCTTCAAGAGTTCCGGCAGACCGTGGCCGAAAAAGAGATTGTCGCCGAGAATCAGGACCGAGCTCTCGAGGCCGACGAAATCCGCACCGATGAGATAGGCCTGCGCGAGTCCTTCCGGACGCGGCTGTTCGGCATAGGAGAGTTTGATGCCCCATTGGGCGCCATCGCCAAGAAGCCGCTGAAAGAGCGGGAGATCGCTCGGCGTCGCAATGACAAGAACGTCGCGGATTCCGGCGATCATCAGGGTCGATAGAGGATAATAGATCATCGGCTTATCGTAGATCGGCAAGAGCTGTTTGCAGACCACTTGGGTGATCGGATGCAATCTCGTGCCGCTTCCGCCCGCCAGAATGATGCCGCGCATGATCTTTCCTAACCGAGGAGCCGTGCGACGATCGGGGCGAGCGACCGGCGCCAATCGGGAAGTACGATATCGAACGTCTCCGCTAATTTCCCGGTGTCGAGCCGCGAGTTCGCCGGCCGGCGGGCCGGCGTTGGATAGTTTGCTGCCTTGATGTGCGCAACTGCAACCCGTCGGCGCCCGTGGCGCGCGGCCTCGGCGAATATGGCTTCGGCGAAATCGGCCCAGGAGGTCGCGCCGGTTCCCGCCATATGAAATGTGCCGAAACAAATTTCCTCGCGCCGCCGTACTGCGAGTCTTCTGCAGATCGCAAAGACGGCATCCGCAATGTCGAGCGCCGAGGTCGGCTGGCCGACCTGATCCGCGACGACATCGACTTCGTCGCGTGTTTCGCCGAGCCGCAGCATGGTGCGCACAAAATTCGTTCCATATGGGCTATAGACCCATGAGGTCCGCAGGATCACATGCGCCGGGCCAGCGGCGCGCACGGCATCTTCCCCGGCAAGCTTGGTGCGCCCATAGGCGTTGATCGGCGCGGCCAAATCTTCCTCGCGGTAGGCTCGATCGAGCGTGCCGTCGAAGACGTAATCGGTCGAAAAATAGATCAGCGGAACGGCCAGGCGGTCGGCCGCCTCGGCCAGCTTGCCTGCGCCGAACGCATTGATGCGATAGGCGAGATCCTCCTCCGACTCGGCCTTGTCTACCGCGGTATAGCCGGCGGCATTGACGATCATGTCCGGTCTGATGCGTTCTACGGCATGGATCATCGATGCCGGGGCGGCAAGATCGAAATGGGGGCGCCCCAACGTGACGATCTCGGCATCCGCCGGTGCTCGCTCGACGAGCGATCGCGCGACCTGACCTTGCGATCCAATGACGGCTAGACGCATGTCGGCGCGCTTAGGGTTTCCTGATCCACCTTCTGAAACCAGGCCCAGGTTGTGGCGAGCCCTTCGACGAGCGAGGTCGAAGGGTCGAAGCCCAGTTTTTCACGCGCCAGGGAAATGTCGCACCAGGTCGTATGGACTTCGCCGGCGCGAAACGGCGCATAAGCGATTCTCATCGGAACGTTCGGGCCGATAGCTTGGCGCATCGCGGCGAGGAGCTCGCTCAGCGAGGTAGGGCGGCCACTGCCCAATTGATACGTTCCGGTCGCCGCCTTTCCGATCGCCGCCGCAATGCCGCGAACAAGATCGCCGACGAAGAGATAATCACGTACCTGGCTTCCATCGCCATAAACAATGAGCGGCTCGTCGGCTATGAGACGCTTGAAGAAGTGCGCAATGACGCTGCCCTTGCGGTACGACTTCGGCCCAAAAACATTCGAGAAGCGCAGCGACAAGGTGCGGATGCCGTAAGCCGCTCCGAATGCGCAGAGATAACCTTCCGCCGCGAGCTTCGAGGCCCCGTAAGGCGAGAGCGGGCGCGCAACCATAGTCTCGTCGATCGGCGCCGGCGCTTCGCCGAGGATCGCGCCCGCCGTCGAGGCGTAGACGATGCGCCGCGTGCCGGCCTGGCGTGCCGCTTCTAAGAGCTTGAATGTACCGACGACATTCGTCTCGAAATTGCGCCTCGGGTCGGCGATCGAATCGATGACGCGCGCGTCGGCTGCGAGATGGATGATCGCATCGCGGCCGGCTACGGCTTGCGCCAAGACGTCTTCGTCGAGCAAATCGCCGCGAGTGAAGTCGATCGGATAATCTGCGATATCGGCGAAGCGACCGCTCGACTCATTGTCGAGCACGGAAATCTCGTGCTCGCCCGTGCGTAGCAATTCCGGGATCAGATTCGAACCGATAAAGCCCGCTCCGCCAGTGACGAGAATTTTCACCGCCGGTCTCCAAACCCACGCGGAATTCCGAGCCGCTTCGCGCAAAAGCAAAGCATCAATCGCTCAAGGGCGTTCTAGGGGTCTCGCTTATGAGGTGTCAAGCAAGGCAAATTCGGCGCAATGGCCCCCGCCGGAAAGCACGTCGAGGCTTAAAAATTAGGGTAAAGGAGGCGAGGCCTGCGGGCAAAATCCGTGCTAGGCTCGTTGCAAGATCTCCGGCGGGGCTCATGAATCGTCGAGAATTGCTCAAAGGTCTGGCGAGCCTTGCCGCCTTCGGTTGCGGCTGCGAAGAGAGCTTTGCCAATGTTCCCATGCCGGCGGAGAAGGCCGGCATGCCGCCTTACGATTCGCAGGATCATTTCGTCCACTGGATGCAGGTCAATCGCGGCGAAGACCCGAAATTCCTGGCCGAGCGCTGGGACCGCCTGCAGGCGCTTTTCCAGCACAAGGACATTTGGGGCGCCAAGAATGTCCGCGGCTACCTGCTGACGCCGCGCGAGGATTTCGTCACGCCGGCCAACTTGGGCCGCGCTTATGTCTGGCATTATCTCGACATCGGCTTTGGCGTGACGATCACCGGCCCGCATACCGTGGCGCGCATGACGAGCGTGCTCGATGTCGCTCCCGGCGCCAAAGTACTCGAGATCGGGACGGGATCGGGCTATCAATCCGCCTATCTCTCCAATCTCACCGACAGCGTCTTTACGATCGAGATCATTCCGGCGCTCGCCGCGCGCACGCGCCGGCTCTACGATTCGCTCATCGCGCGCGGCTATGTCGAATATCGATCGATCAAGACGAAGAATGCCGACGGCTATTACGGCTGGGAGGAGTTCGCGCCTTTCGACCGGATCATTGTCACTTGCGGCATCGACCATATTCCACCGCCGCTCCTCAAACAGCTCAAGCCGGGCGGGATCATGGTGATCCCGGTCGGCCCGCCCGGCGCCCAGCACGTTTTGAAGGTCGTGGCGATGCACGAGCCGGGCGGCGCGATCAATGTCGCGCGCTCGGATATCTACGGCGGCGCGCCGATCGCATTCGTGCCCTTCACCAAGCTCGAAGGCGGAATGGTGAAGGGCACGCATAACAACGAATAGTTCGCGGAGCCGCAGTTATGTGCCGGCACGCTAGCGAAAGCGGCAGGGCGAGATCGATTGCGCGAGCGCCTCGAATTCCACGATCATCAGCACCGCGGGTTTGTCGCCCACCGCCGCGGCGCGATGGCCTCTGCGTCCCTCCCGCTCTTTCGTGTTCTGATCGTCGCCGAACAGGATCTCGCCCGGGCCCATCTCGACCCGCTGTCCATCCATGGATTCGACGGCCCAGCGCCCGGAAAGCGGAATGATCCATCGCGGAGAGGGATTCTCCTGCCATCCGCTGATCCAGCCGACCGGCAGTATGGTGGTGAAGACGCTTGCCCGATCATTAAGCTTCTTGCTCTGCCAGCATGACGCGCCGAGCTTGAAACCGATCGGCTCGAATTCCGTCATGGCGCAGCGCGTCTGCCGGCTCATTCCGCTCGGATCGGTCCAGAGGTGCCAGTAGGAGACGCGCGGATTCGAATTGTTCATGCCGACCTCAGGAGCAAGGGAAGGGACGGGATTGCAGGCAGGAAATCATGACGAGGAGAAGAAGCGAGACGATCCCCCAATGTCTCCTCGCCAAAACCATTGATAACCGCGCGATGGCGCATGCCGTTCCGCAAAAAGCGCCGTTTTGCGAACTTAGCTGCGATCTCGGCGTTAAGGCTGTTGGGACGAGGGTGAAAGCCTCACATGAGGCGACTCTCCCAGGGAGAATCACAATGGCGCGACGTCAATCAAGAGCGCAAAAGAACACGGTCGGGCGGGTCATGCATGAATATAAGCATGGCGAATTGTCGCGCGGGCGCGGTGGCAAGGTCAAAAGCCGCAAGCAGGCCATCGCCATCGCTTTGCGCGAGGCCGGCGCCTCGAAATACGAGAGCCCGCAGAAGAACCGCGCGAGCCTGCGCAAGACGAAATCGAAGGAACGGCGCGGCGAGACGGGGCAGGCGAGAGCCGAGGGGACAGGCCGCAGGAGCACCGCGCGCAAAGCAGCACGCAAGACCACGGCACGTAAAGCCACGGCCCGCAAAACCAATGCACGCAAGACGACCGCGCGCAAGACGACGGCCCGCAAGACTGCAACCCGCAAGAGCCCCGCGCGCAAGACCGCGGCCCGCAAGACCGCGCGTAAGACGTCAACGCGGAAAAGCGCTGCCCGCAAGACTCGGCGCGCCTGATCTCACGCCGCTTCGACGGCTTGGGAGACGAATCGCGGGTGCGCTCAACTTGACGGGGCGTCGTCCTCGCCGCGGTAGGCATCGAACGCAATAGGTCCGCCCGCTCGGCGCAACGCGTCGTTCTCGGCGCCGGACAGGCAGTCGCCGAAGATCTCGATCCTCTTCCAGGTCGGGAAAGGCTGCCCGCCGCTCGCGTCCGGAACATGGCGCGAAAGCGTGGTGCCATCCGCTTTGTGAATATAGCGACCGCAATTGACGAAAATGCGCTCGGCTTGGACGCCGACGACATAAGTTGCGCCGGGATAGGCGGCGAGCCATTCCGCCTCGCGAAAGATGCGCGCCGCTCCCTGCACGCGCAGACGACGCGGGTGTTCGAAATCGATGAAGAGCAGCCCGACTTGCGGATTGGCGGCGATGTTTCCAAGCGACAGAAACATGCCGTTGCCGTCATAGACCGGAAAGACGAGATCTGCAGGGCCGAATATTTTCACGAATCCCGGAGCGCCTCCCTTATAGGAAACGGTCGGCCGGCCGCGCTCGTCCACCGTGCTGAGAAAGAACATCGCGGCGCTTTCAATGAACGCACGGTCGGCCTCGTCGAAAGTCTCGTGCGACATCTCTTCCAGCCGGTCCGCCAGTCTGCGCGTGGCGTGGCGATCCTGGAAATCGCGATGGGTCTTCCCGTAAAGTCCACTCATGATTGTCCTCCCGCCTCCAATCTACCGTGCACAGCGCGGATTGGAAACGGGAGAGACGGCCCCTGTAATCGCGGCGCTTCCTTTAAGCTGCCGGCCTCAGCACGACCTTCGTCCAGCCGTCGTCGCGCGAGTCGAAATGCTTATAAGCGTCCGGCGCCTTATCCAGAGGCAAGACGTGCGAGACGAGGAATGACGGCTGCGCTATGCCTTCGGCAATCAACGAGCAGAGCAGGCGATTATAAGCCTTGACCGGACATTGGCCGGAACCCATGCGCAGCCCTTTGTGAAAGAAGAGCCCGAAGTCGAAGGCGATTTCGCCATGCTGCATCAGCTCGTCGGCGGGCTTCGGATCTTTCGGCACGAAGACGCCGACGACGCCGAGCGAGCCGGTCGGGCGCACCGATTTGACGAGCTTGTTCATCGTGTCGTTCGGCACTTCGTGCCCGGCCGGATCGTGGCATTGCCAGCCAACGCATTCGCAGCCTCTGTCGGCGCCTTCGCCTTTGGTATATTTCATGACCGCATCGATCGGATCCTCGCGTGAATCATCGATCGGAATGGCGCCGATGTCTTCCGCGAGCTTCAGGCGATCCTTGTGACGGTCGACGACCATCACCTTGCTCGCGCCCTTGATGATCGAGGAATAGGCGGCAAAGAGCCCGACCGGACCTGAGCCATAGATAACAACCGATTCGCCGCTCTTGAGGCCGGCGAGTTCGGTCGCGTGCCAGCCGGTTGGCCAGATGTCGGCCAGCATGACGTAATCGTTCTGCTTTTCTTCGGCGTCAGGCGGCAGGACGAGACAATTGAAATCGGCATAAGGCACGCGCAGCAATTCCGCTTGACCGCCGGAATACGGGCCCATTTCGGCATAGCCGTAGGCAGCGCCGGCGCCGCCGGGGTTGGTGGTGAGACAGGCGCTGGTCAGCCCGCGCTCGCAATTCTTGCAGAAGCCGCAGGCAATGTTGAAGGGCAGGCAAACCCAATCGCCGACCTTCACGCGATCCACCGCCTTGCCGACGGCGATGACGCGGCCGAGATTTTCGTGGCCGAGAATCTTGCCTTTTTCGACGCTCGTGCGGCCTTCATACATATGCAGATCGGAGCCGCAGATATTCGTCGTCGTGACGCGTACCAGCGCGTCCGTTTCCTTCTCGATCTTCGGGTCGGGAACATCGATCACCCGCACTTCGCGCGGGCCGTTATAGACCAATCCCTTCATCCTTCTCTCCTGCGGCTTCCTCGCGCGCTCCGCGCAGCGCGATGCGGTTCAACGGTCGCTGAGAGGGCAGGTTCCGGCTTGCGCCAAGTGAACTTTTTGCGTGAACTTTTGCGTGAACTTTTTGCGTGAACTTTTTGCGGCGCGCAGATTTGAAATCGAGCGCAATCCGGCACTGTTCGCGGCTCGACCCGCGCATTTGACCCGCAATTGACCCGCAATTGATAAGGAGCAGAGGATGCCCGCGAGATCGAAAGCTCAGCAAATGGCCGCTCGCGCCCCGCTTCGCGGCAAAGCGCGGCGAGATCAGTAAAAGCAAGCTGAAAGGTGCTTCGAGATCGATGTTGAACTCGATGAGCGAAAAGGAACTTCGCTCCATGTCCTCGACCAAAAGGAAGAACAAGCCGCGGCACGTCGGCCGCTAGCTCCTTTCCGCGAGGAACACCGGGTCATAGCCGCGTGCTAATCGGAAATCCGAAGAACGACCTTGCCCTGAATATCGCCCTCCGCAATGCAGACTTGCGCTTTGGCCGCCTCGTTCAAAGTAAAGATCCTGCCAACCTTTGGCTTGACCTTGCGGTCGTCGATCAATTGGGCGATTTCATCGAGATCGGCGGCGTTCTCCTGGACCGTATAGCGCAAGCCGCGCACGCCATGCGCGCGCGCCTTCTCCTGGTCGGGCTCGGTCAAGGTCGAGACGAGAACGCCGCCGCGCTTGAGCACCGAGAAGGAACGCTGCTGTGTTTCGCCGGCAATGAGATCGAAGACCATATCGACGTCGTGCACCGCCTCTTCGAAACGCTGTTCCTTGTAATTGATCGCCTCGTCGGCGCCGATCGAACGTACGAAATCGAGGTCGTCCTTGGCAGCGGTCGTAATGACGAAGGCACCCTTGGCCTTGGCGAATTGGATGGCGAAATGGCCGACGCCGCCTGCACCGCCATGGATGAGCACCCGCTGGCCCGGTTCGAGCTTGCCATAACGAAAGAGGCCTTGCCAGGCGGTCAGGCCGGCCAATGGCGTGGCGGCCGCGGCGACATAGTCGATAGCGGCGGGCTTGCGGGCCGCTTCTTTCGCGACCAGCGCATATTCGGCGTATCCGCCGCCTTTGCCTGCCAGCATCGCATAGATGGCATCACCCTCTTTCAGTTCGTCGCTTGTCCCCGAGCCTGATGCCGCAATAAGGCCCGAGATGTCGCGCCCCATGATCAGGGGAAGATCCCCCTCCTTTACGGGCGGATATTTCCCTTCGCGGATCTTGTAATCGACCGGGTTGACGCCGGCGGCTTGAACCTTGACAAGGAATTCGCCCTTTCGAGGCTCGGGTATCGAAAGCTCCTCGATTTGGAGCACGTCCGGCCCGCCGAAGGCGTGTATGCGAACAGCTTTCATGTGGGCCATTGCGGTCGTCCCGGAGCAAGGCTTGGCGCAGCATTGTCAATCTGCGCCTCAACCGAAGGTTCCCATTGCTGCGTTCGTGGACAGGGGATAGCAAAACCCCCACATTGAGCTCGAGTTTTGAGTCGTTCTTCCAGCGGGAGATTTCAGGATTGAGCGACCCCTTTGAAAATCGGGGTTTCGACCTGGACGCGCCGGATCCGCGCCCAGGCGGAATTGCGGCGCGCGCAAGCGCCGGCCTGCGCTATCTCGACGGACTCAATCCTGCTCAGCGCGCGGCTGTCGAAGCGCTCGACGGGCCGCTGCTTGTCCTGGCCGGCGCCGGCACCGGCAAGACGCGCGTGCTCACCACCCGCATCGCTCATATTCTTGCCACCGGTCGCGCCTTCCCGAGCCAGATCTTGGCCGTGACCTTCACCAATAAGGCGGCGCGCGAGATGAAGGAGCGTATCGGCCTGCTTGCCGGCATCGTTGCCGAGGGCATGCCCTGGCTCGGCACTTTCCATGCGATCTCGACCAAGATCCTGCGCCGCCATGCCGAGCTCGTCGGACTCAAATCCTCCTTTACGATCCTCGATACGGACGATCAGATCCGCCTGCTGAAACAAGTGTTGCAGGCCGAGAATGTCGACGACAAGCGCTGGCCGGCGCGTGCGCTCGCTTATCAGATCGATGCCTGGAAAAACCGCGGCCTCGATCCTCTCCACGTGCCGGCGGGCGAAGCGGCGGCTTTCGCCGAAGGCAAGGGAGCCAAGCTTTATGCGCTCTATCAGGAGCGGCTGAAAGTGCTGAACGCCGCCGATTTCGGCGACCTCCTGCTCGAAACTCTGCGCCTCATGCGCGAGAATCCCGACGTCCTGAAAATCTATCAGGATCGTTTCCGCTTCATGCTCGTCGACGAATATCAGGATACGAATACCGTCCAATATCTCTGGCTGAAGCTGCTCGCGCAGGGGCGCGGCAACGTCTGCTGCGTCGGCGATGACGACCAGTCGATCTACGGCTGGCGCGGCGCCGATGTCGACAACATCCTTCGGTTCGAAGCCGATTTCCCGGGCGCGAAGATCATCCGGCTCGAGCAGAATTATCGCTCGACCGGCCATATCCTCGACGTTGCGGCAGGCCTTATCGCGCATAACCAAGGCCGGCTCGGCAAGACGCTCTTCACCGACGGCGAAGTCGGCGAAATGCCGACCGTGGCCGGGGTCTGGGATTCGGAAGAAGAAGCCCGCGTCATCGGTGACGAGATCGAATCTCTCCAGCGCAAGGGCGAAAAGCTCGAGGAGATGGCGATCCTCGTGCGCGCCTCGTTCCAGATGCGCGAATTCGAGGAGCGTTTCATCACGCTCGGTCTGCCCTACCGGGTGATCGGGGGGCCGCGATTCTATGAACGTGCCGAGATTCGCGACGCGCTCGCCTATCTGCGCTGCCTCGCCCAGCCGGACGACGATCTTGCCTTCGAGCGGATCTATAATGTGCCGAAGCGTGGGCTCGGCGAGGCGACCTTGCAATTGCTCCACGATCATGCGCGGCGCGAACGCATCAGCCTGATGCAGTCGGCGGCCGCGATGATCGAGACCGAGGAACTAAAACCCAAGCAGCGGCAAGTCCTGCGCGACCTGCTCGCCGATTTCTCTCGCTGGGCGTCACTGATCGACCAGAAGCCGCAGGGCGAGCTTGCCGAGATCGTCTTGGACGAGTCGGGCTATACCGAGATGTGGCGCAAGGACCGCACGGCGGAGGCGGCGGGCCGGCTCGAGAATCTGAAGGAGCTCGTCCGCGCCATGGACGAATTCCCCAGTCTCGCGGCCTTTCTCGAACATGTCGCGCTTGTCATGGACGCCGACGCGCAAGACTCGGAAGAGCGCGTCTCGGTCATGACGCTGCATGCCGCCAAAGGTCTTGAATTCGAGACCGTGTTCCTGCCCGGATGGGAAGAGGGACTCTTTCCGCATCAGCGCTCCCTCGACGAATCGGGCCGCGCCGGTCTCGAGGAGGAGCGCCGCCTGGCTTATGTCGGGCTCACCCGCGCCAAGCGCCGCGCGAAAATCTATTTCGCCACCAATCGGCGGATTCGCGGGCTCTGGCAGACGACATTGCCCTCGCGCTTTCTCGACGAATTGCCGGCGGCGCATGTCGAAGTGCTCGATATGGCTTCGGGTCGCGCCTACGGCAATTATGCGCAGTCGCGCTTTGCCAATATGGATACTTATGGTTCATCCTATGCGACCCCGGGCTGGCAGCGCGCGCAGCGGCGCAATGAGGAAGCGCGCGGGGGCGCAGGCGCGCCCGGCTGGCGCGAAACTGCCGCGCGTCGCGGCCCCATGATGATCGAGGGCGAGCTCGTCGCCAAATCGTCGGTAGGCTCTTCTTTTACGAAGGGCGCGCGGGTATTTCACATGAAATTCGGCATGGGAACCGTGGCGGCGGTCGATGGCAATAAGCTCACGGTCGATTTCGACAAGGCCGGCCGCAAAATGGTGCTGGAGAGCTTTCTGCAGGCAGGGTGATCAGCGCTCGTTCCTGAACTCGGCCAGAATAAGCCTCACGATCTCGGTAAATTCCGCGAGCGCCTTTTCGCAAATTTCATAGGCGTCCGAAGCCGCGGCCCATTTCTTCGCTTCGATTCTAGCCACAATCCGCCGCGCCTCGTGCTGAATTTGGACGGCGGTCTGCTCAAGCCTGCCGACCAGCACGCGCTGGCGTTCCTTGAGGCGCGGATAACGCTCAAGACAAGCCGACAGCCGCCCGGGCTCGAGCGCAGTCGAAAGGAGTGCCGGCGGCGCAAGGCCGACCAGCATGGTGGCGAGCTGACGCTTGAAGAGCGCCGCCTCGGCCGGTAGCCGCGCGATATCGGCGCCGGGGTAGGCGCTCTTCTTTTCTTCCCACGAGGATTGGGCGAGTTCTTCGCAGCCGATGAGCCGCGCATTGATCGCCCCGATCTCGCTCTCCGTCTTGCCGACTTTGGCCGCGATCTTGCCGGTACTCTCGGCGATCTCGGTTGTGGCGGCACGCTGATCTTCGAGCAGGTCGGCGAGCCGGCGGGCGCGCTGGGTGACTTCGATCATGGCATCGCCGGTTCGGGTCACGCGATCGACGACCTGGTTGACAATGGTACTGCCGTCGCTCACCGCTCCGTGGCTGTCGGCTACGGCGCTTTTGATCTCCGCCATTTCGGAAGCGAACGTGCCGAGCCGGTTGCGGATTTCCTCCGTCACCTTTTCGGTCTGGCTCGACAGCGCCTTGACTTCTCCAGCAACGACCGCGAAGCCGCGGCCCATATTGCCGGCGCGCGCCGCCTCGATCGTCGCATTGAGCGCGAGAAGATTGGTCTGCCGCGCGATCGCCTCGATCGCTCCCGCCATATTGCGGATCTGCTCCGCCGTGGCCTCGAGCACGCTCAGGCGCTCGTCGATATAGCTGACGCGGCTGTCGATGACCTTCATGGCGCTCGTGGCGGAGCGGCTATCGGCGACGCATGTCTCGAGCGTGTTGCGGGTGCGCTCGGCGCCTTCGGCGCTTTCAGCCGAATTCTTGGCGAGCGCATGGATCGACGTCGCAAGTTCCTCGACGGCGCCCGAGATCGCCTTGGCCGAATGGGTCATCTCATGGATGTCGTGCGAGATCCACCCGACGTTGATGGCCGTCTCCGACGCTTCTGCGGAAAGCGTCGCGACAAGCGCAATGTCGTCGAGCATGCGCTGCTCGGTCAGGCGCACCAGAGTTGCGAGCGCGCGGCCGAAGCGCCCGTCCGCAGCCACCGACGCCGCTCCTTTATCCGCGACGGCCTCGATGATTTGGGCGAATTGGCTCTCCTGGTCTGCAGTCGGCTCGGTTGGTGCGACGGCGTTCGGTTTCCGGCGCAGCAGCGGAAACATCGAATCTCCCTTGTGTGGTAGTCACTTATAAAATGGCTTTGGCGTCCCGGGCGGCCATTGCCCGATTCGCCGAATAAAACGCAAGCTCCCAACCAATATTTTCAGAATAGTGTCAAATATTCGTAACTAGAGCTGTCCCGGCTCCGCTTTCGCCTAATTTGCCGGCCGCGGCATCTCATGTTAGCCGCTGGCATGCTCGAAGGCCTGCCTCCGAATAATGCCGCTTATCAGATGCGCCTGCGCTGCCCTGCCGACACCGCGCTCGGGATCGTCGATGCCATCGTCGAGACCTTCGATCCGGCCGATACGGCCGCGGCCGCTTTCGAGGAAGTGCCTAATCAGCCGGGTTGGGTCGTCGAGGCCTATTTCGGGCTCCCGCCGGACGAGGCGCGGATACGAGCGCTCATCGGCTTTGTCGCCGGCGAGGCGGCGGCAGGCGCGGCCGAATTCGCACGCATCGAAGCCGGCGACTGGGTCAAGCGCGGCCTCGAAGGGTTGCCGCCGGTTCGCTCCGGACGATTTCTCGTTCATGGAGCCCACGACCGTGCGCGCCGGCGTCCAAACGAAATCGATATCGAGATCGAGGCGGCGCTGGCCTTCGGCACGGGCCAGCATGGTTCGACGCGCGGCTGTCTCTCTTTCCTCGAGCGCATCGCAAAGCGGCGCCGTCCGCAATCGATCCTCGACGTCGGCACCGGGACCGGCGTGCTCGCCATTGCGGCGGCGCTTCTGTTTCGCGTTCCCGTGCGCGCCGGCGATATCGATCCGGTCGCCGTCGCAACGGCGAGCGCCAATGCACAGCGCAATCGGGCGGGTCCCTTCGTGCGCGCCGTGCAGGCGCACGGCATCGACCATCCCCTGCTGGCAGGCGCGCGCTACGATCTCGCCATTGCGAATATTCTCGCCGGCCCTTTGCGCAAGCTCGCCCCCGCGCTCGCTCGCGCGCTCGCCCCGGGCGGGGAGATCATTCTCTCGGGCCTTCTGCCGCAGGACGTGCCGGGCGTCGCCTCCGCCTACCGTGCGCAGAAGATCGTGATGAACGGCCGCATCGACATCGAGGGCTGGGCCACGCTTCTGATGCGCCGTCCCTTCCGTCCCTGATCGGGGCGGCCTACGACCTCTGCTTTAGGACCAAGGAAGAATAATGGACCAGATCGTCATTGTCGGGGCCGGCCATGGCGGCGTGCAGCTCGCCGCATCCCTGCGCGAAGAAGGATATTCCGAGAAGATCGTTCTCTTGGGGGACGAGAAGGATCTGCCTTATCAAAGGCCGCCGCTCTCCAAGGCTTTCCTCAAACGCGCCACCGCCGAAGACGGCGTTCTGCTTCGCGGGCTCGGCTTTTATCCCCAGAACAAGATCGATCTCGTTCTCGGCGAACGGGCGGTCGAGATCGATCGCGTCGCGCGCCGCGTGCGTCTCGCCTCCGGCAGTACGCTCGATTATTCGAAACTCGTTCTTGCGACAGGCGGCATTCAACGCACTTTGCCGATCGAGGGCGCCGATCTCGATGGCGTCCTTTCTCTGCGTACGCTCGCCGAAGCGCGGGTTTTGCGCGAGCGGTTGGAAGCTTCGCAGAACGTGATCGTCATCGGCGCCGGGTTCATCGGGCTCGAATTCGCCGCGACCGCCGCGGCGCAGGGCCGCCATGTCGAAGTCTTCGAACTCGCCGACCGGCCCATGGCGCGCTCAGTGACGGCGCAGACGTCCGACTTCTTCGCCGCCCAGCATCGCGCCTTCGGCGTGAAGCTCAATTTCGCGACGAGCATCACGGCAATCAAAGGCCGTGGAGGAAAGGTCGCCGAGGTCGTCGTCTCCGACGGGCGGGTCCTGCCAGCCGACATTGTGCTCGTCGGGATCGGTTTGAAGCCGAGCGACGAGCTTGCCCGCGCCGCCGGGCTCGATGCGCCGAACGGCATCAAGGTCGACGAGCGGCTTGCGACGAACGACGAGACTATTTTTGCGATCGGCGATTCGGTCTATCACTACAATACGCACCATGGCGCGGAGCTGCGGCTCGAATCGGTGCAGAACGCGACGGATCAGGCGCGCACGCTCGCCAAGCTGATTGCCGGAAAGCCGGCGAAATATGATCACGTGCCCTGGTTCTGGAGCGATCAGGGCGATCTCAAACTGCAGATCGCTGGATTTCTCGACGAGAGCGACAGGATCGTGCTGCGCGGCTCTTATGAGGCGCGGGCCTATTCCCTCTTCGGATTCAAAGAAGGCAGGCTGACGGGCGTCGAGAGCGTCAACCGGGCCGGCGATCATATGCTGGCGCGCCGGCTGCTCGAGACCTCGGCGCCGATCACGCCGGAACTGGTTGCCGATCCATCCTCCGACTTGAAGGCGCTCGTGCGCGGGCGCTGATCGTCCATCAATTGCGAGCAAAGCAGTCCACGAGCGCAAGGCTCCACTTTCCCGGCCGAAGCGAAGCGGAGAGCCGGGATCCTGACGCACCTAGATCCGGATCTTCCCCCGTGGGCGGGCTCGTCCGGGGAAGTGGCCAAGGCTGCTGCCTTCCTCTCGCCGCAAGCGGAATTACCGATGCCTCCCCAGGACTTCGCGCACCGCTGCGACGAGCTCAGATTCCGGCACGCTGAACTGGGCGCGCGTGCGCAGCTCGATATAGTCCGCCCGGTCCTTGGTGGCGGCGGCGAGTTCCGCGCCGAGCACGAGATCGCGGATGGCGACCTTGCCTTCGGCACGCTCGTTCGAGCCCTGAATGACGGCGCAGAGTGCGCCGCGCTTATCGGCATATTTCAACTGCGCATTCATTCCGGATGAGCCGAGGTAAAGTTCCGCGGCAATGCCGGCGCTGCGCAATTGCGCGACGAAGTTCTGGTAGCGCGCGATCTCGGCTTGATCGAGCACCAGAACGACGACGGGTCCGCGCCGCGCTGCGCCAGTGACGATCGGCGAATTGATGGCCTTGAGCGCCGCATAGAGGCGCGAGACGCCGATCGAGAATCCCGTCGCCGGCACGTCTTCGCTGCGGAACCGGCCGACCAATCCGTCATAGCGTCCGCCGCCGCCAATTGAGCCGAAACGGATGGGCTTGCCGTCTTCGCCCGGCACTTCGAAGGTGAGATCGGCTTCGAAAACGGGGCCGGTGTAATATTCGAGCCCACGGACGACGGATGGATCAATGAGGATGCGGTCCTGGTAATTCGCGGTCTCGATCAGGTTGCGGAAGACTTTGAGGTCCTCCACGCCTTCGCGGCCGAACTGCGACTGGCCGACCGCGTCTTCGAAATTCGCAAGCGTCGCTTCGCTCGATCCGGACGTGCCGGGCGCGCCGGTGCCGGCATCCTTCCATCCGGTAAAATTCAGAACGCGCGAAACGGCGGAAGCGTCGAGCCCCGCACCCTTGGTGAAATCGCCGCTCTCATCTTTTCGGCCCGGACCGAGCAGCAGTCGAACGCCTTCGGGACCCAACCGGTCGAGCTTGTCGATCGCGCGCAGCACCGTAAGCCGTCGCCCAGCATTCTCCTCTCCCCCAAGCCCGATCGACTCCATCACGCCGTCGAGCACTTTTCGATTATTGACCTTGATGACGTATTTGCCGCGCTCGATCCCGAGCCGTTCCAGCGTATCGGCCGCCATCATGCAGAGCTCCGCATCGGCGGCGACCGAACTCGTGCCGATCGTATCGGCGTCGAATTGCATGAATTGCCGGTAACGTCCGGGTCCCGGCTTTTCGTTGCGGAAGACATTGCCGACGCGGTAGCTGCGATAGGGTTTCGGCAGGCGGTCGAAATGTTCGGCGACGTAGCGCGCCAAGGGCGCGGTCAGATCATAGCGCAGCGAGAGCCATTGCTCGTCATCGTCCTGAAACGAGAAGACGCCCTCGTTCGGCCGGTCCTGATCCGGCAGGAATTTGCCGAGCGCGTCCGTATATTCGACGAGCGGCGTCTCGACCGGCTCGAACCCATAGAGTGCGTAGGAATCCTTGATCGCCGCGAGCATTTTCTCGGTTGCGGCGATGTCGGCGGCGCTGAGATCGACAAAGCCGCGCGGCAATTTCGCTCGCTTTTTCTGTTCGCTCATATTCTTCCTCTGCGGGTCCGCTTCTTAGGGGTGCGGATGAAATGGAGCAAGCCGGCTCTTGGAGCCGCCGCATTCGCCCCCCATATGAGCGGCGCTCCCTAACCTGAGGAGAAGACCATGACGCCCGAAGAACGCCAGCTCATTACCGGGCTTTTCGACCGCATTCGCGCTACTGCCGCCAACGCGCCCCGCGATCCTGAAGCCGAGGCTTTGATCGCCGATGCGGTGAGGTCCATGCCCTCGGCGCCCTATTTCCTAGCGCAAGCGGTGATCGTGCAGGAGCAGGCGCTCCGCGCCGCCAACGAGCGCCTGCAGCAGCTCGAAGCGCGGCTCAATGAGCAACGCCCGGCCTCGGGCGGATTCTTGAGCAGCCTCGGCTCGATTTTCGGGGGCGGCCCGCAGCCGGGGCCGCGTCCGGGCGGTCCCTGGCAACAGGGCCCGCAGCCCGGGCCACAGCCGCAGCAACCCTATCCCCCGCAGCAGCCCTATGCTCCGCAGGAGCCTGGCCCTTGGGGCGCTGCGCCCATGGGCCCGCCTCCAGGCGGCGGATTCCTGCAGGGTGCGCTGGGAACGGCGGCGGGAGTCGCGGGCGGCGTTCTGCTTGCCGATTCGATCCGCAACCTCTTCGGCGGCCATTATGGCGGCCTCGGCATTGCCTCGGGCATCCCCGGCATGGGGGGCGGCGAGACGATCGTCAATAATTATTATGAGGATCCGGGTCAGGGCGATATCGCCAACCCCGGCGATACCTATGACGAGACCGTCACCTATGACGACAACGACCCCGGGTCTGATTTCGGCGGGGGTGGCGACGACGGAACTTACGACGTCTAGCACCTGCCTCCCCGCACGCGCCCGCGCCGAGGGCGATCGGGGATCGAGGCAAGAGCTTTTGAACCTGTCTGGATCCCGGATCGGCGCCACGCGCCGTCCGGGGAAGGGGCGCCCTTCACTGTCTCAAGGCTAGATCCCCGCATACCATTCATAGCCCTGGTCTTCCCAATAGCCGCCCCTGCCGGCGCCGAACCGGCGGAACGAATCGACAAGTTCGATCCGCATCACATATTTCGCCTGTTTATAGCCGAGCTGGCGCCCGAGCCGCAGGCGCAGCGGCGCGCCATAGGTGACCGGTAGAGCCTGGCCGTTCAGCCCATAGGCGAGCAGCGTCTGCGGGTGATAGGCATCGACGAAATCGATGCTCTCGTAATAATTCACCCCGCCGCCGTCGACCGTATCCGACTGGTTCGGATCGAAAGCGTCCGGCACGCCGGCTTGCGAAAACTTATCGGCGCAATGGAAGAGGACGAATTTCGCTTGCGGTTTGACGCCGGCGCGATTGAGGACCTCCGAGAGCGGCGTGCCCGTCCATTTTCCGATGCAGCTCCAGCCCTCGACGCAGTCGTGCCGGGTAATCTGCGTGCGCGCCGGCAACGCGCGCAGATCGGCGAGCGAGAGCTGCATGGGCCGCTCGACGAGCCCATCGACTTTGAGCCGCCAATCGGCGAAATTGCCGCGCGCCAACGCCCGATAGGCGGGATCGGATGGACTCGTCGATCCGTTCGGACGAAAGACCGCTGCAACGTCCATTTCGGAATATTCCGGTGCCAGCGCGCCGCGCGGCAGGATTAGCCGCTGGGCGCGATAAGTGAACGCCGCGGCCTTATCGATGAAATCGAGCAGTTTTGGATTTTCCGAGACGGAATCGTCACAGCCGCCGAGCAAGAGCGAACCGGCGCCGACCGCGCCAATGCCGAGCAGGCGACGGCGCGAAACGAGGACCTTGGGGGCCATCAGGGTTCCTCCTCGACGACATAGCGTCCGGTGATCATCGAACGCAGATTGTTGAAGACGCCGGAAATCAGCACCATGGCGAGGTGCACCACGACGAAGAGAACAAGAAAGCTCGCCGTGAAGAAATGGATCGAGCGAGCCGATTGACGCCCGCCGAAGATTTCGAGCAGCCAAGGAAAGGCGGCATCCATGCCGGGCGACATCGTGAGCCCGGTCAGCACCATCAGAGGGAGCGCGATGAGGGCGGTGGAAAAATAAGCGAGCTTCTGCAAAACATTGTAGCGCCGCTCGTGCGGGAACCTCAGCCGCAGATGTTCGAAGATCGAATGGGGGATCTGGCGAATGTCGCGCCAGGTCGGCAGAAGATCGCGGCTGAAGTGACGGCTGAGCAGGCCCGCGATCAGATAGACGGAACCGTTGATCACCAGAAGCCAAGCGAAAAAGAAATGCCAGCGCCGGCCTGTCGCGAGATCCTGTTCGCCGGGCCAGGTCATGAGCTCCGGAAAGCCGCGCTGCGTCAGCTCGCCATTTCTCTTCGAGACACCGAACCAGCCGGTCGTGTCGAAGGCATGGCCCGCGATCCAAGTCACCCCGCGCGTCGGATCCTGCGTCGAGGCGGTCATCGAAAGGAACGGACGGTCGAAATTCGATTGCTTGCCCCAATAGAGCGCCGGATGGGCGTTGAAGATCTGCAACCCGCTCATGAGCAGAAAAATCCAGGCGAAGGCATTGATCCAATGCGTGAGGCGAACGATGACGCCATGCCTTCGGATCGTGACGCGCCGGGCAGGACTTTTTTTCAGGGCGATCTCGGACATCGGCGCCTCTAAATCTTCAGGATCATCGCCTTCATGCTTTTGGATCGTACTTTGCGTCCAATGCTCCGGCTTACCCGTCTATACGGATCGGCTCATCCGAATGTTTCGCTCGGCATGGCCACTCGGAGCGTCAAGTCACCTGACATATCCGTGAGCTTGACCGGCACGATTTTTATGGCTCCTTCACATCCTCGCCCGCTCGGGGGAGGGGGCACGCGCCGCGTCAATTCACCTCTAATGATTTGACCGGGATGGCTTTTGGACCCCGACCGTTATATGCCGGAATTCCGGCGCAAGATCATACAGCATTGGACCCCTGGAGAAGGATAATGGCTGATCCGGGCTTGACCCGAGCACGGCAGGTTGCCGTCGCGCCCAGACCGGAGCGGAACTGGGCCCTCTTTCTCGATCTCGATGGGACGTTGCTCGATATTGCGGCGCGCCCGGACGCGGTCGTCGTTCCGCATGATCTCGCGGCTGACCTCGAGGCAGCCTCCCGAATCCTCGGCGGTGCGCTCGCGATCGTCAGCGGCCGACAACTCGGCGATCTCGATCGGCTGCTCGCGCCTTTGCGCCTGCCCTCTGCCGGAGAACACGGAGCGATCATTCGCCTGCCCGACGGGCTGCATGACCAGACCGCCGTCAGAGTGCCGCTGGCTTGGGTCGAGGCGCTGAAAGAATTGGAAACCCTCTGTCCCGGCGTGCTCGTGGAAGTCAAATCGCACAACGTCGTCGCGCATTATCGCAATGCGCCTGCGTATGAAGCCAGGGTGCGGCGGCTCGTCTGCGAGCTTGCTTCGCACAATCTTGGCTTCGAAGTGCTCGAAGCGAAAATGGCGTTCGAAATCCGGCCCCGCTCGGTCTCCAAAGGCCGCGCGGTCGATTGCCTGATGGCCGTCGATCCATTTTGCGGCCGCGTGCCGGTTTTTGTTGGCGACGATGTCACCGACAGGGACGGGTTTGCCGCGGCGCTCGCGCGCGGCGGCCTTGCCCTCGACGTCGCCGAGGTTTTCGCCGGCCGGCCGAAGGAGGTACGGGCCTGGCTCAAACGTTTTGCAGAGATCTGAGGCAGCCCCGTGAGCACACTCGATTTGGCGGTTATCGGCAATTGCGCCGTTGCGAGTCTCGTCGATCGCAATGCGCGGCATAATTGGTTCTGTTTCCCGAGGCTCGACGCCGATCCCGTCTTCTGCGCGCTGGTCGATGGCGAGGAGCCCACGCGCGGATTCATGGACGTCGTGGTGCGCGACGCGGCGGAAACGAGCCAGCGCTATATTCCCAATACCGCGGTTCTCGAGACCACGATCACCGATCGGCATGGCGGCCAAGTTCGGGTGATCGATTTCGCGCCGCGCTTTCCGCGTTATGGGCGCAGTTTCCGCCCGCCCATGCTCGTGCGTCGCGTCGAGCCGCTCGCCAAACGCGTGCGCCTCTCAGTGCGCATCCGGCCGGTCTTCAACTACGGCTCCGACAAGCCGTCGATCAGCTTCGGCAGCAATCATATCCGCTTCTCGGGTGCCAATACGACTTTGCGCGTCACGGCGGACATGGCGATCGCTTATATTCTCGAGGAATCCGAATTCGCGCTCGACCGGCCGATCAGTCTTTTCATCGGCCCCGATGAATCGATCCCTGAAAATCCAGACGCGCTCGCTCAAAGCTTTCTTGCCCAGACGATCGAAGATTGGCGACTTTGGGTGCGCGGCCTCTCGGTTCCCTTCGAATGGCAAAGCGAGGTGATCCGTTCCGCTATCACGCTCAAGCTGTGCAGCTGCGAAGACACAGGCGCGATCGTTGCCGCACTGACGACCTCGATCCCCGAGGCGCCGAACTCGGCGCGCAACTGGGACTACCGATTTTGCTGGTTGCGTGATGCCTTTTTCACTGTCGGCGCGTTGAATCGTCTCGGCGCCACGCGCACGATGGAGGGCTTTATCCGATTCGTGATCGACGCCGTCCTGCGCGAAGAGGATGTGTTGATCGCCCCTCTCTATCCGATTTCGTCTTCGACGAGCAGTGCCGAACGCCTCGCGCCGGCCCTCCGCGGCTATCAGGAAATGGGCCCCGTCAGGGTTGGCAATGCGGCCGCCTCGCAAGTGCAAAACGACGTCTATGGATCGATCATCCTGACGGCGGCGCAGATGTTCTGGGACGAACGGCTGACCCATACGGGCGATGCGTCGCTTTATCGGCAATTGCGCGGCATGGGACGGCTGGCGGCGCGCTGCGTCGTCACGCCGGATGCCGGGCCATGGGAATATCGCGGCCGGGTCAGCGTGCATACTTATTCGGCCGCCATGTGCTGGGCTGCGCTGCACCGGCTCGCGCTCATTGCCGAACGGGTCGGTGAGAGCGCTGACGCGGCGGAATGGGATTCGCTCGCGATCAAGCTGCGCAAGGAGATCATCGCCCGCGCCACGACGCCGTCGGGCTGGCTCTCGGGCGTGCTCGATGGCGAAATCGCCGATGCCACGTGCCTGCTTTTGCCGGAAATCGGCCTGCTGCCGGCGGATGATCCGCGCGTCGCCAAGACGCTCGACGTGATCTCGAAGCGCCTCGTGCGCGACGGTTTCGTGATGCGCTATGACGAGGCCGACGATTTCGGCCGTCCGGAGACCGCCTTTCTCGTCTGCACTTTCTGGTATGTCGATGCGCTGGCGCTCGCGGGGCGACGCGAGGAAGCCCGCGAGATCTTCAAAAGAGTGCTTTCCGTCCGCAATTCCGTGGGGTTATTGTCGGAGGACATACTTCCGCAGTCGCACGTGCTTTGGGGGAATTTCCCGCAAGCCTATTCGCACGTCGGTCTCATTCATTCGGCCGCGCGCCTGTCGCGCGGATGGGAGGAGGCACTATGGCGCGCGTCGTGATCGTATCGAATCGCGTCCCGGTGCCGTCCTTCCGCGGCGCGCGCGCCGGCGGGCTTACAGTCGCGCTGCGCGATGTCTTCAAGAACGGCGCGCTTTGGCTCGGCTGGAGCGGCGAGATCGCCGCCGAGACGCATACGACGGCCAAAATCGAATCCTCCGGCAAGTTCGATTTCGCCACCATCGATCTGTCGGAAGCAGACTATAAGCGCTTCTATGTCGGCTTCGCCAATTCGGTCCTTTGGCCGCTCCTTCATTTCCAGCCGGGCCTGCTCGAATTCGACCGCGAGGATTTCGAAGCCTATCTCGACGTCAACCGCACCTATGCGAAAGCGCTGATTCCTCTGCTGAAACCAACCGACCTCATCTGGGTGCATGATTATCATCTGATCCCGCTCGGCATGGCGCTGCGCGCCTTCGGCGTAAAAAACCCGATCGGCTTCTTTCTCCACGTGCCCTTCGTCCCCGCGAGCCTCTTTGCCGTGGTGCCGCGCGCCGAAGCGCTGCTACGCATGATCTGCACTTACGACGTCGTCGGCTTTCAAGCGCATCAACATCTGCACGATTTCGAAGATTGCCTTCTCTATTTCCTCAATGTCGCGCATCATCCGGGCCAGCCGATTTTCTTCGACGGCCATGCGGTGACGGTCGGCGCCATGCCGATCGGCATCGACACGCGCGCCTTCGCGCGGCAAGCGAAAAAGGCGGTGCAGGGCCGCGCGGCGCTGCGCCTCGACGAGGCCGTGCAAGGGCGCGCCTTGATGATCGGCGTCGACCGGCTGGATTATTCTAAGGGCCTGCCCAATCGGTTCGAGGCTTTCGGACGCCTGCTCGACCGTTTCCCGGAACATCGGCTCAACGTCACATATCTGCAGGTTGCGGCGCGCTCGCGTGAGGACGTCACCGAATATCAGCGCCTGAAGCGCGAGCTCGATCGCCTGGCAGGCGAGATCAACGGCCGGCACGCGGAGTTCGATTGGGTTCCATTGCGCTATATGACGCGCGCCGTCACCCGGTCGAGTCTCGCCGGGTTTCACCGCCAGGCGCGGGTCGGGCTCGTCACGCCTTTGCGCGACGGAATGAATCTCGTCGCCAAGGAATATGTCGCCGCGCAGGATCCGGAGGACCCGGGCGTTCTCGTGCTCTCGCGCTTTGCCGGTGCCGCCGAGGAAATGACCGAGGCGATCGTCATCAATCCGCATGATCCGGACGAGATCACCGAAGCGATGCACCAGGCGCTGATCATGCCGCTGGACGAACGCAAGGCGCGCTACGAAAAGCTGTTCGAAAAGATCTGCCAGACGACGGCGGCAACCTATTGCCGCGATTTCATCGCGGCGCTCTCCTCCTCGAGCGAGGCGATGCAGCTCATCACATGACGATGACCTTCGTCCCGACCGGCACGCGATTATAAAGATCGATCACGTCCTCGTTCATCATCCGTATACAGCCCGAAGAAACATTGGTGCCGATCGTCTCCGGCTCGTTCGTGCCGTGGATGCGATAGAGCGATGAACCGAGATAAAGAGCGCGTGCGCCGAGCGGATTTTCGGGACCGCCCGCCATATGCGTCGGCAGATCCGGGCGACGCTTGAGCATTTCCGGCGGCGGCGTCCAGTCGGGCCATTCGGCTTTGCGCGAAATCTTCTCGACGCCCGACCAGGCGAAACCTTCGCGCCCGACGCCGATCCCATAGCGCAGCGCCCTGCGCCCTTTTTCGACAAGATAGAGAAATTTGTTCGGCGTATCGATCAGGATCGTGCCGGCGGGCTGCGATCCCGTGTAATCGACCTCTTGGCGCTGATAGATCGGGTTGATCGCGCGCGTTGGCTCGCCCGCCGTGCCGTAGGAAACGGGTGTCGGTCTCTGATAATAGCCCGAATAATAGCCCTGAGCGGTCTGCGCGGGCGCATATGAGGAGGCAGCCTGCGGCGCCTGTCCGAATAGGCCTGTCAGCACCGCACCGATAAATCCTCCACCGTAAGCTGGCGCGCTCGGCGCCTGCGTTTGTGCCGGTTGGCCTGGGACATTATACGCCGGCTGACCGAAAGGCTGGGCCGCGGCCGCGACTTGAGGGATGAGAAGGGAAGCGCCGATCAGGCAGAGGGACGCAAAACGCCGGTTCATTTTTCGCCACGCATTACGAATCCGAAGATACGCAAGTATAAGCGAAGCTGAGCCGTTAGTCTTAATATTCGAATCTTTTGGTTAGGGAACCGATAATCTTAATTTGTTGGGTAAATGGAATGTAAAAGCTTGGGAAACGGCTTCCGGCACATTTCCGGCTCGTTCGATTAACGAGGTCATTGCGGGCGCAGGCAAACAATCCGGCCTTCAGCGGTTCTGGACCGCCGCTTGGGTCTCCTCGCAAGGACGGGAAACTCACGTCCGGTGGTAGACGTCCTCGAAGCGGACGATATCGTCTTCGCCGAGATAGGAGCCGGTCTGTACCTCGATCAATTCGAGGTCGATCTTGCCGGGATTGGCCATCCGGTGGATCGTCCCGATCGGCAGATAGATCGATTCATTCTCGTGAACGAGAACGACTTCGTCGTTGCGCGTCACTTCCGCCGTGCCGCGCACCACGATCCAATGTTCGGCGCGATGGAAATGTTTCTGCAGCGAAAGCCGCGCGCCGGGCTTCACTACGATCCGTTTGACCTGATAGCGGGCGCCCTGATCGACCGATTGGAAGTAGCCCCAGGGCCGATAGCATCTCTTGTGCTCTAAGGCTTCGCGCCGGTTTTCGCTCTTCAGGCGGTCGACGAGTTGCTTGACCTTGTCTCCATGCGCGCGGTCGAGCACGAGAACCGCATCCTGCGTGGTGACGACGACGACATTGTCTACACCGACGACAGTCGTCAAATGTTCGTCGGAGCGGATGTGAACATTCTCCGCGTTCATGATGATGCCGTGGCCGCGGATCGAATTGCCTTGGTTGTCGCTGCGCGACAATTCGCAGACCGCCGCCCACGTGCCAACGTCCGACCAGCCGATGTCGGCGGGGACGACGGCGGCTTTCTCGGTTCGCTCCATCACCGCGTAATCGATCGAGATTTTCGGTGCCTTGGCGAAGGCATCCTTGTCGAGCAGAAGAAAGCCGAGATCGTTGCGCGCCTTTGCGAGCGCCTGTGCGGCGGCCTGGTCGATCGAAGGCTCGAAGCGGCGCAATTCCTCCTGCATCACGTCGGCGCGAAAGACGAAATTGCCGGCGTTCCACAAATGCCCCGCGGCGACGTAGCTCGCGGCGGTCGGCGCGTCCGGCTTTTCGACGAAGGCTTCGACCTTGAGCACCGTTCCGCTTTCGACAACCGCCTTGCCGGTCCGGATATAGCCATAGCCGGTCGCCGGCTCGCTCGGCTTGACGCCGAAGGTTACAATGAACCCGCGCGCGGCTGCGATCGCCGCCTGCCGGCAACAATCGACGAAACCGTCCGGATTGCGCACGACATGGTCGGCAGCGAGAATGGCGACGATCGTCTCGGGCGCGATTTCCGCGGCAAGCTCGGCGCCGACTGCGACCGCGGGCCCCGAATCGCGCCTCACCGGCTCGAGCACAATGCGCGCCTCGCGCCCGATCTCTTTCAGCTGCTCGGAAACGAGAAAGCGATAATCCTGGTTCGAGATGATGATCGGTGCTTCGAAGAGCGGATCGGAGACCGTGTCGACCGCCATCTGGAAGGTCGAGCGGGTTCCGAGCAAGGGAATGAATTGTTTCGGCAGGCTCTCGCGCGACTCCGGCCAGACCCTTGTGCCGGAGCCGCCGCACATGATGATCGGTAGGATCTTCAATGGATTGCCCCCGTCCGGCCCGGGTCAGGGCTCAGCCCCTGTTTCGATCATCCTAGCCCTTCGGCCGGGCCCTGGATAGGCGGAGCCTATAGCCGATCTCCCGTTAACCCTCAAATTTCTTTGCCGTTTCGAGATTTTTCTTGAGCGGGATCTTATCCCAGAACGGTTTGATTTCGGCAAATGCGCGGCGGGCCTTTCCGATCTTTCTTCGGTATTCCGGCTCGGACAGGCCCTCGATGCGCCCGCTCAGCGCCGCAATCGCAATGAGCGGCGCCTTCTTGGCTTTGCGGTCCTGGCCCATTTCCTGAGCGAGCGAAGCGAGGAACCGCCGCCCCATATGTGCGTCGTTCTCCCGGCCGAGGATCGTCTGCAGATCCTTGAGCGCGCCGACGAAAGCATGAAATCTCCGCGCGTTTCTGTGCTTGCCGCTCTTGACGAGACCCTCGAAAAATTCGGCGCTATAGCGCAAATTTTTGGCGCGTATGCGGATCTTGTGCCGCTCTTCTTCGTCGGCATGATCGAGCGCCGCGCAGCGGGACTTGAATTTCTCCGTGGCGTTGGTGAGCTTTCTTTCGACGAAAGCGACGATCTTCTCCTTCCGCGATAGATCGCGCGCCGGATCTTGCGTCCAGTCTCCGGCCTCGATCCAGGCAAGGAAGCGCGTGAAGAAGTTCGCCGTCTCCTGTGAACAAAGCGCGCCCCCGAGCGCCTCATAGGCGGACCCGCGGCGCTCTTCGATAATCTCGACGAATTCTTTGGGCGGCGAAGCGGGGAAGACTTCGCCGATCAGGACATCGAGATCGCGCGGCTTCTGAAAATAGCGCGCCACTTGCTTGAGTTCGGGCCGCAGCGCATCGAGCTCAGGCCCGGAGACGATCCCGGAAAAGAAGCGCAGGGAAGCCAAAAGCCGGCGCAGGGCGACACGGCATTGATGCACGGCCTCGCAATCGGCGCCGAGCCGCACCGCGGATTCATTGAGCAGAAATTGATCGAGACAGGCACGCGCAATCGTCTTGAACGCGTCTTCCACCGTCATCTCGGAGCGAAGCTTCGGCGCAAACGCGCTGACGTGCATGGCGCGCAGCGCGCCAAAGTGGCGATAGGCTTGGAGCGCCGCACTGCCGGCGGAGAGATGCAATTTGGCCGAGGCGCAAATTTCAGCGATGAAACGGAAGAAATCGGCCGCGCCATTCGGGCAGGTGAAGGTCGCAACCGCGAGCGAGGCCTGTTTGCGGCCGGCTATGAGGCGCAGGCGCTCGAGACGGATCTCGGCGCGAGGTTCGCTCCAGGAATTGGTCTGCGATTCGATTCGGAATATCGCGCCTTTGACTTCCTTGCGTCCGAGAAAGGCGCGAAGCCAGCGGCGTGCTTCGGGCGGAGTTGCCGCGCAGAGAGGCTCGACGAATCGCGTCCAGCCTTTCGGGTTTTGTCTTGCGGCCGCCTTTTCCGCGATCGCCTTGAGGTTGCGCGCGGCAAATTCGCCTTCATGGCGGATTCCCGAGGCGAGGCCATGATTCCCGATCGCCGCGTCGCGGGTATCGAGCAGAATCGAAATCTGCTTTCGCTTCTGCGTCGGCACGGCGCCGGATCGCATAATCGTCGTGATCAGGCCGTCGCAATCCTGCGGCGCGAGCTCGAACCTGCACGCGAGATCACGGCTCTTACGCATTACCCTACGCTCAGCGCGCCGATTACCGGCGTCGGTCGGACGATCAAGGCTAGATTGTCCTTTCGCGGCGGGCGGCACAAGCGCGAACTGGACAATTTTTGAATTGGCGCCGCCGGCCGGCCATTCTTTCCTATCTCACGATGGCTGTTGAGATTTCTTTACCGCCTGCGGGACTAGACCGGGACCAGGAAACCGCCGGCACCCGCGAGGAGGCGCTCGGCTTCCTGTGCGATACGGGCGATGATCGTCGCGGCAGGCGGCGCGTCCCGAATGAGCCCCACGGCCTCGCCGATGAAGACGCCGGTCTCCTCCGGCTCCCCCGCCCGAAAGGCGCGCCAATAACGCTCGGCCGCCTTGGCCTTCATTGCGGGGTCTGCGAGAGCGGATTCGCGCCCATGCCAATCGGCCAGGAATCGCGTCTTGAGGGCGCGCCCGCTGAATTCGGCCGGCCACGAATAACCGCGCACGATGTCGGGCACATGCGTCTTTTGGGTCGCATCGCCGTCGGCCGCGATCAGCGCTGCGAGAAACCCCGGCGGCGTCAGCGCCTCGGCGCTCAGCATAAAACGTGAACCGATCAACACGCCGTCGGCGCCGAGCATCAAGGAAGCGGCGAGCCCGCGTCCGTCCGCTATACCGCCTGCCGCGAGCAGCAGACAATCGGGCGCGTTGCCGGCGAGATAATCGGCTATCTCGGGTGTCAATGTGAAGGTTGCCCGCGAACCGCCATGCCCGCCTGCCTCTCCGCCTTGCGCCACGACCACGTCGGCGCCGGCGGCAACGGCCTCGCGCGCATGCGCCAGTGTCTGCGCCTGGCAGATAAGCGGCACGCCGGCCGCCTTGATCTGCTCGGCAAAGCGCGCGGGCGCGCCGAAGGACAGCATGACGGCGGCAGGCGCGCGCGCCAAGACGGGCGGGAGGATGTCGGCCTTTTCGGCCAGCGACCACGTGATGAAGCCGCAGCCGACGCGTGTATTGCCGGCCGCGTCGAGCTCGCGCTCGAGCCACGCGGGCTCGCCGTAGCCTGCCCCGATCAGGCCGAGGCCGCCTGCTTGCGTCACCGCCGCCGCGAGCCTGCCACCGGCTATGAAACCCATGGGTGCGGAAACGATTGGATGTTCGATCTTGAACTTTTCGGTGAGCCTCGTGCGCAAAGCCATGGTCTTCCTTCGCTCGCCCTTGCTTCGATGCCCGCCAATTATTCAGGATAAGTTGGACAGAAAACGGCCAAGCCGATGTCTCTCAACCCGACCTGGCAGGAAATCGCGCTTCGCCTGATTCTCACGCTGGTGGCCGGCGTGGTCATCGGGATGGATCGCGGCGTGAAGGGCCATGCCGCCGGGCTGCGCACGACGATTCTTGTGGGGCTCGCCGCCTCGGTGGCGATGATCCAGGCAAATCTGCTGTTATCCGTTCTTGGCAAATCGAGTGCATCCTTCGCGGTGATGGATGTCATGCGCCTGCCGCTCGGCATCCTCACCGGCGTCGGCTTCATCGGCGGGGGAACGATCCTGCGGCGCGGGAACCTCGTAACCGGGGTCACGACGGCGGCGACGCTTTGGGCCATTACGGTCATCGGACTTTGTCTGGGTGGTGGCCAATTGGTGCTTGGCGCAGCGGCGACCGTCATCGCCTTCGCGGTCCTCTGGGGTCTCAGATGGCTCGATGTCTACATGCCGCGTGAGCGGCACGCCATTCTGATCGTCGAGGGCGAGAACGCCAGGACATTGCCCAAGCTGCTCGGCTCGATGGGCTATCGAACGAAATGGCTCGGCCAGGGCCGCCACGAAAACGGGCAGCAGATGAAGTTCGAGGTCTTCTGGAAGAGGGCCGAACGCGATGCCGAGCCGCTCGACCTCATCGAGCGTGTCGGCGCGACCTGCCGGATTGTCTCATTCGAGCTGCTCGCCGAGCCGACCGGGCATTGAGGCACTTGGAGAGACCCCAGATCGCGATGCCTGCGAAAAGCCGGTGCCCGCTCTTTCGCACCCCGCTCTAAGACGCGTGCAAGCGCCGGCGCAGCTCATCAGCGAGCACGACGGCTTGGTTATGGTTCTGATCGCGTGCGCCGTAAAGCAAGGTCACGCGGCCGGATTTTGCAAGTGCGATGAGCTCGCCGAGCGAGTCGTTGTGTGCGAGCTCGGCAAAATAGCGGCGGCGGAATTCTTCCCATCGCGCCGGATCATGACCGAACCATTGCCGAAGCTTGGTGCTCGGCGCGACATCCTTGAGCCAAAGGCGCAACGCCGCCTCTTCCTTGCTGACGCCGCGCGGCCAGACGCGATCGACAAGCACGCGCGCGCCGTCTCCGTGTTCGGCAGGTTCATAGACGCGCTTAATCCGAATGTCGGGTTTCATCGCGGGACGAGACTAGCCCTTGCCGCTCAGCCCGCAACCTTTCGGGTCTCGGCGGCGGCTCAGGCCGCCTTCTGCTTCGGTTTCACCTCGGCCGAATAATCCTCGACGAAGGTGCGCGACAGAAGGCCCGGGTTGAACTTATAGGGCCCGATTTCGGAGACGGGGGTGACTTCTGCGCCGGTTCCGGTGATGAAGCACTCTTCGAATTTCTCGAGCTCTTCCGGCAGGATGCGGCGCTCGATCACTTCGACTCCGCGGCGCCGCGCGAGCTCGATCACCGTACGGCGCGTAATTCCGTCCAGGAAGCAATCGGCGATCGGCGTATGAAGGACGCCGTCGGCGGCAAAGAAGATATTGGCGCCGGTACATTCGGCGACCCGGCCCTGCCAATCGAGCATCATGGCATCGGCATAGCCGCGCCGTTCGGCCCGATGTTTCGAGATGGTGCAGATCATATAGAGGCCGGCCGCCTTGGCGAGGCTAGGGGCAGTGCGCGGATCGGGCCGGAGATATTCGGCGATGTCGAGCCGGACCCCGCGCATTTTCTCGGCGACGTTGAACATGCTGGGCCAGGGCCAGACTGCGATTGCGGTATGGATGGTCGAGTTTTGCGCCGCCACCGCCATCATTTCGCTGCCGCGCCAGGCGACGGGCCGGACATAGCAATCGGCGAGGTTGTTCTTCTCGACGACGAGGTGCTTGGCGGCATCGAGCTCGGCGACGCTATAGGGGATTTCGAAGTCGAGCACATTGGCCGACCGCTTGAACCGCTCGGAATGTTCGGTCGATTTGAAGATCCGACCGCCATAGGCGCGCTCGCCTTCGAAGACGCAGGATGCGTAATGGAGCCCGTGCGACAGAACGTGCAGCTTGGCCTCGCGCCATTCGACGAGTTGGCCATCCATCCAAATGAGGCCATCACGCTGGTCGAAGGGCAGAACGGACATGGGCCGCACTCCTCTGCTGAAAGACTGGGTCCCGCGACGATCTTTCGCTTTCAGCAAACGCGTGCGGCGGGCATCGAAAACGCCGATCCGCGGACGACTTGACGGGTAGCAATCTTGCTGAAATATGTCAATATCACTGACGTAAATGGTTCCTTGCGCGTTCGTCGCGTCGCCCGCGTGCCGCAGAGGCGGAGAGGGCCATGGATTCTGGATCTCGACGGAAACCCGAGCACGTGCATCCGGTCTCGTCCCGCTTGCCGGCGTCTGACGCCGCCGATCCCGAGCCGATGTTCGATCTGATCGAACTCCTCTTCTTCGCCTATCGCGATTTCGTCAGAGAAGCGGACCGTCTTCTCGAAACTTACGCCTTCGGCCGGGCTCACCACCGGGTTTTGCATTTCGTCGCGCGCCGCCCAGGTCTTACGATCGCCGAACTTCTCGATATTCTGAAAATCACCAAGCAAAGTCTCAACCGCGTGCTCAAGGAACTGCGCGACAAGGGTTATGTCGAGGTGCGCGCGGGCGCGGTAGACCGGCGCCAGCGCCAGCTCTTTCCGACCAAGGCGGGCGTGGCTCTGGCGCTCGGCATTGCCAAGCTGCAGTCGCAGCGCTTCCGGCGGGTCTTCGGGCAATTGGAGAAGGGCGCGCGTGCCGATGCCATCGCCTTTCTCCTCGCCATGATCGATCCCGGCGAACGCGACAAGGTCGCGGCGCTCGTCGCCTCCGGCGCGCGCGTGAAATCGACGGGGCGAGATCCGTGAGCGATTCGACACTCGAAGCTTCGCCCCGCACGCCGGCGGATGACGCGCCGCACCTCCTGATCGTCGACGACGATCGGCGCATTCGCGTCCTGCTGCAGCGCTATCTCAGCGAGCAAGGCTATCGCGTCACGCTCGCCGGCAATGTCGAGGAGGCGAAGGCGTGCCTTAAGAATTTCGCCTTCGATTTGATCGTCCTCGACGTCATGATGCCGGGCGAGAACGGTTTCGACTTCGCCGCCAAATTGCGCTCGGCCGGCTCTGAGCTTTCCCGCGTGCCGATCCTCATGCTGACGGCGCGCGCGGAGGCCGAGGACCGGATCACGAGCTTCGAGCGCGGCGTCGACGATTTCCTGGCCAAGCCCTTCGAGCCGCGCGAATTGTCCTTGCGCATCGCCTCCATCCTGCGCCGGGTGCAGCCGCCGCAAGGCTCCGCACAGATGACGCAAGTGCATTTCGGCGGGCTCACCTTCGATCTGCATCGCGGCGAGCTCCGCCGCGGCGATGAATTGATCCGCTTGACCGAACGCGAGCGCGATATGTTGCGGGCGCTGGCCGAACACGCCGGCGAGACCGTCTCGCGCGAAGCCCTTGCGGGGCCGGGCGTTGCCGGCAACGAGCGCACCATCGATGTTCAGGTCAACCGGCTGCGCCAGAAGATCGAGCGCGATCCCGCCAATCCTCTGCATCTGCAGACGGTGCGCGGAGCGGGCTATAGGCTTATCATCGACCGCTGATGGCAAACCTTCTCACGAGCCGGCAGCTCCCGGATTATCTCGCCAAGCCGCACGCCCTTTGGCGCGGGCTCACCCGCAGGATGGCCGCGCTGCTGCCGAAGGGGCTTTACGCCCGCTCGTTGCTGATCGTCATCCTGCCGATGGTCATCCTGCAGGTGGTCATCACTTATGTCTTCATGGAGCGCCATTGGCAGCTCGTCACTCATCAGCTCTCGACCGCTCTCGTCCAGGACATCGCAGCGATCATCGACGTCTATAATTCCTATCCGCAGGACAAGAACGACGATACGCTGACGCGTATCGCGCAGGAGCGGATGAACATCGACATCGAATTTCTGCCCAAAGGTCCGCTGCCGCCGCCTCTGCCGAAGCCCTTCTTCTCGATCGTCGACATTGCGCTTTCGAACGAGATCCGCCGCCAGATAGGTCGCCCCTTTTGGCTCGATACCGTCGGGCGCTCCAATCTGATCGAAATCCGGATCCTGCTCGATCATTCGATCCTGCGCGTCGTTGCCTATCGCAGCGCCGCCTATGCGTCGAATTCCTACATTTTCCTGCTTTGGATGCTCGGCACGTCTTCGGTTTTGATCATCGTTGCGCTTGCCTTCCTGCGCAATCAGATCAGGCCCATCCTGCGGCTCGTGGCGGCGGCCGAGGCCTTCGGCATGGGACGGGAAGCAGAATTCAAGCCGCGCGGCGCGCGCGAAGTGCGGCGCGCCGGTTATGCCTTCATCGAGATGAAACGGCGCATCGAGCGCGCCATCGAGCAACGCACCGCCATGCTGACCGGCGTCAGCCACGATCTGCGCACGATCCTGACCCGCTTCAAATTATCCTTGGCCCTGATCAGCGACGAGCCGGAAACGGCCGAGATGCAAAAGGACGTCGAGGAGATGCAGCGCATGCTCGAAGCTTATCTCGCCTTCGCACGCGGCGATTCGGGCGAGGCGGCGGCGCGCATCGATATGCGCCAATTCCTCGACGGGTTGCGCAACGAGGCCGAACGCCAAGGCGCCGACGTGAAAATCGCCTATTCGGGCGATCCTTTCGTCATGGTGCGGCCGGCGGCTTTCAAGCGCTGCCTCGCCAATCTCGTCGCCAATGCGCTCGCTCATGCCGAGCACATCGGGATCGAGGGGCAGCGCGACCAGCGTTTCCTCACGATCCATGTGGATGACGACGGACCGGGCATTCCCGCCGACCGGCGCGAAGACGTGTTCCGCCCCTTTTTCCGGCTGGATCAGGCACGCAATCAGGATACCGGCGGCACGGGACTGGGGCTTGCGATCGCGCTCGATATTGCCCGCTCGCACGGCGGCGACATCAGCCTCGGCGATTCCCCGCTCGGCGGGCTGCGCGCGAGCGTGCGCGTGCCGGTCTGAGCATGATCCGGAAAAGTGCAGGGCGGTTTTCCGACAAGATCATGCTCAAAGACACATGATCCGGAAAAGTGCAGGGCGGTTTTCCGGCAAGATCATGCTCAAAAACGCATGATCCGGAAAAGTGCAGGGCGGTTTTCCGGCAAGATCATGCTCAAAAACGCATGATCCGGAAAACTCGATATGGTTTCGCGCCTCAGGCGTCCGGCTGGGGGCCTTCGCCGCGGCTTGCGTTCCGGCGCTCGAAAAAAGCGCGCGCAATCGAGAAAAGCGGCGAAGTCAGGCGGTTCAGGTCTTCGGCGCGCGCCACGAAGCGGCCACCGCGGGTCAATTCGCGGTCGAGCACGGCGAGGGTCGCGGCAAGATCGGGATCATCGTCGGAGAACCAGGCGCGCATGGCGCGTCCCCAGACGAGCACGAGCCCCTGCAGCTTCAGCGCCCCGACGGGACCCTCGGAGTCGATGCCGGCCGCCTCCAGCATAAAGCGCATGGAATTGATCATCTCGCGGTTGAGCGAGGCTGCGGCGAATGGATCGCGCGAGGCCCATTCGCTGATCCCTTCGAGTCCGACCTTATAGGGCGCCAGCGCTTCGAGCCGGCGCTGGAGGACGTTGATCAGCCTTTCCTTCGGTGCGAGATCGTCCGCGGCGCCTTTGCTGTCTTCCAAGACGATCTTATCGATCCTGCGCAGGAAAGCCGCGAGCACCGCGCCTTTCGAGGGGAAGAATTCGCGAAAGGTCGCGAGCGAGACATTCGCGCGCGCGGCGACATCGCTCAGCGTGATGTCTTCCCAGTGGCGCTCGCCCGCAAGCTCGAGCAGCGCATCGACGATGGCACTTTTGGGGTCGCGCGGCGGCAGCGCAGTTTCGAGGCCCGGCTCGTTCGGCACGACTCGCCTCCCTTGGAAGTCTTTGGATTCATCAAAGCTAGAGTGCCGCGGCGAGCAGTCAAGTTTACGCCGCTCCGGCTTAGCTCGAAAGCTCCTGCGCCCGCAATTTGGCCGCGGCGACCGCGTCGGCGATGAGCTTTTCGAGGCCATCCTTTCCGTCGAGCACGGCCAGCGCCGCGGCCGTCGTGCCTCCAGGGGAGGTCACGGCTTGGCGCAGTTCGGCGGGTGTGATTTCGGAACGGTGGGTGAGGAGGGCGCCGGCGCCTTCGACCGTCGCGCGGGCAAGGCGGGCGGCAAGATCCGGCGGAAGCCCGGCCGATTGTCCGGCCTTGGCGAGACATTCGGCGAGATAGAAGACATAAGCCGGTCCCGAGCCCGAAACGGCGGTCACGGCATCGACGAGGCTCTCGTCGGATAGCCATTCGACGCGGCCGATCGCGGAGAGGAGCGCATCGGCCCTTCGCCTCTCGCCCGGGCTGACCTTCGCATTGGTGACCGCGGCGGTGATGCCCTGGCCGACGGCGGCCGGCAAGTTGGGCATTGCGCGCACGATCGGCCCGGGGAAATGCCGCGCCAGGCTTGCGAGCGTCTTGCCCGCAAGGATCGAAATGACGAGCGTCGATCCATCCGTGAGCGGCGTCAGGATCGGCGCAACCGCCTCGAGGAGCTGCGGCTTGACAGCGAGGACAAGGGTCGCCGGCGGCCTCGCCGGCCGCGCAAGCGCCACGCCGCGCGCCGCGATCGCCCGGAGCTCATCCGACGGCTCCGGCTCGAGCACGTTGATGCGCGCAGGATCCAAGCCGCGATCGAGCCAGGCTTGCAGCAAAGCGCCGCCCATCTTGCCGGCGCCGACGAGCAAGAGCGAGGCGGATTCCCCGCCGATCCTCATTCAGGCTTCGCCTTTCGTCTCCAATATGGCCGATTCCAGCGCCTCGCGGCAGCCCTTGCCGGCCCACACTACGAATTGAAAGGCCTGATAATAGCGCTCGCAGGCGGCGACTGCATGCGTCAATGCGGCCTCGCATTGGCGCGGGTTCAGCGCCGCCCCGCCGGCGAGCAGCATGGAATGGCGGAACATGATCACGCCGTCCTGCGGCCAGATGTCGAAATGGCCGATCCAGAGCTGCTCATTGATGAGCGCGATCAGGGCGATGCATTCGGCCCGGCGTGCCGGCGGCACTTTCAGGTCGAAGGCGCAAGCCACATGCAAGGCTTCGATATCGGAGAGCCAGGTGAAGGCGATGTTGTAGTCGGTGAAGGTGCCGGTTACGGCAATCGAAATTTCGTCCTCTTCGTCGCGGTCGAACGACCATTGGTTCTGGGAAGCTATTCTTTCGATCTGATCTACCGGATTTTCCGTCTGGATAAGCTCTAATTCCGAAAGCATGCCGATGCCCTGAGAGGATGATGTCTAACCAAGATCGCGGGGAAACTAGACGCGGCGGGAACGGCGCAGACTTGGACCGACCGAAAGCGGTCACCGACCGGCGGGAATGACTGGCATGGCAATGCGCCCTCCAAAGGCATTGCCGAATTTGCCGACGCATCGCGCCGACAAGCGACCTCGCGACTCACCACCAAACAGAATCACATCGTGAGGTGATTCTGCAACAGCACAGCGACAGGCTAATGTCATAGACGTTGTGAACTTCGCCATCCCGAACGCGTGATCGCAAGAGCCGCGCGGCTCGCAATTCTCGGGCGGCGAGCGATAAGTCGCTCTCCCGAGGAAAGTGGTGGAAAAGCGCCACGCGCATCGGCTCGTGCGCAGACGCCGGCATTCAGATCGACCAATCGCCGGTGTCGAAACGCTCGATGAAGCGCTGCTCGACGAGATAGGCGATCACACGCGCGGAAGACTGGTGCGGGCTTGCCCCGTCATGTCCGACGACGAGCTCGGGGGATTCGGGCGCCTCGTAGGCCTGATCGATGCCGGTGAAATTCTTGATTTCGCCGGCGAGCGCCTTCTTGTAGAGGCCCTTGGGGTCGCGCGCGATACATTGCTCGAGCGGCGTGTTGACGAAGATCTCGATGAATTCGCCTTCGTCCAGAATGTCGCGCACCATCTGCCGCTCCGCGGTGAAGGGCGAGATGAAGGCGCAGAGCACGATGAGCCCCGCATCGGTCATCAGCTTCGCCACCTCGCCGATGCGGCGGATGTTCTCGACGCGATCGGCCGGCGAGAAATCGAGGTCCTTGTTGAGTCCGGTGCGGATATTGTCGCCGTCGAGCAAAATCGTGTGGACCCCTCGCGCGTTGAGCTGCTGATCGACGAGATTGGCGATGGTCGATTTGCCGGCGCCCGAAAGCCCGGTGAACCAAAGCACGGCGGGACGCTGATGCTTGAGCCGCGCCCGCGCCGCCTTTGTAACCGCGAGGTTCTGCGCGTGAACATTGGTCGCTTGATGCACGCCATAGGCTATGAGCCCGGCGGCGGCTGTCGCATTGGTATAGCGGTCGATGAGGATGAAAGCGCCGGTCACCCGGTTTTCGGCATAGGGATCGAAGGCGATTGGAGCGGGCGTCGTCAGCATGCACAGGCCGACTTCGTTGAGCCGCAGCGTCTTGGCCGGATGTTCTGCCAGCGTCGTAACGTCGAGCCGGTGTTTGACCGCGCTGACCGTGACCGGGATGGTGCGGGTTCCGACCTTCATGAGATAGGACCGGCCGGGCAGGAGCTCGTCGTCGCCCATCCAGATGAGATTGGCGGCGAACTGATCGGCAACCTCGGGGCGGGCATCGGCTGTTGCGAGCACGTCGCCGCGCGCGATGTCGATCTCGTCCGACAAAGTGAGCGTCACCGCGTCGCCGGCAGAAGCCATGTCCAGATCGCCGTCGGCGGTCACGATACGCTCGACGCGGGTTGATTTGCCCGAAACGGCAACCACCACGTCTTGGCCGCGCCCGATTCGCCCCGAAGCGATCGTCCCGGCAAATCCGCGGAAGTCGAGATGCGGGCGGTTTACCCATTGCACCGGCATGCGGAAAGGCAGAGCGGCGCGGTTTTCTTCGACGCTGATTTCTTCGAGATAGGCAAGCAGCGGCGGGCCGTCGTACCAGCCCATGTTCCCGCTTTTGCGGCAGATATTGTCGCCGAAACGCGCCGAGACCGGGATGGCGGCAAGGCTTGAAAATCCGAGCGGCGCCGCAAAGGCCTGAAACGCGCCAACGATCCGCTCGAACACCGCCTGGTCGTAATCGACGAGATCGATCTTGTTGATCGCGAGCACCACATGCTTGATGCCGAGCAGCGAAACGATGATCGCATGCCGATGCGTTTGCGCCAGCAGGCCCTTGCGGCTGTCGACGAGCAGGACGGCGAGGTCGCAATTCGACGCGCCGGTTGCCATATTGCGCGTATATTGTTCGTGGCCGGGCGTATCGGCGACAATGAAGGAGCGCCGCGCGGTCGAGAAGGCGCGATAGGCGACGTCGATTGTGATGCCTTGCTCGCGCTCGGCCTCGAGTCCATCGACGAGAAGAGCGAAATCGATCTCGGCACCCACTGTGCCGTGCCGTTTCGAATCTCTCTCGAGCGCCGCAAGCTGATCGTCGTGGATGAGATCCTGCTCGTAGAGCAGGCGGCCGATGAGCGTGGACTTGCCGTCGTCGACCGAGCCGCAGGTCAGGAATCGCAGGGTCGGCAGCGCCGGGCCGCCGGCAAGCGTCGCGGTTTCTTCCAATTTCCTGATCTCGACGGCCTTGTTCATCAGAAATAGCCCTCGCGCTTCTTCTTTTCCATCGAGCCCGCCTCGTCGTGGTCGATCAGGCGGCCCTGGCGTTCGGAAGTCTTGGTGCTGCGCATTTCGGCAAGAATATCGTCGAGGGTCTCGGCTTGCGACCGGATCGCACCGGAGAGCGGATAGCAGCCGAGCGTGCGAAAGCGCACGCGTTCGAGCCGCGGTTTCTCGCCGGGCCGCAGCGGCAGGCGATCGTCGTCGACCATGATCAGCGTTCCGTCCCGCTCGACAACGGGCCGCTCCTTGGCGAAATAAAGCGGTACGACGGGAATGTCTTCCGCGGCCGTATATTCCCAGACGTCGCGCTCGGTCCAATTCGACAGTGGGAAGACGCGCATCGATTCGCCCGGCTTGATCCGGGTATTGAAAAGACGCCAGAGTTCCGGGCGCTGATTGCGCGGATCCCACGCATGCGCGGCGGAACGGTGCGAGAAGATCCGCTCTTTGGCGCGGCTCTTTTCCTCGTCGCGGCGGGCGCCGCCGAAGGCTGCATCGAACTTATATTTGTCGAGCGCTTGGCGCAGCGCCTCCGTCTTCATCACTTGCGTATGGAGCGCCGAACCCGAGGCGATGGGCGAGATGCCGCGCTTCAATCCGTCTTCGTTGACATGGACGATGAGTTCCACCCCGATCCGTTTGGCGGTTGCGTCGCGGAACGCGATCATGTCCTTGAATTTCCATGTCGTATCTACATGGAGCAGAGGAAAAGGGAGCTTGCCGGGATAAAAGGCCTTCTGCGCGATGTGCAGCATCACACCCGAATCCTTGCCGATCGAATAGAGCAGGACGGGACGCTCGAATTCCGCCACCACCTCGCGCATGATGAAAATGGCTTCGGCTTCGAGCTGGCGCAGATGGGCTGAGAGGTTGCTATTCACACAAATTTTCCGGGTGAATAAGGATTTTACATTTATAACGCCTATTATAGATGAACCGTCTAAGGCGCAATGGGTAAGGCGGGGCTCGAGAGCTAAGCCGGTGAGCTGGGCTTCAGCTTCAACGGCAATCCGGCCGCCACGAAGACCACCGACTCGCAGCTTTCCGCAATTTTTTGGTTCAGCCGTCCCTGAGCGTCGCGAAAGCTGCGCCCGAGCGGGTTATCCGGTACGATTCCCAATCCAACTTCATTGGAAATGAAGATCGTCGGCCCCTTCATCTCTCCCATCGCCTCGAGCAGGCTAGCCGTCTCCTCCTCCGGATCGCGGCCCGCATGCAGGACATTGCTTAGCCACAGGGTGAGACAATCGATTAACAGGATATTCTGCTCGCTAGTTTGCCTACGCAAGGTGCGGGCCAGATCGAGCGGCTCCTCGATGACCCGCCAGTATGGCGGACGTGCGGCTTTATGCGCGGCGATGCGCGCCGCCATTTCGGCATCGCCCGCCTCGGCGGTTGCGATCAACACCGGTTTTCTGCCGGATTTTTCGGCGCATCTTTGCCCATAGCGGCTTTTCCCGGAGCGCGCGCCGCCGATCACGAGGAGAGAACCCGGGCAATCGATCACGGGAGGCTCCGCAAGCGCATGGCTTGACACGGGCGCCGCCAGCCCGCGAGACCGTTCCATTCGGCACAAAGAATCCCAGTATGAAACATTTCACTTTCGCCCTGCTGTTCATCCTCTCTCTGGCCCTGCCGTCGCGCTTGCTCGCCGCCGAATGGGTCAACGTTCTCAACTGGCCCGATTATATCGATCCGCGCGTCATCGAAGACTTCACGAAAGAGACGGGCATCGAGGTCGCCTACGATACTTTCGACTCCGATGCCGCGATCGAAAGCCGGCTGATGCTCGGCAATCCTGCTTACGACGTCGTCTTTCCTTCCGGCCCTGTCCTTCGGCGCGCGATCGAAGCCAACCTGCTGCAGAGGCTCGATCCCGGCAAGCTGCCCAACGCCAATAATCTTTCGCAGCAGATCATGAGCGATCTCGCAATCGACGATCCGGGCAATCGCTATGCCGTCAATTACGCCTGGTTCACGGCCGGCATTGCCTATGACGTCGACAAGGCGCGTGACCGCCTGGGCGATCAGCCGCTCGATTCCTGGGACATCATTTTCAAGCCGGAGAATTTGCAGAAATTCGCCGATTGCGGCATCGAGGTCCTCGACGATGCACAAGACCTTTTCGCCATCGCGCTCATCTACATGAGGGTCGATCCACAGAAGGCGCGATGGATCGACATCAGGCGCGCCGCCGATCTCTTGAGCCTGCTCCACCGCAATGTGAAGAAATTCCATTCGTCCGACTATATCAATGCCCTCGCCAATGGCGACATCTGCCTTGCCGTCGGCTGGTCGGGCGATGCGGCCCTCGCACGCAGCCGCGCCCGCGAAGCGGATAATGGCCTCGGTATCGGCTATGTCGTGCCGAAAGAGGGCAGCGTGATCGCGCTCGACAATATGGCCATCCCGGCCAATGCGCCCCATCCTGCCGCCGCCTATGCCTTGATCAACTTTCTCTTGCGGCCGGACATTGCCGCGCGCAACACTGCCGCGACCGGATTTGCAAACGGTCTCACGGCGCCCCTTCTTGCCTCCGACAAGGGCAATCCGACTTCCGCCGACCCCGCCGCGACCCTCTACGCCGTCAGGGCCTATCCGGCGGCGGTGCAGAAATTCATCGAACGCGAATGGACGCAAATCACCAAATGACCATAAGCCTAAGCTTCTGGTGCCTCCTTCCGCCGCGGCGAGAGGCCGCCCTGGCCGCTCCTTGTCTTCGCCGGGCGGCAGCGGCAAGAGGGACTTGCGCCTAGTTCGAGACGCTCGTGCCTCACATCCTTCTCCAGCATTATTCCGACCAGGTCCGCCGCGGCCAGATCGAACATGATCCGGCTCAGGAGGAGGTTTTGCGCGCCCTCGAAAGGTTGGCCGACGAGCTTTCCTTCTATCGGCCGTTCCGCAAAAGTTCGGCGCTCGGCTGGCTCGGCGGGGGGCGTGACAAATCCGTGCCGCGCGGCGCCTATATCTGGGGTTCGGTCGGCCGCGGCAAGACCATGCTCATGGACCTCTTCTTCGACGAGGTCCAAGTTTCGCACAAGAAGCGGCTGCATTTTCATGCCTTCATGGCCGATGTTCACGCGCGCATCTTCGCTTTCCGGCAGAAACTGAAGAAAGGCGAGGTGAAGGGGGATGATCCGATCGGCCCGGTTGCCGAAGAGATCGCCGCCGAATCCTGGCTCATCTGCCTCGACGAGCTGTTCGTCGCCGATATTGCGGATGCGATGATTCTCGGCCGGTTGTTCAAGGCGCTCTTTCAATCCGGCGTGGTGCTGGTGGCGACTTCCAATGTCGAGCCGCAGGATCTCTATAAAGAAGGGCTCAACCGCACGCTGTTCCTGCCCTTCATCGATCTCATCCGCGAAAAATTGGATGTGCTCGAGCTCGCTGCGCGCACCGATTTTCGCCTGGAGAAATTGACCGGCGCGCCCGTCTATCACGTCCCTGCCGACGACGCCGCGCATGCGGCTTTGACTCGCGCCTTTGCCGCGCTCACCGGATTCGAGGCGGCCGGCAGCGCCGAGCTCGAAGTGCTCGGCCGGACAATTTTAATTCCGCAGGCGAAAGCGCATGTCGCCCGATTCGATTTCGCCGACCTCTGCATGGCGCCGCTGGGCCCTCAGGATTTTCTCGCCATTGCCGAGAATTTCCACACAGTGATCATCGACCGGATCCCGGTCTTGCAGCCCGAGCAGACCAACGAAGCGAAAAGATTTATTCTATTGATCGATGCGTTTTATGACCAGAAAGTGAAGCTCATTGCATCCGCCGAGGCCGAGCCTGAATCCCTTTATCTCGGCCAAAGCGCGGCTTTCGAATTCGCCCGCACTGCCTCGCGTCTCGTTGAAATGCGTTCGGCAGCCTATCTCGGCCAGCCACATGGCCTGAGCCAGCCGAAGCTTGCCGACGGCGCGAACCTCGGAGCGGATCTGGCACAATAGTCGCCGGAGGCCGCGGAGCGCGCCGAAATCTGCGCAGCGGACGATCTAATTGCCGGAAATTTAGGCCTCACTTTCGCTTGATGCCGCGCACGGCCAAAATTCTACCTCTTATCTGAGCGAAGCGTCGGAAGCGGTCTTGCTTTTGTATAGGAACTTCGGCAAAACCGCCGCCGCTCCTCTTGCTTTGCATGAGCATGTCGGCCGGCCGACGAGAGGTTGAAAATGCCACGCCAGAAGATTGCGCTGATCGGCGCCGGCCAGATCGGCGGCACACTTGCCCATATCGCCGCATTGAAGGAATTGGGCGATATCGTCCTTTTCGACATTGCCGAAGGAATACCGCAAGCCAAAGCGCTCGATCTCGCGCAATCGGCGGCCCAACAAGGCTTTCATGGTCGCCTGACCGGCGCCAATGATTATGCGGCGATCTCTGGCGCTGACGTCGTGATCGTCACCGCCGGCGTGCCGCGCAAGCCCGGCATGAGCCGCGACGATCTTCTGAGCATTAATCTCAAGGTAATGGAATCGGTCGGCGAAGGAATCCGGCAGTTCGCGCCCGACGCTTTCGTGATCTGCATCACCAATCCGCTCGACGCCATGGTCTGGGCCCTGCAGAAATCGACCGGCATTCCGGCGCATAAGGTCGTCGGAATGGCGGGCGTGCTCGATTCGGCCCGCTTCCGCCATTTTCTTGCCGAGGAATTCAAGGTTGCAATAGAAGACGTTGGCGCCTGCGTGCTCGGCGGCCATGGCGACGATATGGTGCCCTTGCTGCGCTATTCGACGATCGCCGGCATCCCTCTTCCCGATCTTGTCAAAATGGGCTGGACCACGCAGGAGCGGCTCGATGCGATCGTCGAGCGCACGCGAAAGGGCGGCGGCGAGATCGTCGCGCTGCTCAAGACCGGCTCGGCCTTTTATGCCCCTGCCGCCGCGGCGATCGCCATGGCGCAATCCTATTTGCGCGACGAGCGCCGGGTTCTGCCCTGCGCTGCCAAGCTCAATGGCGAATATGGCGTGAAAGATCTTTATGTCGGCGTGCCTGTCGTGATCGGCGCCGAAGGCGTCGAACGCGTCGTCGAGATTGCGCTCAATCCCGACGAGGCGCGCATGTTTGAAAAATCGGTTGCTTCAGTACGTTCCCTCGTCGAAGCCTGCAAAGGCATTAATGCGGCTTTCGCCGCCTAATCGGGCATCTGCCGCGCGCGGCAGAGAGCGATCCAATGAACATTCATGAATATCAGAGCAAAGCGATTCTGCGGGATTTCGGGATTCCCGTCGCGCCGGGCATTGCGATCTCGGATCCGCGAGAGGCTATCGCAGCGGTCTGCGAACTGAAGGGATCGCTCTTCGCCGTCAAAGCGCAGATCCACGCGGGCGGACGCGGCAAGGGCACGTTCAAGGAGCCCGAAGCCGGGGAAGGCGGGGGCGTGCGGCTCGCGCATTCGCGCGAAGAGGTCGAGGCGCATGCGCGCCAGATGCTCGGTCATACGCTCGTCACGCTGCAGACGGGCGCCGCCGGCAGGAAAGTCAAGCGGCTCTACATCGAAGCCGCCTCGCCCATCGAGAAGGAATTCTACCTCGCTCTTCTGGTCGACCGCACGGCGGGCCGCATCGCCTTCGTCGCTTCGACCGAAGGCGGCGTATCGATCGAAGAGGTCGCCAAGAACACGCCGGAGAAGATCGCAACCTTTTCGGTCGATCCGGCGACGGGCGCCATGCCGCATCACGGCCGCGCGCTCGCCTCGGCGCTCCATCTCTCGGGAGATGCTGGGAGGCAAGCCGAAAAGCTCGCGACCCGTCTCTACACGGCCTTCGTCGACAAGGACATGGCGCTGCTCGAGATCAATCCGCTGATCCTCAGCAAAGACGGGCGCCTCGTCTGCCTCGATGCCAAGATAGCATTCGACGACAATGCGCTGTTCCGGCATCCGGAGCTCGCCGCGTTGCGCGACGAAGCGGAAGAGGATCCGAGGGAAGTCGAAGCCGCCAAGCACGATCTCTCCTATATTGCGCTCCAAGGCACGATCGGCTGCATGGTGAATGGCGCCGGGCTTGCCATGGCAACCATGGACATCATCAAGCTTTACGGCGCCGAGCCCGCCAATTTTCTCGATGTCGGCGGCGGTGCGACGAAGGAGAAAGTCGCCGCGGCCTTCAAGATCATCACGGCCGATGCGCATGTCAAAGGCATTCTCGTCAACATCTTCGGCGGCATCATGAAATGCGACGTGATTGCCGAAGGCGTCATTGCCGCCGTCAAGGAGATGGGGCTCAAAGTTCCGCTCGTCGTGCGGCTCGAGGGCACCAATGTGGAACTCGGCAAGGCGCTGATCGCCAGATCGGGCTTCAACGTCATTGCGGCCGAAGATCTCGACGATGCCGCGCAGAAAATCGTCGCCGCCGTCAGCAAAAGGTGAGTCTTGGCGATCTTGATCGACAAAGAAACGAAAGTGATCTGCCAGGGCTTCACGGGCAAGACCGGCACCTTTCATTCCGAGCAGGCGCTGGCTTATGGGACGCGCCTCGTCGGCGGCGTCTCGCCCGGCAAGGGCGGGACGAAACATCTCGGCCTGCCGGTGTTCGAAACCGTGACTGAGGCGCGCCAAGCGACGGGGGCGCAAGCGAGCGTCGTCTACGTTCCGCCGGCCGGCGCGGCGGATGCGATCTGCGAAGCGATCGATGCGGAAATACCGCTCATCGTCTGCATCACCGAAGGCATTCCGGTCCTCGACATGGTGCGCGTCAAACGGGCGCTCGCGGGCAGCGCATCGCGCCTCATCGGCCCGAATTGCCCCGGAATCGTCACGGCAGGCGCGAGCAAGATCGGCATCATGCCCGGCAATATTTTTCTGCCAGGTTCGGTCGGCATCGTCTCGCGCTCCGGGACGCTCACTTACGAAGCCGTGTTTCAGACGACGCGCGAAGGGCTTGGCCAGACCACAGCCGTCGGGATCGGCGGCGATCCGGTCAAAGGCATGGAATTTATCGATATTCTCGAATTGTTCATCGCCGATCCGCAGACAAAATCGATTGTTATGATCGGCGAGATCGGCGGTGGCGCAGAGGAAGATGCGGCGCAATTTCTGCGCGATGAAGCGCGGCGCGGGCGGAGAAAGCCGGTCGTCGGCTTCATAGCGGGACGCACGGCGCCGCCCGGGCGGCGCATGGGCCATGCCGGCGCGATCATTTCCGGCGGCAAAGGCGGTGCGGAAGCCAAAATCGCCGCCATGCGGGAGGCGGGAATCGTTGTCTCGCCGTCGCCCGCGCGGCTCGGCAAAACCCTTGCCGATATGCTCAGTCACTGATCGGGATCAAAGAGCGACGGGTTGCCGAGCGGATATAGAGGGACGTGAAGAGCGAAAGCGGCGCGCCTATATTCAGGAGGGAGGCGCGCCGGCATGTTTGGAGCATTTCATGGCACGCCAAGATGGAGCCAACGGCCAGAACGGTTCGGGCGGCGCGGCGGGTATCCGCTCGCCGGCGAATGATAGATTTGCGCTGACCTCCTTTCTCTATGGCGCCAATGCCGCCTATGCCGAACAGCTTTACGAAAATTACGTCCGCGATCCGGCCTCGGTCGGCCCCGAATGGCGGGACTTCTTCGCTGCGCTGAAGGAAGATCGCCGCTCGGTCGAAAAGAGCCTCGAAGGCCCGAGTTGGCGGCGGCCTGCGGCGGCGCCGGACGGTTGCGACGAGCTCGTCGCCGCTTTCGACGGCAATTGGGATGCGCTCGAGACGAAGGTCGGCGAAAGGCTGAAAGCGACAACCGGCCATTCGGACGCCGAGCTCCAGCAGGCGACCCGCGAGTCGGTGCGCGCCATCATGATGATCCGCGCCTATCGCATGCGCGGCCATCTCCACGCCAATCTCGATCCGCTCGGGCTCCAGGCGCCACAGGATCCGGAATCGCTCCACCCTTCGAATTTCGGCTTTGTCGAACAGGATTACGGCCGGCCGATCTTCATCGACGGCGTGCTGGGGCTGAGGTTTGCGACGATTCCGGAAATGCTCGCGATCCTGCGGCGTACATATTGCGGCACGATCGGCTTCGAATTCATGCATATTTCCGATCCGGCCGAGAAATCCTGGTTTCAGGCGCGCATCGAAGGGCCGGGGAAGGAGATCAATTTCACCCGCGAGGGCAAGCGCGCGATCCTCAACAAACTCATCGAGGCGGAGGGATTCGAGAAGTTTCTCGATCTCAAATTCACCGGCACGAAACGTTTCGGCCTCGACGGCGCGGAATCGATCATTCCGGCGCTCGAACAGATCATCAAGCGCGGCGGCGCCCTCGGCGTGAGGGAAATCGTGCTCGGCATGGCGCATCGCGGGCGCCTCAACGTGCTCTCGCAGGTGATGGGCAAGCCGCACCGCGCAATCTTTCATGAGTTCAAAGGCGGCTCCTTCACGCCGGACGAGGTCGAAGGCTCGGGCGACGTCAAATATCATCTCGGCGCCTCATCGGACCGCGACTTCGACGGCAATCAGGTGCATTTGTCTCTGACCGCAAATCCCTCGCACCTCGAAATCGTCGATCCGGTCGTGCTCGGCAAGGTGCGCGCCAAGCAGGATCAGCATCACGATTTCGTCGAACGCAGCAAGGTCATGCCGCTGCTCATTCACGGCGATGCCGCTTTCGCCGGCCAAGGCGTGGTCGCCGAATGTTTCGGCCTCTCGGGCCTCAAGGGACATCGGACAGGCGGCTCGATCCATTTCATCGTCAATAATCAGATCGGCTTTACGACCTATCCGCGCTATTCGCGTTCCTCGCCCTATCCCTCCGACACGGCGAAAATGATCGAGGCGCCGATCATTCACGTCAATGGCGACGATCCCGAAGCCGTCGTCTATGCAGCGAAAGTCGCGACCGAGTTCCGGCAGAAGTTTCACAAGCCGGTGGTCATCGACATGTTCTGCTATCGCCGTTTCGGCCACAACGAGGGCGACGAGCCGGCTTTCACTCAGCCGCTGATGTACAAGAAGATCAAATCGCATCCCTCGACGCTCGAAATCTATGCCGAGCGTCTCGTCGGCGAAGGCATCGTCACGAAGGCCGAGGTGGACGCGCGCAAAGGCGAATGGCGGCGCAAGCTCGAAGCCGAGCATGAGGCGGGTACGGCCTACAAGGCGAACAAAGCCGATTGGCTCGACGGGCGCTGGGCAGGCTTTCGCCCGGCCGACGGCGTCGACGAGGCACGGCGCGGACGCACCGGCGTCGATGTCGCCAGGCTCAAAGAACTCGCGGCTGGGATCTGCAAAGTGCCGGAAGGCTTCAATTTGCATCGCACGATCCGCCGGTTCCTCGACAATCGCGCCGCGATGATGGACTCAGGGACCGGCATCGACTGGGCCATGGGCGAGGCGCTCGCCATTGCGAGCCTGCTCGATGAGGGCCATCCGGTGCGCCTTTCGGGGCAGGACAGCGAGCGGGGCACGTTCTCCCAGCGCCACAGCGTGCTGATCGACCAGGAGACCGAAGCCCGCTACGTGCCGCTCAATCACATCCGAGAAGGCCAGGCGCGCTACGAGGTCATCAATTCGATGCTTTCGGAAGAAGCGGTGCTCGGCTTCGAATATGGCTATTCGCTCGCCGAACCCAATGCGCTGACGATCTGGGAGGCGCAGTTCGGCGATTTCGCCAATGGCGCGCAAGTGGTCTTCGACCAGTTCGTCTCATCGGGCGAGCGTAAATGGCTGCGCATGTCCGGTCTCGTCTGTCTTCTGCCGCACGGCTATGAAGGCCAGGGGCCGGAACATTCCTCGGCTCGGCTCGAGCGCTATCTGCAGATGTGCGCCGAAGACAATATGCAGGTCGCCAATTGCACAACGCCATCGAATTATTTCCACATCCTTCGCCGGCAATTGAAGCGCGACATCCGCAAGCCGCTCATCCTGATGACGCCGAAATCGCTCCTACGGCACAAGCGCGCCATCTCGCGGCTCGAGGAATTCGGCATCGATACGACTTTCCACCGTCTGCTCTATGATGATGCGGAAATGTGGCCGGGCGGCGAGATCACCCTTGCGCCCGACGACAAGATCCGCCGCCTCATCCTGTGCTCGGGCAAGGTCTATTATGATCTCCTCGAGGAGCGGGCCAGGCGCGGGATCGACGACGTTTATCTCCTGCGGGTCGAGCAGCTCTATCCGTTCCCGTTGAAGGCGCTGGTCAATAAACTGGCGCGCTACAAGAACGCTGAGATCGTCTGGTGCCAGGAAGAGCCGAAGAACATGGGCGCCTGGAGCTTCGTCGATTCCTATCTCGAATGGGTCCTCGCTCAAGCGGGGAGCAAGGTGAAGCGGCCGCGCTATGTCGGCCGGCCCGCTTCCGCGGCGACCGCGACAGGTCTCATGTCGAAACATCTGCAGCAGCTCAAGTCCTTGCTCGACGAAGCGCTCGCCTAGGCGCGGGAGAGGAGGTCGAATGATGGTGTCGAAAGATGGTAGAGAGACGCATTGAGTAGACCGGATGTTCTCGCCGATTGCGGCTTTGCCAAAAAGGCAATCGGCTCTCGGCGGGCGCAATGGGCGACAGAAAGCGAGAGGAGCGCTTCGGCGTAATTACATGGCGATTGAGATCCGCGTGCCGCCCTTGGGCGAATCGGTGAGCGAAGCGACGGTCGGTCGCTGGTTCAAGAAGGCGGGCGAAGAGGTCAGGGCCGATGAGCCGGTCGTCGAACTCGAAACCGACAAAGTGACTCTCGAAGTCAATGCGCCGGCCGCCGGCGTTCTTGCCGACATTGCTGTCGAAAGCGGGCAAAACGTTGCGCCGGGAGCCGTGCTCGGCGCGATCAGCCAAGGCGCGGGCGCCGGCCTGTCGAAAAAATCGCCCGCATCGGCGCAGGCGGCGCAACCTTCAGCGCCAAAACCCGCGCCTCAGGCCGCGGCACCCGCACGATCCGCGCCGCCCTCCGCTCCGCCGCCTGCGCCTTCCGCCGCTAAAATCGCAGCGGATCAAGGCATCGATCTCTCTGCCGTCGCGGGGTCCGGCAAACATGGCCAAGTGCTCAAAGGCGACGTGCTGGCTCTCATTGCAGAACCTGCCGCCGCGCCGCCGGCAGCTATCCAGGCCCGCGCCCCGGCGGCGGCGGAGGATGCGCGCCGCGAAGAGCGCGTGCGCATGACGAAATTGCGCCAGACCATCGCACGTCGGCTGAAAGACGCGCAGAATACCGCCGCGATGCTGACCACGTTCAACGAGGTCGACATGAGCGAGGTGATGGCTTTGCGCAATCGCCTCAAGGATGCGTTCGAAAAGAAGCATGCGGTCAAGCTCGGTTTCATGGGCCTTTTCGCCAAGGCCTGCGTCGCCGCGCTGAAAGAAATCCCCTCGATCAATGCCGAGATCGATGGCTCCGATATCATCTACAAGAATTATTATCACCTCGGTGTCGCGGTCGGTACCGACAAGGGGCTCGTCGTCCCTGTCGTGCGCGACTGCGACCGGCTGAGTCTGCTCGCAATAGAAAGAAGGATTGCCGAGCTCGGCAAGCGCGCGCGCGAAGGCTCGCTCGCTCTCGAAGAGATGCAAGGCGGCACATTCACCATCACCAATGGCGGGGTCTACGGATCGCTCATGTCGACGCCGATCCTGAATGCGCCGCAATCCGGCATTCTCGGCATGCATAAGATCGAGGAGCGCCCGGTCGTGGTCTCGGGCAAGATCGAGATCCGGCCGATGATGTACCTCGCGCTCACCTATGATCATCGGATCGTCGACGGCAAAGAGGCCGTGACCTTCCTCGTCCACGTCAAGGGCGCGCTCGAAGATCCGGCGCGGCTGATCCTGGATCTCTAAAGAGTGAGTAAGAACTCATGCGCTCGGCCGAGCTCATCGCGCTGGAATTGAGCGTCATTCTCTTCATTGCGCATATCATGACCCAAGCCCTGCTGGCGCGCGCCGAGTTCGGCCAGAAATATATGATGGGGGCGCGCGACGAGCGGCGCACGGTCAAAGGCGTGCTCGCCGGGCGCGCCGAGCGCGCGCTCACCAATTACATCGAGAATTACGTGCCCTTCGTAGCGCTCGATCTCGGCCTCATCGCGACGGGCCGTACCGGCGGCTTCGGTGCGCTTGTCTGGATTGCCGGCCGGATTGCCTATCTGCCGGTTTATCTGCTCGGCATTCCCGTCGCGCGGTTCATTTGCTGGCTTGTCGGAATTGTCGGTCTCTTATCGATGCTCGCGCGTTTGGCTGGAGCTTGAGCTATATGTATGATCTCGTCGTCGTCGGCACGGGCCCCGGGGGCTACGTCTGCGCGATCCGCGCTGCGCAACTCGGGATGAAAGTTGCGGTCGTCGAGAAACGCAAGACCTTCGGCGGCACCTGCCTCAACGTCGGCTGCATTCCATCGAAGGCGCTGCTTCAAGCCTCCGAAAAATTCGAGGAAGCCAGTCATGCGCTTGCCGGATTCGGCGTCGTCGTGAAGCCGACCCTCGACCTTAAAGCAATGATGAAGCACAAGGACGATACGGTTGCGGCAAATGTCAATGGCGTTGCCTTCCTGCTCAAGAAAAACAAGATCGACGCCTTCATCGGAGAGGGCACGATCAAATCGGCGAACTCGGTCGAAGTCAAAACGGGCGAAGGTATCGAGACGCTTGCGGCGAAGAACATCGTCATAGCGACCGGCTCCGAGGCCGTTTCGTTGCCGGGCATCGAAATCGATGAAAAGCAGATCGTCTCTTCGACCGGCGCGCTTTCCTTGCCGAAAGTGCCGGGCCGCCTCCTCGTGATCGGCGCTGGGATCGTGGGGCTCGAACTGGGTTCGGTTTGGCGCAGGCTCGGCGCCCAGGTCACCGTCGTTGAATTTCTCGACCATATACTCGCAGGAATGGACCGCGAGGTCGCGACCTCGTTCCAGCGCATTCTCGAGAAACAGGCCTTCGATCTTCTGCTCGGCCACAAAGTGACCAAAGTCGAGAAGGGCAAGAGCCTGAAGGTTTCGATCGCGCCGGCGGCGGGCGACGGGGAAGAGGTTGTTCGCGAAGCTGATGTCGTGCTCGTCGCGATCGGCCGGCGGCCTTATACCGAAGGTTTGGGTCTCGAGGCGCTCGGAGTCGCAATGGAGCGCGGCCGGGTTCTTATCGACGAAAGATTTGCGACCAATGTTCCCGGGATCTATGCAATCGGCGACGTCGTGCGCGGCGCGATGCTCGCGCATAAGGCGGAAGACGAGGGCATCGCTCTCGCCGAAATGCTCGCCGGGCAGCATGGGCATGTCAATTACGAAGCGGTCGCGTCGGTGGTCTATACCGCGCCGGAAATTGCCGCCGTCGGTGCGAGCGAAGAAGAGCTGAAGGCGAAGGGCCTCGCCTACAAGGTCGGCAAGTTCCCCTTCAGCGCCAACGGCCGCGCGCGGGCGATGCGCGCGACGGAAGGATTCGTCAAGATTCTTGCGGATGCGACGACCGACCGCGTGCTCGGCGTGCATATCGTCGGCGCCGGCGCGGGCGAACTCATTGCGGAGGCTTGCGTGCTGATCGAATTCGGCGGCTCGGCGGAAGATCTGGCGCGCACCTGCCATGCGCACCCGACGCTTTCCGAAGCCGTGCGCGAAGCGGCGCTCGCCGTCGACAAGCGCGCGATTCACATGTGAGCATCCTCTCCCCGCTTGCGGGGAGAGGGGCCCTAGACTAGAGATCCTTGAACGCGAATGGCGAGATTGTGCGCATCTGCTCGTCGACTTGGAGCTGGCGCAGAACCGGCGGGGCGGCACGCTGCGGACAGGCAGGGCGTTCGCAGAGCCGGCAATTGATGCCGATCGGGGTCGCTTCGATGCTCGAAAGATCGAGCCGCTTCGCATAGACGAGCCGGCCGGCATATTTCATCTCGCAGCCGACGCCTATGGCGAAATGCGGCTCGATCGCGCCATAGGGCGTAACCGCGCGTTTCACCGTGCGGGCGATCGAGAACCAGCGCGAGCCGTCGGTGAGTTCGACGACCTGGGTCAGAATGCGTCCCGGCTCGCCGAAGGCGCTATGGATATTCCATAGCGGACAGGTGCCGCCGAAATGCGCGAAGGGAAAGCGGCCCGACGAGAATCGCTTCGAGACATTGCCCGCCGCATCGACGCGGATGAGAAAAAACGGAATCCCGCGCGCCGTCGGCCGCGCCAAGGTCGTCAGTCGATGCGCCACCTGTTCGTAGCTCGCGCCGAAACGCGCGCCGAGAAGTTCGATATCATAGCCGGAAAGCTCCGCCGCCTCGTGGAACTTGCCATAGGGCATCATCAGGGCGCCGGCGAAATAATTGGCGAGCGTCACGCGCAAGAGGCGGCGCGCCTGCTCGTCCGCCTCGAGCCTTTGTGCGACGTCTCCCAGGAGCGCGTCCAAATCGGCAAAAGCCAATTGATAGGCCGCTTGAAACGTACGGCCCGATTGGTCGAGAATTTCCGAGATCATGAGCTGGCGGCGATGATGATCGAACCAGCGCAGCCTCTCGCCCATGACTTCGAGCGGCAGAACGCGCACGCGAATGCCGTGTTTGGCGCGCAGATAATCGGAGATGGCGAAGAAAAGTTCGTGCCCGCCGAGCGCGAGATCGGAAGCGAGGGTCTCGGCAGCCTGGTCGAGCTCGGCGAAATAGTTTCGCTGCGCATGCAGGATAGTGCGCACGCGATCGACCGGGCTTTCGCGCACGATCGCTTCGGTGCGGTCCGGGTCGGCACGCTGGGTCAAGCTCGCTTCGCCGGTTTCGCGCGCCGCCACATAGGCGCGGTAGAGCCGATGCATGGCGGAGAGAAGCGTCGGGGCATGTTCGGCCGCATCCTGCACTTCGGAGCGAGGAACGCCGGCCTCCCGCATGATCGGATCGGCGAGCAATTGCTCGATCTCGCCGATCGCCTGATTGGCCTCGCTTTCCATGAATTCGCGCGGATCGACGCCATAGACGTCGGCCAAGCGGATCAGGACCTGCACCGTGATCGGGCGCTGATTGCGCTCCATCAGATTGAGATAGCTTGCCGAGACGTCGAGTTCCTCGGCCATGCGGGCCTGCGTCACTTGACGCTCACGCCTCAGCCTTTTAAGCCGTGCGCCGGCGAAGATTTTGCGCGATGCTGAGGAAAGCTCGGTCATGAGCGTGGCCAGCTCCGAGTCAATTATTCACATATTGACAATTTACACCGTCTTGAATTTACAAGGCAACCCGATTTTGCAAAGTCCTCAGTTGCGAATTGAGGCCTTTTTGCCCTTATACGAAGCATCCAACGGGCTTCGCGCCCTTTGATTGTCAATCCCTGTCAACGCCGTGCGTCCGGAGGACGATGATGAGCAATCCAGCGACTTTTGAGGAATTGGTGCCCTCGGCGCCGAAGGGCCGCTTCGACGGCATTCGCCGTCCCTATACGCCTGCCGATGTGCAGCGCCTGCGCGGTTCCTTCCCGATCGCCCATACCCTGGCTGAGCGGGGCGCCAACAAGCTCTGGAAGCTCTTGCATGAGCGCCCCTATGTCCATGCGCTCGGCGCGCTTACCGGCAATCAGGCGGTTCAGCAGGTCCGCGCCGGGCTCGAGGCGATCTATCTTTCGGGCTGGCAGGTCGCGGCCGACGCCAATGTGGCGGGCGCGATGTATCCGGATCAATCGCTTTATCCGGCCAATTCCGGACCCGAACTTGCCCGCCGCATCAATAATGCGCTGAAGCGCTGCGACGAGATCGAACATGCCGAGGGCCGCGTCACGCGCGATTGGTTCGCGCCGATCTTCGCCGACGCCGAAGCGGGTTTCGGCGGCGCGCTCAACGTCTTCGAGATCATGAAGGCCTATATCGATGCCGGCGCGGCGGCGGTCCATTTCGAGGATCAGCTCGCTTCGGAGAAAAAGTGCGGCCATATGGGCGGCAAAGTCCTTATTCCGACCGCCCAGCATGAGCGCAGCCTCGCCGCCGCGCGGTTAGCGGCCGATGTCTGCGGCGTGCCGACGATCGTCGTCGCCCGCACCGATGCGGAATCCGCCAAGCTCATCACCTCGGATGTCGATGAGCGCGACCGCCGTTTCATCGAGCCGGACAGCCGTACGCCGGAAGGTTTCTTCCGCCTCAAAGAAGGCACGGGCGTCGATCATTGCATCGCGCGCGGCCTCGCCTATGCGGACATCGCGGACATTCTCTGGTGGGAAACCTCGCACCCGAACCTCGAGGATGCGCGCAAATTCGCCGAGGGCGTGCACAAGCACTACCCGGGCAAGCTGATGGCCTATAATTGCTCGCCTTCGTTCAACTGGCGGGCGAAGCTGGACGAGGCGACGATCGCCAAGTTCCAGCGCGAGCTCGGCGCCATGGGCTATAAGTTCCAGTTCGTCACGCTCGCCGGCTTCCATGCGCTCAATCTGTCGATGTTCGATCTTGCCCACGGCTATCGCGATCGCGGCATGGCGGCCTATACCGAGCTGCAGGAGGCGGAATTCGCAGCCGAGAAGCGCGGCTATTCGGCAACCCGCCATCAGCGCGAAGTCGGCACCGGCTATTTCGATACGGTCGCCGAGATCGTGTCGGGCGGCAAGGCTTCGACGGTTGCGCTGCGCGAATCGACCGAGGCCGCGCAGTTCCACGGCGGCAAGAAGGTTGCCGCCGCCGAATAATTCTTGAAACGGCGACGAATTCAGCGGGCGGCCCTTTTCGGGCCGCCTTGCATTCGGCGCCGATCAAAAAGGGGGCGCTCCCGAGCCGCCGCGCGCTTGCTCTGCGAGGCCGGAAAGGTCTATAGGGACGCCGGAACCGTCTCAGCCGAAAACCGGAATTTAGCGATGAAGCCCGAAGGTCATCCGAATTATCATTTCATCAAAGTCGTCATGACCGACGGCAATGAATATATCACGCGCTCGACCTATGGCGCGCAAGGCGCGAGCCTGCATCTCGACATCGATCCGAAGACCCATCCCGCCTGGACCGGCGGGTCGGCGCATCTCGTCGACCGCGGCGGACGCCTCACCCGCTTCAACACGCGCTTCGGCAACATCGGTCTCGGCAAGAAATAATTATTCGCCCGTCCCGAAGGCGGCGCGGAGCAGTTCGAGCTGCGGCTCCAAGGGATGCGCCAGCGCCTCGGGCACTTTCGTGCTTGAGGCCGGATGGATCAGCCGGTCGAGATGTAGGATCCGGCTCTGCAAACGCAGCGAACGCTCGATAATGGCGATGAGCCGCGGCGGCAGTTTCGCGAAACCGTCCGGACCGGTCGAGATCTGCTGCTCGCTGAGGCGGACTTTGCGCTTCTCGGCCGCCGCCTCGCTCTGCGAAAGCTCCCCTTCGTTCACAGCCCTTTGCAGCAAGAGCCAGGAAGCAATCTGCATCAGCCGTGTGGTGAGCCGCATGCTCTCCGTAGCATAGGCGAGCGCCGCAAGCCGCGACAGGGCGCGCGCCTCCTCGCGGCCCTCGCCGTCGAGATAGGCGGCCGTCTCCTCGACGAGAGTCATGCCTTCGCGGAATAGGGATTTGAAAGAGTCCGACGTCGCCAGACGGTTGGCGAAAGAAACCGCGCCTTCGGTCCCGAACATACTCATACGCATCCTTCGAAATCTGATCCGAAGGGACTGCCGCACGCCCCCGATACGCATCTTAAGCCTGTTGCCGAGACAACGGGCATTAACCTTTAGCTAAGGTTAACGGATTTGCCGTTCTGAGCAAGCGGTGTTGGCCGAAGAAGGAGCCCGCCGGAGGGCAATGTCCAAAAAGGGGAGCCGCCTTGGCGGCTCCCGGAAGTGGATGTTGGGGAGGTGTGAGACCGAGGGGAAAAATTCTCGGGCTCGGCCGGCTCGTCGCCGACACCCTGTTAATAAAGCGAAAAGTTTAACAAAGTCTTAGCGAATCGGTCCCCTAGCCGCCCGTTTTGAAAAAGGCGGCCGCGCTCGACCGGCTTGCTTCCTTGGCGGCGCGGGCCTGTTCGAGCCGTTCGATTTCCGCCTTGAGCGCGGCAATGCGCTCGCCGATCTCCTCGACTGAAAGCGTGTCGAGCGGCTGACCGATCTCATGGACCGCGGGCGGGCGCGGCGCATCGTCTTCGTCTCTGGCCATGGCACACCGAAAGCGGAAAGAGGATCCCTATCTCGTTGTCACCGCGCGGCGTGGAATTTGAAGCGGACGTGGCCAAGCCTGCTCATTGCATTCCGCCCCGCGCTCTCTTAGATAATGGCTTTCCCATCAATATGATGATTAAGGCTCGTGGCGAGCGCGCCCGAGCAAAAAAATATGCGGGCCGGTAGCTCGACCTGCACAGGAGAGACAAAATGAATACCGCGCCCCTCATGCCCAAGGCAACGGCTGTCTGGCTCGTCGAGAATACCTCGCTCAGCTTCGACCAGATCGCCAATTTCTGTAAGCTCCACCCCTTGGAGGTGAAAGGTATCGCCGACGGCGAAGTGGCGGCCGGCATCAGGGGTCATGATCCGATTACCTCTGGTCAGCTGACGCGCGAAGAGATCGCAGCTGGCGAACGCGATCCCGGTCACCAGCTTCAGCTCGCTCATACAAAGGTGAGACTGCCGGAAGCCAAGCGTCCGCGCGGGCCCCGGTATACGCCGCTGTCGCGGCGCCAGGACCGGCCGAATGCGATCCTCTGGTTGCTGCGCAATCATCCGGAGTTGAAAGATGCGCAGATCATGCGCCTCGTCGGCACGACCAAGACGACGCTCCAATCGATCCGCAATCGCACCCATTGGAATTCGGCTGCCTTGACGCCGATGGATCCGGTGACGCTCGGCCTCTGCTCGCAGATGGATCTCGATTTCGAGGTCAACCGGGCCGCGAAAGAACGTGTGCCGGTGGAGGAAGACCGCAGCCAGACTTTGATGCCGGCGGAAGTCACGACCCGGGAGGAGGAGCGCGACGTATTCGCAACGCCTGCCGCCGCGCGCGAGCAGGAGCCCGATATCGACGTCGACTCGGTCTTCTCGAAGCTCAAGACTCTCAAGGAAAAAGAATAATCAGCCGCAGACACGCACGCGCGTCACGACAAAGCCGAAACCATCCCAGACTTGCCGTGGCACATACCAGCAGGCGAGCCTGCCGGGCCCGCGGCGCGGCGCCGAGGCCGGCGGATAATAGGAAATGGGCGGCGCCGAAGGGGGCGGCGGCCCGGCAACCGGCGAACTCTTGATCGCAAGCCCGAACGTGATGGCGGGGATGAAACCGGCAGCGAGCGGATCGTCGGCCCGGGCCGGTTCGCAGGCCAGCGATAACCACATGAGGGCGAAGACCGCTGCGATCCGCATTGGCACATCTTGCCAGAATTTCCGCTTTCTTAACATCGGCAAGCTTCTCTTTGGTCGGGATTCTCGAATCGGATAGATCCCGAGCCGGAGACTTTCAGTGAGCTCGCGAAATATCAGGAAAACCGGCGTTCATGCGGGTGTTTTCCTCGTTTTCCTCGTTTTGCTCGCCGGCACGGCCGCGCAGGCGGCCGATATCGGCCGCTATGGGCCGGCCCAAGAGCCCACGGCTCCCTATCCGAAGGGTTTTGCAGGAATTGCGCCCTTCTGCAAAGTTGTCCCCCAACCACAATTCAATCTTTACAACGACGTGACTTGGTATCGCCCGATTTGGGTCTGCCGCTCGCGCGGCGTTTACACCGACACATTTTGGCCTAATCCCTGGCCCTACTAGAGCGGCCAGTGTGAACTTGTTAACTCTCGCCGCAACTTGCCTTGGGTTGCGGTAAGAGTTGGATAAGGATAACGCTTATAGCTTGACTGAGGTCTCCCACCGGGACTGACCTCGCGTCAAAGAGCGTGCGCCGATGTTGTTCAGGACGAAACCCGTTGGCTGGATCAGCGCGTTAGCCGCCGCGGCCTTCAGCGCGGTTCTTCTCGCCGGATGCAGCGAGGAACCGGGCGGCGGCGAGCTTACCGACCGCGCCTACCAGCCGCTTTCGCCCGAAATGCTCGCCCTGATGCAGGAAAAGGGCACGACCCAGGAAGCGCCGATTCTCATCCGCTCCTACAAGAAAGAAGCGGAGTTCGAAATCTGGAAAATGCGCTCGGACGGTCAATACGTGCTGCTCAAGACCTATCCGATGTGTCGCTGGTCCGGTCAGCTCGGGCCGAAAACGCGCGAAGGCGACATGCAGGTGCCGGAGGGATTCTATTCGATCACGCCGGGGCAGATGAATCCGCGCTCGAATTATTACCTCTCCTTCAATGTCGGCTATCCGAACACCTATGACCGCGCGCATGGGCGCACCGGCGGCAATATCATGGTGCACGGCATCTGTTCCTCGGCCGGCTGCTTCTCGATGACGGATCAGCAGATCGGGGAAATTTACGCGCTGGCTCGCGAGGCCTTCGCCGGCGGGCAACGCGCCATCCAAATGCAATCGATGCCCTTCCACATGACGGCGGAGAATTTCGCCAAATACCGGCTCGATCCGAACATCGGCTTTTGGAAGGAGCTGAAGGTCGGGACCGATAATTTCGAAGTGACTCATCAAGAGGTCAAAGTCGGCGTCTGCAATCTCCATTACGTCTTCAATGCCGATCCGGCGAACGGTTCGTCCTTCGATCCGACAGGTCCTTGCCCGCCGCTGAAGCGAGACGAACTCGTGCAGAGCGAAGTCGCTGCCAAAGAATTGCACGACGATGCGAAAGTCGCCGAACTCGTTGCGCAGGGCGTTCCTGCAATTCACACCGTCTACGCCGATGGCGGACAGAATGCGCATTTCGCCACCTGGCATGGCGACGTGAGCGATCCCGATGCGCTGGCAAAAGGATCGCAGGACCTTGCGATCGAAGAGAAGAGACATTTGACACCCGCGCAGCTCAAAGCCGCGGAAGCCAAGGACCTTGCCAAGGCCGAAGCGGCCGAGAAGAAGGCCGCGGCGCTGCGCGCCAAGCGAGGCGAGCCGGCAGACGAGACGCCCGTGGCCTATGCGGAGCCGGCGGCCCAACAGACCCAGCCGCAGCCACAGCAGGCCGATGGCTCGATCTTCACGCGGCTTTTCTCGCCGCAAGCGCGGCAGGCGCCGGCTCAGGCCGCCGCGCAGCCCGTCGCGACCCAGCCCGCGGCCGCTCAGGCGGCCGAACCACCGGCCGATACGCAGGGCAACGGCTCGATCCTGACCCGCCTCTTTACCCCGCAGGGACAGAAGGCGCCGGCGCAGGCGGCGGAGCAAACCCCGCAGCCCGCAGGCTCCGGCTTCAATCAGCTTTATTCCGAAACGCAGCCGACACCGCAATCGGCCGCGACCGCGCCGGCCCAAGCGACTGGAGCCGCCGAGGCGGTCGGCGGGCCCGTTCCGCCGCTGCGCGGGGAGAGGGAAGATTCAACGGCGAGCATCAATTCGAGCAATCCGTCGAACCAAAGCACGACGATCGACGGTGCGACGGCTACTCTTCCGGATAACTTCAACCCGGGTCGCTAGGCGGACCGGCGTGCTGCCACTGGGCGCGGCACGACCGCGAGAACATAGATCGCCACGCTCAGCGCCGTGATCCAGAAACTGCTCGGCCAATCCGTATAGTAGGCAAGCGTAATTCCGCCCCAGGCTTCAATGAGCGCCAAGAATGCCGAAAGCGCAATCCCGGCAACGACAGTCCGGGCGAAGCGCTGAGCCGCCGCGGCCGGCCCGACCATCAGGGCGAAGACGAGCAACACGCCGACGATCTGCGCGCATTCGGCGGTCGTCAGCGCAATGATCGCCAGAAAGAGCACCGAATAGAGGCGAAGCGAGACGCCCTTGGCTTCCGCGAGCTCAGGCTCGAGGCTGGCAAAGATCAGGGGGCGCGAGATGACCGCGAGCATAGCAAGGCTCGCAGTGCCGAGAATAAGCAGAACGACAACGGTCGGCACGTCGACGGCAAGTACATTGCCGAAAAGCAAGGTCGTCGCCTGGGTGGCGAAGGCCGTGTAGAAATGCAGAAAGAGCAGGCCGAGCGCGAGCGCAAAGGCGAGCACCAGGCCTATTGCCACGTCGCGCTGCGCTAAGCGCTCGCCGGTAAAGCCCATGGCAATGCCCGCGGCCGTGGTGAGCGCCACCAATCCCCAGAGCGGGGCGAGCCCGACGAGGACAGCGCCGGTGGCGCCGGTGAATCCGACGTGTGCAAGCGCATGCCCGGCGAAAGTCTGGCCGCGCAGAACCAGGAAATAGCCCGTCGTGCCGGCGAGAATCGCGACGATTGTCGCAGCGGCAAAGGCATTGCGCATGAAGTCATATTCAAACATGGCCATGAGCTCCACGCCCATGTGCCGCTCCATGCCCATGTGCCGCTTCATGCCGGTGCTCGTCCCGCTCGACCTCGTAGCCGCCCGACATGACGAAGATCCGGCCTTTGACCCGAATGACATCGATCTCGGCGCCATAGAGTCGCGATAAAACGGGTCCGGTGATCACCTCGTCGACCGCGCCAAGAGCGGCTTTGCCGCCGCCGAGATAAAGCACCTGATCGATGGCGCTCAAAAGCGGATTGATCTCATGCGCACTGAAAAGGATCGTGATCTTAAGCTCGTCCTGGAGGCGTTTGACGAGCTCGACGACGTCTTGCTGATGATGCGGATCGAGGCTGATGAGGGGTTCATCGAGCAGGAGCAATTGCGGCTCGCCGACGAGCGCCTGGGCGAGCAAAAGACGCTGGCGCTCGCCGCCCGAAAGGTCGGCCAGCGGGCGCCGGGCAAGTTTTGCGGCGCCGACGAGATCGAGGGCGCGTTCGGTTTCCGCGCGCGCCGCCTTGCTCAGGATAGGGAGGCCGAGCCGATGCCCATTGGCGACGCTCGCCACGAAATCCCAGCCGGAGAGCCGGGCGACCGGTGGCGCCGCGCCGGAGCCTTGCGGCATGTAGCCGATGCGCGGATTGCCGCGCGTCGCCGGCCGGCCGAGTACAGAGATCGTGCCGCCGCTCGGCGGCACGAGCCCCAAGAGCGCACGCATCAAGCTCGTCTTGCCAGAACCGTTAGGTCCGAGGACGCCGATGAATTGGCCCGAGGGAATGGCGAGGCTGATATCGGCCAGCACGACCCGTCCGCCAAGCTTGAGGGTGAGGTCGCGCAATTCGATGGCGTTCATGAAACCCTATTTCGGGAGTGCGCGATCAACGGCGTCGAGTTCGCTCTGCATCCATTCCTGATAGGTCTTGCCTTTCGGCTCCGTCTCGTTCGCACCGACGATCGGAATATTGGAAGCCGCCGCAAGTTTCATCATCCGCTCGGCAATCGGGTCGGATGCCTGACTATTATAGACGAGCAGGGCGACTTTGTGGTTCTTGAGATCGTTCTCGAAAGCCGCCACATCGGAAGCGCTCGGCTCGGTATTGTTCATCACCGCGAGCTGGAAGGGAAGATTGCGGCTCTTCATCCCGAGCGCATCGATCATGTAGCCGAAGACGGGCTCGGTCGCCGTCACTTCGGTCCCTGCGAGGCGGGTTTTGAGCTTCGAAATCTTAGCCTCGATCGGCTCGAGCGATTTCTCGAATTGCGCAAGGCCCCGCTCGTAGTCGCTGCGGTGGGAGGGGTCGATCGCCTCGAGATCCCCGCTTAGCGCCTTCGCGAAGGTCCGCATGGTTTCGATGTCATACCAGATATGCGGGTTGTCGCCGCTCTTCCTGCCGACAAGCTCGGCGACCACGATGACCTTGCGCTCAGCGCGCCTCGCGGCGGCAAGCAGTTTCGCAACCCACGGATCGTAATCGATGCCGCTGTAGACGACGATCTTCGCGCCTGAAATCGCGCGCGCGACCGATGGGCTTGCTTCGAAAAGATGCGGATCCTGATCCGGGTTCGACAGAATGCTCGTCACCTTGGCATTGGCCCCGCCGATCTGCTGCGCAACGTCGCCATAAAAATTCTCGGCAGCGACGATGGTGAGGGGATCGGCCAAGACCGGCGCCGGAGCAGCGAAGACAGCGGCGAGAAAGACGAAAAGGACGAGCGGCTTCATTGGAGGACTCGTATTGATAGGATACGTTATATTATAACATCTACTCCGCTGCTGCCAACCATCGAGATTGCATCGCTTCGCCGCAGGATCAGGGTCCGGTCAGACTTTCTCCCGTTCGGCTTTTTCGCTAGAGCATCGGACCCATATGAGCGCCGGGTTCGAAAATCCGATGTTCGAACAAGGAAGTAGAGCGGCGGCTGCAATGCCGCTCGAGGCTCGCCTCTCCCGGAGGACGGCAAATGCCGGCAATCTCTCGACGTCTTCTTCTGCCTTTCGCGATTCTCCTTCTCGGTTTCGCCGGGTTCGGGGTCGCCGCCTACATGCTCGTCTCAGGCTTTCAGCAGGATCAAGGGGTCGCTATCGGGGGTCCCTTCCGTTTGAGCTCTTCCAATGGCGGCGAAGTCACCGACGCCGATTTCAAAGGCCATCCCTTCCTCGTCTTTTTCGGCTACACGCATTGCCCGGATACCTGTCCGACGGTGCTCTTCCAGATGTCGCAGGTTTTGAAGGCGATGGGCAGCGACAAGCAGATCAAGGCGCTCTTCATCACCGTCGATCCCGAACGCGACACGCCGGCGGTGATGAAGCAATATCTCGAAAGTTTCGATCCGCGCATTGTCGGCCTCTCCGGCACCCGCGAAGAGATCGACGCGGTCGAAAAGGCCTATAAGGTCTATGCCAAGAAAGAGCCGGGCAAGGGCGCCGATTATGCGATGGACCACACGGCGATCGTCTATTTGATGGACAAGCGCGGCCGCTTCGTCAATGCATTCAATCTCGACCGCGCCCCGCAGGTCGCCGCTAAGGACCTCGATACGTATCTCTAGAGCATGATCCGGAAAAGTGGGAACCGGTTTTCCGACAAGATCATGCTCAGATGAAGCATGATCCGGAAAAGTGGGGACCGGTTTTCCGACAAGACCCTGCTCAGTAAAAGCCGATCGGGAAATATTTGAGATAGAGATCGGTATAAGTGCCGTTCTTGGCGAGTTGCGCGAGCGCATAGTCGAGCGCCTGGCGCAAGGTGCGGTTTCCCTTCTTCACGGCTATGCCGACGCCCTCGCCGAAGAACCGGCTTTCGGTGAAAGGACCGCCGCGGAATGCGCAACATTTCTGCGCATCGGCCCCGGCGAGCCAGAAGCTCGATATGATCGCATCGTCGAAGAACGCAGCGATGTCGCCTTTCTTCAGCGCCGCATAGAGCGCGGCGCGGCTGTCATAGGTCCTGATCAGCGTCTTGGGAAAGAAGATCTTGAGATAGGCTTCATGCGCGGTCTTGCCGATCACACCGATGCGCCTGCCGGCAAGCCCTTCGGGTATTGCCTCGAGCGCCGTCTTGGTGAGGGTCACGAAGCGGGCGGGTGTCGCATAATAAGGCGAGGTGAAATCGAATTTGGCGCGGCTCTGCGCGTCGATGCGCAGCGAAGCGATCAGCGCATCGCCATCGCCGGCGTTCAAGGCGGGAGCCAGAAGATCGAAGCGACGGGCCTGGATCGTACAGGCGATCTTCAACTCCTCACAAATGGCCCGGGCGAGATCGACATCGAAACCGGCGAGCGTTCCGTCGGGTAACGCAAAATGGAAGGGCGGGTAATCGTCTTCGGTGAGGAATCGTAGGCTCTGCAGCCCGGAAAGATCCGGCTTGTCGACCTTGTGCTGCGGATCGAAGAAATCGGGGACGAAAGCCGGAGCGGGATCGGCGAGGCCAGGCGTCAGCAGTCCGAGAAAAAGCCCGGCAATTGCAATCCGCGCGACGAGAGCTTTGTGAGACATTCCTACCTTTGCGCATAAGCCGCGGCGGCTATCCATATCTAGCATATCGCATCGGCAGATGTGCCGGAAACTGACGTCGATTTCATTTGAAATTCTTGCTGCGCGGGGTGCAATCTCGCCTTCTTGCCGCCAAGCGGATCGCTTGCCGAATCGGCGCGGCCGCTGCAAAGATCATCGCATCGGATTGGCGAGTCGCGCGTTGACAAGGGGTGTATCGGCGCCTCTTGAGGCGCCATCGAAAGACATCAGCAGCGAGGGCAAATCGATGCCGGATTCTGCCGCAGAACAATTTGCGCATCGCTTGCAGCGCGTGCGAAATTTGTTGCAAATTGTCGAAGATGAACTGCTCGACATGGGCTATGCGGATATCGCGGTCACGACCGAAAACGGCGCTTTCGACTGGCGCAGAGGGGCGCACGAGCATCAAGCGGAGCAAAGGGCGGTGCGCAGTCAGAAGGGGCCGCTGCTCGCTTGAGCACGCTTGCGCAAGAGCAAAACGCTTTGCGCAAAAGGTATCGCGCTTTCACGCTTCTCGCTTCGTAAGCTATCAATATTACTGCCATTTTCGCCGTTGCGCTGCGGCAGATTATGAGGCTCACTGGGTGCGCGTGCCGCCGTCGGGTGCGCGATAGCGCAAAACCCGGTCCATTTCGCTTGCCAGACGCTCCCTCTGATCCAGCGGCAATGCATGAACGCACTTGCGGATATGGCGCTGGACGGCCCGCCAGTCGTCGCCATGGCGCCGGGCCGCTTCGCTGCAAATGGCGGCGAAGACCAAAAGTTCAGGGTCCAGCTCCGGGGTATCGTTCATATCTGAACAACCGCTGTTCAAAGCTTAGCTTCCTGTCCGCTAGGTGCAAATGCATCTTTGCATATGAAAAGACGTAAATCGAGAGATATCCCGTGGACGTCAACAAGGCCATCCGATCCGACAACAACATCCGCGTGGAGGTCGTGACCTCGGCGGAACAGTTCATGCACGCAATTGCCGTGCGCGCCATTTGCTTCATGGAGGATACCGGCCTCACCGCGGATCAAGCAATCGACGGCAACGATTATCAGGCGACCCACTTCGTCATTTACTCCAAACAGGAGCCGGTCGGCGCCACGCGCATCCGCTGGTTCCGGGACTTCGCGAAGATCGAGCGCACGGGCTTTCGTCCGGCTTACCGCAACGCACGCATTCTCAAGCGTTCGTCCGAAGTCGTCTTCGATCACGTAGCCAAAAAGGGCTATCACCTCCTCGTCACGCACGCCGAGCCCAAATATGCGCGCGTCTGGGAAATGGTTCTGGGATTCGAGCGTGCCGAGGGGCGTCCGATGGTCGTCACGGAGGGCCACGAGCCCTACGTCGAGCTCATCAAGAGATTGTCTCCGCCGGCCGACGCGATCTCGCTCCAGAGCGACCCGAAGGTCCTGTTCCGCGTCGAAGGCCATTGGGATAAGCCAAGCGCTTTCGAAACCGGGGACTAAAGCATCACCTCATTCCCGAATGAACTTATTCGCGGAGTTGCGTATGGCGTCTCCAGCCCGTAGCGATGCCGGAATCAAGATGAAGAACGACTGGAAAAGCGCCGAGACCGAAACGGTTATGGCGCTGCTTCGCGACTCTCTCAGAGATTCGATTGCCGATCATCAGCTCATTCTCGACCTCCTCATGCAAAGGGAGGTCGAGTTGCCGCTCGATCTCGGCGAATTGCTCGAAGATGCCAGCAATGCCTACATGGGAATGTCGGAGACCGTGAGCACGCAATTCCTCACCTCGCGGCATCGGCGATAGCATCGATATTGCTGCAATCTCACCGCCGGATCGAGGGGGAACGGCGCTGGCTCGATCTGCAGCTCGTCAGCGGCCCGCCGGGCTGATCGATCGTTCCGCCGACGAAGGGAACGCACTTTGGAAACGGTTAAGGACACACGCAAATCCCCCCAAGATGCCGAAGCGGGCACAGACGCAAGCGCCCTCCTGCTCAATAGTCTCTATGTCGGGGCGGACGCATTCCTCGACACGATGCGATTTCGCAGCGAGGAATCGGCGCTCGAGGCGCAAAGCGCTTTGCTTCTGGAGAATATCGACAGCACGCTGACGATCCATGCCGAAATGTTTCGGCGCATCCTCGAGACGACCCCAAGACCGTCTCCCGAGCTCGCCGAATTGCTTGCCGACACGGGAAACCGCTACTTGAACCTCTCGGAACTCGTCTCGCTGCTCTGCAAACATTATTTATGAATTGAAGAGCATGGCGTAGTCCTCGCGATAGACGGGGTTGTTTACGGAGAGGACCATTCGCTCCTGGAACCAGGGGTTCTGCGGGCCGAACAGCTTTTCGAGCAAGGTAAAGATCAACCGGACGGGTTTTGCTTCGAGCCGCTCGGTGAGCGCGATTGCGTGCAGCCGCAATCTGATATGAACGTCGAGATCGAGCGGCCGGAACGCCGGCTCCATCATCGTGTAATTGGCAAGAAGACCGATCCCAAGCCCAACCTTGATCATCATCGCATAGGAGATCGAAGCGTCGCAGAAATGCGCGAGCGTGCCGCGATTGATCAAGGCATGCCATGAATCCCAGGCGCCTTTCGCCGAATAGATTTCCGAGTCGACAAAATGGTGCTTCTGCACATTGGCGTGCGTCGGAACGCCCATGCGCTCGACATAGGACTGGCTCGCGATCGGTAGGAAGTGCAGCCAGCCGAGTGCGCGGCAGGTCATGTCATGCGACGAATCGGGCGAGAACCCGAGGATCACGTCGGTCTGATTTTCGCGCAGATTCTTGAAATTCCCCGGGCTCTTCATATGAACCTGGATGCGCGGGTATTGGGTCGAAAAGCGGCGCAGCTCCGGTACGAGGAAAACGACGCCCAACCCGTCGGTGATCCCGAGCCGCACCGTCCCGTCCGCCTCTCCCTTTTCCGCCCGCAGGTCATTGGCGATCGAAAAGAGCCGCTGGTCGAGCCGGAGAAGCTCGGCCGTCAACGCCCGGCCCTTCTGCGTGAGATTGGCACCGTTCTTGGTCAGAATGACGAGCTGCGAGCCCATCTGGTCCTGCAGGCGGCGAATCTCACGCCCGACCGTCGCATGGCTGGACCCCAAAAGTTCCGCAGCCCGGCTGAGGCTCCCAGCCTTTGCCACCCAGAGAAAAGTACGCAACTCTCCCCAGTAATCGCCACTCAGCAGGCGTTCATGATCGAGCGCGCGGCGCGTGATCGACGGGGCCTCGGTGTCGAACGGGTGCGGCTCCGGTATGGTTTCATCCATGTCATCAGTCATCGAAATTATTCCGTCGCGCAGCCCCCGCAGGAAAAGGCATAAGCGCGGGGCCCAGACATCGCGCGCAGATTACCAGGCGCCGTCACTGCCGATTTTCCGATGATGATCTCGGGCAAGGACCGATTTGCTCGCACGGAGCTCGTGATCCAGGCGACATCTACCTCCTCTATTGGTAACACCTTTGTGACCTTCCGATCAAATGGCTTCCGTAGCGAGACGGGATTTTCGCCCTCGACTTGGCGCTCGGCGCGCGCGCCAACTGGATCGCAAGATCAATTGCCATTGGATTTCAAATGGCTATTTGTGTGGTGTCGATTGGGCCTATGGCCTGGCCGAAACCCATTTCCATCCCGAGTTCCAACATGTCTCCCGCAGTTTCATTATCCTCTGCCGTGCGCGAGGCCGGTGCCTGGCCCTTCGTGGAGGCACGCAAGATCCTCGCCCGAATCGAGAGAACCGGGCAAAAGGAGGTGCTTTTCGAGACGGGCTATGGCCCGTCCGGCCTGCCGCATATCGGCACCTTCGGCGAGGTCGCCCGCACGTCGATGGTCAGGCACGCCTTCGCCGTGTTGACCGGCGAAGCGATCAAAACGCGGCTCATCGCTTTCTCGGACGATATGGACGGGCTTCGCAAAGTACCCGAGAACATTCCAAACCGGGAGCTCGTTGCCGCCCATCTCGGCAAGCCCTTGACCCAAATTCCCGACCCGTTCGGCACGCATGCGAGTTTTGGCGCGCATAACAACGCACGGCTGCGCAGCTTTCTCGACCAATTCGGCTTCGACTACGAATTCGCGTCGGCCACCGATTATTACAAGTCGGGCCGCTTCGACGCCGCGCTTCTGCGCATGCTCGCCCGCTATGACGACGTCATGGCGATCATGCTGCCGAGTTTTCGGCAAGAGCGCGCCGCGACCTATTCGCCCTTCCTGCCGATCCATCCCTTGACCGGCATCGTCATGCAGGTGCCGCTCGAAGACATCGATGCGGGCGCAGGCACGATCGCCTGGCGCGACCCTAAGACCCAAGAGCGTTTCATCACCCCTGTGACCGGCGGACATTGCAAGCTGCAATGGAAGCCCGATTGGGCCATGCGCTGGTACGCGCTCGGCGTCGATTACGAAATGGCCGGCAAGGACCTCATCGATTCCGTCAAGCTTTCGGGCGAAATCGTCCGGGCGCTTGGCGGCACGCCGCCCGAGGGGTTCATCTACGAATTATTTCTCGACGAAAAGGGCCAGAAGATCTCGAAATCGATCGGCAACGGCCTCACGATCGAGGAATGGCTCACTTATGCAAGCCCCGAGAGCCTGTCGCTCTTCATGTATCAGAAGCCGACCGCCGCAAAACGCCTCTTCTTCGATGTCATCCCGAGGACCGTCGACGATTATCTGACATTTCTCGATGCCTATCCGCGCCAAGAGCCGAAAGAGCAGCTCGGCAATCCGGTCTGGCATATTCATGCAGGCGAGCCGCCGCCACCCGAAGTCTTGCGCCACGCCGGGCGGGGCACCGAAATCTCTTTCGGCATGCTGCTCAACTTGGCGGCGGTGGCGAACAGCGAAGATCCGCAGGTGCTCTGGGGATTCCTGCGCCGCTATGCGCCCGATGTCTCGCCGCAAAGCCATCCGCGGCTCGACCGGCTCGTCTCTTATGCGGTGCGCTATTTCCGCGACTTCGTCCGGCCCAACAAAACCTATCGACTGCCCGACGAGACGGAACGGGCCGCCCTCGTCCAGCTTTCAGACATGCTCGCCGACATGCCGGAGAGCGCGAGCCCGGAAGATATTCAGAGCGCGCTCTACGACATCGCCCGGCCGATCCCGCGCTATCAGGATTTTGGCGCAAAGGGCGCAACGCCCGAACGGCCCGGCGTCTCGAACGAATGGTTCAACATGCTCTATCAGGTGCTGCTCGGCGAGAGCCGCGGCCCGCGTTTCGGGTCTTTCATCGCGCTCTACGGAATTGCGGAAACCCGCCAATTGATCGCCGACGCGCTCGCGGGCGATCTGGTGCGCCGGCATGCCGAGGAACACGCTCCGCAGGCGGGGAGGGGGAGAGCGTGAGGGCCCTCAACCCCGCTCCTTCTTTTCCCAGGGAAGAGAAGGGACGAGCGTTCAGCCTTAGCTCTTAACAAGCGGCAAGGCGGCGAAATATTTCCATGCCGCATAGGCGCCGAGCCCCAGCAACGCGAAGAGGGCGGCCGACCCCAGAATCTCGATGACGAAAGTCAAGACGCGCGCGAAGACGCCCGATTTTCGTACGGCTGGTTCCGGCGCTTTGGGTTGACCGCGTTCGGCGAGCTTCGCCAATGTCTCGAGATGGGCGCGGGCGGCCTGATCGAGCGTACTGTCCGCGGCGAGCGCCTTTTCCCGCTCGATCAGCCGGCGCGCGATATAATCGGTTACGGCCTCGACCATCGGCTCGAGCCGCTCGCCTTCGGCAATCGTCACCCGTCCGTGCCGCGTATCTTGAATGAAGCGGTAGGTGCGCCGGTCATGGCCCATCTCGACGAAGCCGATCATGTCGATGAAAAGTCGCGGCCTCTCGCCCGAAGCAAGGCCAAGGTCGAAGAGGTCGACGTCTTTCGGGATTTCGGCGAGCACCGGCTCGAGCTCGTCGCGCAATATTTCGAGGCGGGCAATTTCGGCGCCGCGCAATTCGGCGACCGCCTTGGTGCGCTCGGCATCATCGAGCCGCGCCCGGCGCAGGGCGGCGCGCAACCTGTCCGGTTCCGCGGAATTGGGCGGCTCGGCAGCGGGCGAGGCCAAGTCGGGGCTTTCCACGCGCCTACTCCTGGCTAAAGCTTTTCTTAACCTAGACGAACGCGGCGCGAAGACCAATCCCGATCGGATCGCCGTCGCCCATTTCGGATCGCCCTCACGCGGGCACGAAGATCTCGCCTTTGCCGAGCACCGCCATATCGCCGGCAAAGCGGCGCAAGGGGGCGCGCAAAAGCCGCGCCGCGCCGCGGCTTTCGGCAAGCAGAAAGCGGCCGAAGACGGCGGCAAACGCCGAGCTGAAATGACCGCAGTCGATAAAGGTCGGCGTAAGCGTGGGAGGCTTGGCGAGCATGATCGTGCCGCGTCGCATCAGATAGCCGGGGTTCGCGCCCACGTGGCCGAGGACGACCAAAGTTCCGGCAATGAGCCGGCTGCCGACCCAATCGCCGGCGTCGCCCTCGATGAGAATCGTACCCCGGCGCAGCCTATCGCCGGCGCGTTGGCCGGCCGTCCCCCGCACCAGGAGCAAGCCCCCGCTCATGCCATTCACCTCGCCTTCGCGTGGGCCGCCCAGGAAATCGCCGGCATCGCCCAGGATTTCGAGCCGGCCGCCGGCCATCCCGGACCCCGCATAGGGCCCGGCGTGGCCGGAAATGATGAGTTCGCCGCCGGTCATCCGGCGGCCGGCATTGATCCCGACGTCGCCGGCGACCGTAATGCGGCCTCCCTGCAGGCCCTGCCCAATCCCGTCGAACCGTTCCGAGCCGGTCTCGAACCGGATTTCGTCGGCAGATCCGCTGCGAATCCGGAAGAGATCGCCGACCGTGACTTTCTCGCGCGTCGTGCCGATCTCTAGCGCGGCAATGTCCTTGCTGCTCTTGCCGTTGAGCAGATGCGGCAGAAGGCCCGAGAGGTCGAGCCGCTGAGGCGGAGTGACTTTGAGGGTGAAAACGAGCGGGTTCACGGCAGGAGATCTTTCAGATGGAAATGGAAGGGCCCGAGCTTGCCGCCGTAATTGCCGGCGCTGACGCGCCGTGCGCCGTTGCGCGGACCGAGCTTGATGATCGCCGCGAGCCCTGCACGCATGGCGTCCGCGACGGCCGCTTCGGTCAGCCCGTCGATGACGATTTCGAGCACGCAGCCGATGTCGTCGTCGAGCTCGGTTTTAACCGCCCCGCGCAAGGTCGGGCAGAACGCGTCGTTGGTCGAAGCGTGGAGGGCCTTGTACTTCGAGCCGACCTTCGAGCCGGAGCGCACGATGCCGCCGGGGAAGGGCATGATCGCGTCGCGCACTTGGTTCATCGCATCGACAGCGGCTTCGGCCGCACGCAGCGTATGGTCGTAGTCGGCGCCGCAAATGAGCAGATTGCCGCCGCCGACGGCGGCCTTGGTCAAGCCGGTCGCGGCTTCGCAGAGGAATTCGCCGTCCATAACCGGAATGCGCCAGAAGTGCCGGCCGCCGAACTTCTTCGAAATCTGCCAGCCGTCGCCGAAATAGCGCAGGAGATCGCCGATCTTCAGGGTGTCCTCGGCCGTAAGATCGGCGAAACAGGCCGAGCCCGGCGAGGTCAACACGCATTGGCCGACGCGATTGGTGAGCTGCGTCTGCAGATCATTGCTCGACATGGCGAAGATCAAAACGCGCACGCCGGGGCGTCCGTCCGGCGTCTCGCGCGCCTCGACCTCAGAGTCGATGCCCGCCTCGACACCGCAGCCGATGACCGAGGTGGCAAAGCCCGTCATGGTGACGGCCGCCTGCCGCGCCCAGCGCTTGCTCGGCGCGGTGACGATGAGCGCCGTCCCGCGCATCGGAAAGGCTTCGGCAAAGGTCTCGTCGATGCGCACGCCGTTCCTGGTTATTGTCCGCATGCGACCTCCTCGAACCTATAGTCGCGCGCGATCGCATCTGCCGGCACTTTGAACATGTCACGCGAGAGGCCGTAGAGATCGTCGTAATATTTGGCGAGCCGTCGATCGGTAGCGGCATCATAGCTCGGCTGCACGGCCAGGGTGCGGCCATAGCGATAATGCGTAACGCGCCCATCGCGCACCACGAGGTCGCCATCCTTGAAGACGAGATGGGCGAACCTGAACATCTGCGCGCGGTCGGGGTCGTCGTTGTAGACGGCGACATCGGCGAGAGCGCCGGGGCTCAAATGTCCGCGGTCCTTGAGGCCGAGCAATTTGGCCGGGGCTACCCGCGTCATGGTCGCGATTTCGCTCAGCGAATATTCGCGCTCGATCGAAGGAAGCGTCGTCATCTCGACCGCTTCTTTCGGCAGATCGGCGAGCCAGCGCGCCCGCGCGTCGCGGCTCAGGAGCAAAGCGAAAAGATCGGGATAGGTCGTATAGGGCGCTCCGTTCGGATGATCCGTCGTGAAGAAGACACGCATCGGATCCTTGATGAGCAGAAAGAGTTCGAGCCCCGCCGCCCATTGCACTGCGTTGTAATAATTGTCCGATTTGTAGAGGTATGGGACGACGCCCGATCCGTTTATCTCGCCATCGAAGATCACGGATTTGCGCGGCTTCGCCATAGGAACCGCAGCGAATTGGCGGATGACGTCGAGCGAGATGGTCACCGTCTGGCGGAACATCACCTGGCCGACGTCAATGGTGAGCGCGCTCGGGGCCGCATTCACCGCCTCTGCGAGTTGCGCGGCTGCCGAGGAGAAGCCGCGTTTGCCTTCCTTGCCGTAGGAATAGAACTGGAGATGGGCGAGATGCAGCGGCTTGTTGCCGGCGGAGCCGATTACCTTGAGCGCCGTCTCGACATTGCCGGCGACGCCGAGATTATTGATGTGGAGATGCAGGGGATGCGGAATGCCGAGATCGACGACCGCTTGCTGCAGGGCCTCGACAATGCGGCGCGACGTGACCCCATATTCCGGCACGACGTCGTCATAGTCGAAGGTGCGGACATTGTTCTGAAAGGCGATGGAGCCGCCCGGATTGATCGATTTGACGCCAAGGGCCTTCGAGGCCGCGAGCATGGCGCCGACATAATCGGCAATCTGCGTCCCGCTCGCGCCTTTCTGCAAAAGCGAGAGAAGGTAATCGTCATCGCCGAGCGCCATCAGGTTGGCCTTGTCGACGATCGGAATGTCGGCAAGCTCGAGATGCGAATGAAGCGCGTAATGGGGCGGAACGGCGGGCTCGACCAGCGTCGTAAAGCCCATCATCGCATACCGGCAGCCTGTCTCGAAAGTCGACCAGCCGGCGGTCGCAAGCGGCGTCTCTTCCGGCCGCGGGCGATGCGCCCGGTGATTTTCCGGCAGAAGCAGGCGGGCGGTATTCACGGTTCCGCTCGCGATATGCGAATGAATCTCGATTGCGCCCGCCATGACGATCTTGCCGGAGACGTCATAGACGGCATCCGGAATTTCGCCTTCGGCCGGCGCGACGATCCGATCGCCCCTGATCCAGATGTCGCCGACGCCGTCTCGCCCGTTGGCGGGATCGACGACGCGGCCGCCGGCAAGGCGTATCAACATGCCTCGTATCCTTTCGTCAGATTCTGTTCGATGAGCGCAAGAATGTCGGCGACGCGCGGCGCATCGCTCGGCGCGCTCGCGCGGGCGAGCGTAAAGGTCGCGATGTCGCGCGCGTATTCGACGGCGTCATGGTCTTGGCCAGGCGCACCCACTTCGAAGCGCACCCGCGGCGCATAGGGAAAGCGGGTCTGCGGCCGCGCCAAAGCAATCATAGGAACCTGGCGCTTCCATTGCGGCGCCTCGTCGCCATAGGCCGAGATCCAGAGGGCGGCATCGGCCTCGTCCGATTCGATCATACGCGTGGCATTGAAGCGCCACGTATCATGTTCGGGGTAGCCGCGCCCAAAGCCGGTGCGCACCGGAAAGCCGGTCATCCAGCCTGAAGTCTGCACCACGCCGGAAACATTCTTGCCCGAGTCCAGCGGAAGCGTGGTGAAACGCGTTTTCTGGTTGAGATCGGTGGCAAGGCCCTGCACCATTTCGATCGCCAGACGGTCGATGGATTCGGCCGACCAGAGGATCGCGCCGAAATGCGCTGCGCGCAGCGTCTCGGCAAGCTCGGTCAATTTCTGCGCCAGCGCGCCGTTGATGCGGATCCTGCGTTCAAGAACGGCGGCGCGCAGTCCCGCGAGCGCCAGGGGCAGAGCGGCAGGAGTCGCGGTAATTTCGGCCGCGCCGATTTCCGCAGCCTCGCCGCGACCCGGGCCAAGCCAAAAGATCTTGCGCGCTTTCGCCTCGCTCAAACGGGGCGAAGCGGCAAGCGCGAGGCGATCCGCCAAGCCCGGCCAGATGTTGAGCAATTTCGGGCCGATCAATAAGAGGCAATCGGCGCGCAGGCGCACGTCGTTCGGTGTCGTCAGGAGACGCCCCGCCTGGCGCAGGACGTCGATGTCGCGGAGCAGAATATCGCTTGCCATATGGTCATAGGCGCCGTGCAATCTCTCGGCGAGCAAGATTGCGGCCCGTGCGCCCGCGGAATCGGTGGCAAGTCCGGCTATCACCGGCTGACGCGCTTGTTCGAGCACACGCGCGGCCGCTGCGGCGGCCGTCTCGAGGGAGACCTCCGCGCCTTCAACGAATGCTTTCATGTAATCTTGCTCCGTCGCTGCGGCGAGCCACCTATTTGTCGTATTTGATGTAAGCGAAGCGCTGATCCTCGGCGGGCGTTCCCTCGAGCGCACCTCCTTCTTTGCCCGGCTGCCAGGCTATGACCTCTTCGATCTTCTTCGCCAGTTCGAAGTCCTTGTTGGTGATGCCCTTGGCGGCATGGTTCATCAGCCTGACTTCGACCCACGCATAGGAGGCCGTCAGATCCGGGTGATGCCAGGCCGCTTCGGCCAGATGGCCGACCGTGTTGATCACCATGAGCGTGCTTTTCCAGCTGTGCGTGCGATAGGTCCGGCGTATCCAGCCGTCTTCGTAACGCCAATGCGGCAATTCGCGCTCAAGCCGTGCCTTGACCTCGGCTTCGTCATAAGTCTGCTCTCGCTTCGCTGCATTCATCGGAGCTCTCACGCGTTCTCATCGCAGTATGACAACATAGGGGATTTCGGTCCAGTCTCGAACATGAACCGGCCATCCGATGCAAAGCCCGCGATCGCACGGGCGCCGTTCCGCTTGCGGCCAAACCGCGCTAAATAGGAAACATAAGGCGAGGCGGATCCGGTTTTCGCAGATTCATCAATATACGCAAACCTCTAACGCGCCGGTGACAAATGCAAGCGTGCGTCAAGGTGAAAGCGGCGGCGCGCCTTCACTTGGGTTTTCTCGATCTCAACGGCGGCATCGGGCGTCGATTCGGCAGTCTCGGGCTCGCAATCGATCATCCGGTGACGGCGCTTACGATCAGGCGCGCCGAGAAGATGGATGTCGAGGGGCCGGAGCGCGAAAGAGTGGCCGGGCATCTTTCCGCTCTCTCCGCGCATCTCGGGCTCGCCTCGTCCTATGCGGTGACGATCGAAGAGGCGATTCCCGCCCATATCGGCCTTGGTTCCGGCACCCAGCTCGCTCTGGCGGTTGCCGCAGGGTTGCGTCGGCTCGAGGATCTGCCCGCCGATTTTGCGAATGACGCGCTCTTTCTGCAGCGCGGCCTGCGCTCAGGAATCGGCGCCGCACTCTTTTCGACCGGCGGCCTCGTCGTTGACGGCGGGCATGGCACGGGCAAGAGCTTGCCGCCAATTCTCTGTCGCATGCATTTTCCGGAGGACTGGCGAATCATTCTCGTGATCGACCGGGCATTGAAGGGCGTGCATGGGGCGCGCGAGCGCGAAGCTTTTGCCACCTTGCCGCAATTTCCCGCCGAAGCTGCGGCCGATGTTTGCCGCAGAATTCTCATGCAGGCTCTGCCGGCGCTCGTCGAACGCGATCTTGCCGAGTTCGGCGCGGCGATCAGCCATGTCCAGACAATTCTCGGCAGTTATTTCGCCCCGGCCCAAGGGGGCGCGCGCTATTCGAGCCCCAGCGTCGCCGCCATCATGGGGCGCCTCGAAGAGTACGGCGCGAAGGGAATCGGCCAGACATCCTGGGGGCCTACCGGATTTGCCTTCGCCGCCAGCGACGATGAAGCGCAGAGACTCGTGCATGCCGTTCAGGAAGAAAGGCTCGCGCAGGAAAATAGCGGGCAAGCAAATCCGGCCATGCTAATCTGCAGGGCGATCAATCACGGCGCTCGGATCGAGAAGATCGGCGCTGAAGTCCAGCGACGGGAACGAAAATAATGGCAAAACTCATATTGCATATGCTGAGCCCGCTGAAACACATGAGCCCGTTCGACGTCAATATGGCGCTCGATGCCGGCTATGATTCGGTGACGCCTTATATCAACGTCGTGCTCGACGACGTCATGCCGCTCGTCCAGGACGCGATGTTCTCGCGCTCGCCGCGCGATGCCGTGCGCACCGCCATCTTCATAGGCGGCAAGGATGCCATTCTCGCGCTCGACATGATCGACCGGGCGCGCTCCGCTCTGCTGAAACCTTTCGAAATTTCGATCTTCGCCGATCCGGCCGGTTCTTTCACGACCGCCGCCGCCATGGTCGCCTGCGTGGAAAAGGTCTTGAAGGAGAAGAAACATCGCAACCTCTCCGGAACGAAAGTCGTGATTTATGGCGCAACCGGCGTCGTCGGCTTTTCGTCGGCTGTGATCGCGGCGCTCGAAGGCGCGAAAGTGACGCTTGCCGGCCATGACGGTGCGGCGCGCGTCGAAAAGGGCGCCGGCGAAATCAAAAAGCGTTTCGGCGTCGAGGTCGATTTCGTCGATGCCAGCACGCCCGAGAAAGTGCAGTCCGCCCTCGAGGCTTCCGAAATTGCCCTCTGCGCCGGGCGCGCCGGCGTGCAGATCCTCTCCTCCGAAGCCATCAAGAAGGCGACGAACCTTCTCGTCTGCGCCGATGTCAACGCGGTGCCCCCGCTCGGCGTCGAAGGCGTTGACCTGCACGACAATGGGAAGGAATTGCCGGGCGGTGCGCTGGGCATCGGCGCGCTTGCCATCGGCAATGTGAAATATCAGACCGAATCGCAGCTCTTCAAGAAGATGGCGACGTCCGAGCACGCGCTCTGCCTCGACTTCCGCGACGCCTTCAAGCTCGCGCGTGAGCTCGTCTAAAACAATTCTCATCGCCGCTGCGTCGGGCCGCGCTTTGGCGGCCGCGGCGCGGCGCAGTCACTATCGTCCGCTCGTCGCCGATCTTTTCGGCGACCTCGATACGCGTGCGCTCGCTGCCGCCAATGTCGTTGCTGGCGATATGGAGGCCGGTTTCGAGGTCTCCGCTCTCGTTTCTCGGGTTCGACAGCTCGCTGACGCGGAAGATCCGATCGGCCTCGTCTATGGCAGCGGATTCGAGGATCGGACCGAGATCATCGACGCGCTCTCGCGCCGTTTCCCGATTTTCGGCAATCGCGCTGAGGTGGTCGCACGGGCGAAAGATCCGCGCATGTTGGCCCGCCTCTGCCACGACCTTGGCGTGCCCCATCCCGAGATCAGGTTCGATCCGCCTGCCGATCCCGACCACTGGCTCATCAAGCGGCAGGGCGGCGGCGGCGGGCTGCATATCGCCTTCGCGCGGGCAAGACGGCCCGGCGAATATTATCAGCGCCGCGTCGAGGGCACGCCCATTTCGGTTCTGTTCATTGCCGACGGACATCGCGCGCAAATTCTCGGAACGAGCCGGCAATGGACAGCGCCGAGCGAGGATCTGCCTTTCCGCTATGGCGGCGCGGTGCGTCCCGCTCTGCTCGATGATGCATCGACACGCGAGATCTCATGTGCCGCGGAACGGCTCGCGACGGGCTTGGGGCTCGTTGGCCTCAACAGCGCCGATTTCCTCGTGGCAGCGGACGCATACCATTTGCTCGAAATCAATCCGCGTCCCGGGGCGACCCTCGACATATTCGCTCATCCCGATCTATTCGCCGCACATCTCGAATCCTGCCGCGGCCACTTGCCGAGCGCGCCCTTGATCTTTACGACAGCTTGCGCAACGGCAATCGCCTATGCGCCTTGCGATCTTCCGTCCGTGCCGGCGCTCGACTGGCCGGACTGGTGCTTGGACCGGCAAAGACCGCAGACGCGGCTCGCGCAAGGCGACCCCGTCTGCACGATCTTCGCCGAGGCCAAGGAACCTCGAGCGGCGCAGGCCATTGTCGCTGAGCGGCTTGCGGCGCTCCGCAGTCGATTGATCGAGCTTGGCCCCATCACGTTGCGTAGCGAGGAAAGTGCGGCATGACCGAGGAAAACAAGATCAGCGTCAATCAACGGGCGGGTGAGCTGGTCGACCGGGTTCTGGCAAATGCCGGTCAGCTGCGTGTCGTCGCGAGCAAAGGTCCGCGCGGCGAAACTTTGATCGACGCTGGCGCGAAGACGATCGGCGGGCTCGATGTTGGAATTTTGCTTGCCGAAATCTGTATGGGCGGCCTCGGCCACGTAACGCTCGCACCCTTCTCGGCGACGCCCAAATGGCCTTTCCATCTCACCGTGCGCTCGAGCGATCCGGTCATCGCCTGCCTTGCGAGCCAGTATGCGGGCTGGGCATTGTCGCACGGCGAAGGCAAAGGCGCCTTTTTCGCGCTCGGCTCCGGACCCGGGCGCGTCCTGGCGCTGAAAGAGCCGCTCTTTCAGGATCTCACCTATCGCGACAAAGCGGACCGCGCGACCCTCGTGCTCGAAGGCGACAGGCCGCCGCCGCCGGAGGTCGTCGACAAGGTCGCGCAGGATTGCGGCGTGGCGCCCGAACGCCTCACCTTTCTTTATGCGCCGACCCGCAGCCTCGCGGGGAATGTGCAAGTCGTCGCGCGCGTGCTCGAAGTCGCCTTGCACAAGGTACATGAATTGAAATTCCCGCTGGCGCGCATCATCGACGGCGTTGCGACGGCGCCCCTTTCGCCGCCGCATCCCGATTTCGTCACCGCCATGGGCCGCACCAACGATGCCATCATCTATGGCGGCATCGTGCATCTCTTTGTTACCGGCCCGGCTCCGGAGGCACAGGAACTCGCCAAAGCGCTGCCCTCCACCACGTCGCGCGATTACGGCCGGCCCTTCGCCGAGATTTTCAAAGCCTTCAAGGGCGATTTCTACAAGATCGATCCGAGCTTGTTCAGCCCTGCCGAAGTTCTGGTCACGGCGGTCGAGAGCGGCGAGACGTTCCGCGCCGGAAGAATTTCGCAGGAATTGCTCGATGCTTCTTTCGGCTAAGGCCGCCTCTTCCTCCGGTCCGCAGATTGCGCTCTTCATCGACAAGGTCGAATGGCATGCGCGGGAATTGACGCGTGCTTTTGCGGCCCTGGGTGCGCGTATCGTTCCGCTGCGTCTGTCGGCCTGTAGCTTCGACACCCGCCGGTCGAGCGGGATCGCAATTCCCGGATTTGGCGCGCGGCTGCCGGATCTCGTCCTTGTCCGCGCGGTCGGTCTCGGATCGTTCGAATCGATCACCTTGCGGCTCGGCATTTTGCATGCGCTCACCGAGCTTGGTGTGCCCATTGCCAATACGCCACGCGCGATCGAGCGCTGCGTCGACAAGTCGACCACGAGTTTCCTGTGTTTCCACAACAAGATACCGACGCCCGAGACATTTGCGCTACAGAGCCCGCGGCAGGCCCGCGCGCTCGTCCGGCGCGAATGCGCGCGCGGTCCGCTCGTCCTCAAACCCTTGTTCGGCGCGCAGGGACGCGGTCTCAAGCTCATCCGGCATGAAGACGACTTGCCGGATATAGAGTTACTCGCCGGCGTCTATTATCTGCAGCGTTTCGTCGGTATCGACCGCGGCGGCTACAGCGACATCCGCGTGCTCGTGGCGCAAGGGCGCGTAATTGCCGCCATGACGCGACGCGCCGATCATTGGATTACCAATGTCAAGCTCGGCGCCCGGCCGGAACCCGTTCAAATCGACGACGAGATGCGCGATCTCGCCTTGCGTGCCACAGCGGCGGTCGATGCGGATTTCGCCGGCGTCGATCTCTTGCGCGGCGCGGACGGCCGGCTGACCGTCATCGAGGTCAACAGCATGCCGGGCTGGCAAGGGCTTCAGAGCGTGACCGATCTTTCGATCGCCGAGGAACTTGCAGCCGCGCTCCTCGCCCGTTACGGGCTCATGAGCACACCGGCGGAGCTTGCCTCTTGATCTCTGCCGAGATCGCCGAGGCTTTTTATGCCTCTTGCTGCGATGAGATCGAGGCGCCCAAGCCCGGCAACGTCCATATATTTGCGGACGGACACGGGATGACGGTCGCGGATTTTCTGGCAAGCGCCAGAGCCGCCGCCGGCCCGCTGGCTGCCGCGGGTGCTTCGGTCGGGGCGCGGATCTTGGGCGCGGTCGAGGCGACATTCGCCGCCGCCGGCATGAATACGAACCTCGGCATCCTCCTGCTCTGTGCGCCGCTCGCGATGGCCGCGGGCACGGGGGGAAGCGATCTTCAGGTCGCGCTCAAAGATGTGCTCTCGGGCCTCGATCGCGCCGATGCCGATCAGGCATTTCGCGCCATCCGGCTTGCAAATCCCGGCGGGCTTGGGGAGGCGCCTCGTTACGACGTGCGCGGGGCGGCTGAAGTAAGCCTCCTCGAAGCGATGGCGGAAGCAGCCGAACGCGACAGGATAGCTTTGCAATATGTCACGAATTTTCGTGATGTTTTCGCGACGGGGACGGCAGCGCTCGAAGAGGCGCGCCGGCGTGGCCTTAAGTCGCCGTGGCCGACCGCCGCCGTCTATCTGAACTTCCTCGCCGCGTTTCCCGACACGCATGTGACGCGCAAACATGGGCTCGCGGCGGCGCGCGAAATCCAGCGTGAAGCCCAGGAAATGCTTTCGATTTTGGAGATGCGCGGGACGGATTGCCTCAACGAGCTTCTTTCTTTCGATCGACGGCTCAAATCGCTCCGCCGCAATCCGGGGACGAGCGCCGACCTGACGGTCGCGACGCTTTTCGCCGATCGTCTGCACAAGATCTTGCTCAAAAATCACAATGATGCTTGAGTCTGCCGCGCGGACGGATCCGCCGCTATCTGGCCAACCGGCCTGTTGGGTCAAGCGCTGGCATTCCCAATGCGAGCGCGCGATGGGCGTTGACAACAAGGATAGGCGTTCCGCCGAATGTCTCGGCGGAGTTGTGTTTCATTGGAGGAAATGAATATGGCCAAGATAACGAAGCTTGGAGTTGGCGAGTCGCTCGTCGGCGAAGGTAATGAGGTCGCGCATATCGATCTCCTGATCGGACCGCGCGGCAGCGCCGCTGAGACGGCCTTCGCCAATGCGCTCACGAATAACAAAGACGGGTTCACCACTCTGCTCGCCGTGGTCGCCCCCAATCTTCTCGCCAAGCCGAACACGGTCCTCTTCAACAAAGTCACGATCAAAGGCGCGAAACAGGCCGTGCAAATGTTCGGCCCGGCGCAACATGCCGTCGCCAAGGCGGTCGCCGACAGCGTCGCCGAAGGCGTGATCCCGGTCGAAGAAGCCGACGATCTCTTCATCTGCGTCGGCGTCTTCATTCACTGGGAAGCGGACGACGACAAGAAGATCCACGACTATAATTATCAGGCGACGAAGGAAGCGATTTCCCGCGCGGTCAAGGGCGAGCCGAAGGCTTCCGAAGTGGTCGCCAAGCGCAATTCCGCGAAGCACCCGTTCTCGCCGGAATGAGCTCACGTCAATTCGGACGGTTTAGGGGGAGCTCGTCGGCTCCCCTTTTATTTTCTATTCGTATGCCGCGAGATTTTGCATTGTGATTCGGCCGTCATGGAGCGCCGAGGCGACGAGAACGCCGGCAATTCCCGCACCTTCGAGTGCCTCGAGATCCTTCACATCGCGCACGCCGCCTGCCGCATAGAGGGCGCGATCCTCCGCCTTCTTTCGGATTTCGCGCAGCCGGTCGAGATCGGGGCCGGCGCCGCTGCCGACACGGGCCAAGGTCATCGCAATGAGCCGCTTCGGCCAGAGGGAAGGATCGAGAAGCTGCGCGGGGCCTTGGAAATCTTCGCCACGAAAATCGAGCGACAGAAGGCTGCGCGGTAGCGTGGCGAGGCTCGCGACGAGGCGAGAATCATGCAGGCTTTCGCTGCCCAATACGAGCTCGCCGCGGTGCTCGGCATGCCATGATTTGGCTTCGGCGCTTGTGCCGACGCCGGCATCGACCCAGAACGTCAGGTCGGGAAAGGCCGCTTCGATCTCGGCGAGATCATGCGGCCCGCGGCCCTCGATCGCGTCGAGATCGGCCACGTAGATCGTGCGGAACGGATAGAGCGCGAGAAAGCCCGCGATAATGTCGGCCGGACGGCTCGTCGGCGCGAGCGGGGTTTTGATCGGCGCATAAAGATGGCGCTCGCCGCGTTCTGCGCGCACCACTTCGCCGCCCTTGAGATCGATCACCGGAATGATGTGCAATCGCATCTTCAGCCTCGCTGAGCGATCAGCCTTGCTATGCCTGCTCGCTTGGCTTCGCAATCCGCCGAACGGAAGCCTCGGATCTGCGTTGACGCTCTGCTTCCTCGGCTCCTTTTCTAAGCCACGCGGAAGGAGGCGGAACGTGACCCAGGACACGGAACAATCGCCAAAGCTCAAGGGCTATACATTCGGCACAGAAGCTGTCGCCAAGTCACCGATTGGCCTCGAAGAATGGGAGAAGCTCAAGAAGTCGGCGTTGTTTTCGGAGGAGGACACCGTCTATTTGCGCCTCTCCTATGAGGTTCTCGCGGATCAAGTCGAGTCCTTACTCAAGATCTGGCGTGGGATCATCTTCGATCACCCGCATCTGCGCGCTTACGACGAGGATCCCAAGACCGGCGAGGTGGACCGCGATTATGCCCAATCGGTCGGAAAGCGCTTCGGACAATGGGTGCTCGACACGGCTCGCGCGCAATTCGACCAGGCTTGGCTCGATTATCAATATGAGATCGGCCTCCGCCATCATCGATCGAAGAAGAACAAGACCGATGGGGGCCACACGCTGGAACATATACGCGCACGAGACCTCATTGCCTTTACCGCCGCCATTGTCGTGCCGATGAAACCGTTCCTCGCAGCCAAAGGGCACCTGCCGGCAATCGTCGATCGAATGTATGACGCCTGGTGGAAGGCCGTGATCCTTCAAGTCACGCTCTGGAGTCAGCCCTACATACGCGACGGCGATTTTTGAGGAGGAAACTCGTGACATCGTCACCATCAGATCCGCGCTCGGGGGCGACACCCGTCGAAAAAATGTATTTTGCTTGGGATGATGCGCTGGCCCGCAATGATGCCGACGCGCTCCTCGCCCTCTACGCGGAGGATGCCTGGTTCGAGAGCCCGCTCGTCCCGCATTTGCTGAAGCGCGAGTCCGGCGTGCTCCATGGGCACCGCGAGCTGCGACCCCTCTTCGATCTGCTCGCCGAGCGAAAGCCGCCGGTGCGGCGCTATGACCGGTCAGCCTATCTCACCGACGGCAAGCGCCTGATCTGGGAATATCCGCGCCAGACCGAACGTGGCGAACAGATGGATTTCGTCGAAGCGATGGAATTGAACGACAAGGGTCTCATTCAGAGGCATTGCGTCTATTGGGGCTGGTTCGGCGTGCGGGTCTTGCAACGCAACGAATACCGCCGCTAGCCATCACAACCTTGCGAGCTAGCGGGTCCCCGGGGATTGTACCCTGCAACGAGCTCCGTTTGCGATTTTTCGATTCCAGCTTTGCAGATCCTGTTCTATGGCAGGAGCAAAGCTTCGACGGATCGCATGGACATTATCGGCTGGGACATCGGCGGCGCGCATCTGAAGGCGGCACGGCTCGAGAAGGGCCACATCGTGAATGTGGTGCAGACCCCCTCTCCTTTGTGGCTGGGGCTCACCGAGCTTGATCGCGCCTTCGTGGAGGCGAAAGCCGCGCTAGGCTCGGCGGACTGCAACGCCATCACAATGACGGGCGAGCTCTCCGACGCCTTTCCCGACCGGGCGACCGGCGTTGCGGCTCTCGCCGAGATCGCATTGCGTGAACTTGCGCCGCAGGCATCGCTCTTCTATGCGGGCGCGCTCGGCTTGGTGACGCCGGATCAAGTCGCCGGCAGTGCCGAGACGATTGCCTCGGCCAATTGGCACGCGAGTGCGGCGCTCGCTGCACGAACGTGCGCCGATGCGCTCTTCGTCGATATGGGTTCGACCACCACCGACATCATTCCCATCAGGGATGGGAAGATCGCGACCCGCGGCTATAGCGACGCCGAACGCATGGCCTATGGCGAATTGGTCTATGCCGGCGTGGTGCGCAGCTTTCTGATGGCGGGGCTGCGGCTCGTGCCTTTCGGCGGACGCTGGGTCACGTTGATGAACGAATGGTTCGCCAATGCGAGCGATGTCTATCGTATTCTCGGCCAATTGCCGGAGGATGCCGATCAGATGCAGACGGCAGACGGGCAGCCGAAAACGGTGGAAGCTTCGCTCGCGCGCCTCGCGCGCCAGATCGGCTATGACGCGCAGCACGTGAGCGCCAGCGCGCTCACCCAGTTGGCGCAATTTTTCGCCGAAGCGCAATTGCGCGAGGTGAGCGATGGTGCATTTCTCGTACTTTCGCGCTGCGACCTTGGGAGCGAGGCGCCGGTTATCGGTGCGGGCGTCGGCCGCTTCGTCATTCGCAAGCTCGCCGAGCGCCTCAAGCGCGGTTATGTCGATTTCGACGAAATGATCCCCGTCCTGCCGGACCTGCGCAAAAGGGCCGGGGATTGCGTTCCGGCCTGCGCCGTCGCCCTCATCGCGCAAGCGGAACTGAGCTGAGCGCCCGTCAATCCAGCGAAAGCCGCGCGCTGACCTTCTCCATCAGCCAGCTCCAGGCTTCGGCCTCGTCGGGACCGGCCGTCTTTTCGATGGCGATCTTGAGATAGGCGATCTCGCCTTCGATTTTTTCGCGCGGCAGGAAATCGAGGCGGCTGACGAGCACCGCCAATTCCAGCACTGCCGCTTTTGCGCGGTTGAGACCTTCGAACGGCGCATGATTTTCCCGCCGGAGTACGCGGCAGAAGAAGCGCGGCCGCTGCGGATCGTCTTCCGTTCGCACGATAGAAAGCTCGGCGTGGGCGAGCGCGCCGGCGAGCCGCGGCACCGGAAAGCCCGCGATAGGGGCGAGCGGCCAATCGCGCCGGCCGATGATGCTCCCCGCGAAGATGCGTACGTCGTCGGTGTAATTGGCGACCGCAAAAGGAAGCGCCGCCAGATTATCGAGCGTCGTCGAGGGGCGAAACGGCGCAATGATCCAGTCTTCGCCCGCCGAGATCAGGCCGAAAGGCGCGATATGCACCTTGCCCGCCGCATCAGCAGTCGTGACGATCACCTCGCGGATCATCTAGCCCTCCGTTTTGGCGCGCAACGTGTGGCCGATCTCGCGCAGGCGCGTCAGATCGTCTTCGGCGCGCTCGATGGCCACGCCGAAATCGAGCGGTTCGTCCTGCACGTAGCGTTTGCCCAATGTGAAGGCGAGTTCCGCCTTGAGCAGCTCCGTGCCGAGATAAAAAGCGTGCGCATCGTCGCCTTTGACATTGAGGTGCGGATAGAGGCTCATGGCATCGCGCGCTACATGATGTCCATTGCGGTTGTAGAGATGGATGCCGTCTTCCGCGACCTCGATCCGGTAATTCAAGTCGCGCACGTCCTTGGCGCGTTCTTCGATATCGGGCGGCGTAGAGGTGAAAGGCTTCAGGTCGTGCACCTGCGCGAGGCCTGCGCCGAAACCTTTAGGCAGCGCCTGTTCGCCGCGCGCGACATACATGAGCCGGCGCGCCGCGTCGTGCTCGGCGACGGTGCGGCGCGTGTGCGGGCTCACCTGAACGACGAGCACATTGCGGATCGAGAGTTCCGAGCAGAGGCCGACGAGGAGGGCGGTGACGCCGCTCGAATCGGCTTCGGTCAATTCGGTGAGATTGCCCGTGCCCATCATCATCTCGGCTTCCGGCATCAGCCGGCGGGTCTCGATGTAACGCGCAATCGAATCCGCGAAGCCGAAATGAATCGGATCGAGGATCGGGTCGAGAATGAAAGAAATATCCTCGGCGGCCGCCGCGTCTGCCACCCGCCGCAAGGAGTCGAGATCCGCATGCGGCTGCGGGATGAGGATCGGAACGACCGGATATTTGCGTGCCAAGTCGAGGCTCGATTCCGTCAGGCTCAAAAGATAATCGGCACCCGCGCCGGCGCCGCGCTCCAGCTCTTCGAGATTTGCCGAATCGACGCTCACCTTGTGGCCGGCCGCCTTCAGCGCACGCACGGCGTCTTCGAGACCCGGGAAGGGCGTATCGGGCAGACAGCCGAGATCGATGACATTGGCCCCGGCCTTTCCCATCGCCTCCGCCCGAGCGAGGATTGCGTCGATCGAGAGGTTGGAGGCATCGACGATCTCGCTGAAGATGCGGATATCGTATTTCGACAGATCGACATTTTTGCCGCCGCGCCCGAAATAGGCGGCAAGGTCGGCCATATCGTCGGGGCCACGCTCGACGGCAACGCCGATCTCCCGCGAGAGCGCGACGAGATCGGCGCGGCAACGGCCCGGCAGAATGATCCGATCCGCTTCGACCGGCCGCGGCAAGCGGCGCAGGATGATCTGCTCCGTCATCAGCGCCGCAACCTTGACGCCGATATCGAGCACGTTCCAGGTAAAGGGCATAGCGCCCAAGCCCTGCATCAGCTTGACGAGCCGCGGATAGGCATAATGCCCGGTTAGCAAAAGCACGCGCTCGGCCATGGTCCGGCTCACCTCGAAGGGGCTTCGCGTCCGCGGTGCATTATCAGCCTTCTCGCCCGTTCGGCAAAATTCCAGGCGCGAGACCGGGCGACACACCTGGCACGTCGTCCTGAGCGAAATCCTGAGCCGCGCGCGGCAGGGACTGCGGCCCGGCAATGAAAATTTTTGCGCCGCTCGCGGCCGCGAATGTCGCGAAGAGCGGATCGACCATTCCCGCCTCGGCGAGATCGGCGAGATTGGCCGACGGCTTGGCCTCGGCACTCTTGATCAGGAGAAGCCGCTTGGCCCGCAAGCTGCCGGCGAGCCACGCCGCCAGCGTGTCCGAAGTGACGTCCCAGGTCTGCGGCAGGCCGGAGACATTTCGCGGCGTCCAGCAGGCGACCCGACCATGTTTGAGCGTCACGCGGATCCCTGCAATCGAGTCCGCGCAGCAAAGCCGCGGCCACAGCGAGCAGAGCGCGAGACCATATTGCTGCATGGCGAGGAGCGCCATGCGATGCGCGGCGACGTCATCGAATTGCATTTTTGCCTGCATGCCCCGAACAGCGTCGGCAAAGACACCCCCGCCCGGAACCAGCACGAGCGGGCCGGCGAAAAGTTCGAGCGCGGCAAGCCAGCCGCTCAACTCGGGCGATCCGGCAAGACTGCCGCCGATTTTCACGACAAGCGGAGATTTGCGAGAGAGCACGGACCCATTCTCAGCCGCGCGTCGGCGCTACGAACTCGGAGAGCAGCTGGCGGACTTTGCCGGCCTGGCGTTCGCGCTTGATCTCGATCCCGACGCTGCCTTCGATCACGTCGAGCTTTTCGGTGCGCACGGCGATCGATTGAACTCGCGGATGGGCGAGAAGCGTATCGGCAATGCGCTCGGCGAGCGTCTCGACGAGATCGACATGGCCACGGCCCAAGATCAGCTTGATCGCATCGATGATCAGATCATAGGAGAAGATGTCGCGCATATCTTCGGCCTGATGGGCGGCGCGACGGACATCGACGTCGATATTGAAGCGCACGCGCTGCGTGCGGTTGCGCTCATGGTCATAGGCGCCGATGGCGACCGGCAGGACGAGATCGTGGACGAAGACGCGATCTAGATCTTGCTTGCGATCCGCGTCGACCGAATAGCCGCGCGCCGAGAGGAGCCGCCAGTCGACCTTTGCCGTTTCGTGTGGATCGCTCGCGCTTTCACGCGGAATGAGGTCGCGGATGAGCTTGACGCGTGCCGCATCGATTCTTTGCGCGCGCGCGTGGCCGACACAGAGCGCGCCGCGAAAGCCGAGGAAATCGGGATCGAGCGGCAGGAGACGGGGAATGTCCGGCGGCTCCAAGGACCCGGCGAGCCCACACATCAATTTCGCGTGCCGGCAGAGATCGACGAAACGTCTCAAGCCCGCAATGTCGATATGATCGAGGAGGCGCGAATTGCCCTTCGTCGCCGTATCGAGCATCGCGCCTTTGAATCCGGCCGCCGCGAGATCCGCGAGCAATTCGAAATCATGCGGCAGATCGGCGAAAAGAACCGCGACGAGCTTCGCCCGGCTCGCGAGAGGCCTCAGCAGCTCGAGCCCGGCGCGCGTCTCGTTCGGAAAAAAGCCGATCTTGATGTAATCGAGGCCGGTCGCGGCGAGCCTTTCGGCGCCGGCGGGCGTTCGCGGCTCGTTTCCAGCGACCGCACTGACCGGACGCCGTCCGCCGACCGTCGCGACGACGGCACGGATCGTTGCGTCATCGAGTGCGCCGAGGGGCGGCTGCGAAGGGTCTTTCAGGTCGATGATATCGGCCCCTTCGATCAGCGCGATCTCGGCTTCCGCCGCGTCGGCGACGCTCGCGAGCATCAGCGTCATTGGCCACCCAGTTTGAGGAATTTCGCAAGCGCAATTGCAGAAAAAGCCGCTGCAAACAAGCGGAATCGGGTTCGGCACACTATAGGCGAACGGCGAGCAGGGGCAAACGACGCTGGACCTAAGGCCGTGGAAAGGCTTGCGTCTGCGCCAAAGGATAACCGGCCGCCGACCAGCCCACGGTACCATCCGGATACCAGAGCACATGCGTATAGCCGAGCGCCTTGGCGCGTCTGGCGGCGTTCCACGACATCCAGCAATGCGGCAGGCAATAAAATACCACGGGCTTGGTCTTGTCTCCGCCTGTTGCCTCGGCAAGGCCGCGGCGAAAATAATCTTCGGTGACCGGCGCCAGAGCGCCATAGCCGGTGTCGGGCAGCCATGTGCTGCCGGGGATGTCGAGCCGTGGCTTGTCGCGCCAGATCGTGCCGGGCGCGAGATTGGCGGGCTTCGGCGCCTGCGGGAGCGCATCGACGAAGACCGCAGCCTTTTTGATCCAGAGGTCGTGCGCCTCGGCCGTCGAAAGTCCCGGCTTGCCGTCGAGCGTTGCGGGCGTTGGCGCCTTATAATCCGACATGCGGTAGCCGGAAGGTTCGGGCACGGCTTGCTGCGCATGGGCCGGCAGAACGAGAAAAAGAGCGAGAACCAAACCGGCAGTCAGGCCAATCGAGCGCATCGTCTCATCACCTCCCTTTTACGACCGATTCTAGAGTCTTGCTCGGCGCGCTCCGGCGGGCTGGCGCCGATTGACAGGACCGGGCGGCCGGCTTGGTTTCAGGCTTTTGCGCAAGGCGCTGAGCGTGTCCTTGAATCCGGCCGGGCCGCCGAGCAGGAGCTCCATCAACAGCGCGCCCTCCAAGGTCGCAACGATCATCCGCGCATGCTGCGCCGGCGAGACGTCGTCGCGTATCGTTCCGTTTGCGCGACCTTCGGAGAGCACGCGCGCGAGCCATGCGACATGCCGCTCGAAGAATTGCGCCACCCCATCGCGGATGCGCTCGGGCAGGATGCCGATTTCCGTCGCCATCGCCGCGGCCAGACATCCCTGTTCTTCGCGCAGCCCGTGCAGATAAAGTTCGGCATAGGCTTCGACGCGTTTGAGTCCATCCTCGGTCTTGCGCCAAATTTCGTCCAAGGCGCGGTCGTATTTTTTCCCATAGGCCGCAATGAGGGCGAGGCCGAGGTCTTCCTTGGTCGGAAAATGATGGTGAATGCTCGCCTTTCTGATGCCGACGGCCTCGGCGAGGTCGGCATAGCTGAATCCGGCGTAGCCGCGCGTGCGCACGAGGACTTCGGCTTCGGCAATGAGCTTGTCTCGCGTGTCCGGCATGGCCTTGCCTACCGACTGAAAGGTAGTGCGTCAAGCTGCCGGGCGGAAGGCGTACGAGTCCCGCGCTTGACAGACCGGCGCGCTACCGACTAGATGGTAGGTGGCTGGAGGAAGCCTTGCCAAATCCGATCGGATTCATCTGCGTCTTGGCGGTCGTGCTTGCCGCGCCAGCGGTGGCGCATGCCGCCGGTTCTCGCAGCGTCGAGCCTCTCGAGGTGCGGGAGGTCGCTCCCGGCGTCTATGCCCATCAGGCACCGATCTCGGCCATGGACGCGGCGAGCGGCGGCGACATCGGCAATAGCGGGTTCATTATTGGGGATGAGGCGGTTGCGGTGATCGATACGGGCGGCGCGCCCATCATCGGCGTGCGGCTCAAAAAGGCGATCGAGAAAGTCACCGACAAGCCGATCCGTTATGTCATCAATACGCATGAACATCCGGATCATATTTTCGGCAACGGCGCCTTTGTCGGCCCAGGCGTAACCTTCGTCGGGCACAGGAACCTGCCGCGCTCTATGGCTGTGCGCGGTCCGCTCTACATCGCAACGCTTCGCAAGGCGATGGGCGAGGCGCTGATCGATGACGTGAAGCTCGTGCCGCCGACTCTCCTGGTCGATATCGGCCACGACGTGAAGCTCGATCTCGGCCATCGCATCGTCGATCTGCGCGCCTGGCCACCGATGCATACCGACTGCGATCTGACGGTCTTCGACGAGCAGACGAAGACGCTGTTCACCGGCGATCTCGTCTTCCTCCAGCATGTGCCGGTGATCGATGCGAGCGTGCTCGGCTGGATCAAAGCCATGCCGCAGCTTGCCGCCATTCCGGCGCGGCTCGCGGTGCCAGGCCACGGCCCCGTGGGGGTCGACTGGCCGCAAGCGCTCGCTGCCGAAAAGACCTATTTCGCCAAGCTCACGGCCGATCTGCGCGGGCTGCTCGATCGCGGCGCCGACATCAACGAAGCGGCAAAAACTGCGGGCAGTTCGGAAGCCGGGAAATGGCAATTATTCGGAATTTACAACCCGCGCAACGCCACCGCCGGCTATGCGGAGCTCGAATGGAAATGAGCATCGAGATAGCGGCTTTCGGCCAGCCATCGGCGGATCTATACTGAGACAAATGAAGGAGAGCAGCATGCGCGCTTTGCCAATTCTAGCCTTGGCGGCTCTCGGTTCGGTCGCAGGCTCAACCTTTTGGGCACCGTCCGCCTTCGCCGAACAGGACCTTTGGCCGGGGCTCGCCGACGTGCTTTACCCGCACCGCCCGATGGCGCAGGACGGCATGGTCATCAAGCTCGGCACACCGCTATCGGCGGAGGATGCCGCACTCGTCCCGATCACGCTTCACTTGGCGCAGGCGAAAGGCCCTGACGATCCGAATAGGATCACGAAAGTCACCGTAGTCATCGACAATAATCCATCGCCCGTCGCTGCCGTCATCGAATTCGGGCCGAAAGCCGGCGTGACCACGCTCGAGACGCGCGTACGCGTCAATCAGGCGACCAAGATCCATGCGATCGCCGAGACGGCCGGCGGCAAGCTCTATGTCTCCGAATCCTATGTCGATGCGGCCGGCGGGTGTTCGGCGCCGAGCGCCAGCAATCTCGATCCGAATGACCCCCAGATCGGCACGATCAAGGTGCGCCAACTGGCGCCGCAATATGTGAGCAATGACCCGCGCCGCAAGCAAGTGGTCGTCATGGTCAAACATCCGAATAATTCGGGCATGCAGATGGACCCGCAGACCCATCTCTATATTCCCGCCCGCTACGTCGATTCCCTGAAGATCACGCAGGGCGACGATCTCCTCTTTGCGGTGACGGGCGGGATCTCCATTTCGGAAGATCCGAACTTCCGCTTCGATTACCTCGCCAATGGCAGCAATGTCCTGCATATTGCCGGCAGCGACACGTCCGGGAAGAAGTTCGGCACGGATTGGCGGCTTAATCCGGCGATTTAAAGCGCCGCAAACCCGGGACGAGCTCGCAAAGCGAGCGAAGATCGGGCCTCGCGGGATACGGCTGCCCCTGAATCCGGCTCTGCCCTTCGCTCCGGCCGGAAGGCAGTACTGCGATAGGCTCGCTCCAGGCTCAAAACAATTCGAAATCGCCGGGTGCGTGATCACGCGCGGCCTGCGTCGCAAGTCCGAGCTTCGACGACAGGTCGGCCATCGTCAGCACACGCGAGGCAAGGCTCGGATCGAGCCGCCAGTCGTCGGGCAGAAGCAGGGCAAGGGCCGCGACGAAATCGGCCATATTGCCGAGCTTTTGGCAGACATTGTCGAGATCCTGCAATTCGTGCAGATGCGATGGCTCGCGCGAGGCTGCCTCCAAGAGCAACGGCGCAATGAGCCCCTGGAGCTTTTCCATCGAAGCGCAAATCTCATTCAACGTGTCGGCGATCCTGTCGGTCAGATCGCTGATCGGGACAGACCGGTCGGGACTCGTGCTCACTGCGCCACCTCGATCAAAAGAATTCAACATCGCCGCCGCTCTCGCGCGTGGGCGCCGGCCGCGGTGCAACGATCGTGCCGGCCATCATGGCCTGCCGGGCGCGGCCTGACACAGGCCAGAATTGCAAGCGCCGGCCGTTGTCGCCGCCGAGACTGCCGCCGATCAATTTGATTTCCTCGTTTTTGAGGAACCGCTCGGCGAAAGCAGCGTTGCGCGCGCCGATATCGGAAAGCCCTTCCATCGTGCGTGCGCCGCCGAACAATTTGGCTTCGAGACGTTCCTTGCGCGCGCCCTTCTGCAGCAGGCCGTTGAGCAGAAGCTCCATCAGATGCACGCCGTAACGTTCCGCTTCGCTTCCATCTGCCTTCTGCTCACATCCCGGCAGAAGAAAATGATTCATGCCGCCCACTCCGGCGAGCGGGTCTCGGATGCAAGCGGCAACGCATGAACCCAGGAGCGTGACAAGCACCACATCGGGATCATCGGTGACGTGGAACTCGCCTTGCACAATGTGCATCTTGCGCGATGGATCGTGGGTGCTCGGCGCAGAGGCCTTGTGCGGCGATTCGAGAGTCATTTGAGACGTCCGAACACGGCTTCGATGGCGCCCTTCAGCGCCGGCATGGTGAAGGGCTTTACGAGATAATTGTTGACGCCGAGCTTGGCCGCCCGCTCGATCAGCTCGCGATCGCCGCGGCCGGTCAGCATGATAAATGCGGTATTCTTGGTCGGCGGATTGGCACGTACGGCACGCAGGAAGCCCATGCCGTCGAGCTTGGGCATATTGAGGTCGGAAATGACGAGATGGGCCGGCCTTTGCAACAGCATTTTCAGCGCCTGCTCGCCGTCTTGCGCCATCTCGATGTCCTGGATGCCGAGTTGTTGCAGACCGTCGCGGATGAGCGCCCGGCTCGTCAATTGATCGTCTACGATCAGCGCCCTTATGGCAGATGCGAACGGCATTCGCGGCTCCCTTCCTCTTTCTTATTCGTTAGACGCAGGACTTCTTCTCCGATCCTTTCGAGGGGCACTTGCTTTTCGACCGCGCCGAGCTCGAAAGCGACGCGCGGCATACCGTAGACCAGGCTCGTTGCCCGATCTTGCCCGATTGTTCTGGCGCCGGCCTGACGCATTGCCTTCAGCCCTTCGGCGCCATCGCGTCCCATTCCGGTCAGAATGACGCCGACGGCTTGGGATTTGGCCGCCAGCGCGACGGACTTGAACAGCACGTCGACCGAGGGGCGGTGCCCATTGACGGCATCGGTTTGCGCCAGCCGACAGGTTAAATCCTTCGCCGATGCAACCTCGAGGTGAGCGACGCTGCCGGGCGCGAGGTAAATCTGGCCAGAGGCGAGCGGCGCGCCGTCGAAGGCCTCGCAGACGCGCGGCGCGCAGAGCCGGTCGAGCCGGTCGGCGAAGCTCTTGGTGAAGGTTCCCGGCATGTGCTGCGCAATCAGCGTCGGCGGACAATTCTTCGGAAATTGCGCAAGCATTGTGATCAGCGCCTCGACGCCGCCGGTCGAGGCGCCGATCGCGACGATCTTGCCGTCCGGCAGATAATTGACGGTTTCCGCCTTTTGCGGCGGTAGCTGCCGCACCGTCTTCGCCAATTGCGCGCGCGCCGCGGCTGCCGCCTTCACCTTGATCGAAAGATCGGCGAAAAAGTCCTCATCGCCCGGCATGGGCTTGGCAACGCAATCGATCGCGCCGAGCTCGAGCGCCTTAATGGTGGCGTCGGTCCCCTCGCGCGTCAGATTCGACACCATGATGACCGGCGTCGGGCGCAGCTCCATGATTTTCGAGAGGAAGTCGATGCCGTTCATATTCGGCATCTCGACGTCGAGCGTCACCACGTCGGGGTCGAGCGTTTTCATGGCGGCGCGCGCCTCGAACGGGTCGGCTGCCTGGCCAACGACTTCGATCTCGGGATCGCGACCGAGCGCATAGCAGATCAGATTGCGCATGGTGCGAGAATCGTCGACCACGAGGACGCGCGTTCTTTTCATTTCTCCCGTCCCCCTCTTTTCAGCCGATAGGTCGTGATGCCTTCGCTCGCGAACAAAGCCGCTGCGGGCCCGGTCAGGCGTTCGGAATGGCCGATGTAAAGCCGCCCGCCGGGCATGAGGTAAGGCGCGAACCGGCTCCATAGCCGCACCTGCGTCTCGTCCTCGAAATAGATCACGACGTTGCGGCAGAAGATTGCGTCGAACTTGCCGCGCATCGGCCAGCTGCCGACGAGGTTCAGCTCGCGGAAGGCGACAAGCGCACGCAATTCGTCGCCGACCGTCCAGGTCTTACCGTCGGCGTCGCGGCTCGGCGTGAACCAGCGCAGGCGTAAATCCGCCGGCACCGGCTGGATCATCGTATCGCTATAGACGCCACGATTGCCTTCGGCGATCATATTGGGATCAATGTCGGTCGCCAGAACCTTCACATCGAGTGAGGGTGCATCCGGCATGACTGCAAGCACCGTCAAGGCGATCGAAAATGCCTCGGCGCCGTTCGAACAGGCTGCCGACCAGAAGCGAACTCGCCCGCCTTGGCGCGCCGCCTCGGCGAGCGGCGGCAGAACCTGTCGGCGCAAATGTTCGAAATGATGCGGCTCGCGGAAGAAGCGCGTGACGTTCGTTGTCAGCGCCGCGAGCATCTTTTGGCGCTCATCCAGGTCACGCCTATCGGAAACGAGCGCACAATAGTCGCGAAAGCTTTTGAGACCCAGCGTACGCAAGCGCTTCGCGAGGCGCGAATAGACGAGATTGGCCTTGGACTCGGGCAGATGAATCCCGGCATCCGCATGCAAGATCTCGGCTATCCGGCGGAAATCCTGCTCGGTCATCAGGAATTCGCCCGAGATCAAGCTCGAGTTGCTGGCGATTTGCTGGGCTTGATTCATGCCGCTTCCTTCTCCTGCGGCAGAACGTGATTGAGGCCGATGAGACTGATCATCCGCCCGTCGATTGCCAAAACCCCGCGGGTGAAGACTTTCGCCATTTCCGAGGCGACATCCGGCGTCGGCTGGATGGCCCCTTCCT
>JAJPIC010000014.1 GCA_021324915.1 Beijerinckiaceae bacterium | reverse complement strand
GCGATTGGGATCGTTGTCGATGCAACAGACCTTGTGACCGAAATCGGCAAAACAAGCGCCCGAGACAAGACCTACATATCCCGAACCAACCATGGCAATTTGCATATTCCGCTCCCCAACGCTGCTCGCCGCGCGTAAGATTAAGGCGCAGCCCGCCGATGCCATCTTCTACATAGATAGGTCAGCCTCGGTGTCCCGGCACGGTGGGCCGAAAGGGCGCACCCCGATCCGCTGCACTCAGGAGCAAGAGATGGGCTCGCAGGATTATGCAGCGATGGCCGGACCTTGCTGCGGCCGCCACGCGCATAACGGAAGAGTTTCATGACGGAAGTATTACGGCCCGATCTCTGCGTGCTCGGCGGCGGCATAGGCGGGATTGCGGCGGCGACGGAGGCGGCAAAGCTCGGCGCACAAGTCATCCTCGTCGAAAAGCGCGCACTCGGCGGCGCTCATTTGACGCAAGCCATTCCCGTCGAGGCCTTCTGCGGCGCGGCGCTGGCCCGCCGCAATCTTTCGAGCGAGCCGGCCGACCTGCCCGCTCTTCGCGCGCACATCAAGGCGAATATCGCCCATTTCGCCCGGCTCGCGAGACCGGCGCGGCTCGCCGCGCTGAACATTGGAATCATTCGGGCGGCAGGCTCTTTCTCGAGCGCCACACGGCTCGAGGCGGGCGGCTTTGCCATCGATGCGCGCTATTTCATTGTGGCAACCGGATCCCTGCCCGCGCCCGCGCCAATCGCGGGCCTCGAATTCGCGCGCCCGCTCGAGCCCGAGGCGCTCGCCGGGCTCGAAAGCCTGCCGAGCGAACTCGCGGTCATCGGCGCCAGCCGCCGCGAACTTTCGCTGGCCCAGGCCTTCCTGCGGCTGGGCTCGAAGGTCAGCCTCGTCGTGTCGGGCACGATCCTGCCCGAGGAAGATCAGGAGCTCGTCCTCCCGGTTCTCGCGTCGCTGAGACGCGAAGGGCTCACGATCCACGAATATGAGGGCGCGCTCAAATTCGAGCCGTTGCGCGCCGGCGTGCGCATTATTCCGGGCAAAGGACCGGTGGTCGATGCGACGCATGTCATCGTCGGCCCCCGGCTTCTCCCCTGCGTCGAAGGCTTCGGTCTCAAGGCCGCACGCGTCGCCTATGGTCTTGAAGGAATCGAGGCCGATGCCGAGGGGCGCACGAGCAATCCGCGAATCTACGCCGTCGGCGGCGTGCTCGGCGGCTCCGGTTCGGGGGTGCTGACGCAGCACCAGGGTGAATTCGTCGCAGCCGCTCTGTTCGGACAGCGACGACCGGCCCCGCTCGTTGCGCGAATTCTGGCGACCGACCCGGAAATGGCCACGGTCGGTCTGTCCGAACTGGCGGCCCGTGCCCGTCACAAGCAGATTCGGGTGATACGCGCGCCATTTTCCGAAAATGCGCGTGCCTTGGGCACTTTCGGCCGTTCCGGCCACGTCAAGATCGTGACCAATTCGCATGGTTTGATCTTGGGCGCCGGAATTGTGGGACCGCAAGCGCGGGAATTGATCGGGATTTTCACCCTGGCGATCGCCAAGCAGATGAAAGCGAGCGATTTTGACGCAATTGTCGCAAATGCGCCGACGCTCGCCGAGGCTTTGCGCGCCGCAGCGCTTGCATCGGTGCCGCAAGTCGGCAAGACTTGAGCCGCGCTAGGTACGAAGGACGCCCATGCGGGATTTCGTGACCATCGACCCCAACCGCCCCCAGGGCAAGGCAGGCTTCAAGTGCCGCCGCCCGCGTTTCGGGCTCGCGACGCGCACCCTTATTTGCATCGTGGCTTTCATCTTAGTGGCGGAGATCGCCGTCTACGTTCCGATCGTCGCGAATTTTCGCGACAACTGGCTGCGCAATAGGCTGAGCGCCGCCTATACCGCGACGCTCGTTCTTGAAGCGGCACCGCGGCAAATGGTTTCCGACCAATTGTCGCGCGAATTGCTGAACAGTGTCGGCGCCCGCATCATCGTATTGAATGCGCACGGCACGCGGCAGATCCTCGCCGCGACCTCGATGCCGCCGCGGGTCGACGAGTTCTACGATTTGCGTCACACGGGCTTCTTCCAGTCGCTTGCCGCGGCCTATCGGACCTATACGTCGAAGGGCCGAGTCATCACGGTTCTGGGCGATGCGCCCATGGGCGGCGAAGGCATCGAAGTCACGATGGACGAGGCGGACTTGACCCAGGCGGTCCATCGCGTCGCCCATAAGATTTTGTCGATCTCGCTTTCGATTGCAGCGCTCGTCGCCGTCTTCGCCGTGACCGCGTTCAACCTGATGGTCCTGCGCCCGATGCGCCGGCTCACCACGAATATCGGTGAATTCGGCGAGGACCCCGAAAATGCGGCGCGCATTATCGTGCCGTCCGGCAGTTCGCATGAGATCGGCTGCGCCGAGGAGGCACTGGCGACCATGCAGGAAACGCTCGTGCGCGAGCTCAATCAAAAGAAACATCTCGCGGCGCTCGGTCTCGCCGTTGCCAAGATCAATCATGACCTGCGCAATATGCTGGCCTCGGCTCAATTGCTCTCGGACCGGCTCGCCAATGTGACGGACCCCTTGGCGCAGAGGCTTGCGCCGAAGCTCGTCGCAACCCTCGATCGCGCCATCCGCTTCTGCCAGGCGATCCTCACCTATGGACGGGCGGCCGACGAGGCACCCAAGCCGCGGCTTTTCGGCTTGCGCGCAGTCGTCGGCGAGGCGGCAGAATCCGTTGCCCATGCCGGCGCCGGACGGGTCGAGATCGTCAACAAAGTTGCCGACGATTTCGAGATCTGGGCGGATCCGGAGCAAATGTTCCGCGTGCTCATGAACTTGCTCCGCAACGGTGCAGAGGCTCTGGAACGGGCGGGGCCGGCGCGCGGCCGCCGGCCGCTCGTCATGGTCAGCGCCACCTATCAAGGAGCTGACGCGGTGATCGACGTCGTCGATACCGGGCCGGGCGTCCCGCCGAGCGTTCGCGCGCAGCTCTTCACACCTTTTTCCGATTCGGCGCGGCCCGGCGGCTCCGGCCTCGGGCTTGCGATTGCCGCCGATCTGGTGCGGGCGAACGGTGGCACGATCACGCTCGCCGCCGACAGCGAAGATGAGGGCGCGAGGTTCCGGATCGTCCTGCCCCCGCGGCCCCCGAAAGCCTGAGCAGTAGCTGGAAGCTCCGGCTTTAGTGGCCGGCCCTCGTTGGCGGAGAGCTGCCCAAGGCGCGACCGCTGCCGGTTGCCAGATTCGCGGCAAGCCGCTAAAGGGGAGGTCCTTCCGGCCTTCCCCGATCAACTTGGCTTGCGCCGGAATAAACGCGCCCGTAGCTCAGCTGGATAGAGCACTAGACTACGAATCTAGGGGTCGGGAGTTCGAATCTCTCCGGGCGCGCCATTTCGCTAAGGTTCGCCATGGCGGCCTGCAGGCGGCTTTTCTCGCGCCACGCTCTATTCGGTGCTCTCGTTGGAGGCAGATGGGACGTGGCGCCGGAGATCCATTCTGTCGTGGAGGATGCGCACGATTTCGATCGTGCTGTTCGGCGCTGTCCGGTACATCAGGAAATGGTTTCCGCGACGGCCGCGGCGCGCGACGTGGAGCGTGCGAAGACCTGCCATGATCTCGTCCCGGGCCCTGGAGCCCGCTGCATCGGGACCGCCGGCCAGTTCACCTATCGCCTGAACAAGGGTGTCTCGATAGATTCGAGATTGTCGCGCGCCAAAATTCTCCGCGGTCCATTTGAGGATGTTGGCAAAGTCGACTTCTGCGGCTGCGCCGAGACGAACGCGCCATCTCCGCTCGTCCATGAGCGCTCTATTCGGAGGCTCGGGAGATGACCTTCTCCGAGAGGTCATTCAAATACGTTTGCAACTCCTCGATGTTGCCGAATTCCTTGAATTCGCCCCGATCCAACGCGCCGACACCGGCGCGAGCCGCGGCCCGCAGGGCTTTCAGCTTGCCAGCATTCTCTGCCTCGCGTAGCTCCACGAGGCGCAACCCATCACGCAGCACTTCGCTGGCATTCTGATAGCGGCCGGATTTGACGAGAGTCTCGAGGAGTTCTGCCTGACGCTCCGTCAGCACGACATTTCTGGTAGGCATCAGCGTCCTCTCAGATATTCGAAACCGGCCCCATATGGCATATTATGCCATATGGGCCTGATCGTCTCAACCCATTCGTTGGCGCGTACAGTTTGCAACCGCGGCGCGCGATCGCCGTCCTGATCGCAGTTCCGACTACCGCATCATAGCGCCACGGCCGACGAGTAGTGCCCATCTCCATCGGGCGTCGCGCGCCATCTCCTCCTGAGTGATCGGTGTATCGGTGCCGCAGCTCGCGGCTGAATGAGAGTTCTGTCTTGATGGGTTGAGAAACATTGTCCCGCGGCACGCGGTTCTTGCCCTCACGGAGCCGCATCAGCGCTCAACCCGCCGTTCTGATGCGAGGCCAGGTACGAGCGGAACATGATCGTGAGCTGTTTTTGAGCTTCGCGGCCATCGGCAGGACTCAAAACCAGGTGGCAGAAGGCCGGGAGCGTTCCGTAGAGCGCTGCGGTCAGGGTCTGAGCGAGCAAGGCCGGATTGGCGAACCGCCCGTCCACGGCGGTGGATAGCACCGCCCCGATTGCCTTCGCGCTGCGCCGGCTGGCCGCCTCGATCAACTCGCGAGCGTCGAGCTCCAGGGCGATGCGATAGAGCGAGGGGGAGACCTCGGCTTGATCCATCTTCGCCTCGAGGTAGGCCTTCACGACCGTCTCGGCGATCCCCTCCACCTTGGCGCCTAGGTTTTGAGCGCACGCTTCCTCGATGGCTCCGGAGAGCATTGCCAGGTATCGCTCCATCACAGCAAAGAGCAAGGCCTGCTTATTCGGGAAATATTGGTAAAGCGTTCCAACCGAGACACCTGCACGACGCGCGACCCGGGTCGTGGTCAGGCGGATTAGCCCATCGCTCAGCAAAACCTGAATGGTTGCTTCGAAAATGGCGTCTAGGGTGGCGACGGCTCGGTCCTGACGTGGGGATTTCCTTGGGGTTAGCGGCGGCAGAGGGCTGATTCCCATAAGCGAATCCAAAAACTGAAAGATCCTTCACATCTAACATGGGCGCCACCGCTCCACGATCAATCGTGGCTGACGTCGGGAGCGATCAGGATCGATGGGAGACCAATATGTGTATCGCGTGCTTCTCGCAGACGACGCATCAAACAATAGCAGCAGGCCTGGGGAAGCAGACGAGTTCGTCGGCCATGGAGGCTTTGATCGATAAGCCCGGGCCGATTGAAATTGAGACCATTGCGAGCGCGGACTGGGTCGCTAATCTGTCGGGTCTCATCAATCTGAAGGACCCCAAGGCCGTCCAGGCAGGGCTCAAGGATCGCGAGGAGCCGATCCAGATCTACATGCATCTGCTGCGGCACCCGACTGAGGGATTTTATATGATCGACACGGGTGTTTCGAAGCGCTTTGTCCGCGATCCCAAGTCGCTTGGCGTCGGATGGGCGGTCCGGAACTTCGCGAAACTCGACAAAATGCAAGTAAGGGTCGAGCCTTTATCCGCTGTGAGGTCAAAAGGTGTACCGCTCCAAGGCATTTTGATGACGCATCTTCATCTCGATCATATCTCCGGCATGCCAGACATTCAGAGAGATATCCCGTTCTACACGGGCCTTGGCGAGGCCAACGGCAAAAAGTTCGAGAACGTTTTCGTCCAGGGTATGGAAAACCGGTTCTTTGAAGGCAGGCCCGCGATCCGGGAGCTTCAATTTACCAAGGACCCCGATGGGAAATTCGAGGGTGTGATCGATGTTTTCGGCGACGAGTCACTCTTTACGATCCTGACTCCTGGACATACTGCGGGCCATATTTCGTTTGTGGCCCGCACTCCCGAAGGTCCGGTTCTTGTTACTGGCGACGCCTGCCACACGCGCTGGGGGTGGGAGCATGGCGTCGAGCCCGGAACATTCACTTATGACCGGGAAAGCGAAAGAAAGAGCTTATTTGCACTGAAAGCCTTGAGCGAGCGTCACCCCAATATGGTCGTGCGGCTGGGTCATCAGCCGTGACCCCGGATCGGTCTGAAAAATATCGCTCGGTTTACGCCAAACTCGTTTGCGCCGCAGCCAAGCTCGACGATCCTCGCATCGAAGACTCGTTTCGCTCTGTAAGACGCGAGCCGTTCGCCGGACCGGGACCGTGGTGGCTGAGTCTCGGCGCCCACTCTTACATTGAGACGCCCGACGACGATCCGGCCTTCCTCTATCAAGACGTGCTCGTCGCACTGGATCGCGAGCACGGATTCAATATCGGGATGCCCAGCGCTCATGCCCTTTGGCTCGCGGCCTGCCATATCGAAGAGGCCGAAACCGTGGTGCAGGTCGGGGCGGGCAGCGGCTATTATTCTGCGATCCTCGCGCATCTCGTTGGTGCGGGCGGCCGCGTTTACGCCTACGAGATCGACCAGGCATTGGCGGCGCGTGCGCGCGAGAACCTGAGCGACCTGCATCAGGTCGAAGTGCGCGCGCAATCGGGCGTCGCTGGAGGTCTGCCGCCGGCAGACCTCATCTACGTCTGCGCCGGCGCCGCGCAGCCAAGCCGCATATGGCTCGATGCATTGCGGCCCGGAGGGCGTCTCATGTTTCCCTTGGCGCCGAAGGGAGTCTTGGGAGGCATGTTGCTCATTAGACGGCCCGACAGAGGCTCAGTGTGGCCGGCGCGCTTTGTAGGGCGCGCTGCATTTATCGGCTGTGTGGGTCTTCAAAACGAGGAAGCAGGCCGTCGTCTCACCGAGGCCTTTTCGAAGAATTGGCTCGATGTGCGCTCGCTCCGCCTCGACGAAACGCCCGATCGCAGCTGCTGGTTCGCAGGTGAGACCTGGTGGCTTTCAACGGCGGACGCCTGAATTCGCCAAATGCCCGGCCACGATCGGCATTCTTCAGTCTATCAAGTCCATAGATGATCCTCATCCATTGCGGAATATTTTGCTCGCCGCCGCAACAGGCACGCAATTGCCGATACGCGCGACGGGCGAACAAATCTCATACCCGGCAGCGCTGAATATAGAACGTCATATCCCCGTCACGCAGTCGAAACCTTGCGACGCTATCTCAGCATTGCGGGTGAGGCCGCAGTGCTGCGGAACTCGGGTGTTTTTCAAATCGCGTAAGCCAGCCAATCAACTGACATTGTCCAACAACGCCAAAGCGGATCTTCGCTTTGGCACGGTTCCGATGCTTGCACGGTTGTCTCATCTGCAGGGAATCTCGTAAGGCACTCTTTTAAGCCGATGTAACTCTGGTCAGCGCCTGCCCCATTCGGCAGAGCGCATGGCCGCGCTCACCCAAATTCCCTCAGCAGGAGATTATTCGATGTCTTCAGTACTCAAGTATATCTTGACGGGCGCCGCGGCGCTCGGCCTCGTAACAGCCGCGCACGCCAAGAGCTCAGTCGATCATGTGCTGTTGATCAGTGTCGACGGAATGCATGAGGTCGACCTGCGGCTGTGGATTGAAAATCATCCGAACGGCGTGCTGGCGCAGCTCGCCAAGCGCGGCATCACCTATTCGAACGCTTATACCACCGCGCCGTCGGACAGTTTTCCGGGCATGGTTGCGCAGGTGACGGGCGGCACGCCTTATTCGGCAGGCGTGTTCTACGACGACAGCTACGATCGCACGTTCTTTCCGCCCAATTCGAACTGCGCCGGCGCTCCCGGCGCCGAGACCACCTATGCGGAAAACCTCGATTATAATTTGAATGATGTGACCGGTGGCGGGACGCTGGGCAAGCCGCTCTCGCAAATCAATCCGAAAAACCTGCCGATGAGAAGACTCAATGGGCAGTGCGTCACCGTATTGCCGCATCAGTTCATCCGGGTGAACACCCTCTTCGAGGTGCTTCGCGCGCATAACATGCACACCGCCTGGTGCGACAAGCACCCCGCGTATGAAATTCTCAACGGCCCCTCCGGCAAAGGCATCGAGGATCTGTTTACGCCGGAAATCAACTCGCAGCTCCCCGGCGCGCCGGCCGGCGACGACTACACGACGAGTTTCAAGGGCGCGCGAACCAATGATTCGATCAAGGTTCAAGCCGTTCTCAACGAGATCGGCGGGTTGCACAGCACGGGCACCGCGGCCGGCTACGTTCCGGCGATCTTCGGAATGAATTTTCAGGCCGTCAGTGTCGGTCAAAAGCTGGCGCAGTCCGGCTATGGCGATCCGGCCGGTCTGATCGGAGGCTATCTGGACGCTGCCGGAGATCCGGGCAATGCGCTGACGGAGCAGCTCACCTTCGTCGAAGGTGCCATCGGCCAAATGGTCCAGAAGCTCAAGGACAATCGCCTATACGACGACACCGCCATCATCATCAGCGCCAAGCACGGCCAGTCGCCGATCAATCGCGCGCTTCGCCGCGCCATTCCGGATACCTACTCCACCGTGCTCGCGAACGATGGCTATGGCTTCAATATCGCCGACGATGCCTCGCTGGTCTGGCTCAAACCCAATAAGCGGACGCCGGACACGCTGCGCTCGTCCGAGGCCGATCTCAAGGCCGCATCGACCGCGCTCGGCATCAAGACCATCCTCGATCGCGACGAGCTCATCAAATATTATCAGGATCCCGAGACGGACAGCCGGACGCCCGATTTCTTCGTCGTGTCCGACAAGGGCGTGATCTACACAACCGGCACCAAGCTTGCCGAGCACGGCGGCGTCGCAGACGACGACCGTCACATCGGGCTTCTCGTGAGTGCGCCGGGTCTATCGGGCAACACCATCTCTGCGCCGGTCGCGACCACCCAGATCGCTCCTTCCATTCTCGAAGAACTCGGGGTCTCCTGGCACGAGCTGCAGGCGGTCCAGATTGAACATACCCAACCCCTGCCGGGCATCTCGAAGTAAGCCGTATTGGCCGGAGCTTCTACTTTCTGGCAACACGCATGTACCCCAGCCGGCCGGCTGGGGTACATTTTTCTGGCTTCGCAAATTCTTGCCTTCGCAAAGTGTACGGCCATCGGCAATTCCGACATTGCCCCGAGGCGACCGAAGCTGGCACCCACTTTGCCCAATTTGAATTCGATCGCGCCGAAGCTTGTCCTCGGGCTTGCAAAGGATCTATGGAAATCGCCTGATTGAAATTGCAGGTCCCGGCGGCGCGCCGAATCCGCCGATCCGTCCACCTGCGCCTATCGGAAACCCATCGATGGTCATCGGCGCTGCCTATCGAAATGAACGGAACTGCCTATTAGATCGAGGTCATCCGTCCGCCTAATCATGGCGGTGAACACTTAAGCCAGTCGGAGGAAGAAATGGACGCAAAGACCGATAACGGCGCGGGCAAGTGCCCATTTTCGGGCGGCAGCCGCGGCCACACGAATCGCGACTGGTGGCCCGACCACCTCGACATTTCTGTGCTCCATCGGAATTCGGCCTTGTCCGACCCAATGGGCAAGGCATTCGACTATGCAAAAGAGTTCAAGAGCCTCGACCTCGATGCGGTGATCGGGGATTTGCATGCCTTGATGACGGATTCGCAGGAATGGTGGCCGGCCGACTTCGGCCACTACGGCGGCTTGTTCATTCGCATGGCCTGGCATAGTGCAGGTACCTACCGCATTACGGACGGGCGCGGCGGTGCGGGCGCCGGTCAGCAGCGCTTTGCGCCGCTGAATAGCTGGCCGGACAATGCGAACCTCGACAAGGCACGCAGATTATTGTGGCCGATCAAGCAGAAATACGGGCGCAAAATCTCCTGGGCCGATCTCCTGGTTCTCGCGGGCAATGTCGCTTTGGAGTCGATGGGCTTCAAGACGTTCGGTTTCGCGGGCGGGCGCGCAGACACCTGGGAACCGGACGAACTTTATTGGGGTCCTGAAGGCACGTGGCTCGGAGACGAGCGCTACAGTGGCGAGCGGCAGCTCGCCGAGCCACTGGGCGCCGTGCAGATGGGTTTGATCTACGTCAATCCGGAAGGGCCGAACGGCAAGCCGGATCCGGTCGCAGCGGCAAAGGACATTCGCGAGACTTTCTTCCGCATGGCGATGAACGATGAAGAGACGGTCGCGCTCATCGCCGGCGGCCATACTTTCGGCAAGACCCACGGCGCCGGGGATCCGTCATTTCTCGGCCCGGAGCCGGAAGGCGCTTTGATCGAGGATCAAGGCCTCGGCTGGAAGAGCAAATATGGCACGGGCGTTGGCCCCGACGCCATCACCGGCGGTCCGGAAGTCACGTGGTCGCAGACCCCGACGAGGTGGAGCAATCATTTCTTCGATAACCTCTTCAAATATGAATGGGAGCTCGAGAAGAGCCCGGCTGGCGCCTGGCAATGGAAGGCGAAAGGAGCGGAAGCGACGATCCCCGACGCTTTCGATCCGTCGAAGAAGCGCGTTCCGACCATGCTGACCACGGATCTCTCGCTGAAGCTCGACCCGGTTTACGAGAAAATCTCGCGACGCTTCTACGAGCACCCGGACGAATTCGCCGATGCATTCGCGCGCGCATGGTTCAAGCTGACGCATCGCGACATGGGTCCGATCCAGCGCTATCTTGGCCCGCTCGTGCCGAAGGAGACGCTGATCTGGCAAGATCCGATCCCTGCGCTCGACCACGAGGTCGTCAACGAGCAGGACATAGCTGCGCTGAAAGCGAAGATTCTTGCTTCCGGCCTCTCGGTATCGCAGCTCGTCTCGACGGCTTGGGCCTCGGCATCGACCTTCCGCGGCTCCGACAAGCGCGGCGGCGCCAACGGCGCACGGATCCGGCTCGCCCCGCAAAAGGATTGGCAGGTGAACGAGCCGGCCCAGCTGAAGACCGTGCTTGCGAAGCTTGAGGCAATCCAGGACGAGTTCAACGCGTCGCAAAAGGGGAGCAAGAAAATCTCTCTCGCAGATCTGATTGTGCTCGGCGGTTCTGCTGCGATCGAAAAGGCCGCGAAAGACGCCGGGACCGATGTGAAGGTGCCTTTTACGCCGGGACGCATGGATGCTTCGCAAGAACAGACGGATGCCGCCTCTTTCGCCCCGCTCGAGCCGCGCGCCGACGGTTTCCGCAATTATTCGAGCGGCAGGGAATTCATGGCGCCGGAGGAAGCGCTGGTCGATCGCGCGCAATTGCTGACGCTGACGGGACCGGAAATGACGGCGCTGGTCGGCGGGTTGCGGGTGCTCGGCGCCAATGCCGGCGGCTCCAAACATGGCGTTTTCACCGACCGGCCGGGCAAACTGACGAACGACTTCTTCGTCAACCTGCTCGACATGCGCACGCAGTGGCAGCCGGCGCCGGATGCCGAGGGTGTCTACGAGGGTCGAGACCGCAAGACCGGGAAGCCTCGGTGGACCGGCACGCGCGTCGACCTGATTTTCGGATCGCATGCGCAGCTTCGCGCCTTCGCGGAAGTCTACGCCTGCACCGATTCCCAGGAGAAATTCGTGCAGGATTTCGTCGCGGCCTGGGTCAAGGTCATGAACGCCGATCGCTTCGACCTCGCCGGGTCGCGGGCCTGATCGGCTCCCGCCGGAGGTTGTCGGGCTGCCTGCGATGGCAGCCCGCGCCTCGCGCATCCGCTGCTTGTTTTCCGCCGAGATCGGGATGCTTTTGGATCGGATCGATCCAAAAGCCATGAACGTGATTAAGCTTGCCTTTCAGGGCCGCGAATTTCACGCATTGCCGCCGGAACTTATCCCCCTAATCTTGCTGGAGGCGTTCCAGCGACTACATCGCTTGCATTCGCGCGGTCTCGATGCCGCCGGACTGTGGAGGGGCATCACCGCATGGCCACGCGTGACATACAAATCCTGATGTGGTCGGAGGCCTGCGAAATTCTCGCGCGGGCCGAGCGGCTGCACCGGCAATCGTTCCGGCCACGCCCGAGTGGCCCGCCGGCCTGGGAGCCGCCGGCGGACGTGCTCGAGACGGCGCATGAGGTTCTGGTCCTCGTCGCTCTGCCCGGCGTCAACATCGAGGCCGTCGAGATCACGATCGAGCAAGATGAATTGGCGATCCTCGGCGTGCGCACGCTTCCGGCCGCGCTGCGCGACGCGGTAATCCACCGCCTCGAATTGCCGCAGGGTCGATTCGAACGACGCATCCAATTGCCGCCCGGACGTTACAGCCAAGTGCGGCGCGCCGCCGTCGACGGCTGTCTCGTCATCAGCCTCGAAAAGGCCGCTTGAACCCGGGAGCTTTGCGTGAGGGAGAATCAAATTCTGCGCGCTGCGGAGACCGAGACCGGCTCGGCCGCCAGCAAGACCTTGCCTGCCGATGCCCTGATCATCATGCCGGTCCGCAATTTCGTCCTGTTTCCCGGCACGATCTTTCCGATCGCCATCGGCCGGCCACGCTCGATCGCGGCCGCGCAGCAGGCCGTGCGCGATCAGACTCAGCTCGGCGTGGTGATGCAACGCGACCCGGAACTGCCGGAGCCCGAAGCGATCGATCTCCATCGCGTGGGCACGTTGGCCAATATCGTGCGTTACGTGACCGCGCCGGATGGCGCGCATCACCTCGTTTGCCAGGGCGTGCAGAGATTCCGTATCCTCGAGTTTCTCGGCAGCCAGCCTTATTTCGTTGCGCGCGTAAATCGGATCGACGAACCCGATCAGCGCACGCCGGAGATCGAGGCGCGCTTCCTCAATCTACAGCGCCAAGCGATCGAAGCGCTCGAATTGCTGCCGCAGGCGCCGCAGGAGCTCATTCGCGCGATTCAGGCCGTCGGTTCCCCCGGCGCGCTCGCCGATCTCGTCGCCGGCTATATCGACATCACGCCCGATGAAAAGCAGGAAGTGCTGGAGACGATCGACATCGCTGCGCGGATCGAGCGCGTGTCGCGCCTGCTCGCCGGCCGGCTCGAGGTTCTGCGACTTTCGGCTGAGATTGGACGCCAGACCAAGGCGGCGCTCGACGAGCGGCAGCGCGAGGCCTTGCTGCGCGAGCAATTGGCGACCATCCAACGCCAATTGGGTGAGGCCGACAGCAAGGGAGCCGAGATCGCCGAGCTTACTGAAAAGATCGGCGATGCGGGCATGCCGAGAGACGTCGAGGACCAGGCGCGCAAAGAATTGCGCCGGCTGGAGCGAATGCCCGAGGCCGCGGTCGAATATGGAATGGTGCGCACTTACCTCGACTGGCTGATCGAGCTGCCCTGGAAATTGCCCGAGGAAAAGCCGATCGATATCGGGGAAGCGCGCAAGATCCTCGATGAGGATCACTATGGGCTCGAAAAGATCAAGCGGCGCATCCTCGAATATCTCGCCGTGCGCAAGCTCGCGCCGCATGGGAAGGCGCCGATCCTTTGTTTCGTCGGTCCGCCCGGCGTCGGCAAGACCTCGCTCGGCCAGTCGATCGCTCGTGCGCTGGGACGCAAATTCGTGCGGGTGAGCCTTGGAGGCGTGCATGACGAAGCCGAAATCCGCGGGCATAGGCGCACCTATATCGGCGCGCTTCCCGGCAATATCATCCAGGCCATTCGCAAGGCCGGCGCGCGCAATTGCGTGATGATGCTCGACGAGATCGACAAGGTCGGCGCCGGCGTTCAGGGCGATCCTTCCGCGGCGCTGCTCGAAGTGCTCGATCCGGAGCAGAACTCGACTTTCCGCGACAATTATCTCGGCGTCCCGTTCGATCTGAGCCGTATCGTGTTCATCGCCACCGCCAATGTCCTCGACACTATCCCCGGCCCTTTGCGCGACCGCATGGAGATCATCTCGCTCGCCGGCTATACCGAAGAGGAAAAGCTTGAGATCGCCCGGCGCTATCTCGTGCGCCGGCAATTGGAAGCAAACGGGCTCAAGCCCGAGCAGGCCGAAATCACCGAAGCCGCGATCAAGGAGATCATCCGCAACTACACGCGCGAAGCCGGCGTGCGCAGCCTCGAACGGGAGATCGGCCGCGCTTTGCGCAATGCGGCGATGCAAATCACCGAAGGCAGCGCGAGCTTCGTACGTATCGATTCCGAGGACCTGCCCTCGGTGCTCGGACCGCGGCAGTTCGAGAATGAAGTCGCCATGCGCACCAGCGTGCCGGGCGTCGCAACGGGACTCGCCTGGACGCCGGTCGGCGGCGATATTCTGTTCATCGAGGCGACACGCATTCCTGGACATGGAAAACTCATCCTCACCGGCCAGCTCGGCGAGGTCATGCGCGAGAGCGCTCAGGCTGCGCTCAGCATCGTCAAGAATCGCGCCGCGATGCTCGGCATCGATACCGCCCTCTTCGATCAGAGCGACATTCATATCCACATACCGGCCGGCGCCATACCGAAGGACGGGCCAAGCGCCGGGGTCGCCATGTTCTGTGCACTCGTCTCGCTGCTGACCGGCCGCGTCGTGCGCAGCGACACGGCCATGACCGGGGAGATCAGCTTGCGCGGGCTCGTGCTCCCCGTTGGGGGCATCAAGGAAAAGGCCGCAGCCGCCGCGCGCTCGGGGCTCAGCCGGATGCTGCTGCCGGCGCGCAATCGCAAAGATCTCGAAGAGGTCTCCGAGGAAGTGCGCAACAAATTGGAATTCATTTTCCTCGAGCGCGTCGACGATGCGATTGCCGCGGCACTCGAGGAAGAGCCGGACGCGCGCGCCGCTTGAGGCGCTCGAAATCCTGCTATTTGGCGGCTCTCGCCGCCTCGCGCTTGTGCCGGCGCGCTGCCTCGCCGGGCGGGCGAAACTTAGGTTCTCCACGGGCCGCTAGCTTTCCCGCCCAGTTGAGCGCATGAGGCCCGGCGGGCAGCCGGCATGCTTTTGCCTGGATTTCGGCTCGATAGCGCGCGGGCGTCACGCCCATGATGCGGCGGAAATAGTCGCAGAGATGGCTTTGGCTGCTGAACCCGAGCGCCAATGCGATATCGACGAGAGACATATTTGGATCGGAGAGCAGTTTCTTCGCCCGCTCCACCCGCAGCTCGATCTGAAACTGATGCGGCGGCCTTCCCATCACCTTCTTGAAAGCCGCGCAAAAATACCTCGGTGTGAGATCGACGAGGTCCGAAATCTCGGCAAGCGTGATGTTGCGATTGAGATTGCTTTTAAGATATTCGATGACCAATTGGAGCTTTGCGGCGGAAAGCGCGCGCGGCTCGAAGCGCGGCGCCGGGCGATCGAAAAAATACGCGAGCTGCGTCACAAACATCATAGCTGCGCGTTCGAGAAAGCGCGGTCCGCGCGGAAAGCCGTTTGAACATTCTTTCCTGATCTCGGCGACGACGGCGGACAGCAAGCGGTCCTTTGACCACGAGCTATCGACGCGCACCTTCTCGGCGAAGGATTTCACGCTCTCGTCGTCGCTGATTGTCCGCGGATCGAAGAAGAGCCACAAAATCTGCCCGCCGCGGCCCGAAGCGTCGAATTCATGACCGGGCGGTACGACGATCAAATCGGGCGCGGTCGGCGTCTGTAACGAGGCTCTATAGAGCGCGACAGCGCCGCCAATGCGCCAGGTCACTTCGCTTGGTTCTTCCGGCAGCAGGACGCCGATGGCGACATCGTTTCGGACGAACTTTTGCAGGCATGGCTTTTGCGGATCCTGCGCGCCTGCATAAACCGATCCGCTACCCCAGGAGAGATGCGCTTCCCGAGAAGAACCGAGGGCCTCGTCCGAAACAGCAACTCTCTGCACGATATCACCCAATTTACGCAAGATCGGCGCCGAACGCGCGGCGTTGATTCCGGCCCGAAACGAAAGCTTACCACGGTCGCGCTTCAGGCAATCGCGCAAATGGTGCCGATCTCGAATGAGATCGGCACCATATTTCTCAATCCTTATCGGGGACTTATGGGAAGCTGAACAAGTCGAACATGTCGCCGAGCGCCGGAGAATTCGTCGGGATGTACGGATTGGCTCCGGTCTGCGGATCGGGGAGATTGTCGCGGCTGCGGCTGGTAACCGGCGGGATCTTCCAATTCCGCTCGATGAACTTCAGCGTCGACACGTGATCCGTATAGGTATGCGAGATGTGGCCACCCTTGCTGTAGGGCGAGACCACGATCATCGGAATACGGGTGCCGTCGCCGAAGAAGTCGAGCGGCTGGACATAGCCCGAGTCCCAATAACCGCCGCCTTCGTCGAAGGTCACGAAAATTGCAGTCGAAGCCCACAATTTCGGATTGGCCTGGACGGCGTCGACGATCTTTTTGACGAAGCCTTCATAGAGATCGAGCTTCGAAGACGCCGGATGGCCGTCGACGAAACCGCTCGGCTTGACGTAAGAGACCGCGGGCAGCGTTCCGTCCGCGATCGCCTGGTAGAGATTCGCGGTGTCCTGGAGATGGGCAGTGCGCACCGCCGCATTCGTCATGATCGAGGTCGAATACTGCGCCCAATTGCAGATGTTGCAATATTCATCTTTCGAGCTCGTGTCGAACTTGTCGTTGAGATAGCGGTCGAACTGGTCGCCGTAATAGGCCCACGAGATGTTGTGCTCGTTCAGCTCGTCGCCGATCGTGCGCAGGCTCGACGGCGGGATCGTGAACACATAATTCTTCGGGTTCTTGTTGGTGTAGGCGTCGGTGCCGTCACCGAAATAGCCCGGATTGTAATTGTTCACGAGGTAGTAGTGGCCCGCCTCGCAGTTCGCCGAAACCGGACGCTTGAGGGCGTTGAGATAATTGAGGATCGGCGAGATGCCCGGCTGGGTCGGATCGGCGCAATCGACATAGGAGCCGCCGCCGTAATTCGCGTTGGGCGCGGTGGCCGTCGGCGAACCGGAACCGCCGCCGTACCCGTCCTGCGTATAGAAGTTGTTGGTCGAGGGCTGCGGATTGGGATTTTCGATCTCGCTCAGCGCGCTCACGCCGTTGGGCGGCGTTCCCGGCGCATTGGGATTGACGGGATTATGCGGCGGAACTTCCGCATTGCCCTTTCCGTCGCTGAAGTAGACCGCATCGCCGGTGCCGAGCATCACGTGATTGGCGCCGGTGCCGCCGTTCACCGCCTGATGATAATTGTCGCTCATCGAATAGGTGTCGGCGAGATATTTGAGATAAGGCGCGTCGCCCTGCTGGACGTTGTAGAAGCCCATCGAGGTCGAGCCTTCGCCGGTATACCCGGCCGGTTCCGCGGCGCCGTTCGACCCGGCGGCGACCGTGACCTCGACCCAGGGGAAGAGATCCGACAAGCAGCCCCAGCCATTCGAATTGCTCGCTGCCGATGCGTCGCAGTTGAGTTCCTGCCACATCTGGAAGAAGCGATGCACGGGGCTCGCCGCATAGGCGTCGTAGGGATAAGTGGCCGAGGTGAGCTGATAGGGACCGGGCGGCAGATGGCTCGCATCCTGGCCATTGTAGAACAGCCGCTGATCAGGCGTGCCGCTCTTCTGGCCGGTACCGCCGGTCAACAGGTACTTGTAATAATCGTCGGCCAATCCGTTCTCGACGGTCTTGGCAAAGGCGATGTTGGCATTCGACACGCAAGACGTGCCCGACGTATAGCCGAGCGCCGAGCAGATGTTCGGGATCGACGGGCCGCCGGCAAGCGCGGGCGGAAGCATGGTGTAAGGCGTCTTGGGCGGCGTGATCTGATAAGTGGTCTTGTCGGTCGCCTTGTATTGCAGGGCCTTGCCGTAATTGGCGCCCGGCGTGCCGTCGGATTTCACGATGCCTTCCGACAGGAGATTGAGCACCTTGTCGCCGCTGACCGGCTTATAGGTTGCAAAGACGTGATCGAAACTGCGGTTCTCGCCGATGATGATGATCACATGCTTGATTGGCGAAGCCGTGCCGCCGGCCATTGCCGGCATGATCGGCATCGCCAGATTCGCAAGCATGGCCGCAACAGCGACGCATGACAGCGAACGGCGCTTCCTCAGCACATGACTCGGCAAAGACGTATCGCTTGGATGAAACGTTGAACGCATGACCGCCCTCTTGGTGTGAATTGAAGGAAAACATTCCGGGCAGGCACCGCGCTAGTGGAATAAGTTTGCAGTGCTGTGACGAACGAGGTTCGCTCGCCTAGATTCTTTGCGCGATGAAGTCTCGATGATGCGCGCGTCTAATTTTAGAGTCGCGATCATGGAAGCTTCATTGAACTGTCGCGTGAGAAGGATAAGAATTTTTGCGCGCATATAATCGCGATGCCGGCATGCATCGCGAGTTGAAGCGCACGTGCGATGCACGCGCTTCATGCGGCTATTGCCGATCGCGCAAACCTGTCGCCTTGCGCGAAAGCAAAACTCATCGATGAAAGCAAAACTCATCGATGCACGTGCGCTGGGGCCGCGATCTTTCTTGCGCGCTCGCCGCTGATAAGTTTCGCAGCACCGCAGCGAAACCTCATGGGCTTGCGAGTGAGCGTAGCTTCGAAATTCGGCCTCTTGCTGGCTCTCTTGCTTCGACTCGAGCAGCAGTCGGGTGTCTGCGCGCCTTCAGCCTTGTGTCGGCCCGCGCAGCAACTTCAGCGCCGCTTCGATGCGTCTCCAAATCTGCGCCTGCTCCTGATCGTTCTCCTGCTCGAAATTGCTGGCCTGCTGCGCCGCTACCGCTACTGCGCGGCCCCCGTGCGTTTCCAATAATTGCCGCGCATATTCGTAGATCTCGGTTTCATCCATGGCGTCCCTCCTCGGCACCTGCTTTGGCCGGGTCGATAAAAACGCTTAAGGCAGGAGCCAGGTTGAAGCCTGAATTAGGCGCACGAGGCCGCGATGCCAGAGCCGCCCCGATGCGCTCCCTTGCGCCAGCAGCCCTCAACGCGGCTCGACCAATTGGGAGGTGAAGCGCCTCGCCAAGGAGCGAGGCGCCTCGGAAGCCCGGCAAATAGGGCCGATTCAAGCCGCTTCCTTCTCGAGCTGCTATGCTCTTTAGGCTGCTATGCTCTGCGAAACTGCGGCTTGGACCTTGGCAGCGTTCTTGGGGGCAGCCCCCTCGGCCCTGGCCAAAGATGTTCTGGCCACGCGCAGAGTCTCTTTCGTGAGACTCGTGCAGAGATCGCCCATTTTGCTGGCCTCGGTCACCAAGTCTGCATAGGCGGACTGGGCATGTTCCGATTGAATTCGAACCACCTCATCGATCGAACTTGCACCGAGCAATTTCTCCATCCAAAGGGAATTATCCTCAATAGACTTATTTGAATAAGCAGCCGCTTCGGCGGCAATTGCCTGGAGCCCCTTGGCAATCGAGGCAGCGATCCAATTGGAAGCCTCGATCTGCTCTCTTCCGAACTTTTGAAGATTATCGAATACTCGTGTCATCATGACTTTCACTCCCTGGACAAGCAGCGACGCCCGATTTCTGAGGAGGACGTTCAGGAAAACGCGAGCGGGCGGCGCAATTTTCTCGAGCCCGAACGGCTTATTTCCTCCACCACGCACAAGAGGATGGGAGCACAGACCTCTTGGTCCTCGAATGCTCATGAGCATTCCGACCCAGCGAAATCGTCCATTCCGCCGCGGCGGTTTTCAACAGGCCGAAGGAAGCGCGCGCAGGTTATGCACAAATCTTTCTCGCGGCACGGCTTGACGCGTGACGCGAGATTCGTCTCGCGCGGCGAGGGGCAAAGGCTCTTTATTATAATTAACCAATTGAAATAAATGGCGCACCCAACAGGATTCGAACCTGTGACCTCTGCCTTCGGAGGGCAACGCTCTATCCAGCTGAGCTATGGGTGCTGATCCTGGCGTGAACTTGGCCGCGGATACGAATAAGCCGGATATAATAATCCTGGCGGCGTTCTAGCCGATCGGCCAACGCCCGGCAATGCGCGATAGTCATCGCAGGGGCTCGGGCACCGGCCCGAGCCTGCTGCGCATATCAACTTTAATGGATCGTCGTCTCAGCTTGGCATTCGGCTTTAAGCTTGGCGATCTCGTCTTTCAGTTGCAGCTTGCGCCGTTTCAACTCGGCCAATTTGATTTCATCGGCCCCTGGGTGCGCCCATTCCCGGGCAATGTCCCGGTCGAGGGCTTCGTGACGGCGTTCGAGCTCGGCGAGATGGCTTTCCAATGCTGACATGCCGTTCTCCTTCTGAAGGCCTATCCACGACGGAAGTGTGACACGGAATGTTGTCTCCGCAAGCGTTTTGGGAAGTTTGCGCGGTAAATTTTTTCGTGGAAGGATTGCGTCCCGCAAGCCGGCCAAAGGGCCCGTGCACCCTCCGGGCGGCTGCGGGGCGGCATCAATCGCTCACATCAAATTGTCCAGATCTCGTTTTCACTTTTGCCTTCATCGTGTGTTTGGCTTGAGTACTCAAACGGTTCGGCGGGGTCATCCATGTGTCATGACATTAAGTTCGGCGCCCTGACGCTCTCGGCGCTCGCCTGTCTCTTGCTCTTGGCGACGCCCGCGGGGGCGCAATGGAGCTATTACAACGGCTATCAGCAGGCCTATCCGCCGCCGGCCCAGCAGGACTATTCCGGCTATCCGTCCTTCCCGGGCGAAGAAAGCCGCCAGCGCGCCTATCCGCAGCCGGCCTATGCCGCGCCCGGCTATCAGGAGCAGGAGCCGCAGCCGGCCTATGGCTATGGCCAGCAGCCCGCTTATGGGCAGCCCGGCTACGGCCAGCAGCCGCCGGCCGGCTATGGCCAGGAGCCGCAATCGGGCCAGAGCACTTACCCCGAAAGCGTCTATAATCCGCCGCCTGACGATGCCCGGGCCGCATCCGGGCCGAGGACCAAGCAGCTCGTCGATTATCAATCGACCGAGCCGCCGGGCACGATCATCGTCGATACCAATTCCAAGCACCTCTACCTCATCCAGCCGGGCGGCAAGGCGCTCCAGTACGGGATCGGTGTCGGCCGCGAAGGCTTTGCCTGGACGGGGACTGCGACCGTCGGCTCGAAGCAGGAATGGCCTAAATGGTTTCCGCCGGAAGCCATGCTGCAGCGTCTCCCCAATCTGCCGACCGAAATGGACGGCGGACTCGGCAATCCGCTGGGCGCGCGCGCCCTCTACCTCTACCACGGCAAGACGGACACGCAGTATCGCATCCACGGGACCAATGAGCCCGACACGATCGGCAAGGCTGTCTCGTCCGGCTGCATCCGGATGATGAACGCCGACGTGATGGATCTCTACAATCGCGTGCCGATCGGGACAAAGGTCATCGTAGAGTAGAACGCTCGCGACAGACGAGCCGGAGGGGCGGCCTCGCCCCTCCTTGACCTTCGGCCAGCACTCGCATTTAAGGCGACGGTCCGCCCTCCCGCACATTCCGGAGAGAGAAATGCAGAATTGGCCGGTGCACGGCACGATTACGGGTCCTATTGTCATGATCGGCTTCGGCTCGATCGGACGCGGCACGCTCCCCTTGATCGAGCGCCATTTCCATTACGACCGCTCGCGTTTCACCGTCATCGACCCCGTCGACACCGACCGCCATCTCGTCGATGAGCGGGGCTACCGGTTCATCAAACAGCCGGTGACGCACGACAATTTCGCCGATCTCCTGAAACCTTTGCTCACCGAGGGGCCGGGCCAACCCTTCATCGTCAATCTCTCTGTCGAAGTCTCCTCTGCCGCAATCATCCGGCTCGCGCATGAAGTGGGCGCGCTTTATATCGACACGGTCTGCGAGCCGTGGCCCGGCTTTTACTTCGATTCGCAACTCACGCTGTCGCAACGCTCGAATTATGCTTTGCGCGCCGAAGTGCTCGACCAGCGCAAGGCGCTGGGCCCTGGGCCAACCGCCATCTCCTGCTGTGGTGCCAATCCGGGGATGGTCTCTTGGTTCGTGAAACAGGCGCTGCTCGATGTTGCGCGGGACGTCGGCCATAAAAGCTCCGAGCCGCAAAGCCGCGAAGATTGGGCGCGGCTTGCGCGCGATCTCGGCATCAAGGGCATTCACATCGCCGAGCGCGACACGCAGCGTGCCAAGGCGCCGAAGCCGCTCAATTGCTTCGTCAACACTTGGTCGGTCGAAGGCTTCATCTCGGAAGGCCTGCAGCCGGCCGAGCTCGGCTGGGGCACGCATGAGAAGCAACTGCCTCCGGAGGGAAAGAGACACGGATTCGGTCCCGATTGCGCGATCTATCTTCTGCGCCCGGGCGCCGGTACGCGCGTGCGCTCCTGGACGCCGACCGCGCGCGCGCAACATGGCTTTCTCGTCACCCACAACGAATCGATCTCGATCGCCGATTATTTCACGCTGCGCGAGAATGGCGCGGTCGCCTATCGCCCCACCGTGCATTACGCCTATCGGCCGGCCGACGACGCCGTCCTGTCGCTCGATGAAATGGCCGGCGCACAATGGAAATTGCAGCCGACCTCCCATATTCTCGACGAGCGCGAGATCGTCGACGGGATCGACGAACTGGGCGTGCTGCTCTATGGGCACGCGAAGAACGCCTATTGGTACGGCTCGCAACTCTCGATCGAGGAAACGCGGCGCCTTGCGCCTTATCAGAACGCAACCGGCCTGCAGGTGAGTTCCGCCGTTCTCGCCGGGATGGTCTGGGCACTGGAGAATCCGCGTGCCGGAATTGTCGAAGCCGACGAACTTGATTTCCGTCATTGCCTAAACGTGCAAATGCCCTATCTCGGGCCGGTCATCGGCGTCTATACGGATTGGACTCCTTTGACCGATCGCGGCGGCTTGTTCCCGGAGGATCTCGATCTCGAAGATCCCTGGCAATTCAAGAACGTGATCGTCCGCTAGGCGCGCTACGAACTTCGGCTCGGCGGCGCGCCCTTCCCAAGACGGCGCCGCCGCTCATGCGGCGTTTGCATCGGTGGTCAGCGAGCCATGCAACACGACCGAGAAATCGAACTTAAATTCCTGTTCGAGCCGGACGCTCTGCCGGCCTTGCAAGACACGCCACCCTTATCCGAGGCAAGTCTCGAAGCGCGCGAGCAACTGCGCACGACCTATTTCGATACGCCCGGTCACAAGCTCAAGCAGGAGGGCGTCGCCGTGCGCATCAGGCAGGCCGGCAACCGCTTGCTGCAATCGGTCAAGCAAGGAAATGGAATTTCGCGCGGCGAATGGGAGCACGAGATCGACAGGCCCGTTCCCGACGCTTCTTTCGTGCGCGATCGGGGCGTCCAATCTTTGATGTCCAAAAACGCCGAGGCATTGCGGCCGATCTTCGAGACGAACGTCAATCGCACATCGTTGCTCTGGCAGAACGATGGAGCAAAAATCGAATTCGCCCTCGACGCCGGCGAGATCAAGGCCAATGGTCATTGCCTCGCGATCAGCGAGCTCGAGCTTGAATTGAAGGAAGGAAGCCCGGCGCAACTTTTCGGGCTCGCGCAGAGCCTCGTCGCGCGTGCGCCGCTTGCGCTGAGCTTGGTGAGCAAGGCCGAGCGCGGCTTCCTTCTTGCGGAAGGCAAATGGGGCGTCGGCGCCAAGGCTTCGACGCCGGAACTCGAGCGCGGCATGCCGGCAGGCGAAGCCTTCGAGGCGATCTGCCTTACCTGCCTCAGGGCTTTTATGTTGAACTATGCGATGTTCAGCGAAGCCACGCAGGACGTCGAGCTTGTTCACCAGGCGCGGATCGCAATCCGCCGCTTGCGCGCGGCGCTGACCTTCTTCAAACCGATCGCGCGCGATGCCGATTATGACGCCCTGCGCGGAGAGCTCAAATGGATCTCCGATCTTCTCGGCAGCGCGCGCGATCTCGACGTCTGGCAGTCGCAGACGCTGAAGCCGAAGGCGGCGGAACCCGGCGAGACCGGCGTGCAATCGCTCGTCGATCACGTCGAAGAGAAAAGGCGCGAAGCTCATGCGCAGCTCAGAAAAGCCCTTTCGTCTTCGCGGCTGCGCGAGATGCTGCTCAATTTCGCGATCTGGCTCGAAAGCGACAGCCGCCATTTGGCGCTGAAGGACAGCACGCGCCCGATCGAGAGGTTTCTCGACAAGAACCTCGGCAAAAGGCTCGACAAGCTCGTGGAGCGCGGCGGCCGTCTCGACGAGATGAACGAAAAGGATCAGCATCGTCTGCGCATCCGCGCCAAGAAATTGCGCTACACGGCTGAATTCTTCGAATCTCTCGTCGAAGGAGAGAAGGACCGCAAAGCCTTCAAAAATGTCGTCGGCGCGCTCGAGGATATGCAATCCTCGCTCGGAGAGATCCACGACTTCGTCGCGCTCTCCTCCTTCCTCGCGGAAGAATTCGGCCGCCCCGGCCAATTGCGCGAGCGCCCGCAGCAGGTTCCGGCGGCGTTTGCGGCCGGCGCGGTCAGCCAGGCCGACGTTCCGCGCAAGAAATTGCTGAAAGAGGCGCAGGACGCCTACGAGAAGCTCTCTGATTGGCGGAAGTTCTGGCGATGAATCATTCCGCCGCCATTTTCAGCGCCGATGTCGGCGCGCGGAATTGGGCGAGAAGCTTGCTTCTCTCGGCATCGGCCGCCGCGGCGCTCGCCAGTTTCACGTGGCCATAGCCGCGGATCTTCTCGGGAAGAGACGCAAGCGCTACCGCGCAAGCATAATTCTCGGGCGTGAGCCCCGCGTCGATCTCGGCGAGCAGCGTGCGATAATCGGCGAGCAGCCTGCGCTCCAGGCGCCGCTCGCGGCTCAGCGCGAAAGGATCGAAAAGCGTTCCGCGCAAAGGCTTCATCTTCGCAAGCATGCGGAAGATGCGCATCATCCAGGGGCCGAAAGAGATCTTGCGCGCCAGACCTTGCGCGGTGCGCGGTCCGAAAATCGGCGGGGCAAGATGGAATTCGAGCCGCACCTCGCCGTCGAAGGCCGCTTCGAGCTGCCGCGCGAACGTGCCGTCGCTATAAAGGCGGGCGACTTCATATTCGTCCTTGACAGCCATCAGCTTGAAGAGCGCACGCGCGACGGCTTCAGCCAATCGCGTCTGCGCGGTTAGGCGCCGCTCCGCCTCCGCGATGCGCTTGACCTGCGCCACATAGGCCTCGGCATAAGCCTCGTTCTGATAGGCTGTGAGAAAAGCACGGCGCCGCGCGACCGCCTCCTCGAAACTCCGCGAAATATGCCGCGGCGAATCCTCGTTCGGCTCCGGCGCGATGATCGCCCGGACCTTTTCCGGCGCAAAAGCGGCGCGCCGGCCCCATAGGAAGGCGCTTTTGTTGAGATCGACCGATTCTTCCGAGAGCTCGATGGCGCGCAGGATTGCCGCCTCCGACAGCGGAAGCCATCCCTTCTGCCAGGCGAAACCGACGAGAATGATGTTGGCCGCAATGGATGTACCGAAGAGAGAGGTCGAAAGCCCCGTTGCATCGAAGAAGCAGGCCTCGCCTGCCGCGCTGCGAATGGCGCGCTTGATCTCCTCGGCCGGCAGAACGAAATCCGCATCGCGCGTGAAATCGCCGGGATAGATCTCTGCGGTATTGACGACGACGCCGGTCTTGAGCGGGCGAATCGCGGCCAATACTTTTGCGCTGCCCGAGACGACGAGATCGCAGCCGAGCACGAGATCGGCCCCACCCGCCGCAACATTGATTGCGTGGATGTCTTCCGGACGCGGCGCTATCCTGACATGGCTGAATACCGCCCCGCCCTTTTGCGCGAGACCTGCCATATCGACCGACCCGCAGCCCTTGCCTTCGAGATGGGCGGCCATCGACAGAAAGGCGCCGATCGTCACGACGCCTGTGCCGCCGACACCGGTGATGAGGATGCCAAAAGACCGATCGAGGCCAGGGAGCTCCGGCAGCGGCAGCGGAGGAAACTCCTCGTTCCTGGCCTCGACGACTTTGAGCCTTGCGCCATGCACGGTCACGAGCGCCGGGCAGAAACCTTCGAGGCAGGAGAAATCCTTGTTGCAGCTCGATTGATCGATCGCCCGTTTGCGGCCGAATTCCGTCTCGACTGGCTGAACCGCAATGCAATTCGAGGCCGTGCCGCAATCGCCGCAGCCCTCGCAAACGAGTTCGTTGATGACCACGCGCCGGTCTGGATCGGGCAAGAGGCCGCGCTTGCGGCGCCGCCGCTGCTCCGCGGCGCAGGTCTGCTCGTAAATGAGCACGCTCGTCCCGGAAATCTCGGCCAGCTCGCGCTGAACCTCATCGAGATCGGCGCGCGGCTTGACCGCCGCGCCTGCGAGATCCGCGGCTCTATATTTTCCCGGCTCGTCGGTGACGACAACGACTTTGCTCGCCCCTTCGGCCGCGACTTGCCGCGCGATTTTGTCGACCGTGAGATTGCCCTCGAGGCTTTGGCCGCCGGTCATGGCTACGGCATCGTTGAAGAGAATCTTGAAGGTGATGTTGACGCCCGCCGCCACCGCCCAGCGGATCGGCAGAACGCCCGAATGGTCATAAGTGCCGTCGCCGAGGTTCTGGATGACGTGACCGCGGGTCGAGAAAGGCGCCTCGCCGATCCAATTGGCGCCCTCGCCCCCCATTTGCGTATAGCCTTCGGTCGCCCGGTCCATGCGCTGGACCATGTAATGGCAGCCGATGCCCGCATAGGCGCGCATGCCGTCCGGCACTTTGGTCGAAATATTGTGCGGACATCCGGCGCAGAAATAGGGCGTGCGCAGCGCCGCATCCTTCGTTTCGGCGAGCACGCGCTGCGCCGCCTCGAGCCGGACGAGCCGCGCCTCCAGCTCTTCGCTGCGATGCGAATCGAGAATACGGCGGCCGATGGCAATCGCGATCTCGTTCGCATCGAGCGCGCCGGTGACCGGAAAGAGCCACTCGCCCCGCTCGTCCTTCTTGCCGATGACGACGGGCTGATGCGTGCTGCCATAGAGAAGCTCGCGCACCTGCGTCTCGATCAGCGCGCGTTTCTCTTCGACGACGACGATCGTCGCGAGTCCGCGCGCGAATTCGCGCAAGCCCGTCGGCTCGAGCGGCCAGGGACAGGCGATCTTCATGAGCCTGAGGCCGAGCTCATTGGCGCGCAGCTCGTCGATGCCGAGCTCGTCGAGCGCCTGGCGCACGTCGAGATAGGGCTTGCCGGCCGCGATAATGCCGAGCTTCGCGTCACCGCCGCCGGAGAGGACCAGTTTGTTGAGCCGATTGGCCCTGATCCAAGCGAGCGCGGCATCATGTTTGAAGTTCTGCAGGCGCCGCTCCTGCTCGAGCACCGGATCGCGCGCCCGGATATTGAGCCCGCCCGGCGGCAGGACGAAATCGTTCGGGCTGACCGGTCGCACGCGGTCGAGCGCGCCGTCGATCGAGGCGGTCGATTCGACCGTCTCCTTCACGCATTTGATGCCGATCCATGTCCCGGTATAGCGGCTCATCGCATAGCCCATGAGCCCGTAATCGATGAGTTCCTGCACGCCGGCCGGCGACAGGATGGGCATCATCACATCGACGAAGGTGAATTCGGATTGATGCGCGGTGGTCGAAGATTCCGCCGTATGGTCGTCGCCCATGAGGGCGAGCACGCCGCCACGGCGCGAGGTCCCGGCGAGATTGGCGTGGCGCAGCACGTCCCCCGAGCGATCGACGCCCGGGCCTTTGCCGTACCAAAGTCCGAAGACGCCGTCATAGCGGCCTTCGCCGCGCATCTCGGCCTGTTGCGCGCCCCAGATTGCGGTCGCCGCGAGATCTTCGTTGAGTCCGGGCTGAAAGACGATTTGCGCCGGCTCGAGCACGTCCTTGGCGCGCAACAGATTGAGATCGAGACTGCCGAGAGGCGAGCCGCGATAACCGGAGACGAAACCCGCCGTGTTGAGGCCGGCACGCCGATCAAGCTCCTTCTGCATTAAAAGAAGACGCACAATCGCCTGCGGGCCTGAGACGAAGATGCGCCTTTCGTTCAAGTCATATCTGTCAGCAGGAGACCGCAACCTATCCGCCAATACCCTGCCCTCCGGACCTCTCAGCGCCCGCTGCTCCGGCATCCCTCGCCCGATCCCGCCCGCGCCGCAACCGCGCCTCGCGGCATTGTGATAAGCTCATGATTGCGCTGCAGATAGCGGTGCGCCGCGCCGCCTGCCGAGCAACGTTAGCATGCGGCCGGGATCTTGTCAGAGAAAGGCCCGCGTCCGTGCGGCATCGGGCGCGTTCAAAAGCTCCGCCTTGCCTCGCTTTGGCCAGTTTTCGACTGGCAAGTACATCTGTGCGATTCTGGGCAGAGCCGGCCGATATGCGGATATGGATGGGAGGATTGGCGGCGCTTCTCTTCACCATGCCGCAGGCGCATGCCCATCCGCATGTCTGGGTGACCGCGCGCGAACATGTGATCTTCGACACGCAAGGCCGGATTGCAGCGATTCGCGGCGATTGGGTCTTCGACGATATGTATTCGGCGTTCGCAACCCAAGGCCTCGCCCAGAACGGTCAGCTTGCGACAAAGGAACAGCTCGCCCCGCTGGCCAAGACGAATGTCGAATCGCTCGCCGAATTCGACTATTTCACTTTCGCCAAAATGGCCGGCGATAAGATCGAATTCGGTCCGCCGACGGATTATTCGCTCATCGAGCGGCCGGACAAGCTCGTCATGCTGAGCTTCACGCTTCCGTTGAAGGCCCCGACCAATCCGGGCAAGGTCTTCACCTTTCAAGTCTATGATCCGACCTATTTCGTCGCTTTCAGCCTGGACGACAAGCTTCCGGTCGATCTCGTCGGCGCGCCGAAGGGCTGTTCGGCAAGCGTGCTCGGCGCCGACCCGCTCGATGAAGCCGCTTCGAAGAAATTGTCGGAGGCCTTTTTCGCCAATCTGTCGCCCGGCGCCAATTTCGGCATGAAATTGGCGAGCCGAATCTTCGTCGCCTGTCCCTGAAGCGCGATGCGACCACCTCGAACCTTCAGGATTTTGTCCGAGCATGACACCGGAGCCCGGTGCATCGTGCCCGTTCTCTGCCTCGTCGTGCTCGCCACGACGAGCGCCGCGACGGCGCAGGGCATCCATCATCCTTTCGCGGTCGGCGGCGACGAAGGCTCGGTCGGCAGTGCTTCCGGTTTGATGGCCTGGATCGTCGAGCAGGAGAGCTATTTCTCGCGCATGCTCACTGGCTCGCTGCGCGCAATGAAGGAGAGCAATGCCGCATTTCTCGGCCTTGCCGGATTGAGTTTCGCCTATGGCGTCTTCCACGCGGCGGGCCCCGGCCACGGCAAGGCGGTGATCACCTCCTATATGGTGTCGAACGAGCGTGCGCTCCGGCGCGGTCTCGTCATCTCGCTGCTCGCTGCCCTTCTGCAAGGACTGATCGCCATCCTTCTCGTTGGAACGGCCGCCGGCGTTTTCAGGGTGACGGCGCAACGGATGAACGATGCGGCGCGCGCCCTCGAGCTTGCCGCTTACAGCGGCATCATTGTCCTCGGGCTCGTGCTGCTCGCGAATAAGGGCAGAGCGCTCGTCTCAAGTCTGCGGCAGGCGTGGCGCGCGCCCGTCATGCATCTCTTCGCCGAACCGCCGCGTCTTGCTTTTCCGCAGCAGCAGAACGTGTTTCTGGCCGATGCACCCGAACACGTCGACGGGCTGAATTGTCCGCATTGTCATATTCCGGACCCGAAACATCTCGGCGACGGCTTTTCCTGGAAATCTGCGGCTACGACGATTGTGACCGCCGGCGCGCGCCCTTGTTCCGGCGCCATTCTCGTTCTGGTCTTCTCGATCGCCCAAGACATATTTCCAGCCGGCGTCGCGGCGGTTTTCGCCATGTCGCTCGGCACCGCAATCACGACGGGCGCACTCGCGACCATGGCCGTGTTCAGTAAAAAATTAGCGATTCGCTTTTCCGGTAAGGGATCGGCGAGGGCCGAGATCGTCGGTCGCATGATCGAAGTCGCTGCCGCACTTTGCGTTTTTCTTTTCGGCCTCGCTCTGCTGCTGGCGAATTTCGCCGGGATGGATACTCGGGCTTGAGCGTGGCCGCGTAACGCTCTTGCCGTTGGCGGCGAAATGGTCATCATCGGAACTATTCGCGCCGGTTTCGATTACTTAAGCCAACGGCTTCCCGGATCTCATGATCGCCTCAACCGCTCGTCTGCCCGACTCCAGCGATGGCGCCGGCGCAAAAGAAAGCGCCGACCCGCGCTGTTTCTGGCGCGACGCTTTCCATAATGTGCGGAACGAGACGGAGCGCCGCGCCGCTCCGCTGAGCCCCGAAGACCAGGTCATTCAATCCATGCCGGACGCGAGCCCGACAAAATGGCATCGCGCCCACGTGACCTGGTTTTTCGAGCAATTTCTGCTGCGTCCGTTTGCGCGCGACTATCAGATTTTCGACGAGCGCTTCGCCTTTCTCTTTAATTCCTATTATGTCGCAGCAGGCCCGCGCCACGCGCGCCCGCAGCGCGGCCTCATCACGCGGCCCGGTCACGCCGAAGTGAGCGCATATCGCGCTCACGTCGATGCGGCGGTCGTCAAATTGATCGAAGAGGCTGAGGATCTCGATCCGCTGATCCCGATCATCGAGATCGGCCTCAATCACGAACAGCAGCATCAGGAATTGATGCTCACCGATATCCTGGACGCCTTTTCGCTGAACGCCACCGATCCCGCCTATGCTGCCGATTGGGATTGGCCGCAGGCAAAAACCCAATGCACCGCGCCGGGCAATGTCATCGCCGGCATTCACCTGATCGGCCACGATGGCGAGGGCTTTTGTTACGACAACGAACAACCTGCGCACCAGGTGCTCTTGCAGCAGGTGCGCCTCGCGCCGGAAGCCGTTACCAATGGCCAGTGGCTCGAATTCATCGAGGACGGCGGCTACGAGACGCCCAACCTTTGGCTTTCGGACGGTTGGGCCTGTGCGGAGGCCCAGGCCTGGAGTGCGCCCGGCTACTGGCGCAAGATCGACGGCACATGGTTCTCGCTGACGCTCGCCGGCTTGCGGCGCATCGACCCGGCGCGTCCCGTCTGCCACGTCAGCTATTACGAGGCGGACGCTTTCGCGCGCTGGGCCGGCAAGGATCTGCCGAGCGAAGAGGAATGGGAGGTCGCAGCCAAGACCGGCGCCCTCGCCGACGCCTTTGGTCACGTCTGGCAATGGACGCGCAGCGCCTATTCCCCCTACCCCGGCTATCGCGCGAGCGCTGACGCGCTCGGCGAATATAACGGCAAGTTCATGGTCAATCAGATGGTGCTCCGCGGCTCCTCTTTCGCGACGCCTGCCGGGCATTCGCGCGCAACCTATCGCAATTTTTTCCAGCCCGCGGCGCGCTGGCAGTTCTCCGGCCTGCGATTGGCAGATCATGTGTGCTGAGCGGGCGACGGCATGGGCAATGCCATGCGCGGCGGGACGCCGCGATGCGGAGATATTCTGCGCCGACGTGCTTTCCGGACTGGCGGAAAGCCCCAAGCGGCTGTCGCCCAAATATTTTTACGATGCGGCAGGCTCAGCCCTCTTCGACCGTATCGTCGAGCTGCCGGAATATTATCCGACACGCTGCGAGCTCTCGATTTTGCGCGCCCACGCGCCGGCGATCGCCGCGCTCTTTCCCCCCGGCTGCGCGCTGATCGAATTCGGCGCAGGATCGAGCCGCAAGGCGCGCATTCTTCTGGCCGCCGCCGCGCATATCGAGACCTATGTGCCGATCGATATTTCCGGCGATTTTCTGCATGAGGATATCGCGCATTTGCGGCGCGATTTCCCGCGGCTTGCGGTTCATCCGCTCGTCGCCGATTTCACCCGAGATTTCGAACTGCCGCAGATCGGGCCGAAGGTCGGCTTCTTTCCGGGGTCGACCATCGGCAATTTCGAGCCGTACGAAGCCTTGGCATTCCTGCGCCGTGCCGGCGAGATGCTCGGACCCGGCGCCCTTCTCGTGATCGGTTTCGATCTCGTCAAATCGACCCACGTTCTCGAAGCTGCCTATAATGATGCGGCAGGCGTCACCGCCGCATTCAATCTCAATCTTCTCACGCGCATCAATCGCGAACTTTGCGCCGATTTCGATCTCGCCTCCTTCGCCCATCGCGCCTTCTACGACCGGGCGCGGAGCCGGATCGAAATGCATCTCGTCAGCTTGCGCCGGCAGATCGTGAGATTGAACGGCAGAGCGATCGCCTTTCAAGAGGGCGAGACAATCCACACGGAGAACAGCTACAAATATACGCTCGGTTCGTTCGAAGCGTTGGCGCGCGATGCGAACTGGTCGGGGGTCGAGACGTGGAGCGATGGGCTCTTTTGCGTGCAAGCCTTGCGCACGACCCGGGACGGATGATTGAGGAGCCGCTTTCCCGGGCAGCGAGCCTCAACGGCTCAGATCCTGCTGCGGCGCAAGAGATCCCGGAGGCGCTTCTCCGGACGAGCCGCCGAGCCGGCGAAGACCCGGGAGTCCAGGACAGCTTGCGCCGAAGTTGTGATTGCTGGGATCCGCTGGATCCCGGATCGGCGCTCCGCGCGGTCCGGGAAAGCGGGTAATTAACAGAATATTATCAGCTTGTACAAAGCGATAAGTTACCCTCTTAACTTCGCCACCAAAGCGCTGATAATAGGCGCAGTGGAACAGAAGGCGCATACCGGCAGGATTTGGCGCGGGATCCGGCTCCTCGCGGCGATAGCGCTGTGTCTTTCCTTGGGGACCGGATCAGCTCGAGCGCAAGGGCTCAACCCCTTCAACTGGTTCCAGCAGATGTTCCAGCCGCCGAGCTATTCCTATCGCTATTATGAGCCTCCGCCTCGGCCGCATTATCGCGTGCCACGCTCGAAACCGGTCGAACAGACTCAAAAAATCGAGACAAAGCCTTCCGTGCCGCCGACCTTCTTTGTCGCGGTGCTCGGCGATTCGCTCGGTCAATTGCTTGGCCAAGGGCTTACCGAGTCCTTGAGCGACCGCCCGGAGGTCGGCGTGCTGCGCGATGCGCGCGACGATTCGGGCCTCGTCCGCGACGATTTCTACGATTGGACCAAGGCCGCGCATGATCTCGTCACCAGCGGGCAGAAGATCAACGTCGCAGTAATACTCATTGGCAGCAACGACCATCAGCCGCTGCATGACGCGAGTGGCACTTATGATCCGGGAACGCCGAAATGGCAGGAAATCTATGCCGCACGCGTCGAAGCGATCGCCGCGATCTTCCATGACGCCAAGATCCCGCTCATCTGGGTGGGCCTGCCGATCATGAAGAGCGATCGTTTCTCGACCGAGATGGCGGCGCTGAACGACATTTATCGCGAGCGCGCCAGCAAGAACGGCGCGACCTATGTCGATATCTGGCAGGCTTTCGGCGACGATCGCGGCCAATATTCTCCCTATGGGCCGGACGTGAACGGTCAAGTCGTCAGGCTGCGCGCGCTCGACGGCGTTCACTTCACCAAGGCCGGCGCGGTCAAGCTTGCGAGCTTCGTGGCACCCAACATTCGCCAGATCCTCGATGCCGGCAAGCCGCAGGGCGATGCAGCCCTGGCGAAAATCGAGACGACGACGCCGGCCGGCACCAATGCCGCGGTGACCGCGCCTGCGCCCAAGCCGCCTATCGGCCCGGTCCTGCCGCTGACGGGTCCGGTGCTTGCCCCCGGTGCCCAGCTCGCAACACCGGCCGCGAGCCGGACGGGCGAGGCGCAAAGCCTGATCGAGCAGACCTTTGCGAGCGGCAAGCCGCCCGAGCCGAAACCCGGCCGGGCCGACGATTTCAGCTGGCCACGCCAATGATCGCGATGATTTGGATCGGAGGGCGAAACCACGAACCTGATCGAGTCTGAGGATTATCGAGACCCGAAAGTCGGCATCGGTATCGGTTGTCCGATGCTTAAACGAAAGCGGCAACCCCGATCCCAGCGGAACATCGCCGCCCGAGACTTGCGGCCCGTATCGGAAGTGCTCTAATCGGGTGCCGACCTGATGCGCCGGTTCCGGAATGGCGTCGAATGGCTGAAAAATTGAGCGCCGAGGAACGTGCTCTCTTGCACAGCGAACTTGAACGTCTGCGCCAGGAACATCGCGACCTCGATTCGGCCATCGAGGCTCTGGTCCAGCTTTCCGCCTCCGACCAGCTGCAGATCCAAAGGCTCAAGAAGCGCAAATTGGTTCTGCGCGACCGGATCGGCCGTATCGAGGACCAATTGACCCCCGACATCATCGCCTAAAGCGGCCCACGTCGCGACCCGCAGGCCTCGCGCAAGCCCCACCCTGTACTTCGCGCAGGATCGGGCCGTATGCCCGTATCGGGGCTCAGCATGACCCGCAACGAAGCGGCGCTCGCCGCCAGAGACATCGATCCTGCGGCGCTGATGCGCAACGCGCTCGAATTCCACCTGGCCGAGCGCTACGACATGGCACGCGAGCTTTATCAAGAGCTCCTGACGCTCGAGCCCACGAACGCGGTCGCCTGGCACCACCTCGGATTGATCGAACATGCCGCCGGCCATCATGCGCGCGCCGCCGAGTTGATAAGCCGGGCCGTCGCCTTCAGGCCGGACTATGCCGAAGCCTATGCCAATCTGACGGCCGTCTTGCGCACTGCGCGGCAATTGGACCAGGCGCTGGAGGCCGCCCGCAAGGCGATCGCGCTCAATCCCAATTTCGCGCCCGCCCATTCCAATCTCGGCAATATTCTCGAAGACCGGGGCGAGCTCGAATTGGCGCTCGCTGCCTATCTCGAGGCCTGCCGCCTCGATCCTTATTTCGTCGAAGCCCACACGAATGCAGCCGAGATCCTGCGCAAGCTCAAGCGCCATGCGGAAGGCCTCGAACTCTGCGCCGCTATTTCCGCCAAGCGGCCCGAGGCCGCGATGCCGCATTTCTGCGCCGGCAATCTGAGGCGCGACCTCCTGCAGCTCGATGAAGCGGCCGCGGCCTATCGACGGGCGCTCGCGCTGCGACCGGTCTTTGTCGAGGCGCTCTGCAACCTTGGCAATATGCTCCTCCAGCGCGGCGATGCCGACAGCGCCATTGGCGCCTATCGGCAGGCGATCGCGCTGAGGCCCGACATGGCCGAGCTTCATTGCAATCTCGGCGCCGCCTATGAGACGGCGCGTCGCGTCGGCGAGGCGATTGCTTCCTATGCCCGCGCTTTGGAACTCGATCCAGATCTCATCGGCGTGCGCACGCAGCTTGCCTATATGCGCCGCTGCGCCTGCGATTGGAGCCGGATCGAAGAAGAGACCGAGCTCGCGGGGCGTATTCCGCATTATCGCAATCCCATCCCGCCCTTTGCACTCTTGAACATGGACCTGCCTGCCGCCGCGCAGCGCCATGCGGCCCGGCTTTGGGCTCAAAGCCTCCACGCGCGGCCAGCCTTCGATCAAGGGCAGCGCGAATGCGCGCAAAGCAACAAGATCAGGATAGGCTATCTCTCGGCCGACTTCCATCGCCATGCGACCGCGCATCTGATAGCGGAATTGTTCGAGCGTCATGATCGCAGCCGGTTCGAGATCATTGCCTATTCGCATGGCGAAGACGACGGCAGCGAAATCCGTTATCGGCTGGGGCGGGCCGTCGACCGTTTTGTCGATTTGCACGAGCTCGACGATCGCGCTGCGGCGCAGCGCATCTACGACGATCGCATCGATATTCTGGTCGAGCTCAAAGGCTATACGCAAATGGCGCGCAGCGAGATCGCCGCCTTCCGGCCTGCGCCCGTTCAGGTGAACTATCTTGGCTATCCCGGCACGATGGGCGCTGAGTTCATCGACTACATCATCGCCGATCCGATCACTTTGCCGATGGACGCCCAGGAATTCTACGACGAAAAGATCGTCCACCTGCCCGATTGCTATCAGCCGAACGACAGCCGGCGCCGCGTCGCCGATCGTACGCCCCCGCGCGCTGAATGCGGTCTTCCGGACACGGGATTCGTGTTCTGCTGTTTCAACAACAGCTATAAGCTCACGCCGAAATTCTTCGCGATCTGGATGCGCCTGCTCGCCGCCGTGCCCGGCAGTGTGCTCTGGCTCTATGATGCCAACGCGCTCGTCAAAGGCAATCTGCGCAAAGAGGCGGAGAAAGCAGGCATCGATCCCGCACGGCTCGTCTTCGCACCGCGCGCCGGCGTCGCCGAACATCTCGCACGGCAAAGGCTGGCCGATCTTTTTCTCGATACGCTTCCCTATAATGCGCATACGACGACGAGCGACGCGCTCTGGGTCGGCTTGCCGGTCGTCACCATGATCGGCGAGGCTTTTGCCGGACGCGTAGCGGCGAGCCTGCTTTGCGCGGCCGGTCTGCCCGAACTCGTGACGAAGACGCCAGCCGAATATGAGGCGCTAGCCCTAAAGCTCGCGCGCGAGCCCGCGCTGCTTGCGGAAATTCGCGCCAAGCTCAACGCCAACAGGCCGACCTGCCCGCTCTTCGATTGCGCGCGCTATACGCGCCATCTCGAGGCCGCCTTTACGCGCATGTGGGAAATCTGGACGCAAGGCTGCGCACCGCAGGCCTTTGCAGTTGCGCCGATCGAAGCACCGGCGCCAAGCCTCGTGCGCCAGGCCTTAGTCGAGGCGCCGAGCGTACCGGCTAAAATCGAGGTGACACCCGCGATGGTCGAGGCGGGCCGACTCGTGCTGACCGAGCTTGATCTTCCGGACAATCAAGCGACAAGCCATTCCGAACTGGTCGTTCGAATTTACCGCGCGATGCAACAGGCTCGGCCGAAATAGCCGTCGGCTCGGGTCCGCAAACGATCGGACGCCGGCAGCTGAACGTGGCTCACAACGCCAGCGGCTAAAGCACGCTGCGCGCCTGCTGATCGAGCGCGGCGAAAGCTTCATCGGACAGTTGAAGTTCGGCGGCGCGGACGTTCTCGATCAGATGTTCCGGATTGGCGGTTCCGGGGATCGGCAGAATGACTTTCGAGCGCTTGAGCGACCAGGCGATCGCCACCTGGCCGGGCGATGCCTTGAGCTCTTTGGCGACTTCCATCAGCGCCGAGCCGGGCCGCGCGAGCGCACCTGCTGCGAGGGGCGCCCACGGAATGAAGCCGATATTGTTCTTTTCGCAATAGATGAGCACGTCCTCGCTCGCCCGATTGACGAGATTGTAGCGGTTCTGAACCGTAGCGACGGGGAAATATTTGCGCGCCGCTTCGATGTCGTCGACGCCGACCTCGCTCAAGCCCACGTGGCGGATCAAGCCTTCCTTGCGCATCGCGGCAATCACCGCAAATTGCTCGTCGCGCGAAACGGCGGGATCGACCCGATGCAATTGCCAGAGATCGATGCGCTCGACGCCGAGCCGGCGCAGGCTCATGACGACGCATTGGCGCAAATATTCCGGCCGGCCGAGCGGGCGCCAAATATCCGGCCCTGGCCGCACGAGCCCGCCTTTGGTGGCAATCAGGATGCCCTTATAGGGATGGCAAATTTCGCGGATCAGGTTCTCGCTGACGAAGGGGCCGTAACTATCCGCGGTATCGATAAAATTGACGCCGAGTTCGGGGACGAGTTTCAGCGTTGCGCGCGCCTGTTGCGGATCTGCCGGATCGCCCCAGATGCCCTTGCCGGTGAGCCGCATGGCGCCGAAGCCCAAGCGGTTAACGCTAATATCGCCGCCGATTTCGAATTGGCCGGAAGCGGCCGCGGAAGGATAGGAAGCCATGCGCGAATCCGTCGATTGCTTTCAGGAAAGATGCGGGAGCGCTCGTCGTTGCGTCTCGCAGGAAGCGAAGCTGCCTACCAGATAGCGCACAAATGCCGCCGGCCCAATCGAATCGGACCTGCCGCGCTGCGAAATATCGTCCGATGTGCTTCGTAGGTTTTCCGGCAAGATCAGGCTCAAAGCGGCGCTTGCGCGGCTCTTTCCCTTCGTCTATGCCGCTCGCTCCGCTCCTTTGAAGGTGGTCCATGCCTGCGCCCATCGCCATTCTCATGGGCAGCCAATCCGATTGGAACACGATGCGTCACGCGGCCGAGATGCTCGATAAGCTCGGGATCGGCTACGAGGCGCGGATTGTCTCCGCCCATCGCACGCCCGAGCGGCTGGTGAAATTCGCCGAGGGCGCGCGCGAGGCGGGATTCAAGCTGATCATCGCCGGCGCGGGCGGCGCAGCCCATCTGCCGGGCATGACCGCCGCCATGACGGCTTTGCCGGTCTTCGGCGTGCCGATCGAGACGAAAGCGTTGTCAGGCCAAGATTCCCTTTATTCCATCGTCCAGATGCCGGCCGGCGTACCCGTCGGGTGTCTCGCGATCGGCGATGCCGGCGCCGTCAATGCGGCCCTCCTGGCCGCCGCCGTTCTGGCGCTCACGGACGAAAGCCTGGCGAAGCGGCTCACGGATTTTCGGGCGGCGCAGACGGCGGCGGTCGCCGAACGCCCCGAAGGTTAGGCGATGGCCCTTCGGCCGGGGAACACGATCGGAATCCTGGGCGGCGGACAACTCGGCCGGATGCTGGCAATGGCCGCGGCAGAGCTCGGTCTCAAAGTCCATGTCTATGCCCCGCAGGGCGACAATCCGGCCTTCGAGGTTGCGGCGCATCACACGGTCGGCAGTTTTGAAGATGCCGACAAGCTTGCGGAATTCGGCGCAGCCGTCGACGTCGCAACCTATGAGTTCGAGAACATTCCGGCGAGCAGCGTTGCGGCGCTCGCCTGCGTCTGCCCCGTGCGCCCGGCACTGCCGGCGCTCGCGGCAAGTCAGGACCGTCTGGCCGAGAAGGAATTTCTCGGCTCGCTCGGCATAGAGACGGCGACCTATGTGCCGGTTGAGGATGCGGGCGCGCTGGCCCGGGCGGTGGGCAAGCTCGGCCGCCCGACGATCCTGAAGACCCGGCGGCTCGGCTACGACGGCAAGGGTCAGATCACGGTCCGCGAAGGATCGGATCTTGCGGCGAGCTTTCGCAGTCTCGGCGGCGTGCCGGCAATCCTCGAATCGGTGGTGCCATTCGTCAAGGAAGTCTCGGTCATTGCGGCACGCGGATTGGACGGCAGTTTCGCCGCCTATGACGTGACCGAGAATATGCATGTGAATCATATCTTGAGCACCAGCCGCGCGCCGGCTGAGATCGAGTCGTCGACCGCGGAACGTGCCATTACGGCAGCACGCAGGATCGCAGAGGCGCTCGATTACGTCGGCGTGCTGGCGGTCGAATATTTTCTCGTCGAGGAGCCGGGCCCGGACGGGCGGCTCGACCAAAAAATCAAGGTCAACGAGATCGCTCCGCGCGTCCACAATTCCGGGCATTGGACGCTCGACGGCGCCCTTTGTTCGCAGTTCGAGCAGCATATCCGTGCCATTGCCGGCTGGCCGCTGGGCTCGACCGAGCGGCGCGGCACGGTTGTCATGATGCAGAATCTGCTCGGCGACGAGGCCGAGAATTTTGCCGGGATCCTCGCCGAACCCGGCGCCCATCTCCACCTCTATGGCAAGGCGCAAGCGCGTCCGGGGCGCAAAATGGGCCATGTGACGAGGATAACCCGCAAGGCTTGAACGCGCTTCACCTGGACAAAATTTGCGTCTTCTGCTATGCGCAGCGCTTCGAATCGGACACCCGGTGATGTCCGATCGGCGTTTCCGGCAAGTTTATCATTCATCAACGCCGCCGTGCGGCTGGCAGAAGGATCCCTGCGTGCAAGTTCTCGTTCGCGACAATAATGTTGATCAGGCCCTCAAGGCGCTCAAAAAGAAGATGCAGCGCGAGGGTATCTTTCGGGAGATGAAGCTCCGCGGTCATTATGAAAAGCCGTCCGAGAAGCGCGCCCGCGAAAAGGCCGAAGCCATCCGCCGCGCCCGCAAATTGGCCCGCAAGAAGCTGCAGCGCGAAGGCCTGCTGCCGGTCAAGGCGAAGCCGACCGTCGGCGCGCGCTAAGGCGCATTATCTTTCTCGCAATGATCCCGTGCTAGGAACTGGAGCCGAATCTTTCCGCCTGTCGCAATCTTGCCGGATTGCCCAGGCCTAAAGGGGGCCTTCGCGAGCCTCGCGCCGTTTCCGAGATTCCAGCGGGGAAGCTGGGAATGAACGATCTGGGACGGGAGATGATCCTTTCTCGCCATTTCGCACTGAGCGCCGCCTTGGTGGCCGCGCTCGGCCTGTGTGCCTGCGAAAGCGGCACATCCGTCGTCCCGGGGGCCGGTGTCGCCGAAGTGGTGCATGAGTCGCCGCAGGAAGCCGACGCCAATATCGCCTCGCTGACCGAGGTCGTTCAGCGCAATCCCAACAGCGCCGAAGCTTTTAATACGCGCGGCGTCGCCTATGCCCGTATCGGCCGCTACGAAGAGGCGATTGCCGATTTCTCGCAGGCGATCAAGCTCAACCCGAACGACGCCGCCTCGCTCACCAATCGGGCGCTCGCCTACCGGCAGACCGGCCATGACGATCTGGCGCTCGCCGATTTCAATCAGGCGATTTCGGTCAATCCCAATCACGCGCCGGCCTATATCGGCCGCGCCAATCTCCTGCGTTCGCAGGATAAGCTCGACGAGGCGCGCGCCGATCTCGACAAGGCGATCTCGCTGAACCCCGAGAATGCCCAGGCCTATCATGCCCGCGGGCTCATCTATCAGCGCGAAGGCAATCAGCAGCAGGCGATCACCGACTTCGGCAATGCGATCGACCGAAATCCTTTCGTCGGCGCGCCCTACGAAGCGCGTGGCGAGAGCCTGATCGCCATCAACCAGCCGCAAAAGGCGATCGAGGATTTCAACGCGGCGCTCAATGTCGATAACAAGAATGCCGACGCCTGGGCGGGCCTCGGCCTCGCCTATGAGAAGCTCGGCGACCGCAACAAGGCGCTCGAGAATTATCAGCACGCGCTGGCCTTCGATCCGAACAACAAAATCGCCAAAGACGGCGAAGCACGGATGGGCCGGGCATAGGCCCGGCGCGCTTGCGTCGCGGCTACCCCAGCGCCTTCAAAATGCTCTCGACCATTTTCTTGGCATCGCCGAAAAGCATCATTGTGTTCGGCTTGAAGAAGAGCTCGTTCTCGACCCCCGCATAGCCCGAACCCATGCCGCGTTTGACGAAGAGCACGGTCTTGGCTTTCTCGACGTCGAGGATCGGCATGCCGTAGATCGGCGATTTCGGATCGGTCTTGGCGGCGGGATTGGTCACGTCGTTGGCGCCGATGACGAAGGCAACGTCGGCCTGGGCGAATTCGGCATTGATGTCCTCGAGCTCGAAGACTTCGTCGTAGGGCACGTTCGCTTCGGCGAGCAGAACGTTCATATGGCCCGGCATGCGTCCGGCGACCGGATGGATCGCATATTTGATATCGACCCCTTGCTTCTTCAGCCGGTCGGCCATTTCGCGCAGAACATGCTGGGCTTGCGCGACCGCCATGCCGTAGCCGGGTACGATGATCACCTTGCTCGCATTCTCGAGGATGAAGGCGGCGTCCTCCGCCGAGCCGGAGCGCACCGGGCGCGTCTCGACCACGCCTGTCGCCGCCGTCGTCTCGCCGCCGAACCCGCCGAGGATCACCGAGATGAAAGAGCGGTTCATCCCCTTGCACATGATGTAGGAGAGAATCGCGCCGGACGAACCCACAAGCGCGCCGGTGATGATGAGCGCCAGATTGCCGAGCGTGAAGCCGATGCCGGCAGCCGCCCAGCCGGAATAGGAATTCAGCATCGAAATGACGACCGGCATATCGGCGCCGCCGATCGGAACGATGATAAGCACGCCGATCGCGAAGGAGAGAAAGGCGATCAGCCAGAAGAGCACGGGGCTCTGCGTGACGACAAAAAATACGATCAGCACCAGCAGCAAGGCGGCGAGCGCAATATTGATGGTGTGCCTGCGCGGCAGAAGGATCGGCTTGCCGGACATCCGCCCGTCGAGCTTCAAGAAGGCGATGACCGAGCCGGTGAAGGTGACGGCGCCGATCGCCACGCCGATCGACATTTCGATGAGGCTTTGGGCGTGGATCGCCTGCGGCGTGCCGATGCCGAAGGCTTGCGGCGCATAGAGCGCGCCGGCGGCGACGAGAACCGCGGCAAGACCGACGAGCGCGTGAAACGAGGCGACGAGCTGCGGCATCGCAGTCATCGCGACCGTGCGCGCCCGCCAGGCGCCGATCACGCCGCCGATGGCAATCCCGATGAAGACGAGCCCCCAAGCCGAGAAACCCGCCGGCAGCCGATAGGCGAGCGTCGTGACGATCGCCAGGCCCATGCCGATGATGCCGAGGAGGTTGCCGCGCCGCGAGGTCGCCGGCGACGAGAGGCCGCGCAGCGCCAGAATGAACAGAATGCCGGAGACGAGATAGAGAAGCGCCGCGAGATTGTCGCCCATCGGCTCAGCCCTTCTTCTTGTACATGGCGAGCATGCGCTCGGTGACGAGGAAGCCGCCGAATATGTTCACGCAGGCGAGGATGAGGGCGATAAAGCCGAAGATGCGCGCCAGCACCGAGCCGTTGTCGCCCCGAACCGACGTATCGACGCCGACCGAAAGAAGCGCGCCGACCACGATCACCGAGGAGATGGCGTTGGTGACCGACATCAGCGGCGTGTGCAGAGCGGGCGTCACCGACCAGACGACGTAATAGCCGACGAAGACGGCAAGCGCGAAGATGGCGAGGCGAAAGACAAAAGGATCGATTGCGCCGCCGCTTGCCGCATGCGCCGCCGCGCCTCCCGCATGCGCGATCTGATCGGCATAGGATTGTGCGGCATCGGCCGCCCTGTGGGCCGCGGCAGCCGCGGCCTGCGCTTTTTCGAGAAGCGTCTGCGGGGTTTCCATGATTTCCTCCTGGCTCGCCTCTGCCCGGATCAGGCGGATTTTTGAAAATTGGGATGCACCAGCGCGCCGTCCTTGGTGAGCAAGGTGGCTTTGACGATCTCGTCGTCCCAATTGATCGCAAAGGTCTTGTTCGTCTTGTCGATGAGCGTTTCGACAAAGGCGAGGAGATTGCGCGCATAGAGCGAAGAGGCGGTCGCGGCGAGCCGGCCGGGGAGATTGAGATAGCCGAGGACTGTCACGCCATTGTCGGTCACGAATCTTTCACCGGGTTTGGAAAGGGCGCAATTGCCGCCGCGCTCGACGGCGAGATCGACGATCACCGAGCCCGGCCGCATGGAGGCGACCATTGCCTCGGTCACGAGCAGCGGCGCGGGGCGGCCCGGGATCAGCGCCGTGGTAATGACGATATCTTGCTTGGCGATATGCGCGGCGGTCAGCGCCTTCTGCTTTTCTTGATATTCGGCCGACATTTCCTTGGCATAGCCACCCGCCGTCTCGGCCTGTTTGAATTCTTCGTCTTCGACCGCGACGAATTTGGCGCCGAGCGATTCGACCTGTTCCTTGGTCGCCGGACGCACGTCGGTAGCGGTGACGACGGCGCCGAGCCGCCGCGCAGTCGCGATCGCCTGCAGGCCCGCGACACCGACCCCCATGATGAAGGCGCGCGCTGCCGGAACCGTACCGGCCGCCGTCATCATCATAGGCAGCGCGCGGCCATATTCCTCGGCCGCCTCGATGACGGCCCGATAGCCCGCAAGATTGGCCTGACTCGACAGCACATCCATCACCTGCGCACGGGTGATGCGCGGCATCAATTCCATGGCGAACGCATCGACCCCCGTTGCGGCGATCTCGTGCAGAGCATCGACATGGCCGTAAGGGTCCATGATCGCGATGAGGGCGGCGCCGGGCTTGGCGCCGGCAAGTTCTTTGGCGCTCGGGCGGCGCACGCGAAGGATCAGGTCGGCGCCGGCGATGGCGGAGGCCGCATCCGGGGTAATCGTTGCGCCGGCAGCCGCATAATCTTCGTCGCGAATGGCCGACTTGAGCCCGGCGCCCGATTCGATCGCGACCTCGGCCCCGAGATTTAAGAATTTCTTCACCGTCTCCGCAGTTACGGCAACCCTCGCCTCTTCGCGTTCGGCAGGCACGGCTATGCGCATGAAGAGCTCCCGGTCGACAAGGCCTGGCGTCCGCCCGCACGTCCCACAGCACGGCCTTTGCGTTTCGTTTTCAAACGCTTAAGCAGCGTCAAGACGCCGATGGGCGGGCAAGGTTCGGTTCTAGAGAGTGACGACGGCGAGAATGATGAGGAGGATGACGACCCCTACGATGCCGAGCTTGAGGAGCCTGACGAACATTTTGTAGGTTCGCACATGCTCGGCGAAATCGGCGTCGTTTTCGGTATCCATGATCGCGTGTTCGGCCATTGTTCCTCCCCTTGGGTTCTCTCCCAGGTTTGCAAGAATTCGCAGCGTTGGGCCAGCCCCGTCAAGAGGGTTCAGGGAAAGCAGGTGAAAATTAGCTTCTGTCGGTCGGATCGCGCCAAAGGGAACGAGCGTCTTTAATGCTTGCAACTCGCCGGTACATCGGCCCATGTAAGGCCTGTGCGGCATGACGACAGGCCAAACCGGGTCCCGCGCGCCTGAAATACAAATTTCGAATTGGCCTCGCATAATTCCGGGACGAGCGCGTTCGCGATGAAGGGAGGCGGCCATGGCCCTCAGCCAATCGGGAATTGAAGGATTGCGTAGCGATGTCACGGCGGCGATCAATGCGCATTGGAAGTTCTTTCTGGCCGAAGGCATCATTCTGATCGTGCTCGGCTTGGCCGCAGTCGTCGAACCCCTCATCGCCACGTTCGCCTTCAGCTTTTTCGTCGGCTGGCTTTTCATCATCAGCGGGCTCGTCGGCCTCTTCTCCACATTCAAGATGCGGCCGGCGCCCGGCTTCTGGTGGTCGCTCGCCTCGGCAATCCTCGCCATTATCGTCGGCCTTCTGCTCTTCTGGCATCCGATTGCCGGCGTCCTTTGGCTGACCTTCGTGCTCATCGCTTTCTTCATCATCGAAGGCGTCGTCTCGATCTTCTTCGCGCTCGAATACCGGCACGATCTGCCCTCGCGCTGGGGCTGGATGGTCGTCAGCGGCATTGTCGATTTGTTCTTGGCCGCGGTCATTCTTCTCGGATTGCCGGGTTCGGCGCTGTGGGCGATCGGGCTTCTGATCGGCATCAACATGGTCTTCGGCGGCACGACCCTCGTGATGATGGCGCTCGATGCGCGCCGTCTCCTGCCCCCGACATAGGGCTTGCTGCCGATCGGGCTGCGCATTGCGCATGAACGGGATGCGACAAATCGGACCGCCCATTATGGCGCGGTGCCGGGCTGAAACCGGTCATTTCCAAGGCTCGAACGATGGCAGATAGGCGCGCCGTTCTTAAGTAAGGCAAGCGATGTCGTTCACGTAAAGAGGAGATGGGGAATGCCCGATAAAGCCGAAAAGAACTCCGTGCCGTTGCAGCTGACGACTCCCTCCGGATTCGGCGCCAACGCCGTCCGCGACATCGCCGCCGCGCTCAATCTCGTCCTTGCCGACGTTTTCGCGCTCTACTTGAAGACCAAGAATTTCCACTGGCACATGAGCGGTCCGCATTTCCGCGACTACCACCTCTTGCTCGACGAGCAATCGGACCAAATCTTCGCCATGACCGATCCGATCGCCGAACGCGTGCGCAAGGTCGGCGGCACGACGCTGCATTCGATTGGCGAGATTTCCCGGCTGCAGCGCATCCTCGACAATGATGCGCCTTACGTCACCCCGCAGGACATGCTGGCGGAACTGCGCGAGGACAATAGCGAGCTTGCCAAGCGGATGCGCGCGGCCCACGAGGTCTGCGACGAACACGGGGATGTCGCTTCGACGAGCCAACTCGAAATCTATATCGACGAGACCGAGCGGCGGGCCTGGTTCCTGGCCGAAGCCACCCACGTGCCGCCACGATCCGCCTGAGCTCATGCCGCGGCTGGCGCAGACCAGACGCGCAGGCCGCGGCATTCTGCGACATCAAGCTCGGCGAGAGCGCGCGGGCGCGAATTAGCGGGGCTTTCCCTTAAGGAAAGTACAATCGAGGTTGCCGTGCCGCCGGAAGAAGAAAATCCTTGGCCACCGGCAGATATCCTGATGTTCTGGCTCAGATAATCCTTGACATAATATTTGGCGACCGGCCCTTATTCGCATTGGATAGCAGAAAATTCTGATATCGGCTTGATCTTTGCCACGAATAACTAAATTTACTTGCTTATATTTGGCTGGAATCAGCTTATTCTTCCCCCTTGTCCTTTCTTGCTGAACTTTTCATTGGACCTGGCGTTGCGGCTGCGCAGGTCCGATCTGTTGAGGGGCGAGTGTCGCGTTTTAGCCACGCATACAGGCATTCGCAGGCCGGCAGGTCCGGTCGGCCCGAATTCTGCATCTTGCGGATCTGCGTGGATTCGCACAAGATTTTGGGTTCCGGAGTGATGGAAGCCGGGTCGGCGCGGATATAGTCGAGGGAGTGAGAGCACAATCGAGGAGTGTCGAGGTCACAAAAAACGGATTGCGGCGGCTTCATGAGCAAGCGATTTGAACTCTTTTGGCGCAGCCTCCCTAAGACTTGGGTGGGCAGAACTTGGGCAGGCAGAACTTGGGCAGGAATGTCCACAGGCGCAGCCCGGACCGGTCGTGGCACGACCCGCGCCACGGTCCCTTCCTTGGCGATCTTGGTGCTGCTCGCCGCGCCCTTCGTCGTCATTCCCTCCGCCGCCGGCGCGCAATCCTGGTCGGACGAAAAGATCCGCCAAGTCGATGATCTCATCGACCATTTCCGGCAGACCAATAGCGACGGCGCGACGCTGCCGACGCTCAGTATCGCCATTGGCGTCGACGGGCATCTCACGCTTGGCAAGGGCTATGGCGCGAGCGACGGCAAGCCGGTCACCGATCACACATTGTATGAGGTCGGCTCGCTGACGAAGCAGTTCACGGCCGCTGCGGTGCTGGAGTTGATCCGCGATGGGGCAACCACGGTCGACACCCACAAGAAGCTGACCCTCGAGACGCCGCTGTCCGATATTTTCGGCAAAGACAGCTATTGGGCCGAGCAGCCCTGGCTTACGGTCGGGCGCTTGCTCACCATGACCTCCAACCTGCCGAATTTCACCCGCTGGCCGCCGAATGACGCAAATCCCTTTGCGCCGATCAGCGCCGAGCATTTGTTCGCCGACATCGAAAGCTCGGCGCCCTCGCCCGCTTCGAGCGAATTCGACTACAGCAACACCAATTATTTCCTGCTGGCCGAATTGCTGGAACGCACCGTCCTGCCGGGCGAAAAACAGCCCGAAACCTATCATGAGTTTCTGACCGCGCACCTCTTGCAGCCGGCGGGAATGAGGACGACCGAGTTCATCGGCGAGCAGCCGGACGGGCTCGACCCGCCCGATCCTTATGCGCAAAGATCGCAGCAGGTCTCGACCGCCTCCATCGAAGAAGGCGCCGCTATGGCTTCGCCCGACTATCGCGGACGTCGCCGGCCGCCCTTCACCAACCCGGATTGGCTCAAGGGCAGCGGCGATATGGTGAGCAGCGCGGCCGATATGTTCGCCTGGCACAAGGCTTTGATGGGCGGGCAGGTCGTGCCGGCCGAGGTCCGCGACAGGATGTTCGCCGATGCCTCGCGGGTGACGCCCTTCATCTATTACGGAATGGGCTGGTTCTGCGAGCACAAGGATGACCGGGACGTCTTCAGCCATTCCGGCGCCGTGCCCGGCTTCACCTCCTATACCAGCATTATCCGGATGAAGACCGGCGGGCGCTGGATCTCGGTCACGCTTCTGAGCAATAGCGACCAGCTCGACGGGCTCGATGGGCTCGCCGACGACATCGTCAATATCGTGCTGCAATAAGACGGCCGTAAGCCTCGGCTTCACCTTTGTCGACGAATTCGGAAGACCTCCGGCGCCTTAACCTGCTATAAGGCGCTCCGAATTCTGTTGCGCAAGCGGCTCGTTTGCGGGAGCTTGGCGGCTCTTCGAGACGGCCCGCAAGGGTCCGGAATATCGGGGTCAGACTTGTCTCTGCGTCTGCTGCTCGTCCGGTCGATCGCGTTCATCCTTCTCGCGACGCTCACGCTCGGCGCGGTCCTCGTCTATTGGCACGCGCTCCAGAAGGTGCGCGCCGACATGCGCGGCGCCATGATGGTCGGTCTGCGCATTGTCGACAACGCGGTGGACGATGCGGAGGAAGTTGCCCTCCCGCGGCGGCGGCTCGAATTGCTCGTCGCGGATTTCAACGGCGACCGCAATTTGCGCGCCGTTCTCTTCAATCCCGACAATAGTCTCGCGCTTTATTCCTATCTTCAGCCGCCGGAGCGCCCGGCTCCCGAATTCCTGCTCAATCTCCTCTCCGGGCCGCCGCTCGTCGAAGCCGTGCAATTGCCGCCGGCCTTCAAGAATCTCGGCATTTTGATGCTCGAATCGGATGCCCGCAACGAGGTCGCCGACGTCTGGAGCGAAGCCGCCCTGCCGCTTTCGATCCTGGCGGTATTCTTCAGCCTGATCGTCATCGTGCTCTATTTCACGCTCGGCCGGGCCTTGAAGCCGCTCGAAGACCTGACGTTCGCTTTCGCCCGCATCGGCAACGGCGATTACCGCACCCGCGTTGCCCCCTTCTTCCCGCGCGAACTCACCCGGCTCTCCAGCGGCTTCAACGAAATGGCCATACGGCTCTCCGAAATGGAGCGCCGCAATCATCGCCTGCACGAACAGCTGGAGACCGTCCAGGAGGAAGAGCGGATCGAGCTCGCTCGCAATTTGCACGACGACGTCAGCCCGCTTTTGTTTTCCGTCGATGTCGATGCGATGACCATCAAGGAGCTCGCGCAGACGCGGGATGTCGATGCGCTCGTCGAGCGCGCCAATGCGATCCGCAGCGCCGTCGTCGATATGAAGCGCAACGTCAAGGCGCTGCTCGGTCAGCTGCGGCCCTCGGGCCTGCATGCGCTGAGCCTTGCCAATGCGATCGAAAACCTGATCTCCTACTGGAAGAGCCGTCGCCCCGAAATCGTCTTCAGCTGCGAATGTCCGGACAAGAGCTGGGGCTCGCGCATCGACAGCGCGCTCTACAGCATCATCCGCGAGAGCCTGAGCAACGCGGTCAAGCACACCAAACCTTCGCGTATCGAAGTGCTGATCGAGGAAACCTATCATGACGTCCTCGTCGCGCGGGTGCTCGATGACGGCGGCGGCCTCGGCCCGGGCGTTGCGACGGGTGGCTTCGGTCTTATCGGCATGAAGGAACGCGCCGCCCTGCTCGGCGGCACGCTGGTCGTCGAGAATAGGCGCGACCGGCCGGGCGTCGTGGTCACGGCGCGCCTGCCCGTGCCGAGCGAGGCCGATTCATTCCCGGCCATGGAAGGGATTGCCGCGCAATGAAGATCTTGGTGATCGACGATCATGGCATTGTGCGCGAGGGCGTGCGCCGGCTGCTCGGCACGATTCCCGGCGCGGAAGTCGTCGAAGCCGGAAGCGCGCAGCAAGGTCTTTCCAAGCTGCGCTCGGATTCGCCCGATATCGTCGTACTCGACATCAACCTCAACGGCAGCAGCGGGCTCGAACTCCTGCAGCGGTTGAAGAACGAGAACAAGACCACGCGAATCGTGATGTTCACGATGTATTCGGAAGCCGGCTATGTCGCGCGCGCGCTGCGCGGGGGTGCCTCGGGCTATGTCAGCAAGAGCGCGCCGGCGGACGAGCTCGTGACCGCCGTCAAGCGCGTAGCGGCAGGACAGCGCTATGTCGATCGCGACGCCGCCAACGAGCTCGTCTTCTCCGCGTCCGGCGAGGAAGATCCCCTACAAAAGCTCAGCAATCGCGAGATGGAGATCCTGCGGCTGCTCGGCGAGGGCAAGAGCCTGCTCGAGATCGCCAATACGTTCGGCATCGCCTATAAGACGGTGGCCAATTCCTGCAGCCGGCTCAAGGAAAAGCTCGGCCTCGAACGCACGACGGATTTGATCCGCTTCTCTTTGCAGAACCGGCAAGCGTAGGTTCCAGTTTCCCGGCCGAACCCACCGGTTCGAGCCGCGATCCAAAAACATCAAAACTGCGTTTCCCGCGTAACTGGCCGGATCTGCGCCTGTTCGCAGGCTCGTCCGGCAAACGAGCGCTGAAAATCGAAATTCAGCGTTTGATGCGGCGGGTCGCGCGCACCGGCTTTGGACGACGGGCCAGAACGAGCGCGGCACAGGCAAGGCAGAAAAGAGCAAGCAGCATGGCGATCTCCCTGCCCAGCATGTGCCTGGCCGGCTAACAACTCGTTAACGGATTGCCTATCCTCTTTGGCTCAACTTCTCGGCAAGAAGGGCGATCGTGCGCGCATAGACGTCGGCCTTGTTCCATTGCTGGATGACGGCGAAGTTCGGCTCGCCCGGCTGCCAGCCGGCGCCGCGCTGCCAGCCATAGCCCTTCAAGAAATTGGCGGTCGAGGCGAGCACGTCCGGCACATCGTGAATGAGGTCGACGCGGCCGCCGCCGTCGAAGTCGACGCCGAACTTGAGATAGGCGGAGGGCGTGAATTGAGTCTGGCCTATTTCTCCCGCCCAGGCGCCGCGCATTTGCTCGGGCGAGAGATCGCCGCGCGCGACGAGGCGCAAGGCGTCGAAGAGCTCGGCTTTGAATTTATCCGAGCGGCGGCAGTCATAAGCGAGCGTAGCAAGGGAACGAATCGTCGGGAAATTTCCGGTCACCGCGCCGAAGTCCGTCTCGAGGCCCCAGATCGCGACGACCACCGCGCCCGGCACCCCATATTGCTGCTCGATGCGCGAGAGGGTGTCGGCATAACGATGCATCAGGCTCGCACCTTTGGTGAGCCGATAGGAATTCACCATGCGGCCGGCGAATTCCTCGAACGATTGATGGAATACGGCTTGGCCGTGATCGCGCGCGATGACGGAAGGATCATAGGTGACGCCGGAGAGGCCCTCTTCGATCGCATTCTGCGGAATGCCGGCCGCCGCGGCTTCCTGTTTGATGTCGCCGAGCCAGGCGTCGAATCCGGCCGGATCGCGGCAGGTGGCCGCCCCGGCAGCAGCCGGCGCGAGGCCGGCGAGCAAAAAAACGAAAGCGAAAAGATAAATCCTGTGCATGAAACCTCCCTCTCTCCACGCGCTCGCCAAGCTAAGATAGATCGAGCCGCCCGCCTATCCCAGAACGGTCGCTTCCGTTGCGACAAAAACCGATGTAGGTGAGATCGCATCCAGCATGGAGTGGCTCTCGTGCGCGCCCTGAAGCTCATCATCCTGACTGCGCCGATTTTTTGCTTCGCTCCGGCGCATGCCGATCAGGTTCCCGATTTGGATGTCGCAAAATCCTGCCGGCAGGCCCAGAATTACGGGGCGACCGACGATCCGCAGCAGACGTTTAAAAACTGCATGCTGGACGAGAAAGAGGCGAAGGATCAGCTCGTGAAAAAATGGTCGGGATTCAAGGCCTCCGACCGGCGCAGCTGCGCGCCGCAATTGCCGAGCCAAAGCTATGTGGAAATGCTGACCTGCCTTGAAATGTATCAGCAGAATCTGATGCCCTATTCGGCGGCTCCCGGCGGCGCCGCGCCGCCCTCCTACAATGTCCCGCATGGCTCGCCGCCGCCGCGCCCGGCTCCGTCCGCAGGACCGCGCGGACTATAACTTCCGACACTTCGCTCTCTCTCGAATCGGGTGAGGGGCGCCCCTATAAGTGCGTACGCATGCGCGATGCTTGTCCCCATGCATCGGATTCTCGCGTTCTCGTCCTGCTGTCTCACATGATTCACACGCGGGATGAGCACGTGATCTCGCCGCTGCATCGATGCGTCGCCTGCATTTGTCCACACGCGGCGCAATTCATCCATCGATTTGTTTTTGCTTGCGAGATTGCGCGTTGCAACCGGCGCGAATGCGCTTCAATTCCTGTATCCAATTTGTCACATGCACGCCGGAAATTCGCCGGAAAACGAACAAGCTATCGACCGGAGCGGGAAAATCTCTAGGATTGTGCCTGGAATACGCACGACTCATAACATCACTAAGGGGGACGTTGATGCTAAAGATTCCATCCGGTTCTCGCTGCAGCGGCCGCCACGCGCGGATGGTCGTCATCGCGGCGGCAGCGGTGAGCGTACTGGCGGTGGGGCAAGCCCGCGCAGACGTCACCGACGACCTTCTCAACCAGTTGGTTGCGAAGGGCGTTCTTACGAAGGGCGAGTTCACCAAGCTGAAAGCCCGCCACGAAGCCGAGAAGGCGACGATGGCGCGCAATAATGGCCCGATGATGCACCGTGTTGTGACGAAGAACGGTGTCGTCATGGTGCCGGACGACCAATATCTCACCCGCCTCAACAAGGGCATCGGCTTCCACATTCCGGGCATGGTGACCAAGGAAGGTGAAGTCGGCGCGATCGACGTGAAGATCTCCGGCGACCTCGTCTTCGGCGCCGATGAGACTTTCGAGGCTTACAACAGCGGCAATCAGCTGGGATCGCACGTGATCCATGGCGGCCTCGTCACGGCGAGCCCGAACCAGCCTTACAATGCCATCCAGGCGGGCCTGCTGCCGAGCGCCATCGTGCTCTCGATCGCGACCAACCAGATGGGTTATGATCTCGGCTTCACGATCGGCGCCTACACGGGCGGCAATAACGTGACGCCGAACGCGGCCAATGCCAATGGACCCGGTTTCCCAGAAGCCCTCGGTACGCCCGGCATCGATCTCCGCCAGGTTTTCGGCACCGTCGGCACGCCGACGTTCGGCACGGTCAAGATCGGTCGCGACCTCGGCCTCTTCGGCTCGGACGCGATCCTGAACGACCTGACCCTGCTCGGCATGGGTTCGCCGCTCGCGACCAATGCGCCGCATAACACGACACTGGGCCGCATCGGCATTGGCTATGTCTATGCGGACTGGATCCCGCAGGTGACCTATACGACGCCGGACTTCAACGGCTTCACGGCATCGATCGGCGCTTTCACGCCGCTGGATGCGACGGGCGGCATCTTCATTCCGACCACGCAGACCGGCAACGAGCTCCCGATGGTTCAGGGCCAGGTCAAGTGGAAGGGCACGCTCGGCGGTGGCACCAACCTGACCTTGTCGGCCGACGGCTTGTGGCAGCAGCATAAGCAGGATACGGCTACGAGCAGCAACCTGTTCGTTCCGAATGGCAATACGACCAACAGCTGGGGCGTCGACGGCTTCGGCAAGTTGGATATCGCCGGCTTCAGCTTCGTGGCTTACGGCTACTACGGCAAAGGCCTCGGCACGACCGGTATCTTCTTGAATAGCTTCGACGACTTCGGAAATCCACGCACCAGCTTGGGCGGATACGTCCAGGGTTCTTACACCTGGGATAAGTTCACCTTCGGCGCGAGCTGGGGCGTGAGCGCGCTGGATCCGACCTCGGCGGAATGGGCTGTCGGCACGGCGCCCAGCTTGGTGAAGGACAACGAAAGCATCATCGGCTTCGTTCGTTATCAGCTGACTCCCTGGATGGCCCTGCAGGCCGAATTCGGCCATACCTGGGACACCAACTGGGCCGGCTTCCAGACCAACGAAGACGATCTCTGGCTCGGCACGGCTTGGTTCTTCTAAGCCGAACTTAAGCCTTCCTTCAGTAAGCGCCGGGCGGTTTCGCCCGGCGCTTTTGTTTTGGGCTCCCCTCTCCCCGTTTTACGGGGAGAGGGTTAGGGTGAGGGGCTGGGAGCTTCGGGGACGTTGGAACGCCTCCCCCTCTCCCCGCTCGCGGGGAGAGGGCTAGGCTAGGGTGAGGGGCTGGGAGATTCGAGTGCAGCGAGGATTGCCTCGACGACGTTCTCAATCCCTCCGAATATTTCAGCGTTCGTAATGCGCACGACGCGATAGCCTAGACCGGCCAAATAAGCAGATCTCCGCTCATCCCGCGAGACCTCCGCATCGCTGCCGTGCGTCGCGCCGTCGACTTCCACCACGAGCTTTTGCTCGCGGCAGACGAAATCGGCGAAATAGGGCCCGAGCGGCAATTGGCGAACGAACTTGAACCCATTCAACTTCCGCCCGCGAAGCGCACGCCAAAGCTGCTCTTCGGCGGAGGTCTGGTTCCGCCGCAATTGCCGGGCGCGCCTCGTTTCTGGAATGCGTAAGCCGCGCATGCGTGAAAAAGCTCCCCGCCCCTCACCCTAACCCTCTCCCCGCTTGCGGGGAGAGGGGAGGCGTTCTGCGTCGCCGGGGCTTTCTTGCCCCTCAACCCAACTCTCTCCCCGCTTGCGGGGAGAGGGGAATCACCCTAACCCTTTCCACCCAAAGGAGGAAACGGGGCGGCCCCTGTCATGAAACTGCCACCCGACTCGGCCATGTAGCGGACGGCCCATTGGGGAACTCTGCCTTGGCAAAGAAAGATTTCGATCCGATCGCCGTTCGCACCCTTTTCCTTTCCGATCTACATTTGGGAACAAGAGGCTGCCAGGCGCATCTTCTGCTTGATTTCCTCAGGCATTACGATGTCGATACGATTTATCTCGTCGGGGATGTCGTCGACGGCTGGCGGCTCAAGTCCGGCTGGTTCTGGCCGCAATCGCACAACACCGTCGTGCAGAAATTGCTGAAACGCGTCCACAAGGGCGCGCGGATCATTTATATCCCCGGCAACCACGACGAATTCATGCGCGACTACGTCGGGCATAATTTTGGCGGCATAGACGTGATGGACACGGCCGTCCACGAAGCCGCCGACGGCAAGCGCTATCTTGTGATGCACGGCGACCAATTCGACCTCGTCGTCCGTCACGCACCCTGGCTCGCCCTTCTCGGCGACGGCGCCTATACGCTGGCGCTCGGCATCAACACCTATGTCAATGCGCTGCGGCGGCGGCTCGGCCTCGCCTATTGGTCGCTTTCCTCCTGGGCGAAGTTGAAGGTGAAGACCGCCGTCAACCACATCGGCCGGTTCGAGGAGGCGCTCGCGCACGAAGCCAAGCGTCGCGAGGTCGAGGGCATCATTTGCGGCCATATCCACCACGCCGTTATTCACGACGATTATGGAATCCGCTATATGAATACCGGCGATTGGGTGGAGAGCTGCACGGCCTTGGTCGAACATTTCGACGGGACTTTCGAAATCGTCCGCTGGAGCGAGGAAGTGCGCCGGCGGGCGGAGGCTGCCATTGATGCATCGCCGCAAAGGCATGAGGCAAAGGCGGCGTGACCAAACTTCTCATCGCGACCGACGCTTGGGGACCGCAGATCAATGGCGTCGTGCGCTCGCTTGAAAATATCGCCGCCCATGCCGCAAGTTTCGACATGGAGGTGCGCTTTCTCACCCCTTCCGATTTCTGGACAATGCCTTTGCCCGGCTATGGCGAAATCCGCCTAGCGCTGACGAATCATCGCAAGATCGCCGGCGGTATCGCCGATTTCGCGCCGGACTTCGTCCATATCGCCACCGAAGGACCGATCGGTCTTGCCGCCCGGCGCGCCTGCCTGCGCGAGCGGCGCCCGTTCACGACGAGCTATCACACGCGCTTTCCCGAATATCTCGCGGCGCGTCTCCCGGTGCCCATCCCTTTTACCTACGCCGTGCTGCGCCGCTTCCATAATGCGGCGGCGGGCACGATGGTGAGCTCGGCAAGCCTCGAACGTGTGCTGGCCGGGCGCGGCTTCCGCAATCTGATGCGTTGGTCGCGCGGCGTCGATGAGACTTTGTTCCGGCCGCGCTCCGAGGATGTGCTCGACCTGCCCCGCCCGATCTTCCTCTTCGTCGGCCGGCTCGCCGTCGAGAAGAACGTCGAGGCCTTCCTGCGGCTCGATCTGCCCGGCTCGAAAGTCGTCGTCGGCAACGGACCGCTGCAGACGCGCCTTGCCGCCGCCTATCCGCAGGTGCATTTCCTTGGCGCGCTCTGCGGCGAGGGTCTGGCGAAAGTTTATTCTTCGGCCGACGTCTTTGTCTTCCCGAGCCTTACGGATACGTTCGGCATCGTCCTGCTCGAGGCGCTCGCCTCGGGCCTGCCGGTCGCGGCCTTTCCGGTCACCGGCCCGCTCGACGTGATCGGCGATTCGGGCACCGGCGTGCTCGCGCCCGATCTGCGCCAGGCCGCTTTGCGCGCGCTCGGCATATCGCGGGAGAGCTGCCGCAGCCACGCGACCAAGTTCACCTGGAAGGAAAGCGCCCGGCAATTCTTCGAAAATATCCGCGTGGCGCAAATGCGCCGGGATGCGCGCCCGAAACTCGTCGGCCTCGCCAAGCCGGCGTAGGCATTCCCTCTCCCCACCCGTGGGAAGAGGGCTAGGGTGAGGGGCCAGGGGATTCAAGCGCCGTGTCGCCCGCTCCGCGTGCTCGCCCGCGCAAGCGCCCCACTTTCCCGGACGGCGCGGAGCGCCGATCCGGGATCCAGTAAGACAACATCGGCGCAGACTGCCCTGGACCCCGGATCTTCGCCCGCTCTGCGGGCTCGTCCAGGGAAGTGCCCAGTTTCCCGGTAATGGCAACGCAACCTGCCCCTCTGCTCGTCTGCGGAAGCGCCCCCACTTTCCCGGACGGCGCGGAGCGCCGATCCGGGATCCAGTAAGACAACATCGGCGCAGACTGCCCTGGACCCCGGATCTTCGCCCGCTCCGCGGGCTCGTCCGGGGAAGTGCCCCAGTTTCCCAGCAATGGTGACAACGCAACCGGCCCCTCTGCTCGTCCGCGGCGCCCCACTTTCCCGGACGGCGCGGAGCGCCGATCCGGGATCCAGTAATAGCAAGCGGCACAAGCAAGCGGCCCCTGGGCCCCGGATCTTCGCCCGCTCCGCGGCTCGTCCGGGGACGTGCCCACACTCCAAGCAATGTGCCATAAGCAAGGGCTCGTCCGGGGAAGTGGCAGCTAATTGGCAAGCGATTCGTACAAATCGAGCCATTGCGGATTCATGCTTTCAATCAACGCGAGCTTCCAGGCCCGGCGCCATTTCTTGACCTTATACTCGCGGGATCGCGCATCCATCAGCCGATCATAGGCCTCGTAATAGACCAGACGCGTTACCCCGTAGCGGCTTGTGAAACCCGGGCGCAAATGGCCCTTGTGCTCAAAGACTCTGTTGGCCAGGCCCGCAGTTGAGCCGCAGTATAGAGTGCCATTGCGCTCGCTCGCCAAGATGTAGAAATACGCGGCTGGCATCGACAATCGGTTCGTCCGCTGCTGTCGGGCAACAATTTGCCTTGGAACTGCCGTAGTACAAGGTCCTCAATCCACCCCGCCTCACTTTCCCGGCCGGCGCTGGCGCCGAGCCGGGATCCAGGGGCAAACGCAGATGATGCGATTTCAAGCCAAAATTGGACTGCAGAGGGAAGCTTGGCGGCCAGTAATAAAGAAAGCGCGATGTCAAAGAGAAATAGGCAAGTCTCGGCCTTCGACCTTCAGACGCAAATGCAAAGCGCATTCGCGCTCCATCAACAAGGCCGGCTCACTGATGCCGAGGAGATCTATCGGCAGGTCCTTCGCAGCGCCCCGGATCATTTCGGCGCTCTGAGCCTGCTCGGCACCATAGCCTGCCAAAAGCGTGATTACGCGCGTGCCGCAGAGCTTCTCTCTAAGGCCGTTTCGATCAATCCGCATGTTCCGGCGAGCCATTCGAACCTGGCGGTCGCGCTCAAGGAGCTCGGGCGTTTCGAAGAGGCGCGCGCCAGTTGCGAGAAGGCGATCGCGCTGAAGCCCGATTATGCCGAGGCCTATTACAATCGCGGTCTCGCGCTCAAGGAACTCGGCCGGCCGGAAGAGGCGCTCGCGAGCTACGACAAGGCGCTCGCCCTCAGGCCGGACAGCGAAGCTTATTATAATCGCGGGAATCTTCTCGCGGAACTCAAACGATTCGACGAGGCGATAACGTCCTACTCGAAGGCCCTCGCCCTCAATGCTGCTCATGTCGATGCTCAGCTAAATCTAGGAAATGCTCTTAAAGAGGTTGGCCGCACAGAGGACGCCTTGGCGAGCTATGACCGGGCGATCGCGATAAAGCCGGCCTGCGCCGAGGCGCACCATAATCGCGCCATCGTTCTCAATGAACTCGGGCGTCGTGATGCGTCGCTGGCGAGCTATGAAAGGGCTATTGCTCTCGAACCCGATCAGGCGGAGGTTTACTCTGATCGCGCCAAAGTCCTCAAGGAACTCGGCCGGCTCGACGAAGCGCTGGCGAGTTGCGACAAAGCGATCGCGCTGAAGTCCGATTTCGCCGAGGCTTACTACAACAAGGGAATTGTCCTCCGTGAGTTCAGCGAGCTCGAACAAGCCCGCGCTTGCTTCGAGAAAGCGACGCTGCTGAAAGAGGATTTTTCCGATGCTCACAATTATATGGGGCTCACTCTGAATGAGCTTGGGCAAGCGGAAAGAGCCCGAGATGCTCTTTCGAGGGCAATCGAAATCGATCCGAAAAGCGCCGGCGCATATTTCAATCTCTCGTTATCGAAGAAATTTGTCCCAGACGATCCAGATCTTATCGCGATGCAGCGACTCGTGAGCGGAGCGGAGGGCGGTTCGGAAGAAGCCACCATGCTCCTGCATTTCGCGCTCGGCAAAGCCTATGCGGACCTTAAAGATCATCGCCGCTCGTTCGAGCATTTGCTGGCGGCCAATAAAGCCAAGCGTGCGACCATCTCTTACGACGAGGAGGCTGCTTCGGCCGCCGTCGACGCGATAGAGACGACCTTCAGCCGTGCGTTGATTGATGCCAAATCAGGCGCCGGCGATCCCTCTCGGCAGCCGATCTTCATTCTCGGAATGCCTCGCTCCGGGACAACCCTCGTCGAGCAAATTCTCGCCAGCCATCCGATGGTGCATGGTGCCGGGGAACTGGAAACGTTTAGAAAGATCGCTCAAGTCATGTACCGCGCCGACGGAGCGCGGATCGCCTATCCGAGCTACGTTCCCGCTCTCGATGGATCTGCATTGAAGGGGATCGGAGCGCGGTATCTTGCTGAAACCAGCAAGGACATTGGCGAGCACGACCACGTCACCGACAAAATGCCATCGAACTATGCCCTCGTCGGCTTGATCCATCTCGCACTCCCCAACGCCAAGATCATCCACACGATGCGCGATCCGGTCGACACCTGCGTTTCGTGCTTCTCGATATTGTTTACCCATGGGCAGGAGTTCACCTACGACCTCGCCGAACTCGGCCGCTACTACAAACGCTACGAACGGCTGATGGCCCATTGGCATCGCGTTCTGCCTGCCGGACGAATCCTCGATGTGCACTATGAGGAGGTCGTCACCGATCTCGAAGGCCAGGCGCGGCGTATCATCGCCCATTGCGGACTTCCTTGGGACGACCGCTGCCTCTCATTTCACGAGACGGAGCGGCCGGTTCGCACCGCGAGTTTCATGCAGGTCCGCCAACCGATTTACAAAAAGGCCGTGGGCCGGTGGCGGGAGTACGAAGAATTCCTCGGGCCTCTGCTCGCGGCACTTGAGATTTCGGCGTCCAAGAACTGAACGACGCGCGGCAATTCACTTTCCCGGACGAGCCCTCGGACCTGTCCGAGGGCGGAGATCCGGGGATCCAGGGGCAGCCGGAAATGTTCATCGTCCTGGCTCGGCGCCAAGCGTGGCCGGAAAGGTGGTAAAGCAGGCGTTCTACTTCCCCCCGAGCTCCAGCGCGTTCGTGAGGTCGCCAATCCGGCCGCTGCCTGCCTTCTGCATGGCTTCGTCGCGCGCCGTAATCCCCGCGAGCACCGGCAGATCGAACCGACGCGTGATGAAGCGCAGGATCGAGGTCGTATCGTAAAGCGTGTGATCGACGAAGCCGCGCTTGGCAAAAGGCGAGATGATCAGAGCCGGCACGCGCGTGCCCGGACCGAATCGGTCCGCCTTGGGCGGCGCCGCATGATCCCAGAAGCCACCGTTCTCGTCATAGGTGACGATCACCAGCATATGCGCCCATTGCGGGCTCTTCTCGAGATGGGCGACGACCTCGGCGAGATGCTCGTCGCCCGAAAGCACGTCGGCATATCCCGGATGTTCGTTGAGATTGCCTTGCGGCTTGTAAAACGCGACTTGCGGCAGCTTGCCCGCATCGATCGCCGCAACAAAGAGCGCGCCGTCGAGCCCGCCGTCGCGCAAATGCTCCGCGCGCGCCGGTTTGCCTGGCGCCAGATCGGCGAAATAATTGAAGGGCTGATGGTGATATTGGAAGTCCGGCGCGGGCTTGCCGTTCTTGCCGTCGAGCGCCGCCTGCCAAGCGCCCGCATACCAGGCCCATGAAATGCCCTTCGCGCTCAAAAGATCGCCGATATTGGGCATGATCTGCGGCGGCAAGGTCGTCGGCTTGCCAGGATCGGCATAGGCCGGATCGCCGCCCGGCGCCGGCCGATTGGCGCTCGGCTGATAAGGCGGCTGCATCGTATTGATCACGAAAAAATCCGGCGTGATCATTCCGTCGCTGACGAACTTCGGCGGCCCATCCATCGCCGAGGCGGGCGAATCGGGCGCCGGCTTCAAGCTCACGCCATCGGGCTCGACGACCGAGATCAGGCCCTTGGCCGGGCTCTTGTCGGCATCGGGATAGACGGGCGCGCAGGCGCAGATCAGCTCGAAATGATTGAGGAACGAGCCGCCGAACGCGCCCATGAAGAAATTGTCGGCGAGCGTATAGCGCTTGGCTATGTCCCAGAGCGGAAGTTTCGCGCCGTCATAATGGCCCATCACGAGGGCGCCGGAGTCGGCATAGGCAACGAAGCGATCGTTCTTGCCGCCGTCGATCTGCATCTGGTTCTCGTAGAACCGATGCCAGAGATCACGGGTCGGCACGCTGAGCGGCAGATTGAAGCCTTTCGGATCGTCGATGGCGAAAGGCGCGTTCGGCAGGCCCTTGGTGTGCGCTTCATCGATCTTCGGCGTGACCCCTTTGGCTGTGAGCCCGCCCCAAATCGGCGGCAGTTCCTTCAGCACGCTGCCGTCGCGGTCGCGCTGCAGCGCCATTTGTGGCGTCACATTGGCGAGCCCATTGGTGCCGGGGAACTCGCCATAAAGCGCATCGAAACTGCGGTTCTCGGCGTAGAGAACGACGATCGTGTCGATCTTCGCGAGATCTTGCGCGGGGATTTCGGCAGCTTCACTCGATGTCGCCACGACGAGAAGCGCCGCGGCCGCAATCCAATATCTCATGCCAGATTCCATTCGTTCCGAAGCGGCCCGGCTAGCGCAGACATTTGACAGGGGCGTGTCGCTCGGGCGGTGGTCTCGTCAAGAAAGCGCGAACCGCGCTCGGCCGCTATCCTCTCTCGAGCATTCGCTTGCTGCGGCAGGTGCGGCCGATCAGCGAGACGGCGCCGACCGGCTGTCTCTTTGCTTGTCCGCCGGGCCGCTGCGCCGGAATGCGCGCGGCACGCTCGTCCCAACACCCGCGGCGCTCGGCTCGGCGTAACGTTCACCCCAATCGCGGAGCGCCTTCAACACCGGACGAAGCGCGAGGCCTTTGGCGGTCAGAACATATTCGTAGCGCGGCGGATGCGCCTCGTAGAGCCGCGCTTCGATCACTCCCTGCTCTTCCAATGTCTTGAGCCGCGCAGAAAGCGTGTTCGGCGCCACCCCTCCGAGCCCCGTTTCGAGGTCCTGAAACCGCAGCGGGCCCTTTTGAGCGAGGTCCCGCAGAATAAGCAGGCTCCACTTCTCGCCCACGACGTCGAGCGTGCGGGCGACCGGACAATCTTGCGCATAGCCGTTCTTCATGAGCGAAAGATAGCAATCCTGGGATAATCCTGCAAGTCTGTACATCTTGAATAGTCACTATCTGCAAAATAGTTACTGGTGGAACATCGAGATGGTCCTGCCGGCGAACGCGATCCGGCGCATTGCTGCGGTGTTCGAACGAGGAGTTCACTCAATGACAAGCCTCCGTATTTCCCTGATCCTCGCCGCTGCCGTGCTAGGCGGCCCGGCCGCCTTGGCGGATAGCGCGAGCTACAATCCGTTGGCCGACCGCGCCGCAACGCTCGGCGGCACGGCTTTCACGATGGAACGGGCAGAAGGAATTGGCTACCGGGCGCCGAACCGCGGTCTCGATGGGAGGAGCGTTCGAGCTTTCGGCAATCCGCTTGCCGATCGTGCCGCGACGCTCGGCGGCCGGGCGTTCGTCGTGGAACGTACAGAGGCCATCCCCTATAAGACGCACGGCCATCGTTCCGCGTCGAGCGCGCAACCCGCCGCCAATCCGTTCGACGACCGCGTCGCGACCCTAGCCGGCCGCGCGTTCACAGTCGAGCGCCAAGGCGCACCGGGCGCAGCCCCCGGCGCGTTCGTCGCGATATTCCACTGAACGGCAAGAACTCGGCGCATATGCGTGCAATAGGCGTATATGCGCCGATCATCCGATCCGTGCCGGAAGACGAGAGCGCGAGATATGACCGCGGTTTGGCAGAGCCGTGTCGGCTCAGGTCTCGCCGAGCCATTTCTCGCCCGAGAGATCGCGGCGCTGTTTCTCCAATTCCTCGGTATAGCGGCGCAGCACATGCGCCTCGGTGAGGATGCCGATGGGCCGCCGGCTCTTGATGTCTGCGAGCACGACCAGCGCCTCGCTCTCGGTCCGCTCGAAAATCTCCGCCGCCTGTTTGATGTTCATCGCCGGCAGGAGAACGTCGTCTTTGTGGCGCAGCAGGCTCGCAATCGGCTCCTCATCGCTCTTCGCCAGATGCGCATCCGTCACCGCGACGAGACCGGCATAGCGGCGCTCCGCGTCGATGGCGACGACCCACTGCAGCGCGCCGAGCGGAAAGGCGTCACGGAATTCGGCGATCTTCTGATTGAGCGGTGCTAAGGTGACATCCGGCCGCATCATGCGTGCAACCGTCAGATTGCGCATCCAGCCGACGTCCTGCGCGCTGCGGATCGACTCGCCGCGCAAATGCAGCCGCCACGTGGCGAAGGAATAGCCGAACGTCCGGCGCACGACGACCGAGACGATCGTCGCGGCCATTAGGATCACCACGGTGAGCCGAAAATCGCCCGTCGTCTCGAGCGCCAAGAAGCTCATCGTCAGAGGGCCGCCGACGACCGCGACCCCCAAGGCCGCCATGCCCACCGTCACGTAGACGGCCGGATCCGGCGTGAAGCCCGCAGACAAGATCGGCAAGACGCCGGCGAAGATCTTGCCGACCATGCCGCCGAGAAAGAGCGAGGCGAAGAAGAGACCGCCGCGAAAGCCCGAGCCGATCGAGATCGCCGATGCCACCGACTTCAAAAGGACCGTCAGGCAGAGAGCAACGACGTCGGTTTGCGTCTGCCGATAGATCTCCGCGAGCGCGCCATGGCCGGAGGCCAGCACGTGCGGCGTTGCCAGTGCGAGGAGCCCCACCGCCAATCCTCCGATCACCGGCTGCAAAAAGCCAGGCGCATGGCTTCGTTTGAACAAAGTTTCGACGAAGGTCACACCGCGCATGATGCCGATCCCGACGATCGCGCAGGCGATGGAGAGGACGAAAAAGGCGAGGAGATCGAGCTGCGTGATGGCATAGGTCGGCGCAAGATGCGCAACGAACGAATTGTCGACGCCGAGCCAGGACGCGACGAGCACCGCAGCGATCGCCGCCGCCATCACAGAGGCGAGGCCGAAGGGCGTATAGGTTCCGATGATCAGCTCGAAGGCGTAGAAGGCGCCGGTTAGCGACGATCCGAAGCCTGCGGCGATTGCACCGGCGGCTCCGCATCCCACCAAGGTGCGCATATCGCCGCGCCGCATTTTGAACGCTGCGCCGAGCGTCGAGGCGAGGCCGGAGCCGATCTGCGTATAGCCCGCCTCGAGGCCGACCGAGGCGCCGAAGCCACAAGAGACGATCGTCTGCAGCGTGACGAGGATGCTGTCGGTGAGCGACATGCGGCCGCCTTGGAGTGCATTGGCCTCGATCGCATCGATCGGCCGGCGCGGCCGCCACCGCTTGATCAAAATGCCGGTGAGCCCAAGGATGACGCCGCCGGCCATCGGAATGAGCGCGAGAAGAGGCGCGTTGAGCGCCATAGCGCCGCTCAGCCTTTTGCCCCAGGGCACGCCGAAAAAGAGATGATGACAGAGCCCGACGGCACCCGAAATGAGCGCGACGAGCACCGCGGCGACCGCGCCGATGCCGATCGCCATGCCGATGAGGGCGACTTCGTTCCGGCGCACGAAGCCGCGCAGGCGCGACGCGGAGCGATCCAAAATCGGTGCAAGGGCCATTACGTGCTCGCCGGAGCCGGTAGAGGCCCGACCTTATAACAGCAGAGCGCGCTTCAGGTTCACATTCCGCCGGATCGCAATCGGCGAGAATCAGGCGGCTGCGCTTTCCGCCGGCAGAACGTGGTCGAGGCCGATGAGACTGATCATCCGCCCGTCGATTGCCAAAACCCCGCGGGTGAAGACTTTCGCCATTTCCGAGGCGACATCCGGCGTCGGCTGGATGGCCCCTTCCT
>JAJPIC010000016.1 GCA_021324915.1 Beijerinckiaceae bacterium | reverse complement strand
TCTTGAGCATCGGATTTATCCCAAAACCGGTACCCACTTTTGGGTCCGATGCTTTCTTGAGCATCGGATTTATCCCAAAACCGGTACCCACTTTTGGGTCCGATGCTAGCGTTCGAAAAAGGCCTTCAACTCGGCCATCGAACCGAAGCGCATGACGCCTTGCTCGGACTGCGCCTCGATCGAACCATCGGCATACATGATGTAGGACGTGCCTTCCGCCTGATAACGGCCGATGACATCGGGCTCGCCCGGCTGTTCGGGAGGCGAATGCGGGGCAAGGGGCGGGGGCTCCTCGACGGGCGCTTCGTCCGGGGTGTCGGCGTCGAATTTTGCGAGCGCCTCGTCCAGCCAATCGGCGCGCGGAATTCCGGCTTCCGATTCGTCCGGCTCTTCCTTCCGTTCCGGCGGCTCTGCATTTTTGCCGAACGGCGCGTCGAGATTGACGCCGACACGCCGCCAGAGTTCGCCGATCGAAGGCTCCATCCGCCGCTCTTCGCGGGCTTTCGTCGCGGCGCTGGTAAAGGCGGAAGCCACTCGCGAGAACGGCTTGGGTTCCGGCATCTCGGGTTCGGGCGCGGAGGGCTCCAGAGGCCCGGCTTCCTCGAATGGCATGGGTGGCGTGTCCGCCGCCGGTTCTTCTTCGGGAGGTGCGGTCTCTACGACCGGTTTACGAAGGAGTTCAAAGGGGCGGGGCTCCTGTTCCCGTTTGCCGAAGAGAGGGGCGGCGGGCGCCATGGCGGGAGGCGGCGAGGGCGCCGCCGGCAAATCCGGCTGCGCCGCGACAGATGTGCACGTCTCCTGGGCGATCAGCGTTTGCCTCAGCCGATCGAGGCTTGCGAGCACGAAAGCAAGCGCGAGGGTAATGATTCCGCCCGTCAACGCGACCGTGCCGGAAATGACGCTCGCCCATCCGCGTTCGAGGTCGATGATCGGATAGCCGGAATAGATCGACCAGCCGCCGAGAATGGCGAGCAGGGCTGCTAAGGTCAAAAGCACGTATTTCATGTCGATCTTCCTACTCGGCACTTCCGATCTGCACGCTTGCCTGCCGGCATGTTTTAGGCGGGGATCGGTTGTGATAAGCCTAACGCACCTTGAACCTCACCGGGCGGCCGCCGGCTCAAAGCGCCCGGCGCGCGAATATTGTCTCTCGCCGGCGTCAACCTAGGTGAGGAAGGTGCAGTCATCGTCTCAGCCACGCCGGTGCTGCTCATGCAAGTATAGGAGTTGACATGGCTCTCACGCTTCCACCGCTCCCTTATGCCTATGATGCGCTCCAACCCTACATGTCGCGCGAAACGCTCGAATATCATCATGACAAGCATCACAAAGCCTATGTCGATACGGCCAACAACCTGCTGAAGGACAGTCCCTTGGCAGACAAGCCGCTCGAGGAGATCGTCAAGGAATCGCACGGCAAGAACGTTCCTCTCTTCAACAATGCCGCGCAGGCCTGGAACCATTCGCACTTCTGGAAATGGCTCAAGCCGAACGGCGGCGGCAAAATCCCCGGTACCCTCGAAAAGGCGATCGTCGACGCATTCGGCTCGGTCGAAGAGGCGAAAAAGCAATTCGTTCAGGCGGGCGTCACCCAGTTCGGCTCCGGCTGGGCCTGGTTCGTCGTCAAGAACGGCAAGGTCGAGGTTTTGAAGACTCCCAATGGAGAAAATCCGCTGCTCCACAACTCGACCGCCATTCTCGGCGTCGATGTCTGGGAACATTCCTATTACATCGATTACCGGAACCGTCGGCCCGATTATCTTCAGGCCGTAGTGGATCACCTCGTCAATTGGGAATATGTCGCCGAACTCTATGAAAAGGCGGTCTGAACGGCCCGTCTACTTGGCGTTCATTCGGACCGAGAATTGCGGCGATATTTCGAAATCAAGTCCCCTTTGTTAGAGGCCGGCGGCGCGCGATGACCACAGGAGCCGCCGGAAGTTCGAATCGCGCGCCCCGAGAACATTGTCCCGGCTGCCCCTGGATCCCGGATCTTCGTCCTCGGCCAAGCCGAGGGCTCGTCCGGGAAAGCGGGCTCCCACTTTCCCGGCCGGCGCAAAGCGCCGAGCCGGGACCCAGGAGCAACCGCACCTTCGACGATGGAATAGGCTGTATGGCTCAATCTCGAGCCGTCCAGCTTAAGCTCCGTCGTTTTTCGTCGAGCTGGACCTGCATCTGCGGGGCGATTTTGACTTGCGCCTGAAATCACCAGATCGTGGCCGGCGCGCGATTCGCGTGGGCCGGACGCCCTATGTATAAGAATCTCTTCTCCGTTGCCGCTTTGACGCTCCTTTCGCGTGCGACGGGCTTCATCCGCGACGTGATGCTTGGCGCCATTCTGGGAGCGGGGATGCTCGCCGATGCGTTCTACGTCGCCTTCCGCCTGCCCAATCATTTCCGCGCCATATTCGGCGAAGGCGCGTTCAACGCCGCCTATGTGCCCTGCTATTCGCAGATCCTCGCGAAACAGGGCGGGGTGGCGGCACGACGCTTTGCAAGCCAGATTTTCACGCTCCTCCTTCTCTCGCAGATCGCGGTGCTCGTTCTGGCGCTCGCTTTCACGCCGCAGCTCATCGACCTCCTTGCGCCCGGCTTTCGCGCCGATCCGGAGAAATTCGCAACCTCGATCGCGCTGACGCGTATCACCTTTCCCTACCTGCTCTTCGTCACGCTCGTCACCCTGCAATCGGGCACGTTGAACGCGCAAGGGCGCTTTACCGCCGCTGCTTTCGCGCCGGTTCTGCTCAATGTCGTGATGGTCCTGTTTCTCGCGATGGCGTTTCTATTTCCGAACGCCGGAGTCGCGGCTGCGGTCGGCGTGACCATCTCTGGCGTATGCCAATTCGCGCTCACCCTCTGGGCCCTTTGGCGCATCGGCATTCACGAACATCCGGTGCTGCTCGCCTGGAGCAAGGAGGTCAGGCATTTCTTCGTTGTCCTCGGGCCGGCCGTCATCGGTTCGGCCGGCGTGCAGCTTGCGCTCTTCGCCGACACGATCATCGCCTCCATGCTACCGACCGGCGGCGTCTCCTCGATCTATTATGCCGATCGCATCTACCAATTGCCGATCGGCGTCATCGGAATTGCAGCCGGTACCGTGCTTCTGCCGGAAATGAGTCGCCGCCTTGCCTCGGGCGATCCCGAGGGCGCCTATCACATGCAGAACCGGACCATGGCGCTTTCCATCGCAATAGCCGCGCCCTGTTTCGTGGCCTTCATCATGATTCCGGACGTCATCATGCGCGGCGTCTTTTTGCGCGGCGCCTTCACCGAACAGGCCGTGCAGGATTCGGCCGCAGTGCTGACCGCCTATGGATTCGGTCTTCTCGCCATCGTGCTCATCCGCTCGGCGGTCGCGAGCTTTTTGGCGATCGGCGATACGCGCACGCCGATGCTGATTTCGCTCTTTGCCGTCGGCGTCAATATCGCGCTCAAGGTCTTGCTGTTCCGGAGCATGGGCGCCGCCGGGCTTGCGACGGCGACGGCAGTCGGTGCGTGGATCAATTTCGGCCTCCTCATCGTCGTTGGCTTCGGCCGAGGTTTGATGCGGCCCGACTGGGTTCTCGGCAAGACGTCGGCAGTGAGCTCGATCGCTTGTTTCGTCCTCTCGCTCTTTGCTCTTTTGTTCACATTGCCGGCGGCGGAATTTGCCTCGCGTATCGGCCGTTTCGAGAACGAAGCCGAGCTGCTTCTCCTGCTTGCGGGCGGCGCAATCGTCTATTCCTTGACGCTTCTCGCCGGCCTGCACCTTTCGGGCGTGCGGCTCAGAAGGCCGCTGGCGGCGTGACATCGCTCTGCCCATGAGCAAAGCGAAACGCAGAGAAGGCTAGGGCCGGCTTGGTGATTAGCCGCTTCGCCGAACGAACCGCCACAGGGCGGCGCTCCGCCCGGCCGGCGGATCCGGGGCCCGGTTGTCCTTGGGCCCGGCTCTCCGCTTCGCTCCGGCAGTGCCCTCGGCGGCGGGAGAGGGGATTGGCCTAGAACAGCCCCTCGATCTGCCCGTTCTTGAGTTTGATATTCACCGCAGCCGGCACTTTCGGCAGGCCCGGCATGGTCATGATCTCGCCGGTGATCATCACGACGAATCCGGCGCCCGCCGAGAGCCGCACCTCGCGCACCGGCACGATATGGCCTTCGGGCGCGCCGATCTTGGTCGGATCGGTCGAGAACGAATATTGCGTCTTCGCCACGCAGACCGGCAGGTTGCCGAAACCCATGGCTTCGATATCGGCAATCTGCTTCTTGGCGCCGGGATCGATCGAAATATCCGCTGCACCATAGATCTCGCGCGCGATGGTGCGCATTTTTTCGGTGAGCGGCGTTTCGTCGGGATAGAGCGTCTTGAATTTGGCCGTGCCGGATTCGGCGAGCGCCACGACTTTTTCGGCAAGGTCCACCGCGCCCTTGCCGCCATGCGCCCAATGTTTGCAGACCGCCATATCGGCCCCGAATTCATCGCGGCAGGCCTTCATGACGATCTCGATCTCGCCGTCGGTGTCGCTCACGAAATGATTGAGCGCGACGACGACAGGCAGACCGAATTTGCGCAGATTGGAAATATGCCGGCCGAGATTGGCGAGACCGGCTTTCACCGCCGCCTGGTTCTCTTTGTTGAGATCGGCTTTCGCCACGCCGCCATGCGCCTTGAGGGCACGGACGGTCGCGACGATGACGGCGGCCGAGGGCGCAAGCCCCGCCTTGCGGCATTTGATATCGAGGAATTTTTCCGCGCCGAGATCGGCGCCGAATCCGGCTTCGGTAACGACATAATCGGCGAGGCTCAGCGCTGCCGTCGTTGCAATCACCGAATTGCAGCCATGCGCGATATTGGCGAAAGGCCCGCCGTGGATGAAGGCCGGCGTGCCTTCGAGCGTCTGGACGAGATTGGGGGCGAGCGCCTCCTTCAGCAACACGGTCATCGCACCGTGCGCCTCGAGATCCTTCGCGGTGATCGGCTTCTTCTCGGTGCCTTGGCCGATGACGATGCGGGCGAGCCTTGCTTCAAGATCCGCGAGATCGCGCGCGAGGCAGAAGATCGCCATCACTTCCGAAGCCACCGTAATATCGAAGCCGCTCTCGCGCGGATAGCCGTTGGCGGCTCCGCCGAGCGCCACGACGATCTGGCGTAGCGCGCGATCGTTCATATCGACCACGCGCCGGAAGGCGACGCGGCGCTGATCGATCGCCGGCGAATTGCCCCAGTAGATGTGATTGTCGATCATTGCGGCGAGCAGATTGTGCGCCGAGGAGATCGCATGGAAATCGCCGGTGAAATGGAGATTGATCGCCTCCATCGGCACGACCTGCGCATAGCCGCCCCCGGCCGCGCCGCCCTTCATGCCGAAGCAGGGCCCGAGCGAAGGCTCGCGCAAGGCGACGGTCGTCTTCTTGCCGACGATCCGCAGAGCGTCGGCGAGGCCGACAGAGGTCGTGGTCTTGCCTTCGCCCGCCGTCGTTGGATTGATTGCGGTGACGAGGATCAGCTTGGATTTCGGACGCGACTCGGCGCGTTGGCGCGCCTCATTGACGAAATCGAGATCCACCTTGCCGATATATTTGCCGTAGGGCTGAACCGCATCGGCCGGAACTCCAGCGCGTTCGGCGACCGTCATGATCGGTTCTAGTTTTGCGGCGCGGGCAATCTCGATATCGGTCGGCATGAAACAATCCCCTTGATTAGGCGCGCTCTGCTCGCATTGGGAAGGAATGCCGGTCCTGCCGTCTGATCCCCGAAAGGTCAAGGGTGCCGCTTTCGGTCGCCCTTCACGCGAAGCGGCATTGTTCCTGGGCAGAACCAATCTTTCTCAGAAAGAAAATCTATTGCTCGGCCAGGCTCGCGAGAATCCGTGCCCAGCTTCGTGCGCCCTTGTGGAATGAGGCGAGCTCGTATTTTTCGTTGGGCGAATGAATGCGATCGTCATCGAGCGCAAAGCCGATCATCAGCGTGTCCATGCCAAGGTCGCGCCTGAAGGCGCCGACAATCGGGATCGAGCCGCCCGATCCGACGAGCACGGCGTCCTTCCTCCATTCCTCACGCAATGCATTGCGCGCGCGTTGCAGCGCCGGGGAATCGAAGGGCAATTGCAAGGCGCCGGAGGCGCCATGCGAAAGGAATTCGGCGTGGCAATCGCCAGGCAGGCGCGCCTTGACGAAAGCTCGGAAGCTTGCGGCAACCTTTTCCGGGTCTTGGGCGCCGACAAGCCGGAAGGAGAATTTCGCGCTCGCCTGCGCCGGCAGCACCGTCTTCGAGCCTTTGCCCGTATAGCCCCCGATGATGCCGTTGACGTCGCAAGTCGGACGCGACCAGATCATTTCGAGCACGCTGCGGCCGGTCTCTCCAGCCGGTATGGAGAGTCCCACTTCTTCGAGAAAGCGCCGGCCGCTGAATGGCAGCTTGCGCCATTGTTCGGCAATCTCGGCCGGCAATTCGGTGACCCCTTCATAGAAGCCGGGCAGGGTCACGCGGCCGCTCTCGTCATGCAGATCGGCAATGATCAGCGCGAGCACGTGGACCGGATTGATTGCCGGGCCGCCGAACATGCCGGAATGAAGGTCGCGGTCGGCGCCGCGAATAATGACTTCCTCGAGCACGAGGCCGCGCAACATGGTCGTGATCGCCGGAGTGGCGCGATCCCACATGCTGGTATCGCAGACGAGGGCGAGGTCGGCTTTGAGCTCGTTGCGATGCGCGGCGAGGAAGGCCGGAAGCGACGGCGAGCCCGTCTCTTCTTCGCCTTCGAAGAGGATGGTGATGTCGCAGGGCAGGGCGCCGGTCTCGCGGAAGGCCCGGCAGGCCTCGACGAAGGTCATGAGCTGACCCTTGTCGTCCGACGTGCCGCGGCCGACGATCTCTTTGCCGGTCGGCGTTGTCCGCAGCCGAGCTTCAAAGGGCGGCGTCTCCCAAAGGTCGAGCGGGTCGGGCGGCTGCACGTCGTAATGACCGTAAAAGAGCACGTGCGGCGCTCCCGTGCGGCCGGCTTGTGCTTTGGCGACCACCATGGGCCGGCCGGCAGTCGGCCGCACCGAAGCCTCAAAGCCGAGGCCGCGCAATTCATCCGCCAGCCATTCGGCGGCGCGCTGGCATTCGTTCGCATAGGCAGGATCGGTCGAGATCGACTTGATCGCGACGAGCGCGGAGAGCCGCCCTAGCGCCGAATCAAGGTTGGAATCGATTTTCGCCAGCGCGGTCTCGAGCTCGGTCATGCAATCTCCTCACGCACGATCCGGAAGCGGCTTTCCGAACGATCATGCCCAACAAAACCTAAGGCGCGGTCTTTTGGCGCAAGACACCTCGTCGGGGCGCGCTTTAGGATGTCTGGATAGATCTTTTCACGGCACGCGCCAAGCAATGGACCCTCTTACTTTATTCGGACTTTTCGCTGTCAGCGCCATGCTGATCTGCTATGCGCTAGAATCGCGCAGCCCCTGGTTTACGCTGGCTTTCGCCGGATCATGCGCATTGGGCTCGGCCTATGGCTTTCTGCAAGGCGCCTGGCCGTTCGGGCTCGTCGAGGCGATCTGGGCGCTCGTTGCGGTCAACCGCTGGAGACAGCAGCGCAGCGCGCCGAAGAAGGGCGGGCCCTAGATCCTTCTCCCGCCGCTGGGAGAAGGAATAAAAAAGCCGGCCGCGAGGGCCGGCTTTTCTTCTCAAATCGCACCGATCAGAGAATCGTGCGGAAAACCCAGTAGAGCGAGGCCGAGAGCAGGATCGCGCAGGGCAGAGTGAGGACCCAGGCCATGGCGATATTGCGCAAAGTTGCGAGCTGCAGGCCCGAACCATTGGCCGCCATCGTGCCGGCGACGCCGGAAGAGAGCACATGGGTCGTCGAGACCGGCAGGCCAAAACTATCGGCGGCGAAGATCGTGCCCATGGCGACGAGCTCGGCAGCGGCGCCTTGTCCATAGGTCAGATGCTGCTTGCCGATCTTCTCGCCGACCGTGACCACGATCCGCTTCCAGCCGATCATTGTACCGAGACCAAGCGCCAGCGCGACGCAGATCTTCACCCAGGTCGGGATGAACTTGGTCGAGAGATCGAGCTCCTTCTTGTACGCGTCCAAGGTCTTCGCCTGCGCCGGGGTGAGATCGGCGGCGTGGTCTTTGGAGAGCACGCGGATCGCTTCCGAGGTGAGATACATGTCGTTGCGCGTATTGGCGACCTGGTCGGCCGGCACTTTGGCGAGCGAACCATAAGTCTCGACCTGCTTGGCGATCTGCTGAATGAGGATGGCGAGGGAAGGATAGGTGCCCTCGTTGAAATCGTGCTTGGCGATATAATTGGTCACCGCCGGGCGGGGATCGCCGATCACGTTATAGCCGGCAGCTTTCGCATCGACGACTTTCGAAGCCGCTTCGGAAGCCGCAATAAAAGTCTGCACATGGCTGGCCGGGACGGAGCGGTTCAGCGCATAGGCGGTCGGCACAGTGCCGATGAGAATGAGCATGATGAGGCCCATGCCCTTCTGCCCGTCGTTCGAGCCGTGCGCGAAAGAGACGCCCGTGCATGTCAGGATCAAGAGACCCCGGACCCAAAGCGGGGGCGCCGCATTGCCCTTCGGCTCCTTATAGAGCTCGGGGACACGGATGACGGCCTTGAGGAGCAGGAGGAGCAGCGCCGCGCAGACGAAGCCGACGATCGGCGAAAAGAGCAGCGCTTGCCCGATCTTGGTCGCCTGGCCCCAATCGACGCCCGAGGTGCCGTCGCGGCCGCGCATCAGCGCATTGGCTATGCCGACGCCGATGATCGAGCCGATCAAAGTGTGCGAGCTCGAGGCGGGCAGGCCGAGCCACCAGGTGCCGAGGTTCCAGACGATGGCGGCGATCAGCATGGCGAAGACCATGGCAAATCCCGCTTGCGAACCGACTTGCAGGATCAATTCGACCGGCAAAAGCGAGACGATGCCGAAGGCCACCGCACCTGTCGACCAGAGCACGCCGAGGAAATTGAACGTGCCGGACCAGACGACCGCAATGGGGGCCGGCAAGGAATGCGTGTAAATGACCGTTGCGACCGCGTTGGCCGTGTCGTGGAACCCGTTGACGAATTCGAATCCGAGCGCGATCAGCAAAGCGACGCCAAGCAAGAGGAAGGGGACGTAGCTTTTGACCGTCGTGCCCGCTGCCTCGACGTCGTTATGAATGCTGTAGGCCGCGAAGAAGAGGCCGAAGGCGACAATAGCGAGGAAGACGATGACCGCCCGCATATCGAGCGGATGATCGAGTTTGGGCTTCGGACTCTCGGTCTCGCCCGTAACAATATCTGCGGAAGTAAGGGAAGTCATGGACGCGCCTCCTTAAGACGCGCTTAACCAATCCGAACGTGATTACACTTTTGTGACGTGCGCGGCGATCAAATGTTTTTCCGGGAGCCTTTTTCCTTTGCCGATCAGCGTCATGGGATATTGATCACGCGGCAGGATTCTTTTCGGCCCCGAAAGATCGAGACAAATGCGGATCAGAAGCGACTTCTGGGTTCAGGCCTATTTGCGTCGCTGTGCGATCGAAGGGGCGAGCGCGGTCTTGCAGCGGCGCGGCGCCGCCGAAGCGGGGGCCATTTTCGTGAAGATCGACCGGCTAGACGGCAGTGCCGCGCTCTATGGGCCGGCACCGCAAAGCGAGGTGGACGCAGCCGAGCGCCGGTTCACGCGGCTCCATAGCGCAGATTGGATCGATGCGAAGCACGCCGACGAGCGGCTGAAGCGCGAAATTTCTTTCGACGTGGACCTTTGGATCATCGAGGTGGAAGACAAGCTCGGGCGCTCGTTCCTCGACGAAGCATTGTAACAAGAATCGGCCATGTGGCAGCGCCGTGTCAGTGTCGTGCAATCGGTTTGCGCGCGCTTCCCGTTGAGGCGTCATTAACCATTGGACCTCAGGCTGGCGCACGTGATGCGAGGGTTGCCATTGGGGGGCCGATGGGGGAACTGATTGCTTTGCGCCCGCGCTCGCGGGCGGGCACCAAGGCGGCGTCTGCGAGAAAACGCGGCGAAACCGCCGAGATCCTCTTTTTCACCGGCGTGCGCTTCGCCCGTTACGAAGATTACGTGCAAGAGCCGAAAAAGATTCGCCGGCGCGGCGCCCGGCGCGCCGCAAAGCCGGATCCGAAGGGCAAGGTTCGCGCCTAGCCTGCAAGCAAAGCCGTCGCGCCGCCGGCCGCGTTTCGCGCGTTCCCAGCAGGTGAGAACGCCCGCTCACTGCTGCGCGATCGCCTCGGTCGAACAGGAGACGGAGGTCGCGCGCGCTTCGGCTGCGGCGCGTTCGCTCGGAAAGGCAGCGAGCGCGTTCACCAGCACGAAGCCTTTGACGTCCGGTGCGACGAGCCGCAGTTCCTGCAAGGGCTCGTTCTCGTCGTCTTCGCTGTCTTCGATCGCTTCGAGTTGCGGCTCGGTCATGATCCGCACGTCGATCGTGCCGTGCAGCGCCGCCTGATCCGTCATCGAATAGAAAATCTTGCCGCTGCGCGTGCGAAACGAAAGAGTGAGAAGCCCGGCATCCGGGATCTCGGCATGCAGATGAAGCGGCGCCGAGGAAACATCGTAGAGGCAGACCGCCTGAGCCATGGCCGGATCTTCGAACGGCGTGATCTCGTGGCCCGGGAGTGCCGGCGGCAGGAGCACCATCTGGCCGGGCTTGGCGAGCCTCGAGAGCCGCGCGTAGGCATCATGCGGCGCGACCTGCGGCATCAACAGAATAGAGACGAGATGCACGGCGCCGGCAACGAAGACGATGCCGGTCACATAAAGCAAGAAGCCGAAGATGCGATCGCCGAAATTCATTCGCAGCGGCCTTTGACGATTTTCGGCATGGCGGCGGCGCCCAATTTGGCAGTGCCGAAATCGAGCAGCGTGTCGTAGAGCCGGAGCATCAGAACGAAGGGCTCGCCCTTGCCGAGCGGCAGCCAGTTCCCGGGACGCGCCTGCCGCGCCACCGTAATGTCGAATGTGCCATCGGACGCTCGCACGATCTCGGCCGACGTAAAGCCGAAGCGCTTGGCCGGATTGTCGATGAGAAAGCCTTTCGGCGAAAGCAGGGTCAGCGTCCAATAGCGCGCGGCCGGCATAGATCCGCTGACATCATAGTCGCAGCGCGGCTGCAAGGTCGCGCCGCTGCTGTCGGCGCGGGCGATGAAGCTCAAACCCTCTGCCGTGCCGAGCGGCAGTTCGGCGCTGCGCGCAAGCTTGGCGCGGGCGTAGGGATCGACCTCGGGCGAACCGCTTTTCGGCAGGCCCCGCCAGGGGCCGGCTTGAACCGAATTGAAGGCAACGCCGCGCTGCAGGACACCGTAAGTCACCGCGAGACCGAGTGCCGTTCCGATGAGCGCCACGGCCAGGAACTTGAAGAGGGTCAGCATCAGTGTTCCTCATCCCTCTCCCCCTGTGGGAGAGGGTGGTCGGCGAATCCGACCGGGTGAGGGGTCGCGCGACCTTTTTCCGCAAGTGGAGAAGGAATACCGCGCTCCATTGCCCCAGTCCCCTGCATCACGCGAGCGCTCTCCCCATCCGCGTTGCTCATTGGGGAAGCGGCGCGGGACTTGCGGCTTCCGCCCGCCGGCCGGCCATGGATTTCGCTGCCTCTTCGATTGTTACCAACACATCGGCAGAGCCGCGCGATAGCGTGGGCGGCTTTTGCGGCGCATTGGTATCGGCGACTTTGGATGTCGAAGACGGCGGCCGCGGTTGCGCGATCGGAGCCGAGTCTCCGGGGAGTGGCTTCAGGTCGATGCCGGTATGCGCATATTGCATGATCTCGTGCCATGTGGCGGCGGGCAGCGAACCGCCGGTCATATTATTGGTCGGCGTATCGTCGTCATTGCCGAACCAGATGATGCCGACGTAATTGCCGGTATAGCCGTCGAACCAGGCATCCTTGAACCCGTTGGTCGTCCCGGTCTTGCCGGCCGAATCGATATTGTCGAGCATGGCGCGGCGCCCGGTCCCGTCTTCGACGACATGTTTCATCATGCCGACCATCTCGAGGACCTTGTCCTCCGGAAAGATCTGGGGAGGCGGCGGCGTGTCGCGATCGTGGCTATAGATGAGATCGCCGCGGCTGTTATAGATCTCGACGGCCGCAAAAGGATGCACGCGCTTGCCGCCGTTGGCGAAGGTCGCATAGGCGCCCGCCATATCGATCACTTTCACTTCGTCGGCGCCGATCGGCAGCGAGACCGTATCGGGCAGGGGAGTCGTAATCCCCATCTTCCGCGCGGTCTCGACGATTTTGGCGCGCCCGCGCTTCGCCGCCTCGAAGACATTGTTATGGCCGGGGACGGAATAGGCTTCGCCGATCGCAATCGACAGGCGCACGGCGACCGTGTTCAGCGAATGGGTCAACGCATAGACGAGCGGAACATTGCCCGCGTAAGTATTGCCGAAATTATGCGGGCACCAGTCGCCGAGGCAGACCGGGGCGTCGAGCACCACGGTCTCGGGTTTGAACTTGCCGGTCAGCAGCGCGGTCAAATAGACGAAAGGCTTGAAGGAAGAGCCCGGCTGGCGCAACGCCTCGACCGCGCGGTTGAATTGGCTCGCCCCGTAATCGGTCCCGCCGACCATCGTTCGCACGGCGCCCGACGAAGGATCGAGAATCACCATGGCCGATTGTTTGACGTGATAGCTCGGCCCATATTCCTGCAGCTGGCTGTTGATCGTCTGATCGGCGAATTTCTGTAGACTGGAATCGAGCGCGGTGCGTACCGTCAGCACGCGGTCATTGCCGAGCTTGCCTTCTTCGGCCAGTTCGCGGACTTCATCATAGGCCCAATCGAGATACCAATTGGGGGCGGCTTCGTCGCCGTTGCGGGCGATCGGCGTCGCCGGATTGCGCTGGGCGGCGTAGATCTGCCCCTCGGTCAGATAGCCGGCATCGACCAAATTGTTCAGAACGTCATTGGCTCTGGCGCGCGCCGCCGGCAAATTGACGTGCGGGGCATATTTTTCCGGCGCCTTGAAGAGTCCCGCGAGCATGGCGGCCTCGGCGAGCGTCACGTCGCGCACCGATTTGCCGAAATAGAATTCGGACGCCGCTTGCACGCCGAACGTGCCGCCGCCCATGTACATGCGATCGAGATAAAGCTGCAGGATCTCGTGCTTCGACAGATGGCCTTCGAGCCAGAGCGCGAGATAGGCCTCCTTGACCTTGCGGGTAAGCGTGCGCGCATTGGTGAGAAAGAGGTTCTTCGCCAATTGCTGGGTGATCGAAGATCCCCCCTGCACGACGCCGTTGGCGCGGGCGTTCACCGACAAAGCCCGGAAGACGCCGATGAAATCGATGCCGACATGTTCGAAGAAGCGCCGGTCCTCGGTCGAGATCACCGCGTCGATCAGATATTTGGGCATTTGCTCGAGGGGCACCGAATCGTCGTGCTTGATGCCGCGGCGCCCGACCTCTTGCCCGTAGCGGTCGAGAAAAGTAACAGCGAGGTCCTGTTTTTTCAGCCAATCGTCGGATGTATCCTGAAAAGCGGGGACCGCCAGGGTGAGGGCGACAACGGCGCCGGCGAGCCCGATGTTCGAGCCTTCGCAAAGGAGCTCGACGAGGAGCCTGCGCCAGCCTGTTACGTGCAGGCGGTCCATGAAGGCGGCGATGCCCGCATAGGCCGTCCGGGCGCGCTGACCGGAATCGTAGAGCGAGGAATCGATCAGAGAATCGAAAGCGAGCAGGGCGCGCGTCACTCTCTTGTAAAAGCGCGATGATCTCAGCCTTTCGAGCACTTTTTTCCTCGAATTCCACTCCCCGCCCCCGCAACCGGGCTGGCCCGCGATACTTGCAATTCTATGTCTGCTCCACAATCCTGCGGGCAATCATGGCGGCAAAGAGGATTCTACACCTAAATGGCGTCATTGGTTCGCAAATCCTGTCGAGCTGAGGCGCAGCGAATGACAAAGGAACAGCCTTTCTGGGAGCGGAAGCGGCTCGACGAGCTCGATCCCGAGGAATGGGAGAGCCTATGCGACGGCTGCGGGCGCTGCTGCCTGGTCAAGCTCGAGGAGGAAGATACCGGCACGATCCATTTCACCGACATCGCCTGCCGGCTCCTCGACGGGAAGACCTGCCGATGCAGCGACTATGTCCGGCGCCGGCGCCGGGTGCGTGATTGTCTGAAGCTCACGCCGGATCTGGCCCGCGCTCTTTCCTGGCTGCCGCCGACCTGCGCCTATCGGCTCCGGGCCGAGGGCCGCAAGCTCGCCTGGTGGCATCCGCTTGTCTCGGGTTCGGCCGAGACGGTGCATGAAGCAGGGATATCGGTGCGCGGACGCGTTTCCGCCTCCGAGCGGGAAGTCAAGCTCAAGGATTATCCCGACCATATCGTGAGCTGGCCCGCAAAAGCGCCGCGCCGGGCAAAGAGGCGATGATAAGCTGCGAAAATCCCCAGCAATTTGGAAGAAAAGATTCACTGAAAACGAAGCAACGCCGTGCATTCTTGCCCGCCGGTTTACGGGTTTCATTTAGGCTCGCGCGACTAAGCCACTGAGATAAAGCTAAAATTCTCTCGGCCGGCAGCACGGCGGAACGGGCGAAACAGCGAACTCCATCGCATTGGTCTAGCGAAGTATTTACCTCTTTCCCGCTTGATGGGCGGCAATGGGAACCGGATTGCCGCCATGTTGCGCAGGATTGCTTTGATACCGGGCCGCATATTCGCGGGTGCCGGCTCTTGCCTGCGCGGAGCGATCGCGAACGCGAACTTGCATACCGGGCTCGTACGGCGGTTCGGTTCGGACCGCCGCGCCAATGTCGTCATGACATTTGCGCTCGTCTCGATCCCGATCCTGTTTGCGGCCGGCATGGGCGTCGATTACACGATGGCGGCGCGTCGGCAGACAAAGCTCGACGCCGCAGCCGATGCCGCGGCGCTCGCCGCCGTTACGCCGTCCGTCCTCAACCAGCCCGTTTGCACGGCTCAGGGCGCTTGCGGCTCGATCAGCTCGTCGTCGGGAGCGTGCGCAGCCGCGATCAACCTGTTCTGCTCGCAGGCCTCGACCGTGACCGGCGTGACCAATCTCAATCTCAACATAAGCGTCGCGCAGACGCCGTCGATCAGCAGCGTCGGACATGCCGCGGTGGTCACCTATACGGCGCAATCGACAACCGCCTTCTCCGGCGTGATCCACCGCACGACCATCAACATCGGGGGGACGGCGACATCGAACGCGGCGACCGCGCCGAACATCAATTTCTATGTGCTCGCCGATACCTCGCCTTCCATGGGGATTCCGGCCACGACGGCCGGCATCAATGCGATGTATGCGGCGACGTCCACAGGGACCGGAGGCGGCGGCGATAACGAAGGCGGCTGCGCCTTCGGCTGCCATGAGTCGAACACGTCAACCTGGGTGCTGCCGGGCAATTCGAGCTGCCCCGGCACAGGAACTTCGACCCATCCTGGCAACGTCGACGATTATACTTATGCCGAATGCGTGCTGGGGCTGACGCTGCGGGTCGACAATATGCGTACCGGCATCGAAAATCTCGCCAGCACGGCTTCGACGACGGCGGCGTCCAACAATGCGCAATACAAAATGGCGATTTATACGTTCGATACGAACGCCAACCCGACAAGCAGGTCCTGCAATTATGGATCGCCGCTCAATACGATTGCAACGCTGACCTCGAGCATGACGTCGGCCTCGACCGCCGCCTCCAACATTGCAATGCTGCAAGTCTATGATAATTCGGGCCGGCTTTCGTCGAGTTCGACTTGCAACGACTCGGACGGCGACACCGACATCAATGATGCATTGAGCGGCATCAACAGCATCATGCCGACGCCCGGAAACGGAACCAATACGGCCGGCGATAGCCCGCAGGAGGTCCTGTTCCTCATCACCGATGGCGTCAACGATTATATCAACAGCGGAAGCCGGCAGATTTCATTGGTCGATACGACTCAATGCACGGCAATCAAGAACAGGGTGAGCAGCGCCGGCCTGCCGATCAGGATCGCAGTTCTCTATCTGAATTATCTGCCGCTGCCGAACAACGGCTTCTACACATCGAACGTCGCGCCGTTCCAATCCAACATCGGCCCGACATTGCAAAGCTGCGCGTCGGCAGGCCTCTATCAGGAGGTCACGACCGACCAGGACATCTCGACGGCGCTTGCGACTCTGTTCATCAATGCGGTGAACACGGCGCATCTGACGAACTGAACAGACGTCCGCCATAGCGAAGCGCAGCAATCCGAAACCGGGCGTCTCCCGATCGCTTTCCCGCTGCGCGCCTCGCTGACGAAAGGGCTGTGGCTCAAGGGCCCGTATAGGCGATGGAATTCGTGAGCCGCGGGCTCATGTAGATATGATCATTGATGTTCGTCGTGCCGATGATCTGGTAGCCGACCGCCGGCGTGAAAGCATAGGTCACTTGGCCATAGATATAATAGACGGCGGTGCTGCCCGAATTGGTGAGCTGGCTCGGCAGGGTAAAAGTCGAGTTCGGCTGCGTGCAAGTTGCCGATCCCCCCGCGCTCTCGGTGGCTGTCCAGACGAGCGTCGCGCGCCCGCTGGCGGTCGAGATTTCCGAGACGCTCATCGAGAGATTGTTCGCCGAATAGGGCGTGATCACCTGAGACGAGGAGTCGAGGATCGTCGTCAGCGTGGTGCAGGAGACGTTCGAATATTGCGTGACGAGATCGGTGACGATTCTGGTCGTGATCGTCACCTTGCGGCTGATCGCTACGGCTTGCCCGACTTGAGCCGCCCCCACGAAGAGGAACAGCATGATCGGTAGCGTCATCGCGAATTCGACCGCCGCGATGGCCCGATCATTGCGAAAGAAGGACCGCGAGGAGCGCGGCGAGCGTTTCATCTTAAGGCTCGTTCTTGAAAACCGAAGTTGCGATCAGAAGGTGATTGCCGTTCGATAAATTCGCGAGATTGAAGCCGAGCAGGCTCGCGAATACCGGCCACTGATACATCACCTGAAGCACCACGATGTCGCCCGGATTGCCGGGCTGATAGGTCCATTGATTGCTCACCGAGCCGCTCGAATTGAAGGTCACCGAGGGCGACGAAGTATTGGCATTTGAAAACGTGGTCGCCGTCTGCATATTGACCATCAGGCTATTGCAGTTGAACAGGACCGGAAGAAAATTGCAGACCTGCTGCTTGAACTGAGCCTGCGTCCAGCCATTGCTCTGCGCTTGCCCCGTCAGGACGAGGCGCCCGGCCTTTTCAACCGCGGTCTCGAGATATTCTTGCGCCATGAGAAGTATGGCCGCTTGCAGCGTCGCAAAAATGATCGCGATGAAAGGCAGCGCGATCATCCCGAACTCGACCGCGCTCGCGCCGTCTTGAGAACGCAGGAAATCGCGCGGCGGGGAGCGATCCGCGCCACAGGTAAAAATCCGCCGCCAAATCTTCGTGATGGCCCGCATCTCGAATGTCTTGATCCGCGTTCCGCACTTGTTCAGAACATTCTAACGAATGAGCATTTCCCAATAGTTACGCGCATCCCGCAATCTCAGGGCAATTGCGGCGCGGCGGGGCGGCAGAGGGTGAAGCGGGACGAGCGCGTGCCCATAATCGGCGGTGGGCGCCCGCGCCGGCGCGCTTTCCAAATCTAAAGCTCGCCAGTATAGGTCGGTTGGCCGAGCCGATATTCATGGCGCGTTCAGCGGCTGGCCGCGAGGCTCGAAAAATGCGGAACGCCGGCCTTGTTCTGGCTCTGAATTTGGTCGCTGCCTTTCCGGCCATGGCCGCCTCGCCGGCTCCGGAACACGAGTGCTATTCGGCGGCGCAAACCCGCGAGCGGGTCGCCGCCCACAAGCTGCAGGCGCCTTTTCGCCTGATGACCAGCGCCGCCGCCCGTTTCCAGGCCGAGGCGATCGGGGCCAAGCTCTGCCGGTGGAAGGAAGCCTTCGTCTATGAAATAACCCTGTTGCGCCGCGATGGGCGCGTTATCCACGTGTTCATGAACGCCGGGACGGGACAGATGATCGGCGCCAAGAACGCCAAATAGGAGTCAAGCCTTGCGCTTGCTGGTGGTGGAAGACGATAGGGACCTCAATCGGCAGATTTCCGCCGCGCTCGGCGAAGCCGGTTATGCGGTGGACCGCGCCTATGACGGGGAGGAGGGCTGGTTTCTCGGCGATACCGAATCCTATGACGCCGTGGTTCTCGACCTCGGCCTGCCGAAAAAGGACGGGATTACCGTATTGAGCGATTGGCGCCGGGCCGGACGCAGCATGCCTGTTCTGATCCTGACGGCGCGCGACCGCTGGAGCGACAAAGTTCAGGGCTTCGACGTCGGGGCGGACGATTACGTCGCAAAACCCTTCCATATCGAGGAGGTGCTGGCGCGGATTCGCGCTTTGCTGCGCCGCGCCACGGGACATGCGACGAGCGAGCTTGTCTGCGGCCCCGTCCGCCTCGACACGCGGGCCGGGCGGGTCTTCGTCGATGGAAATGCCGTCAAGCTTACCTCGCATGAATACCGCCTGCTTTCCTATCTGATGCATCATGCCGGCCGGGTCGTCTCCCGCAGCGAGCTCGTCGAACATCTTTACGATCAGGATTTCGATCGCGATTCCAATACGATCGAAGTCTTCGTCGGGCGATTGCGCAAGAAGCTCGGTATCGACATCATCAAGACCATGCGTGGGCTCGGTTATGTCGTCGCAGAGCCGGAAGCCAAGGTTGCCTCCGATCATTCGTAAGATGCGCGCCGATCCGCGGACATGGTCGATCGCCGCGCGGCTCTTCTTCTCCGCCGCAGTGCTCTCGACGGCGATCCTGCTGGTTGCCGGTATCGGCCTCTCGGCCCTCTATCGAAAGGAAGCGGAATCGCGCTTCGATGACCGGCTCGGCGTCTATTTGCGCGCGCTCGTCGCCGACATTGCCTCCCCCTCGGAAGAGAACAAGACCGGCTCCGAGCCGTTCGACGTCGGCGAGCCGCAGTTCGAGATCGCCTATTCGGGCTGGTATTGGCAAATCACCCGTGTCGACGACGATCATCCCGACATCAAGAGCTCGCGCTCGCTCTTCGCGGCACGGCTGCCGAAGCTCGCCGACATGGGGGTGCCTGCCGGAATCGGCGGCTCGCGCAGAGGCTATATCAAGGGCCCGGACGACCGGCGCCTGCGGATGATCGAACGTGTCATCGATGTCGGAGATCAGGGCGTCTATCTGGTGCAGGTCGCCGCGACGACGGCAGGGATGGAATCGGAGATCGCCGGGTTCGAAATCGCGCTCGTCATCACCTTCACCTTGCTGGCGGCGGCGCTCGTCGGCTCGACTGCGTTGCAATTGCGCTACGGCCTCGAGCCTTTGCGCCGCCTGCAGGAAGCCGTCGCCGCGATCCGCCGCGGCGAGGGCGAGAAAATAGCCGGCGACTTTCCGCCCGATATCGCGCCGCTCGCCTCCGAGCTCAATCTTCTGCTCGCCGCCAATCGCGAGATCGTCGAGCGCGCCCGCACGCAGGTCGGCAATCTCGCCCATGCGCTCAAGACCCCGCTCAGCGTCATCATCAACGAGGCGTCGCTCGACAAGGGTTCGCTCGCCGCCAAGGTTCGCGAACAGGCGGCGATCATGCGCGACCAGGTCACTTATTATCTCGACCGCGCACGCGCCGCCGTGCGCGTCGGAGCGCTCGGGACTATGGCGGACGTCGCCCATGTCACGGCCGCGCTCGTGCGCACCTTCGAGAAGATCTATCGCGACCGTGGCATTACGTTCACGGTGTCGGTCGAAGGCCGCGTCAGGTTCAAGGGCGAGCGCCAGGACCTCGAAGAAATGATCGGCAATCTCGTCGATAATGCCGGCAAATGGGCGCGCCATTCGGTGACGATCGACATTGCGCCGATTGCCGGCGATCCCAACGGCGCGCACAGCTTCCGCGTCACGATCGACGACGACGGCGTCGGGCTTGCGCCGGAATTGCGCGAAGCTGCCGTGCGGCGCGGCCGGCGGCTCGACGAGACGCGTCCCGGCTCCGGCCTCGGCCTTTCGATCGTTGTCGATCTCGCCGCGCTCTATGGCGGTGCACTGAAGCTTGACGCCAGTCCCATGGGAGGCCTGCGCGCCGAGCTCGAATTGCCTGCGGCGGCCTGAGCCACAAGTTCGAAATTCCGCCCCGGCCCGCCGCCCGCGCCCGAGACTCTGCGTTGAATCGCCCTATGTTCAGGGTGGCGAAAACCCTTGAAATGCTTTCCCCTTCGGCGGGAAATGATCTAGAGGTGACGCAAGTTTTCGGCGGGCGGGTCGGTTGGGCAAATGGCGGGCAAAATTAAGTAATCAGTCCGAGCCTATTTATCGGGTGGAACGCCAAGGAACCGCATGCTCTGGGCCATATTCGCGCTTTTGACGGGTCTTGCGATCTTCGCCGTCCTCTGGCCCTTGGCCAAGCCGCTCGCGAAGGAAACCTCGCCCGATGTTGCCTTCTATCGGGCAAAGCTCGATGAGATCGCGCGGGACGCCGAGCTTGCGGCGATTTCGCCGCAAGACGCGGAAGCCGCCAAGACAGAGGCCGCACGCCAATTGCTTGCCGCGGCCGAAAAAGACCAAGCCGCAACCAAACCCACGCGGCCCAATCCGTGGCGGCCGCGAATTGCCGCGCTCCTGGCGCTCGTTTTCATTCCGGCTCTGGGGCTCGGCCTTTACGGAGCGCTCGGCCATCCCAATTGGCCGGACGAGCCGCTCGAAGCGCGCCTCAATGCGCCCGCCGCTTCGCTCGACATCAATGCGGCGATTGCGCGAGTTGAGGCGCACCTCGCGCAACATCCGGAAGACGGGCGCGGCTATGAAGTCCTCGTGCCTGCCTATCTGCACCTCGGCCGCATGCAGGATGCCGTCCATGCTGCGCAGATGGCGCTGCAAAAGCTCGGCGTGACACCTGAGCGCCTGACGGCATATGGCGAGACGCTCGTCTTCGCCAACAACGGCATGGTGAACGAAGCGGCGCGCAAGCAATTCGAACAAGCGATCGCCAAAGGACCAGAGCCCAAGGCACTCTTTTATCTGGGGCTCGCCGCATCGCAGGAGGGTGACAAAGCCTCGGCACGCCAATATTGGGAAAAGCTTCTGGCGCAATCTCCCCCCAACGCGCCCTGGCGTAGCGACCTCGAGGGCCGCCTTGCGGTCTTGTCGAACCAGAATGCGAGCCCCGATCAAGCCGGCGCGATTGCCGCTCTGCCTCCCGCCGAACAGCAGGCGGCGATCCACGCCATGGTCGATCGTCTCGCGGCGCGGCTTGCCGAGAACGGGCAGGACATCGAAGGCTGGCTCAAGCTCGTTCGCGCCTACAAGGTGATGAACGAAATCGACAAGGCACGCGCGGCCTTGGCGACCGCACGGCACGATTTCAACGCCGATCCGGCCGCAAAAGCCCGTATCGATGCGCTCGCGCGTGAACTCGGGCTCGATTCATGACGCGCAGAAGAAAAAGACTTGCGCTTGTTCTGACGTCGATAGCGCTCGCCGGCGTTGCCGTTGGCCTCGTTCTGTTTGGCCTGCGCGGCAGCATCAGCCTCTTCAAAGCGCCGAGCGAGATCGTCGCAGAGCATATCGCGCCGGGCACGCGGTTGCGCATCGGCGGCCTCGTCAAGCAAGGCTCCGTGGTGCGCGACGGCACGGACGTGCATTTCGTGGTGACCGACGGCAAGAATGACGTGGCCGTCGCCTATACGGGCGCGCTGCCGGATCTCTTTAGAGAAGGCCAGGGGGTCGTTGTCGAAGGTGTGCTCGGCGCCACCGGCCTGAATGCGAACGCGGTTCTCGCCAAGCATGACGAGCGCTATATGCCGCGGGAAGTCGTCGATGCTCTGAAGAAGGCGGGCCGGTGGCAGGAGAGCGCCGGCAGCATGGGAGGCGGATCTTGATCGTTGAAACGGGCCATTTCGCCCTCGTGCTGGCGCTGGCGCTCGCCTTCGTCAATGCTTGCGTTCCGCTGTGGGGCGTCGTCTCACGCGACGACCGGCTGATGCAGGTCGCCCCTTCAGTCGCGCTCGCCGGATTCTTTTTGGTCGTGATCTCCTATGCGGCTTTGATCTATGCGCATCTGACGTCCGATTTCTCGCTCGTCAATGTCGTCGAGAATTCCCATTCGACGAAGCCGCTGCTCTATAAGATCACCGGCGTGTGGGGCGATCATGAAGGCTCCATGTTGCTCTGGGTCCTGATCCTGTCGCTCTTCGGGGCTGCGGTGGCGGTCTCGGGGCGAGCCATGCCGCGCGACATTCATGCGGCAGTGCTCGCGGTCCAATCCTGGATCGGTGCGGCCTTTCTGCTCTTCATCCTCCTGACCTCCAATCCTTTCGCGCGGATCGCCAATCCGCCGATGGACGGAATGGGCCTCAACCCGCTGCTGCAGGATCCCGGCTTGGCGATCCATCCGCCGCTGCTCTATCTCGGCTATGTCGGCCTCTCGATCACTTTTTCTTTCGCCGCGGCTGCTCTGATCTGCGGGCGCATCGATGCGGTCTGGGCGCGGCTTGTGCGGCCTTGGATCTTGATCGCCTGGATCTTCCTCACACTCGGCATCGCGATGGGCTCCTATTGGGCCTATTACACGCTTGGCTGGGGCGGCTTCTGGTTCTGGGACCCGGTCGAGAATGCCTCGCTGATGCCTTGGCTCGCTGCGACCGCGCTGCTTCATTCGACAACCGTGATGGAGAAGCGCGAAGCCCTGAAGGTCTGGACGATCTTTCTCGCTATTCTCGCGTTCTCGCTCTCCCTTATCGGCACGTTCATCGTGCGCTCGGGCGTGCTGACGTCGGTCCATGCATTCGCCAACGATCCGCGTCGCGGCGTCTTCATTCTGGCCATTCTCGTGTTCTTCATCGGCGGCGCGCTTCTGCTGTTCGCGCTGCGCGCCAATTCCTTGAAGCCTGGCGGCTTTTTCGCGCCGATTTCGCGCGAGGGCGCGCTCGTTCTCAACAATCTCGTGCTCTCGACCTGCTGCGCGACCGTGTTTATCGGGACGCTCTATCCGCTCGCGCTCGAGGCCCTGACCGGTGCAAAGATCTCTGTGGGTCCGCCGTTCTTCAACGCGACATTCGTGCCGCTCTTCCTGCCGCTCTGCCTTTTGATGCCGATCGCTCAGACACTCGCCTGGAAGCGCGGCGATCTGCTAGGTTCGCTGCAAAGGCTTTTCTTCGCCTTCGCCTGCGGGCTCGGCGTGATGCTGTTGCTCGTCGCCTTGCGCGGCGGCCCGGCGATTTCGATTCTGCTCGCCGGGCTTGCGATCTATACAATCCTCGGCGCCTTTTCCGACCTCGCCACCCGGATCTTCCGCCGTGCCGCTCTGCTCAAGGGCAGCCAAGTCTTCGCCAATGCCTTCGGCCTGCCGCGCTCCGCCTATGGCACGGCGCTCGCGCATGCCGGGATCGGACTTACGCTGCTCGGTCTTGCGGGAGTGGGCTGGGGCGCGCAGAAGATCCTTACAATGAAACCGGGCGATGTCGCGCAAGTCGGCCCTTATGAGATCGTGCTCGAAAGCATCGGTCCGCAGACCGGCCCGGACTATACGGCGACCGCCGCGCACATGGCGGTGCGTTCCGGCGGCGCCGAAATCGCCGAGCTCGATCCGGCAGTGCGCTATTATCCCGTGCGGCAGATGAGCCGCGCGGAAGCTGCCATCAAGACGGTCGATTTCGGCCAAATCTATCTCGGGATCAGCAAAGGCGAGGCGGCAGGCACCGTCGATGCGCGGCTCTACTGGAAACCGCTCGTGACCCTCATCTGGTTCGGCGCCATCGTCATGGCGCTTGGCGGGCTATGCTCGTTGAGCGACCGGCGGCTCAGAATCGGCGTGGCGCGACGCGTGCGCAGGATCGCGGTCGCACCGCAAGCGGCGGAATGATGTGGCGCGTGAGGAGCAGGATCTTCCGTCTCCTCTTTAGGGGAGAAGGTCGTCGGCGGAGGCGACCATACGAGGGATGGCGCCGTCTTCGGGCAGCCTCGTCGCTCATGCTCCACACGACTCTCGCGAGCGGGAGAAGGGTGCTGGCCATTATATGCGCGCTCTTCCTCGCGCTTGCTCCGACGCTTGCTTTCGCGGTCACGCCCGAGGAAATGCTAAGAGACCCGAAGCTCGAGGCGCGCGCCGAAGCGCTTTCGGCGCAATTGCGCTGCATGGTCTGTCAGAACGAATCGATCGATGAATCGGAAGCCCCGCTCGCACATGACATCCGCGTCCTCGTCCGCCAGAAGATCCTGGAGGGTTTGAGCGATTCCCAAATTCGCGCCTATCTCGTCGCCCGCTACGGCGATTTCATTCTGCTGAAACCGCCATTCAAGCCAGAGACGATTTTGCTCTGGACTGCGCCGTTCCTTCTGCTGCTGATCGGCGCGGGCGCCATCGCTCTCTCTGTGCGGCAGCGGCTGACGGCACCGCCGGCCAATGCGCTGAGCGAGGAAGAAAAATCAAAGCTCGCGGACCTCGTCGGCGAAGAGAAATAGCCGGGCCCATTGCCGAGCGACCTCCGGGCGGCTAGTTTGCCTGCCGCATTCCGGCCGGTTCGCAAGTGTCCATCTTCCTCGCCCTCGTCTTCGGCTATTTCTGCGGCTCGATCCCTTTCGGGCTCATCCTGACGCGGCTCGCCGGGACCGCGGATCTGCGCGCCATAGGGTCCGGCAATATCGGGGCGACCAACGTGCTGCGCACCGGCCGCAAGGATCTCGCCGCCGCCACGCTTCTTTTCGATGCTTTGAAGGGCGTCGCCGCCGTGCTGATCGTGGGGCTCATCGCGCCGGGCCTGCCGCAGCTTACCGCAGCATTCGGCGCTTTCGTCGGTCACGTCTTTCCCATCTGGCTGAAATTCAAAGGCGGGAAGGGAGTGGCGACTTTCCTCGGCTGCCTCCTTGCGCTCGATTGGCCGGCTGGCCTTGTCTTCATCGCCCTGTGGCTCGCAGTTGCGACGGTTACCCGCTATTCTTCGGCGGCGGCTTTGACGGCGAGCGCCGCTACGCCGGTTGCGGCTCTTCTTTTCGGTCATCCCGATGTCGCGGCGCTGTTTTCCATTCTGACGCTGCTGCTTTGGTTCACCCATCGCGCCAATATTGCGCGACTGATCGGCGGGACGGAGTCGAAGATCGGCGCGAAGGCCCAATGAGCGCCGAAGAGGGCCTTGTGCTTTCAGATGCGCAGCGGTTCGATTGGCTGCGCCTCTGGCGCAGCGAGCAGGTGGGTCCGCGCACCTTCCGCACTCTGATCAATAAGTTCGGCAGCGCGCGCGCTGCGCTCGAAGCTCTGCCGCGGCTCGCGCCGGGCGGAAAGCAGGTCCGGGTTGCCAGCAAAGACGAGATCGAGCGCGAATTCGAAGCTGCGGCGGCTTGCGGCGCACGTTTCATCGCGCTCGGGGAAGAAAATTATCCGCTTCTGCTGCGCAAGACGGATTCGGCGCCGCCCATTGTGGCCATCCGAGGCGAACTCGCCATCTTCAAACGTCCGGCGGTCGCAATCGTCGGCTCGCGCAATGCCTCGGCGGCCGGGCTTGCTTTTACCGAACGGCTCGTCCGCGGCCTTGCGGAGGCAGGCTTCGTCATCGTCTCGGGACTTGCGCGCGGCATCGATATTCGCGCCCATCAGACGTCGCGCGACTCGGGAACCGTCGCCGTGCTTGCCGGCGGACAGGATAGAATTTATCCGCCCGAACATGCCTCGGAGCTCGAACGTCTGCTCGAAGGCGGTGCGGCGATCAGCGAAATGCCGTTCGGCTGGGAGGCGCGGGGCAGGGACTTTCCCCGCCGCAACCGCATCATTGCTGGTCTCGCGCAAGCCACAGTCGTTATCGAAGCAGCGAGCCGTTCGGGGTCGCTGATCACGGCGCGTTTTGCGGCGGAGCAGGGCCGCGAAGTTTTTGCTGTGCCCGGCTCGCCGCTCGATCCGCGCGCCGAAGGGACGAATGAATTGATCCGCGACGGCGCAACGCTTTGTTGTTCGGCGCAGGACGTGATCGATGCCTTGGCGCGCCAGATCGAGATGCCGCCCCGCACCAACTTCGGTTCGGGAATGAGCGAAGGCGAATCTCTCTGGGAAGAATTCGATCTGCCGGAAATCAGTACGCCGCCGCGCGCCCCGCTTGAAACGGAAACAGCGCCAGTCTCCCGTCCCGGAACGTCCGCCGATCCTGGCGAGGCACGCGCCAGAATCGTCGCGCTGCTCGGGCCAGCGCCGATCTCAATCGACGAACTCACGCGGATCGCCGAGGCCCCGGCGCGCGAAGTGCGCTCCATTCTCCTGGAGCTCGAGCTCGCCGGGCACCTCGCGCGTTATGGCGGCGATCTCGTCAGTTTGATTTGATCGCCTACGCAAAAAGCCGCCGGAGCGAGGCTCCGACGGCACTTGCATCGCTGCAGGATTGTCAGCACCCGCTGGAGACGCTGCCGCCCGGATTGCTATTCGGGCCGCCGGAGGCGGTCGAGCGTTTCTCAGTGCCGCCGCCGCGGTCGCTCGTGCCACTCGCTTGATTGTTGCACGGCTTCGCGGTCTGGCCAGGTTGCATCTCCTCGCCATTCGGTCCGTTCGGCGAGGTTGCCGCATTCTCGTGAGTTTGTGAATTGGGCGTGCTGGTTTGCGCCAAGCACACGCCAGGCACGCTAAGCGACAGCGCGGCAGCGATAATGAGATATTTCATGGTCACCCTCCTCGCTTCTTTTTGAGCCCGGTCAACCCCAATGCCGTTCAACGGTTCCTCGCTTCAGCTTGGGAATCCCCGCTGCGCCGCCGCAAAGCGGGTCGAAAAGGCAAGGGCAACGGGCGCTTGTTGCTTCAGCGCAGTTCAATGCGCGTCGAGCATGGCATAGGCCGGCAGGGTCAAAAACGCGCAGAGCGGCTTTCCCAGGACAAGTTCATGCAGCAAGCCGGCCGCCTCGCCGAACCTGCCCGAGTCATAGCGCTCGCTGCCGATCTCGCTGCGGACTTGTTCCATCTCTTCCGGCAGCCAAGCTTGAAACAGATCGCCATCCACAACCCGGCCATCGTCGAGCTTCTGCCCGTGGCGCAGCCATTGCCAGACCGAAGTCCGGGAGATTTCCGCGGTGGCCGCGTCTTCCATCAAGCCATAGATCGGCACGCAACCGAGGCCGCGCAGCCAAGCCTCGATATATTGCAGGGAGACACGTATGTTGCGCCGCATCGTCCCTTCGCTGTGCGGACCTTCTGGTGTCGCAAGGAGATCGTCGGCTTTCGTCGGCGGATCGGCTTCGCGCATAGCATCCAGTTGGTTGGGCTTGTTGCCCATGACTTCATCGAAGACGGAGGTCACCGCCTTGGCGAGACCTGGATGCGCAATCCAGGCGCCGTCATAGCCGAGCCGCGCCTCGCGCAATTTGTCGGCGCGCACCGCTGCAAAGCCGGCTTCGTTGGCCTTTGGATCCTTCGAAGGAATGATCGCAGACATGCCGCCCATAGCGAGCGCGCCGCGGCGATGGCAGGTGCGCACCAGGAGGCGCGAAAGTGAATCGAGGAACGGCTGATCCGTGGTCAAGATCTGCCGATCCGGAAGCACACGATCTGCGTGTTCGCCGAGCGTTTTAATATAGCTGAAGATGTAATCCCAGCGTCCGAAGTTCAGTCCGACGGCGTGGTCGCGCGCTGCGAATAAGATTTCATCCATCTGGAACGCGGCCGGAAGAGTCTCGATCAGGAAGGTTGCCTTGATCGTACCGCGCGCCAGCCCGGCGTGGTCCTCGGCAAAATCGAAGACATCGGCCCACCAGCGTGCTTCCTCATGATGTTCGAGCTTCGGCACATAGAAATAAGGTCCGGTGCCGTTTTCGAACATCCGCTGCATGTTGTGGTGCAGATAGAGGACGAAATCGAAGAGCGCGCCGGCGATCGGCTTCTCCTCGAAGAGAACATGCGCCTCGGGCAGATGGAGCCCGCGCACGCGCGCGATCAGCAGGCATGGCGTGCCGTTGAGCGCGTAATGCTTGCCGCTGACCGGGTCATCATAGGTGATCGTGCGCGCGTGTGCGTCACGCAAATTGATCTGCCCTTGAATGACATTGGCCCAGGTCGGAGCGAGCGAATCTTCGAAATCGGCCATGAAGGCTTTCACCGGCGTGTTGAGCGCGTTGATCACCATTTTACGGTCGGTCGGACCCGTGATCTCGACGCGCCGGTCGCAAAGATCGGCCGGAATGTCGCGGATCTTCCACACGCTCTCGCGCACGCCGCGCGTCTCAGGAAGAAAATCGGGCAGGGCGCCGTGATCAAAGCGGCGCTGACGCTCGGCGCGCGCGCGCAGCAAGGCCTCGCGGCGCGGTCCGAAGAGTTTCACGAAAGTCTCGAGAAGATCGAGCGCGTCTTCGGTCAGAATTTCTGCCGACCCGGGAATTGCCGGACCAGTCACGCGTAAATTCGCGCCGTTTGCGGAACGAGTCATTCTTCCTCCGAAGAATCGAATTGGAGCGCCCGTGTTCACGGTCGCAGTTGCCCGACAGCTTGCATATCGTGCGCCATTGTTGCTTGAGCGAAGGGCTTGGCGCTTTGCGGCAGATCAATTAGGGCCGCGCGCCCGCATCGGCGATCAATGCCGTGCCGGCCTTGAAGAACCGCTCGGGATCGACCGGCTGCCCGTCGATCCTGACTTCGTAATGAAGGTGCGGGCCCGTCGCCCGGCCGGTCTCTCCGATCCGTCCGAGAACAGTGCCGTAGCTCACTTTCTGTCCCGGCGCGACCTCGATGCTCGAGAGATGGGCATAGCGTGTCGCCAGCCCGTTGCCGTGATCGACCTCGACCATATTGCCGTAGCCGCCGTCATAGCCTGCCGAAACCACGATTCCTGCCGCCGTCGCATGAACCGGAGCGCCGTAGGTGCCAAGAAGATCGACGCCGGTGTGCAGAGCCGGCCGGCCAAGAAAAGGATCGATACGCGGACCGAAAGGCGAGGTGATCGCAATTTCGCCGCTGAGCGGCAGTTCGAGTGGCACGCTCGAGAGAACGCGGCGCAGCCTTTCGACCGAATCGATTGCACTTTCGAGGCGCCCGGCGGCGAGCGCGAAGGACGAGCCATCGGAAAGGATCGGCAGGGCGACAAAGGGACCGCCGGTTGCGCCGCCCGATTGCCTCACGATCGGCGGCTTGAGACGGTCGGCAGAGAGTCCGGCAGAGGCCAGCGTCGTGCGAATATGGTCCGCCTCGAGGTTCGCCGGCATCTGCAACTGGCCGAGGATCGCGAGGTGTTCGCGATCCACTCGATCGTAACGATCGACAAGGAGATGAATTTGTTCCGGCAGCGGCAGGCTCGTTTGCGCCTCGACCGGCGACATGAAAGCGGCGCTCGAACTTTTGCGCAGCTCCAAATCGAGATCTTCCGGATGCGGCTTGCCGTCTGCCGGCGCATGGTCGGGCAGCGGCGTCTCGGCCGAAGCTGGCGCAGGCGCCGACTGATCGGGCGCGGGACCGCGCGGGTCTTTCATGCGCGCGGCCAGTGAAGCGATGAGCGCCGTTCGGCTTTCGACAAGATCTTGGCGGGCGCCGAGCGCGCGGACCTGATCGGTGAAGTCGGCCTCGTCGATCCGCGCTTGTTCAGTCGCTTTTTCAAGCTCATGACGCAGCGTCGCAATGCGCTCCTCATAGGCATATTGCAACTCGACCTGATGGCGCGTGAGCGAAGCGAGCAATTCGTCGTGGAAGAGGAAATAGCAAGTGGCGGCGAGATAGATCGCCGCGATAAAGGGCAGCACGAGCAGAAGCGCCGCCGCGAGCGGGCGCGGTAAAGCGAGCGTTTTGGAAAAGGAGCGATAGGCGAAGGTCAGCCGCAAATGATCGCGGCGCGGCCCGACTTTGCTGCGCGGCGAGATCATCACGCGGCTCAGACTCCAAAAGAGTTCGCAGACGATCTCATATCGTTAAGGTTAATATTCGCTTAAGCCTTGAAAAAACAAAGCTTTCATGCGAGCGCCTTGACCGCGGCGAGCACCGCCTCGGCATGGCCCGGCACCTTCACCTTGTTCCAGACTTCCACGATCTTTCCCTCGGGGCCGATAAGAAAGGTCGTGCGTTCGACGCCCATATAGCTGCGCCCATACATGCTTTTCTGCGTCCACACGCCGTAATCTTCGAGCATGGACTTTGTCTCATCCGAAATCAGATCGATATCGAGCTTGTGTTTGGATTTGAACTTGCCGTGGCTTTCGCAGGAATCGGGCGAGACGCCGACGATCACCGCGCCGGCTTTCTCGAATTGCGGTTTGAGTGCGTTGAAGTCGATCGCTTCCTTGGTGCAGCCCGATGTGTCGTCCTTGGGATAGAAGTAGAGGACGAGCTTCTTGCCTGAAAAAGACTTTAGGGTTCGGATGGCGCCGCGATCGTCGGGCAGTTTGAAATCGGGAGCCTTGTCGCCCAAACCCGGTTTCCTGCTCATATTCGCCTTCCTTTCGTCTCAATGAGAGGCAATTCGATGCCTCGATAGGCGTGGGGACGGATTTTCGCGAAAAGCGCGCCCGATCAAAGCGAAATTCGAATGATCGCCTTCTTTTGAGGGGATCTTGTTTCTGGAGTCGGCGCATCCGATTTGCCTGCGCCGGTTTCGACAAACCACGTATATTCGGGTACGAATCGGCTTTCCAGCTCGTGCTCGTTCGCGAAAGGCCCGTTTGGTTTGGTAGATCACACGGAAGATACGCGCGCCCGGCCGGGTTATGCGGAAAATGCGCTCGCCGAATATCAGCCTCGGCCGGCGAGGCTCTTGCAGAGCGCGATCCGCCCGCAAATCAAATTCCTCGACTGGATTTCGCGGCGCGCCGTAGGCTCGGTCGCCGGCCTCGTCATCGTCGCCGTGCTGGGGTGTGGATTTTTCCTGCTCTATCTCGGAAAAGGGCCCGTCGCGATCGCCGGGCTCGGCCCGCGCATCACGCAAGCCCTCAACGATAAGATCGGCCACGGCTACGCCTTCAAGCTCGGCGAAGTCTCGGTCACAAGCCGCGGATTCGGCCCGACGCTGAGCATCGACCATTTGTCGCTGACGACCGCCTCCGGCGAGCCGATCATCACCGCTCCGCGCGCCGAAGTCTCCGTCGGTCTTTTCGACCTCCTCGCCGGCAAGGTCGTTCCGAAACGCCTGGAAGTCTTCGACGTCGAAGTTCATCTTGCGCTTCTGCCGGACGGGTCGCTCGCCGTCTCTGCCGGAAATGGCAGGCAAGGGGTGCTTCCGCTGCTAGGGCTCACCGCGGCCATGCAGACCGGAAAATCGGGAGCCGGCGCGCCCGAGCCGGCGGCGAGCCCGATGCCCCCGGTTGCGTCGTCTGCGCTCTTGCCCAAAGCCACGCCGCCGCGTTCGCTCGTCGTCAAGCGTATCGCGTCGGCCATGCGTCTTCTCGTCGAAGCCTCGACTCGTCCGAACGGTCCGCTTGCGGCGATCGATCGGATCGGCATAGCCCGCGGCCGCTTCGTGATCGAGGATCGTCTGAACAATCAGACCAAGTTCTATAACGGGCTCGATCTCTCGCTCGAACGATCGAGCGGGGGTACCAATCTCGATCTTTCCGCCGACGGGCCGAGCGGTGCGTGGTCGGTTTCGGCGCGCGCGTCGGGCAAATCGGGCGGCGACCGGCGCCTCGATGTCGAGTTCAAGAATATTTCGCTGGACGAGATTTCGATCGTCGGCGGCGTGCGCAATGTCGGCGCCGATTTCGATATGCCGATCTCGAGCAAGTTCGCGATGGTGCTCGCCGCGGACCGCAGCCTGTCGGATGTCGCGGGCGAGATCCATTTCGACCCCGGCTATCTTCGATTCGAGGACCCCAACGACGAGCCGCGGCTGGTCGATTCGATCGATGCCGCTTTTCATTGGGACCGCAGCGGCCGGCGCATCGTGATCGATAAGGGAGAGTTCCGTACAGGCCAGACGGATTTCGCAATTGCCGGCGCCATCGCTCCGCCGGTGCGCGAAGGCGAACCCTGGACGATCAATTTCGCCAATTCGCAACAAGGCATATTTGGGCCCGAACGGCCGGGTGAAGGCCCGATCAAGATCGATCATATCGGTTTTCAAGGCCGCCTGGCGTTCGAAGACAAGAGCCTGTTCATCGACCGCTTCGAGTTCGACGGTCCGAACTGCGGCCTCGCGATGGCCGGCGTCATCGATTGGAAGAACGGGCCGCATCTGCGCCTTGGCGCCTCGATCAGCCCGACGCCGACGACGGTTGCCATTCGGCTCTGGCCTTCCTTCATGGCGGCCGACGTGCGTTCCTGGTTCCTGGCGCATTGGAAGGACGGCATTCTCGAGCGCGGCACGCTGCAATTCGATTTCGATGCCGCAATGATCGACGCCATGCGCCATCAATATGCGCCGCCCGATTCCGCGGTCGCGATCGATTTTGCCTTGAAGGACGGTTCCGTCGAATTCCTGCCCGGCGTGCCGCCTCTGAGCGGTCTCGACGGCACCGGGCATATCACCGGCCGCACATCCACCTTCACCGCAAACAAGGGCACGATGGATCTGGGTGCCGCCGGCAAGCTCGTCCTGTCGAGCGGTGCGTTCCACATCGCGGATGCGCAGATCAGGCCGACGCCGGTCACTCTGTCGGCCATGATCTCCGGCGACGTCTCGGCCGTCGGCGATCTCTTGAACCGCAAGGCGCTCAAGCCCTACGCCGGGTTGCCGGTCGATTCCTCGAAATTCAGCGGCCAGATCGTCGGCAGCCTCGGCCTCGGCCTGAAGCTCGGAGTGAATGCAAATCCCGCCGACACGCGGATGAGGATCAGTGCGGTCACGACGAATGTCTCGGCCGACAATCTCGTCGGCAACCAGAAGCTCGAGGACGCCACCCTCGCCATCACCGTCGACGACAACGGGATCCATGCGACAGGCCAGGGCCAGGTGTTCGGCACAAACGCCAATCTCGATCTCGTCGAACCGGCCGGCAGCCATGAAGGGCAGGCGTCGGTCAGTTTCGTCATGGATGATGCGCTGCGCGCCAAGCAAGGGCTCGCCGTCCTGCCGGGGCTCACGGGTCCCATTGCGACGCATCTCACCACTCCGCTCGGCGGTACGGGCCCGATGAAGGCGAAAGTCGAACTCGACTTGACGCGCGCTTCGATCAACGGCCTCGGAATCACCAAGCCCGCGGGGCGGCCCGGCAAGGCGAGCTTCGTTCTCAGCGTCAACGACGATCATTCGACGTCCCTGAACGAGCTTGCGCTTGAAGCCGGGCCGGTGCAGGCGCACGGATCGGTGACGATCGGCTCGGATCCCTCGCAGATCTCGGCGAGATTCGCGCAGATGAAACTCTCGGCCGGCGACGACATGCGGCTCGACGTTTCGAAGAACCACGACACGTTGAAACTCGTCATTCGCGGGACGGCGCTCGACGCGCGACCTTTCCTCAAGAATTTGACCCTCTCGCACGCGGATGACGCGGACGATACGGAGCAGGGCGGGCGCAAGGAATCCGCAAAAGACACCACCAAAGAGCTCGCCGGGTCCAATCTCGACGTCGATCTCAGATCGGCGAATCTGATCGGCTTCAACAAGCAGGACATGACGAATGTCGATCTGCATTTCGTCAAGGAAGGCGATAGATTGCGGCAATTCGTGCTGACCGGCCGCTTCAGCAAGAGCGCGATCATCGGCAATCTCGACAAAGCCGATACGCCTTCCCCGCAGCTCGATCTTTCGACCGACAATGCCGGCGCCTTGCTCGGTTTCATCGATCTTTATCGGCATATGGACGGCGGCCAACTCGCGGTCAGCATGCGGCTGGGCGAGGACGCCATGGCCGGCTCGCTCGCGATTCAGAATTTTGTCCTGCGCGACGAACCGGCGCTGCGCCGGCTCCTCAGGCAAGGTGCGCAACAATTGGAAGGCAATCAATTCCAAGGTGAGCGCACCATAAGCAGCAAGTTCGATGCCGATACTGTCCCGTTCACGCGCTTGCAGGTGAATTTCCAGCGTGCTGGAAGCCGGCTCGACTTGCGCGATGGCACGATCTACGGGCCGCAGCTCGGATTGACCGTCGACGGGTGGCTCGATTTCGGCCGCGATCGCGTCGCTCTCGACGGCACATTCGTGCCGGCCTATGGGCTGAACAATCTCGCCTCACAGATCCCGATCTTCGGCCTCTTGCTCGGCGGTGGGCTGCACGAGGGCATGTTCGCGGTCAATTACCGCATTAGCGGCGCGGCGACCAAGCCGACCTTGAACGTCAATCTCCTGACCGCGATCGCCCCCGGCATTTTGCGCAAGATCTTCGGCGCCGCCGATCTCTCCTCGCCCGAGGCCACCGCGCCGGATACGACGACGACCGCAACCAGCCCCACATTCCTGCCGCCGCAGACGCCGTCATTCCCGTCCGACCAGTGAGGGATTGGCATCCGCGTAGCCGCCGAGCCGCAAACCGGCACGCTTTATCGCGGCAACGACGGCCGGCGCGCACAAGGCTTCGAATTCCTCGCGATAGCGATAGCCAGGCACCGACCCGCAAAATCGATTTGCGATCGCCGGATGCAAATAGAGCTCGATCACGCCGGGCGGAAGATCGCGCAAGAGCTCCAGCATGCGCTCAGCCGTGAACGCGCCGGACCAGCGCAAGCCAAAAACCGCATCCGGCATCATCAACCGCGCGCGGCGCGCCTGAGCGCGCAAGAGGGCGAGCCACGGCGAAACCAAAGTCCATCCAAACTCCGAAGGAACGCGCAAAGCCTCAAGGCCGAACTCCCTTCCGATCGCTATGATCTCGCGGGCGACGACCGGATGAAGATGAAAATGTTTGTGCGCATCGGCGTGGTCGAGCTTCAGTCCGCTACGCGCAAAGGCTTCGAACTGGGCTTTGATTTCGGCCCGCATCTGGCGGCGCAGCCGGGCGCTGAGCGCTATGTCGAACGCCAATTTCCGAACATCGCTGCGCAGCCTCCCGCTCCGATCGATGAGGCCGGGAATCTCTTCGGGATTCAGGCAGGGCCTTGCATCCACGAGCGCAACATGCAGGCCGACGCGCAGGGTTGGCAGAGCACGCGCGCGGGCGATTGCATCCGAGGCCGCTGCACCGCCGACCATCAAACTCGCGGAGGTCAGGATGCCGCTGCGATGGGAGATCTCGACCGCTTCATTGATCTCTTCTGCCGCCCCGAAGTCGTCGGCATTGATGATCAAAAGCCGGCCGGCCGGGCCATGGAGAAACGGCGCGTTCATTGAACGCCGTTGCGATCGGCTTCCAATCTCCCGTCCGACGTGACGTGGTAGGAGAATCCGCGCCAGCTGACTGCCGTGCCGAAGAAGCTCGAGACGAAGACAAAAAACGAGATGAGATCGCGGATCGGGATCAACAGATAAGGTTGCAGCGGCAAATGGAACCGATGCTCGACACAGCGGCAGAGCAAAGCGCGGCAGGCAAGCGCGATAGAGGCGAGCAGCAGGGAATCGTTGGCGCCGAAAAGAGCGGCCAAGAGTGCCAAGGCAAAGGGATGCGTGATGATCGTGCCGCAATAGCCGATCGTGTCGATGCTCTTGATCGTGCGCGCGGTGCGTATTTCATGCGCGAGAAGCTTGCGCAGGCTTTGATCGAAACAGAGATGTCCGAGCGTGAAGCCCGGGATAGCGATCTCATAGCCCGCCGCGCGTATGGCTTCCCCGATCGCATAATCATCCGCGAGGTGGTCGGCGAAGGCGCCGAATCCGCCGATTCGAGCGAGCGTCGAGCGACGTAGCGCTACCGTCGAGCCGAAACAGGGCTCCGCCAATCGAAACGTCAGCGCGAAGATGACGCTCGGCAGAAAATGCGCATTGATGGCGAGCGCCGCATAGCGCGACCAAAGCCCCGCTGCGGGCAAGCCATGGTAGAGGCAAGTCACGGCGCCAATGCCGGGCCGTTCGAGCTCGGCGACGATGTTCCGCAAATAGTCGCGACCTACTTCGATGTCGCTGTCGGCGAAGACGAAAATATCGTGTTGCGCGGCCGCATGAATATTGGCGAGATTGGAAATCTTGCGGTTTGAGCCGTGCTCGCGCGGGTCGATCCGAAGTTCGATCGTGCCGTTGAGCGGCGCGATCTTTCCGACGGCCGAAATCGCGGCCTCGCAAGGGGCGAGCATGCCGCAGATCATTTGCACGGGCGCCTCGAACCTCTGATCGCAGAACGAGGCAAGCCGCGGCGCGAGTTGCGGCTCTTCCCCATGTAGCGGCTTCATGATCGTCACCGGCTCCGGGCAGAGCGGCTCCCTGCGCCGATCCGGAAAGCGAAGCACGACGGCCGCGGCGACCAGCAGATAGAGACAGCCGAGGCCTGCGAGAAAGTCGAAGAAATGCGAAATGAAATAGAAGAATTCCGTGTCGTTCGGCAAACCCATCATTGCTCCGCAATTTTTCGGCGCCGCCCTTCCGGGATTTTGGTCAAATCGGGCGAGAGAGTCGCGTTTCGATAGACTCCATACAGGCGTTCGAGCATCGGTCTCGAAATGAAAGTGAGCGTGCGGTCCCGCCGCAGCGTGTCGGAACGAATGGCCCGTGCATTGCGGGCTGCGACAAGGAGAGAAATCAAAATATTTTCTCCAAGCCGGCGCATTTTCTCGGACAGAGTTTGCGGCGGGCGAGCGGCAAGCCTTTCGAATCCGCAATGGCGCATGATGCGCGCGATCTGCGCGCTCCGCTCCGCCGGACCGAGGGCGAGATTGCAGCGGATCGCCTGCACGTCGTCGAATTCGCGCCGGCAGTGCAGAACGCGCGCAAGTTCGCGCAACGAAAATTCGAAGCTGCGCGTCAACCGCCGCGCCCAGGCTAAGCTCACGCCGCTTTCCGGGATCGTCGGCACTTGTTCGGTCCAGAAATGCAGATCGATGATCTGGTCGCCGCGACGAATCTGCGTGCCGTCCGACAAGAGAACGTCTTGATCGCTCGCAACGAGCTGAATTCTCAGGATACATTCGGCAGCGGACGTATATTCCCGGATGCCTTGGCTCGAGCGCAATCGTGCATCGAGCGGCCTGAGCAAGGCGCCGAGCCACCCGTTGCCGAGGCGGCGCGGGGAGTCGTTGTGCGGGATCTGAGAGGCGGCAGACTGCACGTCATTGTCCCATGCAAATTCGTTATGGGAATACGCAGAGGTTGCGGAAAGTTGCATCGCACGGCGATCTCTGCGGCGTTCCGCGCTGCCGTTTTCATTCAGTCCGCTGCACTGCTGGTTTAGCTGGCGCGTCCGGTGTGTGGATCGACTTCTTGCGCCTCGCCGCGCAGCACCGAAAGCGTGACTCGAACCGTCAGCGCGATCGGGACAGCCAGGATGATTCCGGGCAGGCCGAACAGAACGCCGCCGACCAGGAAGCAGAAGATGATCAGAACCGGATGCAGTCGCGCCGCAGTTCCGAGCGCCAAAGGACCGAAAAGCTGATCGATCGAGATGCGGAGCGCGACGGCATAGGTCGCGTAACCGATGATGAGACCGATGCCTTTGGCGTAGCGAACCGCGACGAGCCCGGCGATGATCGCTGAGGCTGCTGGCCCGATGATCGGCACGATCTCGAGCAGGCCTGTGAGAAAAGCGAGGAAGAGCGCGTGGCCGAGGCCGAGCACGAGACCTAGCCCGATGTAAGCGGCACCGGTCGCATAGGCTAGGATCAGAAGCACGCCGATGAAATAGCGCTTGAGGATCGGATCGAGCCGCAACCAGATCGTCCGGATCAGAGGCCGCTTATCCGGCGGCGCGAGCCAGAGCACGCCGCGCATCAAGCCTGGGCCGTTCAGCAAGAAATAAAAGAGTAGGACGAGAACGAGAATCAGGCCGAACCCGCCGGCGAGAAGAATCGAACCCAAGGCACCGATTTGAGGCCCGGCGCCGATCCAGTCCCTTACGCGCTGGGCGCCGGCCGCGGCCAATTGGTCGGCGTTCATCTCTTGGCCGAACAAGGTAATGGTGCGTCCCCCGAGCGCAGTCTTGGCCAAGCTGTGGAACGTGCCCGGGAGATCCACCACGAGATGTTGCAGCTCGCGGACAAGGGGCGGAATGCCGAGAGCGGAGAAGATCGCCGCCAGAATGACGAGTCCGAGAAAGACGGCGCTCGCCGCCGCCCAGCGCGGCAAGCGGGCGCGCGTCTTCAAAAGCTCGATCAGCGGCGTGCAGACATAGGCGAGAAGCCCGGCGATCACGAAAGGCAGAAGCGCCCATTGAATTTCATGCGCGACAAAGCCGATGACGGCAATGACGAAGAACAAAGTCGTTCGATTGGCGGCACCTTCGACTCGGGCCTCTTCCTCAACCAGGCTTGGCTTCTCGCTCTCCGGCCCACTCATGGATAAGTGCGGCCCTTCCATGTGACCGCGCCGGTGAGGTGGCGGCGCACGCTGTCGATTGCCATTGCCGCACCGGCGGTATAGCCGAGCGGAAAGAGGAACCCATACCAGAACGGGATTCGGAAATAGGCGGCGCCGGCCACATGAAGGCCGAGTGCGGCTCCCGAGCCCAAAAGCGCCGGTAGGAGCGCCACGCAGGCGCTCGTATCCTGATGCGCGCAGCCCAATCCGGCGGCGAGCGGAACAAGCCAGGCCGTCCAGGCGAGCAGAAACCCGATCGCGGCGGCGCCGATGGTCGAGGCGGGGCCGCCGAGCATGTCGACGAGGTTTTTTGCGAGCCCCGGCCAGAGCGTCGTCCAGCCCGTATACATGCGGGTCGAAAGCAGCTTTCGGCCATCGTGCAGGATCACGCGTCCTCCCGCTCGTTTGATTTGGCGCCCGAGCGCTCGATCTTCGCAAATCGCAGAACGAACCGCGGCATGGCCGCCGACCCGGTCATAAACCGAGCGCCGCACCAGCATGAATTGGCCGGTCACGGTGCAGTCGTCGCAATCGGCAGCCTGGAGCTTTGCGAGGTTCTGACAGAAGCTCATGAAGAAGAGCCCGCACGGGATTACGAGACGTTCGGCAAAGCTCTTGAGCTCCTGGCGCGGCGCGAGCGACAGTAGGTCGAGATCTTCCGCGAGCGCCGTCGCAACAGTGCTGGCGAGCAGCAGCGGCTCGGCGCGCATATCGGCATCAAGAAAGCAGAGATAATCCGCTTGCGTCGCCGCGGCGCCAAACGCGCAGGCATGCGACTTTCCGGTCCAGCCCGCCGGCAAGGGCGGTGCGCACAAAATGGCGAGGCGCGGATCCGACTGCGCGATCTTCTCGGCGATCTTGCGTGTGGCATCGGCGGAATGGTCGTCGACGAGGATGATCTTCAAGCGCTCTGCCGGATATGCTTGTCTGACGAGGCTCGAAAGGCAACGCGCGACATTGGCCTCTTCGTCGCGCGCCGGCACGATCAGCGCGACATTCGGCGCCGACACATCAGCCGGAAGCGGCCGCGGATCGACGCTCTTGAGCAGGTTGCGCTGGCCGAATGCACGCAGGATGAGCACGGCAACGACGACTGCCCAGGCACAGGAGATTAGCTCCATCGGATTCTCGCGATCTTCGGCCCAGCAACCAAAACCGGGGGAGCCTTGTTCCCGGCCAGCCATCGACCGTAAGCGTCGCAATCGACAATTCGGTATGGAGCGGGCTCAGTCTCGGCTCTTGGCTGCTTCCCGGGACGACCCGGCGGGCGGCCCAAGAACCGGCGCTAGCCTGGATCCCTGCGCGCCATCCGAGAAAGGGGTGGGATGTCTGCTGGCCGGGGCTTATCCTCTTCTGACGCCCCGAACTGGCGAAAGGCTAACCTTCGACCTTCAGAAGCACGTGCCGTTTCTTACCGAGCGAGAGCTTGATGATCTCGCCCTGCAGGTCGCTTTCGCCGAGGATCGCGCGCTCGTCGGTCACAAGCTCATCGTTGACTTTGAGGCCACCGCCTTTGATCTGGCGGCGCGCGTCGCCGGTCGAGCCGACGAGCCCGGCTTTCACGAAGGCGCTCAGCACGCCAAGCCCTGCGGCGAGCTCTTGCCGGGTGATGCCGACGCTCGGCAGGGTTTCGGCGAGCGCACCTTCTTCGAATGTCCGTCGGGCGGTTTTTGCCGCTTCTTCCGCCGCTGCGCGACCATGCAGCAGGGCAGTGGCTTCGGTTGCGAGAATCTTCTTGGCTTCGTTGATTTCGGTATCGCGCAGAGCTTCGAGCCGGGCGACCTCGGCAAGCGGCAATTCGGTGAAGAGCTTTAGAAACCGGCCGACGTCCCGATCCTCGGCGTTGCGCCAATATTGCCAGTAATCATAGACGGAAAACATCTCCGCATCGAGCCAGACGGCGCCTTGCGCCGTCTTGCCCATTTTGGCACCGGAGGCGGTCGCAAGAAGAGGCGAGGTGAGCCCATAGAGCTGGCCTGTCCCCATACGGCGGCCGAGATCGATGCCCATGACGATATTGCCCCATTGGTCGGAGCCGCCCATTTGGAGCGTCACGCCGTAACGGCGATGGAGCTCGACGAAATCATAGGCCTGGAGGCACATGTAGTTGAACTCGAGGAACGAGAGCTCGTGTTCGCGCTCCAGCCGCAGCTTCACCGAATCCATGGTCAGCATGCGATTGACCGAGAAATGGCGGCCGATCTCGCGCAGGAACGCGATGTAGTTGAGGCCGAGGAGCCATTCGGCATTGTCGGACAGGATCGCATCCGTCGGCGCTTCGCCGAAGCGGAGGAATTTGGCGAAGGTTCGGCCGATCCCGGCTTTGTTGGCCGCGATCTCTTCTTCTGTGAGGAGCTTGCGGCTTTCGTCCTTGCCGGATGGATCGCCGACGCGCGTCGTGCCCGAGCCGATCAGCGCAACCGGCTTGCCGCCGGTCTTCTGGAGCCAGCGCAGCATCATGATCTGGATAAGCGAGCCGACGTGTAGCGAGCGCGCCGTGCAATCAAATCCGATATAGGCGGCAAGCGCGCCGCTGCGGGCTCTTTCGTCGAGCCCGGCGAGATCGGAACATTGATTGAGAAAGCCGCGCTCAGAAAGCACGGTCAGGAAGTCGGAACGCGGATGAAAATCGGCCAAGGTTTTTCGGAACGCTCGAGGACGGGATGGGCCGCGACCCTAGCGGCAGAAGGCTCCGCGTCAAGCCCGGCATTCAGGTGGACGGCCGCGCTTTACGTCGATCACGCACGCCCCGAATTGAACACGCGCGCCATCATGGCGCGTTCCATCTGCTCGGCGATCTCACGCAAATAGCGATTGGAGGATTCAAGACCGACGCCGCCGGAATCGAATTCCGATTGCAGACCGTCGCGCAAGCCCCAGGTCTCGGCAAGGACCGGAAATCCCTGCGTTTCGATCTTCTCCAGCGCGCCCGTGATCTGCCGCTCGGATCGCCCGGTCTTCGACAGCACGATCGTGATCTTGCCTTCCGCGCCATGTTTGGCGAGGCGCTGAGCCAGCGCCAAAGTCGGGCGCAGATCGTCGGCCGAGGTTCCGGTCGGGAGAAAAACGACCGAGCTTTCCTCGGCGACATCCTTGGTCAGCTCATCGGCGAGCCCGCGCGTATCGGCGACAATCAGGTCGAAATTGCCTTCCGTCTTACGCAATTTCTTGAGGCTCTTGAATGCGCGGACGTCGATTTCGGGCTCGACACTGCGGCGCAGCCGCGTGGCGTTCCATTCGAGGCAGGTCAATTGGTCGAGGTCGAAATCGGCGAGCAGAACCTTGTGGCCTTTGCGCGCCGCGCCGACCGAAAGCAGCCGCGCCAGGCTGCTTTTGCCAACGCCCCCCTTCTGGCCGATGAACGAAACGAGCTTCAATTCGTGTTTCATGCCAAAGCCAGGCGCGCGCCTCGTGTATAAGTTGGGAAAGATCCTTGAGCTCGGCCAGTACAGGGCGGAATAGAGGCAAGGGCAAGTGCTTTTCGCCCGGCGGCGCGATTTTGTTGCGCAAATCGATTGTGGCACGGCAGAGGGAGTTGAAGATCCATGTCGCTGACGCGCGCCATCGGTCTGATGAGCGGCACTTCGATGGACGCAATAGATGTGGCCTTCATCGAGACCGACGGAATTGCGCAGGTCGTCCAAGGCCCGGCGCGTTCTTATCCCTATACGCCGGAGGACCGCGCGCTGCTGCAGGCGGCGGCCGGCGAGGCGGCGAGCCTGCCGCCCGGCAATCGCATGGCGCGTCCCGGCGCGCTTGCCGCTGCCGAAGCCATGCTCACCGAGCGGCATAGCCAGGCGCTCGCAGAATTTTTCGCGGCAGAGGGGCTCGTTGCGGACGTCATCGGCTTTCACGGCCAGACCGTCATCCACCGTCCGGCCGAGCGTTTCACGATCCAAATCGGCGAAGGCGAAGCCCTCGCCCGGAGATTGGGGATTCCGGTGGTCTATGATTTCCGCGCGGCGGACGTCGAAGCGGGCGGGCAGGGGGCGCCGCTCGTGCCCGTCTATCACCAGGCGCTCGCACAGGCCGCTGGGCTCGCGGGACCGCTCGTCATCGTGAATATCGGCGGGGTGGCCAATCTCACCTTCATCGATAGCGGCGATCCGATCGCCTTCGACACTGGGCCGGGCAATGCCTTGATCGACGATCTCATGCGCCGGCGCGCCGGGGGGGATATGGATGAAGGAGGGGCGACGGCGGCGAGCGGGAGCGTCAATCCCGAGGCGCTCGGCAATCTTCTTGCTCATCCCTATTTCGATCTGCCGCCGCCGAAATCGATCGATCGCAACATGTTTTCCAGCGCGCCGGTCGAGAGCCTTTCGCTGCCCGATGCGGCGGCAACTTTGACCGCCTTTACCGCGCGAACCATCGCGCGCGGCTTCGCCCATCTGCCGCAGGAGCCGGCGCTCGCGATCCTTTGCGGCGGGGGCGCGCATAATCTCACTTTGCGCTGGGATCTGATGCAGCTTCTGCCTTGCGGCGCGATCCTGGCGGAAGCGCTCGGCTGGTCGACCGACGCGATGGAAGCGCAGGCCTTCGCCTTTTTGGCCGTGCGCCGGCTCAAGGACCTGCCGATCACCTTTCCGACCACGACGGGGGTCAGCGCGCCGATGACCGGAGGGCGGATTGCGGTGCCGGGGCGCTAGCGCGCTACTCCCCATTCGCCGTGCGCGCTACTCCCCATTCGCCGTGAATGGAGAGAGGGGATACGCGCGCCCTAGATAAGTGCTTTGTCTCCCCGCCTCAGGAGTCCACGATGCGTCTCGATCCGATTGCGCCTGCCGATCTCACCCCGGACCAACGCGCCCTTTACGACGACATGCGCGAGGGCATCGCCAAGAACTTCAAGGGCTTCGTTTCAATGCGCGCGGATGGTGCGCTGCTCGGCCCCTGGGCGCCTTGGCTGCACGAGCCCTCCTTCGGCGCGCCGAGCTGGAATCTCGTTCGCGCCTTGGCCGACAAGCCCTCGCTACCGCGGCCGGTGCGCGAAGTCGCGATCCTGGTTACGGGTGCGCATTTCAAATCGGCCTATGAACTCTATGCACATGTGCTCATCGGCGAACAACGCGGCCTTTCGGACGAGAAGCTCGCGACCATTGTCGCCGGGCAGCGCCCGGCCGATCTCACGCGCGAAGAATCGATTGCCTATGATTTTGCGAGCGCGCTGGTGAACGGCGGCGTCCTGCCGGAGCTCACTTATAAGACGGCGATTGCGGCCTTCGGCCAGCACGGCGCCGCCGAACTCTCCTATCTCGTCGGGCTTTATGCGCTCGTCTCGATCACGCTGAATACGTTCGACGTTCCGGTTCCGGAAGCCTGAGTAAGGTGTGATCTAGCCGCGCTCGGCTGGTTCGGCGCGCGTGGGGGTAGGCATTTTCGGCGGATTGCCGAGCCGACGGTCGAGATAGAGCGCCACTTCGTCGATGAGCGATTCGACGCAATTTTCGAAGAAATGATTGGCGCCGGGGATCACTGCATGTTCGATCGTGATGCCCTTCTGCGTTTTCAGTTTCTCGATGAGGCCGGTGACCTCCTTCAGAGGCGCGACGCGGTCTTGATCGCCGTGCACGAAAAGCCCCGATGAGGGGCAGGGCGCAAGAAAGGAAAAGTCGAAGCGGTTGGCCGGCGGGGCGACCGAGATGAAGCCTTCGACCTCAGGCCGGCGCATCAAGAGCTGCATGCCGATCCAGGAGCCGAACGAGACGCCGGCGATCCAGCAGGCGCGCGCGTCGGGGTTGATGCTCTGCGCCCAATCGAGCGCCGCCGCCGCATCCGACAATTCGCCCTGGCCGTGATCGAACACCCCCTGGCTGCGACCTACGCCGCGGAAATTGAACCGCAAGACCGAGAAGCCGCGCTCCGCGAACGTATAATAGAGATTGTAGACGATCTGATTGTTCATCGTCCCGCCGAATTGCGGATGCGGATGCAGTATGATCGCAATCGGCGCGCCCCGTTGAGTCGAAGGATGAAAGCGTCCCTCAAGACGACCTGCGGGACCGTTGAAAATCACCTCCGGCATCGGCACTCCTTGATTTCGATCTTTGCGGCGCGGCGCCTGATTGCGCCTGCGCATCATCCGGGGATTAACCCGAATTTGGCGATTGCTTGACTTGGCTGTCCCGGACCACCTAAATGGTGTTAGAATTATTCTAACGGTAGATGGGCGCGAGCTGCGGCTCATCCATCTAACACGGGTTGCGCGGCAAATTGCAATAAATTTGCCGCAGGCTCCAAATTTGCTTTGCGATTTCATCGGCTTAGGGTCAGATCCATGGCTGAGGCCCGGGCTTACCTCGACCATAATGCGACGACGCCCCTGCGTCCTGCCGCGCGCGAATCCATGCTCGCGGCGCTGTCCGAATGCGGCAATGCCTCTTCAATCCATGCCGAGGGTCGGGCGGCGCGGGCCCGAATCGAATCCGCGCGCGATCAAGTCGCAGCCTTCCTCGGCACGGAGCCGAAGCAGATCGTGTTCACTTCTGGCGCGACCGAGGCGCTCAATCTTGTCCTGACGCCGGAGAGCGAGATTGCCGGCGTCGTGCCGTTCGAAATTCTATTGGTTGGCGCCGGCGAACACGCTTGCGTGCTGTCCGGTCACAGATTCCCGACCGAGGCCGTCGAGGTTCTGCCGCTCACGCCTGAGGGAATGCTGGATCTCGGTGCCTTGGACCGAGCCTTGGCCCGCCATTCCGGGCGGCGAATCATGCTTGCCTTGCAGGCGGCCAATAATGAAACGGGTGTCATTCAGCCGGTCGCAGCGGCGGCGGAGCGCGTCCATGCCGCGGGCGGTGTGCTCGTCTGCGATGCGGTCCAGGCCGCCCATCGGATCGCCTGCGATTTCGCGACGCTGGGGGCCGACGCGCTCGCCATTTCGGCGCATAAATTGGGTGGCCCGCAAGGGGTTGGCGCCCTTTGCTTTGGCGCTGGCAGGCACCACATAAGGGCAAGGCTGTTGCGCGGCGGCGGCCAAGAGCGGGGCATGCGGGCCGGCACCGAGAATGTCGCGGCCATCGCGGGCTTTGCCGGAGCGCTCGCTGGAGCTGAGGCCGATGCCGAACAGCAGGGGCTTGGCAGGCTGCGCGAGCGGCTCGAAAACGAAGTTCTTAGGCTCGCGCCTGATGCCGTTTTCTTCGGTGCCGGGGCGCCGCGCTTGGCCAATACTTTGAATTTTGCCGTGCCGGGGATCGAGGCGCAGGTTTTGTTGATGCTGCTCGATCTTGAAGGCGTGGCGGTTTCGTCGGGTTCTGCCTGCTCGTCGGGCAAAGTGAAGCGTTCGCATGTTCTCGAGGCCATGGGGATACCTTCTGCTCTTGCGCAGGGGGCGATCCGCGTAAGCCTCGGCTGGAGCACGAAAGCGGAGGATTTGGATCTATTCGGGCGGGCCTTCGAAAAGGCGGTCCGCACCGTCAAGGCAAGGCATAGGCCTGCCGCGTGACTTAAACCCCAACCAGCGGTCCTTGAAGCCGCCAAGGTAGGAGAAGGAAATGGCTGCCGTCCAGGAGACGATCGATCGCGTCAAGGCGATCGACGTCGATCAGTATAAGTACGGGTTTTTCACCGATATCGAAGCGGAGAAGGCTCCCAAAGGCCTCAACGAAGAGATCATCCGCTTCATCTCTGCCAAGAAGAACGAGCCCGAATGGCTGACCAATTGGCGGCTCGAGGCCTATCGCCGCTGGATCACCATGCGTGAGCCGACCTGGGCGCGCGTGAGCTATCCGCCGATCGACTATCAGGAACTCCATTATTACGCCGCGCCGAAATCGACGACGAGCGCGCCGAAGTCGCTCGACGAGGTCGATCCGGAACTCCTCAAGACTTACGAGAAGCTCGGCATTCCGCTGCATGAACAGGCGATCCTCGCCGGCGTAGAAGGGGCCGAAGCGGCCGCACGCGGCATCGCGGTCGATGCCGTTTTCGATTCGGTCTCGGTCTTTACGACCTTCAAGGCGGAACTCGCCAAGGCGGGCGTGATCTTCTGCCCCATCTCGGAAGCCGTGCAGAGCCATCCCGAGCTGGTGCAGAAATATCTCGGCTCCGTCGTGCCGCCGACCGACAATTTCTTCGCGACGCTGAACAGTGCCGCGTTCACCGACGGCTCTTTCGTCTATGTGCCGCCGGGCGTGCGCTGCCCGATGGAGCTATCGACCTATTTCCGGATCAATGAACGCAATACCGGGCAGTTCGAGCGCACGCTGATCATCGCCGACAAGGGCGCCTACGTCTCTTATCTCGAAGGCTGCACCGCGCCCCGGCGCGACGAGAACCAGCTCCACGCCGCCGTTGTCGAGCTGATCGCGCTCGATGATGCCGAGATCAAATATTCGACTGTCCAGAACTGGTATCCGGGCGACTCGGAAGGCAAGGGCGGCGTCTTCAATTTCGTCACCAAGCGTGGCGATTGCCGCGGGCGCAACTCGAAGATCTCGTGGACGCAGGTCGAGACCGGCTCGGCGATCACCTGGAAATACCCCTCGTGCATTTTGCGCGGCGATAATTCGCGCGGCGAGTTCTATTCGATCGCCATTTCGAACGGACACCAGCAGGTCGATTCCGGCACCAAGATGATCCACCTCGGCAAGAACACGACGAGCCGGGTCATCTCCAAGGGCATCGCGGCGGGACATTCGCAGAATACCTATCGCGGACAGATTTCCGCCCATCGCAAGGCGACGGGCGCGCGCAATTTTACCAATTGCGACTCGCTGCTCATCGGCAATAATTGCGGCGCCCACACCGTGCCCTATATCGAATCGCGCAATATATCGACGCAGTTCGAGCACGAAGCGACGACCTCGAAGATCTCCGAGGACCAGCTCTTCTATTGCATGCAGCGCGGTCTCTCGGACGAAGAGGCGACCGCCCTCATTGTCAATGGCTTCGTGCGCGATGTGCTCCAGCAACTGCCAATGGAATTCGCGGTCGAGGCGCAGAAGCTGATCGCCGTCTCGCTCGAGGGAAGTGTGGGATGACGAGGCCCATCGTCAATTTGGCCGAGGTCGAGTTGCGCACGATCGGCAATGGCGGAAAATTCGCCGGCCACGCTGCGCGGCTCGGCGCCCTCATTGGCGCGAGAAAGCTCGGTTGCCAATTGCAGGTGATCCCGCCGGGCAAAGCCGCCTATCCGCGCCATGCGCATCACGTCAACGAGGAGATGTTCGTCGTCCTTTCTGGCGATGGGACGTACCGCGTCGGCGAGGAGACTTATCCGATCCGCGAAGGCGACGTGATTTCGGCGCCGCCCGGCGACGGCACGACGGCGCATCAGATTTTCAATAATGGCTCGCGTGACCTGCGCTTCCTGTCGATTTCCACCCGGCTCGATCCGGAGGTGGTCGAATATCCCGATAGCAACAAGTTCGCGGTCGCATCGATGATTTCCGAACAGCGCGGCACGATGAGTGCCGGGTTCACCTTCATCGGTCGCAGGACGGCGGCCGTCGGCTATTACGACGGCGAAGAATAAAGGATCGAAAATGCTCGAAGTCAAAAATCTGAATGTGGCGATCGGCGATCGGCAGATCTTGAACGATCTCAACCTCTCGGTCGCGGAAGGCGAAGTCGCCGCCATCATGGGGCCGAACGGCAGCGGCAAGTCGACGCTCGCCTATGTCATCGCCGGCAAGGAGGATTATGAAGTCCTCTCCGGTGAGGTTCTGGTCAATGGCGAGAATGTGCTCGAACTTTCGCCCGACGAGCGCGCGGCGCGCGGTCTCTTTCTCGCCTTCCAATATCCGGTCGAGATTCCGGGTGTCGCGACCATGACTTTTTTGAAGGCGGCGCTCAATGCGCAACGCAAGGCTCGCGGCGAAGCGGAATTGTCGATCCCCGAGTTCATGAAGCGCGTCAAAAAGGCGGGCGACATGCTCAATATCAAACAGGACATGCTGAAGCGGGCGCTCAACGTCGGATTCTCGGGCGGCGAGAAGAAGCGCATGGACATCATGCAGATGGCGCTGCTCGAGCCCTCCTTCGCCATTCTCGACGAGACGGACTCCGGCCTCGATATCGACGCCGTGCGCATCGTCGCGGAAGGCGTGAACGCGCTGCGTTCACCCAAGCGCGGCTTTCTCATCATCACTCACTATCCGCGGCTCCTCGATCACATCGTCCCCGATACGGTGCACGTGATGGCGGGCGGGCGCATTGTGCGTAGCGGCGGCAAGGAGCTCGCCAACGAACTCGAGAAGAGCGGCTACCGCGAATATGAGGCCGAAGACCTGATCGAGGCACGCGCATGACGGCTCAGGTCATTCCCTCGCGCACCAATGCCGAGGTCGCGCTCGCCGAGGCCTTCGCTTCGGAGAAGGCAAAGTTGCCGGGAGATGACAGGGTCGCGCGCCTGCGCGAGGAAGCTTTTGCCGCATTCGCTCGGGCCGGCCTTCCGCATCGGCGCATCGAATCCTGGCACTATACGGATCTGCGCGCGCTGATGCGCGACGCACTGCCGGTCGTCTCCGCGCCGAGCGAAGCGCAGCGCCGGTCGCTCCTGAAGGACACTGGCTCTTTGCCGACGCAGAGTCTCGTTCTGGTCGATGGCGTCTTCGCGCCGGAACTCTCGGCGCCGCTGCCCGATGGCGTGAAGGTCACCCCGCTTGCTGGAGCGCTGGCGCATGGCGAGCCGAAGCTCATCGAAAGCCTGATTGCGTCCTGGGCTGAGGCGGATGACGCTGTCCTAGCGCTCAATGCCGCTTTGATGCAGGACGGAATCGTGATCGATGTCGCGCCGGGCGCGAAAATCGCCGCGCCGATTCATCTCGTCTATGCGAGCGTTGCGAATACGCCTTCGGCGCGGTTCTCGCGTTCGCTCGTCCGGATCGGCGCCGGCGCCGACGTTCGGATCAACGAAATGAGCCTCGGTGCTGGCGGGCGTGTCGGCCAGACAAATAATGTGCTCATCTTCGAGATCGGCGACGAGGCCCAAGTCGGACATACGGCGGCGCTGACTGATACCCGGCCTGGCAGCATGCGGCTCGAGACTTTCATGGTCAAAATCGGTGCCGGGGCGGAGTTCGACAGTTTCGCGCTGATCACCGGCGAGGGCCTGGTGCGCAGGCAGATCTTCAAGCTCTATGAAGGTCCCGATGCAAAGGCGAGCCTGCGCGGCGTCTCGCTGCTGCGCGGCCGCGAACACGCCGATACCACGCTCTTCGTGCGCCATGCCGCGACCGGCTGCGAAGGGCGGCAGACTTTCCGCTACATTCTCGACGAAGAGGCGACCGGCATATTCCAAGGCAAGGTGATCGTTTCGCCGGGTGCCCAGAAGACCGACGGGAAGATGCTGGCGAAGGCCTTGATGCTTTCCGAAGAAGCAACGATGAACAGCCGGCCGGAACTCGAAATCTTCGCCGACGACGTGATCTGCGGACATGGCGCAACCTGCGGCGGGCTCAATGCCGATCAGCTCTTCTATCTGCGCTCGCGCGGCCTGATGGAGAGCGAGGCGGAAGCGTTGTTGCTCGAAGCCTTCGCCAACGAGCTTGTCGACGATATCGGCCATGAGGATCTCGTCGCATCCTATCGTGCCGAGATTGCCGACTGGCTCGCACGGCGAGTCGCGTCCCGATGGAGCGCGGCATGAACGAGCACCGGGCGCCGCTCGACGTGGCGCGCATCCGCAAAGACTTCCCGATCCTCGATCTCGAAGTCTACGGCAAGAAGCTCGTCTACCTCGACAACGCCGCCTCGGCGCAGAAGCCGCGGCAGGTCGTGGACCGCATGGTCCATGCGACCTATAACGAATATTCGAACGTTCACCGCGGCCTCCATTATCTCGCCAATGCCGCAACTGAAGCTTATGAGGCGGCGCGCGAGAGCGTGCGCGCCTACCTCAACGCCTCTTCGATCGACGAGATCGTCTTCACCAAATCGGCAACCGAAGCGATCAATCTCGTCGCTTCTTCCTTCGGCCAAAGCTTGAAGGAGGGCGACGAGATCGTCCTCTCGATCATGGAACATCACGCCAATATCGTGCCGTGGCATTTTCTGCGCGAACGCAAGGGCGTGGTTTTGAAATGGGTCGATGTCGACGACGAGGGCAACTTTTCCCTTGATGCTTTCGAGAAGGCGCTGACCGAGAAGACGAAAATCGTCGCGATCACCCATCTCTCGAACGTGCTCGGCACGGTGACGCCGATCAAGGAGATCGTGAAGATCGCGCATCAGCGCGGCATTCCCGTTCTGGTCGACGGCGCGCAGGGTGCCGTTCATCTCGACGTCGATGTGCGCGATCTCGACGTCGATTTCTATGCCATCACCGGCCATAAGCTTTACGGGCCGACGGGAGTTGGCGCCCTCTATGGCAAAACGGAATGGCTGCAGAAACTTCCGCCCTTCCTCGGCGGCGGCGAGATGATCAACGAGGTCACGAAAGACCGCGTCACCTATAACGATCCGCCGCACCGGTTCGAGGCCGGAACGCCGCCGATCGTGCAAGCGATCGGCTTAGGCGCCGCACTCGACTATATCCGCAGCATCGGGCGGGCGAAGATCCACGCGCATGAGACGGCGCTTTCGGCCTATGCGCATGAGCGGATTGCGCGCATCAACTCGATTCGCATTTTCGGCCGGGCGCGCGGCAAGGGAGCGATCCTTGCCTTCGACATGAAGAATGCGCATCCGCATGACGTCGCGACCATCATCGATCGGGCGGGCGTTGCGGTGCGCGCCGGCACCCATTGCGCGCAGCCGCTTCTGGCGCGCTTCGGCGTGACCTCGACATGCCGCGCCTCATTCGCCATGTATAATACGTTCGAAGAAGTCGATAAGCTCGCTGAAGCGCTGACGAAGGCGCAAAGCCTCTTTGCCTGAGGAGCTGCATGACCGAGACGCCAATGCTCGAAGCGGAAGCGCCAAATGCGCCGGAATGGGCCTTCGCGGCTGAGATTCCCGCCGAGGAGCAGGAGCGGCTGAAGGAAGAGATGATCGCCGGCTTCAAGACCGTATTCGATCCTGAAATTCCGTGCGACATCTATGAACTCGGCTTGATCTACAGGGTCGGCGTCGATGAGAGTCGGCAAGTTGCCGTCGATATGACGCTGACGGCTCCAGGCTGCCCGGTTGCCGGCGAATTGACGCTTGCGGTCGAATCGGTCGTCGGCGCGATTTCCGGCACGTCCGGCGTCGACGTGCGAATGGTGTTCGATCCGCCTTGGGATCAGCGGCGGATGTCGGACGAGGCGCGTACCGCTCTGGACTTTTATTGATGCGCAACACGCTCGCCTTCGCGCTTATCCTCGCGGGGGTGCACGGCGCATGGGCGGCGCAGAGCGCCGATTGCCCGACCGCAATCAGCCTTGCCGAGGGCGCTCCGCTAGGCCTCGCAACGATCGTCGGATCCGAGCCGCGCGTTCTTTTCATCAAGGGCGCTTCCGAGGCCAAAGGCTGCCCCGCGGCAACCGGCCAATGCCGCTGGCGGTCTTTCGTCGTGCCGGGCGACAAGGTTTTCACCGCACAGACCTTCGGCGAATTCGTATGCGCCTCTTTCATCTCGAAAAAGGGGCTCGAGACGGCGGGCTTTCTGCCGGCGGCGTCCTTGAACCCGTTGGCGCCTCCGAAACCAGCGACGGGGCTCGAAGATTGGGTTGGCGTCTGGCAGGGCAATGTCGAACAAAAGATCACGATCCGGCGCAACCGGAAGGATTTGCTGTCGATCGCGGGCGAGGCGACCTTCGGGGCTACGGATCCGGACCGGGTCGCGCGCGGCGCCGTCAATTCAGGTGAAATCGCAGCCGATGTGGCGCCGGCGAACGGCAGGCTCGCCTTTGCCATGGTCGGGGAGGCGACCAAGCCCTATGATCGGGGCGACGAATATGATTGTAAGGTAAAGATGCGCAGGTTTGCGGATTATCTCCTTGTCGAAGACAATCGCATGTGCGGCGGCGCCAATGTGCGCTTTACCGGCGCCTATAGGCGCAAGTAGCACCTGGAGTGGCATGGAGGGGCGGCAGCCCACATATAGAGCATGGTCCGGAAAATAGAGCTGGTCCGGAAAAGCGAGAACCGGCTTTCCGCAAAAGATCATGCTCAAACGAGCTAGAGTCGGTTACCGGAGGTGATGATGGCGAAGTTTCCGATCATGTCCCTGACCCAGGCGGCAGCCGACCGCGTGCGCTACCTCGCGGAACATGCCGAACGCCCAATCGCGGGCATTCGCGTCGGGGTGAAGAACGGCGGCTGCGCCGGCATGACCTATACGATGGAATTCGCCGAGGAGATCGGCCGCTACGACGAGATTGTCGAAGACAAGGGCGTGAAGATCCTCATCGACCCGAAGGCGCTGATGTTCCTCTTCGGCACGGAAATGGACTTCAAGGTGGACAAGCTCGGATCGAGCTTTACCTTCAACAATCCCAATCAGACGGGATCTTGCGGTTGCGGCGAATCGGTCTCGATTGCGCCGGCGAGCGAAACGGCGCTGCAAGAGGCGCGCGCGGGACGCTAGCTCCCTCCTCTCGCCTTGCCGCGGGCGAGGGGATCACTCTGCCTCTTCGACGACGTTCGTTTTGACTTTCACGGGGCGCAGCAAAAAGCTCGGCATATGTTCGCCAAAGCCGGTCACCGGTTCATCGGCCTGGACCGGAACGCGGTGGCGATCTTTGCCATGGTCCCGGCGCTCGGGCTTGCGTTCTGATCCTCGCTTCGGCTCGCGCTCTTTGCGTTCTTTGTGTGCCCTGGCGTCGCCACGCCGGTCCGAGCCGGCGCGCTGCCTCGGCTTCTGAGGCTCGTGCTCTTCCGAACCGAGGTCCTGGAGCCTGGCGCCTTCCGCCCAATCGATGGAGCGGCCGATCACTTTCTCGATTTCGGCCAGGTGCTTGCGATCGGCGCGGGTGACGAGCGAAATCGCCGTTCCCTGTTTGCCGGCGCGGCCGGTGCGCCCGATCCTGTGGACGTAATCTTCGGCATGGACCGGCAAGTCGAAATTGAAGACGTGGCTCACATCGGGAATGTCGAGACCGCGCGCCGCGACGTCCGAACAGACGAGCAGATCGACGTCGCCCGTCTTGAAGGCGTCGAGCGAAGCCATGCGGGCGCGCTGATCCATGTCGCCATGCAGCGCGCCGGCCCGGAACTCGTGCCGCAGGAGCGATTTATGGAGAATCGCCACGTCGCGCTTGCGATTGCAGAAGATGATGGCGTTCTTGAAATTGGAGGCTGTGCGGATCTGATTGCGCAAGGTTGCGCGTTTGGCGGGACCTACGTCCGTTGCAACCAGGATCTGGGTGATTGCGGCCGGGCTCGACGCGGGCGGGGCGATTTCGATCCGCACCGGATTGTGCAGGAAGGCCTGCGTGAGCTTGACGATCTCCTGCGGCATTGTCGCCGAGAAGAAGAGCGTCTGGCGCGTGAAGGGGACGAGCTTGCAGATGCGCTCGATGTCGGGGATGAAGCCCATATCGAGCATGCGGTCGGCTTCGTCGATCACCAGGATCTCAATGCCGGTCAAAAGGAGCTTGCCGCGTTCGGCGAAGTCGAGCAGGCGGCCGGGCGTTGCGATGAGCACGTCGGCGCCGCGCATGATTTTCGATTCTTGATCACCGAAAGAGACGCCGCCGATCAGAAGCGCGACATTGAGCTTATGATTGACGCCATAACGCGCGAAGCTCTCTTCCACCTGAGCCGCGAGCTCGCGCGTCGGCTCGAGAATGAGCGTGCGCGGCATACGTGCACGCGCGCGGCCTTTTTCGAGCCGCGAGAGCATGGGGAGGGTGAAGGCGGCGGTCTTGCCTGTGCCCGTCTGCGCGATACCGAGCACGTCGCGCCCGGCGAGAGCCTCGGGAATGGCTTTGGCCTGAATGGGGGTCGGGTGGGTGTAACCGGAAGCTTCTACCGCCTGGAGAACCTTCTCGCTTAGGCCTAATTCTCTAAAAGTCATATTATTCCTGGAAAGAGCCGCGGCATCGCGGTGTGCTCCAAGGCACATTCCGATTTCCCGGCCGGCCAGCGGCTCGCGCCTATGCAATGCGCCGAAGGGGAGTTGGAACGCGCACGAAACGATTCGGATCGCGTCCGTGCCGCTGTTTATCCTCGATATCGGAATGAATCAACCAGATTGCAAGGCTTGGCAAAATATGCCTAAGCCGTCCGCCCCGTGGCTCAGGCGGCTGGCGCCTGCCGCAATGGCTGCGCCCGAGGTGAAAAGACCTTCATCAGGACGTAAATGCTCGCGAGCGTGGCGACGTAAACCAAGAGCTGCAGCTCGGTCGGCTGGTCCGTATAGCCCATCAGCACGTGCAGCAGACGTCCGATGACTCCACTATCCGGCAGAATTGACGAGGTGTCCCAGACGGTGCGATCGAGCGCCGTGGCGAGATTGGCTTGTTCGAGGAAGGCAACGGCCTGCACCGCCATTCCCGCTGCGATGAAGGAGATCAGCAAAGTGGTGACGCGGAATAAATGCCGCATCGGGATCGCGACGAGCCCTCGAAAGGTGAGATAGGCCACGCCGGCTCCGAGCAGCAGCCCGAGCATTCCGCCGAGGAAAATCGAGGCTCCGCTGGCGCCGCTGGAAATGATGATTCCATAGAGGAAGAGCACGATCTCGGAGCCTTCCCTCAGCACGGCAACCGCAACGACGATGGCGAGTGCGATGAGCGGCTTCGATCCGCTCGAAACATCGCGGCCGATCTCGCGCAATTCGGCGGTAAGCTCGCGGCCATGGCGCGCCATCCAGACATTATGCCACGTCAGCATGACGACTGCGATTGCGAGGATCGCCGCGTTGAACACCTCCTGGCCCGTTCCGGCCAAAGCCTCGGCGATCAGGCCTGTGAACATTGCGACAATGCCGGCGCCGCAGACGCCTGCCGCGATGCCGCCAGAAATGTACCGCAGGCGCTGCGGAATTGCCTGCGTCACGGCAAGCACGATGCCGACGACAAGACCCGCCTCGACGACCTCACGGAAAACGATGATGAGCGCACCAATCACAGCGCACCTTTCGATTAAGAAGCCGCTGAGGATCGCCGATCCCATCGCTGGCGGACGTTCGAGCGCTGGATAGCGCGCTTCACTTGGTGGATGAACTATACGCGAGCATGCAATACTTCAAGCGCCGCACGCTGCATTTAGAATGCTTCCAAGAATTGCAGGACTAGATCTGGAATTCTTCAAAACTCTGTTGTGACTGCGCCGGTTCAAGCCGCCGCGGTGCCGATCGGCACGATCGGGCTTCTCGGTATGGCAACCAGCAGGGCAATGAGATCGGCATCGAGCATCACGGTCATGCGCTGGACGGGTGTGAGCCATTCCATCGCCTCGTCGATGGAATGGGCTTCTTTGAGCTTCACTTCCGCGAGCGCCCAATCGGCGGAGACCTCGCCGCGCTTGCGCAGGCGCCCCGGCAGCATTGCGAGATGAACGGCGCGGAACGCGGGATCGTCATAGAGGCTGCGCAACCCATCGGCTTCGGCAACTTGCGGGGCGAGATCCTTGCTGAGATCGTCGGCGCGACGCATGACCGCCGGGCGCGCTTTTTCCTCGGGCGTGCCAAGGATGCCGGACCGGCGCAGGTAGATCCCGTAGGACAATTGCGCCGTTGCCCAGGAGAGCGGGATCGCCAGGACGAGACCGAGAATCGTCGGTGACATCCAGCCGACGAGCGAAGGCGAAATCAAAAGACCCGCAACCAACATGAGGACGCCCATCGCGACATGCGACCTATGACGGCGCACGATCGCCTTGATCGGAACGGAGCCGTCGTCGCGCCGCTGCGGATTCCAGCCGGTATCGAAGCCGAAGAGGAAATGCACGACGTGCCCTGTCTGGATGAGCATCATGATCGGTGCCAAGAGAGCCGTCATGATCGTCTCGAACAGGGTTGAGATCACGAGCCGGAACGCTCCCCCGCAGCCGCGCCGGACGGAGCCGCGGACCAGCGCGAGGACGAGGCCGAAGAGCTTGGGCGCGAGGAGAATCGCCATCGTTAGGGCGAAAAGATTGAGCGATCGCTCGGCATCGAAGCGCGGCCAGGCCGGAAACAGGGCGAAGCCATTCGGAAAATATTCCGGCTTGATATAGCTCGCCTGCAGAACGAGCAGGATGCCGACGAAGATCTGCAGCATCCAGAGCGGCGAGGCGAGATAGCCCATGATGCCGGTGATCATGTGCTGACGCGAGCTCCAATGCAGGCCCATGGCCGGCAGAATGCGTGTGTGCTGGAGATTGCCTTGGCACCATCTGCGGTCGCGGGCCGAGAGGTCGATCAGCGAGGGCGGGCTTTCTTCATAGCTGCCGGAAATGCCGAGCAGGCTGTAGACGGCATAGCCGGCGCGCCGCATCAGTGCGGCTTCGACGAAGTCGTGGCTCAGGATATGCCCGCCGAAGGGCGGACGGCCCTTCAGCATCGGCAGACCGCAATGCGCGGCGAAGGCCTCGGTCCGGATGATTGCGTTATGGCCCCAATAATTGCCGTCGGGCCCCGTCCAGGCGGAGAGTCCGGCGGCGATCACCGGTCCGTAGATCCGCGCGGCAAATTGCTGCACGCGAGCAAAAAGCGTGTTGCGATTGATGATCGCCGGCAAGGTCTGGATGATGCCGGCGCTGGGATCGGCTTCCATCGCCGCTGCGAGACCTACGATCGCTTGGCCGGTCATCACGCTGTCGGCATCGAGCACGACGAAATGGGCGTAATGGCCGCCCCAGCGGCTGACGAAATCGGCGATATTGCCGGACTTGCGTGCATTATTTTTCGGGCGATGCCGGTAGTAAACGCGGGGGCCGAGCCGTCGGCGCAGCGCCAGATAGGCGTGCTCTTCCTCGATGAAGATCTCCGGATTGGTTGTATCGGAGAGCAGAAACCAGTCGAAGGCGGCGCCGTAGCCCGTCGCCGCGACTTCCTCGAACATGGCCTCGAAGGCGGCAAATACGCGCTCCGGCGCCTCGTTGTAGATCGGCATCACGATTGCCGTGCGCTCTTTCAACAGGGCGGGAACGACGGGCGGCTTCGGCGGAGCGAAAAGCAGCCGCAGGAAGCCGACGCAGGCGTTCGTGAAGGCGACCGCGATCCAGGAGAAATTGGCGACGAAGAGCGCGACGAGAATCCATTCGAGCAGCGTCACGCCGCCGATTGCGACGACCTCGTACATTTCATGCGCGCCATAAGCGGTCAGCGCCAGTCCGCCGCCAAAGACCACGAGGCGGGAAATTTGACACCAGAAGCCTGGCCGAGGCGGCTTGCGCGCTCGCTCGTTGACCGGATCGAAGTCGAAGAGCTGTTGGACCGGCATGGAAAGCGCGGCTTCGGGCGGCATCGGCGGCCCAAATTCGGCGAGGGCCGCCAGTCGCTGCTCGGACCTGCCGGCGCCTTCCGGCGGCCAAGGATTGCCTAGCGTGTCCATCTGTACAGCCAAGTTTCGCTCAAAGGTTTGCCATCGGCCGCCTCGAGAACGAGGCGCATTTCGGAATAGGCTTCGTTGCCGGGATCGAGCTCGAACAAGACACGATAAACCTTTGCATTGGGCATCGGGAACTGCCGTGTCGATATGATCGTGCCGGGCGATGCGCTCAGCACCGCCTTGATAGACTGGCTTTCATGAACGTCCCCCAAACGATCGCCCGTAAACTCGACGAGAAAGCGGCGGCGGTGTCCGCCTGAACCGTGGCCGGAACGCGTATCGGTGACGATCGCGAGCGGCGGCCGGTCGGGCGGCTCCCAACACCAGAATTGCCGATAGGCAAAAGAGGTTTCATTGCCGGCGATCAGCGCCTGTTGCGGCCGCCAATAGGCAATGATGTTGTCGTTCGTCTCGGACTCGCTCGGAATCTCGATGAGCTGGACCCCGCCCGCGCTCCAGTCGCCGATCGGTTCGATCCAAAGCGAAGGGCGCAATTCCCAATGCTGATCGTCGTCCTGGTAGCGATCGAACCTGCGGTCGCGCTGGAGAAAACCAAAGCCGCGCGGATGTTCGTCGACAAAGGTCGAGATCTGCAAAGTGTCTCGGTTGGAGGCCGGACGCCAGATCCATTCGCCCTTCCCGGTCGACATTTGAATGCCGCCGATCTCGGCGATGATGGGGCGTGTGTCGTCCGGGCGGCGGTGATCGATCGCATCGGAGACAACGGTCGCGCTCATGGTCGCAAGGCCGAAATTATCGACATTGACGCGCGGATAGAGGGTGCATTCCGTATCGATGATCGTCGCCTCGCCCGGGCGCAGCGTGAAGCGATAGGCGCCGCTCACACTTTCCGAATCGATCAGCGCATGAATGACGAGCATGTCGTCGGCGAGCGTCGGCTGCTCGATCCAATAGCTGCGGATCATCGGGAATTCTTCGCCGTGGGGGTCGGCGGTCTTGATCGAGAGCGCGCGCGCCATGGTGCCGGGATTTTGTCCCTCAGCTACGGCACGAAAGAAGCTCGCGCCCTGAAATGTGGCGATCTCTGCAAAACCTTTGCCATCTTGCGGCGTTAGCACGCGAAATCCGGAAAAGCCGATGTCGCCGATGTCTCCGCGCACGGCGAGCTTGCCGAAATCGTAAAGGGAAGGGTCGTAGATCAGGTGGCGCGCTTGGCCTTGCGTGACGATGTTGATCTCGACCGGGGAAGAAAAGATGAATCCGCGATGCAGCGGCTCCAGCGCGAAGCCGAATTTTTGATTGATCCAAAGCGCGGTTCCCGGCTTGCCGCGGATGGCGACATATTGGTCATAGCTGAGATTGCGAAAGGAAGCCGGAAGATCCGCCGAAACGGGTTTGAATGCGCTTTTCGCCAGGGCGCGGGCGGCATCCTTCACGACATTTGCTTGGAAAGGCGTCGGATTTCCGAAGGCAAATCCGGCGGGAGCGGCAGGTTGCCCGGAGGGAGCCGATTGCGCCAAGACCGCACCCTCCGGCGGCCAGAGAATCCCGGCGGCAAGGCTGCCGAGACCTATTTTCAATACATCCCGACGCTCGAACATGAACTCGAGGCCCCGATGCGGGCCATTGATTGGAATAGACGGTAGGTCTGTGTATATCGGAATTATCGCGGCTGCGAGATGGCATTTTCAAAGCGATATGGTAATCGCCTTCCGATTCATGAGCGATTTAGCGAGCTGTAGGCCAAGCGCCTTGTCCTGTTCCGCCGCTTCTTTGGTGCGATGCAAAATCACGTGCGTCGGGGCGCGGCGGAGGCCATGACAGCTCCACGCCGCTGCCTCGCGATCGTGCTTGCCGCCGGCGAGGGCAAGCGCATGCGCTCGCACCTGCCAAAAGTTTTGCACGAGCTCGCCGGCCGTTCGATGCTGGCCCATGTGCTCGCCGCCGTTACGTCGGCGGGCGCCGAACGCTTGGCGATCGTAACGGCTCCCGGCCAAGAGAAAGTCGTCGCGGAAGCCAAGCGCGTGGCACCTTCCGCGCAGATTTTCATCCAGGCCGAGCCGCTCGGCACTGCGCATGCGGTGCTTGCGGCCAAGGGGGCCATAGAGGAAGGTTTCGAGGATATTCTCGTCGCCTTCGCCGATACGCCGCTCGTCGAGCCGGAGAGCTTTGCCAGGCTGCGCGGTCCTCTCGGCGAGCCTTCCTGCGCAATATCCGTCCTCGGGTTCGAAGCCGCCGACCCCAGGGGCTATGGGCGTTTGATCTTTCAAGATCAAGAGCTTGCCGGTATCCGCGAGGATAAGGATCTCAATGAGACCGAACGCCATCTGACGCTCTGCAACGGCGGCCTGATGGCGATTGCGGGCGAGAAATGTCTGGGGCTACTCGAATCGATCGGCCGGGCCAATGCGCAGGGCGAATATTACCTGACGGACGCTGTGGCGCTCGCGCGCCAGCGGGGGCTGAAAGTCGCGGTCGTCCGTGCGCCGGAAGAAGAAGTCCTCGGCATCAACGACCGCAGCCAGCTTGCTGCGGCAGAAGCCGTCCTTCAAGGGCGGCTGCGGCGCAAGGCGATGGAGAGAGGCGCCACCTTTCTTGCGCCCGAGCGCGTCCATCTCTCTTTCGATACCGAATTCGGGCGCGACGTGATGGTCGAGCCGGACGTCTTCTTCGGACCCGGCGTCAAGGTCGGGGAGGGCGCGACAATTCGCGGCTTCTCGCATCTCGTCGGGGCCGAGATCGGCCCCGGAGCAATCGTCGGTCCCTTCGCGCGGTTGCGGCCCGGCGCCGTGCTCGGCAAGGACGTGCATATCGGCAATTTCGTCGAGGTGAAGGCCTCGATGCTGGGCGAAGGCGTCAAAGCCAATCATCTCGCCTATATCGGCGACGCGACAATCGGGGCGCGCACCAATATCGGCGCGGGCGCCATCACCTGCAATTACGACGGATTCACCAAATTTCGCACGACGGTCGGGGAAGGCGTCTTCATCGGCGTAAATTCGGCCCTGGTCGCGCCTGTCACGATCGGCGAGGGCGCCTATATTGGCACGGGTTCGGTCATCACAAAGGACGTCGCGCCGGATGCGCTCGCCCTGGCGCGCGAGAGGCAGATCGAGAAACCATTTTGGGCTAAAGCCTTCCGCAACAAGCATCGAAAATAGCCGGCTCGCTGCCGGCGGAACTGAAGGACCATGTGCGGTATCGTCGGCATTCTCGGCTCTGAGCCAGTCGCCGGAAACATCCTCGAAGCCCTGAAACGGCTCGAATATCGCGGCTACGACTCGGCCGGAATCGCGACTCTGGAAAACGGCCGCATTGCGCGCCGGCGTGCCGCCGGCAAGCTGAAGAATCTCGAAGCCGCGCTCGATGCCGAGCCGCTCTTCGGCCATTTGGGCATCGGTCACACCCGCTGGGCGACGCATGGGCGCCCGACCGCGGACAATGCCCATCCGCATTTGAATGGGCAGGTGGCGGTCGTCCACAACGGCATCATCGAGAATTTCCGCGCCTTGCGCGACGAGCTCGAGGCCAAAGGCCATAAGTTCACCTCCGAGACCGACACCGAGGTCGTGGCGCATTTGGTCGACGATGCGATCAAGAGCGGCCTGTCGCCGAGCGATGCCGTTGCGGCGAGCCTGCCGCGTCTCAAAGGTGCCTTTGCGCTCGCCTTCATCTTCGAGGGCGAGGAGGACTTGCTCATCGGCGCGCGCCAGGGTGCACCGCTCGTCGTGGGCTTCGGCGCCGGCGAACGGGCAGGCGAACTCTATTTGGGTTCCGATGCTTTGGCGCTTGCGCCGCTCACCGATGAGCTCGCCTATCTCGAAGAAGGCGATCACGTCGTGCTCACCCGGCAAGGCGCAAAATTCTACGATGAATCGAACCAGCCGGTCGCGCGCAAGAGGATCAGGACGGCGGCATCCGCCTTTCTGATCGACAAGGGCAATTATCGGCACTTCATGGCCAAGGAGATCCACGAACAACCGGAAGTGGTCGCTCGCACGCTCGCGCACTGCCTCGACCTCGCCGCCGGCACGGTCGCGCTGCCTTTCGAGCTGCCCGTCGATGCAGCCAGCCTCCCGCGTCTCACCATCGCCGCTTGCGGCACCGCCTTCATGGCCGGGCTCGTCTCGCGCTATTGGTTCGAGCGTATCGCGAAATTGCCGGTCGAGATCGAAGTCGCCTCGGAATTCCGCTATCGCGAGGCGCCGATGGAAAAAGGCGGCCTGATGTTGCTTATCTCGCAATCGGGCGAGACCGCCGATACGCTCGCCTCGCTGCGCTACGCCAAGAAATGCGGGCAGAAGGTCTTGAGCGTCGTCAATGTTGCGACCTCCACCATGGCGCGGGAGAGCGACGTCGCGGCGCTCACGCTCGCCGGTCCCGAGATCGGCGTCGCTTCGACCAAAGCCTTCACCTGCCAGCTCGCGCTGCTTGCCTGTCTCGCGCTCGCTTTCGGGAAGGCGCGGGGGACCGTCGATGCGAAAGAAGAAGCCCGGCTCGTCGCCGCGCTCATGGCCGTGCCCGGCCTTATCGCGGAAGCCTTGAAGCGCGAGGCTGCGGTCGAGACCTTGTCACGCGATCTCGCCAAGGCGCGCGACGTCCTCTATCTCGGACGCGGCACATCCTATCCGCTGGCGCTCGAAGGGGCGCTGAAACTCAAGGAAATCTCCTATATTCACGCCGAAGGCTATGCGGCGGGCGAATTGAAACATGGGCCGATTGCGCTCGTCGATTCGGATCTGCCGGTGATCGTGATCGCCCCGCGCGACAAGGTTTTCGAAAAGACGCTTTCGAATTTGCAGGAAGTCGCGGCGCGCAACGGCCGGATCATTTTGATTTCGGAAACCGGCGCGGTGGACCATCTCGGCGCCGAGGGCGAAGAGATCGGCATGCCGGAAATGGCGCCGGATTTTTCGGCGATCGTCTATGCCGTGCCGGTGCAATTGATCGCTTATCATACGGCCGTCTTCATGGGCAAAGACGCCGACCAGCCCCGCAATCTCGCCAAGAGCGTGACGGTGGAATAGGTCTCGTCGTTGCGAGGCCCTTCAGACGATCGCTTCGCCGGATAGCCCGCAAATCCAGTGGATATGCGCTGCCCCAGGATCCCGGATCGGCGCTCACGCGCTGTCCGGGAAAGCGGGCGCTCGTCGGTCTGCTCTTCGCAGGGAGGCTATCCATTCACGCTATCCGCCAAAACACGCCAATAGAAACGCCCGCACTGCTTCGTAAATCCCCGGCGCCTGGCTCTCGCGATCGCCGGCAACATTGAGGACACGGATCTGATGCCCGGCGAGCCAGGCGCGAAAATCCGCCATGGCGTGAAGCGGGACCCGATCGCCTGGGCGCCAGGCGACCACAAAGCAGGGCTTGGCGTGGCTCGCGCAGAATTCGTGCGTCGCGCGGCTCCCGCCGGCAATGTCGCCGATGATCAGCGTGGCATCGGATTGGCAGACATTGGCCTGCGTCCGCGGCGCGGCGCCGGGCTCGCGATGTTCGCGCATTCCGTAGAGCAAAGCAAAATCCGGCCGCGGGCCGTCTTCGGTCGCAAAACCCTGCGGCATGAAGCCGCCGGTCGGCAGGCCGAGTTCGCGGGCTGCCGCGAGCGCGCCTTGATCGGCGCCGGTCTGCCCGCCCGAGATCAGGCGCGCGAGCCGCAAATCAGGGCTTGGCGGTTGGCGCCGCGGCATGCTGGCTTTGCTCGAGCTGCAATTTCGTCGAGAGCAGCTGCATGACGTCGCGCAGCGACAATATGCCGACGAGCTTATTCTGTTCGACTACCCAAAGCCGGCTCTTTCCGGTGCGCTGCATCTGCGCGAGCGCGGCGAGCGCGTCGGAACCGGGCGCAACCTGATCCTCGCGTTCATGGCGGATCATGATCTGCCCGACCTTGGTCGCCGTCCAATCGGCGCGGTCGATCTGCGCCACCTGTTCGGTCCCGACCGAGCCGATGAGCGTTCCGTCGGTCGTCACCGGAAACGAGCGATGATGATAGCGATAAACGTAATCCTCGATGAATGAATCGAGCGTGAGGTCCGGCGAAACGGAAATCGGCTGGGGCGTCATCACGCGCGACACAGGCATGCCTTCGAGCGTGGTGCGCGCGACGACTTGCTGATAGCTCGCCGAGGCGGCGCCCCGCAGGAACATGCCGATCAAGAAACGCCACATGCCGCTGACGAAATGGCCGGTGATGATGCTGAACGCGCCGAGCACGATGAGCAGAATTCCGAAAAGATCGCCGGCGCGCGACGCGATCCGCGTCGCCCAGAGGAGATCCTTGCGCCATTGCCAGAGCGCCGCGCGCAACATGCGTCCGCCGTCGAGCGGGAAGGCGGGAACGAGGTTGAAGCTCGCGAGCAACGAGTTGATGAAGCCGAGATACCAGAGGGTGCCTTTCAGCGCAGCTGGAACTCTCCACGCTTCGCCGAGCCAAAGCAGGAGAAAGAAGACCGCGCTCAGCACGAAGCTCGCGGCCGGGCCCGCCGCGGCCATCAAAAATTCGCTTTTGGCGCTCGGCGGCTCGCCGCCCATTTCGGCCACGCCGCCGAAGATGAAGAGCGTGATTCCTCTGATCGGCATGCCGTAGTGCCGCGCGACGAGCGAATGCGACATTTCGTGGAAGATGATCGAGAACAGAAAGCCAATCGTCGCGGCGACTGCCATCCACCAATAGGTCGCCGGCGGAAGATGCGGCACGACACCCGGAAAGACGGATTGCGCCAGGCTCCAGCTGATGAGCGCCGCCAGCAACAGCCAAGAGGCGTCGATCCACACATCGAAGCCGAAGAGCGACAGAAGATGAACGCGGTGCGTAAAAATGGCGCTTCTCCGTCCGAGAGCCTTAAAATGTGATCCCGGCCGGCGAAAAACAACGCGGGGCCACCTATCGCAAGCGCCGGCGCGGGGAGAGCTTGTTTTTTCCATGTCTTTGCGATTGTTTGGACGCCGACAAAGTCGGTGGCTGCGGCGGCCGGCTCATTCCCGCCGAGTCCATTCATGCGCCTTTCCCGTTACTTCCTGCCTATCCTGCGCGAGACGCCCAAAGAAGCTGAAATCCTCTCCCACCGGCTGATGCTGCGCGCCGGAATGATCCGCCAGGAAGCGGCGGGCATCTATGCCTGGCTGCCGCTCGGCTTCCGCGTTCTGCAGAAAGTGACGCAGATCGTGCGCGAGGAAATGGACCGGGCAGGGGCGATCGAGCTTTTGATGCCGACCTTGCAGCTTGCCGATCTTTGGCGCGAGAGCGGCCGCTACGACGCCTATGGGCCGGAAATGCTGCGGATCAAGGATCGGCACGAGCGCGACTTGCTCTATGGGCCGACCAATGAGGACATGATCACCGAGATCTTCCGCGCCTATGTCCGCAGCTACAAGGAACTGCCGAAGAACCTCTATCACATCCAATGGAAGTTTCGCGACGAGCAGCGCCCCCGTTTCGGTGTCATGCGCGGTCGCGAATTTCTGATGAAGGATGCTTATTCCTTCGATCTCGACGAAGCCGGCGCGCGCCGCTCCTATCAGCGCATGTTCGTCGCCTATCTGCGGATCTTTGCCCGGATGGGGCTCAAAGCCATTCCCATGCGCGCCGAGACCGGCCCGATCGGCGGCGAACTCAGCCATGAGTTCATTATTCTCGCCGAGACGGGGGAATCGGGCGTCTATTGCAATGCCGATATTCTCGATCTGCCGATCCCGGCCGAGGACGTCGATTACGACGCCGACCTCGAGCCCGTCATCAAGGCCTGGACGAGCCTTTATGCCGCGACCGACGATGTTCACGATCAGGCGCGATTCGAACGCGAAACGGCACCGGAAAAGCGCCTGAGGAAGCGCGGCATCGAAGTGGGTCAGGTCTTTTACTTCGGCGACAAATATTCAAGGCCCATGCATGCCGTGGTCGCAGGCCCGGATGGAGTGGAAAGGCCGATCTTGGGCGGCTCCTACGGGGTCGGCGTTTCGCGGCTCGTCGGCGCGCTGATCGAAGCCGGTCATGACGAGGCCGGAATCATCTGGCCGGAATCAGTCGCGCCGTTCTTGATCGGGATCGCCAATCTGAAGGTCGGCGATCCCGAAAGCGATGCGGCTTCGCTAAAAATCTACGATGCACTCAAAAAGGCCGGGATCGACGTGCTCTATGACGATACGGACGAGAGGCCCGGCGGCAAATTCGCCCGCCTCGATCTGATCGGGCTTCCCTATCAGATCATTGTCGGGCCGAAGGGTCTTGCCGAAGGCAAGGTCGAGGTGAAAACACGTGCGAGTGGCGCGCGTGATCTCATCACTCTAGACGACGCCATCGCCCGATTCGTGGCCTAGGCGCCGCAGACAGGAAAATCGATGGCGTCGACGCGGCCTTTCGCTCCCTTCGAATGGATGATTGCGATGCGCTATTTGCGGGCGCGCCGCTCTTCCGGCTACGTGTCGGTGATCGCCGGATTTTCCTTTCTCGGCATTATGTTGGGCGTTGCCACCTTGATCGTCGTCATGTCCGTGATGAATGGATTCCACAAGGATCTGCTCGCCAAGATCGTCGGCATCAACGGCCATATTTTCTTGCAGGCCGCCGATGCGCCGCTCACCGATTACGACAGTCTCGCCAAACGGGTCGTCAAAGTGCCGGGAGTCGATCTCGCCATTCCGATGATCGAAGGCTCGGCCTTCGCCTCGTCTTCCTTCGCGCAAGGCGGTGCCGGAGTTCTGGTGCGCGGAATTCGGGAATCCGACATCACGCGCCTGCCTGGAATTGCCGGCACGGTGCGTACCGGCACGCTCTCCGGCTTCGATACGGCGGGAGGTGTCGCGATCGGGCAGAGGCTTGCGGACAATCTCAACTTGCGGGTCGGCGATAAGATCAAGCTCATCACCGCCAATGGCGCCCAGACGCCTTTCGGAATCGTCCCGCGCATCAAAAGCTATCCTGTGACGGCGATCTTTCAGATCGGCATGGCGGAATTCGACGGGATCTTCGTCTATATGCCGCTCCCCGAGGCGCAAGCCTTCTTCAACCAGGAAGGCCAGGCGAGCGTCATCGAGCTCTTCCTCAAAGATCCGGAACAGATCGATTCGGTGCGCAGCGCCATCGAGGCGGCCGCAGTGCGGCCCGTGATGATGACCGACTGGCGGGAACGCAATCGAACCTTTTTCGACGCGCTGAATGTCGAACGCAATGTGATGTTTGTGATCCTGACTCTGATTGTGCTTGTGGCGGCGCTCAATATCATTTCCGGTCTCATCATGCTCGTGAAGGACAAGAGCCACGATATTGCGATCCTGCGCACGATGGGGGCGACGCGCGGGGCCGTCATGCGGATCTTCCTCATCACCGGCGCCTCGATCGGTATTGCGGGGACGCTGGCCGGCTTTCTCCTCGGGCTCGTCGTCGCCGATAATGTGGAAGCGATCAGGCAGTTCCTGAACCGGCTGCTGCATGCCAATCTCTTCCCGGCCGAGCTCTATTTCCTGTCGCGGCTCCCGTCGGTCGTCGATCCGCGCGAGGTCGTGGTCGTCGTCGGCATGACGCTCCTTCTATCCATCCTTGCGACGCTCTATCCCTCGTGGCGGGCGGCGCGGCTCGATCCGGTCGAAGCGCTACGCTACGAGTGATGACCCGGCCCGTCCTTCAGCTCGAAAAGGTCGAACGCTGTTACCGGCAAGGCGAAACCGCGCTCTCTGTCCTGAGCGGGGGAGATTTCGCGCTGTTTCCCGGCCAATCGGTCGCGCTCGTTGCGCCCTCGGGCGCCGGCAAATCGACGCTGCTGCATATTGCCGGCCTGCTGGAGCGCCCCGAGGGCGGCGAAGTCTATGTCGATGGCGCGCCAACGACCCATATGAGCGATGATGCGCGCACGGCGCTCAGGCGCAATTCGATCGGCTTCGTCTATCAGTTTCATCATCTCCTGCCGGAATTCTCGGCGCTCGAAAACATCATGCTGCCGCAAATGATCGCCGGGCTTTCCCGCGCAAAAGCGAGAGACCGGAGCCTGGAGCTCCTCGATTATCTCGGGCTTGCGGCGCGCGCCAAACATCGACCTGCCGAACTTTCCGGCGGCGAGCAGCAACGTGTGGCGATCGCGCGCGCCGTGGCGAACGGGCCGGGTGTTCTGCTCGCGGACGAACCGACCGGCAATCTCGACCCGCATACGGCCGATCACGTCTTCCAGGCACTCGAGACGCTCGTGAAAGCGACCGGCCTCGCCACTTTGGTTGCGACACACAACGAAGGGCTCGCGCTGAGAATGACGCGGCGCGTGACGCTCAAGGAAGGAATGATCGTCGAAATCTAGGCGAGCGCTCCACGCGAGCGGGCGGAGGCGCTAGACCAGACCTGGATCTTGGCCCAGATCTTCGAGCTTCTTGCAGAGCGCCCGGACGCGCGCCTTCAGCTCGGCATTCTGTATTTCGAGCTCGTGCAACCGCGCCTCTCCGCCCTTGGCAGTTTCGGCCGCCGGAGCGGTGCGGACGCTCGCTGCATCCTGCGCGTCGGTAAATTCGACGCCGATGAATTCCGTATCGCGCCAAATAAGGCGCGCATGATAGCTCCGGCCCCTCTGGGGAATGGAAAGATCGAATTCCTTGGGAACGGTTACCGTATCGGCGAGCGCGATCTTGGCGCCATTCGGGGAAATATTCTTGATGACGCAGTCGATGGTCGACATGCGGTTGTTGAAGATGATCTGGGCGCGTAGGAAAGACCTGATGCGCTCGACCGCTCGCATGTTTTGGGTGTTCTGCATGTCCGACCCTTGCCGCTCGCGCCTCAGTGCCGCCGCTGAGCCAAGATAGGGTCTCTGTGGTTAATGATTTGCTCAACTTGTGCGGGAATAGCCCCCGCTTGGATGCAAAACGGCGGGGCTTGTGCTAAGTCTTTTCGGGGTTGCCGGCGCTTGGGGGAGCTAGACCTTGGCACGCCGCCTTTTCTGTCTCGCCGCGGCACTGTTCGCCGCCTTGATTCTCACCGGCTGCGATAATTGCGGCAGGTTCGAGCAGTTCAATATTCCGAGCATTCCCAAGTCTTGCCACGCCGATCCTCAACCGAACGGTTAAGCGCGGGCGGCCGCTAAGGCAAAAGCGGCACGTGCACGCCGATGGTCGTCAGCAGCAGCACGCAATTGAGGACGAGAACCGCGGCGGTGGCCGCAATGCCCGCGGCCTTGGTGAGCGGGCCGTTCACGAACACGCCCATGACGTCGCGCCGGCCGGTGAAGATCATGAGAGCGATCATCGGCATGGGCAGGGCGAGGCTCAGCACGACCTGGCTGATGACGAGGGCGCTCGTGGCATTGGCGCCGAGGCCCACGACAATGAAGGCCGGCGTCATGGTGATGACGCGCCGCAGCCAGATGGGAATCCTGAACCCGACGAAACCCTGCATGATCGTCTGTCCGGCCATGGTGCCGACCGCCGAACTCGAAATGCCCGAGGCCAGAAGCGAGACGAGAAAGACGATGGCGGCCCCAGTGCCGAGCAGCGGCGTCAGCGTGTGATAAGCGGTCTCGATCTCTGCCACGTCGCTATGTCCGAGGTGGAAGGCAGCAGCGGCCATCATCACCATCGCCACATTGACTGCGCCGGCAATCGTCAAGGCGACGACGACCTCTCGGTCGGAATAGAAGAGAAGCTTGCGCCGCTCGGCCTCGTTGCGCAGCGGCATGCGCGCTTGCGTCAGGCCCGAATGGAGATAGATCGCGTGCGGCATGACCGTTGCGCCGATAATGCCGACGGCGATCGTCACCGCAGCTGGATCGGGGAGTTCGGGCGCGACGAGATGAAAGGCCGCGGCGCCCCAATGCACCGGGACGATGAAGATTTCGATGAGATAGCAAATCGCGATCACGCCGACGAGGGCGCCAATGACGATCTCGATCGGCCGAAAGCCCCGCCGCTCGAGCGTCAGAATGGCGTAGGTCACGAGCGCGGTGACTGCCATTCCCCAAAGCAAGGGCAGATGAAACAGGAGCGAGAGGCCGACCGCGCCGCCGAGGAATTCGGCAAGGTCGGTCGCCATGGCGGCGATCTCGCTTGCAATCCACATGGCGAAGACAAGCGCGCGTGGCCAATGCTGGCGGCAAAGTTCCGCGAGATTGCGCCCCGTAACGATGCCGAGCTTGGCGGAAAGCGCCTGGAACAGCATCGCGATCAAATTGGCGATGAGGACGACCCAGAGCAGGCTATAGCCATATTTGGCGCCCGCCTGGATGTTCGTCGCGAAATTGCCGGGGTCCATATAGGCGATCGACACGATCACCGCCGGACCGGCGAGGGGCAAGGCGGCACGCAAGCCACGCCGACGGCCCTCGAGCGCCGCCCGAATGGCGTTCTGGGTCCGGTTCAGTCGCTCGTCCGCCGCGCTGACGTCCGCCATTGCCCTTTTTCCTGAAGCCTTCTTTCCTGAAGCCTTAATTTGTTGCCTTAGCTACAAAAAGCATATGTGGCATTAAATCGGTCCGCAATTGAAAAGTTCAATGCGCGAGCGCATGCTTCGAGCGAACGGTCGAGGAAATTTGAAAATGAGCGCCAGGAAGGTTGCCGCGTCCCAGCCGGAGCTTCCCAACGAGGAGGTTCAGGCCGCAAGATTTGGCAAAGCCCGTTCGGCGCAGGCGACGGCCGTGTTGGAAGACTATGTCGAACTGATCGACGATCTCTTGACCACTCAGGGCGAGGCGCGGCCGACCGACATTGCCCGGCGCCTCGGCGTCTCTCACGCCACGGCGATCAAGAGCATTGCTCGGCTGAAGCGCGAAGGGCTTGCAACCTCCAAACTCTATCGCGGTGTCTTCTTGACGCCGCAAGGCACAGAGCTCGCCGCGCGCGTGCGCGCGCGCCATCGGCTCGTCGTCGACCTCCTCGTTGCGGTCGGTGTGCCGCAGCAGTGCGCCGAGCTTGATGCCGAGGGAATCGAACACCATGTCTCTGACTTGGCGCTTGCTGCTTTCGCTCGCTTTCTGGGGCGCGGCGGATTGCCGGGCCGCAAAGCGGAATGATCGGCGGCGCTGAACGCGGAGAGTTGTGCGAGCGCGCCGTGGCGCGGCAATGCGTGGGCTTAAGATTAATCGGCCTGCTGCTTTGTGACTTCCGAGCCACAGCTTAGGATCATCTTCTACAGGACTTCTTTAGCCAAGAAGAAAGCCGCTTTTAAGCCATAAACCGCCGGCTAAGCTCATTGCCATTGAGTGAAACCGGGTTTGACGGCGCAAATCGTCGAAACTGGTGGAAGAGTTCGGTAGCAGAAGTTCCTAAGTATCAGGAGTCATCGCCCGCGTCCCCGCGTGGCATTGGGGTCCTCCAAAAGGACCCGTCGCTGACCTTAGAACTGCGGGGTTGAGACTTTGGACGCGCGCGTATTCGACAAGCGAAAACTCCCCAGCCGCCACGTGACGGAGGGCCCGGAACGGGCGCCGCATCGCTCCTACCTTTATGCGATGGGGCTGACGCGCGAGGAGATTCATCAGCCGCTCGTCGGCGTGGCCTCCTGCTGGAACGAAGCGGCTCCGTGCAACATCGCGCTGATGCGCCAGGCGCAGGTCGTCAAAAAGGGCGTCGCTGCCGCCGGCGGCACGCCGCGTGAATTCTGCACCATCACCGTCACCGACGGCATGGCCATGGGCCACGAGGGCATGAAATCCTCGCTCGTCTCGCGCGAAGTGATCGCGGATTCGGTCGAACTCACCATGCGCGGCCATTGCTACGATGCGCTCGTCGGACTAGCCGGATGCGACAAGTCGTTGCCGGGCATGATGATGGCGATGCTGCGCCTCAATGTGCCGTCGATCTTCATCTACGGCGGGTCGATCCTGCCGGGCTCCTTCCGCGGCCATCCGGTCACGGTTCAGGACCTCTTCGAGGCGGTCGGCAAGTTTTCTGTCGGCGCGATGTCGGCGGCCGATCTCGATGAGCTCGAAATGGTCGCCTGTCCTTCGGCCGGCGCCTGCGGGGCGCAATTCACCGCCAATACGATGGCGACGGTGTCGGAGGCGATCGGGCTGGCGCTGCCCTATTCTGCCGGCGCCCCTGCACCCTACGAAATCCGCGACAGGTTCTGCGACCTCGCCGGTCAGATGGTCATGGAACTGCTTGCCCGGAACATTCGCCCGCGCGACATCGTCACGCGAAAGGCGCTGGAGAATGCGGCGAGCGTCGTCGCCGCGTCGGGCGGCTCGACCAATGCGGCGCTGCATCTTCCGGCAATCGCGCATGAATGCGGGATCGATTTCGATCTCTTCGCCGTCGCCGAAGTTTTTGAGCGCACGCCCTATATCGCCGATCTGAAGCCGAGCGGACGCTACGTCGCCAAGGACTTGTTCGAAGCGGGCGGCGTGCCTTTGCTCATGAAGACCTTGCTCGAGCACGGCTTCCTGCACGGTGATTGCCTGACGGTGACCGGACGGACGCTCGCCGAGAACCTCGCCGGCGTCAAATGGAACCCGGCGCAGGACGTCGTCCGCGCAGCGGACAAGCCGATCAGCCCGACCGGCGGCGTCGTCGGGCTCAAGGGCAATCTGGCTCCGGACGGCGCCATCGTGAAAGTCGCCGGAATCGATCAGGAGAAGCTCGTCTTCGAAGGGCCGGCGCATTGCTTCGACAGCGAAGAGGCTTGTTTCGAAGCGGTTTCCAACCGCCGCTACCAGCCGGGCTCGGTTCTCGTCATCCGCTACGAAGGGCCACGCGGCGGCCCAGGTATGCGTGAAATGCTTGCCACCACGGCGGCGCTCTACGGCCAGGGCATGGGCAATAAAGTTGCGCTGATCACGGATGGGCGTTTCTCGGGAGCGACCCGCGGCTTCTGCATCGGCCATGTCGGACCGGAGGCGGCGGTCGGCGGTCCGATCGCGCTGGTCCGCGACGGCGACATGATCGCCATCGATGCCCGCAAGGGCACGATCGAGCTCAAGGTTTCGGAGGAGGAGCTCGCCGAGCGTCGCAAGAGCTGGAAGCCGCGGCCGACGGGATTTGGTTCGGGCGCGCTCTACAAATATGCGCAGGAGGTGGGAGCGGCGCGTTATGGCGCGGTCACCCATCCCGGCGCTGCAGGTGAGACTCGCTGCTATGCGGACGTCTAGTCGCAACCGTCTTTTCGCCGTTGTCGGCATCGCGGCTTTCGCGAGCGCCGTGGGCGTGGTTGCGCCTTCGAGTCTTGCTTTTGACGGCAGCGCCCAGACCGCGGCGACGACCGACAAGACGACGCCTTTGCAGATCTTCAAGAATCCGCAGGCCGCGTTGCGCGCCGGGCTTGAAGATTTCAAAAGCGGCAATTCCCGCTCCGGCCTCGAAGCCTTGAAATATGCTGCCGCCGGCGGAGAATCGCTCGCGCGCTGGAAGCTCGCCAAAATGTATGCGGATGGCGACGGCGTCCCGCACGACGATATCAAGGCTTACGAATATTTCTCGCAGATCGTCCAGGATTACGACGAGGACAATCCCGATCCGCGCGAACTGCCGGTCGTCTCGAGCGCTTTCGTCGCGCTCGGCGCCTATAGTCTCAACGGAATAGCCAATACGAAGGTCACGCCCGATCCGCTGCGGGCGCTCGCCATGTTCCAATATGCGGCGACGAATTTCGGCGATCCGAACGCTCAGTATGATTTGGCTCGCATGTATCTCGACGGCAATGGCGTCGGCAAGGATCCGGCGCAAGCCGCGCGCTGGCTGCACCTCGCGGCAGAGAAGAACCATGCCGAGGCGCAGGCGCTGCTGGGGCAATTGCTGTTCACCGGCCGCGACGGCGTGCCGCGTCAGCGCGGCCTCGGCCTCATGTACCTGACGCTCGCGCGCGATACCGCCGTGCAAAACAAGAAAGATCCGTGGATCGTCGACCTTTACAACTCGGCTGCGGCTGCGGCGACCGACAACGACAAAGAGATCGCGCAGCTCTACATCACCGATTACAAGAAGAAGCACGATTGAGCTTCCGGACTTGAAGGCCGATAGTTCTCCACCCCGAACAAGCCCGCAAAGCGGGCGAAGATCTGGGGTGGGACCGCCGCTTTGCTTCTGGATTCCGGCTCTTTGCTACGCTCCGGCCGGCAAAGAGGCTGCTGAATCCAGGAACCGTCGCAGCACTGCCCGGTTGATTTCCATGCATCGAGCCGAGAAAATCGTACGCGTCGAGATCGGAGGGCGCGTGCAAGGCGTCGGCTTTCGCGCCTTCGTCCTACAACATGCAGAGACACGCGCCGGCCTTAGAGGCTGGGTGCGCAATCGCCGCAATGGCGACGTCGAGGCGGTTTTCGCCGGGTCGGCCGATGATGTCGCCGCGCTCTGCGATCTATGCCGCAAGGGGCCGTCTTACGCCCGCGTCGAGCGGTTCGAAGTCTTCGAGGCCGACGAGAAAACGATGGCGGGATTGGGAGACGGCTTTCATCAGCTTGCGACAGTATGAGCGCCGTCATTGCGAGCGAACGGAAGCAATCCAGTCCGACTGAATCTTGCGGACTGCTTGGCCCCATCGCATTCGGCTCGCGGTCCTCGCAATGACGAGCTAGGCCTCTTCCTCGCGGCGGTCGAAATCGGCGCGAGCGGCATCGATTTCGTCGAGGTGTGTCTGCGCCCAAGTGCCGAGCGCGACGACGGGTTCGCGCAGAGAACGCCCGAGCTTGGTCAATTCATAGTCGACGCGCGGCGGGATTGTCGGAAAGATCGTCCGCTTGACCAGGCCGTCGCGTTCCAATCCGCGCAAGGTCAACGTCAGCATTCGCTGCGAAATCCCGCCGATCGCGCGCTTCAATTCGTTGAAGCGTCTCGGCCCGTGCTCGAGCTCCATGATCACCAGCACGCTCCATTTGTCGCCGACGCGCGCCAGGATCTGGTTGATCCTGTGACATTGCTGATGATCGATTTCAGCCATTTTGAACAGTAACTTAGCTGTGCCTTGGTAAGCGGAATGTGCCTTCTTGCGCGGCCTATCAGAGGTAACCTAATTAGTCCAGGTTACAAATACATACTGAGGCACGCAATGAAACTGCTCTATATCGACTCAAGCATTCTCGGGCCGAATTCCGTCAGCCGCCAGGTCACGGCCGCCATTGTGGATCAGTTACGGCGCACCTATCCCGGGCTCGACGTCCTCTATCGCGACCTTTCGACCTCGCCCCTGGCGCATGTCACGCTGGCCCACTTGCCGAATGCGCATCCTCTGTCGGCGCTCGCCGCCTCTTCCGACAAGAGCGAAGCGGCGCTGAGCGATAAAGTGCTCGACGAGTTTCTCGCTGCCGACATCGTGGTGATCGGCGCGCCCATGTATAATTTCACCATTCCGAGCCAATTGAAGGCCTGGATCGACCGCATCATCGTGCCCGGCAAGACCTTCGCCTATGGCGAGACCGGCGTTGTCGGGCTCGCTTCCGAGAAGCGGGTGATCATCGCCATTTCGCGCGGCGGATTTTATGGCGCCGAGACGCCGATGGCCGCGTTCGAACATCTCGAGACCTACCTCAAGTCCGCCTTCGGATTCATCGGCGTCAAGCCGGACATCGTCGTCGCGGAAGGACTCCAGGCCGGTCCCGAGCAGCGCAAATCCGCAATCGAGACGGCGCTCAATGCGGTGTCGCAATTGCGCGCGGCATAGGTTCTAAGCGAAACGTCATTGCGAGCGAAGCAATCCAGGAACACACAGGCGGCCTCTGGATTGCCTCCTCGCCGACGCCCCTCGCAATGACGGCAGGTCACGCATCCTCCGTCGCCCCGAAAATCAGCTCGAATTCGCGCCGGAGCACGCGGTCGACCTGTTCCATCGATGCCTGGCAGCCGAGATCCCCGAGGCTTGTTACGCCGAGATGCGACTCTGTGATCCCACAGGGCGCAATCCCGGCGTAATGGGAAAGATCCGGCGCGATGTTGAGCGCGGCGCCATGGAACGAGACCCAGCGGCGCACACGAATCCCGATTGCGGCAATCTTGTCTTCGCCCGGCTCTCCCTTCGGTCCGCGTGGCTTATCGGGACGGTGGACCCAAATTCCGACACGGTCCTCCCGCCGCTCGCCGTCGATCCCGAACGCACCCAGCGTTGCGATCATCCAGGATTCGAGCGCCGCCACGAAGCCGCGCAGATCGGGCCTGCGGCGCGTGAGATCGAGCATGACGTAGCAGACGCGCTGGCCAGGACCGTGATAGGTGAGCTGGCCGCCGCGTCCTGTCTGATAGAGCGGGAAGCGCAGCTCCCCCGGCGGTCGCCCTATCGCCGAGGTGCCGGCGGTAAAGAGCGGGGGATGTTCGACGAGCAGAACCTTCTCGCCCGCTTGTCCCGTGGCAATCGCCGCCGCCTGCGCCTCCATGAGCGCGACGGCTTTTTCATAGGGCATGAGCCCGGGGACGATGCGCCAATCGACCGGCATCGCACCGGGGGCCGGCAACATGGGGCAGGGTGCTGTCGCGAGCCTTGTCAGGGGAGGGCCTTTTTGTTAGACGACACGGCCTTCGCGGCCATGGCGGAATTGGTAGACGCGCTAGCTTGAGGTGCTAGTTGGGAGACCAGTGGAGGTTCGAGTCCTCTTGGCCGCACCATATCCGAATTCAATATTTTAGGGCCTTAGAGTTCGCGATGAACAGAACGGCCCGGGAAATCATCGAAGCTCTGTCCCTGCGCCCGCACCCAGAAGGCGGTCATTTCCGCGAAACCTTCCGAGATCAGCGAACAACCGGCGGCCGCGCGGCCTCCACCGCCATCTATTACCTGCTGGCGAAAGGCGAGCGCTCTCATTGGCATAGGGTGGACGCGGCCGAGATCTGGCACTGGTACGCCGGCGCGCCGCTGCTCCTCTCGATTGCGAGCCCCGACGGCGTCTCCATTCATCGGCTGGGCAATGACCTTCTTGCCGGCGAGACGCCGCAAGCGGTCGTTCCCGCCGGCCATTGGCAAAGCGCCGAATCGCTCGGCGACTGGACCTTGGTCGGCTGTACCGTCGCGCCGGGCTTCGAGTTCGGCGGGTTCGAAATGGCGCCGAAAAATTGGAATCCCTCGCCCCATGGGCGAAGCAAGATCGGGTGAGGATTGGGTAAGGGGCTGATGATTCGGGCGCATGCCCTGGCACTCATCCTATCCCTCTACTCGGCCGATTCCGGCAGATGTGCGCCCTGCTTTCTTCCATGCGCGTGAGGCGCCAGAAGCTTGGCGAGTATGGCTTCGATCTCCGATTTCCAGCCCGGCGGCGCGTTGCGGAACGCGGGCCTGCCATCGCCCGGCACGATATCGACGATCTTATAGCCGCGCGCTTTGAGGTCGCGCAGCAGTGCCGGCAGCATCGCGGCGGTGGATGCCTTCGTGTCATGCAGCAGAAGAATTCCGCGCCCCGCCTTGTCGAGCCGCGCAAGGATCACTTTGCGCTCTTCGTCCGGCGTCATATTAAGCCAGTCCGCGGCCCAGAGGTCAGCGCCGAAAATGCCGATATCGCGGCTCTCGAGCCAGTGCACGAGTGTGGGGGTATCGGCAAAGCCGGGGAACCGAAAAAAGGGCACTTTCGGAGCCGCGCCCGCGCTGCCATAGGCCGCTTTGTCGTCGGCGACGAAGCCCTTTTCGATATTCTCCTGCGCCTTCGTCTCGGAGAGGAGCCGCAGGATCGGATGCGAATAGGTATGATGGCCGATCGTTTCGCCCTGCGCGAGTTCGCGGCGCACGAGGTTCGGATAGGCCTCGGCATTGCGTCCGATCAGAAAGAAAGTCGCCCTGACGCATTCATGCGCGAGCGCGGCGAGCACCAGGGGCGTCGTTTTCGGCCAGGGTCCATCATCGAAGGTCAGCACGACTTCATGATCGGCGAGGTCGAGGCTGCGTGGGTAGGATTTGAGCCCTACCGCGAAACCGCCTTTCGTCGAGAGTGCGAGCACGCGCTCCGTGCCGAGCCGGTCGGCCGGGCAAGCCGGCTCTGTCGCCGCGGCCGGCCGCAACATTCCCGCAGCAAGGCAGGTCCAAAAAAGAGCAAGTCCAAAGCGATGCGCGATCCTGGATTGCTTCGCTCGCGCTCGCAACGAGGTCCGCATCACCTATGTCGGATTTTCCAGGCTGAAGGTTTCGCTCGTCTCGTCATAAGCGAAAAGCTCGCCGTAACGGCCCCAGTCAATCACGCTTTTCAGCGTCTCCTCGGCGTAATCGTCCGACATGTAATCCTCGAGCTCTTCGAGGAAACGCGCCTTGCGGGCCGAATGAGAGGGGCGCTCGTCGAGCACCGAGCGGATGCGCGCCGCGAGCGGGACATAGGCGAGAAGATGATCGCCGAAGAGCTTTTTGCGCGCATCGACTTCCGCCTCCGCGAATCGCAGCCCCGCCGCGGTGAGCTTGATGTCGCCTTCTGCGACCTCGGCGAAACGCAGAAGCTGCAGGGTCTCGGTCATCGGGAAGAGGTCGTCGATCGCCATTCCCAATTCGTCGGCAAGCGCGGGCAAGTCGGCGCGCCCCTTGAACTGCGGACCGGCGAGGGTCTCAAGAAGGCCGGCGAGCGTATTGGTCGAGACTTCCGGCAGCGCCATCCCGATGCCGAGGCCGGGGAAACTCCCTTCGCGCGCGACCGGCTCGGGCCGTTTCGTCATCAGCGCGTAAATCTTGTCGACCAATTGCCGGAATTCGGGCGCCAGCCGGTTGCGCGGATGGGGAATATTGACCTGGATCTCGGAAGCGAGCCGCCCCGGATTGGAGGAGAGCAGGAGAATGCGGTTGCACATCAGCACCGCCTCCTCGATATTATGCGTGACCATCAGGATCGACTTGATCGGCATGCGGCCTTCGACCCAGAGGTCGAGCAGGTCGGTACGCAGCGTCTCCGCAGTCAGAACGTCGAGCGCGGAGAAGGGCTCGTCCATCAGCAATATGTTGGGATTGACGACGAGCGCGCGGGCAAAGCCGACGCGTTGGCGCATACCGCCCGACAATTCTTTCGGGAAAGCGGATTCGAATCCGTCGAGGCCGATGAGGTCGATCGCCCGCAATGCGCGCTCGCGCGCTTCCCGCTCCTGGACCTTCTTCGCCCGCAGGCCGAGTTCGACATTGGCGAGCACGGAGAGCCAGGGAAAGAGCGCGGCGCTCTGAAAGACCATCGCCACACCGTCGAAAGGACCGTGGACCGGTTCGCCGCGAAACGTGACCGTGCCTGAAACGGGCGTTGCAAGGCCCGAGATGATGCGCAGAAGCGAGGACTTGCCGGAGCCGGAACGGCCGAGCAGGCCGACGATCTCGCCTTCCTTCAAGCTGAGGGACACATTGTCGAGGACGAGCGCGCCCGTCTCGCCGGAGCCGGTCATATAGCTCTGGCAGACGTCCTTGACCTCGAGCAGCGGTTTCAATCTGGTCTCGAGCATGGCGCTCCCTTAACTCAATCGCGTGCGTCGTTCGGCGATACGCGACAGCGGCCGCCAAAGGATCCGGTTGAAGAAGATCACGAAGACCGACATGACGGCGACCCCCAAGACGATCTTGGGATAATCACCGGCCGCGGTCGCCGCAGCTATATAGGCGCCGATCCCGTGCGCCTGCACCGTATCGTTGCCCCATTTGACGTATTCGGCAACGATCGAGGCGTTCCATGATCCGCCGGAGGCCGTCAAGGCGCCGGTCACGTAATAGGGAAAGATCCCCGGCAGCATGACCATCACCCACCAGTCGAGCCCCCGTACCTTAAAGCTCGACGCGGCTTCGCGCAGATCATGCGGAAAGGCCGTGGCGCCGCCGACCACGTTGAACAAAATATACCATTGCGTCCCGAAGATGATGAGAAAGCTCAGCCAGATATCGGGATTGAGCGAAAAGCGCACGATCGCAACGACCGCGATCGGAAAGAGCACATTCGCCGGGAAGGCCGCGAGGAATTGGGCGAGCGGCTGGATCTTCTCGGCAAGCCGCGGATTGAGGCCGATCAATACCCCGATCGGCACCCAGACGAGCGTGGCGAGCGCGATCAGCGCAATGACGCGCAGCATCGTCAGGAAGGTGAGCCAGACGGCCACCCCCAACTCGGCGAGCGTCAAATGCGCGCTCACGTAACGGTAGACGAGCCACAGCGCCCATAGACCTGCGATTATGCCCCCGCCGATCGACAGCACGTCGAGAATTCGCTCTTTCATGCGATGTCCGGACGGGCTGAGATTGGTGCGCACCGGCAATTCGAGCCGCCAGAGCGCAACGCGCTGAAAGAGCTGTGCCGGCCCAGCGGCGATCGCCCGCAGCCACCGGGTGCGGCGGAAAAGCAGCACGACCCAGGATCTTTCCTCCTGCTCGCCGCCCGAGAGTTCCACACGAAAACGGCCGCCGAAAGTGACGAGCGGCCGGAACAGGAGCTGATCGTAGATGATGATGACGAGCAGCATGGTCAAGATCGCCGCGACGACCGCGTCGATGCGCTTATGATCGATGGCAAGCGCGAGATAGGAGCCGATGCCGGGCAGGCTCACCGTCGTATTGCCGACCGAAATCGCCTCGGATGCAACCACGAAGAACCAGCCGCCGGACATCGACATCATCGTGTTCCAGATGAGACCCGGCATGGCATAAGGCGTCTCGAGCTGCCAGAAGCGCTGCCAGGGCGAGAGCATGAGGCTGCTCGCGACTTCCTCCAGCTCCTCCGGGACGTTGCGCAGCGATTGATAGAAGGAAAAGGCCATGTTCCAGGCCTGGCTCGTGAAGATGGCGAAGATCGCCGCGCATTCGGCTCCCAAGGTCGAGCCGGGGAAAAGGCCGAGAAAGAAAGTGACGGTAAAGGAGAGAAAGCCGAGGATCGGTACCGATTGCAGGATGTCCAGAATCGGAATGAGAAAGCGCTCGGCGTGCCGGCTCTTGGCGGCCCAGGTCGCGTAGAGGAAAGTGAAGATGAGCGAGGCGCCGATCGCGGCGAACATTCTCAGCGCCGTGCGCAGCGCGTAATAGGGCAGATTGGCGTAATCGAGCGAGATGGTCGATTGCGGCGCCTCGAGCGGCAGCACCATGCCGCGTGTCCCGTGGATGAGGGCGATGAGACCGGCGAAAATCAGCGCCGCCGCAATCAGATCGTATTGATTGGGCAGCGTCTTGCGGCCGATCGAGGCAAAGGCGACAAATCTCGACGACATGGGGCTTTGTTTGGAGGGCTTTGTTTGGAGGGCGGTTTCGGCCCTTCTTGCATCAAGCTCAATGACATTCAAGTGACTGGAGGCGAGGGCATGGGCACAAATTCGAGGAAAATCTTGCGAAATTCTACGAGCAAGTCCGATGGCTTATCAGCCCCGGTTCGGCCATAAAGCGCCCTATTGGATTGATCTTTAAACTATTGGTGGACTATGCGCGTCCTTTTCTGCGCTTTCATTCTTCTGCTTGGCTTTTCGCTTGCGCCGCTGCGCGCGGATGAACAGCGCCTCGCACTCGTCATTGGCAATGCGCATTATAAATTCGGGCAACTCGCCACAGGGGTGAACGACGCGGGCCTCGTCGCCGAGACTTTGAGGGAGGCGGGATTCGAGGTCACCGGCGGCGCCGACCTCGATCAGAATGCCTTGCGCCACCTGCTGCAGGACTTCGCCGGCAAAGTGCAGCAGGCCGGCCCCGATGCGATCGTCTTCGTCTATCTCGCCGGGCGCGGACTGCAGTTTGCAGGCGAAAACTATTTCACGCCCGTCGATGCCGTCGTGCAGCGCGAGGCGGACGTGCCGATCGCCAATGTGCGGCTCGCCGATTACACGCGCCAGATTGCGGCCGCCCCCGGCCGCGCCCGGATCTTTGTTTTCGATATTGCCCGCTATCCGCATTTCGCGACCGAAGGCCATCCCTTCGCCGGCGGGCTGGCATTGGTCGATCCTGAACCCGGCACTCTCTACGCTTTCAATGCGGCGCCGGATTCGATTGCGCCGGATGAGCCGGGCCCTTACGGCGCCTATGCCATGGGCCTCGTCGAAATGATGCGCGAAGGCACGTCTCTCGATCAAATGTTCGCCGACACGCGCGTGCGGGTCAACCAATTGACGGCCGGCGCAGTCGTGCCTTGGAATGCCTCGAAAATCGAGACACCGATCTATTTCTTCACCCGGGACGCGGACGCCCCGGCGCTCGCCAATCTTGCGAGCGAACAAAGCAAGAAGCTGGGCGGCTTGCCGGTCGCGGCGGCTTACACTCTTGCGATCGAGCGCGACACGCTCGATGCTTATGAGGAATTCCTGGCCGCTTATCCGCGCGACTCGCTGGCGCTGCGCGTGCGCGCCTTGGCCGCGGCGCGACGCGAAGCGCTCACATGGGCGCGGGCCGTCGCCGCCAATACGCCGGAAGCTTATTGGACCTATATGCGGCGCTATCGCTTTGGTCCGCATTTCGTCGACGCGCGCAGACGGCTTGCCGTTCTGGCCGCTCCGCTCGATCCGCCGCCGCGCTTCGACCCTTATGATTTCGGCGGCCTGCCTCCACCGCACGAAGAGGAATATCTCGTCGTCGATCAGCCGGTGCTGATCTTCAACGATCCTTCCTTTCCGCCGCCTCCGCCGGCTTCCAACTTGCCGCTACGGCCGGTCGAATTCGAGCATCTTCTGCCGCCGCAACCTGGAGCCCCGGGCGCGCTGCCTTCTCCTGCGCCCATTCCGCTGCACGATGTGAAGCCGGTCGGTGCGCCCGGTGCGATTGTCGAGCCGGCAGCGAGTCACAATGCGCCCCCCGCCGCGCCAAGCAAAACTGCATCCGATCAATCGAGCGCGGAGCCGGCGAAGGCCGAGGAGCGCGCAAAATCGAGTGACGAAAGCTCCGGCGCAAAGGGCGGAAAGGCCAAGCCCGAAAAGGCGAAACCGGAGAAAAGGAAGTCGGAAAAAAACAAGCCCGAGAGGTCGAAACCGGAAAAGTCGAAACACGGGCAGACGAAGGCGAGCAAGGAAGGCCCGCACGGCAAAGCCAAATCCAAAAAGGAAACCAAGCCCGCGGCCAAGCCGAAATCGAAGCGGTCCCATCATCGGGGACGATAGCCGGAGCTTGCCGCCGACGGCCGATCCTGAATAGATAGGGGCGCCGCGATCCAATGCGCGGTCGCGGCCGAGAAGCCGATGCACTCCCAACGGCCCTGGAGGACCTGCTGAGCTCCAATTTTCCGAGCGAGATCGAGCGGCCGGATGTTGGCGCGCAGAGCTTTGCCCTCCAATCCGACATGCGGGAACGCCCGACCTATGCTGCGCTCGACCTCGGCACGAACAATTGCCGGCTTCTGATTGCGCGCCCGACACAAATCAATTCCGAGCCGACCGGGTTTCGCATCGTCGATTCATTTTCGCGCATCGTTCGGCTCGGGGAAGGCGTTTCGCAGACCGGACGGTTGAGTGAAGCGGCGATAGGCCGCACGATCAATGCGCTCGAAATTTGCCGCAACAAGATGAACGCGCGCGGCGTCACGCGGGCGCGGCTAATCGCGACCGAAGCTTGCCGAATTGCCGAGAACAGCGCCGAATTCATTGCGCGCGTTCATAAGAGCACCGGGCTTGCACTCGAAGTCGTCGACCGCGAAACGGAAGCGCGGCTTGCCGCGGCCGGCTGTGCTTCGCTCGCCGATCCGGCGGCGCAGGCAGTCGTGCTCTTCGATATCGGCGGGGGATCCTCCGAGGTCATCTGGCTCGACCGCTCGGGCCGGGAGGGCATACGCTTCTGGTCTTCGTTGAAGCTCGGCGTCGTCACGCTTGCCGAAAAGTTCGGCGGCGTCGACGTCAGCGATGACATCTTCGAAGCGATGGTTGCGCGCGTCGGTGCCGAACTTGAAGCTTTCGTCGCCGAAGCGGCGCCGCTCGAGCGCGGCAGCAATTTTCATTTGCTGGGCACCTCCGGAACCGTGACGACGATCGGCGGTATTTTCCTCGGTTTGCCGCGCTACGATCGGCGCCGCGTCGACGGGCTCTGGATGACGGATCTCGAAATCGATGCGACGGTGGACCAGTTGCGGAACATGTCCTATCGCGAACGGGTCGCCAATGGTTGCATCGGTTCGGAACGCGCCGATCTCGTGCTCGCCGGCTGCGCTATCCTCGAAGCCATCCGCCGCGCCTTTCCGGCAAAACGCGTCCGCATCGCCGACCGCGGCTTGCGCGAAGGCATCCTCATGCAATTGATCGAAGCCGACCGCGCCGCCCAAAAGCTTCCGCCGCGATGAAGGCATCTCGATCCGGCGGACGGCTGATGAAGACGCGGGTGAAGACCGCGGGCAAGCGATCGGCGGCCTCGACCGCCTGGCTCGAACGTCAGCTCAACGATCCTTATGTGGCGCAGGCGAAAAGCGAGGGCTATCGCTCGCGCGCGGCCTATAAGCTCCTCGAGATCGATACGCGCTATCGTATTCTCGAGCGCGGGCAGACGGTCGTCGATCTAGGTGCCGCGCCCGGCGGCTGGTCGCAGGTCGCAGCGGCAAAAGTCGGTGCTGAGGGCAGGATCGTCGGCATCGATCTTCTGCCCCTCGAGCCTATACCCGGCGTCGAATTCGAGCTGCTGGATTTCCTCGATCCGCAGGCGCCGCAGATCTTGAAGGACCGGCTCAACGGCCGGGCCGACGTTGTCCTCTCCGACATGGCGGCGAATACCACGGGCCATCGCAAGACCGACCATTTGCGCACGATGGTTCTCGTCGAAGGCGCGGCCGAATTCGCTTGCGAGATTCTGGCCGAAGGCGGCACCTTTCTTGCCAAGGTTCTGCAGGGAGGGACCGAGGCAGAACTTCTCGCCGTGCTCAAACGCCGGTTCGCCCAGGTCCGACACGTCAAGCCGAAGGCGAGCCGCGCGGAATCGTCCGAGCTCTATATGTTGGCGACGGGATTCAGAGCTGAGAGCGGCCGAGATTAAACGAAGGCCCTAGCCGGACGATTCTCGATAGGCGTGCCGCGAACGCCTCCTCGAAGCAGAAACCCGTTTTGCCCTCGCCGATGGCGTGGGGAATAATTCTCGCAGGATCCTCTTGATCCCGCTTCGCTTCAAACGGTGGCTGGCGGGCGAACCGCGCTGAATGATGGCGCCGCCCTTCGCTTGAAAATTTTCGCTGCGCAAGAAGTGAACGAGCATTGCCAGTTGACGCGCCGCCTGAGCGCGGCGCGCCTCCTCGATCCTCAGTGCAATGTCCTCGAGATCATATTGCATGTCGAAAGCATGCCATCGGCGGTCTCATAGGCAAGAGGATTTTTATGGAATCTTCAGTGCCGGTCTCCGCTTTGCGGCGGTTCTTGCGGTTGCGTGGCAAGTTTGTCGACTTCGGCTTTTGCGATTTTGAGCGCATCGATGAGAGCGCCCCAATTCCGGCTTTCGGCGATCCGGAGGGCGGCTGAAAGCGCCGCATCTATGGTTGCGAGCTCCTGTTCGCGATCCACGCGCGATCATGCCTGAGAGCTGGCCCGCGTCTAGCGACCAGAGGCTTAAGGCGCGGGCCTGGTCAACGCTTGGTTTAGCAGAGCGGGGGTGCGGGCAGGTAGGATCCGCCCAGAGCAATCAGAGCTTGGCTTCAGCCTTGCGGCGCGGCGGGCCGGCGAGATCGGTTCCTGCGTCCTTTGGCAAGTTGCGGAACAACAGAACCGAGCTTGCCGAAAATATGGCGACAAGGAAGAAGCCACGGTGAAAGTCGACAACGGCGAGATGCGTGGCGCCGCGCAACGCTTCCGACAATTGGATGCCGAAAGCGCCGACCGCAATCCCAACGCTCAGCGACAATTGCTGCGCGACGGCGGCGAAACTGGTTGCACGGCTCATGGCTGCTGAATCTATATCGGCATAAGTGATCGCATTGATTGCGGTGAATTCCAAGGAACGGAAGAATCCGCCCAAGAGCAGCAGGCTCATCATCACGACCGTAGGAGTCGATGCGGTGAAGAGCCCATAGCTCGCGAGGAACGCGCAGCTTAAGAGCGCATCAAAAATGAGGACGTTGCGAAAGCCGAACCAGCGAAGCGTCGGGACCGCCGTGACCTTCATCAGCATCGCGCCCACCGCGGCAACGAAAGTCACGCTTCCCGATTGAAACGGGTTCATGCCGAAGCCGACTTGCAGCATCAAGGGCAGGAGGAAGGGCAAGGCGCCGATCCCGATACGAAAGAGCGAGCCGCCGACGATGCTGGCACGGAATGTCGGTATCGCCAGCAGGCGCAAATCGAGGATCGGAAATTTGGTCCGTCGCGCATGCAGCCAATAGCTGATCAGCAGAATGCCGCCGAGAGCGAGCAGGGCGATGACCACCCATTTGCCGAAGAGGCCGCGCCCGGCAATCGTGAGCCCGAAAATCAGGGAGGCGAGCCCCGCGCCCGAGAGGATGAAGCCTTTGACGTCGAGCGGCCAAGGCTCTTCGCCGCGTATGTTCTTGATGAATAGGCTGACGAGGACGATGCCGGCGGCCCCGATCGGAACATTGACGAAGAAGATCCATCGCCAATGAAAATAGGTCGTGATGAAGCCGCCGATGATCGGGCCGCAGAGCGGTCCGAGGAGGGCAGGGATCATGATATAGGAAAGCGCGCCGACGACTTCCGAACGGGCGACCGAGCGCAAAAGCACGAGGCGGCCCACCGGCACCATCATGGCGCCGCCAAATCCCTGAATCATGCGCGCCGCCACGAATTCCCAGAGCGTGCTGGAGAAGCCGCAGAGGATCGAGCCGAAGGTGAAGACCAGGATCGCGCTGCGGAAAATCGTCCGCGCGCCGAATTTGTCCGCCGCCCAGCCGCTCGCAGGAATGAATATGGCGAGCGACAGGAGATAGGACGTGAGCGCCAGTTTGAGTGCGATCGGGTCCTCGTGCAGATCGGCGGCGATCGCGGGCAGCGAGGTGGCGATCACCGTCCCGTCGAGGGTCTCCATGAATATGGCGCAAGCGACGATCAGCGCCGTGAGAAGGTAGCGCGGCAAGAGGCGTCTCCAGGTGGGGGGAGATTAGGGCTGAGAGCGATCGGGCGACAGGTGTCTGCCGGAACCCGGCTCTAAAGCCTTAGAATTTCGGCACTGGTTGAACCTCGAAGTTCTTTCCTTTGCGCTGCGACATAACCGTGCTATGAGCCGCTGCCAACTTTAATCCGCCGCGGATCGGCCTCCGATTCGCGGCACTGTTTTAGGCCGCGGCAGTGCCGCGCAGCACGGAGTTGGCCATGGAAAATTCGAAACCGGCATTCAGGGAAGCTCTCACGTTCGACGACGTGCTGCTTCTGCCGGGCCATTCCGAAATCCTGCCGAGCGGCGTCGATCTCAAGACGCGGCTCACCGCCGAGATCGGCCTCAACCTGCCGATCATCTCCGCAGCCATGGACACGGTGACGGAAGCGCGGCTCGCGATCGCCCTCGCCCAGGCGGGCGGGATCGGAGTCATCCATCGCAATCTCGATCCGGAAGAACAGGCCGAGGAAGTCCGCAAGGTGAAGCGTTACGAAAGCGGAATGGTGGTCAATCCGATCGTCATTTTTCCTGACGAGACGCTCGCCGACGCGCAGGCGCTGATGCGCCAACACGGGATTTCCGGCATTCCGGTGGTCGAGCGCGGGCCGCAAGGCAAGCCGGCGCGGCTTTGCGGCATCCTCACAAATCGCGACGTCCGTTTCGCCGATAATCCGCTGCAGCCCGTCTCCGAACTGATGACCAAGAATGTGGTCACCGTCCGCGAGGGCGTCACGCAAGACGAGGCGCGCCGGCTCCTTCACCAGCATCGGCTCGAAAAGCTCGTCGTCGTCGATGACGAAGGCCGTTGCGTCGGCCTGGTCACGGTCAAGGACATGGAAAAAGCAACGCAACATCCCCACGCCAGCAAGGATCCCGACGGCCGTCTGCGCGTGGCTGCCGCCTCGACCGTCGGCGATAAAGGCTACGAGCGGGCGCTCGCGCTGATCGATGCCGGGGTGGATGCCGTAGTCGTCGATACCGCGCACGGGCATGCGCAATCGGTGCTCGATCAGGTCACGCGGATCAAGCGCACTTCCAACAAGGTCGCGGTGATCGCCGGCAATGTCGCAACCGCCGACGGCACCAGGGCGCTGATCGATGCCGGCGCCGACGCGGTGAAGGTCGGCATTGGGCCGGGCTCGATCTGCACGACACGCGTCGTTGCGGGCGTCGGCGTTCCGCAGCTCACGGCCATTCTCGATTCCGTCGAGGTCGCGCACGCCGCAAATATTCCCGTGATCGCCGACGGCGGCATCAAATATTCGGGCGATCTCGCCAAGGCGATCGCGGCCGGCGCCGATTGCGCGATGATCGGCTCCTTGCTCGCCGGCACGGATGAGAGCCCCGGCGAGGTCTATCTCTTTCAAGGACGCTCGTTCAAATCCTATCGCGGCATGGGATCCGTGGGCGCCATGGCGCGCGGATCGGCAGACCGGTATTTTCAGCAGGACATCAAGGATTCCTTGAAGCTCGTTCCCGAAGGCATCGAGGGTCAAGTGCCCTATCGCGGCCCCGCCGCCGCGGTGTTGCATCAATTGAGCGGCGGGCTTCGTGCCGCCATGGGCTATGTCGGGGGCGCAAATATTGCCGAGTTCCAGAGGCGCGCACAATTCGTTAGGGTGTCTGCTGCCGGCCTGCGCGAGAGCCACGTGCACGACGTAACGATCACGCGCGAAAGCCCCAATTATCCGACTGGCGTGTGATGTCTACTTCCCTACACCTATCCGATGAAGAATTGACGGGCGCATTTCGGTCAAGCGAAGGGGAGCGGATCGAACGAAAGAGATCGATCAGTCGCCCCGACGACATTTGTCGCGCGATTTGTGCTTTCGCGAATGATTTGGCGGGAAGTAACTCTCCCGGAATCATCATTATAGGGCAGGATGACGATCTATCTTGCGCTGGGCTACCGATTAGTGATCACTTACTTGAAACCGTTGCAGGGTGGAGAAGCACCGGCAAGTTTCAGCCGTTTCCGACAATGTCGGTGGAAAGGCGCACAATTGATGGCTGTACTGTTGCCGTTGTCACGGTGCTACCTTCCGATAACCCTCCGATGCGCTATGAAGAGCGTGTGTGGATTCGGGTAGGCCCACGCAGGGCGACTGCGTCGCCAGAGGAAGAGCGGCGACTGCTGGAAAAACAGCGAGCTCAGAGTCTGCCCTTTGACGCGAAAGGGGTGCCGGAATCAAGTATTGATGATATTGATTTGGTGCGCTTCAAAATTGAGTACCTGCCCACTGCGGTCCCCGCCGATATTCTCGCTCAGAACGGGCGAAGCGAAGAACAGCAACTACGTGCCTTGCGGCTTCTCGATCCGCAGGGAAGACCAACTGTTACTGCAATATTGGTCCTGGGCAAATCACCACAGGATTACTTTCCGGGAGCATATGTTCAGGCGCTACGCATCAGCGGCACCGAGCTCACTGATCCTATTATTGATCGGCATCAAATCACAGGAGCGCTGCCGGACCAATTGAGATTTATTGAGGAAATCGGCAATCTTTGGAACAGGAGTGCTATCCGGGTCGGAAGTTCTCTCCGCTCAGACAGTGCGGACTACCCTTTACCAGCTTTGCGACAAGTTTTCCGTAATGCAATTATTCATCGCAATTACCAAGGCACCAATAGTCCTGTCCGCATTTCCTGGTACGAAGACCGCGTCGAGATTCAAAGTCCTGGAGGGGTTTACGGCCAGGTAACGCCGGAGACGTTCGGCAAGCCTGGGGTTACGGATTACCGCAATCCAACCCTCGCCGAGGCGCTCGCCAATTTGGGATTCGTCGAGAAGTTCGGCATAGGCTTGCAAATCGTTGAACGTGAATTGCGTGAAAACGGTAATCCGCCTGCGGGATATGAGATATTCCCCAACTTTGTGCAAGTAGTTCTGCGGAGGCATCCGTGAAGACTATTGCGTTTTTCAACAACAAGGGTGGCGTAGGAAAAACTTCACTCGTCTACCATCTAAGCTGGATGATGTCTCTCTTAGGCATCAAAACGTTAGTTGCGGACTTGGATCCGCAGGCAAATGCTACGAGCGCTTTCCTGTCGGAAGAGGCGATCGAACGGGTATGGGACAGCGGTGGGAGCTCGACCATTTACGGTGCAATCAAGCCGCTGATGGAAGGGATCGGCGATATTTCTGTCCAAACGCCGTATTCGATCACGGACAGATTATCTCTCATTCCTGGAGATCTTGCGCTATCAAGCGTGGAGGATGAACTCTCGACCACCTGGCCAAAATGCCTAGACGGGGATGTAAGAGCATTTCGCGTAACAACCTCTTTCGACCGCATAATTCACGAATCCGGAGCAAAGGTTGCCGCGGATTTGGCATTGATAGATGTCGGTCCAAATCTCGGTGCGATAAATCGGTGTAGTCTTGTCGCCGCGGATTACGTAATTATTCCGCTATCCGCCGATCTATTTGCGATTCGTGGCTTGCAAAACGTGGGACCAAAGCTTCGCGACTGGCGTCAGGCCTGGAAGAAAAGGCTGGAAGCGAAACCTGCCAACATATCCTTTGATTTACCGCAAGGTGAAATGCTGGCGCTGGGCTATGTTGTCTCGCGCTATAGTGTCTTTGCGCGTGGTCCTGTAAAGGCTTTTCAACGTTGGTTGAATCGCATTCCGGATACTTACAGAGCTGCGGTTGATAACGATTTTCAACCCCCGCACAATTTGACGATCGACAATGATCCGAAAAAACTCGCTTTACTTAAGGACTACCGCTCCCTGATGCCGATGGCTCAGGAGGCGCATAAGCCGATGTTTTTACTGAAGCCTGCTGATGGAGCCATCGGGGGGCATCAATCGGCGGTTCAGGAGTGTCGACGCGACTTTGACGCGTTGGCGCGCAGGATTTTGGAGGAAATCGGTTCGTCAACGCCATTGTTGTTGCCCGCGTAAAATATCGATAGTCGCAGAGATCAGGAGAGCGCTCAATGAAGGCCGGACTGATCAACATTGGGGTGGGACTCCTTGTTGCGGCCGCCGGCCTTGCGATCAGCTTTGGAACCTATGCGCTCGCGCGCGAGAACGGCGGCCATTATTACGTGACCTGGGGCCTCGTCGTCGTCGGCGGGTTGCAGGTCCTCATCGGATGCGGCCAATTTGTCCGCGGTCTCTTCACGAAAGAGGGCCGCGCGAGCCTGCGCAATCTCTTTTGGCCGCAGAGCGCCGCCGGCGTTGCGGCAAGATTGGGCATTTTGGTCGTCGCCGCCGGCGTCTTTTGGATCTTCGCGCCCGAATCCTGGAAGACGGTTTCTCCCGCGAGCCTGCAGAGCTTTTCGCTGCGCGACGATCCCGACACGGTCGCCTATTCGCCCGATGGAAAATGGATCGCAATCGCGATGGGTTACGGCGGCCTGGAGATATTGGACGCGAATACTGGCGCCGAGGGCAAGAGCCCGGCGGCGGAATCTTATCAGGACATCCAGGCGGTCGCCTTTTCGCCCGACGGAAGATCGCTGGCGGCAGCGACAAGCAGCGGCCTGCGGATCTGGTCGAGTTCCGATTGGGGCAGCGTTACGCCAACCTTGGCAGGCAAGGCAGCGGACGGCAATTATGCCATCGCCGTCTCGCCCGATGGGAAGGAGATCGCTACGGGCTCGGTTTCGAGAGGAATCCTCCTCTGGAGCGGGGCAGACGGCGCGTCTCTCTGGCGCGCGGGAACGGATTCTATCGACGCTGTTGCCTTCTCGCGCGACGGCGCCCGCGTTGCCTCGGGCAGCGAATATGGCGACATAAAGATCTGGAATGCGGCGACCGGCGCCGCACTTGGCGCGCTCGACAATCCGGACAGCGGATTTGCGATCGGAACGCTCGTCTTTTTCCGCGACGGCAGATTGGCGGCCGGCGGATATGAAAAGCCCGGCGTTTCGATTTTCGAAGGGGCAACCGGAAAGCTTTTGGCGAGATTGCAGACCGCCCCGCCACTTTTCGGCGCGCAAGGCAATGTCTGGTCGATCGCGATTTCGCCGGACGAGAGCCGATTGGCGGTCGGCTATACGGATCGCTCGATCCGGATCTGGGACGCAAAGACCTATTCCCTCGTGCGGACGATCTTCGGCCACGCGAAGGACGTCAAAGCGCTCGCCTATGCACCCAATGGGCACGAGCTTGCCTCCGGCGGCGCCGATCACGTGCTCAAAGTGTGGGCCTCGCCGTAACACTATTGACGGATCCTGTATGACACCCGGCGGCCGCGTTGCTGCGGCAATCGAAATTTTGGGCGATATCGAAACGCGCCACAGGCCCGCATCCGACGCGCTGAAAGACTGGGGTCTCGCGCATCGTTTCGCCGGATCGAAGGATCGCGCCGCGCTCGCTTCGCTCGTCTATGACGCGCTGCGCTGCCGCGCTTCTGCCGCCTGGATCATGGGCGAGGAGACGCCGCGAGCCATCCTGATCGGCAGCTTGCGTCAAATGCGCGGGGTCGGGGTCGAGGAAATCGCGGCCATGTTCTCGGGCGAAGGCTTTGCCCCGCCGCCGCTCGACGATGAAGAGCGCCGGCGGCTCGAGACCGGAACGCTCGACGGTGCGCCCCTTTGGGTGCGCGGCGATTTTCCCGAATGGCTGGAGGCTTCGCTCAGCGCTGTCTTCGGCGACGGGGCGGCCGACGAGGGCAGGGCACTTGCAGCCCGCGCGCCGCTCGATTTACGGGTGAATACGCTGAAGGCCACGCGCGAGAGAACGCAAGCCGGCCTGCAGCATCTCGGCGCCGTGCCGACGCCGCTTTCGCCCATCGGCCTGAGACTTCCGCTTCTCGAAGACGGGCGCACAGCCTCGCTCAAGGGCGAACCCGCCTACGTCAAAGGCATCGTCGAAGTCCAGGACGAAGGCTCGCAACTTGCGGCGCTCGCCTCGGGCGCTCGGGCCGGCGAGCAAGTGCTCGACTTCTGCGCCGGCGCCGGCGGCAAGACCTTGGCGCTCGCCGCCATGATGGAAAACCACGGGCAGATCTATGCGACCGACCGCGACGCGCGCCGGCTCGCCGGTCTCCATCCGCGGCTCGAAAAGGCCGGAACCCGCAACGTTCAGGTCCGCACGCCGCGGCGCGGCGCAGATGTTGTCGCGGACCTCGAAGGGCGCTGCGATCTCGTGCTGATCGATGCGCCCTGCACCGGAACAGGCACTTGGCGGCGCAATCCTGATGCGAAATGGCGCGTGCGGCCCGGCGCGCTTGCACAAAGGATCAATGAACAGGATGAAATACTTGAATCAGCGAAAAAATTCGTGCGTGGCGGGGGCCTCGTCCTTTACGTCACCTGTTCGCTGCTGCGGGAAGAAAACGAGGACAGAATCGCGGCATTTCTGGCAAATTGCGCCGACTTCGCTCCTGACGATCCGGCCGAGCTCGCCAAGGTAGCCGGGCTTCCGGAGCTTGCCCATTTTGCCTCGGAGCTCGGGTTTCGCCTTTCGCCTCTGGCGAGCGGCACGGACGGATTTTTCATCGCGGGTCTGCGCCGACGCTAAGCTTCTCCCGCACGGAGCGAGCATAGGCTCCGGCCCATCCGTGTCTGGGTGGGGTTACCGGGCGTGTGATGGGCGCCAGATCTTGCCGAACAGGCGCGACGTGATTGGCTTGGCCCTATGCTCCTCCACCGGCGGCGGCTCGGGCTCCGGCCCTTCCGAGAACAGGGCGGGAACCTCGGCAAGCCGGATCGCGCGGCGCAGACCGGGCGCGAAGGCGCAGGTTTGAGCGATGGTCTTCATATGGCGAGGCTAGCCTGGAGGCCTTGCCTTCCGGCCAATCCGATCGCTCGAATTTGCCGGAATGGATCAACCGTGTCCTTGCACTCGGCGGAGCGATCCAATAAGCGGGCTTTTTGCCGGAATGCCCATGGATGAGCTGCATCAGGACATCGTCGAGCACCATGACAAGGTGCTGATTATCGATTTCGGCTCGCAGGTGACCCAATTGATCGCCCGGCGGGTGCGCGAGGCGGGCGTCTATTGCGAAATCGCACCGTTCCAGCGCGCCGCCGAAGCCTTCTCCGCGCTGAAGCCGAAGGCCGTGATCCTCTCCGGCGGCCCGTGTTCCGTTCTCGATGAGGGCTCGCCGCGCGCGCCGGATGCCATATTCCAGTCCGGCGTGCCGATCCTTGGCATTTGCTATGGCGAACAGGTGATCGCTGAGCAATTAGGCGGCAAGGTCGCGGCGGGCGACAATCGCGAATTCGGTCGCGCCGAAGTCGAGATCTTGAGCGACAGTCCGTTCTTCGAAGGCGTATGGCAGAAAGGCGCCCGCTATCCCGTCTGGATGAGCCACGGCGATGCGGTGATCGAATTGCCGCGCGGCTTCCGCCGGCTCGCCACCTCCGAACATGCGCCGATCTCGGTCATAGCCGACGAAGAGCGGCGCATCTATGCCGTGCAATTTCATCTCGAAGTCGTGCATACGCCGGACGGGGCGAAGCTTCTCTCCAATTTCGTCCACAAGGTCGCCGGGCTCAAAAGCGACTGGACGATGCGCGCCTTCCGCGCCGAGGCGATTGCGTCGATCCGCGCTGAAGTGGGCAAGGAGCGCGTCCTTTGCGGGCTGTCGGGCGGCGTCGATTCCGCCGTCGCGGCTTTGCTGATCCACGAGGCGGTCGGCGATCAGCTCGCCTGCGTCTTCGTCGACCATGGATTGCTGCGCGAAGGCGAGGCGGAGGATGTCGTGCGCCTCTTCCGCGGCCATTACAATATTCCGCTGCATCACGTGGATGCCTCCGGTCTTTTCTTGCGTTCGCTCGAAGGCGTCGAGGAACCGGAAGGCAAGCGCAAGATCATCGGCCGGCTCTTCGTCGACGTGTTCGATGCCGAAGCCGAGAAGATCGCCGCAGACGGGCGCGGCGCGCCCGCATTCCTCGCGCAAGGCACGCTCTATCCCGATGTGATCGAAAGCGTCTCCTTTCATGGCGGGCCTTCGGTCACGATCAAATCGCATCACAATGTCGGCGGCCTGCCTGAGCGGATGAACCTGAAGCTGATCGAGCCGCTGCGTGAGCTATTCAAGGACGAAGTGCGCAAGCTCGGACGCGAACTAGGCCTGCCCGAAGCTTTTGTCGGCCGCCATCCTTTTCCGGGCCCCGGGCTTGCGATCCGCCTGCCGGGCGCAGTGACGCCGGAGAAGCTCGCGATCCTGCGCAAGGCGGATTGGATCTATCTCGACGAGATTCGCAAGGCGGGGCTCTACGACAAGATCTGGCAGGCGTTTGCCGTCCTCCTGCCGGTCAAGACGGTCGGCGTGATGGGCGACGGGCGCACTTATGATTTCGTCTGCGCGCTGCGTGCCGTGACTTCGACCGACGGCATGACGGCGGACTTCTATCCCTTCGACATGAGCTTCTTAGGCCGGGCTGCGACGCGCATCATCAATGAAGTGCGCGGCATCAACCGCGTCGTCTATGACGTGACGAGCAAGCCGCCGGGCACGATCGAGTGGGAGTGAGGGGGAGTACTACAGAGTAGGATGGGATAGAACCAGCCAGCGCCGCGCTTCCGCTCCGAATGCCTCAAATTGGTATTGGAACAGGGGCGACACTACGACGAAGTCGGGTTCGGCCCCAACGCTCGCACTCAAGGATCAGATCAATGGAACAGCGATTGACGGCGATTCTGCCATGCAATGATCTCGATCGGGCACAGGCCTTCTTCGAGCGCCTAGGCTTTAGCCGCGAGGAAAGCCCTGACGACTATCGTATGCTATCTGACGGGCTCGGCGGCTTTCTCCACCTTCAACCGGCCGTTGAGGGCTGGCTGACGCCGGGCCGTAACCCATTCGGCCTTTACCTTTACCGCAAGGACATCGACGCTCTCGCGGCAGCATTTAAAGGTGAGATGATCGAAAAGGGCGGACCAGGCGACAAGCCGTGGGGGATGTACGAGTTTACCCTCAACGGACCCGACGACACGCTCATCAGAGTGGGTTGGCCCACCGGCCTCCGCGATTGAGCGTGATGCAGCAGCCAGGGCGGCGCTTACCCGCCGCCGACTCGGCACACCAGAATGCCGAACTTCTTCGCCGTATCAGGGTTGTCCTAGATACGCATGCGCGCGAGGTGAAGGACGAGGATCGGCAGACCTCCTGTCTGGATCGCTTTGCTGACGGTCTTTTCCTTGTGGTCGGCTACACGTGACGTTCTCGCGGAGAGCCGCGGAAATCGACCGATCGATGCCGATAGTCGCTGAAACCGAGGAAATCGCAAATCGTCGAAATTCCCCTTTGAAATCAAGAGCGCGATTCTGACGGATCGAGGGAACGGTGCTCTGGCATACGCGCTAAAAATTTATATCGCTAATTCAAAGCGTTACCGTACGTCGGAACAATCGAGTGGGAATGATTTTGGCCCATCCCAGAGTATCCCACAGTATCCTGCAAACCTACGTAAGCGACTGATATAACCGTCCGCGTGCTCTCCTGTCGCGCAGGCGAGGCTTGCGCGAGTTTCCGGCTCAAGGAAGGTCGACGATCTCAAAATCCCGAGAGAGACCCGGAGTGCCATGGCGCTGCGATTGGTGCTGACGGAAGTTAAACTGCATGCCAGATAGACGCTCCGCTGCGTCTCATCGAGAGAGTGCAGCCCGGGATGAACCGTAAAGCGACATGACCCTTAAGGACTATAATGCGTTCTGCCGCGCGCTAGCGGCGACCAGCCACGTGGTCCAGTGGGGTGGATCGCATGTGTGGAAAGTCGGCGGAAAAGTCTTCGCGATCGCAGGCGGGGAAAATAAAGCGGTGAGCGTCACGTTCAAAGTGAGCGACATTGCTTATGAAATGCTCCAGGATCAGCCGGGCTTGCGCCCCGCGCCTTATCTTGCGTCGCGCGGCATGAAATGGATCCAACATTTCGCAAAGCCCGGCCTCTCGGATCCCGAACTGCGCGACTACATCAGGCAATCGTATCTCATTGTTTCGCAAGGCTTGTCGAAGAAGAAAAGGATCGAATTCGGGCTGCCTAATTGTGGGCCGACTGAGCTTTGAGGCGCTCGGCGATCTCGACCGCCGTATGGAATATCGCGTCCAAGAGTTTCTCGTCATAGGGCAGCCACGGCACCGCGGCCAAATTCGAGTGTTTGGGCAGTTCGACCTCGATCGGCTCGCCATTGCATGTGACTCTGCCGGTGGCGAGATGAATGGCGTAGGCGCCGAGCCGCAGATGCCGCGCGTCGAATTGCAAGCCCGCGATAAGGCCGCGAAGCGCGCGAGCGAGAGCTTCTTTACGCATCTCTGCCATAGCGCCGAGCGGCTGCGTCGCGAGGTAATGCAAACGCGCGTGCCATATTTGCCTGTCTTCATCCGAGGTCAGGGCGAAACCGCTCGTGCTCACCAGGAGATCGACGGCGCGCAAGATTTCGGAGAGAGTGACGGGCGGCACGTCTCGCAGCGCAACGGGCAGCGCTTTCTTGCCGTTCTGCCTCCACACGCTGACATGTCTCGTCCGCGTCGCCCCCGTGCAGCCGGGAAAGATGTCGTCATCGACATCGAGCCTTGCCGTCCATTGCCCGAACGAGCGCGTCAGAGCCTCATATTCGAGCTTCCAGCGCTCCTGCCGCGCGAGGCCTAGAAAGGGAACGATCGATACGCCATGGCCGGAGAACATTGCGGTATTCGTCTCGGAGAGTTCATCGGCCAAGAGCACATAATGTTCCCGGAAGGCCTGCTTGAAAGGCTGCTTGATCTGCAAATCCGCAATGCGGTCGCGCCAGGCGTTGCGCTCCGCCTCGGTCGCCACGGACGGATGCCAGAGCATGATACGGCTGTCCGGAGCCGCGCTGACGGTCGATCCGCTAACGTCCTGAAGCCTCACCTCGCTGCGCTCGATGACCGGTAGCACGCCGACACCGCCGCCGGACGAATCGAGAATGCGCCAAATCAGAGATCTCGTCAGCGCTTTCCCTTGCGGATGTCCGGCGAGCCGAGCGCGCCAATCCTCGTATTTGAGAGACATATGCGAAGCGAAGCCCGCCTCCAGACAGCGCGCCAAAGTCTTCAGTTGAGCTTTCGAGATCTGTTGACCGTCGAGCAGTCGCAATGCGACCTCGGGCCTGTCTGCCAGCCCGCGCTCGGCGCCGTTCAGATTGCGTTTCAGCTTTTTTTGGACGCCGGCGTGCCGGATAATGGCCAAAACGCCACGCAAGGTCGCAACGGCTTCAGGCGTCGGGAAGGCTTCGACGGCGTGTCCCAAGGCGATGGAGACGGATTGCGAAGGAAGCGATTTTGCAGCTGTCGGCGCAAGGCTCACCTTGCGGAAGAGCTCGTCCAAGACCGGCGGCAGCCAAGCGGCGTCGCGGTCGAGAGCGACCCGCACGAGGCGTGCAATGACGTCGCGGTCCTTCAACGTGAAGGCCTTGTCCGACGCATAAGGCACTTCGCCATTGTGGATCTTGCGAACACGCGCGGCGGCCTCCTTCAGGCCTTCCTCGGCAAAGGCGACATAGGCGGGAATATCCGATAACCGATAATGGCCACCGCTGATCGCGGGATCAGCTTCCTGAAGCTCTGGATAATTGACCTGAGCGACCTCGGCGACGGCAAGATTCGCGCGAAGATCGAGCGCCGTGATCGTGCGCAGCTCTTGGACGAGGAAAGGCGAGTCGGCAAGATCGGCAGCGAGCTTTTCGAGAGCCCGCGCTCCGAATTCATCATCGACCAGCCGCGCTAATGCGACCGCGAGATGCGGCATAACTTGCCAATCCGCCGCCGCCAGGAACCTTTTGGCGGCCGCGCCGAGCCCATCGAAGGAGAGATCGATACAGCGCGTGAGGCAGAAGCAAGCCTCCTTCCAATCGAAATCCGCGACATAACCTGAGGCTCGAGCCGGCTCTCGCTCGAGTTTATCTGACAGGAAATCGAGATAGTCGCGAGCGGCCGCACCGCGAAAAGCGGGTTCCATTTTCTCGCCGAGCTTGAGGATCGAACTGGCCGTCTCGGCGGCGAGGCTTTTTATGGGGCGATTGTTCTCCCAGCGATTGGTTGCATGAGCAATTGTCCATAGGTCTCCCAGTGACAGCGGATCGATTTGCGCAAGATCGATCGGCTCACCAGTAAAGCTCGGGTGGCTGAGTGGCGGCCCGGTCATTCGATTGAGGAGCTTGATGGCCTCCGGCGAGAGGTCTGACGATGACATGGGTCTCGATTCCGCTGCCCCGATCGACGGGAAGACGCCTAACTTGGAAATCGAATCATGTCCAGAACAAAATAAGAACATATTCGTGATCGCCGCGGATGCGCAGAGCTCGCTTCAGGCCGGCGATTGCAAATAGGTCCGCGGGCGATTGCCTGCTTGGTTGTATCTGCGAATTGCTACGCAATCTGCGCCAAGCTCAGTCCTTCCGAAGCGCTGTCGGAATGCCCCACCACGCGATGAGTGAGGCCGCAAGCAAGAGGCCGACGGCAATCGCCGCCGAACCTTTGAGGCCGGCGACAATCGCCTGACCATCGCCGCCCGCCAGCGCGCCGAAGAGAGCGACGCCGATCGCGCCGCCCGCCTGCCGTGCCGCGTTGAGCACGCCGGAAGCAACGCCCGATTGGGCCTTGTCGACGCTTGCCAGAACCGACGTGGTCATTGCCGGAACGCCAAGTCCCATGCCGGTCGGCATCAACAAGAAGGCGGGCAGCATCATCCAATAGGCGCTCGATCCAGTGAGCGGCAGGAGCAGGGCAAACCCGAAAGCATCGATCAAGGCGCCGGCCATCATCGGAATGCGGGATCCGGCACGTCCGACCCACCACCCGCTGAAGACATTGATGGCAAAGAACGTCGCCGTCAGCGGCAGATATGCCAGTCCCGCCTTCAAGGGGCTGTAGCCGAGAACCCTCTGCAGGTAGAGAGCCAGCACGAAGACCATGCCGTAGAAGGTGAGGTTGACGACCACGCCATAGAGCACGGCCGGCGTGAATGCGCCTTCGCTGAAGAGGACCGGCGGCAGCATCGGCGCGCGGCTGCGTTGCTCCACGATCACGAAGCCGATCGCGGCGATGACTCCTGTGACCGCCGCCGCGATGACGATGGCGTTGCCGAAGCCGAGCGGCTTGGCTTCGATCACGGCGCCGGTGATCGCGCCCATCGCGAGAATGGCGAGCACTTGGCCAAGCGGATCGAGCCCCCGGCCTTCCGGTTCGGCAACGGTCTCTTCGACCTTCAAGGTGAGCAGCGCACCGAGCGCACAGATCGGCAGATTGACGAGGAAGATGCTGCGCCAGCTGAAAGCGCCGAGCAGCAGGCCGCCGACGATCGGGCCTGCGGCAATCGTAATGCTCCCCGACGCCGTCCACCAGCCGACCGCCTTCGCCCGCAACTGCGGATCGTGATGGGCGGCATGATTGAGCAATGTGAGCGAACAGGGCAGCATGGCGGCGGCGCCGAGGCCCTGTGCTGCGCGCGCCGCGACGAGCCAAATCGGCGTATGCGCCAGCCCGCAGGCGGCCGACGCAGCCGCAAAGAGCGCAATCCCCGCGAGATAGACCCGGCGCGCGCCGAAGAGATCGCCGAGAAAGCCGGCGCTCAGCAAGAGGGCGGCAAAAATCAAGGCATAGGCATCGACGACCCATTGCAATCCGGACGTATCGGCGTGCAGGGCTCTGCCGATGCTCGGCAAAGCGACATTGACGATGGTGACATCGAGCTGGACGAGAGCAAAGCCGAAGCTCGCGGCGAGAACCGTCCACCAGACATTCGCAGTTTTCATGAGGCCCGGATCATTTTCCTTTTGGCTACGATCTTGTCGGAAAACCGGTTCCCACTTTTCCGGATCATGCTCTTTCCCTGAGCATGATCTTGCCGGAAAACCGGTTCCCACTTTTCCGGATCATGCTCTTTCCCTGAGCATGAT
>JAJPIC010000003.1 GCA_021324915.1 Beijerinckiaceae bacterium | reverse complement strand
AAGATCCCGACCGACAAGATCCGCGAAGTGATCGGCACCGGCGGCAAGGTGATCCGCGAGATCGTCGAGAAGACCGGCGCCAAGATCAATATCGAGGACGACGGCACGGTAAAAGTGGCTTCCTCAGACGCCAATTCGATCCGCGCGGCGGTCAATTGGATCAAGTCGATCGCCAGCGAGCCGGAAGTCGGCCAGATCTATGACGGAACAGTCGTCAAAGTGGTCGATTTCGGCGCCTTCGTGAATTTCTTCGGTTCGCGCGACGGGCTCGTCCATATTTCGCAATTGGCAAAGGGCCGCGTCGCCAAGACATCGGACATCGTCAAGGAAGGCGACAAGGTCAAAGTGAAACTCCTCGGCTTCGACGAGCGCGGCAAGGTTCGGCTCTCGATGCGAGTGGTCGATCAGGAGACCGGCGCCGACCTCGAAGCCAAGGAAAAGGCCGAGAAAGAAGTCGCGGAATAATTATTCCGCGCCTGTTCCCTGGGTAACGAGCGCGATGGCAAAACCGTCATGGCCCTTGCTGCCGACGGTTTGGACGGCCGTTGCGCTCACCCGCTGTTCGGCCTCCATTGCCTCATAGAAGCGCTGCGTGCCCTGCACCATGGGATCGCGTGTCGCCGGATTTGTGATCTCCCCGTCGCGCACGACATTGTCGACGATGATCAGGCCGCCGGGCCGCGCGAGCTTCACTGCCCAGCGGAAATATTCGGCATTATTCTCCTTGTCCGCATCGATGAAGATGAGGTCGAAAGGACCTGCGAGCTCAGCCAGACTTTCGAGCGCCGGGCCGAGCCGGAGATCGACGACATCGGCAAGTCCGGCGCGCGCTATATTGGCGCGCGCGACGGCTGCATGTTTGGGATTGGCCTCGAGCGTGATCAACCGCCCGCCGGGAGCGAGCGCGCGGGCGAGCCAGATCGTGCTGTAGCCGCCGAGCGTACCGATTTCGAGAATGGACCGGGCATTGAGCGCGCGCGCCAGCAGATGGAGCAGCTTGCCCTCGTTCGGCGCGACCGCGATGCGCGGCAGGCCTGCCTCCTCGCTTACCGCAAGCGCCGCCTGAAGGATCGGATCGTCACCGAGCAGATGACCGCAAATATAGGATTCCGCGGCGGACCAGGTCTCTTGGCTCATGAGCGCACCTCCGAGGAAGACGAATTGCGCGCACAGAAGCTTGTTGCAAAAGGAAATGCAAGACCAACAAAGCGGCTCCGTGCACGCTGCAGGATTCCGGCCGTCAGCGTCTAGGGGCGGCGCAGGCGATGCTCGATCGTCCTGATTTGTTCGGCCACCGGCGATTCGGCCACTGGCATGATCGTGTCATGGAAATGCGACGGGCCCAGGAAACGCGCGCCGTCAAAGCGCGGCCTTTCCTGAAACGAGGAGCGCTCGAACCGCGCATAGCGTGCGAACGAAGTCCGAGCGAACGAGACTTTGCCGGCAAAGACACTCTGCTCGAAACCCGCATTGTCGAGGAACTCGGCCTGCGAAAAATCGGCATCCCCGAGATAAAGGCAATCGCCGAATCCGGCTTCGCCGCCGACGCGGGCGCGCGCAAAATCAAGCGTGCTGCGGAAGCGCGAATAGCGGAACCAAACGTCGGCACAAAATTCGGCATCCCGAAAGCTCGTGGATCTGCAAGCGCAAATCGAAATGAAGCGGGCGCTCTTTAGAAAGATCGCGTCGCGGAAATCGGCAGGGCCTTCGAACCGGCTGTTCTCGAACGAGACGTCGGAGAAAAATTGCGCGCTGTGAAAATCGACGGGCCCGCGAAAACGCGCATCGGCAAACCACGCATCCCCTGCGAAAACGGCTCCTGCAAAAGATCCGCCGAACGGCAGTTCCAGCGTGCCGAAGTCGACCCCGGCGAAACGCTGCTCCGAGAAATCGGCAAAACAGATCAGGCCGAGGAAGCGGGCGGCCTCTTCCTCATGCGCGAAGCGCGCCTCGAGCCCGGCAATTCTTTGCGTCCATTGCCGCCAGGCTTTCGGCCCCGCGTTCCAGCGCGCAAGAGTGGCCCCGGCGCGCGCCGCTCGAAAGCCCGCGGCTGCGGCCGGATCGGTCTGCGGCCGGTATAGGGCCTCGCGGAACGGAAGTGCCCAGGGCGCAAGATCGACAAGCGCCCCGTCAAACCGCGCAAAGGTCTCGCCAATCTGGAGCATGCCCCCGCTCCTTTAAGACTAACAGTTCGATAACAGCCTATCCCGCGGCGGGGAAAGGGAAGGGTCTTGGCAGCCGCATCTATGGTTAAAATGGCGGATATAAAGACTTGCTTATATCTTTATTGCCTCTCCCTCACGAGCCTGCTATAGAACCGGCTGTTCCAAAGGAGTGCCCATGACCCATTCTGTTTCCGACTATGCCGTCGCCGATATCGGGCTTGCCGCCTGGGGGCGGAAGGAGATCGACATCGCCGAGACGGAAATGCCGGGCCTGATGGCAATCAGGGCCGAATTCGGCCCCTCGCAACCCCTGGCCGGCGCTCGGATCGCAGGCTCGCTCCATATGACGGTGCAGACGGCGATCCTCATCGAGAGCCTCAGGGCGCTCGGCGCCGATATCCGTTGGGCCTCCTGCAACATCTATTCGACCCAGGATCACGCCGCTGCGGCCATCGCCGAGGCGGGGGTGCCCGTCTTCGCCCGCAAGGGCGAGAGCCTTTACGATTATTGGGAATATACCCACCGGATTTTCGAATGGAGCGACGGCGGCGCGCCCAATCTGATCCTCGACGACGGCGGTGACGCGACCCTTCTCATCCATCTCGGCGTGCGGGCGGAAGGCGGCGAGACGGCTTTCCTCGACAAGGCGACGAACGAAGAAGAGGAAGTGCTTTTCGCCGCAATCAAGCGCCGGCTCAAGGAAAAGCCCGGCTGGTATGGGCGCTGCGCGGCCGCGATCAAAGGCGTGAGCGAGGAGACCACGACCGGCGTCCACCGGCTCTACATCATGCAGAAGGAGGGCAAGCTTCTCTGGCCCGCCATCAACGTCAACGATTCCGTGACGAAGTCGAAGTTCGACAATCTCTATGGCTGCCGTGAATCGCTCGTCGACGGCATTCGCCGCGGCACCGACGTGATGATGGCCGGAAAGGTCGCCATGGTCGCCGGTTTCGGCGACGTCGGGAAGGGCTCGGCCGCTTCGCTGCGCAACGCCGGTTGCCGCGTCATGGTCTCCGAGGTCGATCCGATCTGCGCTCTACAGGCGGCGATGGAAGGCTACGAGGTCACCACCATGGAGGACGCCGCGCCGCGCGCCGATATTTTCGTGACCGCGACCGGCAATATCGACGTGATCCGCCTCGAGCATATGCGCCAGATGCGCGACCGCGCCATTGTCTGCAACATCGGCCATTTCGATTCCGAGATCCAGGTAGCCGGGCTGCGCAATTTCAAATGGCACAATGTGAAGCCGCAGGTCGACGAGATCGAATTTCCCGACGGCAAGAGAATCATCCTTCTCTCCGAGGGCCGGCTCGTCAATCTCGGCAATGCCATGGGACATCCGTCTTTTGTGATGTCGGCCTCTTTCACCAATCAATGCCTGGCGCAGATCGATCTCTGGACCAAACGCGGTCAATATGGGCGCAAGGTCCATGTCCTGCCCAAACATCTCGATGAAAAGGTCGCGGCGCTGCACCTCGGCAAGGTCGGCGCGAAACTCACCAAGCTCACGCCGGAACAGGCAAATTATATCGGCGTGCCCGAGGCCGGTCCCTTCAAGCCGGATCATTACCGCTACTGAGGCCTTTCGGCCTCACGAACCTCTGCAGCCTGCTCCGCTTTGCGCCAACATCTTGTAAATAAGCGCTGAGCGCCGGGTGACAGCGATTCGCCGCTGTCGCATCATGGGCGGCCAAGAGGTCGGGATGGGCGGAGCCGCGCGATTGGGCCCGGATTTAGGGCAGGACTTGCCGCGCCGGCACGCGCGCTGGCCTTTAGCTCTCGCCCTGGCGGCGCTCTCGCTCCCGGCGAGCGCACCGGCCTTCGGGGAGACCGCCTATCCGCTGCTCTTGCTCGAAAGATTGCGCGAGAGCCAGGATGTCGTCATCGGGCTTTCGCTGATCGTCGGGCTCGTTCTCTTTTCGACGATCACAGCGCTCCTCCATTTGCGCGAGCACCGCCGCTGGACGAAGTCCGAGGCAGCCTTTGCGCTCGAGCTCAACAATTTGCGCGCGAAGCTCGATCGCGCGGAAGTCTTCCTTTCGGCCGAGCCGCAAATCATCATCGCCTGGGGCGGTCCCGGCAACGAGCCGGAAATCGAGGGCGATCTCACGCTCGTGACGGATGCGCCCGTTCCCCGCCGGGTGCTTGGTTTCGGCGCTTGGCTGCCGCCCGAGCAGGCCCAGCAGCTCGAGGCCTGCGTCGAAAAATTGCGCACGCGCGGCGAGAGCTTTCGCTGTTCGGTCGAAAGTCTCGCCGGGCGCACGCTGGAAATCGAGGGCCGTGCGGTGAGCGGGCGCGCCGTCGTCCGCATCCGCGACGTGTCCGGCGATCGGCTCGAGACTGTGCGCCTGCGCGAGCGGCTTCTGCGCACGATGACCGAGCTCGAAGCGCTGCGCGCCATGCTCGATTCCATCGCCGACCCGGTCTGGCTGCGCGGTGCGGACGGCAAGCTCATTTGGATCAATGCCGCCTATGTCCGCGCGGTCGAGGCCAAGGATTCCGCCGATGCGCTCCTGCGCGGCACGGAACTCCTCGAGCGCGCGACCCGCGATGCGGCGGCGGACGCGCGGCTCAAGGGGCAAATCTGGAGCAGCCGCGCGCCGGCGGTCGCTGCCGGCCAGCGACGGCTTCTCGATATTATAGAAGTCCCGGTTGCGACGGGTTCGGTCGGCATGGCGCGCGATGTCTCCGAGGTCGAAGCGGCACGCGCCGATCTCGACCGGCAAATGCAGGCCCATGCGCGCACGCTCGACCAGCTCTCGACCGCGGTTGCCATATTCGACCGGCGCAAACGGCTCGTCTTTCACAATTCCGCCTACCGCCAGCTCTGGTCGCTCGATCAGGCCTTCGCCGATCAGCAGCCGACCGATTCCGAGGTCCTCGACAGGTTGCGCGCCCGCGGCCTGCTGCCCGAGCAGGCCGATTTCCGCGCCTGGAAAGAACATCTCTTCGCCGCCTATCAGGCGATCGAGACGAGCGAACACATCTGGTATCTGCCGGACGGGCGAACCTTGCGCGTGGTGGTCAATCCCAATCCGCAGGGGGGCGTGACTTATCTCTTCGACGACGTAACCGAACGGTTCCACCTCGAATCGCAATTCAATGCCTTGACCCGCGTGCAGAGCGAAACGCTCGATACGCTGAAGGAAGGCGTGGCGGTCTTCGGCACCGACGGAAGGCTCAAATTCTTCAATCCGGCCTTCGTCGATCTCTTGAAGCTCGACTGGAGCATGCTGCACGAAAAGCCGCATATCGACCGCCTCGCGCGGCATTGCACGCTCTTCGATGCCGCCGACACGCCCTTCGAAGAAATGCGCGCCATCGTCGTCGGTCTCGACGATCAAAGGACGGGATATAGGGGCCGGATCTTCTGCCGCGACGGTTCGGTGCTCGATTGCACAGCCCAGCCTCTGCCCGATGGCGCGACTCTGCTGACCTTCACCGACACGACCGCGAGCGTCAATGTCGAACGGGCGCTGACCGACCGCAACGAGGCTCTGCTGCAGGCTGAGAAATTGCGCAACGATTTCGTCCATCACGTGTCTTACGAATTGCGCTCGCCCTTGACCAATATCATCGGCTTCATCGAACTTTTGAGCGACGGCTCCGCCGGTCCGCTCAACGACAAGCAGCGCGAATATGCAGGTTATGTGCGTGCGTCCTCCGCGGCGCTTCTGGCGATCATCGACAATATTCTCGATCTCGCTTCGATCGATGCCGATGCGCTCGAGCTCAATCAGGGGGAGGTCGATATCGAGGAGACGATGCGCCTGGCGGCGGAGGGCGTGCAGGATCGGCTGGCCGAATCTTCGCTGCATCTCAACGTCGTGGCAATGGATGCGCTGGGCACTTTCGTCGCCGACGCGCAGCGCGTGCGCCAGGTCCTGTTCAATCTTCTCTCGAACGCGATCCGTTTCTCGGCACCCGGCCAGACGATAGTTCTCGCGGCGCTGCGGCGCGAGAACGAAATCGTCTTCAAGGTGAGCGATCGCGGCAGCGGAATTCCAGCCGATCTCCTCGATCATGTTTTCGATCGATTCAGGACCGGTCCGCGTAACCGCGGCCTCGGCTTGGGCCTATCGATCGTGAACTCGCTCGTCGAACTGCATGGCGGGCGCGTGCTCATCGATTCGGTCGAAGGCGAGGGTACGACGGTCACCTGCATCTTTCCCGCGCGCGGCGCGAAACTGGACAAAGCCCATGCGCAGCCTTATCGGCTTTCCTAGACAGAGCGGAAGGAACCTCTGCCCCGGAAAATCCGCAACGATCTGCTTTGCCTTTGCGGAATTTAGGAGAAAATAGCACATGGCGGCCCGCACGCCGCGGAAGGCCCAATGGCGGATCGAACTTCCCGACGAGGCTTCGACAATCGCGCTGGCCGCCGACGTCGGCCAATGGCTCGGGCCGGGTGACCTTCTGACGCTCTCCGGGGAGCTCGGCACCGGCAAGACCACATTCGCGCGGGCGCTCATCCGTTCGCTCACGCACGATCCCGATCTTGAGGTTCCGAGCCCGACGTTCACCTTGATGCAGATCTACGAGGGCGCATCCTTTCCGATCGTGCATGCCGACTTCTATCGCATCAAAAGCAGCGAGGAACTCGTCGAACTCGGCTTCGAAGAAGCGCAGGAGGGTACGCTCGTCATTGTCGAATGGCCGGAACGCGCCGAGGATTCGCTGAGCGCCAATCGGCTGAACATAGCCTTCGAGCTCGGCAATTCAGCCGAGGCGCGTGTGCTGACCCTCACCGGAAGGGGTGCTTTTGCCCCGCGGCTCACGCTCGCACGCGGCATTCGCACGATTCTCGCCAGATCCGGATGGGCGGGAGCCGAGCGGCGCTTCATGCAGGGGGATGCCTCGACGCGCGTCTACGAACGCCTCGTCAAGCCGGACGGAGCAACCGCAATCCTCATGATCGCGCCGCCGCGGCCGGACGGTCCGCCCGTGAGATTCGGCAAATCCTATAGCGCGCTGGCGCGGCTCGCCGAGACGATCCGTCCCTTTGTTGCAATCGACAAAGGCCTGCGCGCGCAAGGCTTTTCCGCGCCAGAGATTCTCGCCGCCGATCTCGAGACGGGCGTCGCGATCCTCGAAGATTTCGGCAACCAGAGAATGGTCGAGGGGAAAGTCGTTTTCGAACGCTATGCCGAGGCCGTGGCTCTTCTGGCGCGTCTTCATCAGCTCAACCTGCCCGACACTTTGCAGGTCGAGGAGGAGACGCATCGCATTCCCCCTTATGACCTCGACGCGCTCGGCATCGAAGTTGAGCTTCTGCTCGACTGGTATGCGCCGCATGTGGCAAAAGCCTCGCTCCCATCCGGCGCCAAGGCGATCTTCGGCAATCTCTGGCGCCATGCGCTGCGCGACGTCGTCTCGGCGCGCCAGACCTGGACCCTGCGCGACTATCATTCGCCGAATCTATTCTGGCTGCCATTGCGCGCAGGTCTCGGCCGCGTCGGGCTCATCGATTTTCAGGATTGCGTTCTCGGTCATCCCGCATACGACGTCGTCTCGCTCCTTCAGGACGCGCGCGTCGACGTGCCGGACGATATGGAATTGAAGCTTCTCGGCCATTATGCGCAATTGCGCCGCGCCAGCGATCCTAGTTTCGACATGGCCGCATTTGCCCGCGCGTATGCCGTGCTCGGCGCCCAGCGGGCGACAAAAATTCTCGGCATTTTCGCCCGATTGGATAAGCGCGATCACAAGCCGCAATATCTGGCGCATTTGCCACGCATCCAGAAATATTTGGCCAAGGACCTCGCTCATCCCTTGTTGTCGGCGCTCAAAGGCTGGTATGAGACCCACCTGCCGCGGGCCTTGACCAAGAACCCGTGATCTTGTTGTACCAGCCGCGTTCATGACGTCTTTTATGCCTGATAAGGCAATGGTTTTTGCAGCGGGGCTCGGCACGCGCATGCGTCCGCTGACCGAGCATATCCCCAAGCCTCTCATCAAGATCGGCGGCAAGGCGCTCATCGATCATTCACTCGATCGTTTCGCGGCGGCAGGCGTCTCCACCGCGGTCGTCAATGTGCATCATCACGCCGGCCAGATCGCTGCGCATCTCTCCCGGCGCAACAAGCCGCAGATCATCCTGTCGGATGAGCGCGAGAAATTGCTCGACCAAGGCGGCGGCATCAAAAAAGCCCTGCCGGAGCTCGGCGACGCCCCATTCTTCCTCTGCAATACGGACGCGTTCTGGATCGAAGGGCCACGCTCCAATCTCGCCCGCCTTGTCGCCGCATGGGATCCTAAGAAGATGGACGTCCTGCTGCTCGTGGCGGCCGCGGCGACGAGCATCGGCGTCGACTGGCTCGGCGATTTCTCCATGGATGCAGAAGGCCGCCTCGAACGGCGCGAAGAAAGGCGCGTGGCGCCTTTCGTCTATTCGGGCGTCGGCATCATCAAGCCCGAGCTCTTCGCCGATGCCAAGCAAGAGGTCTTTCGGCTCGCGCCCTATTTCTTCAAGGCGGCTGAGAACGGCCGCCTCTTCGGCGTCAGACTCGATGGAATCTGGCTGCATATCGGCACGCCGCAGGCGATCGAAGAAGCGGAGCAACTCATCGCGCGCTCGGTTCTGTAGAGACATGCGCTAGCGGCAGAGCGGATAAAGCGCGTCAAGCGCTCGTCCACGAAGATAGATGACCCTGCGCGACAGGCCGCCATGTCGCCTGATCCAGTCGCGGATCTCGGCAGGATAGACCGCGTTGACCGCCCGCGTCGCTTTGGCCGTCGAATATTCGCGCCCGTAATCATCGACCAATATCGGCGCATGGAAGCCCAAGACTGCCCGGCGCGTGACGCAGAGCCGGTCGCGCGGGATCATGGTCAGGACGAGCGTGCAAGCGGAATAGCATGGCCCGTCGATGACGACGCGTTCGCCGGATTGCCGCAGCAGATTGAAAAACCTGATGAAATGGCCGACTTCGCCGCCGTTGCTCGCCTCGATCCGCACTTCGCCGAGCGCCGGGGCGAGGCAGCAAAGGATGCAGCAAAGAAAAGCGAATATGGTGAGGGCACGTCGCATGATTTCGGCGCTCGAAGCGATCGGACAAGGCTCACGACCTTGCGCCGCCCAATGATGCCCGAAAAGGCGAATAGGAGCTAGATCGGATCCTTTGCCGAACGGGCCGCAAATCGGGCCGGCCGCGGCTTACTCCTGGCTTTTGCGCCGCGTCGTTGCCTTGATCCATTCGAGGTAGGGCGCGGACCCTTCTACGATGGGGAGGGCGATGATCTCGGGCGTCTCATAATCGTGCAGACTCAGGATCGCCTGTTGGAGCTGCGCATAGTCCGCACGTTTGATCTTGATGAGCAGGAGGATTTCGGCCGATTCCTCGAGCCGGTCTTGCCATGTAAAAACGCTCTCGATCGGCAGCATTTGCACGCAGGCCGCGAGCCGTTGTTCGACGAGGGTCCTGGCGATCGCCCGCGCTCTTTCACGATTGGGTACGGTCGTGAGCGCGACGCAGAAATCAGCCGTCATGGAGAGATCTTAGGCGAAAGCCATCCGCAGGTCGAGCGTCGATTCCTTGCCGATCGAATCGTAGTTCTTGTCGAGCCATTGCTTGGCGGCGTCGCGGCCGAATTCGAAGAATTGGCTGATCAGAGGCCAGGAGGAATCGAGCTTGCTGTCGGCAGAAAAGGGTAGGAGAAGAGTGCCGCCATCGATCCGATGCACGAAGGGCCGCATATAATCTTCACGCGAGAGCTTGCCGGAATCGACCAAACGGCTGACGAAATCGATGGCGCGCAATTCGCCCATCAACGCGCCATTGAATGTGATCTCGTTCGACCGATTCTGAATCTCGCGCGCTCTGACCGGCACTTCCTTGCGCTCGATCGGATTGATCTGAACGATTACGATATCCGGGCATTCCGTTTCGTAAAAGAGCGGGAAGAGCGCCGGGTTGCCCATGTAGCCGCCGTCCCAATAGGGAATGCCGTCGATTTCGACGGCACGGAAAAGAAAGGGCAGGCAGGCGGACGCCAGGACATGATCGGCGGTAAGTTCGCGGCGCTGGAAGACCTTGATCTTGCCCATATAGACATTGGTGGCCGGCACGAACAATTTCAGCTGTTCGCATGAGCGCACTTTCTCGAAATTGACGACGGCTTCCAGATGATCGCGCAGCGGATTGAGATCGAACGGATTGAACTCGTACGGGCTGAAATAATGGGTGAGCAAATCCGTCCACCACGCATTGATGCGCGACGGGATCGTGCCATAGCCGAAGAAGAGATCGAAGATCTTGGCTTGCACCGGGGAGAGCGCATTCTCGGCCGAGACCGAGCGCCAGAATTGGGTCAGATTTTCCCGCGCGCCTTTCCGTCCACCGTGCAAGAACCCTTCGGCCAAGACGGCGGCATTCATCGCCCCCGCGCTCGTGCCGGTGATTGCGTCGAAGTCGAGCCTGTCGTCCTCCAGCAGAAAATCGAGCACGCCCCAGGTGAAGGCGCCATGCGAGCCGCCGCCCTGCAATGCGAGGTTGACCGTCTTCGTCATCGTCTCCGTCTCGAAGGCGCTGTCAATGCGCAGTCCAACCGCCGTCCATCGCAATATTTGCGCCGGTGATCTGCGACGCCTCGTCCGAACATAGATAGACGACGAGCGAGGCGACCTGTTCGGACGTCACGAATTGCTTGGTCGGCTGCGCATCGAGAAGCACGTCGTTGATCACTTGTTCGCGAGTGAGATTGCGCGCTTTCATCGTGTCGGGGATCTGCTTTTCGACGAGCGGCGTCCAAACATAGCCGGGCGACACGCAATTGGCGGTAACGCCAAACGTCGCAACTTCGAGCGCGACGGTCTTGGTCAGCCCGACGAGCCCATGCTTGGCCGACACATAAGCGGATTTGAAAGGCGAGGCGACCATGGAGTGAGCCGAAGCCGTCGAGACGATCCGGCCCCATTTGCGCCGCTTCATTCCGGGGACTGCCGCGGCAATCGCGTGAAAGGCGGCCGAAAGCGTAATGGCGATGATCTTGTCCCAAATTTCCGGCGGAAAGTTCTCGATGGGCTCGACGTGCTGAATTCCGGCATTGTTGACGAGGATGTCGAGCGTTCCGAACGTCGCCTCGGCTTGCGCGACCATAGCGCGAACGTCTTGCGGCTTTGTCATATCGGCGGGCGAGTAGAGGGCCTTGACGGCGAAATCCTTGGCTATGGCGCTGCGCTCGTTCTCGATTGCGTCCGCTTCGCCGAATCCATTGATCATCACGTTGGCGCCGGCCTGCGCGAGGCCGCGCGCGATGGCGAGCCCAATGCCGCTCGTCGAGCCGGTAACGATGGCACTGCGTGATTTGAGCGTCATGGCGACCCCTTTCCCTCTATGGTCCAATCAGCCGAGGCAAGGCGTGATTTTACGACTTCATGCAGATATAATGAAGACATGACGCTTTCACGCATGCAGCAGATGCGCACCAAACAGACAAAGGGCACGCTGGCCGCGGCGGAGGATCGCTGTCGTCGCGAGGGCGCCAAATTGACGCCCGCCCGGCGCCAAATCCTCGAAATCCTTATGGAAGAAGGCCGCCCGCTCGGCGCTTACGATTTGATCGAGCGCGTCGCCGCGGCGACCGGCAAACATCCTGCCCCGATCTCGATTTACCGCGCGCTCGATTTTCTGCTCGAAAATGGCCTCGTCCACCGGCTCGCCTCACGCAATGCTTACCTTGCCTGCGCGCATGGTCACGAGGAGAAGGATCCCGTGGTCTTTCTCATTTGCGAGAAATGCGGCGCGGTCACCGAAGCTACACCGAAGGCGCTCGGCCGGGATCTCGCGAGTCTCGCGGCGGAGGAGGGTTTCAAGCCGCGCGCGCAGATCATGGAAATTGCCGGCCTCTGCCGCGCGTGTAGCGAATGAAATAGCGGCTCGAACTTAGCTCGCGCCCTTGCCGCCTTGCGAAAAGCGCCACATCAGCCGATCGAACATGCGATCCGGGAGGACGCGCCGCAGGAAAAGAACGGTGCGCGCCCCGCCGCCCGTCGCGTAGCGTGTTTGCGGGCTCGTCGCCGACGCAGCGCGCGCGATCGTGTTCGCGACCACTTCCGGCAGCGAAGGAAATTTCGATGAGGTCGCCTCGCTGAGCATCCGCGCGTGCCGGCGCGCCCAAGGCCCATAGGCGGTGTCGCCCGAAGTGCGCAACAGGCTTTCGTGTGCGATGCCGGCCCATTCCGTGCGAATGGCGCCGGGCTCGATCACGATCACGTCAATGCCGAAAGGCGCGACTTCCATGCGCAGACAATCGCTCAGCCCTTCGACGGCGAATTTCGTCGCGTGATACCAAGAGCCGAAAGGCTCATGGATCTTGCCGCCGATCGAGGTCACATTGATGATCCTGCCGGAGCCCTGTTTGCGCATCATCGGCAAGGCGAGCTGGATCAGCCGCGCGAGGCCGAAGAGATTGACCTCGCATTGCCGGCGCGCTTCCGCCGGAGGCACGTCTTCCAGCGCGCCATAGGCGCCGTAGCCGGCATTGTTCACCAGCACGTCGAGCCGCCCGCTCTTGGCCTCGATCTCGGCCATAGCGGCGGCGATCGAGGCCTCGTCAGTGAGATCGAGCGAAAGGAGGCGTGCGCCGGCCTCGGCGAGCGGGGCCATGCGCTCCTGGCGGCGGGCGCCCGCATAGACTTCGAAACCGTCCGCGCGCAGCCGCTTGACCGTGGCCGCGCCTATGCCCGAGGAAGCGCCCGTGACCAAAGCTACTTTCGACATATTTCTGCTCCATCCGGACGAACATAAGAGGAACAATTATTTTCCGCCTGCCTGCGGCGATTTTCACCACCACGCGCGGTTCCCGTCCGTCATAATGGCTTCATCGCAGGGGCTTTCTTGACCATTTCCGCGATCCGCGCCATCTGAAGAGGGCCGATGACACACGATTCCACTCCGATCTGGTCCTGTTCCGAAGTCTCCTCGGGCCCGGCGCCCCGCCACCGCTCGGTCGGCGTGCGGGTCGGGTCCGGCAAAGGCGCCGTGACGGTCGGTGGCGGCGCGCCGATCATCGTGCAATCGATGACCAATACCGATACGGCGGACGTCGCCGCAACCGTCGAGCAAGTTGCCGCGCTCGCGCGTGCCGGATCCGAGCTCGTGCGCATCACGGTCGATCGCGACGAAGCCGCCGCTGCCGTCCCCCATATCCGCGAAAAGCTCGACAAGATGGGCTGCCACGTGCCGCTCATCGGCGATTTTCACTATATCGGCCACAAGCTTCTCGCCGATCATCCGGCCTGCGCCGAAGCGCTCGCCAAATATCGGATCAATCCCGGCAATGTTGGCTTCAAGGACAAGAAGGACACGCAATTCGCCTCGATGGTCGAATGCGCGATCAAGAATGGGAAGGCCGTGCGCATTGGCGCCAATTGGGGTTCGCTCGATCAGGAACTGCTCACGACGCTGATGGACGAGAATGCGCGCTCGGCTTCGCCGCTCGATGCCGCCGCGGTCACCCGCGAAGCGATGGTCCAGTCGGCGCTCCTCTCGGCGCAGCGCGCCGAGGAATTGGGGCTCGGCCGCGACCGGATCATTCTCTCGGCCAAAGTCTCCAACGTCCAGGATCTCATCACCGTCTATCGCATGCTGGCGCAGCGCTCCGACTACGCGATCCATCTCGGCCTCACCGAAGCCGGCATGGGCTCGAAGGGAATTGTCGCCTCGTCCGCGGCGCTCGGCGTGCTCCTGCAGGACGGGATCGGCGATACGATCCGCATTTCGCTGACGCCCGAGCCGGGCGGCGACCGCACGCTCGAAGTCAAGGTCGCGCAGGAGATCCTGCAGACCATGGGCTTTCGCACTTTCGTGCCGCTCGTGGCGGCATGCCCCGGCTGCGGGCGCACGACCTCGACCGTGTTCCAGGAATTGGCCCGCGACATCCAGGCCTATATTCGCGACGAAATGCCGGGCTGGAAGACGCGCTACCCCGGCGTCGAGACGCTCAACGTCGCGGTCATGGGTTGTATCGTCAACGGGCCGGGCGAATCGAAACATGCCGATATCGGCATTTCGCTGCCGGGCACGGGCGAGACGCCGGCCGCTCCCGTCTTCATCGACGGCAAGAAGGCCGTGACCTTGCGCGGCGAAGGCATTGCCGCCGAGTTCAAGACGCTCGTGCAGGATTATATCGAGCGTCGCTTCGGCCAGAAGAGCGCGGCGGAATAAGCTAAAATTTAACTCAAAATCTTTCCGGCCTATTCGCGGCGGTCAAGCTAATTTGACTGCCGTCAATAGCGCATGGCCCGGCCGCGACCTATATCGAACCTGGCAGCAGGTTGGCGCTTCTGGAGAACGGCCATGCGTCGGACAGCAATTCTCGCCTTTCTCGCGCTCTCTGCGCTCGCGGCGCAGGCCCAAGCCGCCACCCGACATCACGTCTATTACGGCAAGCGTCACGGCAGTTATGTGGGCAGCCTGCCGATCGGACATTATGCCGAACGTTACGTCTATCCGAAGCGGGGCCGCGGCTATGCCGCACTCGTCGGCGACCCGGACAGCGGGCTCGGCTTTTATCCGCTGCCTTATAAATATCGCGTCGGCGCTTGGCGCTACCGCGTGCGCAATACGCCGCCGCCGTGGGCGAACCCGGTGATCCAGGCGGCCCAGGCGCAAGCCGTCCGCTCTTGGTGGGATATTCCGACTGCTGCCGATTCGTATCGGTATGGCGTCTATAATCCGATCGACGGCGTCGGCTCGCCCTTCTTTGCCGGCTATTATGGACCGGCCGGCGAGGGCGACCCGCCATTTCCGTTCGGCCGCCCCTACGACAATCCCTGATGCGACCTCACGCCGGGAGCCGAGTTCCGTAACGCTGGTGCTTGGGGATTCGCGTCCGGCGTGCCACGAAGCCGAGAAGTTCGGGCATCATCCGCGCCGCCGCCGCCGCGAGCACTTGCCCTGCCGGATCGACCAACATCTTCGAAAGAAGTGTCGCCCGGCTGACCTGTCCCATGATATCGGAGGCAAGCCGCGCCTGAAACTCCGGCGCGCCTGCGCCGCGGCAATAAAATTGCGCCGCCAGATGCGCCGAATGAAGCGCAATCGCAATGCCGTCGCCGGCAAATGAAGGGATGCAGGCGGCCTGGTCTCCGAGGCGCCAAATTCCCTCGCTCCGGGTTTGCACGAAACCATAGGGAATTGCCGCGACCGCCAACGGACGCGCCCAGCAGGGCTCTGCGCCTTCGAGCCTGCGGCGAAGATGCGGGCAAGCTCTAAGCAGCGCCTCGTGCAAAGCCTCCCATTTGCTGCCAATCGCTGCAAATCGAGCCCCGCGCACGACGAGGCAGAGATTGGCAAGCCCCCCTTCGATCGGCTCGAGCCCGGCGTAGCCGCCGGGGAAGAAGAAGAGTTCGACTTCGGAATTGAGCGCGGCCTCGGTGCGAAGGCGCCAATGGAGCTTGAAGGCGAGAAGGTCGCTCTGGCGACCCGGCGGGCGCCTCCAATCCCTAAGATCATGTTTGCCGGTCGCGAGAAATGCATGCCGGGCCAAGATCGAGCGGCCATCGTCGAGGGCAGCCGCCCAGCGTCCCTCCTCGCGTTGCAGAGATTTGACCGTGCGGCCCCGAAGAATCTCGGCGCCGAGATCCACGGCCCTTTGCAAGAGAGCTTCGTCCAGCACGCGCCGCGAAAGGCTCATCGCCACAAAGGGCAGCGGTACGTCGATGGGGCTTTTCCCTGCCGCGAGGGAGACATTGGTGATCGGCACCGCGCCGAGCTTCTCGGGATCGATGCCGAGCTCGTAGAGATAAAAGACGGCTTCTTCGCTCAGGAATTCGCCGCAGACTTTATGATGCGGACCGCTTTGGCGTTCGATCAGCAATACGCCTTGCCCCCTGCGCGCGAGATGCGCCGCGAGCGCCGCGCCGGCAGGTCCGCCGCCGATCACCAAAGTTTCGATCATCGCGAGTCTGCCTTGATCCGCGAGACGCAAAGCCGGAAGGGGAAATGCCGCCTGATCTCCGCCACCACTCCCGCCCGCGCGGCGAGGGCGCGCCAATCTTCGGGCGAAAAGGCGCGCGCGATCGAGACCGGCCCATCATGTTGAACGAAGGGATGAAGGGCGAGCGCGCGGGCTGCGAAGCGGAACGCGTGATAGGGCAACGCATGGCGGCGAAGGTCGTTCACGAACCAGCCGAGCCGCGCCTCTCTTTCCATCCAGAGGACGAATTCGATGATCGCGGCATCGTCCAGGTGATGAGTGAAAAGCGAGCTGATGATGACGTCTGACGGTTCCGACGGACGATAGTCGAATGCATTCGCCGCAAGGAAGCGAATGGGCCTGCCGGGCGAGGCGAATTCTTTCGCGGTGAGCGCCGACCAGGGATTGAGATCGATGCCGACGAGTTCGATGTCCAGTCCCCGCTTTTGCGCCCAGAGATCGATCTTGCGCAACATGTCGCCGCTGCCGCAACCAACGTCGAGAAGGCGCCGCGTTCCTCCCGGCGCGAGACGCCCCGACCTTCTGAGGCGTTCGAGAAAGGCGAGCGTCGGACGATAGGCGCGCGTGAGCCGATTGACCTTGGCGAGATCGAGGAGGCAGGCCCGAAAGGTCTCGAAATCCGTCTCGTCCGAATCCATGAGCTCGGTGAGCTTGTTGCGACATGAGAAATCGACGTCCATCACGCGGTCCGGAAGAGCATGGTCTCGGCGGTGAGGCCGGGGCCGAATGCCATGGCGCAGCCCGAGGTGCCGCGCGGCAGATTTCTTCGCATGATCCTCTCCAGCACGAAGAGGATCGTCGCCGAGGACATATTGCCGTAATCGCGAAGCACGGCGCGCGACGCCAAAAGCGCCGATTGCTCGAGATCGAAAGCGCCTTCGACCGCATCGAGGATGGAGCGCCCGCCCGGATGGATCGCCCAGAGATCGATCGCATCGGACGTTCGCCCGGCGAGCACGCGATCCGAATTGGAGCGCAGCGCGCCGGAAATCGTCATCGGGACCTGGCCCGAAAGCATCATGTCGAATCCGCGGTCGCGGATGTTCCAGGTGATCTGCTCGGCGGCCTTTTGCACGAGCTCGGCATGAAATCCGTCGAGCGCGAGTCCAATGGGATCAGCGCTGACGAGGGCCGCCGCGCAACCGTCGCCGAACAGGAGGAAGGTCAGCAGCCTGTCGAGATCGTCCGTCTCCTGAAAATGCAGCGTGCAGAGCTCGAGGCAGACGACGAGGACGCGGGATTTCGGGCTCGAACGGACGATATGATGCGCGATCCGCAATGCATTGATCGCCGCGTGGCAGCCCATGAAGCCGATGAGCGTGCGCTCAACGGAGAGCTTGAGCCCGCAGCGCGTGACAAGCTCAAGGTCTATGCCTGGCGCAAAAAATCCGGTGCAGGAGGTAACGACAAGATGGGTGATCGTCTCGGCGCCCTCGCCGAGGCGAAGGCGCTCGACCGCTCTGGCGCCGAGCACGGGAGCTTCCGCTTCGTATCGGCTCATGCGCTGCGCGGTCGAAGGAAACTGGCCGAGCCTATAGAATCCTTCACCGTCCAACGCCTCATCATCGCCGAGGTTCGGCGCCGTGAGGCAGGAATAGCGTCGCGCGATCTGCGACCGCTTCACCATCCGTTCGAAGAGGAGGCGCGAACCGCGGTCGGGCAACAAGTTCGCAGCGAAACCGATAAAGGCCTCGTGAACTTCATTGTCGGGGACCGCGATCCCCACCTTGTTGAGATAGGCTGTCGTCACGCCGCGCCCCCCGCCGGATCGCCTCAATAACAGACCCAGATCCAGCGCCATCCGTAGCGCGTCCAGCGTAGCTGATAGCAGGTGTCGTTATAGGCATAGTCGTAATCGCCGTAGAAGAACGGCGCGCCGCCGAAGAAGAAGAACCTGTCTCTGTCGCGAAACCGGTCATGGTCATGATCGAAATCGCGGAAGCGATCGCGGTCGTGGAAGGCGAAACGGTCGTGAACTCCGAATCCACGATGACCAAAGCCGCCGACGAACCCATTGTGCGCGAATCCGGCATGTCCGAATCCGCCGCCCATTCCGCCGTGGGCAAATCCGCCGCCGCCGAATCCGCCGTGTCCGCCGCCCATGCCGCCGCCGCCCCCGCCGTGGGCCGAGGCGCTCGGCGAAGCCAATGCCAAAGAGGCGAGCGCCGCCATTACGATTGCCGTCTTGTGCATGATAGTCTCCTCAGACTGCTCGTCGCGAGAGTTCGCGGTGAGATTGACGCAATTGCACAACAATCGGCGAGCCGACTCAAATGACGAATGAGTCAATTTCTGACTGAGAAGTCAGTTTTCGGATTTTCCATTTGTGCTACCGTCGCGCAGATATGGAGATAATCATGCCGGAGACACGCCGCCGCATTCTCGTCGTCGAAGACGATCGCGAGGCGGCCGAGCAAATCTCGGATTTCCTTGCCGCGAACCTCTATGTTCTCGATGTCGCCGGGAACGGCGATGTGGGATTCGAGCTTGCGCGCTCCAATGATTATGCCGTGATGGCAATCGACCGCATGCTGCCTGGGATGGACGGAATCGACATCATTCGTCGCCTGCGAGATGCGTATATCTATACGCCGGCGCTGATCATCAGCGCACTCGGTGAGGTCGACGACCGCGTGCGCGGTCTGCGTGCGGGCGGCGACGATTATCTCGTGAAACCCTTCGCCTTCGCCGAATTATTGGCGCGGCTCGAAGCGCTCGCGCGCCGCAGCACCGCCGTGCTCAAAGAGACGATCCTGCGCGTCGGCGATCTGACGCTCGATCTCGTTTCGCGCACCGTGCGCCGCGGCAGCAAGGAGATCGAGCTTTTGCCGCGCGAATTCCAGGTCCTGGAATATCTCGTCAGAAACGAGGGTCACGTGGTGCCGCGCGCCATGCTCCTGCAGCATGTGTGGGATCTCCATTTCGATCCGACGACCAACATCATCGACGTCTATGTCGGGCGTGTACGCCGCAAGGTCGATCACCTGCAAGACTATCCGCTCATTCATACGGTGCGCGGCGTGGGATTTTGCCTCCGTGCTCCTGGCTAAGACACTTCGCTCGCGCACCTTTCACCTGGCGCTGCTTTCGATCGCCGCATTCGGTACGATTGTCATCGGTCTTGTCGGCTTCCTCTATTATTCGACGACATCCTTTGTGCTCAACAGATCCGATCGTGCAATCGCCGCCGACTACGCTGCCCTGCAGAAATCCTATGAGCGCGGCGGCCGCGCAGCGCTCATTGCGGCGATCGATGAGCGCGTCTCCAGTGGTGACGGCCTCTATCTTCTCGCTTCGCCGTCCTTCGCACCGCTCTCCGGCAATCTGCCGTCATGGCCTGCGGGCCTGCGCGGTGCGAGCGGTTCCGCCGAGTTGGCCGACAATTCGCATTCACGTCTGCGCGTGAGCTTCGGGACACTTGCGGACGGATCGCATCTTCTGGTTGCGAGAAATGCAGACGATCTCAAGCAGTTCATGACCAATATCGGTCTTGCGCTCGGCGCTTGCATCCTGCTTCTCGTCGTCCTCGCCGGCTTCGTCAGCGTCTTCGTTACGCGACGGACGGTGAGCCGCATCGAATCCATCAATGCGACCAGCCGCGAGATTATGGAGCGCGGCCTCGACCGCCGCATACCCTTGCACGGCACGCGTGACGAATGGGATCAACTCGCCGAAAATCTCAATCTGATGCTCGATAGGATCGAAATCCTGATGCACGAGGTCAAGCAGGTGACGGATAATGTCGCGCATGACCTGCGCACGCCGCTCGCCCGAATGCGCGGCCGACTGGAAAAGGCGCTCAACCGGCCGCGCGGACAGGATGACGACCAGGCTCTGATCGGCGAGACCATCGCCGATCTCGACGACGTGCTGCGCATCTTCTCGTCGCTGATGCGGATTGCGAAAATTGAGGCGAGCGACCGCACCGCAGCCTTCCGGCGCCTCGACCTCACCGAGATCGCGCGAGAGGTCGTCGAGCTCTTCGACGCCGCGGCGGAGGAAAAGGGGCTGCATCTCTCGATCACGGGCAAAGAGGCCCTGGTCGAAGGCGATCGCGATCTGCTTTTCGACGCTTTGGCCAATCTCGTCGACAATGCGATCAAACACGGACGGGAAGGCGGCGCCGTCAGCGTCGTGACTGCGTCGGGCGCGGAGGGCGCCACGGTCTGCGTCTGCGACCACGGCCCGGGTATTCCGGTCAGCGAATATCGGCACGTTTTCAAGCGCTTCTATCGGCTGGAGCACAGCCGTTGCAGCCCCGGCAACGGCCTGGGCCTCAGCCTTGTTGCCGCGATCGCCCATCTGCATGGGGCGCGGATCGAGATGGAGGACAATCATCCCGGCCTGAAGATCAGTCTTCTTCTTCCGCGCTCGAGAGCCGCGCTTGCGGGCCCGGCGGCCGAGCGGCAATGAATTTGTGGTGCATCGGACTTGTCCCAAAACCGGCGCCTACTTTTGGGTCCGATGCTTTAAATCAGTCCCGCCGCGATATTGATCGTGAGCGCGAGAACCGCGCTGTTGAAGAAAAAGGCGAGCACGCCATGGACGACGACGATGAGCCGCATGTCGCGCGAGGAGACCTCGACGTCCGCCGTCTGGCAAGCGACGCCGATGACGAAGGAGAAATAGAGAAAGTCGAAATAATTGGGCTCGAGGCGATCGGGGAAAATGAGACCGCCCGCCCCTTTGGCGGGCCTCAAGCCCTTTGCCGCGCGCTCCAGAAAATATTCATGCGCATAATGCAGCGTGAACATCAAATGGATGAAAACCCAGGCGCTGATGATCGTCGTCCCGGAGAGGGCGATATGCAGCCCCTTGGCGAGGCCGCTCAAATCCTTCACCGTCGCGAGTTCCGCGACAATCGCGCCGAACGCGGCTGCCGCGGCGAGCGTCGAAAGGATCAGGATGGTGAAACTGCCTTCGTCCTGATCTGCGGCTTTCTGCTTGATCGTGTCGCTTGTGGCGGTCGCGATCATCAATCCGGCCAGGATGAAATAGAGCAGCGCGCCCACGTTCCAGCCGATCAACAGCCGCGCAGCCAGTTTGAAATGTCCGCTGAGAAGGAAAACGGTCGCAATCCCGCAAAGAAGGCTGAAGAAAAGCCGCGGCCGCGCCGAGATCACGCGGACGGGGGCCAGAAGCGTGGAAGCGAAGGTCATGTCGGCGCTCAGCTCTTCCGCGCGACGGCGAACCGGGCCGCCTCTCGCAAAATTCCGGCCTTTTCTCCGAAGGCCTCGAGTGCGGCGATTGCCTCCTGCGCCAGCCGGTCGCGTCGCGCCCGCGCCGCTTCGAGACCGAGAGCGGCAACGAGCGTCGCCTTGTTGCGCCCGGCATCCTTGCCGGCGCGCTTGCCGAGCGCGACTTCGTCCGCCTCGACATCGAGAATATCGTCGGCGACTTGAAAGGCGGCGCCGATCGCCTGCCCGTAACGGGCGAGCGCGGCTTTCGCCGAAGCGTCGGCCCGCGCGAACAGGGTGCCGGCCTCCACCGCGTAGCGCAGGAGCGCGCCTGTTTTCATCGATTGGAGCGTGATGACGGCCTCGGCCGTATGCGGCTCGGCGGCGGCTTCAGCCTCGAGATCGAGGACCTGGCCGCCGACCATGTTGCCGAGACCCGCGGCGCGGGCGAGCGCCAGCACGAGGGCCGCGCGCACGGCAGGATCGGGGTCGGTTGCCGGATCGGCGGTTACGTCGAACGCATAAGTGAGCAGGCCGTCGCCGACGAGAATGGCGGTCGCCTCGTCATAGGCGCGATGGGTGGTGGGGCGCCCGCGCCGCAGATCGTCATTGTCGAGCGCCGGAAGATCGTCGTGGACCAGCGAATAGCAATGGATCATTTCGAGCGCCGATGCCGCGCGCAGAACGCCATCGCCCTCGACGCCGAAAAGCCGCGCCGTCTCCACCATCAAAAAGGGCCGCAGCCTTTTGCCGCCGCCGAGTGTCGCATAGCGCAGGGCTGCGACGAATCGCGCCGGCCGCAAAGTCTCGCCCGGCAGCGGCGCGGTCGAGAGAAGGCGGTCGAGCATCAGCTCGGTCGCCTCCGCGACTGCATTCAGCCGCAAGCCAAAATCCTCCGAGAGCGCCATTCCTACCCCGTCTTGCGCCGGCTTCGCATCCAGCCCTAGCGCTTGCCCGATCGGAAAAGATCGGTCAAGGCTCGCGAATGTCTCGAAACTCCGGCGTTTTCGGCGCCCTAGGCGCGGTCGTGCGATGGGGCCTGCGGCTCGTGCTCGCCTTTTTGCTCCTCGTTTTGGGCCTCATGATCGCCTATCGCTTCGTCACGCCGGTCTCGACGCTGATGCTCATCCGCTCGCTGACGGGCGAGAAAGTGGTGCGTGATTACGAACCGCTCGATAAGTTTTCGCCCAATCTGCGTGCCGCCGTGTTGATGTCGGAAGATGCGCATTTCTGCCGCCATCATGGCGTCGATTGGGGTGCGATGCGCGAGGTTCTCGACCAGGGCGGAATTGCAGGCCCGGCCCGCGGCGCCTCGACCATCACTATGCAGGTGGTGAAGAACCTCTTTCTCTGGCCCGGGCGCTCCTATGTGCGCAAGGCATTCGAGATTCCGCTGGCGCTCGTGCTCGATCAGCTCTGGCCGAAACGGCGCATTCTCGAAGTCTATTTGAATATTGCCGAATGGGGCGACGGGATCTTCGGGGCCGAGGCGGCGGCCGAGGCCTACTTTCACAAGAGCGCGCAAAACTTGAGCCTGCACGAGGCGGCACTGCTCGCAGCCGTTCTGCCCGATCCTTATACGCGCAGTGTGCTGCATCCGAATTGGCGCGTGACGATTCACGCCCGGGTCGTCGAAAAACGGGTCGGCATCTGGCCCGGGTTCTCGAGTTGCGTGCGTTGACGCCAGCTTGATCTTACGTTCGCGCGGCAGCGGCGCAGCCGAACCTGAGGGAACAAAGCGCAACCATCGAACGGGGCAGAGGCGGCCGCCTCCAGCGGCATATTTCGGGGTAGCCAAACCCGCCGCTCCCGTGTATCTGCGGAGCAACCTGAATTTAAGCGGATATTGGAGCTCACATGGCCGTCCCGAAGCGAAAAACCTCACCGATGAAGCGCGGATTCCGCCGCTCGGCGGACGCGCTCAAGGCGCCGACCTATGTCGAGGACAAGGATTCGGGCGAATTGCGCCGGCCGCATCACGTCGACCTCAAGACCGGCATGTACCGCGGCCGCCAGGTGCTGAAGCCCAAATCGGCACAGGAATAAGTCGGCGTAATAAGTCTGCGAGGGAACGGGTCCGCCGGGGAGGGAAGAGGGCGTTCAGCCAATTCCCCTAGATCATATACTGACCGCCGTTCACCGAGAGCGTCGCGCCGGTGATGAAACCTGCCTCGTCGGAGACGAGGAAGCAGACGCAGCGCGCGATCTCCTCCGGCTCGCCCAGCCGACGGACCGGAATCTGCGGCAGAATCGATTTCTCCAGAATGTCTTTCGGCACGGCCATGACCATTTCGGTCGCGATATAGCCTGGGCAGATGGCGTTCACCGTGATGCCCTTGGCGGCGTTTTCCTGTGCGAGCGATTTGGTAAAGCCGATGTCGCCGGCCTTTGCTGCGGCGTAGTTGGTTTGTCCCATCTGGCCTCTTTGGCCGTTGATCGATGAAATATTGACGATCCGCCCGAAGCCGCGCTCGCGCATGCCTTCGATCACCGGCCGCGTCATGTTGAAGAGCGAATTGAGATTGGTGTTGATGACCGCGTACCATTGCTCCGGCTTCATCTTGTGGAGCATGGAATCGCGCGTGATGCCGGCATTATTGACGAGGATCTCGACTGGCCCGAGGTCGGCGCCGACCTTGGCAAGCCCCGCCGCGCAGGCCTCGTAGCTCGACACGTCCCACTTGTAGACGGGGACCTTCGTCTCCGCTTTGAACTTGGCGGCGGCTTCGTCATTGCCGCAATAGATTGCCGCCACTCGATAGCCCGAGGCCGCCAAAGCCTTGCTGATCGCCGCGCCTATACCGCGCGTGCCGCCACTCACCACCGCGACGCGACTCATGATTTCCTGCCCTTCGCTACAAGAGCGACCGATTTTCTTGCGTCCGGATCACGACGCTTTCGGATCGAAACGATCCAAAGCGTGGGCGTGATCGATTCTAAAAATTTGGAGCGGGATTGCGCGAGAACCCGGTGTCCACTTTTTCCCATCCCGCTCTAGGCCAAAGTTCAAAAAGCCCGAGTTTTCAACGCTCGACGGCGAGCGCGATGCCCATGCCGCCACCGATACAGAGCGTGGCAATGCCTTTGGTGGCGCCGCGCCTTTGCATCTCATAAAGCAGGGTGACGAGAATGCGCGCGCCGGAGGCGCCGATCGGATGGCCGATGGCAATGGCCCCGCCATTGACGTTCACGATCGCCGGATCCCAGCCCATGTCCTTGTTCACCGCGATGGCTTGCGCGGCGAAGGCTTCGTTGGCTTCGACGAGCTCGAGATCCTTGACCTTCCAGCCGGCTTTGTCGAGCGCTTTGCGCGAGGCCGGAATGGGTCCGCTGCCCATTATGGCGGGATCGACGCCCGCGGTCGCCCACGACGCGATGCGGCCGAGCGGGGTGAGGCCGCGGGCGCGCGCGTCTTCGGCGCTCATCAGGACGAGTGCCGCAGCTCCGTCGTTGATGCCCGAGGCATTGCCGGCGGTGACGGTGCCGTCCTTGGAAAAGGCGGGTTTCAATTTGGCGAGCCCGTCGAGTGTCGTTCCGGCGCGGATATATTCGTCGCTGTCGACGACAATATCGCCCTTGCGCGTCGCAACCGTGAAGGGGACGATTTCCTCGGCGAACTTGCCGGCCTTCTGCGCCGCCTCGGCCTTGTTCTGCGAGCCAAGCGCGAACTTGTCCTGTTCGTCGCGGCCGATCTGCCATTTGGTCGCGATGTTCTCCGCCGTAATGCCCATGTGATAGCCATGAAAGGCGTCGATCAGCCCGTCGCGCAGCATGATGTCGGTGAACTTGACGTCGCCCATTTTCGTGCCGGCGCGCAAATATGCGGCGTGCGGGGCCTGCGACATGCTCTCCTGGCCGCCCGCGACAATGACTTTTGCATCGCCATTGGCGATCTGTTGCGCACCTAGCGCCACCGCGCGCAGGCCCGAGCCGCAGACTTGATTGAGACACCAGGCGGTTTTCTCCTGGGGAATCCCGGCCTTCATCGCGGCTTGCCGCGCCGGGTTCTGGCCTTCGCCGGCGGTCAGGATCTGGCCGAGGATGACTTCATCGACTTCGTTCTTGGCGACCTTCGCTCGCTCCAGCGCCGCCGTGACCGCGACGGCCCCAAGCTCGTGAGCCGATGTGTTGGCGAAGGCTCCGTTGAAGGATCCGACGGCGGTGCGGGCCGCCCCGACGATGACGATCTCGCGCGACATTCAAAGTCCTCCATTTCCGGCATGCTTAAGGACGGGTTCCGGTCGCTACATTGACATAAGTCATTCTCAAGCATCCCGGCTAGGCGCGGTCAAGCAGTGCGAAGGCGCGTGGCGAACCTGGCAGAATTTCGGTTTTCGCTGGGCGATAAAACGCTTATGGTCTTGGCGGAGGTCACGGTGCCGCAGGCCGCCGACCTCCGAAGAAGGGTGTCGATGGACCATGACCAGCGATAAGCAACCGATCACCATCAAAAAATACGCCAACCGGCGTCTCTACAATACGGGAACGAGCGCCTATGTGACACTGGAAGATCTCGCCGAAATGGTCAAAAAGGGCGAAGATTTCGTCGTTTATGACGCCAAAACCGGCGAAGAAATCACCCGCTCGGTGCTCACCCAGATCATATTCGAACAGGAGGGCAAGAACGGTCAGGCGCTGTTGCCGATTACGTTCCTGCGTCAGCTCATTCGCTTCTATGGCGACAGCATGCAGATGCTGGTGCCGAGCTATCTCGAGTTCACGATCGACAAGCTCACGAACGATCAGCAGAAATTCCGCGAGCAATTCGCCAGTGCGTTTGGCGCCGGCTCGACCCGCCAGATGTTCGGCACGTTGGAAGAACAGGCGCGCAAGAACATGGCGATCTTCAGCCAGGCGCTCTCGATGTTCTCCCCCTTCGGCAGCGCGCTGACCAATACGGAAAAGCCGCCGGAGGCTCAAAGCGAGAACGGAGCGAAGTCGGACATCGACGAGATGAAGCGCCAGCTCGATGAATTGCAGAAGAGGCTGGAAGGGCTGACGCCGAAAGAGTGAATTTGAAACAATAAGTTTTTTAAGCCACAGCGCAGGCGCGTGGCGCCTTCGCCACTTGCGGCTCGCCGAAATAATAGCCTTGCAGATAATCGACGCCCCAATCGGCGAGAATTGCTGCCGATTCCGCGTTCTCCACCCATTCGGCGACAATCGGAATTTGCAGGTGGCGGGCGAGATCGATCAACGTGCGGACAAAAAACCGGTCGTCCTTCGACCGCGCCAGGTTCTGGATGAAGGCGCCGTCGATCTTCAATAAATCGACATGCAGATCGCGCAAATTGCGGAAGGACGTGTGGCCGGAACCGAAATCGTCCATCGCTACTTTCACGCCGCAGGCCTGCATGGCGGCGATCGCGCGCGCCGTTGCTTCGAGGTCTGAAATCGCGCTGGTCTCGGTCATCTCGACAATGAGGCGCCCTGCCAAATTGCCGTGAAGGTTGAAGAGTGCGTTGAGCTTGTCCGGCCAATGGAGATCGAGAAACGTATTTCCCGATGCGTTGATCGCGATCCGGCGCGTCGGGTCCCCGGCGAGCTCCGCGGCGACCAATTCGAGCACGCGGTGATCGATGAGGCGCACGAGCCCGGTCTTTTCGGCAACCGGGAAAATATTGGCGGGCAGGATCGGGTTGCCATCCTTGCCGGTGATGCGCGCGAGCGCTTCGTAGAAAATGGGCTCGCCGCTTTTCGCCGAGACGACCGGCTGCAAGGCAAGGCTCACACGTGCGCCGTTGAGCGCGTCGACGATCTCGTCGGAAATGTGCAGAATGTTCTGCCGCTTGTCTTGGCGTACGAGGCTCGGCGTATAGGCAACGAAACGCGCGCCGCTCAAACGGCGCGTCGCGGCCAGCGCCTCTTCCGCATGGTAGAGCGCGGCTTGCGGATTGCGCCCCTGAAGGGGCACGATCACGCCGCCGAAACGCATTGAGACGGCGATTTGCCCTGTCTTTGTGACGAGGGGCATGGCTTCCGCCGCCGCAATGAAACGTGCCGCCGCGACCTGCATCTGCTCGGCATTGCAGCCCTCGAGGAGAAGCGCGAACTTATTGCCGGCATAGCGCGCGATCAGGTCGCTCGTGCGCATTTCGCTGCGCAATCTGTCGGCGGCGGCGGCGATCACGTCGTCGCCGACGTCATATCCGTAGGTCTCGTTGAGCACGGCAAGATTGTCGATGCCGGCAAGCAGGATCGCGTGGCTGCCGCCCTTGCGCAGGCATTCGGGCAGCAGGACCGCAAGATGTTCGATGAAATTGAGGCGATTGAGCGCTCCGGTGAGCGCATCATAGCGCGACCGTCTGGCGAGCTGACGTTCGGCCTCGTAGCGGTCCGTGACAATGCGCACGAGGCCATGGGCGCGGGCCGGGCGCCCGTCGGGGCCAGCAAACCATCGCCCGGTGTCCTCGATCCAGATGACCTTTTGCCGTCCGGCCCGATCGATCGCCTTGCTGAGGAGACCGTAGATGACCTTGTAAGCGACGCCGCGGCCCATGTCGGGCTCGCCGGAGGACATCACGGCTTCGAAGCGCGACCCGGGACTGTCGGGGGCCAGATATTCGGCATAGGCGCGCCCGGAGTTGATGGCGGCGAATTCGGCGAGATCCGGGATCTCGGCAGTATTCGGCCCGAAGATCAGGCGATCGGTGAGAATGTCCCAATCATAGACCGCTTCGCCGATCGAACTGAGGATCATCCGCGGATCGGGCGGGGCGAGATTCGCTTTTTCGGCATGCGCCATAACTGGCCTTCGGCTCGCGGGTCTTCGGGCGACCACAACGAAATGGCTAACAGGGCGGCGTTAAGAACCTGTTTAACCATCGCACGTGCGCCAGGCGGCTAGAGCATCGTGATCTATGATCTGTTTTTGAGTTCCCGCAGGGCCGTAAAGACCTCGGCCGGATCGGCCCCCGCGAGTCCGAGGCGCTCCTGAATGGCGCGCTCATGGACGCGCAGAAAAGGATTGGTCGCCCGCTCGAGGCCCATTCGCGTCGGAAGCGTGAGGCGGCCCTCAGCTCTTGCCGCCGCAACGTCCTGCGCCCGTCGCTGCAAAGCTTCGTTGTCGGGATCGACTCTCAGCGCGAAACGCGCATTGGCGAGCGTGTATTCATGCCCGCAACAGATGAGCGTGTCGTCGGGCAGAGACGCGAGCCTCATCAGAGATCGGTAAAGGACAGCCGGCGGGGCTTCGAAAGCGCGCCCGCAGCCCATGGCGAAGAGCGCGTCCCCGGCAAAGAGCAGTTTGTCCCTCTCGAACCAATAGGCGAGGTGATCGAGCGTGTGGCCGGGCACGGCGATCGCCTTGGCCGACCGCGTCCCAACGCAGACCTCGTCGCCATCGTCGACCGCGCGATCGATGCCGCCGATGTCAGCGGGCCCGATGACACGGGCTTGCGGAAAGGCCGACTTGAGCCCGCCGAGGCCTTGGATGTGGTCGGCGTGATGATGGGTGAGAAGAATATCGGTGAGCGCCCAACCTTGCATCGCGAGCGCCGCAAGAATCGGCGCAGCATCCGGCGCATCGATCGATGCCGTCGCGCCGCTTTCGGGATCTTGAACGAGAACGCCGAGATTATCTTCGAGACAGAGGAACTGGCGAATTTCGAGACTCATCGGCGGCTCCGCTTGGCAAGCGAGCTAAATTGCAATCGGCCGCAGGGCGCCGATCGTCTCGCCGCCGGGCAGAAGACCGCGCATATGCGCTTTGATCCGCGGTGATTTGGTCGAGCCCTCGATCTCGAAGAGATTGTAGCCGGCGCGGTGTCCAGCCGTGCCGCGCAAGGCGGAAGCCGAGGCAACGCCAATGACCGGAACTTTGCGTGACGGCCCTTCGAGGTGCGACACCGAAAGCCTGTGGTTGTGGCCGTGAATGACGAGCTCGGCGCCGGTCCTGCGGATCACGGCTTCGAAGAGTTCTGCGTCGGCGAGCCCGCGTCCGAGCCGCGCGCCGCCCCGATAGGGCGGATGATGAATCATGACAACGCGCACAAGTCCGTCCCGCGCGCATTGGCTGAGCAGGCTGGCGCAGGATTCGCATTGGGGCGCCCCAAGGCGCCCAGAGGCGAGGAAAACCGGCGTCGGCACGCCAGACGACAAGCCGATCAGCGCGACATTGCCGCGCACGCGCAGATAGGGATAGGTCTCGCCCGAATCGCCCGTGGTCCAAGGCGCGAAGGTTGCGGCAAGGTCGGGCATCGTCGCTTTCACATAAGCGTCGTGATTGCCCGGAACGAAGCTCACATCGTGCGGCGCGCCCAAGGTTTCGAGCCAAGCCCGGGCAAGCGGATATTCGGCCTTGAGCCCGATATTGAGGATATCGCCGGTCATGGCGATATGGTTCGGCCTTCTGGCGCGAATGTCGGCCACGAGCGCGGCGAGCACGTCCATGTCATGGACTCGGGAACGCCCGCGCGTCCAGTTGAGATAGCCGGTCAATCTTTTGCCGATCAGCTCGCGCCGGCGCGGCCGCGGCAGGGGGCCGATATGAGCGTCCGACAGATGGGCGAGGACGAAGCTCATCCCGGACGAACTCCTCTTGGACGAGATCCGCGTCCCCTTTCAAGAGTTGCCGATGAAAATTCCCGCCGCCAGCACGATGACCCCGCCGAGCACGATCTGGAATATCGCCTGCAGGAGAGGCGTGTCCATGAAATGCGCACGCACCCAGGCGATGACCCAGAGCTCGATAAAGACGACCAATCCGGCGATCGCAGTGGCAATGACGAAGGCATTCGGCACGCTATTAGGGACGAGATAGGGCAATGTGTGGCCGAGGCCGCCGAAGGCCGTCATAATGCCGCAGATCGGCCCCCGCAGCCACGGCGAGCCGCGGCCGCTGAGCGCGCCGTCATCGGAGAGGGCCTCGGCGAATCCCATGCTGATGCCGGCGCCTACCGAGGCGGCAAGGCCGACGAGGAAAGTCGCCCAAGTATTGTGGGTCGCAAAAGCCGCGGCGAAGAGCGGCGCGAGCGTCGAAACCGAACCGTCCATGAGGCCGGCGAGGCCGGGCTGCACATATTGCAGCACGAACATGCGCCTCTGCGCTTCCTCCTCCTTCTTGCGCTCGTCGGGCGACAAGAATTCGGTCTCGATCTCGCCGGCAATCTCCTCGTGGCCCTTCTCGACCTGCGCAAGATCGGTCAGCAATTTGCGTATGTCGGGATCCTTCGTGCGCGCCGCCGCTTTCGTGTAGAAGCCATAGGCCTCGGATTCGCGGATATCGACCTCGTTGCGGATCGTTTCGATCGAGAGATTGCGCACGAGCCATACGGGCCGGCGCTTCATGTAGCCGCTCACGTCCGTGCGGCGGATCGGCAGCAGATTGGGCCCGAACTTTTCGTGATATTTCTCGAGAAGACTGTCGCGGTGCGAGGCTTCGACCTTCGCCATGTTCTCGAACAGCGCGGCGGTACCCGGATAGCGGGCGCGCAAATCTTCCGCAAAGGCGAGGTAAACCTTACGATCGTCCTCCTCTGCATCGATGGCGACCGCGAGAATTTCTTGTTCCGTCAGGTCGGAAAAACGCTTCATGGAGGCCTCCAAAGCGCCGTCGCAAGCTGAGTGGGAGCTAGTTTTGAATTATTCTAATTTAAAGGCTGGCAGTGCTCCATGCAATCCTTGATGGCCCGTTTGCGCCGGTTTGCCGCGTTCTCGAGCGGTCTTTTCCGGCCTTTGCGGCTGGGCGTGCGCGGGATCGTTATCGACGGACAAGGCCGGGTTCTTCTCGTCCGCCACACTTACGTTTCAGGCTGGTATCTGCCTGGCGGGGGCGTCGAGATTGGCGAATCGGCTCGTGAAGCGCTTGGCCGGGAGCTCCTCGAGGAGACGGGGGTCGAAGTTCTGGGGACGCCGGTCCTTCACGGAATTTTCTTCAATCCGAAGGTATCGCGCCGCGACCATGTCGCCTGCTATGTCGTTCGCGATTTTCGCGCTCATCCGTTCAAGCCCGATTATGAAATTGCAGAGGCGCGCTTCTTTGCCCTCGATGGCTTACCGGAGACGACGAGCCCGGGAACCTGCGCGAGGCTTGCCGAAATAGGGGGTGCGCCGGTGAGCGCGACGTGGTGACCGGCGTTCCGTATCGCGTGCGATGATTTTGGATCGAAAAGCCGCTATCCACTTCTCGCAATCGACCCGGGCAGGCAAATTGAGGCTCGCGCCATGTCGGATCTGACGCTCGCCATCGTGCCGCAACAGCCGGCCGATCAGGCCGCAATCGAAAGGCTCGACGAACGCGTTTTCGGGCCCGGCCGGTTTGCGCGTTCGGCCTATCGGCTACGGGAAGGCGTGCCCGCCGATCTGAGCCTTTCCTATGTCGCCCGGGTCGGCCGGTTGCTGGTCGGGGCCAATCGGATGACGCCGATCAATTGCGGTGGCAAACCTGCGCTTCTGCTCGGGCCGCTCAGTGTGGAACCGGCATTCCGGAATGCCGGAATCGGCGAGACCCTGGTGATGAAATCGCTTGAAGCGGCGCGTGCGGCGGGGCACAGCCTCGTGATTCTGGTCGGCGATATGTCCTATTACGGCAAGATGGGATTCAAGCCGGTGCCCGAAGGCCGGCTCGTTTTTCCGGGCCCCGTCGATCCCGAGCGTCTGCTTTATTTTGCGCTCGCCGAGAATGGCTTCGAGGGCGTGAGCGGAAGGGTGACGCGCCCTTAGAGCGCGTCATAGATGAGAGGGCCTCGGTCCGACCATGATGGTCGCGGCCGGTGCGCCGGGGATGTCGTGGTCCTCCGGGTTGAGCCCCGCCCTATCGAGCGCGAGGAAGACCGAAGCATCGGCCGGCACCGTGTGATCGTAATAGACGACCAGTCCCGTGCGGCTAGCCGCAACCGTCACGTCTCTACCGAAGGAGACGGCGGCGCCGGCCGCCCGCAACGCAGCGGCGAGTTCGGTCGCGAAGCGCTGCGGCTCGCCCGCCATCGCGACGATCGAAACATTCGCCTCCCGCAACACGCCGTGCTGGATGATGTCGCGTTGCTGACTGCTGAGTGTTCGCGCGAGCGGATCGCCCGAAGCCGGGCTCGAAAGGAGCGCGAGGGCAAGTCCAATCGCGCCGAAAAAAAGCGCCGAACGCACGTCGGGCCATCCAATTTCGTGGAATCGGGCCTAGATCAGGATGCTTTTGGATCGGATGATCCAAAGGCATGAACGTAATCGATTCTAGAGTAATCGATTCTAGAGACTGAGAGCGGGATTTGCGCGAAAACCGGTATCGGCTTTTTCGCCTCCTGCTCTAGGGCTCCAGGACCGAGTCCCAATAAAGATAGTCCATCCAACTTTCGTGGAGATAGTTGGGCGGAAATAGCCGGCCGTTCTGGTGCAGATCATTGACCGTCGGCCGATAGGGATTGCGCGCCGGCCACATATGAGCTTCGCTCGCCAGCCGGTCGCCCTTGCGCAAATTGCAGCAGGAGCAGGCAGTGACGACATTTTCCCAAGTGGTCGTTCCGCCCTTCGAACGGGGCACGAGATGGTCGAAGGTGAGTTCCTCGCGCGCGCTGCAATATTGACAGCTGAAACGGTCGCGCAGGAAGACGTTGAACCGGGTGAAGGCCGGGTGGCGAGACGGACGGATATAGGTCTTGAGCGAGACCACCGAGGGCAGCCGCATTTCGAAGCTCGGGCTGCGCACCGTTCGATTGTAATGGGAGACGATATTGACGCGGTCCAGGAAGACCGCCTTGATCGCATCCTGCCACGACCACAACGACAGGGGATAATAGCTCAAGGGCCGAAAATCGGCATTGAGCACCAGTGCCGGACAGCCTTCCGGCGATACCAGAGGTTGGCAGTGAACCGTCAAACCTGGCACCTCGCATAGGCGCCTCGCGCGGCGGGGCCGCCCGAAACGCCCCATTGGATTGCCGGAGTGTGAAGGACCCCGGTCTCTATTACCTCCCAAGAGCGCCCGCTTCGCCGGTCGCCCGAAATCCCTCTAAATGACCTCCGTCGTTAAGGCAATCGCCAGGAAATCAGCTCGCATGAGTCGGTGACGGCAATGTGAAGGCCCAATCTCTCATCGCGTCGGAATGGGCGTGCCGCTGCGATAATCATAGAAGCCCCGCTGGGTCTTGCGGCCGAGCCAGCCGGCCTCGACATATTTAACGAGCAGCGGGCAAGGCCGATATTTCGAATCGGCCAAGCCCTCGTGCAGGACCTGCATCACCGAGGGGACCGTATCGAGGCCGATGAAATCGGCGAGCTGCAGCGGTCCCATGGGATGATTGGCGCCGAGCCGCATGGCCGTGTCGATCGCGTCGACCGTGCCGACGCCTTCGTAGAGCGTATAGATCGCCTCGTTGATCATCGGCAGAAGGATCCGATTGACGATGAAGGCGGGGAAATCTTCCGAGACCGTCGCGGTTTTGCCGAGCCGCGCGACGAATTTCTTGGAAGCCTCGAACGTGGCGTCGTCCGTCGCAATCCCGCGGATGATCTCGACGAGCTGCATGCGCGGGACGGGATTCATGAAATGGATCCCGATGAATCGCTCGGGCCGGTCGGTCACCGAAGCGAGCCGCGTAATCGAGATCGACGACGTATTGGTCGCGAGCATACAGTCCGGGCGCAAGGTCGGGCAGACCTTGGTGAAGATCTTGCGCTTGATCTCCTCGTTCTCGGATGCGACTTCGATGACGAGATCGCAGTCGCGGAAGGCTTCGAAATCGAGTGCCGGCGTGATCCGGGCCATTGCCGCGGCGCGCGTCGCCTCGTCGAGCTGCTTGCGTTCGACGAGCCGCGTGAGATTGCCGCCGAGCGTCGCGAGGCCGGCGTTGATCCTCTCCTCGGAAACGTCGTTGAGCGCGATATCGATGCCGGCGACAGCGCAGACCTGGGCGATTCCGGAGCCCATCTGGCCCGCGCCGATCACCCCGATTTTGTTGATTTCAGTCATGATCTCACCCACGGGATTGGGTCGAATCGATGCGACCCTCCCTTTTGCCGCTTCGACATCGGCGTGTCGTAATGGCCCCCGGAAGGCAAGTCAACGCGAGCACTTGGCTAGCCGCAGAAGGTCGCGGTCGCGCCCGCTACTGCAAGCTGAAATGGAGCGGAATGGTGAAACTGCCGCCCGGAACGCCGGGAGGCGGGGCCGGCACGGGATTGGCGCGCCGCACGGTCTCCACCGCCGCGCGATCGAGAATGGTCGAACCGGAACTGCCGGCGAGCCGCACGCCGGAAATGCGTCCATTGCGATCGACCAAAAAGGCGACGCGCGCCGTTCCGCTCGCTCCCTGCGAGCGGCCTTCCTCCGGATATTCTTTCACGCTGCTGATCCGCATGACGATCTCGCTCTTCCATGAAGAGGCCGCAGCGCCGTTGAAGCCTGCTGCCGGGGCTGCTGCTCTTTGCGCCCGCGGCAGATTGGTGCGGGGCTGTGCGCGCGCGGCTTGCTTCTTCGTTTGGTGCTCGGGGCGCGACTTCTCGATGACCTTTGGCGGCGGCGGGGCCAACATGACTTCCGCTTGCGGGGAGGGCAGGACGTCGGGCTCGACCGGCATTTCGGTGACCTGCGGCTGCGGCAGAGGAACTTCTTGTTGGACGGGCGTCGGCGGGGTCTGCTGCTGCTCTTCCTGCGGCTGCGGCGGCGTGATCACTTCCTCCTGCGGCGGGGGCGCGACAGCGACGGGCGCGAGGTCGATCATCACTGCGTCGGGCGGATTGCCGGGCGGCATCTCGGATTGCCGCTCGAAAACGAAGGCCGCGATGAGGCCGATGTGAACGAGCAAGACGATGAGAGCCGCTACGCCCCACCGGCGCAGGCCGGACTCGTCGCCGCGCGGGAGAACCGTATCGGTGATCATGCTCATGGCGCAGCCGGTGCCGCCTGGCTCGCGTCGAGGCCGACCAGCGCGATTTTCAGATAGCCGGCCTTGCGGAGCAGATTCATCGTGTCCATGACCGAACCATAGGCGATGGATTTATCGCCGCGCAGAAAGATCCTCTGCTCCTTGTCGCCACCGGTTGCGGCATCGACGGCTGCGCCGAGATCGGCCTGCGAGACCGCCGCGTCGCCGATCGAGAGCGAAAGATCCGGCTTTATGGTGATGAAGATCGGCTTGTCGGGCCGCTGGCTCGGCTGCGCCGTCGAAGCTGGAAGGTCGACATTGACATCGACCGTCGAGAGCGGCGCGGCCACCATGAAAATGATGAGGAGGACGAGCATCACGTCGATGAAAGGCGTGACATTGATGTCATGCGCTTCATCGAGTTCGTCATCGTTGGAGGCGAGCTTGACGGCCATGGATCACTCGGCTGAGCGGCGCATGCCGATGACGTGCCAATCTTGCTCTTCCACGACGATCTCGCCGCGGTCGAGATCGCGCGACACGTGGCGCAGGATTTCCGCCGCTGCATCGGCGAGCGCCGCGCGATAGGAGGCGATGCTGCGTGCGAAGAGATTATAGATGATCACGGCGGGAATGGCAGCGACGAGACCGAAGGCGGTGGCGAGCAAAGCTTCCGCGATGCCGGGCGCGACGACCGCGAGATTGGTCGTATTCGTGCGGGAAATGCCAATGAAACTATTCATGATGCCCCAGACCGTGCCGAAGAGGCCGATGAAGGGAGCAGTGGCGCCGATCGTTCCGAGAATGCCGGTGCCGCGATTCATCTGCCGTCCGGCGCGGGCCTCGATGCGGGCGATGAGAGCCGCGGCTCGCTCCTTGATCCCGTCGGCGTTGAGATCTTGTGATCGGTCGACTTCGGCAGCGGCGGCTTCGACCATGCGCACGACCGGGCTTTTCGAGGTGCCGAGTTCTTCTGCCGCCGCGGAAAGGCTCGAAGCGCGCGCCAGAATGGCGAGCTGCCTTTGCACCTTCCGCTTGGCCGTGAACAATTCGATGCTCTTTGCAAGCCAGGTGGTCCAGGTCACGACCGAGGCCATGGCCAAGCCGATCATTACGACTTTGACGACAATGTCGGCGTCGCGAAACATGCCCCAGGGCGAGAGATTATGTGGAAGAAGCCGGGCATCGATGGCCGAAGGGCTCGGCACATGAGAGGCCGGTGCGGAGGGCGCCGGCGTAGCGGCGGGGGCAATTGCGGGTGGCGTCGTGACCGGAGCCGGCGCTGCGGCAGTGGCAGGGGCCGCCGCAGCGGAGGCGTTCGGCGCGGGCGCAGTACTTGCAGCCGGGGCGGGTTGCGGCGACGCCGGAGCAGCCAATGCAGGCGCCGGAACGGGAGGTGGCACAACCTGGTCTTGCGCGCTCTGCGCCGATCCGGATTGAGAAATCGCCAGCACGCCCAAAAAGCAGAGGGCCGGCACGCTGAACCTGAATAATGTGATCGCTCGACGCTTACTCACGGACCGCATCATCCCTATCCCTATCTTGGTCGGCGCGCCTGCGATGGCTCGATTCGCTCGCATCGACGCTGCTTCGACATCATCGCAACAGACAGAGATCGATGCCTTTGTCAAACGCGAACTTGCGAGCACAATTTCTCGCCGCGCATATGAGGGATCGGTTCGGCTGTTACGCATCCGGGGCCGTGCGCGCATCGATGCACCGATGCGCGTTGCATTGTCAGGATAGCATGCAAATGGGCGGCGCGATGAAAGAAATAAGCAAGATCGCGTGCGTGGCTATGAATAAATCCGCGCCTGATCCATGAACTTTTCCAAGCCAGCACTGCGAAAAATTCCGGCGACCCGAATTCTGATCTTGCATTTCGATTTTTCAGAGGACCTCGCTCGCTCGGCCCGCTGAAACGCGCAGAGCAGAGAGCGGCGTCGCGCACAAGTCTCACACCGAAGTCCCACGCTTGCGCGACGGATCACTTTGCCGACGCGGATCGCGAAGGCCCCCGAGAAGAGGCCCGCAGCTGCGAATCATTCGGCTCGTCTTCGTGCGGGAAATTCGACCGAGCCCGTAGAATAGTTGTAATAAAAAACAAGCGATCCTTAGGCATGGCCGGCATGATCAAAGATCTTCCCGAAGAAAGGCAAGAATTATGCGGGAGGATGCAAGAATTGCGCTCTGAATTAGGAACCTCGAGTTTCGTTATGCGTTTGAAATGACTGACGAACTACGATGGAGTGCAACATGGAACGCGACATTCGTTCGACTCGGACCTCAGGGCAAAAAGGCCGGAGTGTGCTCTCGGACAAGGACAGGTTCCGGCACGCACCGCGCGCCAGCGAGAGCGTCCTCTCCGATAAGGAGACGTTCCTGGCTGCCCCGCACGCCCGCTCCGGCGAGCCTTCCCACCGCATCCAAGAGATGGGTGAAGGGCAATCGCGCCGCGGCGTATCGAAGCCCAATAAGTGAGCGAGCTCTGTTCAATGCGACCGTCGCCGATCAGGCGGCGGTCGATTGGAGGAAACATGTCCGACAAGGATCTCAATACGCTGTTCCTTCACGGATTGAAGGACATCAACTTCGCCGAGCATGCCATTCTCGATGCATTGCCGAAGATGGCAGACGCGGCAAGTTCGCCCAATCTCAAGAAGGCTCTCGAGGGCCACAGGCGCCAGACGGAAGTTCACGTGAGCCGGCTCGATCAGATCTTCGATCTCCTTCATGAGAAGCCGGTCCGTGTTCCCTGCGATGCGATTCAAGGTCTCGTGCGCGAAGGGGACGAGGTCGTCGAAAAATTCGAGGGGACGCGGGCGCTCGATGCGGGCCTCATAGCAGCGGCGCAGGCGGTCGAACATTACGAGATGGCCCGCTATGGCGCGCTGAAGGCCTGGGCCGAGGAATTGAACCTGCGCCAAGCCGCAGATCTTCTGGGCCAAACGCTCGCGGAAGAAAAGCAAGCCGATCTTCTCTTGACGCAGCTCGCACACGAACGCGCCAACCCTGCTGCCTCGCATTAGCGCTCGAAAACGATCGCGAAGCCGGCTCGTCCGGCTTCTTTTTTATGCCGCGCGTCCACGCCCGATTGCCGGAACGACTTGGCTCAGGCGAAGTTAATTAAGTTCGTTGCTCGAGCGCGCTTGCTGAACCTGCGCCGCTTCATTAGTCTCGTCGGACGCAGAGCGTTTTATGTTCGCGTTGTGTTCCAAATGCGCTTCAAATGGGTTGCGATGCGCGACGCCTCGAAGTGGTGCGTCGAAGACCCCTCGAAGTGGTGCGTCGAAGACGCCTCGAAGCGGTGCATTGAAAAAGTGATGCATCGAAGTTGCGTAGAGGAGGTGCAAAGTGGCGCCGCGTGCGAATTGGAAGGGCTATCTCAAGCTTTCGCTTGTGTCTTGCCCCATCGCGCTTTTTCCGGTCGCGAGCGCGAGCGAGCGCATATCTTTCCATCTCATCAACCGCGAAACGGGCAATCGCCTGCGCCAACAATATGTCGATTCGGTCACCGGCGACGTCGTCGAGCGCGAAGACCGGGTGCGCGGCTATGAGATCGGCAAAGGCGATTACATCACCTTCGAAGAGAGCGAAATCGCCGAGCAGGCGCTCGAGAGCACGCATACGATCGATATCGAAAGCTTCGTCCCGCGCGCCGAGATCGATGAAGTCTATTTCGACAACAGCTATTACATGGCGCCCGATGACAAAGTCGCCGACGAACCTTTCGTCGTCATTCGCGATGCGATGCGCGAAAGCGGCATGGTGGGGCTTGCCCGCGTCGTCCTTTACGGGCGCGAGCGGATCTTGATGATCGAGCCGCGCCACAAGGGTCTGATCGGCACGACGCTGCGCTACCAATATGAAGTCCGCGACGACAAGGCCTATTTCGATTCCGTGCCGGATCTCAAGATCCCGGCCGAAATGCTCAAGCTCGCCGAGCATATCATCGAGACGAAGCGCGGCAGTTTCGATCCGTCGAAATTCGAAGATCGATATCAGGACGCGCTGGTCGAATTGATCCGCGCCAAGCGCGCCGGCCGTCCGCTACCGGCCGCGCCGGAAACCAAGGCGCCGAGCAACGTCATCAATCTGATGGATGCCTTGCGCCGCAGTGTCGAAACCGAGACGGGGCGTGGGCAGCCGGCGAAGGCGCCGGCCGCTCCGCGCAAGGAAAGCGCGCGCGCCGCCGCGAAAAAGGCGCCGGCTCGCTCGCCGCGTCCGAAACGGGTAAAGAAGGCGGGTTGAGGAGCCTGTGGCGAGCGGCCTCGAAGCCTATCGCAAGAAACGCGATTTCGACGTCACCGGCGAACCGCGCGGCAGCAAGGCTCGGCGCAAGGGCAATTCGTTCGTCGTTCAGAAACATGACGCGACCCGGCTTCACTATGATTTTCGCCTCGAACTCGATGGCGTTCTAAAAAGCTGGGCCGTCACGCGAGGGCCGAGCCTCGTGCCGGGCGAGAAAAGGCTTGCCGTTCACGTCGAAGACCATCCGCTCGATTACGGCTCTTTCGAGGGCACGATTCCGGAAGGCCAATATGGTGCCGGCGCGGTCCTCGTCTGGGATCGCGGCACCTGGGAGCCGGATGGCGATCCGCACGCCGGCTATGCGAAGGGGCATCTCGACTTCGAGCTTAAAGGGCAAAAGCTCAAAGGCAAATGGCACCTCGTGCGGATGCGCGCGCGCCACGGCGAGAAGGCGGATAATTGGCTGCTCATCAAGGCCAATGATACAGAAGCGCGCACGCCCGGCGATCCCGACATTTTGGAAGAAGCGCCGAATTCCGTGTTGAGCGGGCGTTCGATCGAAGAGATTGCAACGGACAAAAAGAGCAGGCAATGGACGTCGGGCAAACCGGCGCATGGCGCGACGATCTCCTCGCGCAGCCCGCGCGCGCGGGCTCTCGCGCCGCTTGCGTCAAAGCCCGAAGCCACAGGCAAGCGCACGGCAACTAAGCGCGCAGCGGCAGAGGCCAAAACCGTAAAGGCTGCGGGACGGCCGGGCGCCAAGACAGGCAAAAAGCCGAGCAAGAAGGGCGAATCTTTCGACTTCACCGCACCGAAAGGAGCCAAACGGGCCGCAATGCCGGAATTCGTTGCGCCGATGCTGCCGACGCTCACCGATAAGCCGCCCGCCGGCGCCGACTGGATTCACGAGATCAAATTCGACGGCTATCGGGTCGAGGCGGTGCTCGATCGCGGCAATCCCGTTTTGCGCACCCGCACGGGGCTCGATTGGACCGACCGCTTTCCTTCGATCGCCGCGGCGATCGCCAAGCTGCCGGTCGATCAATGCCTGATCGACGGCGAAATCGTCGTCGAGGACGACAACGGAATTTCCGATTTTTCCGCGCTTCAGAACGCTCTTAAGGAAGGCAAGAAAGAGAGCCTCGTCTATTACGGCTTCGATATTCTCTATATCGATGGCCTCAACCTGACGCGCGTGGCTTTGAGCGAACGCAAGGATCTTCTCGCCGCTCTGTTTTCGGCGGCAGGGGACCGGACGCTGCGCTTCAGCGAACATTTCGAAGAGAACGGCGATCTCATGCTTCAGCATGTGTGCCGGCTGGGCGCCGAAGGCATCGTCTCGAAGCGGCGCGATGCGCCTTACCGCGAAGGGCGAACGACAGATTGGATGAAGGCAAAATGCGCCAACCGCCAGGAATTCGTCATTACCGGCTATGTGCCCTCGACGACCTCGCGCAAGGCGATCGGTTCATTGGTGCTCGGCTATTACGAGAACGGCAAGCTCATTCACGCGGGCAGGGTAGGAAGCGGATTTTCGAATAAGCTCGCTACCGATCTCTTCACCGATCTCGAACGCGAGAGAATAGCAAAGCCCGCCTTTGCCGATCCGCTTCCCGCCGAAGCGCGCCGAAATGCCGTTTGGATCAAGCCGGATCATGTTGCGGAAGTCGAATTTCGCGGCTGGACCGCGGACGGCAGCCTTCGGCAAGCCGCTTTCAAGGGACTGCGCGAAGACAAAGACCCGAAGGAAATCGTGCGTGAGAAGGCGCTCCGCGCGCCGTCCGATCCGAAAACCAGTGTCGAGCTTACCCATCCCGATCGCCTGCTTTGGCCCGACGTGGGCGTCACCAAACAGGGGCTTGCCGACTATTACACCATGGTCTGGCGGTGGATCGAGCCGCATATCGTCGGGCGTCCGCTCGTGCTCGTGCGCTGCCCGAACGGATTTGTGCAAGGCTGTTTCTTCCAGAAGCACGCCTGGGCCGGCTTGGACGAACATATTCTCAAGATCAAGGACCCGCATGAAGCCGAGCCTATCCTCGGCATCGATTCACTCGACGGATTGATGGCGCTGGTCCAATCGTCGGCGCTCGAGATTCACCCGTGGGGTGCGCGCAGCACGAATCTCGACCGTCCCGACCGGTTGATCTTCGATCTCGATCCGGGCGAGGGCGTCACCTTCCCAGACCTCGTCTCGGCAGCGCGCGAGATAAGGATGCGGCTCGCCAAGGCGAAGCTCGAGAGCTTCATCAAGACGACCGGCGGCAAGGGTCTGCATGTTGTCGTGCCCATCGAGCCACGCGCCACGTGGGAGAAGGCAAAAACTCTCTGCCGCAGCCTGGCCGAAGCCATGGCGCACGATAGCCCGCAGCGGTTCACGGCGACGGTGGCGAAAAAGGCGCGCGCCGGCCGCATCTATGTCGATTATTTGCGCAATGCGCGCGGAGCAACCGCCGTTGCCGCCTATTCGACGCGGGCGCGGGCAGGGGCGAGCATATCGACGCCGCTGACCTGGGACGAACTCGAGAGCTTGACCAGCGCCAGCCAATTCACGCTCGGCAATTTCAGCAAGCGCCTCACGCATCTTACGCGCGACCCCTGGGCCGGATTTTTCGATGCCCGGCAGGCCCTGCCCGCGGCCCTCTAGCATCCGGTCTTCAGACCCCGGCTTCGACGCGGCCGCAACCCATGTCTGCGGGCAACGTTGGCCTTGGAGAGGAGGCCGGCCATGGCAGATCAACGAACGAGAGACCGCGCGGAAGACGAGAGGAGGCATCCGATCGAAATCGAACCGCGCCGGGCACGCGCCGGCTTCTTCGGCCGGCCGATCTTCTATGTTTTGATCGCGGGCCTTGTCCTGGTGATTCTCGCCTTCCTGATCATCTGGTTCGTGATTCCGCCTCCGCGCGGCGCGAACCATGCGACCTTCCTCATCGAGCATCAGGCAAGAACGCTCGCCTTCGCACCGGAGCTCGATCGATCCTCCTTCGGATAGCGAAGATCACGCGCGGCCGAATGCTTTGCGCAGCTCGCCCTTGGCGCGTTCGAGCACGCGCTTGCGCGCTGCTGGCAGGTTTCGCCCGGCACGGTTGAGATAGAAGGTCAACATCGACATAGCCGAGCGATAGGGGTTCGATTTGCGCCGCTTGCTGCGCTCGGCCGAGCGTTTCAAGGATCGCGCGACCGCTCTCGGATCATCGGATGCGAAGACGCGCGGCTCGAGGTCGAGCGCGTCGCTCTCGCGCGTCACGCGCGCCGACCACTTCTTCGGCTTCGTGCTCATCGGCTCAGGCCGCCGCTGCCGTGGCCGCACTGCGGCAGACCTTGATCGGCACCGATTTTGCCGCCGGCACTTTGCTGCCGATGGCGTGATGCCATAGCGGGATCAGCGGATTGCACTCCGGATAATAGGCCCAGCAACACCCGCGCGGTACATCGTAGGCGGTCAGGCGGAACCCATTCAGCCGCCGCTCGACTCCGTCATCTGCCACCGTGGCGAGATCGACCATTTCGCCGTCCTTGAGCGAGAGGAGGGCGATATCGGCGGCATTCATCATCAGCACGCGGCGGGTGCCCTGGATGCCGCGGAAGCGGTCGTCATAGCCATAGACGGTCGTATTGAACTGGTCGTTGCTGCGGACGGTGATGAGCAGGAAGACGTCGTCATTGCTCACCATGTCCGGGTCTTCGTCGAGCCCCGCCGGCACGTGGAAATTGGCTTTGCCCGTCTTCGTTTTCCATTGGCGTTCGCGCGCTGCGAGCGGGCGCGGAAAGCCGCCCGGCTCGAACATGCGCCTGTTGAAATCCTTGAATTGCTCGGGATAGGTCGCCTCGATCGCATCGCGGATCTTGGCATAATCCGCGACCCAGCCGTCCCAGTCGACTTTCGGGTTGGGCGCCAAAGTGTGCTTGGCCATTTCGGCGATGATCTTCGGCTCGGAGAGGATCGTATCGGCCACCGGCGTCCTTACCCCACGCGAGCCGTGAATGTAGGCTGTCGAATCCTCGGTTGAAACCGCCTGCGGCCCCGTCGCCTGCCGATCGACCTCGGTGCGCCCAAGGCATGGGAGGATGAAGGAGACTTCGCCGTGGATCAGGTGGCTGCGATTGAGCTTGGTCGAGATCTGCACGGTCAGCCGTTGCTTGCGCCAAGCTTCCTCGATGATCGTCGTATCCGGGACGGCGCGCACGAAATTGCCGCCGAGCCCGATGAAGGCCTTGACTTCGCCTTTGATAATGCCCTCGCAGGCATCGACTGTGCTGAGGCCCTTTTCGCGCGGCGGTTCGAAGCCATAGAGCTCCTTCAGTTTGTCGAGCGGCGCGAGCTCGGGCTTTTCAGTGATCCCGACCGTGCGCTGGCCTTGCACATTGGAATGCCCGCGCACTGGGCAGATGCCGGCGCCGGGCCTGCCGATATTGCCGCGCAGGAGCAGAAGATTGACGAGCATTTTGCAATTGTCGACGCCGGCGCGATGCTGCGTGAGGCCCATGCCGTAGATGCCGATCACCGCCTTCGAGCGCGCATAGACTTCCGCGGCTTCCTCCATCTCGGCGCGCGAGAGGCCGGAGCGCGCTTCGAGCTGCGCCCACTCGTAGCGGCGCGCGGCCTCGCGGAACTCTTGGAATCCGTGCGTATGCTCGGCGATGAACGCGTGGTCGAGAATGTTGCCGACGCGATCATCCGCCGCGATAAGCGCCTTGGCTATGCCGAAGATCGCGGCCGTGTCGCCGCCTGCCTTCACCTGGTGATATTGCGTGCTGATCTGCGTCGGCCTGTTGGTCAGCATTTCGAGCGGCGCTTGAGGATTGACGAAACGCTCGAGCCCGCGTTCGCGCAGCGGATTGAAGGTGATGATTTCGACACCGCGCATACGCGCGTCCTGCAATTGATGCAGCATGCGCGGGCTGTTCGTGCCGACATTCTGACCGAAGAAGAAAATGCAATCGGTCTTGTCGAAATCGTCGAGCCGGACGGTGCCGACAGGCACGCCGATGCTGTCCGGCAGCGCCACGGACGTGCTCTCGTGGCACATGTTGGAACTGTCCGGCAGATTGTTGGTGCCGTACATGCGGGCGAACAGCTGATACATGTAGGAGGCTTCGAGCGAGGCGCGTCCCGACGTATAGAAAACCACCGAATTCGGATCGAGCGCCTTGAGCTCGCGGCCGATCTCGGCGAAGGCCGCTTCCCAATCGACCTCGACATATTTGTCGCTTGCCGCATCCCAACGCATCGGGTGGGTGAGGCGCCCGTGTTCTTCGAGATCGTGATCCGGCCAGGACTCGAGCTCGCTCACCGCATGGGCGGCGAAGAAGTCGGGGCCGGTTTTCTTATGCGTCATTTCCCAGGCGCTCGCCTTGGCGCCGTTCTCGCAATATTCGAAGGGATGCGGATGCGCCGGCTTTGCCCAGGCGCAGCTCACGCACATGAAGCCGTCCGCCTTGTTCTGATGGATGAGATCGGCCGCGACGGCCAGCGGCGAGCCTTCGCGCATGAGAATTTCGGCAAGCGATTCGACCGAGCCCCAGCCTCCGGCCGGGCCGCCGTAATCCCTGATCCGCGCATTGCCGTCGTTCGTTTGGCTGCTCATGTTCCGCTCTCTTGCTGCTAAGCCCGCGCCCCCGTCCCGCGATCTAGATTCTTGCGATTGCGCGAGAAAACGGGGCGGCGCCGTCTTCGGTTCCGGACTTTTGCGGCCGGAACGCGGGCGGCTCTTGCTCGTTTCCGCCGCAGCGACGGGGGATTTCTTCAAGGTTGGAGACAAAAATGCCAAGCATCAAGGATGCACGAATCCTGATCATCGCCACGACCGGCTTCGAGCAACTTGAACTCACGGTTCCGCGCGACGAATTGCGCAAAGCGGGAGCGAAAGTCGAGGTGGCGAGCCAGGATGGCAAGCCGATCCGCGGCTGGAACATCAAAGACTGGGGCGAGACCGTACCGGCCGATCTCAAGATCGCCGATGCGAAGCCTGAAAATTATGCCGCGCTCGTATTGCCGGGCGGCGTGATGAATCCGGATCATTTGCGCCGCGACGAGAATGCACTGAAGATCGTTCGCGCGTTCCTCGACAGCGGCAAGGTCGTCGCCGCGATCTGCCACGCGCCTTGGCTCTTGATCGAGGTCGATGCCCTTCGCGGGCGCAACGTCACGTCATTCTGGTCCCTGCGCAAGGACGTCGAGAACGCGGGCGGTCGCTGGGTGGACAAGCCTGTGGTAACCGACCAAGGCATTATCACCAGCCGCAGTCCCGATGATCTTAAAGTCTTCGTGCCGAAGATCATCGAAGAAATCGAAGAAGGCCGCCATCAGAGGCAGAAGGTCGCCTGACAGCACATGCTGTGCGACAAGCGCCGCACGCGAGTTCAAACGAGAGGGAGAGCGTTCGCGTGCGGTGCAGCGAGGTTGGAATTCGCCTCATTCACCAGGGCAAGGTGTTGCCATGCCGGTCGACGAAGCGCAGCCCGGGCTTGCCGCGATGACGCGCGACCGTCTCGACCACGAGCGGAACGCTCTCCTCAATTGAAAGCGGTGCATTCGATCCGCCCATGTCGGTGCGCACCCACCCAGGCGCGACAAGCAGAATCGCGCGCGTATCGTTGGGGTGGCGGCTTGCGAAACATTTCATCAGCATGTTGAGCGCAGCCTTGCTCGCGCTATAGAGTTCCGAGAAGCCGCCCGTATTGTTGGCGATGCTTGCAAGGCCGGATGTCATGACCGCGATGACGCCGTCGGCCCGCACGAGATCCTCGAACAATTCGACGAGCCGCACGGGACTGAGCGCATTGGTGAGCATCATGTCGAGAAAATCGGCTTCCATGGCGGTCGCCGGCGTCGCACCCGCGGCCTTGGCGATACCGGCATTGACGAAAAGAATGTCGAGCCGGTGCTCCGCCAGCCGCTCGCGCAACCGGCGCACGCTTGCCGCATCGGTAATGTCCAGTTTTTCGATTTCGAGGTTCTGATAGCGCCGCGCCAACGCTTCGAGCCCCTTTGACGGATTGCGTTCGGTTGCGATCACGTTCCAATCGCGGCCACACCATTCTTCCGCCAGGCCCAGTCCAAGGCCGCGCGATGCGCCGACGACAAGCACGGTTAGCTTCTCGGGCATGTTCTCTCCTGACCGCCCTGGAGCGAGACGTCTTCGCGCGACCCGCGGTTATTTAGAGCATGATCTCTTCGGAAAACCAGGTCCCACTTTCCGGATCATGCTCATTGGGGCATGATCTCTTCGGAAAACCGGCTCCCACTTTTCCGGATCATGCTCATTCGGGCATGATCTCTTCGGAAAACCGGCTCCCACTTTTCCGGATCATGCTCTGGTCGCATATGAGCGGGCCCGCCACGAGTATAAAGGCGCAGGGCCCGGCAATTGGTTCCCCGTGCGGCATATCCTTGATCGTGACGTCGACGTGACATGCGCCGCCGGTCAGGCGATAAAGGTCGCTCTTCAGCCGCTCGATCCTGTCGATCGGATGAGCGCTGTCGAAGAGACCCGTGATCCTCTCGTCGTTGAGGATCGCGCGCAGCTCCGCGATGCGCTGATACTGGGGCGCGAGCGCCGCGAAGGCCGGAGGTACGATCGAGATCGTTGCCAGCATATTTGCCGCGAACAGCCAGCCTGCATTCATTTCGTCCTCCAGCGATGGCGGTCGCGCGTGGCAGCCGGCATCAAATCCAACACACGAACGTGAGCGTCACCGGCAATTAATTGTTGCGGCAGTGACGCGTTTCACTAAGCTCCTCGCAAATTGCAAGAATGCGGTTCGGGGGGATAGCGTGTGGAACCAGGTCTATAACCCGTTCGGCAACAGCCTGTTGTCGACGGGTGCCGCCGCGCTGCCGGTCGCAACTCTGTTGATCCTCATCGCATCGAACAAGGTGAGGGCGCATATCGCGGCCATTATTGCGCTGATCGTCGCCAATCTCGTCGCGATCTTCTTCTTCACCATGCCGGCGGGCATGTCGCTGCGCGCAACTCTGCTCGGCGCGGTCACCGGCTTTTTTCCGATCGGCTGGATCGTCCTCAACGTCATTTTTCTTTATCGGCTCACCGTCGAAAAAGGCGCCTTCGCCACCTTGCAGGCCATGATTGGCGGCGTCACCGAAGACCGCCGCCTCCAACTTCTGCTCATTGCGTTTTCGTTCGGCGCCTTTTTCGAAGGCGCGTCCGGCTTCGGCACGCCGGTCGCCGTCACCGGCGCGATCCTGATGGGGCTCGGTTTCTCGCCGCTCGCCGCCTCCGGCCTTTCGCTCATCGCCAATACCGCGCCTGTCGCCTATGGCGCGCTCGGCACGCCGATAGCAGGCCTCGCCAGCGTCACCGGTCTCGATCCGCTCGTGCTCGGCGCAATGGTCGGACGCCAATTGCCGTTCTTCTCGCTGCTCGTGCCCTTCTGGCTGATCTGGGCCTTCGCCGGCTTCCGCGGCATGATCGACATATGGCCGGCGATCCTCGTCTCCGGCATTTCCTTTGCGGTCCCGCAGTTCCTCATCTCGAATTTCATCAATCCCTGGATCGTCGACATCGGCGCCGCTCTCATTTCGATGGCCTGTCTCATCGGCTTTCTGCGCGTCTGGCAGCCGGCGGTGCTTTGGACCTCACCGGCTCTGCGCGGGCGCGACGAATCTGCGGCAATCGTGGCTCCTGCGCACGAGAGCGCTCACCCGAGGCCGACCCAAGTTTCGATGGCACTCATGCCCTGGATTCTCGTTTGCGCCATCCTGCTTGTCTGGGGTACGAATTGGTTCAAGGCCAAGGTCAATCCCTATACGACGCTGAGCTACGCTGTCCCGCATCTCGACAAGCTGATCAACAAAATGCCGCCCGTCGTGGCACATCCGACGCCGGAGGCGGCAGTCTTCTCCTTCACTTGGCTTACTTATACAGGCTCCGGCATGTTGATTGCCGCGATCATTGCCGGGCTCGCCATGGGCTTTTCACCAATGCAGCTCCTCGTCTCTTACGGCAAGACGATCAGAATCTGCGCCTATTCGCTCATCACGATTTCGGCCATGCTCGCCATCGGCACGCTCACGCGCCTCTCCGGCATCGATGCGACGCTCGGCCTCGCGTTTGCGGGCGCGGGCGTGCTCTATCCCTTCTTCGGAACGCTGCTCGGCTGGCTCGGGACCGCCCTGACCGGATCGGACACGGCCTCGAACATTTTGTTCGGCAATCTGCAGAAGATCACCTCGCAACAGCTTCATCTCTCGCCGGTCTTGATGAGCGCCGCCAATTCTTCGGGCGGCGTCATGGGCAAGATGATCGACGCGCAGTCGATCGTTGTCGCGTCGACCGCGACCAATTGGTTCGGTCACGAGGGGAAAATCCTGCGCTTCGTGTTTTTCCACTCGATCGCGCTCGCCTGCCTCGTGGGCATCCTCGTGACGCTGCAGGCCTATGTGGCGCCGTTCAGCCGCATGGTTTTGCATTGAGCGCTCGACGGGTGACATATGTCGGCAGCGCCGTTGCGAGGAGGGCAAAGCGCGGCGGAGCAGTCCAGAAGCGATAGGACAAGTCTGATTCAAGATGATCGCATATCGCTCTGACGACTGAGCCGGCTCAGAAGCCGAAGAACTTTTCGCGCAGCGCGTCTTCGTAGTTCTTCTTCAATTCGAGCACTTCCTCGCGGATGTCGTCCTCGCGGAAATGGGCGGCCTCCCAGTCGTCGACTTTCGCGACGGAATGAGGAGTTACGGCCACAAGATCCCGCTCCGCCTTGATCGCCTCGATCCAGCGCTCGACCGCTGCCACATAGGCGGCTTGCAACTTGTCCAGTTCGGCTGTTTCAACTTCGTCCGACATGCGCCACCTCCAGGCCGCTCTGAATAAGCTTGCCGGATGAAGGTCAAATGACGGTCACAATTCCCCGTTCAGCGCACGCTCGAAATATTTATGAACGACCTTCTCCTGGTTTTCTAGGAGCCATTCTATCGACGGTTCATTCGCCATGGCTTTATGAATTGCGCGCGCCGTTGCTTCCCGGTGAATATTGAAAAGACTCCTGTGGTCGAGCTTCTCGACTTCAACGACCGACGGATTGAGCCAGATCGAGATGATAATGCCCACGTCGTTGACGATCGCGAGCGGGATGTCGCCCTTGCGCACGGCATCGAGGACGCCCATGGCCGTCGCATATTGAACGGTGCCCATGAGAATGTTCGTATAGCGCGCATCTTTGACGGTTACCTTGCTCACGCACAAAGTGGCAGGGCGGACCATCACGTCGGTGTTCAGCAAGGCGAGGACGCGCGTGTGCCCGGCGACCTGATTTCCGAGCAAATTCGCGAAGGCCGATCCGAACGGGCTGTCGAGATCGCCGATGACGACCTCCGGTTCGGCAGCGGTTCCGGGCGGGCCGCCGGCCACAAGCGCTTCTCCAACGCGAATCCCGATTTTGCTCATGCTCGATCCCCGGCCGTTTCGGAGCGCCAGTGCCCGCCGACGATCGATTTATAGAAGCAGAATTTTATTGTAAAGAAATAAATATTCTTAAGAGGCATCGGCGGGCCGCCCCGAAAGCAGCCCGCCGATCTGCCCGGATCCGGATCTCTTGGTCATCGCCATTACTTTTTGACAGATCCTCGATTCGCCGCCGCAAGGGGCGTTCGATCGCACGCCAATATCAGCGGAAGATCTTTCGCACGCGCCGACAACCCAGTCCGCCGCACGACAACGGATTATTAATCTTCCTGTTAACCTTTTGGTAACTTTACGAACCGTTAATCAGGCCGTCTTTCGTCGGGAATCGCTGTCTTGTCCACGATCGATCAGTGCCAGCGCAACTTTCATTTTCGCGGCCGCTCGTTCATCGCCTTTGCCCTTTCGCCCGAGCCGCCGATCGCCGATTGGCTCGTTGCTCTCGGCGAATGGGCGGCGAAATCCCCCGGCTTCTTTCTCGGCCGGCCGGTTGTGCTCGACCTCATGGCGGTGACGCTCAGCGAACACGCGATCGGTCATCTGATCGACCAATTGGCGCAACGCGGCATCAGGATCATGGGGCTGACCGGCGTCGACCCCGCGATGACGAGCGAAAAACTACCGCCCGTTCTGAGCGGCGGCTGGGCGAGCGAAAAGGCAATAGGCGTCGAGTCGCCGACATCGGGAGCCCCGGCGCAAAAGGAACCTGCCTCGCTGCTGCTCGACGAACCCGTGCGGTCCGGGCAATCCGTGCATTTTCCCGCCGGCGACGTGACGATCTTAGGCTCGGTTGCTTCCGGGGCAGAAATCGTCGCGGGCGGCTCGATCCACATCTACGGGACGTTGCGCGGCACGGCCATGGCAGGCTCGTTCGGCGATGAGCGGGCGCGCATCTTCTGCAGTCGCAATGAAGCCGAGCTGCTCGCGATCAACGGCTATTACCAGACCGCGGAAGACATGGCCGCGGAGCTGCGCAGCAAGCCCGCGCAAGCCTGGCTCGAAAGCACCAGTCTGATGATTGCAACGCTGGTTTGAACGATGCAAAGGGGAGTCCGATGGCCAAAGTCGTAGTCATCACATCCGGCAAGGGCGGTGTCGGCAAGACAACGTCAACGGCGGCGCTCGGGGCGGCGCTCGCGCAGAGCGGCCAGAAAGTGGTGGTCGTCGATTTCGACGTCGGCTTGCGCAATCTCGATCTCCTCATGGGAGCCGAGCGCCGCGTCGTCTACGACCTCGTCAATGTCACGCAAGGTCTCGCCAAGCTGCCGCAGGCGCTGATCCGCGACAAGCGGCTGGAAAATCTCCATCTGCTGCCCGCCTCGCAGACTCGCGACAAGGATGCCTTGACCGAGGAGGGCGTGGCGCAGGTCATCACTGAGCTGCGCTCGTGGTTCGACTGGGTGATTTGCGACAGTCCAGCCGGGATCGAACGCGGCGCGACGCTCGCCATGCGCTTCGCGGATACGGCTTTGGTCATTACAAATCCGGAAGTCTCCTCGGTCCGCGACTCCGACCGTATCATCGGGCTTCTCGATTCGAAGACAAAAAAGGCCGAAGACGGCGAGCGAATCGAAAAACACCTCCTCATCACGCGATTCGATCCGGCCCGTTCGGCGACGGGCGAAATGCTGAGCATCGATGACGTGCTCGAAATATTGGCAACGCCGCTCTTGGGGATCGTTCCGGAGAGCCAGGAAGTGCTGCGGGCCTCGAATCTCGGAACGCCGGTCACGCTCAGCAACCCGGCAAGCGCGGCGGCGCGCGCCTATATGGCCGCCGCGCAGCGGCTGATGGGCGAGGATGTTCCGATGACGATTCCCAGCGATAAAAAAAGCCTTTTCGACAAACTCTTCGGACGGAGAGCCGCATGAGTCTGTTTGGATTGTTCGGGCAACGCCGGTCAGCCCCCGTCGCGCGCGAGCGCCTGCAAATTCTGCTTGCGCATGAGCGCAGCCTCTGCGGGCAAAACGATCTGTTGTCGATCCTGAGAGAAGAGATTCTCGGCGTGATCGCAAAGCACGTCAAAGTCGAACGCGACAATGTCGTCGTCAAAATGGATCGCGGAGACAATGTATCTCTGCTGGAAATCGACGTCGAAATTCCGAATTCGGCCAGCCCATTGCTCGCTATGACAGCATGACGATCCCGCGCGCCGGAAAACTCATCCGCTGAACAGCCGGACGGCCATCGCGGCATCAAGCGCTTTCTCGCCTTCCGCGTATGGCAACGCAATTATCGCGCGAGCCATAGAGCGGACTTCAGCCGATTATCCTGCTCCTCACACCTGGGCGTCTGCGAAACGGGCTTCGCCGCACGCTTCTCTTTCCTGCTCAAACAAATTCGCTCTGTCCAGAGCGGGCGTTCGCGCTGGAAGTTTTCGCGGACGGGGCCGCTTTGATTGCCGTGCATGAAGACTGCGCTTCGGGGCGTATGAGTCGTTTGGCAAGTACAAGCAAGAATCTGACAAATGAGAGGCAACATTCTGAAAGACCGCTCAACGGCGTTCTTCCAATCTACGGCCGCAAATAAAATTTAAGGGAGGGATTATGTCGAATGATCTCAATCGCAGAGCATTGCTTGCCGCTGGGGCGGTCTCCGCTATTGGAGCGAGCCTACTGAGTGAAGCGAGGGTCGAGGCGCTGACGGGCAATCCAAATCCGGCGTGTGAAGACCTGCGAAACAGAGAGGCGCAGCAGAAGGAAGTAGAGCTGTTCTTTAGATCATATTACGCGGCCAAGGACGACCTCGACATCGCTGCCTTCGCGGCGCATTGGGCGAGCACCGGCTTGCTCGTTCAAGATCACATGCTGGGGGTCAATTGCGGTCCTCCAGGGGACAATCAGACCGTCATTGCCGGCACCTTCGGACCGCTCTTTCAGGCGGTGGGGACCCCGGGACGATTCTCCAAATTCGTTCACGCGACGGGAGACCTGCGCTACGGAGTCATGTCGGAATTCGTGGACGTCCCCGGAACATTCTTCGCGCGCGGCTTTGATCTGATGACCGCAAATGAAATGCAGGGCGGTCTGATCCAGCGCTATACGGACCATTGGGACAGCATGCAGCTTGCGCAAGTCGATCTGACCGGTGCCGGAGATCCGACGACGACCGTGGATTTGCTTTCCCCGACGGGTCCCTTTGTCAGCGTTCCCGTTGCAGCACAGCTGGCCCCGATGCATCCCAACGGGCCGCGGTTCGCGGCTCCCTGCGCGCCGACCAAGCCGACGAAGAACCCCGCTTCGGACGGTCTCATGGAATTCGTTTCGAAATTTCACGGCGCGTTGGCGCGGGGCGATTACAATGCCGTGCTGAACATGATGACTGAGGATTGCATATTCATTCATCCTCTCGTTTTCAGAAACTCCCCTGGCTATCGCACGTTCAATGCGGACACAACGCTGAAGGGAAAGGACGCCATAGCGGCTTTCCTCCGTGCCGTATTGGCACTTCTTCCCGACGGGGAAAATTCCTACGTGACGAGAGTATTGGGCAGCCTCATCGGCGGGGGATATCAATCGCAGTCCGGCGGCATTTACGCAAAGGAGGGACTTACGCGTGAGGGCATATTTATGGCCACCGCACTGGATTTCGCGCTCGACGGACGGGTGTGCCGCATGTCAGTAAAGTTCGATACCTATCAGATGACCTCGGCTCAGCGCCTCGCCATCAAACAGGCATGGGCAAGCGCGTGCTAGCTGGCTCCTAGGAATTAGGCGACGGCTGAGGTAGGCTAGCGAGTTGGTCGGTCGGACACTTACGTTTGGCCGACCGAATTAGCTGATGAAGCGCCATTAACGCGGAGACTTGGTAACCTGACTTTTTGGAGGCAGAGTTGCCGAATAAGAGAGTCAAAGTCGTTATCGATGGCAAGGTCCGTAATGCGGGCGTTGGGGAGCCCTACTTTAGCTGCGCAGATTCTCGGTGGGCAGGCTTTCTCATTGAAGAGGTTGATTGTCCCAAGTCGCTTCCAGCAAGCTACTGGACGCCTTCCGATACTATTTTGATTCATCGTGGTCCCGGTAAAGTACGTTATGCTATCGGGGCGAAATCACGTGTATACGCTCAGGGGCTACGAAGCGTTCTTATTTCTCCTCGCGGCTACGAGTACCGCCGATTCTGCATGGGCAAGGGCGACGATCCTCGCCGAGTCTACATCGAGCTCGGGGGCGCGCTCCTGAACCAACTCATTGGCTGCGATCAACAGCGGGAACCGCAATTGTCGCACCATGACGGAATCCAAGACTCAATCGTATCGTCTTTTCTGGAGATCATGAAAGCCGAAATCGACGCGGGATGTCCCTCGGGCGCGATTTTCGGCGAGAGCACATCGCTCGCGCTTTACGCCTATCTGGCGCGTCGGTATTCCCAATCCGGATCACGAAACTTCGATGATCGACCGCGCCTTTCCCGTCAGGAACTCCAAGATGTAGCGGATTGGATACGCGCTCATCTCCAGAGTGACATCAGCCTCACGAGGATCGCCGCCGTAGTTGACGTAAGTCCTTATAGGTTTTGTCGTCTCTTCAAGAATTCCGTTGGCTTGAGTCCCCATCAATTTGTGATGCGGGAGCGAATAACGGAAGCAAAGAGATTGCTCGAAGATCGACGCGCTTCAATCGTGGAAATCAGTCTCATGCTCGGCTTTTCGAGCCAGAGTCACTTCACCTACACCTTCCGCAAACTCGTGGGCGTGACCCCGGGGCGCTACCAGAGCGGCATGCGCTGAAATCGGCGCTATCATCTGTTATCGCGCGCTTTGCCCGTCGCGGGACGGAAAGCCCGTCGAAAGACTGTAAGTTCGCAGCGGGGGCTGCTGTCTTTGCTCGAAAAGATCGAACTGGCAAACCAGGGGGAGGTGGGACATACTTCCGAAGCCAAGCTCGTGAAATTCCATGACAGACGGAGAAAGCGATCTCGAAATGGCTGTCCGGCATGTCGCCGAAGCAAGGCGAATAGTGACTCGGCAGATGGACTTGATTGCGAAGCTTAAAAAGACGGGCTGCCCGACTGCCGATGCCGAAACGAGCCTAGCGCTATTTGAGGCCTGTCTTTCGATCTTCGAGGATCACGAACGCCTATTGCGCAAAGAAGTGGAGCAACCGGCATACCGCACGAGAGGACGTGGACTAACCCCCCCCCCCCCCCCCCACCCGGGGGGCCCCGGGGCCTTTTGACCCCCGGGGCAACCCAAAGGGAAAATAAGCCCCCTCCCCCGTTCGTGGTTTTCCGGGCTGCTCCGGCCGTTGTTTTTTTTT